>JAWKQE010000018.1:0-144303 GCA_041390305.1 Candidatus Eiseniibacteriota bacterium
CCGCATCCAGGACGGTGAGGAGACGGGTCGAACTGGTGTGGGCGACGACGATGGTGCTCTTGTCCGCGGAGATCCCCATCCGGGTGGGCGAGGCGGCGAGCGGGAGTGAGTTGATGCTCCCGTTCGTCGCGTCGATGAAGAGGAATGCCTGCGCGGCGAAGTCGACGTGCGCGAGGATGGAGTCGCTCACGAACTCGAATCCGTACGTCCGGAACCCGACCGCCCCACTCTCGAAGTTGAACGAGAACTGGCCCTGGAAGTTCACGCCCGCGATCGTCCGCTCGACGGTTCCGCTCGGGAGCGACAGGATCGAGACGGAGGCGTCCACTCCGTTCGCGACGGCGGCCAGAGTTCCGCTCGGGTTCACGGCGACGAAGCTCGGCTGGTCCCCGACCGGTATGACGGTCGTCTCACTGCCGGTGCCGAGATCGAGAATCGAGACCGCGTCCTCGAAGAGATCGGTGACGAGTGCGTAGGCACCGTCGGGCGTGATCGCGATCGAACTGGGCGTGCCGCTCACTGCGATGGCCTGGTCGAACGTACCGTCCGCGTTCCACACCATCACGTTCTTGGATCCTCGCTCCGCGATCAGCACCTTCGAACCGTCCGGCGAGAACACGGTGCCCGCGACATCGTCGCCTTCCGGATCCATGCCTGCTTCGATGAAGAGAGGCGCGATCGATCCACGCCCGGAGGAACCGTTCGTGAGGTCGACGTGGAACATCTCCGGGGAGAGCGGAGCCAGGCTCAGGTCGACGACCGTCTGGAGCGGCGGAGGTGTGTTGCCGTCCGGATCGTCGAGCTGGAGCCGAGAGAAGTCGACGAGATCGGCTCCGTGCGGGGCGGCAATTGCCGACGGTGCCGACGGAACCGTGGCCGCGAGCGCCAGGATGGAGAGGGAGGCCAGAAAGGCGAGTGGACGGGAGCCGGAGTGCATGGGGACCTCCTCGAGTGGGATAGGCATCGATGTATACGGCCAGAAATGAGAATAGCGACTCCGGGTGGCCCGAGTCAGCTGTTCTCGGAGAGTGTGGCCGCCGCGGCCTCCCGCCGCCGCAGCTCCTTCGCGACGCGGAACCGCAGCCAGCCGAGCTGCCCCATCGCGCCTAGAAACACGCTGGTCAGTCCGAAGTAGAGCCCCGGGGTCCGTCCCCAGACGATCCCGGCTCCAAGAACTACGGCCGAAACGGTGAGATAGACCGCGATCGCTTCCGTGATCGCGCGTGTCTTCCGCGAGTCGACGAGGATGCCCTGGTAGAAGCTCTGGAAGAAGCCGTGTGCGGGCATGAGCAGGAAGATCCAGGCGGCGCCGCGTCCCAGCTCCACAAGAGGCAGCGGCAGGGCGGACACCGTCCCGAGCCAGAGGACGAGAAGCGGCGTCGCACAGATGACGAAGTAGAGGCTGGTGCCGATCACGGCCGCGCCCCGAGCGAAACGGCGCAGTGCGTGGATCGCGTCGGGTGCGTCGAGTGTGGCGACTACGACCTCGTTGAACGCCATCCCCACGCCACGGAAGAGGAACGTGAATCCGTTGAGCACCGGCCAGGTGGCGAGCGAATCGAGCGCTCTCGGCATCCGGCTCATGCCTGCACTCCCCATCGGCAGGGCGATGAGCCCGATCAGCGAGGTGAGTGCGAGCGGTACGTAGAAGGAGAGGAAAGCGCGGAACGTCAGCGCGGGTGTGACCGGCTTCGCCTGTCGGAGTGGTCCCCTCAGAACGGGCCGGACCCAGAGTCCCGCGACGATGGCTTCCGCGGAGACGCCGAGAGCGACGGCGCTGGTGCCGACGACGATGCCGGGAACGTCCCAGAAGAGGCCGCCGAAGGTGAGGACGCTGGCGAGGCCGGCGAGCCGTACGAGAGTGCCGGCGCCGACCGCGCGGGAGCGGCCGAACCGGATGAGGACGCCCTGCTGGAACCTCCGGTACGCGATCGCGCCGGTCCATGGGGTCATGATGCCGAGTCCGAGACGGGCCGCCGGTTGGATCTCCGCCGGCGCTCCGATGATGCCGCCGACGACGAGGCCGAAGAGCGGAGTGAACGCGATCAGTGCATGCACGACGGTGAGAACGAGCGCCGCACCCCACATGTAACGACGGACGACGAGATAGGACGGCCAGTCCCGGCAGAGTGCGGTGGATGCCGCGAGCAGCATGATGACGGGGGCCTCGATGATGAGGGCGAGCGGAAAGACGACTCCACCGTAAGCCGCGAGACTGATCTGCGGCTCGGCGAGCCTGGCCATGACGGCGCTGACCGCGGGCAGCTCGAACCCCATCAGGAGCCAGCTGAACGCGAGGGGCCACCAGGTCTGGAAGATGCGGCGCGTTTCGAGCGACATAGGGAGCGCAGTCTATCACCCGGGCAAAGGGCGGAGGCGGGCTCAGTTCGTGTAGCCGAGGCTCCTCAGGAGGTCGCGTTCCTCTTGTGTGAGGACCGCCGCTCCGGCTTCGGTCTCCCGGGATCGCGAAAGGGAGACCATCGCCTTGAGCTCCTCCCTCAGGGTCACCACGTCATCGGGCCGTTCGGCCGCCAGGTCATGAGTCTCGCCGGGATCGGTCGCGAGGTCGAAGAGCATCGTCCTGCCTGTGTCGAGGTCGAGGATGAGCTTGAGGTCGCCTCGCCTCAAGGTGCGAAGGTGGGCCGACATGAGCTCCGAGTCGACTTCGGCGAACGCCGCTCCGAAGAGCGGGGCCGTCAGTCCCCGGTCGGTAGGGCCCTGGGTCCGATTCCAGGAACTCGGTTCCGCGGCCTCGTCGGCGGGACGCGATGCGTCGTTCGACTCCCCGCGGATCCGTCCGGCCCACGACTGTCCCTGTACGCCGTCCGACGGTTCCAGGCCGAGGAGATCGAGGATGGTTGGGTAGACGTGGATCGTCGAGGTCGGCTCGGCGATGACCTGGCCACCATGCTCGCCTCCGGGCAGTCGGATGATGAGCGGGACGCGCAGGAGTTCGTCGTAGAGCGTGTGGGCATGGCCGAGACGGCCGTGGTCGAGGAACTCCTCTCCGTGGTCCGCGACGAACACGACCAGCGTCTCGTCGCCGACGCCGAGTTCGTCGAGTCCCTCGAGCAGACGACCGATGCCGGCGTCGGTAAACGCGATCTCCTCGTCGTAGATCGCCTCCGCGAGCGCAATCTCCTCCGGTGTCAATGACTCCTGCTTCGCTTCGAGATCGTCGATCGAGATCTCGCCGGAGAGTCTTCCCGCCGACTCGGGAGCGAAACCGAACTCTTCATGGCGGACGTATTCGTAGTGCGGATCGAAGAGGTGGACGAGCGTGAAGAACGGTGCGGAGGACGGCGACACGCGCTTGATGTAGTCGAGCGCGTCCGTGACCACGTTCTCCGTCGAGACGTATCTCGTGCTCCGGCCATAGCGGACCTTGAACTTGTCGACGCCCTGGAACATCTCGTAGTTCTTCGCCATGTAAATGTGGGAGACGAAGGATCCCGTCTGGTAGCCGTTTGCCTTCAGGCGCTCCGCCAGCGTCTCCACCGCCAGAGGGAGGATCCGGTCCGACTCGATCGCGGTGTGGCTGCTCGGGTAGAGCCCCGAGAGAAGGGTCGCTCCCGCCGGAAGCGTCCAGGGCGCGACGGAGTACGCGGTCTCGAATCGGATACCCGTGCTGGCGAGTTCATCGATGACCGGCGAGGTCGGGCGGTCGTAGCCGTAGCACCCGAGGTGATCCTTGCGGAGAGTGTCGACGACGATGAACAGCAGGTTGGGGTGCGGTTGCGTGGCCCCGACCGGGGACTCGGTCAGCGCCGGGCCTGCCCGAAGTGCCAGGCACAGGATCACTGCACCGATCCAAAGGAGTCGGCGCCAGTGGAGCTTTGCTTTCCTTCGCTCGAAAGCCGATTCGTGGTGAGATCCGGCAGCGGTCAAGAGTCGTCTCCCTCGCGGCTTCGGAAATATACCAGATCCCTCCCTCCTTCCGTTCCCCTCGGCGCTTCGCTAGTCTCGCGCCATTCCGTCGATCCGGCCGCGCGTGGCGCAACGGCCGGTCAGTGCAAGGAGGTTTCGTCCCATGGTCACGCTCGAAAGCTACATCTCCGGATCCTGGTACCGCGCATCCTCCGGGTTCCGGCCTCTCCTCGATCCATCGACGGAAGCGGAGATCGCCCAGGCGTCGAGTGAGGGCGCGGACATGAACGCCGCCTGCAGGTTCGCCCGTGACGTGGGAGGTCCCGCACTCCGTGGGCTCGGGCTCGCCGAGCGGGGGGCGATCCTCTCCGCCATGTCGAAGGCGCTCGTCGAGGTCCGTGAGGAGCTGCTCGACCTCTCCGTCGAGTCCACCGGTGTCACCCGGCGGGACGCGAAGTTCGACATCGACGGGGCGACCGGGACGCTCGCGTTCTACGCCCACCTCGCGAAGGGACTGGGCGACGCCCGCTTCCTCCACGATGGTGCCGGCGACGCGCTCGGGCGGTCGGCCCGTTTCTATGGGCAGCACGTCTTCGTGCCGCGCCACGGCGTCGCCGTCCTGATCGACGCGTTCAACTTCCCGGCCTGGGGGTTCGCGGAGAAGCTCGCCTGCGCGTTCCTCGCCGGAATGCCCGTCCTCATCAAGCCCGCGACGAGCACGGCGTGGGTAACGGAGCGCTGCGTTCGGATCCTCGTCGACGCCGGGATCGTCCCCGCCGGAACGCTCTCGTTCATCGCGGGCTCCGCAGGCGATCTCCTGTCTCACCTCGGTCCGCAGGACGTGCTCGCATTCACCGGTTCCGCGGCGACGGGGCTCGAGCTCAAGAGCCATGAGCGGATCCTCGCCGAAGGGGTGCGGGTCAACATCGAGGCGGACAGCCTCAACGCCGCCGTTCTCGCGCCCGACGTCGTCGCCGGATCCGACGTCTACTCGCTCTTCTTCCGCGAGGTCGTGAGGGAGATGACGCAGAAGTCGGGCCAGAAATGCACGGCGGTTCGGCGCATCCTCGTGCCCGAGGGCCGCATGGAAGAGATCCGGGACGAACTCGCTTCCCGGCTGGGGGACGTCGTCGTCGGGAACCCTCGTGACGAGTCCGTCACGATGGGACCGCTCACGACCGCGGATCAACTCGCGGACACCCTCGAAGGGATCGCGCTCATGGCAGCGTCGGGCGCCGAAGTCGTTCGGGGCGGGGCGGCACGCGTGGACGGGCGCGGCGCTCCGGAAGGGAAGGGCTACTACGTCGACGCCACGCTGCTCGCGGTGTCGTCCGCGGAGCAGGTTCCGGCCGTCCACAGTCGGGAGATCTTCGGGCCGGTCGCGACGCTCGTGCCCTACGACGGGGATGCCGAAACCGCGGCCCGCATCATCGCGCTTGGTCAGGGAAGCCTCGTGACCTCGGTCTACTCCGACGACGAAGACTGGGTCGGAAGTCTCCTCCCGACAACCGCGGCCTGGAACGGGCGCCTCTACCTCGCTTCGAAGAAGATGGCCGAGCAGGCCCCGGGATCCGGACTCGTCTTGCCGCTCTCCAAGCACGGAGGCCCTGGTCGCGCGGGCGGGGGAGAGGAGCTCGGCGGCCTGCGCGGCGTTCAGCTCTACATGAACCGCGTGGCCCTTCAGGGAAGCAAGACCATGATCGACCGGTTGGTTGGAAAGCCATCGGAGGACTCCTGACGAGTCGCGTGTGTTCCGTCCTCACGCGGAACTCCCGAGCGAAGCGGGCGCACGACGCTCCGCTCGCGACAAAATCTCTCAGTACGATCGTTCCGTGCGAACGCGCCAAGTCGTTCAGAATCGCCGACTAGTTGATGCGTGAGGCTTCGTGAGGCACGGACCGACGTCCTGCCAAATATTCATCACTTGCACCAAGAGCCGATCTGGTAGACACATATGCAGGGGCCACAGGGAAGGTTGCCCCTCGAGCGGACCCGACGTGACATCACATCCCATCGGACGAACGCGCTCCGCGCTCTGCAGAGGAGGCAGGACACCATGGCCACCTTCGACCGCGTCAGATTCGAGATCGACCTCCTATCCATGACCGACTCCGAGCTCCTGCAGCTCGAGAGCGATCTGGACGATCTTCGGCCGTTCCAACCTCGGGACGCGGTGCAGTACGGGATGGTGATGGCGGAACTCCAGCGTCGGACCGGTGGCGCGGTCGAGACCATGCCGGTTCCGGATGAGCTCGAGGAAGTGGACGACAACGAAGTGCAGGCTGCCCTCGCAGCCGCGGTCGCCTTCTATCTCCAGAAGACGAACACGACAGAACTCCGACTTACCGACGAGGCTCTCCCGAACCACTGGCTCGAGGTCCACCGCGAGGCGGATGCGTGGGTCTTTCGGGTTCGCGAGGAAGAGTAGGTAGAGGCGGAATCAGGCGGCACGCCGGGCGCGGGTCGCCCGTCTCATCGGCCCCATGCGCTCACCGGCCGTGTGCCCTGCCGGGGACAAAGCTCTCCCCGGCCGTCCGCCCTGCTCGGTCCAGTACGCTCACCGGCCGTCCACGTCTACATGGCCGAGAGACTGGTCTTACTTCTGCCCGTCCCGACGTAGATCGAGGGCGGCCGAGTTGATGCAGAACCGCTTCCCTTCCTCGGTCGGTCCGTCGTCGAAGACGTGACCGAGGTGGGCGTCGCAGACGGCGCAACGCACCTCGACCCGACGCATGGCGATGCTGTCGTCGAACTCGAAACGAAGGTTCTCCGGCTTCTCGGGTGACGTGAAACTGGGCCAGCCCGATCCCGAGTCGTACTTCGTCTGGGAGCTGAAGAGGGGGGCGTCGCAACAGACGCAGTGGTACATCCCCGTTTCCTTGCAGTCGTAGTACTTCCCGGTGAATGCGCGCTCTGTGCCGCCGCGACGCGCGATCTCGAACTGCTCGGGCGTGAGTTTCTCCCGCCACTGGTCTTCCGTGAGCCGCACCTTCTTCTGAGTCACAAAGCCTCCCAGTCGGGACCAGGGTCCGCGCGGCGCCGGGTCGTCGCGACCCGAGCTGCGTCCCCGCATGCCGGCAGATACCCCCCGATCGGACGCGTGGGACAGTTCCCGGTTTCGCCCGCGTCGAGGGCGGCATGCAGAAAGAGCCTACCCCGGATCGTGGGGTCGGGGCTACTCGACCTCGACGACGATCCGCCCCCGGACCTGCCCGCTCGTGATCCGTTCGGCCACGGTGGGGACGTCACGGAACGGGACCGTCTCGGTCCAGGACTGGATCCGGTCGACCGGGAGGTCGAGCGCGAGCCGGTTCCAGGCGGCCTGCCGCCGTAGCGGGGGGCAGTAGTTCGAGTCGATTCCGAGGAGTGCGACACCCCGGAGAATGAGAGGGAAGACGGTTGTCGGGAGCCCGAACCCGCCCGCGTTGCCGCAGACGGAGATCGCGCCCGCCCGCTTCATCTGTGCGGCGAGCGTCGCGAGCGTGCGGCCGCCGACCGTATCGACCGCTCCGGCCCACTTGTCCGACTCGAGCGGTTTGGCATCCCGGTCGAGGTCCTCGCGGGTGAGGAAGTCGGAAGCCCCGAGGAACCTCAGGTAGTCGTGATTCTGCGCGCGTCCCGTTGCCGCCACGACTTCGTATCCGGCGTGGGCCAGGAGGGCCACCGCGACGGAGCCGACCCCGCCGCTCGCGCCGGTGACGACCACGGGCCCATCGCTCGGGCGGATTCCGCGTTCCTCGATCGCGAAGACGGCCAGCATGGCGGTGAACCCCGCGGTTCCGAGCGCCATTGCCGTCGCGGGATTCCAGCCGCGCGGGATCGCCGTCAGAAGGGAACTCTCCAGCCGAGCGAAGCGCGAGTATCCGCCGAACCGTTCCTCTCCCAAGCCCCAACCGGTCGCGAGAACGCCGTCGCCCGGCTTCCAGGCGTCCGAGGTCGATTCCTCGACCACGCCGGCGAGATCGATTCCGGCGATCATGGGGAGACTCCGCGCGATCTTGCCCTTGCCGGTCACGGCGAGGCCGTCCTTGTAGTTGACGCTGGAATGCGTCACGCGGACGAGCACGTCTCCATCCGGCAGGTCACTCGCCGTCAGATCCTCGAAGCCTGCCCGGATCGAGCCGGCTTCGTCCTTCCGGAGGACGAGGGCGGGGAACGTGGCGGTCATCGCAGCGTCCTTTGCTAGAGAGACTCACTGGTTCTCGACGACTGGGCCGAGGTGATAGCGAACCTGCCGCTTCCACCACTCCCACTCGTGCGCGACGTCGTAGCCCCAGAGGTCGACCTGGTTGCTGATTCCCTTCGTGGTGAGGAGTGCACCGAGACGCTCGGTGTCCTCGATGTTGCCATCCTCCCACTTCCCGCGACCGCACACGAGCACGAGGTGCGTGTTCTTCCGGATCCGCTCCAGCTGCTCGCCGTCGAGGTTGGGTACGTAGGCGATCGGGTTCGCCCGGTAGATGCCGTCGCTGTTGAAGCCGTCCGTCATCCACGTGATGTCGTAGCGGCCGCTGAGGCAGAGCGCCCAGCGGATGGCCTCGGGGACCTTGAGGGCGAAGTTGGCGGCGTAGAATGCGCCCATACTCGTCCCGGTCGCGCCGATGGCGATGTCCGGAGTCCGGCAGTCCTCGCGGATGTACGGGATGAGTTCGTCGCGAACGAACTTCTCGTAGGCCTCGTGCCGTTCGACCCGCCAGTTCGGATCGGAGTCCTTGCGGGTCCACGCCTCGGCGACGTTGCTCTCCACGCAGTACACCTTCAGCTTCGCCGCTTCGATCCAGTCGGACATGGCGTCGATCATGCCGTGGGCTTCCCACTCGTGCGCCATGCCGGCGGCGGACGGAAAGACGAGGAGAGGCAGACCGAAGGTACCGTACTTCCAGAGATGGACCCGGCGACCCATCGGTTCGCTCGGGAGCATGACGTGTTCACGATGCATTTGGGATCCCCTTTCGAGACGCCCGAGTATACGAGCCTGGGTGGGGCAGGTGTCCAGCCCCGACTCCGCTCTGGTCGTTTGGGGATGTCGGGTGTCGCCTGCCTACGCGGCCTGGCGGCGGGCGGAAGGGAGGAACAGCGTAAATGTGGCGCCGCATCCGATGCCTTCGCTCCACGCCTCGATTCTCCCACCCGAGGCGTGGGCGAGGTCGTTCGCGCGGGTGAGGCTGTGGAGCGTGCCTCCGGATCCGTCGAAGTCGGGAAGGGTGCGGGGCCTCTTGAGCGCTCCCGAGAGCTCGCGCGGGAATCCGATCCCCTCGTCCCGGGACGTCACGACGAGCCAGCCGTCCTGTTCCGAGAGAGTCAGCTCGATCGGCTTGTCGGCCCGAGAGAACTTCGTGGCGTTGTCGAGGAAGGTCTCGATCACCCTGCGTACGTCCGCCAATCGTACGAGCGCCCATGCATCGTCCACGGACAGGTCGCACTGGAAGGTGATCGCACGATTGGAGGCCGCACGTGCCTGATCGACCGTCTGCTGGAGCGTCTCGTAGAGATTCTCCGGACGGAGGTCCGGCTCCAGGGCGACGAGCTCAGGTCCGGTGCCAACGCCGGAACGGACCGTCCGGGGCTCTTCTCCGTTCGCGTTCCGTGTCTGGTGGGCATGGAACTCGAACACGAGATCCCGTACACACTTCGTGAAGGTCTCTTCGGATTCGATCGGCTTCGTCAGGTAGGCGTCGATCGTTCCCCCGTTGATGGCGAGGACGGCTGACTCGATGCCCGCGTGTCCGGTGAGGAGCACGCGGACACACCCTGCGTAGATCTCCCGCGCCTTGTCCAGCAGCACGGTTCCGGTCATGCGGGGCATCTTCTGGTCGGAGAGGATGAGGGCGAGGGTCTCGCCGTCGGCCTCCAGTTCGCGAAGGACCTCGAGCGCTTCCGACGGATCGGTCAGGAAGATGAATCGGCACCACAACGCGCCATCGGCACCGTCGTTGATCCGGTCCGGCAGGAAGAACTCGAGGGAGCGGAGGAACTCCTCGTCGTCATCTACGCAGACTACGTAGTACTCGACCGGGGAGGTCATCGTTCCGTTCTCCAACTCAGCGACTCCCACCTGCGGCCAGATGTCGTCGACGTTTCGCTCATCGAACTCGTCATGCGTCCGTTCCGGTCCTGGGCGGCGCCCCGCCGGATCCGGTCGGACCACCGCCGGTTCCAGTGGCGTCTCCGCCGGATGATGCCTCGTCAATCTCGTCGGCCCCCTTCGGGATCGGGAGGTCGACCTCGAATACGGTCTCTCCGGGACGGCTGTGGATTCGAATCTCGCCCCCGTGCTTCTTGACCAGGCCCGACACGATCGAGAGTCCGAGACCCGTTCCACTGCCGATGTCCTTGGTCGTGAAGAACGGGTCGAAGATCTTGCCCTGGATGTCTTCCGGTACTCCCGGTCCGTTGTCCGCGACGCGGACTCGGACCTTGTCGTCCACCTGGCGGCTCGAGACGACGATCTTCCCGTCCTCTGCTCCACGTGAGGTGCCGACCGCGTCACACGCGTTGATGAGCAGGTTGGTCCAGACCTGGTGGATCTCGTTCGTACCCGAGATCTGCGGCAGGTCGTCGGCGAGATCGGTCTCCAAGGTGACGGTGTGCTTGAGCGCGTTACGGAGGAGCACGAGACCCGTATGGATCGACTCGTTGACGTCGATCGACTCGATCCGGTCGCGATCGCCGTGCGAGTAGTACCGCAGCGCGCGGATCGTCTCCCCGATCTTGCGCGAACTCGTTTCCGCGATCGAAGCCGCCTGCGCGATGCTCGCGAACGACTCGGCCACACGGAAGAACTTGGGGTCGGTGAGACAGTCGAGGTAGGCCCTCGCCTTCTCGACCGAACCCATGTTCAGTTTCATGAGCTGGCTCGCGAGCTCCCGATACCTCGACACGCCCGCATTCTGCAGCATCTGCTCGAGCACCCGCGTTTCGCGGTAGGCGGTGACGGAGCGCGGGGCCATGCAGTTCCTCCGGATCTCTTCGAGACAGGCGACGATCCGGTCGTCCGGGCAGGTCGAGTCACGACGGAACTGTCTCAGGATCTCCGGCATCGACCGGATCCTCGACTCCATCTGCCGCGAGACGTTGAGGATCGCACCGACCGGCGTGTTGATCTCGTGGGCGATTCCGGCGATGAGCACACCGAGCGAGGCCATCTTCTCGTTGAGGACGAGCTGTCCCTGCGTGTTCTTGAGGTCGTCGTACGTCTTCTGGAGTTCGCTCGTCGCGTCGGCGACGCGATCCTCGAGGGTTCGGTTGTGCTCCTCGATCTCCGTTTTCGCTCTCAGCACCTCTGTCGCCATCTGGTTGAACGCCCGCGCGAGGTCCCCGACCTCGTCGCCACCGTGATCCATCGCCTGCACGGTGTAGTCACCGGATGCGATCCGCTCCGTGGCGTGCCGCAGCGAGGTGATGCGGCGCAGGATGGCCCGGTCGAGGAGGATGAAGAGCAGGAGCGAAACGACGAGCACCTGGGCGGCCATGATGATCGCGACGCGATGGATGATGGCGGAGAGAGTGGCATGGAGGTCCGCCACGGAGATGTCCATGGTCACGACGCCGGCGACCCGTGAGCCGCGGAGCACGGGGGCCACGGAACGGATCTCGAAGGCGTGCCAGTCGTTGTTCGAGACGTAGAGCCTGGGCGTCGCGGTCTCCAGTGCGATCTTGACGTCCGGGTCGGTGTTCTCCGATCCGATCCGGTTGGCATCGGAGTCGGCCAGGTTCGTCCCTTCCGGATTGTAGTAACCGATGTGGCTGATGATCCGGTAGTAGGTCATGTACTTGGCGACGATGTTCTGGACGTAGTCGTACCGCTCGGCGTCGAACTCGTACTTGATGTCGTGGACGATCGAGGCGGTGAGCACTTCGGCCGTACGCATCTGGTTGGCGACGATGTTGTGTGAAGCGATGTCGCGAACCAGCATTGCGGTTGCGGACATCGAGGCGACGAGCAGGCCTACGACGATGAAGATGATCTTCATCCGCACCGAGAGTGACCTGAATCGCCTGAGCGGAGCCATCAGCCTCGATCCGTGCCGTTCATGCGCATGCTCGTGAGGTCCGTGAGCCGACCGTCGACCTGGAATGTCCGCTTGTACTTGTCGATCCAGACCGAGACCGGGTTGAGACCGCTCGGAGGGTAGCCGCCCCAGGGCTCGAACATCGATTCGATGGACGGGTCCTGGTTGATGCAGATCCGGGCCGCGTGGGTGATCGCAGCGAAGTGCCTCATGACGGCCGGGTTCCGGCTCAGGACCGTGTCACTGAGTGGGAACTGGTTCGAGGACAGCCAGGTCGACACCTCTTCGAGGGTAGACGGTGCGATCCAGACGGCGGGTCCGAAGAAGCCCTGGGTCGCCATGAGGTCGGTGTGCTCGACGCCCACGACGACGGCGGGTCTCACGTAGGCGCCGTCGATGTCGCCGCCCACGAGGAGTTTGTGGTTTCCCGAGTCGAGGAGGCCGGATCGGAACTCGAGGGCCTGCCGGGCGCTGAAGAGGGGCCCGATATCTGTGCGCTCGTCCTTCGGGTCACCGGTGATGAACTGCTCGAAGCGCGCGGTGAGCGCCGCTCTCATTTCGTCGTAGACGGACGGAGCGATGAGCACGCCATTGACGGAAGTGCACGTCTCGCCGTTGTACCGGGTCGAGCCACTGGAGATGATCTCGACCGCCTCCGCGAGCGGGAAGGTCTCGTCCACGTAGAGCAGCCCGTTGCCCTGCCCGTCGAGAAGGCAGGTCTTGCCTGCCTCGAACGACTTGTTCAGCACGGAGAGCGCGTACTGGTTGCTCCCGATGTAGTGAATGACGTCCACCGCGTCGGACTCGCAGCACGCCTCGAGGAAGTCCTTGGCCAGGCAGTTCGTGAAGGTGACCGAGCCCGACGGGGGATCGCTCTCCATGACGAGATCCGCGAGAATGGCTCCCGAAGCGCTGCACTGGAGCGCCGGGCGCAGGATGACCTTTGACCCGGCATAGAGGGCCGATGCGATGATGATGATGCTGAGAGTGAGCGATGCGTTTTGCGGTACCACCGCGGCGACACAACGACAGGGTCGCTGGATTACGAGCATGTCCCGTCCGACGCTGGACGAGTACGAGTGCCGAACGATCTGCCTACGGTCTACCTGCTCCGTCGCATAGGTCTCGAAGTCCCGGAGGAACTCGGTCGAGGAGTCCACGATCTCCTCGGTGTCGCGCGTGATGAATCCGGTCTCTGCCTGCATGATCTCGATCAGCTTGTTGCGGTTCGCTTCGAGGCGGACCCTGAGCCTGTCGAGGAAGGGCTGGACGTCGGCCGGATTGACCCTCGTCTTGGACGACTCGATCCTGGCCAGCCTCGCCGCGATCTCGCCTTTCGACTCGAGCGGGACCTCGACCAGGACCGAACCGTCGGCCGGAGCAAAGACCTCGTAGCAACGCGTCGCCGTCTGCGGCATTGCGTTCTCTCCGTTCAGTTGGATGCTGAATCGATGTTGACGATTCGCTGCTGGTGTTGGTCGAAGAGTCCCCACTTCTCGAGGATCTGCTGGAACGTGCCGTCCGATTTGATCTGATGGAGCGCAGAGTCCACCGCGTCACGGAGCGCCGCGTCGTCCCGACGGAAAGCGATCACGTACTCGCCTTCCGCGAATGATTCGCCGACGTTCTTGAGCTTGGGGTTCGGGGCCCCGTAGGCCGCCGCGATCGGGGTGTCGAGCACGACGGCATCGACGCGGCCGTCCTCGAGGTCCCGATAGCTGTAGATGATCTCGGGGTTCGTCACAACCTGGACGCCTTCGTAGGCGCGGAGGATGTCCTCGGCCGCCGTCCCGGAGAGTGTCGCGACCTTCCTACCCGGGAGATCGTCCAGTCCGCCGATGTCGTTGGTCTCGTTGCGGACGGTGATCTGCTGCGCATAGACGAAGTACGGCGCGCTGAAGAGCACCATCTCGGATCGGTCCTCGGTGTTCTCGATCCCGTTCATGGCGAGGTCGTAGCTACCACGCTGGAGTTCCGGGATGAGCGTGTCCCAGGCCTTGATGACGAGCTGGAGTTCGACGCCCAGACGGGAGGCGATAGCCTGCGCGATGTCCATTTCGAAGCCGATGTACTCGCCGGGGTGATCGGGGTCCTCGTAGACGTACGGGACGCCACCCACGACATCGGCGCCCCACTTCAGGACCCCCGCATCGTGGACACGCTGGAGCGAGTTGTCGACCTGAGCCTTCGTCTCCGGGGTCGTGTCACCACTCGAACAGGCTCCCAGGAAAGCAACGAGACAGAAGGCGCTAAGCTGCAGCACGATCTTCTTCACCGTGCTCCTCCTTTCCGAAGTCGAACTGGGCCCCTTCGGACTTCAGATGAAGTTCGAGGATCTCCCGAAGCATCTCGAGATAGGGAAGTGGGACGGTCGCGATCGCTGTGCTCACGTGCGCCCCCACCTTGTGGTTCATGAAGTCGCGTACGAAGACGTAGGGCGCCCGATCGCTCGACACGTCGCGGAGGAAGTCCTTGACCAGCCCGGGGACGGAAGCCCCATCGGTCATGGAATCGCGTCGCAGGTCGAGCGCGTAGTTCAGGACCTTGATCGCTGCCTCGACCGTCTGTGTGTCTACTGTGCCCAGGACGGAGAAGTCCGGGTACTGGACCCCGAAGGAACGGTTGTAGAAGAGTTTCGAGAAGTTGTTTCCGAGTAGAATCGACTCACGTTCCGCCCGTCCCAGTACGACACGCACGCTCTTGTGACCACCGAGTCCATCCGGATCGCCCTTGAGTGCCAGGATCGGAAGGGTCTGGCGGACCCAGCTCGAGTAGCTGACGGAAGGGAGGAACTCTTCCCGACGGCAGAAGTTCTCGACCGTGTCCCGCCGGATGACGAGGTCCTGCCGGGGTGTCTCCGCGAACATCGCCTTGAGGATCTTGGGCGGAAGGGTGTCGAGCAGCCTTCCCGAGAGGTCGCGGCTCAGGTTCACCGCGCCGTAACTCGCGACCTGGGGCGCCGCGCCGCCGAAGAACTCTTTCGACAGGTGGCGCGCCACGCGGAGTGTTCCGAGTCGGCCGCAATGAGGTTTGGAGAATGTCTCGACGTCGATCCGGTAGAGGTTCCACCGGGCCGCACAGTCGATCTTCCAATGGAGCTTGCCCTCCACGTCACCTACGGGAATCGACTTCGTGTGGTCGCATCGCTCGCAGGAGAAGGTGACCTCGCCATCGACGACGGACCTGAGTTCCGTCTGGTCGAGGTGGCGGCAGGTCGGACACTGAACGCGGAAGAGCTGGCTCAGGGTGTACTCGCCGTCGAACTTCTGGGCGACGGACTCCTGGATCTCCGTGTACTGCTCGAGCACCTGCTGGATGTAGGTCGCGTAGTGACCCTTCTTGTAGGCTCGATAGGAGTCGATCAGCACGGGATGGATGTCGAGGGAACGAAGTCGGGACATCCATGCATCCGCGAAATGCTCCGCGTAGCTCGAGTGGCATCCGAACGGGTCGGGGATCTCCGCGATCGGCATACCGCAGAACGGAGCGTATCGTTCGATCAGTCCCGGATCCTTCTCCACTCCGACTCGAAGCTGTCGGTAGTCGAGCGGATCGTAGGTGTCGTTGATCAGGTAGAGGAGGACGTTGTGTCCGGCGTTCTGCAGAGTCTGACGAACCTGATCGCCGATCACGAATTCCCTGATGGTGCGTTCGTCACCGAGGAGACAGGTAGAGAACCCCGTAGCGACGATGATAGGTCGCGTTGGGTACTCTCTCTGTGCGAGTTGCTCTAGCACTCCTGGACCTTTCGGGCGGAACCCAGCGTTCCGCCTAGTTGCTCCCCACGATCGACAGGCCGAAGTACCAGTTCGATGGAACGGCGAGTTCACCCTCGAAATCGCCGTTGTCCCAGGTCGTGAACCTCGAGACCGTGCCCGAGAACAGGAACCCACCGAGCTCTCGCTCCGTGGAGATGCCGAGCTCCCACGCGGGGATGCCGGATGCGTCGTAGTAGCTGCCCTGGTAGAAGAGGCTGCTGTACGCGCTGAGGTCGCGGAGTCGTCCCGGAAGTGCCTGGCTTCCACCTAGGGTGGCGTAGTAGCCCTTCCCCGCGTCGAAATCGTAGTTCACCGTGAGCGTCGGGCTGACGTGCGTGGCGAGCGCGAAGTCGAAGATGATCTCCTGGGACGGATCCCAGCCGTCGCGGTTCGGATACTCGTAGTACCCGTAGCCGATGGAGGCCCAGAGCTTGTCGAAGTCACGCCCGACGGCGACGAAGCCGTCGATTTCATTGAAGTGCGACTCCGCGAAGTCCCGGTTCATCCAGACGGATCCCGAGATCGCGCCATAGGAGAGGGAGAGCTCCGGCTGAGCGACAGGCTTGCCGTTGCTGAGGTCCTGGCCCTGGAAGAGATAGCGGGACGCGAAGGTCAGGCCCCAGTCCACCGCTACGGGTGAGGTCGGGCTCTCGGAGATACCGACCTGCTCGGCCGTACCTGCCTGCTGATCCGCCACCGCGGTCGCGTTCCCGTCTGACGACGCGATCGCCGTCCCGCAGGCCAGACCGCCGATCAGGCCGAAAAGCTGAAATGGACCAAACGTACGCATTCGAGACCCCCTCTCTCGATCGAGAGCCACCTGTCACGGCGCCGTGCCGGTTCCGTTGCGGCATTGGAGTTCGGTCCCAGCGATTCCGCCGACGTTCGATCCAGTGTCGGCCCGCATCAGGGGCTTCTTGAGTTCGTGATCTCCCTGCGGAGCGAACAACCGATCGATCCGGAGCCCGTACAGACGGGACTGGGCGGTCGGGTCGACTCGTCCGCGACTCCAATCGGTGCGGACGCTCGGGGGACTCGCACAGGGTGCCAGGGGAGGGCTGCGCTGCTCGGGGAAGACGTGGCCACCCAGAGGACAGCTCGGCGGCGTTCCACGTGGCCCGACGATCTCACCATCGGTCGGGCCCCGCGGGAGCGTCGTCGGGGCGCGGCTCGGGTAGGCAAAAACGTCCCCTCCCTAGGGCGGAGCGTTCGTAGGTGCGTACGACACAACCATCTCAAGAAGTCCTCCGAACCGAACGATCGAAACGTGGAAGGGAATCAATAGATGGAGACGCCTACGAGATGAGGCCCAGCCGATCGTGAACCGGTGGAAAAGGGGCCCTAGACGGTCCTCGAGGACGACTCTGCACGGACCCGCCGGCCGTTCGGGAATCGTGGTGTTCCTCCTGCTCTGTGCGATTGCTGCCGCCGTCGGCGGTACTGCGATCGGACGGCCCACACCGTGGGTCGAGATCCGTGTCGGTCTCGGGCTCGCGGCCTCCCTGCTCGCCACGCTCGGGCTGTTCCTGTGGCACGACCGCGAGACACGGAAGGCCGCGCAGCAGTTCCACGAGACGAAGGACGAGTTGGCGCGGACGCGTGAACGTGTCGCTGAACTCGAACGTGGCGTGGAGCGGAAGGACGCGACGCTCACGACTCTCTTGGCCTTCATGGACGCGATTCTCTCCGCCGAGAAGTGGGAAACGGAGATTGCCGAGGCCATGACGCCTCTGGCCGAGAGGCTTCGGGCGACCCACCTCTATCTGCTCCGGGATCCACGCACGAGCGACGATGTCGTGCCACCGGTGGTCGCGTGGGCAAGTGAGGGCTGTGCGACGGCGCACTCGGACCTTTCGAACTCAACCGACAGCCAAGTGACGCCGGCCGCAACGAGGCCGTCAGTCGAGTCGAGTTCGTCGGCCGCAACAGTTCGTCCAACCGCCCCGTCTCCTGCGTCTCGTGTTGCTCCTGCGTCGGTGCTCGACTGCACGCGGCCGGAACTCCTCCATTGGGCGGAACGCCTGTTGGCGGGCAGGTCCGTCACGACTTCCGTGTCCACAGCGCAAGGCGGTGAACGCGAAGTTCTTCGTGCGCTCGGTATGGAGTCACTGCGGGCGGTGCCGATCCGAACCGCTGGTTCGTGGTGGGGTTATCTCGTGGTCGGGGGGGCACTCGACGCCTGGGGTGAGGCGGAGGTGGAATGTGTCTCTGTCATGGCGAAGGTGATTGGAGTCGTTGCCGGCGTTTCGGAGATCTCGGCACTACTCGATCAGGCGCGCGTCGACACCGATGCATCGCAGGCTGCGAGCGCCGCAAAGTCTCAGTTCCTCGCGAACATGAGCCACGAGATTCGGACGCCTCTCACGGGCGTGATGGGAATGCTCCATCTTCTCCACCGCACGGATCTGACGCCGGCCCAGGATCGCTACGTGATCGACGCACTCACGGCCGCGGATGCACTGCTCACGGTCATCGGCGATGCCCTGGACTTCTCGAAGATCGAGGCCGGTCGGTTCGAGCTGGAGGAGAGCGACTTCTCTGCACACGATCTCATCGACGGATCTGTCCGCATCTTCGCGGAGAAGGCCGAGAGCAAGGGTGTCGAGCTGGTCTACCGTGTCGATGACAACGTTCCGAACGAACTCCATGGAGACGCGAATCGGATCCGGCAGATCCTCGTCAACCTATTGGGCAACGCCCTCAAGTTCACGGACTACGGTCGTGTCTTCGTCAACTGCTACCGGGAAGGCCCGGCCGGGTCCCAGGTCTCGCTCTGCTTCGAGGTGAGCGACACCGGCTGTGGAATCCCCTACGAGTATCAACGCTCGATCTTCGAGCCCTTTTCCCAAGCCGACAATTCGATGACCCGGGTCTTCGGGGGGACCGGTCTCGGGCTCGCGATCTCGAGACAGCTCGCCAGTCTGATGGGCGGGAGTGTCACGGTCGAGAGCACCCCCGGCGCAGGTTCCGACTTCCGCCTCACGGTGAAGCTCGGCACTTCGCACCGCTCGGTCGTCGGCGAGAAGGTGGACGACGCGAGTCTGAAGGACGCAAGGATCCTCGTCGTGGACGACTGCGACGTGACACGGTCGGTGTTGGTCGAGTACCTCACTTCCTGGGGCGCGTCGGTCGATGAGGCCTACGATGCGATGCACGGACTCGAGATCCTGCGGGACGCGGCTGCGGCGGGAGCACCACACTCCGTGGCCCTCCTCGACTGGAGCATGCCGGGCCTCGACGGCTTGTCGCTCGCCAATCTCATTCGTGAGGATCGACTCCTGGACGGCGTTGCGCTCATCCACCTGAACGGCTTTGCCTCGATTCCCGAGGGAGAGAGCGAAGCCGAGGTCGAGCTGTTTGCGGCCTCCGTGCCCAAGCCAATCCGAAAGTCCGAACTCCGGGACTCGGTGCTCGTTGCGGTTTCCGGCGGGCGGGTGAAACGTCTGTCGACGCCGAAGAAGCCGGTGACACCGCGACGCGAGACCGCGGCCGGCGAGAAACACGTCGTCCTCGTTGCCGAGGACACGGAGATCAACCGGACTGTCATCGGGGAGATGCTGGCGGACCTCGATTGCCGCGCCATCTTCGCGCACAACGGAGAGGAAGCGATCGAGCTCGTCCGCGAGCACGACTTCGCGCTCATTCTCATGGACTGTCAAATGCCGGTGATGGACGGTTGGGAAGCGACGCGGCGGATCCGCGCATGGGAGCAGGAGACGACGGTGGGTACGGTACGCCGGCCCGTTGTTGCGCTCACCGCCCACGCGATGAAGGGAAATCGCGAGGCCTGCCTCGATGCAGGAATGGACGACTTCATCACGAAACCGATCGACCCACAGGACCTGGCCCGCGCCGTCGAGACCTGGGCCCTGAAGTCCACTCCGGCCAAGAGCGCGGCTCACCCGTTGGGTCGGGCCGATGACCCGTCCGCGGTGGCATCGTCAGATCCTGTCGCGGTACGGGCGGGCGAACCTTCCTCGAGTGAGAGGGTTGACTCCACGTCTCCCGGTTCCTTCGCGTCCGGTACCGACACCGACGGGCGAATCGTCCCCCTGCCAACTCGCCACGCCGATGCGACGAGTTCCGACGCCGAAGCGCCGATCGACTACGAGAGTCTTCTCGCTCGGTGCATGGGTCGACCCGCGTTTGCGGATCGCCTCATTCGGAAGCTCGCAGAGTTCCTGCCCGAGTGGGTCGAGGACATAGAACGTGCCGTGGCCGACGAGGACGCGCCAGCCCTCAATGCCGCAGCGCACAAGCTGAAGGGCGCCTCCGCCTCCGTCTCGGCCGAGCCGATCCGTCGCCTCGCCGAGCGTCTGGAGGAGTGTGGCCGCGTGAGTGACCTGTCCGTTGCTCCTGACCTCGTTTCTGATCTTCGATCTGAACACGATCGTCTCCTATCTTCCCTGACCGGTCGTGTCGCGTAGGTTGTGGATCGGAAAGTGTGCAGACAGCCACAAGTGAGGCGAGGTCAGAACGCCAGCCGTAGCTCGTGGATTCGCTGACGATCTCCCAACGCAGGCGTCGGCACCGACCCGACGTAGTAGCGACGCTCGAACTCTGCTAGCCCCAACCGTTCCGGGAAGAGTCGGCGCTGGAACACCTCGGGCCACTCCAGTCGCTTCGTCGCGACCCCCACTACCATCGCCGCTGTCGTTTTGAGCCTCCCCCGCTTCCGTGGACACCCCAACTGGCGCGATACTGCGCTGGGAGGAAGCCATGGCGAAGCGGAAGCGACGGAAGTTTACGGATGAGTTCAAGGCCGACGCGGTCAAGCTCGTACGCGAGGGCGGCCGGAGCGTCTGGCAGGTCGCGAAGGACTTGGATCTGACGGAGACCTCTCTGCGCGAGTGGGTCCGTCGGGCGGAGATCGAGGACGGGAAGGGCCCAGCGGATGCCCTGACGCAGGCGGAGCGGGAGGAGCTGACCCGGCTCCGACGCGAGAACAAGCGGCTGCAGATGGAGCGCGAGATCCTAAAAAAAGCGGCGGCCTTCTTCGCCAAGGAGAGCGAATGAAGTTCGCGTTCATCCAGGAGGAGAAGGCCAACTACCCGGTGCGCGTTCTCTGTAACGTTCTCGAGGTCTCGAGGAGCGGGTTCTACGCGTCGCTGAACAGGAAACCCTCTGCGCGTGCTCGGGAGAACGAGACCCTTCTCGAGGAGATCCGAGTGGCTCACAAGAAGAGTCGAGGAACCTACGGAAGCCCGCGGATCCATCACGGCCTGAAGAAGAAGCGACCGAGCTTGGGGAAGAACCGGATCGCTCGCCTGATGCGGGAAGACGAGATCGTCGGGCGAAAGCGGAAGAAGTTCTGCCTCACGACCGACTCGAACCACGACTTTCCTGTCGCCGAGAACCTGCTCGATCGTCGGTTCGAGGCGACCGCACCGAACACGGTGTGGGTGAGCGACATCACCTACATCCGAACCGGCGAGGGCTGGCTCTACCTGGCAACGATCCTGGATCTGTTCTCTCGTCGGATCGTCGGGTACGCGATGAGCTCGTCGATCGATCGCACTCTCGTTCTGGCCGCGCTGGACAACGCCCTCGCGAGCCGGAGTCTGCCGAACGAGCTGCTCTTCCACTCGGACCGAGGTAGCCAGTATGCGAGCGATGACTTCCAGGAGAAGCTTCGATCGTCCGGAATCACTTGCAGCATGAGTCGACGCGGGAACTGCTGGGACAACGCAGTGGCGGAGAGCTTCTTTGGTACACTGAAGGGCGAGACGGAAGAGGAGTACGAGACACGACTCGAGGCGAGGACCTCGATCACCGACTACATCGACAACTTCTACAATCTGGAGAGAATGCACTCGTCCCTCGACTATCTCAGCCCGATCGAGTACGAACTCAAGCACCTGATGGGTCAGATGACCTCATAACCCCGGTGTCCATCAAAGCGGGGGAAGGCCATTTCTCCTCCATTCTCCTTCCGTCGCTTCACCCAGTTTCGCCACACCCGGAACACCTGTGCCCGCGAGATCGCCGCCATTCGTCGCTTGCTGAAGGCGATCGTTTCTCGACGGTGGTTGGCGTGACTGTGACGGAAGAGCAGATCAGTCAGGTTGACTGCAAAGAGTGGGTTGTCCTTCGTCCGCGCGGCCCGTGATGAGATCGTGCAGTGGACGATCTCGGAGATTCGCCGTTGCGATCGATTCGCTTCCCGCACAACCCGCCTGATGGCACGGGGATAGGCCGGGTGCTCGTCGCTCTCCAGGAACGCCGGTCGATCCGGAGGGGTCTTCGTGATGAGGGCGGAGATCAGGGCCGCCATGCCGAGTTCCGTCGCCTTGGGGTCCGGGCGTCCGAGTTGTGCCTCGAGCTGCGCTCGCCGTCGTCGTTGTTTCGCCGTCATCCGCCCCTTCCTTCGTAGCGGGCTGTCGGTGAGTTCGTAGAGGAACCAGGACTCACGGCCGGCAGCGACGTTGATGTGGAATGGGAAGAACTGCGAGTACTCGAAGGTCTCGAAGCCATCGAAGGCGATGGGTTCGGCGATGTGCATGGTTTCCGTCTCCTGCTTGTGGAAGAGGAGGCAGTGTCTTCCGGCTCTCGCGATGAGTCGGGCGACCGTCGAGTGGGCGACACCGTGATGACGGGCGATCTGCCTGAGCCCGGCACCATTGGAGGCGATGCTGGCGATCTTGGGTAGCAGATCTCGCTTCTGGAGCCAGTAGTCGGCGCAGAACGTGCGTGTGGAGAATGTTCTCGAGCAGTGGAGACATCGGAAGCGGCGGAACATGGACTGGTCGGAATGCCGAGTGTAGATGCCGCGGAATCGCCATTCCCAGTCGGGCGTCCCCGCTATGTGGAAGGGACAAAAACGATTGGGACAGAACGGTGGTGCAAAGTCAGGGTCGATTTCGGGGGGGAGTTGGTAGTTCGTCATACCGATTGATGCCTGCGTTTCGTGTGCCGGATACCATTCTCAGATCCACAACCAGGGGGCCACAAATGTCACAGCCATGGGATCCAGACCACGGGCTCAGCCGCGAAGAGCTATCGGCGAGGCTTGCGGCCGCTCTCGCCGAGCGAACGGCGCGGTTCGGCGCCTCCCCCGAGGTGCGTTGGTTCGATGAGGGTTGGGACTGTGACGTCTTCGTCGTGACGGACAAGGTGGGGAGTCGATGGCTCTGCAAGCTGCCGAAGCGATCGAACGTCCAGCCTTGGCTACATAAGGAAGCCCACATTCTCTCCGCCTTCGAGGATGCGCAGCACCGCTTCGTTCCGCAGCTGGGTTGGACGAGCTGGGAACCGACGGGGGAGTCGAACTCTGGGGGGACTCCGGCGACTGGAGGCCTACCGTACGACTGGATGGCGATCTCGTTCGCTCCAGGGGTTCCGCTCCTGCCGCGTCTCGCTGAGGTGGATCCGGCGCGTCTTGGCCGTTCGTATGGTCATCGGGTCGGAGCCGTGCATCGAGTATCACCGGGCGGAATCGGTGAGCGTCCGAGGTCGGTCGAGTTCGACCCGTGTGATCTGGCCAGGAATGCCGACAGTGCGATCGTGGCGCTTCGGCGTCATGTTGCGGGCGATGTGGTGGATCGGGTCGAGAGAATGATCGAGCGGGTCCGTGTGCGTCCGGCGGAGGACGTCGCTCCGGTGTTCATCCATGGGGACCTCTTCCCCGAGCATGTCTTCTTCGAGCCGGATACCTGGGACGTCGTCGGACTGATCGACTGGGCCGACTCGACCTGGGGGGACCCGGCAGCAGATTTCTGTCTGCTCAGCTGGCTTCTCGGGGACGCGTTTCTCGATGCGGCTCTCGACGCATACGGTGCTTTCGGGACGAATCCGCTTACGGAGGTGCGTGCGGGGCGGGATGGAGCCGGTCGTAGTGAGGCTGAGCTGTTTGGCCGGACCGAGGTGGACCTCCGCGAACTGCGCCGGAGGGCCATCGTGCGTGGAGCGGTGATCGGGATCCACGACGTAGAGGTCGCGGAGAAGGGCGCACCGAACGTCCCTCTGCGTCAACGCGTGGAAGTGCTCGAGCGCCGGGTGCGTGAGGGCTGGCTCGAACGAGTCTGAACGCGTCCGTGGTCGAAGTGCGGACGTGTCCGAAGCGCGCCTGTGGTCGAAGTGCAGCGGCAGCAGAAACGCGGCCCGGCGTCCCGGACCGCGTTCCATCAGTCGAGCACGTTCACCGAACGGCTACGGTGCTACGTACAGCTTCTGTAGCTCGTCGATGCCGGGGCCGACGAGCCGGAGCAGGTAGAAGCCTGGCGCGACCCGCCGACCTTGCTCGTCGTGCCGATCCCAGCTCCACTCCTGCGTCCCGCCGACCACGGGTGCGTCCTGGAGCATGCGGACGCGCCGTCCCAGGAGATCCAGGATCTCGATCCGGAGTGCGCCGTCCACGGCCGCAGGCATCGTCACGACGAACCGGGCCGACTCGTGAATCGGGTGAGGGAACGGTCCCTCTACCTTCCACTCCGACTCGAAGAGCGAGCCGGTCGAGGCGAGCGAGCTCTCCGTACCTTCGATGAGCACGGCCGTGACGGCGACGCGATGGAGGAGGTCAGGAGACACGCCTTCGATCACGTACGACGTTTCGGTCAGCGGTTCCTCCGTCAGGCGTTGCCATCCGAGATCGGGGCCCTGGCGATAGACGTGGTAGCCGGCCACGCGCGGGTCCGTCGATGCACGCCATTCCAGAGTGAGCTGCGCTCCGTTCCAGCTGGTGACCGGATCTTCCGGCGGGCTTGGCGGAGCGAGGTCCATCGGAGCCAGATACGCGCCGGCGCGGAAGGGTGACCAAACACCCTCGGCGTCGAGTGCGCGGATGGCGAATCCGCGACCGACCAGGCGATCGACGCTCTCGACGCGGAACGTCTCGTCGACTCCGGCTTCGCTCGGCGTCGGGAGTGTCACTTCGAGGACCGATGCCTGTGTCCAGTCCGTACCGGTTGCGATCGGGCGGCCTTCGAGTGTGCGCATCTCGTAGCGGACGCACGATCCTGTCGTGCCGTCCTCGCCGGGAGCGGTCCAGTGGAGGTCGATCCAATCCGGACCGGTAGCGCCAACGCGTAGGTCGTCGATCGGAGCCGGCGGAACGGGCGCGCCGCCGTCACCGGGGTCGTCCCCGCCGTCACCGGGGTCGTCGCCGCCGTCGCCGCCGTCGCCTGGGTCATCCCCGCCGTCGCCGGGGTCATCCCCGCCGTCGCCTGGGTCGTCGCCGCCGTCGCCGGGGTCGTCGCCGCCGTCGCCGGGGTCGTCGCCGCCGTCGCCGGGGTCCCCGCCGTCGCCGGGGTCGTCACCGCCCAGGGCTTCGGTCGTGCCGACGATCGGGTTGGAGATGGGGCCGAGGTTGTCGGTCGAGTCGACCGCGCGCACTGCGACTCCGTACGACGTCTCGGCCGCGAGGCCGGTGATCACGAACGTCTCCGCGATGCCGGGGGCTGCGGGGTTGGGGCCGGGGACGTGCGTCGCGGCTTCCCAGTCCTTCTCGGTCACGATCGTCTGGCCGGCCAGCCAGCCGACTTCGTAGGCGGTCACGGCAGCGACCGGCGCGGAGTCGGCGGGAGCGGTCCAGGACACCGTGAGTGTCGTCGGCGTGCGCGCGCCGACTTCGAGATCGGTGATCCGCTTGGGCGGGAGATCGATCTCCTCGTCTTCCGTCTCGACGGCCGCGGGCTGACTGAGCTGCGACCAGAGGCCCGCATCGTCGCGGGCGCGAACGCTGACTCCGTAGAGGCTGCCTGGGTCGAGTCCTTCGATCGTCGCGGACATCGACTGGCCGGCCGCGGGAAGGTCGGTGGTCAGGTCGAAGTACGCGGCCGCGGCCCACTGATCTTCGTTCTCGATCGCCGCTCCTGCCCGCCACGAGACGCGGTAGGCACTCGCGGTGCCTTCCACTCCGTCGTCGCCAACGGAGGTCCAATCGACTTGGATCGCGTCGGTGCCGAGTGCGACGAGGAGGTCGAGTGTCACCCGTGACGGTGGATCCGTATCGTCCGGCGGTGGGGGAGATTCCGTCGTGAACTCGAGTGCGTTGCTCGGTTCGCTCCTGTTGCCTGCTTCGTCGAGTACGACCAACGTCGCGACGTAGGTGGTCGCTTCGGCGAGATCGGAGAACGTGCGCGACTCGCTGTCACCTGGCTCGCGCGTTCCCGTCCAGGCCACGCTGTCGAGTTGCGCGGACTGCAGGTAGAGGACGTAAGACGCGGCCCGGCCGATCATGCCGTCATCACCGACGGCGGTCCACCCGAGGCGTGCATCGGTGAGAGTGGCCTCGAGGACGTCCAGGTCCTCGATGCGCGCGGGCGGGATCGTGTCCTGTTCGCCGCCACCGCCACCGCCGCCGCCGCCACCACCGCCACCTCCGCCACCACCCCCACCATCGGGATCGGTGAGGTCGAGTGTCTCGATGGTGATCAGGTTGGAGAGCGGAGAACGACGCCCCTCCGAGTCGTACGAAACGGCGGCGACCCCGTAGAGATGTCCCGGATCCAGATCCGAGATCCAATGCCACTGGTGGCCACCGGGCGTCATCGGGAACGGGCCGGCATAGTGGGTGGCGAGATCCCAGTCGCTATCGTTCTGGATCGGCTTGTCGATCAGGAAGCCGAGTTCGTACGAAGCGACGGTTCCGCCGGATCCATCCGCGGGTGCGGTCCACTCGAGCTTGCAGCGGAGCGAGTCGACGCTCGTCGCTTCGAGATCATCGATGGCTGTGGGCGGATCGGGGTCTGGGTCGGGGACGTCCGGGCCGGCGAGCGTGGTGGCGTGGGCCGGAGCAGACGGTGGCGACCAGAGCGTGTCGGCGTCGACGGAACGGACGGAGAATCCGTAGAGCGTCTCCGGCGTCAGCGACTCGACCCAGAACGACTCGATCGTACCGGGCTCAGCCGGCGTCGCAGGACCCGGAATGATCTCGGCCTGGTCCCAACCTGCGGGGATCTGGAGTGAGTCTCCGGCGAGCACCGCGATCTCGTACGCGAGGACGGCGCCGTTCTCTCCGTCTTCAGGGGCGGTCCACCGGAGCTGGATGCGCGTCGAGTCGACGGCGGAGATCGTGAGGTCCTCGATCTCGAGCGGCGGTATGGGATCGTCCGGCGGCGGAGGAGGTGGATCCTCTTCCGAGGATTCGGTGGTCGCCGTCGGGGAGTTCGAGATCCCGCCGACGTTTCCGATATCGTCGATCGCGCGTACCGCGAAGCCGTAGAACGTGGACGGCGTGAGTCCGGTGAACGTGAACTGTTCGAGCTGGCCGGGAAGTGCAGGGTCGGGCGGCGCGAGCGGGGCGAGGTGTGCGAGGTCCCAGTCGATCTTGGTCAGGATCTCACTACCTTCGAGCGCGCGGACTTCGTAGGCCTCGGCACGCCCGTCGTCGCCGTCGTCTCCGACCGCGGTCCACTGGAGTACTACTTCGGTGCTGTCGACCCACACGATGGAGAGGTCGTCGATCGTTGCCGGCGGGAACTGGTCGAGCTGATGGGGCGGGTTGCCGCTCGTCAGGACGGTGAGCGGATTCGAGATCGGGCCGAGGTTGTCTCCGTCGTCGATGGCCCGGATGGCGATCGCCTGGAGTGTGCCGCTGACGAGGCCGCCGATCTCGAAGGTCTGCTCGGTACCGGAACCTTCCGGGTTCGGCGGCAGGTCGGTGATCGGCGTGGCTTCGTCCCAGTCCGCTTCGGTCGTGATCGCGGTACCGCGACGAGTTCGGATCTCGTAGAGCGACGCGGTTCCATCGGTACCGTCATCACCGGGAGCGGACCAGCGGATCCGCGCGGTCATGTCTCCCACCTCGAGGACGGAGACGTCCTCGATGGCGGACGGCGATTCCGTGTCGTTCTCGGGTGCGCCATTCGTGACCACGACCAGGTTCGAGACGGTGTACTCCATCTTTCCGTGGACGCGGTTCTTCATCGCGATGTAGTAGGTTGCCGGTCCGGGGAGTCCGGTCATGAGGTAGGAGACGCCGTGATCGGCCTCCGACTCGACGAACTCCGGCCACGGCGTGGCGGAGTCCCAGTTGTCCTGGTCGATCGGGTAAGGCGCGTACCGGATCTCCTGTCCCTCGACGCCGGGCCCATCGGGGCCGGTCCAGTGTAGGCGGATGGCGCTTCCCTGCGCCGCTTCGGCCGTGAGGTCCGTGACGGGATCCCAGAAGGAGAACCGCGAGGTCTCGTACGACACGCCCGCGACGGACCCGCTGTTCGGATTGACTTCCACCATTCCCTTCTCGAAGCGGCGGACGTAGAGCGAGTCATGGGGCGTGACGCCTTCGTACGTCTCGATGAAGTAGTCCTCGATGGCGTCGCCGAAGTCCCAATCCATCTCCGGGGCGTAGTAGACCCCCATCTGGTCGATGGTTTCGGAGTAGTAGCCGTCGCCGAGCATCGCCGTGCCCATCCCGAATGCGCGTCGCTTCAGGATGAAAGACTCCGACCAAGTATCCTTGACCATGACGTGGACCATGGACAGGTCCCAGCCATCCCTTTCGTCGATGCCGGTCTCGCCGAGATGGTCCTCGGCCCACTTGTAGCCGGTCTCCCAACTCACCTCACCGGAGTAGTCGGCCAACGAGTAGAAGAAGTTCCACCAGTCCTGCCAGGCGGGATTGGGTGATTGGAGCCAGGACTCGAGTTTGATTCCGTTCAACCAGCTCCAGTCGGGTCGCACGCAGTTGTTGACACCGTTGATGATCACGGTGATGTCGGAACCGAGGGTCGCATGTAGGTCTGCGCCGAATGGAACGTTCACCTCGCGCATCATCACCGAGAGGGGATCTTCGTTTCCGCCTGAGCAGCAGGAGGAGTAGATCCCTTCCGGTTGACCGTCGCCGTCCGGGTCGGCGTCGGGGAAGACGTTCATGCAGTCGCCCATGACCTCGAAGAAGAAGCCCTGGTAGGCGGAGCTGTTCGGTCCCCACTCTTCCCACGGGCCTTCACCGTGGATGATTCGGGGGATGGCCTTCTGCACCAGCCACTCGGCGTAGGTGAGGCCGTCGGAATCGCCGTAGGTTCCGAGTGGGCAGTGGGGCGTCCAGTTGCTGATCCAGGATTCGTAGAGGCGGGGCCGGCTTCCGTCCGTGTTGTAGAGGTACCAGTCGTTCTGTTCCGCGTAGAACTGGGCGAGTCGGAGGATGTTCCAGCTCGTGTCGGGGTACCAGAACGTCTCGTCCTCATCGTTGTCGTTGATGAGCTGCGGCATCCAGTGGTAGAAGAGGTCGAGGTCGGGGTTGCGGTCCCGCATGTCCGCAACGACGAGTGGCCCCTCCGTGAACGCCAGGAGGTCGTATCGGGCGAGAGTGTCGCGCTGAGCGTCGCTGTACTCGCCGAGCCGGGCGCAGATTTGTGCGGTCCGGGGATAGCTCGCAGCCTTCGCTGCTTCGATCCCGAACCCCATGGCGAGACACAGGCCTATGGCCCCCAGAGTATAGACGTTCCACCGCATGCCCAAAGCATCGCAAGCAGGGTGCCAACGCGCAGGCGGATCTCGTCGATTGCCGGCCGAGGACATCCGCGCGAAGTGGCTGAGCCTGGCCACTCCTCACCGTGTGCATCGCACGGTTGGGAATGCACGGTGCAACGGGTTCGCGGGAACCCGGACGGACTCAGGGCCTCCGGAGCACCAGAATCATCGCGATGGTGCGGAGATCCTCGTCGGCAAGCCCCTGGAAGCGGGTATCCAGGGACGACGGGTCAGGTGCCCCGTCCAGGGTCCGGGGATCGTAGGAGAGGACCTCGAGGCCCGCGTTCCGGATCGCCGCGAGGTGCTCGGTCGCCCGCAGACGGTTCGTCCAACCAGCGCTCCGGCCGGCCATTCGCTCCCACAATCCGTCCGGATAGCGGAGGAAGTCGATGGGATCGGGATGATGGTGGTCACGGAGATCGATGATGTGACTGCACAGACCGTCCGGCCTCAGTGTACGCGCCATCTCGCGATAGGTGTGGGCCACGTCTCGTACGTGTTCGAGAACGGAAATCGAGTAGATGAAGTCGACCGTACCGCTCTCGACGGGTAGATCCCGTCCGTCCGTGATCCGGTAGTCGATTCGTGCTCCCAGCTCCGGAAACGAAGGGGCACCGGGGAAGAGTTCGGTCCTCCGCGCGAGCCTTCCGTCGGGTCCGAGGGGGTCAGGCAGATCGCCCGCCGCGATTCTGGGCTCGATACGCGCCAGGATTCCTTCGTACACGCCCGGCGAAGACGTTGCCGAGGCGTACCGATTCACGTCGACCGCGATGACGCGGTCGGCCCCGAGCAGGCTCCAGAGCGTCGCCTGAGCCAGACTGTTTCCCGGGCCGAGTTCCAAACCGACTCTACCCGCCGGCGACGGCCAGTGTGGCGCGAGGCGAGCGACGTGCCCCGCGAAGAGGGCGTGCACCTCGTCCGGGTCGAACATCTTCCCGGTGTTGTGACCGTGGCGGGCCGCATTGAACGCCGTCATGCCTGGCAGACGCAGGAGTCCGTCCTTGGCGAGGCGTTTCGCGACATAGGTCCAGCGGGATGGGGGAACCGACATCTCAGGAGTATAGCCAGGCCCGGATCACCGGGAAAGAGTGCCATCGGTCGGGATGCCTCCGGAGCAGAGCGGGCACCCGAGAGCCCGCCACGACGAGGTCGTCGACCGTGGAGTTTCGAAAGGGCGTGTAGAGATTCCCCAACAGACTCAGGTTCGTTTCCTCACGGTCGACCCGATCACGAACACCGCGGACAGTACGAGCAGGAACAGGGCGAGCGAACCGTACATTCCACCGTATCCGCGCGTGTTTGCGAGTGGCTGCGTCACCATGGGGGAGAGGAACTGCCCGAGGAAGAGGCAGAGTCCGAGGACTCCGAGCACCCGACCGCGAATCTCCGCCGGCGCGAGCTGGCTCGTCCAGAGTTGGACGTTCGGAACGAGGAGTCCGGAGCCGGCACCGGCGATGATCAGCCCCGGAAACGCTCCCACGTAGCTCGGCGCGGACCCGAGTAGCAGGTAGCCCGCACCCTGGAGGAGGAACTGGACTCCGAAGATCGCGGGGAACGAGAGTCGAGTGCGCAGCTTCGGGTAGAGAAGCGAGACGCAAGCCGCGGTCGCGGTCATGGTCGCGAGGGCGATCCCGATTCTCGACGCAGAAACGGAGTCGATGGTTTGGAGATGGAACGGCAGCTGCACCGGGAGCGCGAAGAACACGACCATTCCCAGGAAGCCGAGCACATAGACCAGCCCGAGGACGGAACGGCGCGCGGCCGGCTCCTTCGTCGACTCTGGCGCGGACGCGGCCGGATCCGAGGTCGTCGGTGGCCGGTCGTCTCCGGATCCTCCCGATGGCTTCGTCGACACCGATCGCGAGCCGAAGCGGTTGGGTTCGGGCAGGAAGAGAGCGACGAGAGGAAGGTAGACGAGGGCCAGGAGGTAGACCCCGAACGGCGCCCGCCAGCTCACGTCCGTGAGGAAGCCGCCCAGGGTGACGAAGCCGACGCCTCCGATGCCCATGAACGCTGACTGCCAAGCCAGCACTTTGGACCGCTCGTCGCCTTCGAAGTAGTCCGCGATCAGCGTCGTTGCCGTCGTGAGGATGCCTCCCACTGCGAGTCCGAGTCCTGCCCGCCCGATCAGGAGCTGGGGGAGGTCGCCGGCGAGGAGGCCCGATCCTCCGGCCAGCGCATAGAGCACGATGACCACGAAGAGGAGGGGCCGCCGGCCGAACCGATCGATGATGCCGCCCGCGATCGGCGCGCCGATGGCCGTGAAGAGAGCGGGAAGGGTGAGGACGAGTCGGACGAGGAGGTCGCTCTTCGGGTTGTCCGCGAAGACCTCACTGATCGACGGGAGCGTCGGCGAGATCGTGGCGCCGGCCATGACCGTCATCGAACTGAGGAGAAGGAGAGTGAGGACCGAACCACGGCCGATGGAAGGCTGGGACAAGGGACCGGCTCCTTTCGGACTCTGCAGTGCGCTTGGGGCAGATTCGCGCATGGTACCGCAGGATCCGCGGTGCCGTCAGGCGTGGGTGACGGCGCCTCGTTCGGTGGAAGCTGGTCCGCGGTGCCGTCAGGCGTGGGCCACGGCACCTCGTTCGGCGGAGTCTGCTCCTTCTCCCCCGAAGCGGATGCCGATGCCGCGGAGGAACGGATAGGGTGGGTCGCCTCCGATCAGGACGAACACGTCGTCGTTCGGGAGGTCGAGCTCTCCCTCGGGAACGGCGAGACGAACACGATCCGATCCGATCGCGAGTACTTGTGAGCTGTAGAGAGGCTTGATTCTCCCCGCGGCGAGGAGCGGGTCGAGCCGGTCCTGATTCCGTTTCTTGATCCGTGCGAACTGGTCCTTTCGGTAGGAGATCGTCACCTGTGTGCCGCTCTGCTTGGCGAGGGCCATCGCCGCCTCGACAGCGGAATCTCCACCCCCTACGACCAGAACCCTCCGGCCACCGTAGGACTTTGCGTCGAGGAGCTGATAGAGCACCTTCGCCTGTGCCTCGCCGGGAACCTCGAGCTTTCGGGGCGAACCGCGGCGTCCCAGAGCGAGAATCACGCTCATGGCGTCCACGGATTCGCCCTTCTCGGAGGCGATGCGGAAGCCCACGGGCATTCTCTCGACGCCGACGACCCGGGATCCGATGCGAACGTCGAGGCCGAACCGTTCCGGGACTTCGCTCCAGATGTCGATCAACTGCTCCTTCGTGTACTCGCTCGAATGCAACATGCCGTAGAGAGGGAGTTCGACCGGTTGGGTGAGGACGAGCTTCCGGCGCGGGTACTGGAGAATCGTCCCTCCCACGCCCTGCTGGTCGAGGACGACGCACCTGAGTCCGGCTCTCTTCGCGGCGAGAGCGGCGGAGAGTCCGGCCGGTCCTGCGCCGACGATCACGACGTCGAGAGTGTCCGGATCGGTCGATCGCGGGCGATGCGCCGCGATGTGCTCCGCGACCTGCGTGCCCTGCGTGATCGCGTTTCGGATGAGGGAGAATCCGCTCAGTTCGCCGGCGACGAACACGCCGGGCACCGTCGTCTCCTGTCCGCGACCGAGGATTGGGAGGTCCGTCCGCGCGCTGATGTCGCCGAGTCCGATCTGAATCGCGCCGACGGGACAGACTTCGGCGCAGCGGCCGTGTCCCACGCAGCGGAGGCCGTTGATGAGAACGGCGACGCCCGACACGATGCCGAGCACGTCCCCTTCGGGACAGGCATCCACGCAGCTGCCGCAGCCGATGCAGGAGAGTTCGTCGATGTGCGGATGTTGGGAGACGGCCTTGTCGATACCGGCCTGCCGTGCGCTGGCCTGCCTAGCTTCATCGGCCCGGGCCCGTCGGGTGAACTGCTTCAGGTAGTATCCGAACACGACTGCGCTGACGACGACGATTCCGCCCCAGATCATCACCGATTCCGACATCCCCGCCACTTCCCTCGTCCTCTCTTCAGGGCCCCTCGTCGGCCCGTCGTCCTGCGTCACTCACGCTCGCCCTTGGTGCCCGCCACGCGCTGATCGCGATCGTTCCGCTCCCCTCGTCCCTACGTTCTCTAGAAACTCCGTACGATCTGTCCGTAGAAGCGCGAACCGATCGCATTGTCACCCGATGACGTCTCCGCTTCCAGGAGGACGCGGAATCGCGACGGAAGACTGACCGACGAGCTGAGCCGGGCCCATCGGTCCGACCGCGCGTCGGTCGAGCCGGTCGCTTCGTAGATGTGCATTCCCCCGCGGAGCTCGAGTGAGTAGCCGTGGGGCGAGATGTGTTCGAGTTCGACGGACGGAGTCGAACCTCTGGAGTACCCGGCGTCGAAGACACGCATCTGCACGGTGAGATCGACCGGCCAGGACACGAGGCGCTGACGCTGGACGTAGCCGTTCACCGACCAACGGTCGTCGAGGGATTCTCCTTCCCGCCAGCTTCCGCCGAGTTGCGTCCGCCAGAACTCCGCCGGTTCGAGACTCAAGGTGGTCCTCCACCCGTTTCGGGCAGACCGGTCGAAGCGGTCCTCCGTCGTCGTCGTGGCCTCGTATTCCGACAGGAGAGAACTCTCGTCGTAGCTGACCGACCACCAGAACTCGTCGACCGGCCGATACCGAGCGGACACCGAGAGTCGCGACTCGAGGTAGCTACGGAAGACCTCGAAGTCGGTCGGGTCGAACTCGGGATCGGACTCCTCCGGCAGTCGCTCCGCATCGTCGCGCTTCGTCAGCTGGAACTGCGTCCGCGCATAGAACCTGAGGGAGCGGACCGGTTCCGACCTCGCCTCGAGGTACGCCCAGTCCCGGTTCCGGTCCTGCTGCCGGATTTCCCGAAGGAGCGAGACGAGCAGGGACGATCGGACCGTTTCCATCGGCAGGCGGGCGGCGCCCCCCGCGATGTAGACACCGCCCTTTGCGCTGCGGTCCACCCAATCCGGTTGCCGGCCGACATACATCTCGAGCTCGAGGTGGGAGGTCGGCAGGTAGTTCACCGCGCCGCCGTCGAGGTAGGCGAACGACCCCGCCTCCGCGATGAGAAGCCGGCCCCCGCGGATCCCGACCCTGGATGCGTCGTCGTGGTAGTCGAACCAGAGCTGGCGGACTTCGGGGAGGGAGCTGCCGTCGGCCGAACTCGAACTGGTCCTGCGTCCGGTCCGGAGACTCGCTCGGGCGCGGAGGTTCTTTCCGAGGAGATCGCGTCCACGAATCTCGAACCGGCCGCGCGGATCACGAGTCGTCTTCTCTCCATCCTCGCTCACGGTCTGGAGCCAGTCGACGGAGAGGGAGCCGTGCACGCGTCCCCAGCCGTCGCGCGTACGCACGGAGCGTCCGCCCGTCGTGGGAGTCGGCATCACGCCGCTCCGGGGCGTGGGAAACGACAGCTTCGTAGGTGCCGTCTTGGGGCGCGCTTCGGCACTCCTTCCCGATAGTGTCGCGGCGACGGCGTCGCCCACCGCGATCGAAGCGGTCGTGCCGGGGCGGGACACGAGCTGACAGGAGGCGGAGCGTCCCGCCACGTAGGTCGTGACGAGGGACTCTCCGCGGCTCGCTCCCGAAGTGACGGAGAGTGTGTCCCCGATAGCGAGTCCGTCGTTCGTGCCGAGGTCGACGTACACGAAGTCCACCGAGAGCTGCCTCACGCGTCCCTCGAGACGGAGTACGTCCGCAGCCGATGATGCGGTTCCGGCGGCGACGAGTGCAGTGTCCGTCCCGGCGGTGACGAGTGCGCCATCCGGTGCGCCGGCGATGAACGCGGTACTCGTTCCGGCCAGGATCGTGGCGCTGGTCGACGCCGACGCCGGGGTCCAGGCCGCGGCTGCGCCGTGCACGCAGAGGGTCACCGCCGCCGCGCAGGCAGGCACGACGCCACGGCGCACCGTACACGCGGCTACGACACGCGCGAGTGCCACGCGCACTCTGGAGCGGAGCTGCCGGATCAATCGGCCCTTCCCGTCGGGTGGCAGGCGTAGCACGCGTTGCTTTCGTATTCGTAGCCGCTCACGTTCTCTTCCTGGTGCTTCGAGTCCATTTCGGATCGACGATGTGCGTGGCAGTCGATGCAGGAGAACACCGTGAAGTCGTTCGGGTTCGAGTGGCAATCGGAGCAGGTGTCCCACTTCTCCCGATGCCTTCCGCTGTAGATCGGGAACCAGTTGCCGTCGTGGTTGAAGTTCGCGTTCTCCCACCCGACCAATGAGTGGCAGCTCGTGCAGTCGGTCGGGAATCCGGCGCCGTCGTGATCCGGCGAGGCGGTCTGGTAGTCCGTGAGGTGACACTCGATGCACTCGGGAGACGTATTCTCGTACCCCGCGGAGTGGCAGTCCGAGCACGCGAGGTTCGAGTGTCCCTGGACGAGCGGGAAGCTCGGCGTGTGCTCGAAGTCTGCCGGACTCCAGCCTTGGATGGTGTGGCAGGCCGTGCAGTCCTCCGGGAAGCCTCCATCGACGTGATCCGGATCGGCGTTCATGAAGTCCGCGAGGTGACACTCGATGCACTCGGGCGAAGTGTTCTCATATCCGGCCGAGTGGCACGACGCGCACGGCACGTTGTCGTGCCCACCGGTGAGCGGGAACTCGTTCGTGTGCGGGAAGTCCGCACCTTCCCACGACGACATGGAGTGGCAGGTCAGGCAGTCTTCGGGGAATCCATCGTGGCTCGGGTCGGCACCCTGATAGTCAGCGAGGTGACACTCGATACAGTCGGTCGGCGTGTTGTCGTAACCCGAAGAGTGGCACGAGGCACACTCGACACCTGCGTGGCCCTGTGTCAGCGGGAACGACAGTGTGTGCTGGAAGCTAGACGGCACCCAACCCTGGATCGTGTGACAGCTCTTGCAGTCGCCCGGCAGGCCGTCGTGGCTCGGAACGGCGCCCTGCGAGTCCGCGAGGTGGCAGTCGACGCAGACGTTCGGCGTGTTCTCGTACCCGGCGGAGTGGCACGACGCGCATGGGACGTTGTCGTGCCCGCCCGTGAGCGGGAACGTCGGCGTGTGGTCGAAGTCCGCGGGAATCCACTCTGCCATCGAGTGGCAGGTCGTGCAGTCCTCGGGGAAGCCGCCCTGGACGTGGTCGGGCTCCGCACCCTGGTAGTCCGTGAGGTGGCACTCGATGCAGTCGGTCGGCGTGTTGTCGTAGCCCGCGGTGTGGCACGAAGCGCAATCGACACCCGAGTGGCCCTGCGTCAGCGGGAACGACGGCGTGTGCTCGAAGCTCGACGGCACCCAGCCCTGGATCGTGTGACACGTCGTGCAGTCGGTCGGGAGTCCGTCGTGCGTCGGGACGGCGCCCTGCGAGTCCGCGAGGTGACAGTCGACGCAGACGTTCGGCGTGTTCTCGTACCCAGCGGAGTGGCACGACGCACACGGAACGTTGTCGTGGCCGCCGGAGAGCGGGAACGTCGGCGTGTGATCGAACTCCGCGGGGATCCAATCCGCCATCGAGTGGCAGGTCGTGCAGTCCTCGGGGAATCCTCCTTCGACGTGGTCGGGCTCCGCACCCTGGTAGTCCGGGAGGTGGCACTCGATGCACTCCGTCGGCGTGTTGTCGTAGCCCGCGGTGTGGCACGAGGCGCAGTCGACACCCGAATGGCCCTGGGTGAGCGGGAACTCCGAGGTGTGCCGGAAGGTCGACGGTGTCCAGCCGGTGATCGAATGGCAGGTCTGGCAGTTCGTCGGCAGGCCGTCGTGGCTTGGGTCCGCCTGCTGCGAATCGGCGAGATGGCAGTCGACGCACTGGTTCGGCGTGTTGTCGTACCCCGCGGCGTGACAGTCCTGGCAGGACACGTTCGCATGGCCGCCGATGAGCGGGAAGGTCAGCGTGTGGACGAACGTCGCCCCCTCCCAGGTGGACATGTTGTGACAGCTCGTACAGTCCTCGGGAAAGCCGCCGTCCACGTGGTCCGGCTCGGCTCCCTGGTAGTCGACGAGGTGGCAGTCGATGCACTCGGGCGACGTGCCTTCGTACCCAGCGGAGTGGCAGGACGCGCAGGGGAGTCCCTCGTGGCCTTCCGTGAGCGGGAAGGTCGACGTGTGGTCGAATTCGGCCGGGGTCCAGCCCTGGATCGTATGGCAGGTCGTGCAGTCGGTCGGGAACTCGTCGTGGCTCGGCTCCGCCTGCTGCGAGTCCGCGAGGTGGCAGTCCACGCATTCGGTCGAGGCGTTCTCGAGACCGCCGGTATGGCAGGAGTTGCATTCCACGTCGTCGTGGCCGCCCGAGAGCGGGAACGTGCCGGGGTGCTCGAAGTCCGAGGGGTTCCATCTCGCCGTGGAGTGACACTCCGTGCAGTCGAGCGGGAACTGGCTGTGGCTCGGCGTAGCCCCCATGGCGTCTTCGATGTGGCACTCGGCGCAGTCGGTAGGCGTTCCCTCGTATCCGGACGAGTGGCAGGACGCGCACGAGAGTCCGGCGTGTCCCTGGGTGAGCGGGAAGGACGGCGTGTGGTCGAAGTCAGCCGGGATCCAGGCCTGGATCGTGTGGCAGGTCGTGCAGTCGGCCGGGAACTCGTCGTGGCTCGGCTCCGCCTGCTGCGAGTCGGCGAGGTGACAGTCGACGCACTCGGGCGACGTGCCTTCATAGCCCGAGACGTGACAGGTCGCGCAGTCGACGGCCTCGTGACCGCCCGCGAGGGGGAACTCGTTCGGGTGCTCGAAGCTCGACGGGTCCCAGGTCGTCGTGGAGTGACACTGCGTGCAGTCCTGCGGCAGCCCGTCATGGCTCGGCTCCGCCTGCTGGGAGTCGGCGAGGTGACAGTCCACGCACTCGGGCGACGTGCCTTCGTAGCCGGAGGTATGGCAGGACGCGCAGTCGATGTTCTCGTGTCCCTGGGTGAGAGGGAAAGTCTCCGGGTGGACGAACTCCGACGGATCCCACGCAGTCGTGGAGTGACACTGTGTGCAGTCCTGCGGGAGTCCGTCGTGACTCGGCTCCGCCTGCTGGGAGTCGGCGAGGTGACAGTCGACGCAGTCGGTCGACGTGTCTTCGTAGCCGGACGCGTGACACGAAGCACAGTCGACGTCCGCGTGTCCGTTCGTGAGCGCGAACGACGTCGGGTGCTCGAAGCCCGATGGGTTCCAGGTCGTCGTGGAGTGACAGGTAGTGCAATCCTGCGGGAGCCCGTCGTGGTTCGGAACCGCCTGCTGCGAGTCGGCGAGGTGGCAGTCCACGCAGTCGGTCGACGTGCCTTCATAGCCTGACGCGTGGCACGATGCGCAGTCGACGTCCGCGTGTCCGTTCGTGAGCGCGAACGACGTCGGATGCTCGAAGCTCGATGGATTCCAGGTCGCCCTGGAGTGGCAGGTCGTGCAGTCCTGCGGTAGCCCGTCGTGGCTCGGGACAGCCTGCTGCGCGTCCGCGAGGTGGCACTCCGCGCACTCGGTCGGCGTCCCCTCGTAGCCGGACGCGTGGCAGGACGCACAGGTGCGGTCCGCATGACCTTCCGTGAGCGGGAAGCTCGGCGTGTGCTCGAACGCCGCCGGCTGCCACGCGACGAGGGAGTGGCAGGTCGTGCAGTCGCGTGGGAAGCCGCCCTCGACGTGGTTCGGCTCCGCCTGCTCGTAGTCGGGGAGGTGGCACCCTTCGCAGTCGGTCGGCGTGCCCTCGTATCCGCTCGTGTGGCAGGACGCGCAGTCGACGTCGCCATGACCCTGCGAGAGCGGGAACGACGACGGATGCTCGAAACCCGACGGCTGCCATTGCGCCGTCGAGTGACAGGTCGTGCAGTCCTGCGGGAGACCATCGTGGCTCGGGACGGCCTGCTGCGAGTCGGCGAGGTGGCAGTCCACGCATTCGGTGGACGTACCTTCATAGCCGCTCGCGTGGCAGGACGCGCAGGAGACATCCGCGTGGCCCTGTGTGAGCGGGAACGTCTCCGGATGGTCGAACCCGGCCGGCTGCCATTGCGCCGTCGAGTGACAGGTCGTGCAGTCCCGGCTGAATCCGTCGTGACTCGGCGTCGCCTGCTGGGAGTCGGCGAGGTGACAGTCGACGCACTCCGTCGACGTTCCGGAATAGCCGCCTCCGTGGCAGGACGCGCAGTCCACGGTTCCGTGTCCCTGCGTGAGCGGGAACGAGGAGGGGTGGTCGAACTCCGAAGGTTGCCATCCCGCGGTGGAATGGCACGAAGTGCAGTCCTGTCCAAGGCCGTCGTGGTTCGGTGTCGCCTGCTGCGAGTCGGCGAGGTGGCAGTCCGCGCAGTCCGACGGAACGTTCTCGAATCCGGAGGAGTGACACGACGCGCAGAGGAGATCGCCGTGCCCCTGCGTGAGCGGGAAGGTCGGCGTGTGCTCGAACGCGGCGGGCTGCCACGCCGCGAGCGAGTGGCAGGTCGTGCAGTCGTCGGGGAACCCGCCCTGGACGTGGTCCGGTTCCGCGCCCTCGTAGTCTGCGCGGTGGCACTCGGCGCACTCGGTCGGCGTGTCCTCGTAGCCGGAGGCGTGGCAGGAGGCGCAGTCGACGCCGGAATGTCCCTGGTCCAGCTTGAAGGACTGTGGGTGCTCGAAGTTCGAGGGCGTCCAGGCGGCGAGCGAGTGGCAACTCGTGCAGTCGTCACCGAATCCGTCATGGCTCGGTGTCGCCTGCTCCGAATCTGTGAGGTGGCACTCCACGCACTCGGTCGGCGTGTTCGTAGCCGGACTCGTGACAAGAAGTGCACGCAACGTCCGCGTGGCCCTGGGTGAGCGGGAAACTCTCCGGGTGCTCGAACTCGGCCGGCTCCCACGCGAGGAGCGAGTGACAGGTCGTGCAGTCCTCGGGGAAAGCGCCCGCGACGTGATCGGGCTCTGCATTCTCGAAGTCGGCCCGGTGACAGTCCCCGCAGAGGCTCGGCGTGTTCTCGTACCCGTTCGTGTGACAGTCCGCGCACTGGACGTCGCGGTGGGCGCCTTCGAGCGGGAACACTTCGTCGTGATCGAAGTCGGCCGGATCCCAGGCGTTCATCGTGTGACAGGTCAGACAGTCGTCCGGGAATCCCTCGTGGTTCGGGTCCGCGCTCTCGAGCTCCGATGCGTGGCATTCGGCGCACTCGGTCGGTGTTCCGGCGTAGCCCGCGGTGTGGCAGTCCGCGCAGTCGACCTCACGGTGTGCGCCGAGGAGCGGGAAGGACCGGTCGTGATCGAAGTCCGCCGGAGTCCAAGTGACGGACGAGTGACAGGTCGTACAGTCCTGCGGGAATCCGTCGTGGTTCGGGTCGGCGTTCTCATAGTCGGTGAGATGGCAGCCGGCGCATTCGTTCGGGGTCTCGTCGTACGAGGCCTGGTGGCAGTCGGCGCAGGCGGGGCCGGCGTGGCCACCCTCGAGCGGGAACGTCGATGGGTGCTCGAACTGTGCGGGTTCCCAGGCCACCGCAGCCGAGGAGTGGCACGAGGTGCAGTCTTCCGGGAATCCCGCCCGGGAGTGGTTCGGGTCGGTCGTCTGGAGGAACTCGTCCATGTGACATCCGCTGCAGTCGACCGGAGCGTCGCGGAAGGTTCCCGCGAGCGCACTCGGGTGACACGACGTGCACGGCGTGCTCGCGTGCGTTCCCATGAGCGGGAAGTCGGTGTTCGCGTGCTCGGAGATTGCGGCGTCCATCGCGTTCCAGGTGTCCGCCGTGTGACAGCGCGAGCAGCGATCGCCGAGGTCGCCGTTGTGGACGTCGTCATGGCAGTCCGCGCAGTTGGTTCCCGCGTTGCCGAAGACGAGGTCGGTGTGACAGCTGCGGCATGGGACGCTGGAGTGGGCCAGGGTCAGCGGGTAGTGAGCCGTTTCCGCGTGGTCGAACCCTTCGATCTTCGTGCCGACGCGCCAGGACGTCGCGGTGTGGCAGACGGAGCAGTCGATCTCGAGGTCGCCGTGCGGGTTCGTGGACTCCGCGAGAGCGTCTCCCACGAGCGCGAGCCGGATCAGGCGGCCGACGGAGTCTTCCGAGGAGAAAGCTCCGCGGCGCGTCTCCTCGAGAAGTGTGCCCCCGATGCCCAGGCCGACGAGGACGCAGAGTGCGCCCAGCAAGGCCCGCCGATCGATCATCCGCTGTTTCATTGGTCCGTCCTCGGCGTGGTGGCGTGACAGTCCCTGCACTCCATTCCGAGGGGACGGAAGCGCTGGGATCCATCGGGTTCTCGTCGATGACATTCCCCACACGTGACCTTCTCGTGAGCGCCCTTGAGGGAGAAGCGCGCGTCACGTTCGTGGTCGAAGCGGCCTGCATTCCAGTTCTGATTGTCGTGGCACCGTGCGCAGAGGGCGGCGTTCGGGTCGATCCCTTCCTGGCGGGGCATCTCCGCGAGGATGTAGGTGAACTGCTCGCCGTGCGGATCGTAGTGGCACTCGGCACAGGTGGCCGGCGCGTCGTCCATCCGTAGTGTGATCTCACCCTTGTCGCGCCGTGCCCGCTGGTTCTGCGCTCCCCGCCTTCCGGATCCCACGAGCGTTTCATAGGCCTGGTCGGCCCGGTCGCGGCTCACGGCGTCCCGTACCGAACCTCGTTCCGCGGTCGCGTGGTTGCGGAACTCCGCCCAGGTCGTCGCTTCCTCGAACGGAGTCTGAGCCGCGGTCGTCGCGGCCAGTGTCGGGAGCATCGGGAAGAACGCTTCGCGATCCCATGCCCCGACCGTCTGCCGGACGAGGGAGGAGTGACAGTCGGCGCACGAGGCGTTCGCGTGGACGCCTTCCAGCGGGTAGCGAGTGACGTCGTGAGCGAAGGTGACGGTGTTCCACGAGTCCGTGACATGACAGACAGCACACGGTTCCGCTGAGGTGACGGCCTTGGCGAAGCTGGCCGCGTGCGGGTCTCCATGGCATCCGTCACAGCCGAGCCGAGGGAACGTGTAGTTCGTTCCGTCCACTCCGGGCGTGTCGTCCCGTCCCGTCGACGCGAGGGTCACCGTCGCCGCGCCATTCACGCCGGAACCGTTCCCGTGACAGTCGGCGCAGGGGACGGCGAGGTGGGCGCCGGTGAGCGGATAGCGCGACTTTCCGTGGTCGACGAGCCCATACGTCGATGGGACGAACCGCTCCGAGTTGTGACACCGCGCGCAGTCGGCGCGCCTCGAGCCCGCTTCGACGAACGCGCCTCGGTGAACGTCCACATGACACTGATCGCAGAGGAGCTTGCCGGTGATCGAACTCCCGGAGACGTGGCAGCGGGCGCAGGTCACGTTGCGGTGGACGCCGACCAAGGGGAACTTCGTCTTGGAGTGGTCGAAGTCCCGCGTCTTGATCTCTTTCCAGCCGTTCAGGTCGTGGCAGCGGGCGCAGTCGTTTCCGAGGTCTCCGGCGTGCGGATCCTTGTGGCAGTCGGTGCATGCCGCGAAGGCCCGGGCCGGGAAGCGTGGCGACTCCTCGTGACACTTCTGACAGGGGACGTCGGCGTGCTTGCCGATCAGCGGGTATTCGGTCTTTGCGTGGTCGAACAAGGGCGCCGGCTTCCAGACGCTCTCGTCGTGGCACCGGGTACAGTCGGTGCCGACGGTGTTCGCGTGCTTGTCCTCGTGACAGCTCTGGCAGGTGGTGTCGAGTCCGAGGAACGTCGTCTCGAGATCCTTGCCGTGCTCCGTGAGCGCGGCGCGGTTCATGGTTATGTTCTTCTCTTTGTGACAGTCGCGACACTCGATCTTGGCGTGAGCCAGACGGAGTTCGTATCCGACGTCCGCGTGCGGGAAGTCCTTCTGATCGCCCGGCCAGCGGATCATCTCGTACTCCCGGCCGTGGTGGTCGGAGTGGCAGTGCGTGCAGTCGTCGTAGTCCGCCCGCGCATGCAGTCCCTGTCCGGCCTCGATCCGGAGTCGCAAGGGCTCGTGACAAGACAGACAACGCTCACGTTCCACTCCCTTTCCCAGTGCGTGGCACTGGGTGCAACGAGACAGACCCTCGAGGGCCTCGTGACTCTGGTGCAGCGGGCCTGGGGAGAGCTGCGCCCTGACGCTCGAGACCGGCGAGAACAGAGCGAGAAAGCCGATCACGAGCCACCATCGGGTTGGATTCAGAAGATCCACCTGTATCCGAAAGCAATCGCTATGCCAATGTGGATGCCCATGACCAAGACCATGATCGCGGCGAACGGCTTGTGAATGACGTGCCAGTAGTGGAACGCGGTCTGGTACTGCTCGAGGCGGTGGAGCCGCGCGTGCACCTGGGTCTTCTGCCGGCATAGCTCCTCGAGCCCGGGGCGTCGATCCCGTTCGGCGTCGCGCCACTCCTGCCTCGCCCAGAGGTAGCGGGTGAGACGACGTTTCACCGTCATCTCCTGCGCCGCCGCCGCCATGACTCCGAGCACCGCCGATTCGAACCCGCGGCGCCCGCGCGCGACGACCTGGAGGCCTTCGAGGAACTCGTCACTCGCTGCGTGCTGTTCGCGAAGCTGTCGATCCACGGTGAGTTCCTGGATCCGGATCTCGTCCGGGGCCATCGCCTGCCCGAGCACCGTCCGCGGAATTCTCTGATAGAGATAGCGCCCGAACACGCCACTGAGCGCGACGGCGACCATGGCCCAGAAGCTGACGGCGACGAGACCGGTCACCTTGAAGGAGGAGTGGAGGACGATGAGGAGGGGCCCGATCACGCCGCAGTAGATGTGGAGCGACAGCCACTGCCTCGTCTTGCCGACCTTGCCCAGCGTGCGGGACCTCTTCCGCCAGGAGTAGAGGAAGAGGAGCAGCATCAGCACGGTGCCGATGACGCCGAAGCCCTGCCCCCAGAGTCCGGCTGGCCGAAGGAACTCGTAGTCGGCGTGTTGGGGACGGAGCGCGTAGGGGGTCGAGTAGTAGTCCCACCCGCGAACGAGGAACGCCACGATTCCGGCCAGGGAAGCCAGGTAGAGGAACGCGAGGAACCCCCGGAACAGTCGGGAACGTCCCGTGGATTCCTCCACGGTTTCTCGAGGGATGGGCGCTTCCATGTTCGGGAAGAATTCCCTCGCCGTAGTCGAGTCAGAGTATCCCTGTGGCATCTCTCGTCCGGTCCGGTGTCCCCTCGTCTCGAGGAGACCGTCTCGCTGTCGTTCTCGGTGCAATGATCGCGGCCGGAGGGCTCCTAAGCATATCGACTGTTTGACGGCCCGACTTCACGGCCGCTTATGGTCGATCTGTGCGTGTTCGGCTTCGCCTCGGTGCTCGGGACGTATCCCTATCGTCCCGGCCGGCAGGCCGTATCCTCTGGCCCGGTGGGGAGTTGCCGGATCGTTTCTCTCGTGGTCCGTCCGCCATCCTGGACGGGGTCCTCTAGGAGCAGAAGGGAGTGTGGTACGCTTTGATACAGACAATTTGCGAGGTACCGACATGACACGCCCACTCCGTTCCATCGTCGGAATCGGGATCATTCTGGCCCTTTTTGCCACGATCCGTGCGGTGGGACTCCCAGCGGCTCCCGTGCAGGACCCCACGTCCACGATCGCGGGCGCTTCGCCCCTCACGGACCTGCTCGCCGCCGGCGAAGCGGCCTCCGTCGCGGACGCGTCCGACTCCGGCGATTGGTCGTGTGCCGCCGACGTGGATCTCCCGCTCCAGGTGGAGATCGTCGATCCGCCCTCCGTGGTTTCGCCGGGGACCGCTGCCCGAACGACCTGTCGGTTCGTTGCCGGGCAGGACGCCGAGCGCGTCGAGCTGGAGTTTCACCCGATCGGTGTGACGCTCGTGAGCGCACCTGAGTGGTCGCAGGTCGGCATCGGGGCGCGTGAGGCGGTCGAGGTCGACGTCGAGGCACGCCTGGACACCGGCGTGAAGCGGGGGACGGTCGATGTCCTCGTCCGGGCCTGGATCGACGGTCGTCCCTACGAACGCGGCGCGACGTGGAATCTCTCGCCCGAGCTTCCGGAGCGCGGTGACGTCGTCGAGCGGCCGGGACGCCTTCCCGTGCGCGAAGTGGGTGTCGGGAGGGTGACGCGATGATCCGCATGGCGTGCTCCGATACGCGGCCCGCCCACGCGGTGCCCTGTCACGCCCGCCTGAGTCGGCCGGCAACGCTCGTCGTCTTCTGTGCTCTCTCTCGGTCGGCTCTGCTCGCTGGGCCCGCGAGTGCGACGCCCGTCCAGATCTCGGGCCGGTTCCTCTATCAGGACCGTCTCGCGGACGGCGGTGGGTACACGGGGCTCACGCAGGACCTCTCGATCCGACACGCGGACGTCGAGGTCGTTTCGAACTCCGGTGGAAACGTGCTCGCCGCCGGCAGCACGGACTCCGACGGGACGTTTGCGCTCACGGTCGATCTCGTCGGGCCGACCGATCTCTATGTCCGTTGTCTCTCCGCCACGGAGAATCATCCGGATTATCACATCCTGGTCGTCGATCGATTCGTCCGCGTGAACGGATGGCTCAACCTGAGCCAGTCGGTCATCCACTCGATCGTGACCGATCCGCAGCAGGTCGATCCGCTCGTGCCTTCGAGTGGGGAGTTCGGCGCGTTCCTCAGCGTCGACGAATCCGGCAGCGACGTCACGCAGGTCTTCAACATCCTCGACAATGCGATCGACGCCTGGGACTACCTGGCTACGCCCGAGGTGCTCGGCGCCTATCCGACTCCGGAGCAGTTCGTCGTCTTCGGATGGAACTACGTGAGCGGATCGACCGGATCCAACTACGGTTCGCAGGGGATCTTCATCACGTCCCGCCCCACGGACACCGATGGGTGGTCCGACACCGTCATCCTCCACGAGATCGGCCACTGGGCGACCGACATGTTCGCCGCGGACGACAATCCCGGCGGCGTCCACGTCATCGGAGACAACGAGCAGGACCCCCGCCTCTCCTATGGTGAAGGCTATCCGACGTTCTTCTCCGGACAGGTACGCGAGTTCCGTGCGCCCCGGCTGGGTGAGCTCGGCCAACCCGTCGACGATGGCGTGTCGATCTACATGGATCTAGGCATCCCTCCGACCCTGCCGAACCCGGGGGGGCTCGAGTTCTCCTACGACTTCGAGACCGGCGACTACGCGAACGGGATCCCGATCGGACAGCTCGGCACCACGTGTGAAACGAACGTGACATCCGTTCTCTGGGACCTCGTCGACGGTCCGACGACTCCCGACGCGTCCATCGGGGCGGATGATGATGCGTTGGATGGCGACGGCACACTCGTCTGGGACGTTCTCCGGAACTACATGCCGGAGCGCGACCCGGTCGACTGGATCACGATCGAGGACTTCCACGACGGTTGGTTCGTGCGCCATGGTCAGGACTTCGAGCGGGCCGCGCTCGATCAGATCTTCGTGGACTACGGACAGATGCCGCTCATGGTGGACGAGCACGAACCGGACGACGACACGAATCAGGCGAATGCGATCGTCCCTCTCCTCCATCTCACCTCTCCCGGCGGAACCGTCGTCATCAACGAGATCGGCGTCGATCCGGATCGGGTCGAGCTCTACAACGCCGGTGAGACTCCGGTCGTCATGACGGGCTGGCGTCTCGAGACCCGCCGGAACGGCCTGCCGGCCTCGGCCTTCACCTTCCCGGAGTTCACGTTGTACTCGGGTGCGTTCGTCACCGTCCATGCGGGTGGCGATGCCGAGGACAACGGACCCACGCGGCTCTACGATCCCAACTTCCTCGTCTTCTGGGTTCCGGAGGACGATGGTGCCTGCACCATCACGACCGAAGCACACGTCGCGGTCGACTTCGTCCGGTGGGACAATCTCAACGGAACCGATCCGAGCACCGCTCCGATCCCGAGCGGCCTCTCCTGGAGTGGATCGCTCCCGGCGGCCGAGGCCGGGATGAGCCTCGGTCGGGACAAGGACGGCACGGACACCGACGTCGCCACGGACTTCACGCCGCGGGGCCTCTCGTTCGGTGCGCCCAACTTCGATCAACTCCGGTTCCATACGATCTACCCGATGGGAGACGTCGATCTCCTCTCGGTCGATCTGGAAGCGGGGCAGCTCCTCACCGTTCAGGCGGTCGCGCCCCATTCCGCTGGCGAGCCGGTCATCGAGCTGTTGAATGCGGCCGGAGTTCCAGCGGGCGAGGCCTACCATACCTATGGTCTCGACGATCTCGCCCAACTCGATCTTCTCGCGCCGAACGACACGACCCTCTTCGTCCGCGTCTCGAACCGGGCCACGTTCACCCAGTACTCGCCGATCGACCTCGCCGTCTTCCGTCGCCCCTCGGCTCAGATCCTCGGCGCACCGTCCGCATTCGTCATCACTCCGGACGGTACGAGCGATCTCGCGGACGACGTCTCGCTCCAATGGCTCAACGGTGGTGCCTATGACGAGGTGGAACTGTGGAGGGACGGCGCGCTCCTCACCACGCTCGCGGGCGACGATCGGACCTTCTCCGAAGCACTTCCTCGTGGGCTCTACGAATACTCCGTCCGCGGGCTCCTGGCCGGGGCGCCCACGGACTTCGCGACCGCGAAGGTGTTCGCCGGGATCGTGTCCTGTCATACCGAGGACGGATTCGAGAACGGAGCGAGTGGCGTGCTCCTCGAGTCACCGTGGACGATCACGAGCGAGCTGGCGAGCGAAGGGACGATGTCCCTCACGGAGAGCCCCGGCGGGAACTACTTGAACAACCAGGATGCCTACGCGGAACTGATCGAGCCGGTGGAGCTCGTTGCATACACCACACTCGAGTTCGATCACATCTGCGCGACCGAGCCTGGGTTCGATTTCGGATTCGTCGAGATCTCTACGAACTACGGCTCGAGTTGGCAGACGCTCGCGCAGTACGACGGGACGATCATCGGATGGGCGGACGAACGCCGGACCCGAAGACTGGATCCATGAGTCCTCGACCTCTCCGCCTGGGTCGGGCAGAAGGTCCGCATCCGGTTCCACTTCACGAGCGATGGCGGAGTCGTCGCGGACGGTTGGTTCCTCGACGACATCAGGCTCTCCGAGCCGCTCTGCGAAGGGTCACTTCGGTGGACGAATCTCCGGCGGGCATCGCCGGGCTCGTCGAGAACCGGTGGCTCGCGGTCGGCCCGAACCCTTCCCGTGGTGATGTGCGGATCGCGATGCGTCTCTCCGATGGATCCGTCGGGGAAGGGGTCCCTCGACATCCTCGACGTATCCGGGCGCCTCGTCCGTACGCTGTGGCGCGGCGAGGCCTGAGCCCGCATGGAAGCGACCTGGGACGGAAGGGACGATGCGACACGACGGGTGCCCTCCGGCATCTACTTCCTCAGGCTCCGGGCCGGGGCGGAAGAGCACACGACCCGCATTCTTCGCATCGAATAGGGTAAGGCTCGTGACGGAACGCGATACGCATCGCTGCGGTTTCTCGGAAGAGGAGGGCAGGCGGCGAAGCCTTGACCGATATCTGGAGACCGTCGAGGACAAACGGGACATCTGGCTCGCGAACATGAAGCGGGCCGCCGTGGACGAGTACGCCGAGCTTCGGTTGAAGGATCTGCCTGGTCCGAGACGTTCTCGTCCTCACTGAGGATTGGTGCGGGGACGCCGCCCGTTCCGTTCCGGTGATTGCAACGGCGCTCGCACTCGCTCCTCTCGTCGAGCACCGGTACCTCGACGCGGATGAGCATCCCACGACAGTGGATCGCTACCTCACACATGGCGGACGGGCGATTCCGATGGTGATTGCGCAGGACGAGTCCGGGAACTCGCTCGGCATCTGGGGGCCGCGGCCCGCGCCGCTCCAGGCACTCATGCGCGCGCAGCAGCGGATCTCGATCCGCCGGGCGACGATCCGGTTGCGAAGAGTAAGTGGTACGCGCCGATCATGGCCTGGTATGCGAGAGACAAGGGAAGTCGACGGTCGAGGAACTCCTCATGCTCCTGGAGCGAGGCGGTCGACCGCGCGCCTGAGTCGCGCGACCGAGACGGGTTGGCGACATCGCCGATGCCGCTCCACGAACGGTGTCTATCCGAGCCGGAAGCTCAGCATCGAGACCGAGCCGAGGTCGATGCCTCGATTGAAGAGCACCGCCTCCTCGCCCGGACCGCGTAGCGCCAGAGAGTAGAGGACCGGAAGGAAATGGTCGTAGGTCGGGTGGGCCTGCCGCGCGATCGGACCGAGCTTCTGAACTCGATCAACGGCTTCGGATCGCCGCTCGATTGCGTCCGCCATCTTCGTCTCGAACTCCACCGCTCCAATCGTAGGGCGCTCCCGCCATCCGCATCTGCCTCAGGTTGTGGACGAGATTGCCCGAGCCGATTACGAGCACGCCGCGGTCACGGAGCGGACGGAGTTCCTTCGCGAGTCTGAAGAGAGACTCGGGTGAGGCCGAGTAATCGATGCTGGAGCTGGTAGACCGGAGGTCCGCGTCCGGGAACATGGGGAGAGAACGGACCAGGCGCCGTGATCGAGCCCCCACTCGTGGTCCGGCTCGACGTGCGCCCGCTTCACGAGCTCGATGGTCGCCTCGGCCATCTCGGGCGACCCCAGGGCCGGGTACTGCTGCGCGAAGAGTTCGTCCGGGAATCCGCCGAAGTCGTGGATCGTCCGCGGGGCGTCCATCGCCGTCACCTGCGTTTGGCCGGGCGTCAGCCAGTGGGCCGACACGACCAGGATCGCCTTCGGCGTCTCGATCCTCGAGCCGCGGCCTGCCATCCGCGGGTCCAGTCGTTCTCCTCGATCGCGTTCATCGGGTTGCCGTGCCCGACGAAGAGGACGGGCATCCGATCGGATCGTGCCGGTCCGTTCAGTAGATCTTCCATGGCCTGACTCCGAGTTCCGACGAGACCACCCGCCAGGCTGCCTGCTACGAGGCCGGACAGCGCGCCGGTCTTTCTCAAGAATGTACGTCGATGCAACTTGGGACTCCCCTCCGCTCGCCGCGCTCCACTTCGGGAAACGGCTCCGCTGCTTCCTGATGGCGGGAGTCGACCGAGGGTTACCGCCTGGGCTGGCCCCGGGTGGGCGCTGGCGTCAGGGTAGCCGGCTGCACGGCAGCCGTGGGCGGCGTATCGGCCGGCCATCATAACGATTGGCCAATCAGCACCTAACGCATCTCGCCCACGAGCTGTCCTGGTTCTGAAGCCGGCCGAATCCCGGGAGGTCGGAGGACTCGACATTGGGGGTCTTGAAGAGAGGGCGGAGGGCTGGGTCGTGTCAAGCCATACGCAGTTCTCCCGATACTGGAGTGCCACCGCCAATCCGTAGTGTTGGACCGCCCAATGGCGAGGGCTCGATTGTGGCCTCCGGGACCGCGAGTTTGGCTGGTGCCGAGCGCACCCGCCTCGAAGGCTGACCCACAGGAAGGACATGCATGGCTAACTCGAAGCTCACATCTTGGTTCGTCGCAACATCCGCCGCAATTGCCGTCCTCGCCGCGGAGCCTGGTCCGGCAGGCGGCGCCCGCCTACGACGCCTACACGATCTGCGCGGTCGGGAACACGGCCCACCTCCTCGACCGGGCGGGGCCTCCGTCCACACCTGGGTGGCCTCGGGGACGGCACAAACCAGCTGCTACCTCCTCGAAGACGGCAGTGTCCTCTTCCGATCCGGAACCTCCAGTGCGTGTCTCCGGCCCACAACGGAGCCTATCCGAGCGGCCGATTCCAGAAGATCAGCTGGGATGGCGAGATCGTCTGGGACTACTTCTTCTGCGATCCCACGGCCAGGGCCGGCTATGACGTCGAGCCGATGCCGAATGGGAACATCCTCATTCCGACGGACGGATCGAGCGTGGGGAAGTCTTCGAGGTGCAGCCCACCGGCCCGACGACGGGCGACATCGTCTGGGAGTGCGACCTCCGCTGGAGCTCGTGAGCGGCAACACGTACATGAACTCCGTCAGCTACAATCCCGAGCTCGATCTGGTCGTCCTCGATATGCAGACGCCGCAGCGGAAGGTGGTCGTGGTCGACCACAGTCTGGCGTCAGCCCCGGTCGTGCAGGTGTACCAGGTTTCTGGGACGGGACGGCTCCATGCCGCCGCATGGTCGCATCGGTACTACCTCGGAACCGACCTCGAGATGCCGGACATCGACGAGGAGGCGATGCGTCTCAACAGCCCACTCGTCGTCGACAACGGCCTCGATCGGGTCGTCGAATACGACTGGGCGACCAGCGCGCTGACCACGATTCCGTACTCCTTCTCGGACCATGAAGGTTCCGTCCAGCGTCTCCCCAACGGCAACACCCTCGTCACTCGCGGCGGTTCGACTCAGATCCAGCAGATCGACGACACCGGCGCGGTCATGCGGACGATCAACGCGCCAGGCCAGATCCAGCGGGCGTATGCCTACGGGCCAGCCTTCCCGGCCTTCAGAACCTCTTCCCGACCGGCGTTTCCGAGACGGCCGGCTCCGCTTCCGATCTGAGGCTGATCTTCGACCAGGCTTCCGAGTCGGGCGAGGTTCGACTCGCAAACGAGACGGACGCCGAAGTGCAGGTGCGCCTGTTCTCGGTGACCGGCCGGATGGTTTACGAGACCTCAGGCCGTGGCTCGACGGTCTCCTTCCGAGCGAACGACCTGCCCTCGGGCTTCTACTACGTAGACGTGAGATTCGACGGAACGATGAAGCGGACGCACTCGTGAAGGTCCGCTAGCGACAACTCGACCTGTGGATGAAGACATCGATGAGACTCCTGCTACTTCACTGACGGCATCCACGGTCCTGGCGCTGATGGTCGGCACCGCGTTCGCCGCGACCCTGGACCGGGCGGGCACCTGGTCGCCCACCGCCTCCCACGAACAGAACGCGACCCGTGGCACCGAGAACCTCGTCAATGACGGGAGCTTTCGAGCAGGGTCCGCCGCCGGCTTCCGCCTGGACGGAAGAGAGCAACAGCCCCACCTGCGAGTGGATCGGTGACTGGGCCGGCGCCTGGTACCTCTCCGGCTGGCATGGCTTCTTCGACTATTGGGCCGGCGGCTACCGCTATGACGACTTTGGCCTGCCGTTCGCCGTCACCTCCTCGGTGAGCCAGACGCTCCACGTCGCCCCGACTTCGCAGCGATCTCCTTCTACTACGCGTCCTATCGCCCCGATGCCGACGACGATCCGATCGATGACGACCATGTCTACGTCGCCGTCAACGGCGTGGAGCTCGACCCTGCCGATGACGCAGGCGAACGACAGCTATCCCGAATGGGTCGGCCGATCGTCGTCGATCTCACCGCCTACGCCGGGCAGGACGTATCACTCACCTTTGGTGGTGTCTCCGACGGCGAATTCACCGGGAACTTCCGGTTCGACTATGTCAATTGGGAGCCGACGGAGCCGACACCGTGATGCCGACGACCTGGGGATCGATCAAGGGCACCTACCGCTAGCATCCTGCTGGCAGGCTTCCGGAGCGACCTCCTTCATCGGCCGCGTAGCCGGCGAGGAGGAAGGAGTGCTCTGTCGGGGGACAACATGAAACAGCTCTGGTCTGCGCTCTCCGCTCTTCCCGTGCTCGTGCTCCTCACGGCGCTCTCGCCACAGGTCACCTCGTGCCGCGGGAGACGCGCTCTTCTCGGGTGCACAGGTCTACACGATCGAGATCGAGTTTCCGCAGGTCGCGTGGTGGGGACTCCTCACGACCTACTACGACGATGGTCTCGAGCAGTACATGGCGGCCACCGTCACGTTCGACGGCACCGTGTTCGACAGCGTCGGCGTCCGCCTCAAAGGCAACTCCTCCTACACTCATCCGAACGACAAGAAGCCGTTCCGGCTCAAGCTCGACGAGTTCATCGGGGGCAGGAGATCGACGGAGTCGACGGTCTTCATCTCAACAACTGCTTCGAGGATCCCACCTTCCTCAGGGAGAAACTCTACCTGGACTACGCACGGGCCGCGGGGCTTCCGGGACCGCGTGCGAACTTCGCCGAGCTCTACCTCAACGGCGAGCTCTGGGGTTTCTACAGCCTAGTCGAGCACGTGGACAAGACGCTTCTCACATCCCGGTTCGGGAACAACGGTGGCAATCTCTACAAGGCGGTCGACGGAATCTTCGGCGGACCGGTATCCGACTTCGTGGTACGGAAGCGATCCCGCCGCCTACTACACGCGTTACGAGCTCAAGACGGACGAATCGCTCGATCCGTGGACGGACCTCGTCGCCGTGATCGACTCTCTCAACAACTCCGCCGACGTTTCCGTGTCGCTGCCTCCGGTGGTCGACATGGGTTCGGTCTATTGCGTGTTCGCGAGCGACATCATCCTCTCGAGCCTCGACTCCTATGTCGGCAGCGGACGGAACTTCTACGTCTACTTCGACGAGGTGACGGGGAAGATGGAGTGGATCCTCTGGGACACCGGGATGAGCTACGGCTCCTACTGGGGTGCGGCGCAGAACTACGAGACGCTGAGTCTGACCTACGTCTCCAGTACGTCCAATCGGCCACTTGCGTCGAAGATCTTCGCGGACCCGACGCTGAGCGATGAGTATCTGCACGAACTCTGTCGACTCTTCACGCGGCATTTCTCGTCCGACCTGCTCTTCCCGAAGATCGATACGCTCGCTGATCTCGTGCGTCCCTACGTCTATGCGGACCCGCGTAAGATGTATACGGACCAGGACTTCGAGGACAACCTGGACTTCGATCTCACCTTGGCGGCCATCGCAAGCCCGGCCTCAAGAGCTTCATCGCGGCGCGAGAGGTCGACATCGAGAGTCAGCTCGCGACGCTCGGCATCTCCTGTCCGCTCACGATCGATCCGGGCACCGTCGTCATCAACGAGTTCGCGGCGGACAACACCGAGATCCTGACCCGGCAGGTGAGGCTGAGGACTGGATCGAGTTCTTCAACAACACGGACGAAACCCAGTACCTCGATGGCGCATACCTCACGGATGACTACCTCGACCCGACGAAGTGGCAGTTCCCGGCGGGAACGATCGATCCCCGCCCACGGCTACCTCATCGTCTGGGCCGACGACGACGCCGGTCAGAAGGCCTCCACGCCGCGTTCAAGCTCGGCGCGGGCGGTGAGGCGATCATGTTCCCGATCCACAAGGCGCGGTCGTCGACTCGGTGACCTTGGGGCACAGACGACGAATCTCACGATGGCGCGGATCCCGAACGGGACCGGACCCTTTGTCCAGGGGCTCCCGACCTTCAACGCGCAGAACGGTGTGGGGACGGGAGACGTCGTCATCAATGAGTTCGCGGCCGACAACGACCAGATCCTCGATCCGGCGGGAGAAGCCGAGGACTGGATCGAGATGTACAACAACACCGGAACGGATGTGGACCTCTCCGGCATGTCCTCTCCGACGATCCGGGCGATCCGATGAAGTGGGCATTCCCGGACAGCACCGTGATCCCCGCGCTCGGCTACCTGATCGTGTGGGCGGATGACGATGCCGGCCAGGAAGGGCTCCACGCGGCATTCAAACTCTCCGCTGGCGGAGAGGACGTCGTCTTCTCGGACACGGGTGGGAACACGCTCGACTCCGTGCGTTCGGAGCGCAGACGACGAACCTCACCATGGCGCGGATCCCGAACGGAACCGGCGACTTCTTCCAGGGCCGCCCCACGTTCGGTGCCCGCAACGGAAACCCGCTCGCAACCGGCGAGGTCGTGATCAACGAGTTCATGGCGGACAATACTCTGATCCTGGATCCTGCGGCGAGGCCGACGACTGGATCGAACTCTTCAACCCCACCTCAGAAGCGATTCCTCTCGGAGGTGACTACCTCTCGGACGATCCGCTCGATCCGGGCAAGTGGGCGTTCCCGGGCGGGACGACGATCGACGCCGGTGGCTATCTCATCATCTGGGCGGACGACGACGCGATCCAGGAAGGGCTCCACGCGTCGTTCAAGCTCTCCGCCGGAGGAGAGAGTGTCGTCTTCTCGAACCCGGACTTCAGTGTCGTCGACAGCACGAGCTTCGGTGCGCAGACGACGGATCACTCGATGGCGCGGATTCCCAACGGCACTGGTCCGTTTCGTCGACACCTTGGTGCCGACACCCGGAGCCGAGAACCTCGACGCCTCAGGCGCGGGGACAGCCCCGTGTCGTTGCAGACAGCCATCGGCCCGATCACGCCCAACCCGTTCCGGAACGGGACGGTGATCGGGTTCAGCCTGGCCAAGGAGACGTCGGTTCGGCTCCAGGTGTTCGACCTCCAGGGCAGGCTCCTGATGGCCTCTGCTCGACGGGGAGATGCCAGGCGGCGTCCACCACCTGGAGTTCGCTCCGGAGAGCCTCGCGTCGGGTGTCTACCTCTGCCGGCTCCAGGCAGGCAAGGAGATCCATACGGAGCGCTCCTCTGATCCGCTGAGACGTCTCGGTCCTGTCGGGCGTGAGTCGACATGGCCCGGACGGTCCGACGACAGCCCGCCCGCGTTGCACAAACAGCGCGGGCGGGCTCATTGACTCGATTTCGGTCCCGGTGCTACTTTGATGTCGCCGGGGGTTGTCCTCTCCAGGGAGCTCCAAAGCCATGGACGAGAACTGCCCTCGCCGGCCCGTACGGGCATGCCCCTCCGCATTCTCTCGATCCCTGCTTCCACTGCTGCTCGCGTCGTTCCTGGCCTTCTTCCAGATACAATGCCTGCTCATTCCGGGCGACGAACCGGAAGGTGTACACAAGGCGAACATCCTCCGTCCGTCCACATCACCGCCGGTGGCGCCATCTCCGACAGCTCCGGGATCGACTATAAGATCCTGTTCCGCTGGAACGGCGTGGACGTGGACGGGTGGTCTCGTACTTCGAGTACGCAGTCGACGACACGGTCACCGAATCCGCATGGAGGGACACGGTCGAGTTCTCCGCCGGCTTCGAGTTCGAAGCATCCACCTTCGACAGCACGACGACGGACCGGTTCACGGACTGGCACCGGTTCTACATCCGAGCGGTGGACAACGAGACCGCCGTGTCGAAACTCGACTCCCGTTACTTCAACGCGGTCACGATCGCACCGGTCTCGGAGATCGCGTTCCCAAGGACGAGAGACGCCCGGCCGACTGCCCGGAACGATCATCTTCCGCTGGAGTGGCCACGACCTCGACTCCTCGGATCCCGATCAGAGGCCGGTTGCGTGGGAGTACAAGCTCATTGCCATCCGCGACATCGTTCTCGACGAGAACTGGGAGATCGAAGAGCAGATCCTGACGGAAGAGAACCTGCTCCTCGACACGCTCGTCGTCGGGGACAAGCGAGGATGGATCCGAGTGCCGTACGAACGGTCGTCGCTCCGGGTCTCGAACCTGGTGCTGACGACGGAGCTCGCATTCGCGGTGCGCGCGATCGACGAAGCGGGCGCCGTCGAGCCTGGCATGGAGGCGAATCAGAATACATCCCGTTCATCGTGTCGAACCGCCCCGCCCAGGTACGGATGACCGTCACGGTGAACGGTTCGGAGGAACTCGAGTACAACGAGGCGGACTCGGATCCCAAGGAGATCGAGGTTCCCCCGAACCGTCCGCTCCATTTCACCTGGACTGGGGATGCCGGTACTACGGTTCGGAGTTCGGAAACTCGAACTATGCCCTCGACATCGCCGATCCGGAGGACAGACCCCTGCGGTCTCCCGACGGGGTCGGCGGCTGGATCGGTTGGGCGGAGTGGATAGTGTGGTCGAGCCGATCGTGTTCGGGAGGAAAACGCCGGGCAGACCCACTCCTTCTGGGTGAAGGAAGGGACATCTCAGGGAAAAGTCCTCCGAGATCCCTCTGCGAGGTCCGGATCTTCGTCGTCCCGTTCACCTTCGAGAAGCCCGTGCTGATCATCGACGATGCGAAGTCGATCCACGACGTGCCTCACGACACGTTCATGCGAGAGGTGTTCGCTCGCCGATTCCTCGAACTGGGAAACGTCGAGGAGTTTGCGATCTGGGGTCCGAACGACGGCCCCAGGCCGAACGGGCTGCAGGACCTGACGCTCGCGAAGCTCGCGGGGTACCGGCACGTGGTCTGGCACTCTATCTCGGCACCACCTCCGAGAACCTTCCACTGGAGCAGATGGCTCCCTATCTCTCCGACTACTCCACGGCCGGAGGGCGGCTCCTCATGACCGGGGACCGGCTCTCTTCCCACATGATCGGCTTCGAGTATCCGAAGACGCCGCCCATCCCCGATGACGATGCGGAAGGGGCCGATTTCGACCGTGACAGCTTCATCTGGCAGATCATGCGGATGCGCAACACGATCGTGGGGATCGACAACGGCGACCCCGTTCGCGAGCAGGAGTCTGGTGGGCTGATCGGGGCGCGATCGCGTCATCCCGCGTATCCGGACATCTGGCTCGACTACAGCAAGTGGGACCCGTACCTCCTGATCGACGGACCGCAGTACCAGGGAGGTGTCAAGTTCTGGGAGGGCTTCCGGGGCGAGGTGCGGCCGTTCGAGAGGCTCTCGGGCCTCGACACTCTCTACACGCCCGTGACGTTCGACTCGACGTATGCGTTCGGTGCCCCACCGCCGCGCTTCGCGGATGCGGTCATCGGTTGGCGCTATGAGTCGACGCGCGCGGATACGCTGGGGGGCACGCAACAGGGCAGGATCGTGGTCCTCGACTTCCAGCCGTACTTCTTCGAGCCCAACGCGGTGCAGGATGCCGGCACGTCGAGCATCAACTGGCTCGTGACGGGACTCGATCACTGACCCGTGGCTCCGCGGGCCGGCGCGTTCGCGGCCCGCGGAGCCTCTCGGACTCGATACTCCTGTCCGCGGGGTGCGGACACGCCGACCGTCAAGGATCTCGGAACGAACGGTTCGGGACCGGAAATCGCGGGAGTGACTGAGCATAGCGTGATCCCATAGACTGGCATTCGGCTCCACTGTCGGTCCGACTTGTATCGTGGAGCCATCCACACAGTGCACTGCCAACGGCCACCCTCGGCGGCTTCTCGCTGCTCGAGAGTGGCCCCCATTCAGCACGAGGGGAACACGCTGCCATGAAGCTCACTCACTCGCGGGTCTCGCTGCTCGCGATCGCCGCACTCGTTTCCGTGGGCACGGAGGCTTCCGCCTTCGTCAGCCCGCAGAACGCCGAAGGTCTCGAGATCCAGCTGCCGGAGTTCGAGACCCGGAACTATATGGATGCCCAGGTCGCCCAGGGGATGATCCAGACCCAGCAGGCGCTGGCCGGGGATCTCGGGGGGCGTTGGAAGGTCCGCTCCTGGAACACCTACGCGGGTTCTCCGCACTCCGTCTTCGGATCGGGCGCGGCGGTTGCTTCGCCGCTCGCGAGCGCACTCGACGCCGAGGCCGCGGCTCGGACGGTTCTCGAGGCGAATGCCTCGGCACTCCGCCTCGATCCGGATGCCCTCACCGTCACCGACGTCGCGAACGGCCTCGGTAAGTACTCGGTCCACTTCAAGCAGACGTACGAAGGGCTCGACGTCATCGGTGGTCGTGCCCACACCGTCTTCATGGACAGTGGTCGCCTCTTCGTGATGGGCTCGGACTTCTTCCAGGTCGGTGAACTCGACGCGACGCCGACCCTCAGCGAGCTCGACGCCGAGCAGATCGCTGCCGCCGACGTGCCGTTCAATCCGGTTACCGACCAGATCCAGGAAGGCACGGACCTCGTTGTCCTCCCGTACCCGGTGGCCGTCGATCAGGTCGAGTACCACCTCGTCTACCGGCTCCGCGTCGAGACTGCCGATCCGATCGCCATCTGGGTGACCCACGTCGACGCGCACTCGGGAGAGATCCTCTGGCGCTACAACGACGTGCACTACTTCTCCGGGAACACCCAGGGTGACATTCAGCAGGACACCTACTGCAACGGCGAGTCCTCCGATCCCTTCGCCTACATGGAGGTCTCCGTCAGCGGCCAGGGAACGACGAACTCGGACGCGAACGGCAACTGGTCGATCGGCGCCGGGAGCGGTTCCGCGACCGTGACGTCTCAGTTCTTCGGTCCCTACTGCAACGTCAACCGGTCGTCCGGCGGTTCCGACGCTCAGTTCAGCGGTACGGCCGACGGTGGGACGCCGTTCACGATCGACTGGAACGACGGCAACTCGCGCCAGGACGAGCGGGACGTGTTCGAGGGCGTGACGGACGTGCACGAGTTCATCGGCTCGTTCGACCCGACCTTCGCCTACATCAACCAGCGGATGACCGCGAACGTCGGCGTGACAGGCACCTGCAACGCGTTCTGGAACGGCACGATCAACTTCTACAACGCCGGCGGTGGATGCGCGAACACGGGGGAGATCCAGGGCGTCGTGCACCACGAGTTCGGCCACGGCGTCCAGGCTTCGATCCTCGGCACGCAGGGCAACGAAGGGCTTGGCGAAGGGAACTCCGACATCCTCGCCAACTTCATCACGGACGAGTCGGTCATCGGCCGGGGCTTCAATACGGGCAACTGCGTGACCGGAATCCGTGACTCGGACAACGCGCTCCAGTACCCGGAGGATCTGACCGGTCAGGTCCATGCGGACGGCGAGATCATGGCCGGCGTCGTGTGGGACGTCCGGAAGAACCTCGAGATCACGCTCGGCGCGGGCCCGGGAGAGTTCCGTGCAGCGCAGCTCTGGCACTTCGGTCGTACGTTGGAGCACCCGTTCAACCAGGCCGACCAGGTCTTCTCCATGTTCATCGCCGATGACGACAACGGCGATCTCTCCGACGGTACGCCGAACTACGCCGCCATCTGTGCCGCCGCCCAGAAGCACGACACGAACGGCAACGGCTACGACTGTCCGACCCTCACCGACTTCGTCACGATCGCGCATGCGGCTCTCACGACGCCGCAGTCGGAAGGCGCCCTCGACTTCGTCTGCGACGTGACGACGACGTCGGGCACGATCGACGACGTCACCCTGCACTACACCCGGAACGGTCTCGAAGGTCAGGCGACGCTCACCGCGACCGGGAACCCGAATGAATTCAGCACTACGGTGCCGTTCTCGCAGGGCGACCAGGTGACGTACTTCCTCACGGCGTCGAGTACGACCGGCAACGTCGGCACCGCACCGGAGTTCGCGCCGTTCTTCGTCCACGCATTCGATCTCACGTCCGAGTTCGATCCGATGGAGACGGACATGGGCTGGTCGGTGAACGACGAAGGCACGGACGATGCCACGACGGGCGTCTGGACGCGTGTCGATCCGAACGGAACGGCGGCGCAGCCGGAAGACGACCACACGGTCGACGGAACGCAGTGCTGGGTGACCGGTCAGGGTGCCGTCAATGGCGGAATCGGGGACAACGACGTAGACAACGGGACGACGACGCTCTACAGCCCCGGTTACGACCTCTCGGCGTACGAGAACGTGATCGTGAAGTACCATCGCTGGTACTCCAACACCGGGGGGAATGACCCGGGCAACGACCTCTGGGTCGTGCAGGCTCGGAATGACGGTGGTGCCTGGGTCGATGTCGAGAACAACCAGACCGACCAGGGCCGCTGGCTCCCGGTGATCGTGGACGTCGTCGATCTCTTCGGCACGCCCGGAACGGTCGAGTTCCGGTTCCTCGCCTCGGACCTCAACGACGGTTCGATCGTCGAAGCCGCAGTCGACGACTTCGAAGTTCTGGCCGTCGGCGACAACCCGTCCGACGCTCCGGTCATCTCGGGTGCTCCGCTGAGCTTCGCGCTCTACGGCGCCTCCCCGAACCCGGCGTCGAACGGCACGACCGTCTCGTTCCAGGTGCCGACCAACACGAAGGTCAGCGTCTCGATCTTCGACGTTGCGGGCCGGAAGGTGCGGACCCTCGCCGCGGACACGTTCGAGGCGGGTCGCCACCAGATCGCCTGGGACCAGAAGGACGACCGAGGGAACGATGCACTCTCCGGCGTCTACTACGTCCGGATGCAGTCGAACGAGTTCACCGCCAGCCGCTCGGTGGTGGTGAGCCGGTAACGAGTTCGAACGCGGACGGGACGGCGCGGATTCGTAGCCGTCCCATTTCGCAGCAGAGTCTGCTCCCAGTCTGAGATCGGGAGCCCGTACGAAGGAAGAGGGCGGCGTAGAGATACGCCGCCCTCTCTATGCTCTACGCGGACCTGACGTCTCTCAGGAACTTCTCGCGATCGGTTGCGTCTGTCATCTGGGCCGCGAGGACTTCGAAGAGCTCGTCAGCGTTCGTTGCCTGGCCAGCGCTCTTCTTGACGAGGATCTTCGCGATCGGTCCGACGTAGGCGGCGAGGCAACGGGTCGTTTCCGCGAGCGTCGCTTCGTCGAGCGGCCTCCCCAGTGCCCCTGCGCCTCCAGATGGAGATCCGCTGACACCGCTGATGTTGCCGCCGTCTGAGGCGACGCCGGCGGCACCATCCGGGGCCCCGCCCGCGCTACCCTGCGAAGGCCCGCTTCCATCCGCGCGTGCGCCGCTACTCGTCATGCCGCTGCCACGCGTCAGGCCATCGCCGCTCGTCATTCCGCCGCCGCTCATCGTTCCGCCACCACTCGTGAGTCCACTGTCCGAGATCATCGAGTGGGCGATCCGTTCCCGGAACGCCCGTCCTTCCGCCAGGAACGATTCCCGATCGAGCGGATTGAGCAGATCTTCGGCCGCGGCACGGTAGAGATCGTCCAGACCGGAGTTCTTCGCCGCCGCCCTTCGGATCACGACGCGCGCCAGCGGCCCCAGGTAGTGGGCGAGCTGATCCCGGACCTGGCCGAGGATGTCCGGGTCCCACCCGGTGGGGGGATCCGTGCACGCACTCGGTGACGTGGGCTCCGAACCGAGACCGGTTTGCACTTCCAGGTCGAGCCCCGACAGGTCCGGCGGCGGTCCGGCGAAGAGAGTCTCCTCGGATACGCAGGCCGGCACCGGGTCGACCGATGCGCCCGACACCTCGGCCTGGAACTCCGCGGCCGTCTGATAGCGATCACTCGGACTCTTGGCCAGGGCCCGCGCCACGATCGCGTCGAACGGCGACGGGCAGTGGGTCGGGTCGATCTCCGATGGCCGTCGCGGCTCCTCGTGGCAGATCTTGTAGGCCAGGACCGCGGAAACCCCTTCCCAGGGCCGCACCCCGGTGAGGAGCTGGTAGAGCACGACGCCGCACGAGAAGAGGTCGGCCCGCGCGTCGACTTCGTTTCCGTGGAAGTGCTCGGGTGCCATGTAGGCGGGCGTTCCCATCATCGCGCCCGTGTGCGTGATGTTGGAGGAGTCGACGTGGGCGATGCCGAAGTCCGCGATCTTGAGCTTCCCGTTCCGGCCGATGATGATGTTCGCGGGCTTGATATCCCGGTGCCAGATTCCGTGATCGTGCGCGAAGCCCAATGCGTCCAGCACCTGGTTCATGATGCCGACGATGTCGGCTGAGGCGAAGCGGATCTCACGGTCGAGATAGTCCGAGAGCGTGCTTCCCTCCACGAACTCCATCGCGAGGAACGCCACGTCTCCGTCCTCGCCGTACTCGTAGATGCCGACGATTCCCGGATGCGAGAGCCGGCCGGCGGCCCGCGCCTCGTTGCGGAAGCGGACCGTGAGCGCGTCGCCGTGACGCCCACTCACGAGATCCCGGCGGATCGTCTTGATCGCGACCGGACGCCCGATGATCGGATCCAGACCCTTGTAGACGACGCCCATCGCGCCGCGGCCGAGCACTGCGGAGATCGTGTACTTCCCGAGACGTTCAGGGGTCGGCACGGTGCCTCTACTCCTCCAGCATCCGCATGGCCTGAACGAGACTCTTCCGCATCCGATTGAACGACTCGGAGAGGATGCCGATTTCGTCGCGCGCCTTCACCTCGAACTCGGGCGTGCCGAGTTCTCCCCGACTCACCGAGTCCGCGACGCCGGAGAGACGGGTCACGGGCCGGATCACGAGGTAGTAGAGCATGAAGTTGAGCACGACGAAGATGAACGCGAAGACGAGCGTGAGCGACGTCATGAAGGTGCGGAAGGCCGCGTCGGCCCGCGCCAACGGGACCTCGGTCGGCACGGATACGATCTGTGCCCCGATGATCTCGTTCATCTGCCACCCGAATCCGTTGGCCGGTCCGTAGAGTTCGACCATGGTCGGCGGCGCCGCCTCGACGGTGGTGTGGCAGGTGAGACAACTCTCCTGCTTCACCTGGATCGGCCGCGCGATGAAGAACGAGCCTCCGCTCGGCGTGTCCCTCTCCCCGACGACCTCCTCCGCGGCCGGGTCGTTGCGGAAGTGGGTCACGATGTCGGTCTCCCAGTCCGTCGCCCGATCGCGCGGGTTCGTGGGATTGAGGGTCGCTTCCTTGTAGCTGTACTCGGGGAACTTCTCGCGCAGCGAATGGAAGACCTCGGTGGCGGAGTACGCAGGGACCGACTGCGGGAGGAACTCGTGCTGCATCCGCTCGGCGAGGAGCGGCTGCACCTGCGTCGAGGTGTAGCTCCGGGTCGCGAGCGCCGCCTCCATCACGAGGCGCGCGTTCTGCGCGATCTCCTCGCGGGCGTTCTCCTGGAGCAGGTTCCTCGAGACGTATCCGGCGGCGACGAGGCCGAGCAGGAAGACCATCACGAAGACCAGGTTGAACTTGACGATCAGCTTCATCTACGACTCCCCGTCGGTCCCTTCCGTGGCATCCCTCGTTCCCCCAGTCTTTTCGACCGCACCGGAGGGGATCTCCAGGGAGGGACCACGAGCGGGAACGACCGGCAACGGCCGGGGAGACAAGGCCACGCCCGGGCCATGGTCGATTCTGGCCGGGTTCGGAAAGAGGTTCCGGGAATGTCAGCTGGTGTCGCTGTGGTCGGCCGCACGGCGGTGACTCCGCGGCGACTCGGCGGCTACATGGCGGGCGACTCGGTAGCTTGGATGGAAGCGGATCGTGTGATCCGATATGCACTTACCTGTTTATCAACAACTGGTTATCGTCGATGTGTCAGGCGTCTGACGCCCGAGGCGGTCCGCGTGCAGCGAGCGCCTCCCGACGATCCGACCTTCCCGGCTATCCGAGCGCCTGCTCGACCGTCTCGTGGTGCTCGAGCAGGTCCCAGAGCCCGACGAGCTTGAGAAGAGATTCCTCCCGACTGGCGGGTCCCGTGACGACAACGGTCTTCTCGTTCCGTTTGGCCGAGGTGTAGGCCGCGGCGAGGATGCCGACGCCCGCGCTCGTCACGTGGGGGACGCCGGAGAGGTCGACGATGAACCGCTTGGCCGGCTTCCTGCATCCACGAGGATCCGATCGAGCCTGGAACGCATCCGAGGTATCGGTCAGTAGGCCCGACAGCCGGTAGATGATCTGCGCGGAGTCGTCCTGAACGTCTACCTTGAGCTGCTTCCAGTTCGCCATCGTTCCCTCCGGTGATCCTCCTGGTGGGAGCCGATACCTGATCTCAGGCGCCCGCAGAGTCTACCGTTCGGGCGCCGCTCCGGGAAACGGGGGTTGTTCGTTCGGGGTGGGGTCCGGCATCATCCCCGGATTCTCCATCCGGCCGGGACTGGCGGCCATACCAGGGAGTGACGACATGAAGCCGACATCGATCGCACACGCGCTGGGCGGACAGGTGGCCGTCGGATCCGAAATCCGGATCCAGGGCTGGGTCCGCACGCGCCGGGACTCCAAAGCGGGACTCTCCTTCATCCACGTGCACGACGGATCCTCCTTCGATCCGATCCAGGTGGTGGCGGGGAACTCGCTCCCGAATTACGAGTCCGAGGTGGCGAAGCTGTCGGCCGGCTGCGCGGTCGATGTCGTCGGCACGTTGGTCGAGTCTCAGGGGAAGGGGCAGTCGACCGAGATCCAGGCGAGTTCCGTCGAAGTCGTCGGATGGGTCGAGGATCCCGACACGTACCCCGTCTCCCCGAAGCGGCATACGTTCGAGTACCTGCGTGAGGTCGCACATCTCCGTCCCCGGACGAACACCATCGGTGCGGTCACGCGGGTGCGGAACTGTCTCGCACAGGCCGTGCACCGGTTCTTCCACGAGCGCGGGTTCTACTGGATCCACTCCGATCGTCACGGGCAGTGACTGCGAGGGGGCGGGCGACATGTTCCGCGTCTCGACGCTCGACCTCTGCAACATCCCGAAGACGCCGGACGGAAAGGTCGACTATTCGCAGGACTTCTTCGGCAAGGAGACGAACCTCACGGTCTCCGGCCAGCTCAACGTCGAGTGCTACTGCCTCGCGCTCTCAAAGGTCTACACCAGGCCGACCTTCCGGGCCGAGGAATTCGTACACCGCGCGTCACCTCGCGGGTTCTGGATGATCCGAACGGAGATCGCGTTTGCAGACCTCGATCGGGATGCCGACCTCGCCGACGAGCTGCTCAAGTACTGCTTCCGGGCTAGGTGCTCGAGGCGTGCCGACGACATGGCGTTCTTCGTCGAGCGGATCGAGAAGTCCGCGATCGAGCGGCTCGAGAGACCATCGCGACTCCGCTCGCACCTCGACTACACCGAGGCGATCCGGATCCCTCGAGACCTGCGGAAAGAAGTTCAGTACCCCGTGCACTGGGGCGCCGATCTCCAGACCGAGCACGAGCGTTTCCTGGCCGAGGAACACGTGAAGGGCCCCGTCGCGATCAAGAACTACACCCGAAGGAGATCAAAGCGTTCTACATGAGGATGAACGACGACGGCAAGACCGTCGCCGCGATGGATATCCTCGCTCCGGGCATCGGGAGATCGACGGCGGGTCGCAGCGTGAGAACGTCCCGATCGGCTCGACGCACGGATTCTCGAACTCGGGCTCAACATGGACGACTACTGGTGGTACCGCGACCTTCGGCGCTACGGCACCGTCCCGCACGCCGGGTTCGGGCTCGGTTTCGAGCGGCTCGTCGTCTACGCGACCGGAGTGCAGAACATCCGCGAGGTGATTCCGTTCCCGCGCTGGGCCGGGAACGCCACGTTCTAGTAGTCGTACGGGACGAACGCGAGGAGGGTCGTCGGGTACTTGTCGGTCATGACGAGGAATCCGCGGCCCTCGAGTTCTGCAATCGCTTCCCAGTTCCGACAGGCACCGTCTGGCTGGAGCGCCAGGTAGACCGGGGGCGTGTCGGTGCGTTCGATCCGGGCCCACTTGGCGGGCGCCGCGGCACGAACGAGGCGTAGCTCGAGGAGCCTTTCCACGCATTGATCAGGATCCTGCTTTGCGTTGGGATCGAGCGGCGGCTCAGGGTCGGCCGCCGGCTTCAGGATCTTGCGGTCCGGGGGCCACAGGTAGTTGATGACCCAGAACCGGCCCTCGTCATCGACCGCAGTCGCGTCCGTCACTCGATACTCGATCTGCGGGAGCGGAACCGTGCCGAGATACTCGAGTTCCGCGTCGAACCGCTTCGCCACGGGATGGCGGTTGACGTTCGCTCCGTTCGCCTCGCCGATCGTGAGAATCTCACCGTCCACGATCAGCATCGTCTCTTCCGCGAGGTTCGGGATGTTGAGGCCGAGCGGAATGGCGGTCAGACGTTCCAGATCCATAACGATCGCTTCGTTCACGGAGTCGTACCGACCGCTTGCGAGGTAGCCCGCCATGACGGTGTCTTCGTCGGCCTCGATCGAGAGGTAGCAGCGATCCCCGAGGAGGCCGATCGCCTCGAGTCCATCGAAGCCGCGCACGATCCGGCTGAGCCCGGGCGCGTGACAGGTGACACGACGCGGCGTGATCGGGCCCGTGTGTTCGCCGTCGATTGCGGCCAGGATCTCGTCGCGGGTGAGAGTGAAGAAGCCGAGCTCTCCCTGTTCGGCGAAGCGATCGGGGAACTGCGGAAGGATGATCAGCATGTCGTCCTTCCAGGTGAGCCCGGAGATCTCTGCCTCGGGATCCGCGATCGGTCCGGCCAGCTCGAGGAAGACGGGTTGAACGACCGTGGCGTGAGGCGGATGGGCCGAGGATTGGGCGGGCCGGGACGATGATCCGACTTCGCCGGTTCCGGCCGCGGCGGCACAGCCGGACGACCCGATCGTCAGCACGCCGAGGGCCGCGCGTCCCAAGGTCATCCAGTTCTGGATCGTGAGCCCGCCGATCGACATACTGCCAGGTCACCTCCTCTACGAGGCGAGATCATACAGGCTGAACGCCCGGCATCCCACCAGGCTGACCGCCCGGCGTTGCACCTGGCTGGGCGCGAGACGTTGCACCCAGCCGGGCGCGAGACGTTGCACCTGGCCGGGCAGGGAACGTTCCATCCCGCCGGGTACGGGGCGTTCCATCCGGGTCGTGGGCTGCCCGTCCCATTGGAGGCGTGAAGGAGATGTTTGGGAAAGAGCCGACTCGAAGCGTTCAGTGATGGTGTTCTCGCCATCATCATCACGATCATGGTGCTGGAGATGAAGGTGCCGCACGGTGTCCCTCGGCGACCTCCATTTTGCTACCGTCTTCTCGAGCTACGTTCTGAGCTTCGCCTACATCGCCATCTACTGGAACAACCACCACCATGCTCCACACGGTGCAGTCCGTGAAATTGGCCGATTCTCTGGGCTGAACATGCACGCCTCCTCTTCTGGCTCTCACTCGTGCCGGTGGCCACCGGTTGGATGGGGGAGAACTCGTTCGCCTCCGTTCCCACCGCTGTCTACGGGGTCGTCATGCTCATGGCGGGAGTCGCGTACTACATGCTTCAGACGGCGATCATCCGAACGCAAGGCGATGATTCCGTCCTGCGTCGCGCAATCGGTCGCGACATCAAGGGCAGGATCTCGCCGATCTTGTACGCGACGGCGATCGTCGCCGCGCCGTTCCTCCGTTGGGTGTCGCTCGCGATCTATGTCGGCGTGGCGCTGATGTGGATCGTGCCGGACCAGCGGATCGAGCGCGTCCTCGAGGCGCCTCCAGGCGGCGAGTGAGTAGCGGACTCTTGCACGCCCGGGCGCGCGCCAATCGTCCCTCGTCCGTACTACTTCCAGTCCGCTCGATCAGGCCGGGACGAATCGGAGTTCGTTCCGGCCAACTTCGTGTGATACTCTGAACGAAGTCCCCTCTCCTTTCTCACACATGAAAGGAGTCTCCAGATGAACTTTCATTCCTTTCTCCCGCCTCTTGTCTTCCGACGCCTCTGCACCGACCTGGACAAAGGCTTGTTGCGACCGAGTCTCCATTCCGGGAGCGGTCCGGTCTCGGCACAGCGAAGGCACCCGCTGGCTCTGTTGGTCGCGTGCGTGTGCGCTGCCGGTGCCCTCTCGGTCGGTCCAGTGCATGCCCAGATCCCAGGCCTCACCTGGTCGGCTCCGGAGGTCATAGGCACCGGGGAACTGTCCGATGGCGCTTCTCCTTCTGCGGTGTACACGCCGGCGTGGGCCAACGCCGGCTGGGAGGACGCCTGGCACTTCGTGTACGTGCAGGAGAACAGCGTCGAGTACGTGGAGAGAATCGACGGTAGTTGGACGTCGCCGGTGATTTTGGCCACCTCATCCGGAGTGGCGAATCCGAGGTTGGCGTTCGTGGAGGGGGGCCTGGTCGCAGTCTGGCAGGACGGACGGGGAGCGACACCCCAGATCTACTCTCGGCGTCGCCTGGCCACGGGTACCTGGCTTCCCGAGGAGTGTCTCAGTTGTGACGGGGGAGTGTCCGCCTCCGCGCCCGCCCTCGCCGGAACTCGGCACGATGGGATGGTCCTCTGGCAGTCTCCTTCCGGGAAGGTCAATGGGCGCTACTTCGATGACGGCACCTGGGAGGGCATCCAACCGGTCCTCACGGGCGGAGCATGGTCTCCGACCGTGGCCGTCGTGGACGCCAACGATGTCATGCCGTACGAAGTCGCGTACGTGAGTTTCCTCGGGATCGAGCGCCTGACGCGTGACTTCAGTGGCTCCTGGGGCTATCGGGGAGTCTGGGCAGACGGCGTCTGCGCGTCTCCCAGTATCGCCGTCGATTACTGCTGTGCCGATGTCGTCGACAGCGTCCCCATGGTCGCGTACGAGAAACAGGTTGGAGGACAGTCCGAAATCTGGATCGCGGACGGACGGGAGACGACCAACCTCACGCCGTCGGGCGGTGTCGAATCGTCGCGGCCACAGCTCCATGCATGGCGGTACATGCCCTACGACTGCGTGTGGGGTAGCTCCCCGTATGAACGGTTCTTCGTCACCTGGCTCGACGATGGACCGATCGGCGAGGTCACGGTCGCGGAAGTGAAGCTCAACACTCTGGACGATGACCGGGAGTCGGGAGGTTCTGGGGAGGTCCGCTCCCTGATCGCAACGGTGAGGGGTGAGCCGTACGCCGGCTTTCTCCAGCTCACGGAGAGCGCTGGCTCGATCGTGGCGCGGGTCGGTTCCATGGTCGGGTGCTCCCGGCAGGCCTTCGTGAAGCCGCCATCCCTGTTCGTCGGCCCGGCCGGTCGCCCCGTCAACACCATCTCGCAGGTCGATGCGTGCGGTGGCGAGCCACTCGAGACGTACTGGAGCGCCGCAATCCGGTTCGGCACCGAGGCGAACTCTGGACTCAACTGGGATCCTCTCCAGCAACACCCGACGATCCTTCTCGACTTCGTGCTTCCCGACGCGACTCTGGACGTCGGCATCCGCGCGGGCGGGTGTCTCGAGGATGCTCCCGTCGAACTGGGTTCCTTTTGCGCCTGGTGGCCGAACGAGGAGTGGCCAGGTGTCAGGTCCCCGGACGTCAATGGCGACTGCATCGTCGATCAGGTCGACCGTGACTACGTTGCGGCGAGGGTCGGCGGCGACGACTTCTGTGCGGACCTCGACGGTTCCGGCGAGGTCGACGAACTCGACGTCGCGATCGTCGACATGACCTTTGGCGATGCGTGCTCCGACTATGTGCCGGCGTCGGTTGGCGAGTCAGGAGTTCCGTCGGAGTTGACGCTACGGGTCGAGCCGAACCCTGGATCGAGCGACTTCCAGTTGCGTCTCGGGATGCCGAGTGCAGGAAACGTCGACGTCACGTTGTTCGACTCGTCGGGCCGGAGTCTCCGTAGGCTCGTCGACCATACGGCTCAGGGCGGGTGGCTGACGGCATCGTGGGATGGGAAAGACGATGCCGGACGCTCCGTGCCTGCAGGTGTCTACTACGTGCGCGCACGGGTAGGTGATGCATCGACCGAGGGCAGAGTGCTCGTCGTGCGATGATTGCGGGCGGCACGAACCTCTCGTCGACTACATGACGGCCGACGAAGGGCACGAACCTCTCGTCGACCGCATGACGGCCGACGAGAGGGCGGGAGCGCGAGTCGGGCGAGGCGATCCGCCCGACTCGCGTCAGCGGTGCCACGACTAGCCCGTGAGGTCCACCAAGGACGAGTTCTGTTCCGCCGCATATGCGCCGGAGCTGCTGGCCTCGAACTGCGCCATCAGCTCCGTGATGAGCTGCTTCAGCATGTCCTGACCCTCGTCGCTCTGAAGGAGATCGAGAAGGTCGCTCATCTGATACCGGCTGTCCGGTCGACTCGCTTCCATCTCGGCCCGGTGGGCTTCGTGCATCGCCTGCATCTCTTCCAGGCTCAGCTGGCCGTCACCATTCGTGTCGAACTGCTCGAGCAGCTCGCTCGCGCTGGCGCCGCCGGCCGGGCTGTTCGCCACCATCTCTTCGAGCTCTCCAGCGCTGACCTGACCGTCGGAGTCCGTGTCCACACGCTGGAACATCTCTTCAGAAGACGGTGGACGCATCGGCATCGGGCCCGACATCCCTCGGGCTCCCACTGCACCAATCATCCTCGTTCCTCCACTTTCCCTGGAACGGATCGCCAGGCAACTCGTTCCGTCCGAGGACGCGGAGCGCGGCGCACGAACGTGGCCGGTTCCGGCCCTCGGTCTACGTATCGACCCGGCGGAAAGGGTGGGGGAGGAGACAATCGTGATAAGAGTGTGACAGGAGGTGGGACGGATCGTGGGCGGGTTCGGGGCAACGAGAGAAGTGTGAGGAGTGGTATCGGCTGGCCCTTCTTGCTGGCTCATCCGCCTCGATCCGCGTCGCGCTCCTAGGCCCGATCTCTTGGACAGGCCTACCGCCATCCAGGTGACTCGAGTTCCGTCCCCACCCGCAGAACATCGAGGTAGCGTTGGTAGGCCCAGGAACGGTCACGCTTCTTGCCGGTGCGCTCTACCAGTACTCCTACGGTTTCGAGCAACTCGATTGCGCGCCCGGCTGTAGGCTTGCTGACGGACAGCGCTTCCATCGTCGACGGGACCGAGACGATCGGATGCCGTGGGAGCGTCTCGAACAACCGGATCGAAGCGACCGAGCTTCCGGCTTGCTCGAGTGCGCTCTGACGGTCTTCGTTCACCAGCGCAAACAGGTCGCGTGCCGAAGCCACAGCCTCGTTCGCGATGGTGGCAACTCCGTCGAGGAAGAAGTATGTCCATCCTTCCCAGTCACCGTGCTTCCGGACAGCAGTCAAACGATCGTAGTACTCCGTTCTGTGGCGTTTGAAGAACAGGCTCAAGTAGAGCAGAGGTTGCCTCAGGAGTTTCCAGTGTTCGAGGAGCAGCGCGATGAGCAGCCGCCCTAGATGGCCAGCTAATCAACATGTTGTTATTAGTGTTGGGCAATAATAACAACATCGTTACCAGCAAAGAGTACGTCGTAACGAACTCGTTACCAGAACCCGTCGGGCGACCTGGCCGGAGGAGCACGAATGGCCACGGGCAGCCGGTAAGATATTGTTGTCGAACCGTTTGCGTCACAGCGATTCCAGAAACGTCACCAACGCCTCCCGCTCCTCTCCCGACATCCCTCGGACCGCCTCCCGCGAATCCTCCGCCTCCCCGCCGTGCCACATCACCGCCTCGAGGATCGACTTCGCCCGCCCGTCATGGAGCAGGTTCACCTCACCCTGCACCGTCCGGACCAGGCCGAGTCCCCAGAGCGGAGGCGTCCGCCATTCGGATCCGGTGGCGACGAAGTCCGGGCGTCCGTCGGCCAGCTCTTCGCCCATGTCGTGGAGGAGGACGTCCGAGTACGGGTGGATCACCTGATTCTCGAGCGATGCGTCGACGGCCTCGGGCCCGGTCTCCATGCGTGCGACGTGACACCGCACACACTTCGCCTCCTCGAAGAGTCGTTCTCCGCGAATGACGGCCGCGTCGTGGATGTTCCGTCTCGCAGGGACGGCGAGCGTCTGCGTGTAGAACGCGGCGAGCTCCACCGTCTCGAGCGGGATCTCGGGGTCATCTTCGAGGCCGTCGTGCTGCTCCTGATCCGTCGTGCTCTCCGTTGGGAAGAGCGGGTTCGTGATCCCCATGTCGTTTCGGTACGCGGCGGCCGCCTGCTGGACGAGAGACGGTTGGTTCGCCTTCCAACCGAACCGACCGAGTGCGACGTCCTCCGCCAGGACGTCCCATACCCAGTTCGGACGCCCGGAGATACCGTCTTCGTCGGCGTCGTTCTCGTCGGCGAGTGCGAGGATGGTCTCCTCCGGAACCGCTTCGAGCAGCCCCCTTCCGAACACCGGTAGTCCGATGCGAGGAGACAGGAGCATTCCCGCTGGGGGCGGAACGTAGGTGTCGACGAGTTCGTACCGTGGTTGGCGGAGTTCGTACGTCGATCCGTCTTCGAAGGAACGCGTGAGGATGTCGTACGTGACGCGCACCCGCACCTCGGGGACAGTGCCGAAGATGGCCTGGTCGTTGAGCTGTCCACCGAACGCGGGCGCCGGCAAGGGTCCCCCATGGGGGTCCGTTCCGGGCACGCTCGCGCGGAGGAGGAGCGAGCCGACCACGCCCCCCGACGCAGAACGCCCCCGTCCGTTGCTGATGTGGCATGCGACACAGGCGTTGTCGTTGAACACCGGGCCGAGCCCGGAGTGGACCGTGCCGCCCGCCGCGATGAAAGCCACGTCGAACGCGAGATCGCCGTCCAGGTGTCGATCGAACTGTGACACGTTCGGTGCGGGGAACGTGAACGCCTGACTCGTCGCGTTGAAGATCGTCGTCTCGCCACCGGAGTAGTACGCGGAGTCGTCTGCCTGCTCCGGTGAACTCGGTGGCGTCTCGTCGGCACAACCTGAGAGAACGACGAGCCCCGCGACCCCGGCTGCACTCAGGACTCGCCGTACCCTCGAGGCACCGAGCTTTCCGAAGGCAGGCATGCCTCCAAAGAGGGGGCGGGTCCCACGCCGCGTGGCACCTCCGCTTCTGGCGCGGGCCAGATCCCTGGACGTCACGTAGCCATCCGGATGGGTGTGCCGCGTTGACGCCCGACGCGCGTCACATCCCATCACAGGCTCACCAGGAGCGGCTTCACGAGCAGCTCGAGTGTGTCCCGCAGGTCGTCGATCGCTTCCTGGGCGGCTTCGATCTCATCCGCGCGGTCGAGGTTGTTCCGGAACGGTTCGGGGATCGCCCCGACGGCGGCGATCGCGGCATCGATCTCGCTCTTCACGCGCGCGTCGAGAGCTACGTCCGCTGCCTTCACGTACGCGTCGAGTCCGGCACCGTCCGTGCCCAGGTGGTATCCGCCCGTGTAGGCGTTCCGCACGCTGCGGATGTTGTTCTGGAAGTCGGTGAGCGAGTTCCAGCTGAACTGAGACTCCACGAGTCTCGTGTCCTGTTCGTCGAACGGGTCCGCGATCTTGCCGTTCGCAACTTCGTCGCAGATCCCGATCATGCCCTCGACGATCTCGAGGACGGCATCCCGCTGTGTGACGTACGGACTCCCACTGAGGCCGGCGCGATGGAACTGCTCGGCGTAGGAGTTGGTCCAGGTGTCCCGAAGGAGCGCGGCGTCGTCCGCCATCACCTGAGCGGTGGCGACGAGGTACTCGAGTTCGCGCGACGTGAGTTCTGCCACGTCGCGGGTCTCCCCGTTCTGGAAGACGAGGTACTCCGCCGCGTGGAAGCCTCGCAGGGCGGGCCCGAGTCCCTCCGCGACGGTGTCCTTCGTCAGTTCGAGTTCGCTCGCGAGCACGTCGCTCAGCTGCTGCCGATCGACCGGCCAGGAGTCGAGGGAGGGATCGATGGAGAGGAATGCGACCGGTCCGAAGAGGAACGCCTCGCTCGACTCCCATGGCGCCCTCGTCTCCAGCCACGCGGTCGCAACCGCGTCGAGGCGTGCCTGCGTCGGTTCCTGCTCGAGCTCCTCCGCACGTGCGACGAGACGTGCGGCGCTCTCGGCGAGATCGTCGTAGGTGCCGACGACGACGTACTCGGCGAAGTCCGACAGTACGGTGGTGAAGTCCACTTCGGTGGTCGGCGACGTCGGCTCGTCGTCGTCTGAACATCCGGCGGCCGACAGGACGAGGGGAAGGGAGAGTGCCACGCACAATACGAATGCGAGGGGTCGCAACCCATGGCCGAGCGTAACTCTGCTTCGTAGTGCGTCCCGGTGTGTGATTCGAGTGTTCATCCGTCCTCCGTGTTCCCTTGCGGGGGTGTATTCATCGAGTCGAGTGACGTGCGGGATCGGAGTCCTCTCGGAAGAGTTCGGCCCGGAAGCCGAGATCGAAACGGATCGTGTCCTCGTCGTTGATCCGGTCGTCACCGAACGTGCGGTGAGACCAGTCAGCCTTGAGGACCACGTTCTCGTGTGGGAAGTACGCGGCTCCGAGGGTCAGGAGCGAGCGGTCGAAACGAGGGACGTCGAAGGTGCCTACCGGAACCTCCGCCATGCTGTCGTAACCGGAGAGCTGGACGAATGGAAGGAATCGCCAGTCTCCATTGCCCCCAACGAGTGAGGCGATGTCGTAGCCCGCTTCGACGTACCACGCGAATGCGGACTCCGCGACCGGTGTACGCGCGACCTGGAGGTTGCTCGAGAGTCGTCCGTTCTTGGCACTGACTAGATCCGCGTTCTCGAGGTCGCCCCGCAGATAGAGGGCGCGAACGTGGTACGGACCACGCGAGACCTGCGCGTGGACGTCGAACAGGGTGAGGTGAGCGTCGATTCCCTCCATGTCGGGCTTGGGGCGGTTCCCGGTCGTGTTTCCCCAGTAGCTCGAGCCACCGATCGATACTCCTATCGTCGGCGCGACGTCGATCCGGCCGACGAGTGCGAGGTCGGTTGCGCGGACGTCCTCGAAGCGGGTCTGGGCGCCCCCGACGATGAAGTACTTCGAGTCGAATCCGGTCGAGTCGAGCCCGTTGACGACCTGCGCGCGGTAGGAGACGCGTCCCGCCCGTCCGAAGAACTCGATCCCTGTCTCGTTCCAGGTCGTCGGGAGGAGACTTGCTTCTGCTTCCGTCCGGATCGTGGTCAGGTAGTCCGTGGGTTCGTGGGAACGATTGAGAAGTCCGACCGCGGTGATGAAGCGACCGGCGCGGAGGTTCCAGGCGCGGCCCCACGACTTCGTCAGGTGGATCTGTTCGATGACGACCTCGCCACCCTTCTCCACCTCGACCTCGTACTCGCCGAACTCTTCGTACTCGAGTTCGAGCGCCGTGCCCGTGCCGCCGTGCTCGAACTCGACTTCGACTTCGAGTTCGAGGCCATCCCGAAACTCGTGCTCGACTTCGACCACGAAGTAGGGGACGTCGAGCGCGGCGCGGGAGTCATCGGGCGCCCCGGTCTCTCCGCTTCGCTGGTCGGGTCCGTAGTCGAACCGGGAGTAGAGGATGTCGCCGTAGATCCCGACGCGTGGGTGGGCGGTTGCGGCCGGAGGGACCGATCCGATTGTGAGCAGACCGACTACGGTTCCGGCGGCGACGGAGAGAGCGACTCGGTGTGCGGCCACGCAGGTCTCCTTATTGCGAACGAGTCTCAGTAGCAACAAACAGTGCCGGAGACTAGACGGCAGTCGGCGCTTCGTCAATGCGGAGTCTTTGGTATGAATTATTAGTGCGACTAATCAGTCGGGTTTTGGATGGTCCGGGACCGACCGACGGTTACCTCCGAGGCATTCATCCGTTACGCTCCCCGGGACCCCACCACTCAATCCGGATACGCCAGTGCCCCACGGCCGCGACCGACGATCGTATGCCTGGTGTTCCGAAAGGAGGACTCGACATGCGGTTCCTCGTCGCCTGCCTCGCTGTTTCGACTCTCGCGACCGCGATTCCCACCGTTTCCAGTGCCGTCAGCCTCAACATCGACTTCGGTTCTGCGACCGTGCCTGAGGCCACCTACGGAGCGGCCGGGCTGCCCGGAGTCTGGAATGCCGTGGCGGTGGTCCCCTCGGGTCAACGCCTCCCGCTCGTCGATCTGGATGGCGTCGACAGTGGCGCGCGGATCTACATGGTCGGCGGCACCGCCGTGCTCGAGACGGATGATCCTCTCACCAGCGGTGACCACGACGCCTTTCTCGACGACATGCTGATCGGCTTCAACAACCCTCTCGACGTATGCATCTGGATCGAGGGGCTCCCCTCGGGTGACTACGAGGTCCTGACCTACGCCTTGACCCCGAGCGAACCGGAACTCGACTCTCGCGTGCGCGTCGACGACGGCAGCCCGGGTCCTGTCTTCGTCGGTGGGGCGTGGCCCGGCTTCCACTCCGAGACCGTGAGTTACGCACGGCACATCGTCTTCGTTGGCTCGAACGGTACGATCGGCCTCCACTCCGGAGAGATCTCCGCGAACGTCCAGTCCGGCATCAACGGCATCCAGGTTCGTCCGTACTCTCCCGCGGATATCGGCGACGACACGACTTTGCCGGAAGGTGCGGGTCACGAAGGCTCTGCACTCGCCTTCGTGGCGCCGAATCCGTCGTCGCATTCACAGCGGATCCACTTCCGTGGCTTGGACGCCGGATCTGGAGTCGTCGTGCGCGTGATCGACGCGGCCGGCCGGTCCGTTTGGGCGTCTAGCGGAGTCGTGGATCGTTCGGGGGAACTCGTGACGGAGTGGGACGGCTTCGACTCGAGGGGAATCCGCGTTCCTGCGGGTACGTACTACGCAAGTGCTCCCGGGGGAACTCCGGTGCGGATCGTGCGCCTCGACTGACACGAACCGGTGAGTTCGCCGCTTGGGCCACCTGCTCTGCGGTGCTTCTCCCGGCAACGGGAGAAGCCCGCGTCACTCTGCTGAAGTGTTCTCCGTTCCTCGCGTTCGCGACTCTCTCGCTGCTGGGTGGTGCCGCACCGGCGGCCGAGCCCGCGGTATCCCTGGACGCGATACCCGACGGTGCTCGGCCCGGCCCGACCGTCGGCGGTTGTGGCGAGCACTTCCTCCGTTCTGATGAATCCTACGAGACCGCCTACGCGTGGCAGTACAGGACATCCCCGTCGTGTTCCATGCGCTCGCGGCGTTCGACGAGTCTCAGTCCCCGCGGCTGTCGGGTGTGACGTTCGGCATCCAGTACCCGCCGTGCATTCATGTCGTGTCCGCGGGAAGCTGCGGTGACCTCGCGATCGAGACTCCGGGCTGACCGGAATCCGGCGAGGGTACGTCGGTAGCGTGGGTGTCTCCACAGACGTCCAGCTTGACCGAGGTGTACTGGTTCGCGGCGTACGTCGATCCCGGCGAAGCGGGACTCCTCGAACTGATTCCGAACCCGGACCACGGCGCCTACTTCGCGGACGACTCCGTTCCGTCCGTGCAGGATCCGACTGCCGGACTTGGGGCGATGGGCTTCCACCTGGCAGGGTTCACGCCCTGTCCGGGCGGTACCGGCGCGTGTTGCACGCCGACCGGGGAGTGCTTCCTCCTGCCCCTCGACGTCTGCGATCAGCTCGGCGGGGACTACCTTGGAGACGGCGTCACCTGCGAACCGTCCACGTGTCTTTCGACCAGCGTCGGCGCATGCTGCTTCGAGGAACTCTGCCTTCTCCTCACCGAGACCGGCTGTGGCGGGGAAGGTGGAGTTTGGATGAACGGGGCGCCGGAATGTGCCCCGAACCCGTGTAGTGCGACGCCACGAGTCGAGACGACGTGGGGACGTGTCAAATCGTTGTTCCGGAGGTAGAGTCCCGGAGGGGAGGACACCTGTGACGGACCAGACGCCTCCGAGACTACCGACGGCAGGGTTCCCGACCCGGCCACTCTATGACGACAGGAAGACGCTCCTGACGGTCGTCGGCGCACTCGTCGTCGCGTGCGCCATCCTGATGTACGTCGGGGGGCTCATCTACGCGGTGGTGTTTCCGCTGATGATGCGTGCCGTGCCCGCGGACGAGTTCGGCCCGGGTGCGTGGCCGTTCTCGACTGCGATGATGCTCGGGTACGCCGTCTTCATGTTCGCGTATGGCACCGCGATGACTGTGCTCGGTATCGGCCTGATTCGAGCGAGGCGGTGGGCGCGAGCCGTCTCTCTCGCAGCGTGCTGGGTCTACGCGGCCGGGACATTGGTCGGGGTCTGCTATCTCCCGTTCTGGATGGGCCGCGTCACCTCGTTCATGACCGATCCGGCCCTGGGAGGGGATCCCTCTCTGGAGGGGATGAGCCCTGTCTTCTTCTCCGTGGTCATGTGGGGATCGATGGTCTTCGGTCTCGCCATGAACCTGGCCGTGCCGGTGGCTGGGATCCTCCTGCTCCGGAGTGAGAGCGTGAGGTTGACCGTCCAGGATCGAGATCCGTTCCCGCGATGGACCGACCGGCTCTCGACGGCGGCACTCGCTTCCGGACTCGTCTGGGTGGGGGGCGCCAGCTATGGCCCCTTGATGCTCGCGCTGCTTGGCACGCACATGGCTGCAGCGGTGGGACTGAGCGGCGGTACCGGCGTTGCCCTCTGTCTGTTCGCATCGGCCGGAGCTGCCTTGATCGGGTGGGCCACGCTTCGGGCGCGTCCCTACTCGTGGATGGCGAACGTGATGGGCGTCGTTCTGTACGGCGGAATCGGCGCGTACCTGGTCTCACGCCTCGACTTCACCCAGTTCTACCGGGCACTGATGCCGGACAACATGCCGGAGGAGGAGCTGGCCTCACTCTACGACATGACCGAGGCGCTCTACGGAAACCCGAGCGCTTTCATCGCGCCGACGCTCCTGATCACGCTGGCCGCGCTCGGTTTTCTCTGTTGGGCTCGGCCACGATTCGTGCCGGTGAGTGGAAGCGGAAGAGGTTGAGAGTGGGAAGGAGCGCAGGGCGAGGTCAGAACTCGGGGCCGCGATCTGCTGCGGTCGGGACAGAACGCTGACAGGACGTAGCTGGTTCTCCTGCCATGTCCGTCAGCGTTCTGCCATCTACAGAGGAAATCAGTCGAGGAGGACGATCTTCCGTCGCCCGATCTCACGTCCTTCGACGGACATGCTCATCCAGTACATACCCGACGCGACGTCGTCCCCGGCTCCGAAGTCCGTCCGGTCGATCGGTCTGGACCAGGTGCCGGCACCCCAGACCTGTCCGGGGATGTCGGACACGATGCGGCCGTTCACGTCGTAGATGCGGAAGTCGACCTTTGCAGGGGTCTCGAGATCGAAGCGGATGCTCGTCCCGTCCACGCCCACTGGGTTTGGCCAGACTCCGCGAAGTTCCGTTGCGAGGGGGCCGGCGCTGTCTTCGTACGACGACGTGCTCGCCACGCGGATTCCGAGATCGTAGGCGCCAGCCTCCCCGTTGTCGTTGACGACCACGATGCCGTACCAATCATTGGTCGGTGCGGTGTAGGTGACGTGTCCCTCGGCAGAGACCTCCGCGGACTGCCGGCTCCGCCAGTAGACGTCCCCGGGATTCCGGAAGAGCAGGACTTCGGTGTCGGCTGCCCCCGTTCGATCGAACAGGATCTCGTAGGTCGTGTCCGCGTCCAGGAAGACGTCCCACACCTCCAGGACGTCGGTGGGGCCCGTACTGCGGTGCTGTATCGCCCCATCGACGGTGAGGAGATCCGGGCCGTCGTCCCACTCCATGCGGGCCGTACCGATTCCGTTGTACGAGAACGACGATGTGTAGTACGTGCCTGTCGGGTTGTGGTTGAAGTCTCCGATGAGGAAGCTGACCTCGCCAGCCGAGTCGCCTGCGCCGAGGGCGCCTCCGCCGAAGCATGCAGGCCAGTCCGACCCGAAAGGATCGGGATAGATCAGGAACAGCCAGCGGGAGTCCTCGGCTCGGATCCCGAGCGCGGACCAGTAGCCGTTGCTCTGAGCGAAGGATCGAGCCTCGAAGCTCCCAGTCAAGAGGTCAGAGACCCCGCTCGTCAGTGGTTCTGGGTTCTCACACGCATTGACGCCGACGTAGTAGTCGATCGGAGCTGGAGATGGATCGTCGTTGACGACCACGAAGGCGTACCAGTCCGTCGCCGGAGCTATGTAGTTGGCTCCGAAAGGGGCCTCGAACTCCGCCGAGGCGCGGCCAGCGACGTACGCATTCGTTCCTGGGTTACGGAAGAGCAAGCAGCTCAAGGCCGCGCCCCCTCCATCCCGGATGACATTGAAGCTGTACTCCACGCCCGCAGTGAGGAACACGTCCCAGACTTCGACCAGATGGTTCGGGCTGGCCGTGCGTGCCTCGTACGGTCCATTCACGATGAGCTGATCCGCGCCGCTGTCCCATTCGACCAGCGAACCCCGCGTCCCGCCGAACACGTAGGGGAGCGTGTAGTACTCGCCTGCCGCCATGTGGTTGAAGTCCGCGACGACGAAGTCGGTGACGCCGACGCCGGTCGAGGTTCCAAGGATGCCGCTGAAACACGACGGCCAAGTGCCCCCCGAGCCGTTCTGGTAGACGCCCAAGTCCCAGTCCGTGGACTCGTCGTCGGCCCGAACGCCGACTACGGTCCAGTAGGGAACGGTTTGCTGGAACGAGTAGTAGGCGTAGCCAGGCCAGGTGGAGACCGCGATCCCACTCGTGAGCGGCGACGGGTCGGAGCAGCTGCCGACGGAGATCGCATAGGTGCCGGAAGCCCCGTTGTCGTTGACGACCACGACCCCATAGTAGTCGGTGGCCGGCGCTACGTACGAGAGGTTGGTAGCGGACTCGAACTCCGCCGAGTCCCGGTTCAAGTGGACTCCGCCGCCGGTGCTGTTGCGGAAGAGCATCATCTTGCAGTCGGCAGAACCGGTGTGAACGAAGGAGAACTCGTACGACTCTCCGGCGACGAGCAGCACATCCCACACTTCGAGCACGTCGCCCGTACCGGTCACCCGCTGAGCCGCGATTCCGTTGACGACGAGAGTGTTCGCGCCGGAATCCCATTCGACGGTTCCCGACTGGGATCCCGAGAACCTGTCGGCCGACACGTAGCCGGTACCCATTGGAGCATGGTTGTAGTCGGAGATGGTGAAGTCGACCCCGGTGACACGGGCCGAGCTGGCGAGCGGATTCAGTACGCAGGGGTCCGTAGAGCCGCCTTGCGCGTAGAGTGCGATGTCCCAGTCGTCACCGTTCTGGCTGCGAACGCCGACTGCGGACCAGTAGTTGGTCGTCTGAACGTAGGTCAGGTAGGTGGGGTCGGACGTGACCGTGACCGGGACGCCGTTCTGGAGTAGAGTGAACGAGCAGCCTCCGGCGTGCGCGTCCGAGTGAGCCGATGTGCCTGCCGAGACTGCGACGAGCAGACCCAGAAAGGCAGGACGGACCGAGGCTCTGAAGATCGACATTTCGGTTTCTCCCTTCTTACCGCTCGGTCAGCGGATGGCGCCCGTGCGTCGGGCCTTGTCGAGTTCGTAATCGGTGAGGCCAGAGGCTCCTGGTTCCTGAGAGGAGTGGGGCAGTGACTGCTCGACGTGAGTGGCGGCGTCTGCAGGGGCGCTGCTCTCGTTCTGGGGCGGGGTTTCGGCGGTCGGTAGAGCCGCGAGCTGTGCTTTCGCGAGCTCGGCCGGGGTCAGGTCACCGCCCGAGAGGTCGACGGTCTTGACTTCCGGCGCCTTGGTGGCGCGGAAGAGCTGTTGGATCTCTTCTGGAGTCGCCAGCTGAGAGGCCGTGGCTTCGAGCGCCTCGGCTTCCTCCCAGCTCATCCCGGCAAAGGGCCACTGAATCGGGAGTCCGAACGGTTCCAGGACTGGTGTGGTGCTGTTCGCGGATGGGTCGGGGCTGCGCGGATCGCCGAGGGCGAGCGGGGCTCCGAGGCTGGGCGCGTACCGCTCCATGGACTCGAACTGACTCCACTTTTCTTCGGTGAGGATCGGATCGGCGGCGTCCAGGACCTCCGTCGTGATGGACCGAAGCTTCTGCGCGCTCTGGGTCGGGGCTGCAGTCGCGGTCGTCCAACTTCCGATGAGGACGGAGGTGATGGCGGTTGCGGAGAGAAGAGCAGATGCGACGGCGGTTCTGTCGCGCCGAGTCTGCCACTGGATCGCTTTTGGCATCACAGGGACACTCCTTCCGGGGGCTCCGGCCTGTGCGGAGCCGTTCGTCGAACTCGTGGGTCGAGGAAGCACTACTTCCGGTGATTGCGTCATCGGGTGGTGACTGCATGGGGAAACGGGTTCCGCAGCAAGCAGGGGACACGGAGATTGCGTCCGCTCCGCCAAGAAGGAGTCCTAGGTCCGATACGTGGCAAATCTCCGTGTCCCCGTCTGGGCGGGAGCCGCGTTTCGGAATGCGGAAGTCCCGGCACCGCCTCCCACCTCACCTTTGCGGCAGGTCTGCGGGTCGAATCCGCCTCTTGCGTCCGAGGGCGCTCTCGGCGCACTGTCTGTACACCCTTGTACAGCGATGGGCACCTTGGACGCTTTCGAGAGGCATGGAGCCCGCGAAGCGCGAGGTGGGAGGCGGGTTTGGATCCAGGTGAGGTCACGATTCTCCTGCGCCGGATCGGGAATCAGGAGCCGGGAGCCTGGGATGATCTGGTTCCGGTCGTCTACGAGGAGCTGCGGGCGCTCGCCCGGTCCCGGTTTCGGCAGAGCCCGAGCGATACCCTGAGCTCGACCGCGCTCGTCCACGAGACCTTCTTCAAACTCTGCCAGGCGGAGTCGATCACCTTGAACGATCGCCGCCACTTCTTCGCGGTTGCCGCCGTGGCGATGAGACGGGTCCTCGTCGACTACGCGCGGAAGCAGGCCACACGCAAGCGAGGGGGTGGTGCCCAGAAGGTGAGCATCGACGACCTCCAGATCGGCATGCCGGACCCGATGGAGGAGATCCTCTTCGTGGATTCCGCGTTGGCACAGCTTCGGGCGCAGAGCCCGCGAGCGGCGGAGGTCACGGAACTGCGCTACTTCGCGGGGCTGAGCGTGGAGGAAACGGCCGAGGTGTTGGACGTAGACCCGCGAACGGTCAAGCGGGATTGGCGAAAGGCGCGTGCCATCCTCTACTCGCTCTACCGACAGCGCGTGTCCCTTCCGGACGGGCTCTGACGTTCTTGCAGAGGTGGCGCGGTGGTTCGTGGTACGTCTCTCGGGGCAAGCATGGAACATGGATGAAGGCGACTGCCAAGATCGGATCGACTCTCGTCTCGACGAGATCCTCGATGAAGTTCTCGACCTCGCAGAAAGCGACGTCCCCGCCCATCTGGATCGCCGATGCGCGGGTGCGCCGGAGCTCAGAGCGCGGATCGAAGCCATACTCGACGCGGATCGGGAGGTGACCGCGGAGTTCCTCCGCCCTGCCGTTGCGGCCGAAGCCGTTCAGTCCGCCTTCACAGGCGACGTGCCGGAAGGTGGGCCTCTCTCGGCGTCCGATTCGGCCGAGGAGCTGCCGGCGGGGGCGTCGGTGGGTGCGTGGAAGATCGTGCGAGAAGTCGGCCGTGGAGGGATGGCCCGAGTCTATCTCGCCGAACGGCGCGAGGAGAGCTACGAGCAGCGCGCCGCGATCAAGGTCATTCGAAGAGGAGTCGATCGAGACGAAGTGCAGTCCCGATTCCTCCGGGAGCGCCGGATTCTCGCTCGGCTCCAGCATCCAGGGATCGCCGGCCTGATCGATGGTGGTGTCATGTCTGATGGCACTCCGTGGTTTGCCATGGAGTTCGTCGATGGGAAGCAGATCACCGAGTGGAGTCAGGCTCGAAGGCTCGACGTGGAAGGGAAGGTTCGGGTCTTTCTCCGGGTCTGCGAGGCCGTCCGGTATGCGCACCAGAACCTCGTCGTTCATCGCGACATCAAGCCATCCAACATCTTCGTGACCGCAAACGGCGACGCGAAACTGCTCGACTTCGGCATCGCGCGTCTTCTCGAGCAGGACGAAGAGGGGACCCAGACCCTCACCGTGGCGGGAGGCCGCCCGATGACGCCGCGATACGCGGCACCGGAGCAGCTCATCGGCCAGGCGGTGACGACCGCGACCGACATTTACGGCCTCGGGGTCGTTCTCTATGAACTGCTTGCCGGCGTCTCGCCCTTCCGCGCGCCGGGTTCGTCGATCTCTGAGTACCAACGCCTGGTCCTCGAGACCGAACCGGCTCGGCCGAGCGACCTGGTCGACTCCGTCAATGAGAGCATCGATCGGGACCTCGACAACATCGTTCTCACCGCGATTGCGAAGCGTCCGGAGGATCGATACGCCTCCGTGGAGGCTCTTGCCTCGGATCTCGAACGCTGGCTCCACGGGCTTCCGGTGCGGGCGACAGCGTCGACGTTCCGGTATCGTTCGTCGAAGTTCATCCGTAGGAACCGGCCGCTCGTGTTCGCGTCCGCCGCAGCCACGCTTGCGTTCCTGGTCGGCCTCGCGGCGACACGCTGGCAACTCCCGGCCGCGGGCATCGTGATCGCGTCGCTCGTGGGTGGCCTTTCCTACTCGAGCGTCCAGGCCAGGAAGGCGCGCGCGGCGGCGAAGCGCGCGGAGGAGATCAAGCACTTCCTCCTGCGGACGTTCGAGGTGGCGGATCCGATGCGTGCCCAGGGCAAACCGATCACGGTGCGGGAGCTGGTCGATCGAGGGGCGAGCCAGGTCGAGACGGAGCTCGCGGACCAGCCCGAACTCAGGGCCGAGATGCTGGGCGTGCTGGGTGAAATCTACGTCCAGCTCAGTCTGCCGGAGTCCGGCCTGCCTCTCGTGGAGCGGGAGATCGCGGTTCTCAAGTCACTCGTGAAGACGCCTCCGGCCCGACAGGGAGATGCTCTCAGGCGTCGCGGGAACCTCCTGATCCAGGCCGGGAGGTGGAGTGAAGCAGAGGCGGATCTCCGCCGGGCGTCAGAGCTCCACCGAAGGGACCTCGGCCCCAGTAGCCCCGAGTACGCGGAGGATCTCGATCAGCTCGCCGGATCTGTCCGTGTGCAGTCGCGGGCTTCCGAGGCGGAGGCCTTGGTGCGGGAGAGCCTCGAGATACGTCGGACAGTCCTGGGCGGCTGGCATCCGAAGGTGGCAACGTCCTACAACAACCTCGCACTCATGATGCGAGACGCAGGGCGACCGATCGAAGCAGAGGCGCTCTACCGACGAGCGTTCGAGATCCGCGCAGGTTCCCTGTCCGCGGAGGACCCGACGCACTTCCTGACCGCGATCAACCTCTCGATCACACTGCGTCAGCTCGGCCGGATCGAAGAGGCACTCGCACTTCTCGACGAGATGCTCAGTCGGTTCGGCCCGACGTTCGGTGAGGGACACGATCTCGTGGTGACGGCACGGAACACCCGTGCGGCCCTCTACCTCGATCTGGAGAGATTCGCTGAGGCCGAGGCGGAGTTTGCAGACATCCTCCATTTCTGGGAGCAGCGGGCCGGAAGGAGCCATCCGAACGCGATCATGACGGTTGCGAACCTCGCATTCGCCCAACGCGGGCTGGGACGCGTGGAGGAGTCGATCGCGACGGCCAGGGAGGCGATCGACCTCTGGCGAGCGCAATACGGCGGCGCGCACGTGGCGATGTCGAATCTCCTCGCCAATCTCGCCAAGAGCCTCGAACTCGATTCGCGGATCGACGAAGCCGTCACGGCACTCGACGATGCACTCTCGATCTCGACCAAGGTCCGTGGCGCAGGACACTTCGATACGGCGACGCTGAAGCTCAGTCGCGCCGCGCTGGCGCGGAAGATGGGCCGGCCGGCGGATGAACGGAGGTTCCTCTCGGAGGCGATCGAGGTCCTGAACGAGGTGCTGCCGCCCAGTCATCGCCGACTGAAGGAGGCGATGGAACGGGCTGCGGAACTCGGCCTCCCGTTGCGGTGTCGAGGCCGGACGTCTGCTGTGGTACGCTCCACGCGGGACTAAACGGCGGCATACCTCGACGCGTATCGTGCCCCGTCCGACCTCATCGCTCTGATGACGTAGACCCAATCGCGTTGTCGACTCGTGAATCACAGTGCCAGATGGCACGCAAGGACCGAGACTCACGGACATGACCCGAGTTCCAGTAGCATTCCGCTCCTCGAGCATGGCGTCGATCGTGTTTTTGGCGGTCTGCTTCCTCTCGGTACTTCTCCTCACGGGATGCGCGGCCGTACAACCCTGGGACCGGGACGAACTCGCGGACCCGATCATGCAAATCGAAGGTAGTCCCCTCGATCGCGGTACCCAGGAGCACCATCTCGAGTACCGGGAGGGTTCTGCCGGCGGTACCAACACTCGCGGTGGCGGATGCGGTTGCGGCTGAGTCGACGTTCCGCCCTCTCGATGGCGATGCTCACCTCGATCGTGGTGTCGACTGTCGCCGCTTCCCTTCTTCCCGAGAGTGAGATCAACGTCGGGGTGAACGGATACTCCGATTCATTCGGTGTCGACGTCTTCTATCCGTCGATCACGGCGACGAAGCGGATCGGGGGGCACGGCGCGGTCTCCGGACGATACCTCGTCGATGCGGTCACCTCCGCCTCCATGCAGAGCCGATTCGAGGTGGACGGGATCACGTCCGCGACGCATACGACACATGGTGGGAGCTCGGCTCGGTTCGATGAGGTTCGTCACGAGATCGGGATCAGCGGGGCGCAGCTGTTCGGGCGCACCCTTGGCTCGGTCGACGTGCTCCACAGTACCGAGCACGACTACGTGTCGACCACTCTCGCCGCGACGGCCGCGCGAACGTTCCGGCGGGAGAACGTGGAGATCCGGCTCGGCGCCGTCCGCCGGTGGGACCAAGTCTCTCCCGTTACGAGAACGTGGACTCGGCCGAAGGACGTGACATCGCTCGATGTCAGCCTAACCCAGACGCTCCACCGTCGCGGGGTCGGGCAGATCGACTTCACACACACGGCCATGGATGGCCAACTCGCTGATGTCTACCAGGTCGTCCCGGTCGTCGAATCGGAGAACCAAAGCGTACGTCTCCTGGAGCCGAGGCATCCGGGGCACCGAAGTCGGAACGCGATCGGAACTCGAACTACGTGGAAGGTCGCCTCGGATACGTCGATGGAGTTGGGGTACCGGCGGTACTGGGACTCATGGGGGATCGGGTCGGACACGGTGCACGGGAACCTCCGGCAGCGCTTCTTCGGAGGAAGCGTCATTCTGGGCCTCGGGCTGCGGTACTACTCGCAGGGTCGAGCGGAGTTCTTCCGAGACAGCTATGACGGGACGGAACGATACCTCACCGTCGACTCGAAGCTCGATTCGTCCCGCTCGACCGAGTATCAGTTTCGTGCCGTGTTCGCGGGCTCGCTCGTCCGGGGACTGGGCATCCTCGACCCCGATCGTTCCGAGGTCGAAGCGCACGTCGACCTGTACGAACGAACCACTGCGACTCCGGATTGGCACAGTCGGCGGGAGGAGTTGAGAGCCAGCCTCGTCAGCGTAGGCGTGCGGTATCGCTACTGAGGTCGTCGCACGCCATTCCTCGTCGTGATGCTGCTTCCGAGGCCCCCGCCCGTCATCCACAGCGTACGGTGTCGTCGCGATCAGGGTGCTGAAAGGGTGGCGCGCCATCCGTCAGTTCCTAGTCGACACGATTCGAAACGACCCGCTTCGGGCGCGGTTGCCCTCGCCGTCGACGAGCTCGATCTGGTAGCCATCCCCCGCTTCCCAGGCGCTGGGGAGCGGGCGCAGGAGTGAGCCGGTGTTTCCCGTACCTCGGCGTACCGTATCGATCCGTTGTCCGTTGCGTAGAAGGAAGAGGTCTACCACGACTCCGGCGGCGCAGTCCCAGGAGACGACCAGTTCGTCTCCCCAGGTGAGGACGGTGGCGGAATCCGGACGGAGAATGGAAGGCGCGCTCCCGGAACAGATTGCGAACGTAGCTCCGACTGCGGTCTGTCCCTCCCCGTCACGAATCCGGATCCAGTACCCGTCTCCGGGCTCCCAGGATGGGCGTACGAGCGCGATTCGGACCACACTGCTCGAAGCGACTCCCGACGCGATGGTCTCGACCGGGCGACTGCCTTGGTAGAGAACCACCTCCGCGGAGTCGCTCGGTGGACCCCACCACTCGATCGCGCGCGACGTTCCGTGACGCCAAACGTCGCCAGTAGTCGGAGTGAGGATCTCGGTTCGTTCTGGATCCCGTGTCTCCCAAAGAGCGCCGTGGCACTGAAAGCAGGATGGGGCGAAGTCATCCTCGAGACTGTCGTGGGTGGAACCGACCAGCGACCATCCTCCCTCGAGATCGACGTGATGACACCGTGGGTCGGCGCACCAGCCTGTGGGCCCGTAGGGATCGTCCGCACCATCCTTGTGGAGAGCACCGTCGTACGCGATGTCGTGGTCTGCGGGGACGGTGGCCTTGGGATCCGATTCCGCTGGCGTGGCGCAGCCGCACGCAGTGGTGAGGGTGAAGAGTACGGCGCAGACCATGGTGGGGAGGCACGGCCCCACCAGCCAGCTGGATCGGTGGGGACTGGCGACTCGTGATACACTCTTCCGACCTGCCAACACGATGAACGAGGAATCGACCATGCTGAATTGTAGCTCGGTTCAGGCACATCAGACGAGCTCCCCGAGTGGACGCGTTCGAAGAACGGTGCTGCGCTCACTGTTCCCTTCGATCGTCGGAATCGTCCTCCTCGCCGTGACGGGCGGACCCTCGCTGGTCGCCGGAGCAGGCCACGCCTTCGAAGTCGGTCGCCTGGAGTCGGGAGTGCGGCCGGCTCCGGTTGCGGAAGACTGCGGCGAACTCCTCATCAACGCGGACGAGAGCTATGAGAACGCGTACGCATGGAACGGTTTCGCGGTCGCCCCGCCGGACTGGAGCGCGTTCGCCGAGTTCTTCTCGGGGCAAGTGACAGTTTGTGCGTTGGTCTTCGACCTCACGCAAATCGGGCTCCAGGCAGACGAAACTCTGGATGCCTACGTGTGGGACGATGCGGGCGGAGAGCCAGGGCCCGTGGTGTCCGTGGTGACAGAAGTTGCCCCCGGACCCGTGGCGTATTGGCCGGAGATGAGCCGGCATGTCGTCCCGATGGCGGCGAGCCCGAGTGGCGAAGCCTGGTGGGCCGGTCTCTGGAGTGCCTGGCCGTTCCAGGAGGACGCTGCGTGGTTCGTAGGTGCAGACCTGAATGGTCCCGGTGGGACTCCGAAGGTCAAAGTCGCACCTGATCTGGGCTACACCACGGGATGGAACGACGTCAGTCTGGTGTGGGGTCCGACACAGGCGATGGGAATCGGCGTCGAGCATCTGACGACAACACCCACGTCTGACTCGTCCTGGGGCGACGTGAAGTCCCTGTTCCGTTGACGGCTGACTCGTACGCTCGTCAGATGGCGAGGAGAACGTAGACGATCGGGAGGAGGATGCCGAGGGCCATGAGGATGCCGCCCCTACCGGCGAGCCCCTTCCTTCCCTTGACGAGGAAGATCCCGGAGATCGCGAGCAGGATGAGGACGGCCGCGTAGGCGTCCGCGATCACGGTCCATGGGCCCTTACCCGTGTTGAGGTGCATGAAGTTGAGTTCGTAGAACCAGGGACGCGGGGTCATCCCTTCGCGGACGGCCTGTCCGGTCACGAGGTCCACATCGATCGACGCACCCTCGAGGAACACCTGGAGTTTCTCGGGACTCTCCCGCCACGTGTTCTTGATCGGCTCATCGAGCGCGAGACGCTCGAGGACGAGCTGGGTCACTTCGGGAGTGGGGCCCGTCCCCGGCGGTTCGATCTGCTGCACCGTTTCGGTCCGCTTGTAGTTCGCGTTCCAGTGGTGCGCATGGTTCACGGCGAGCCCACTGATCGCATAGACCAGGGTGAGGCCCACCGTGAAGTAGCCGAACTCGCGGTGTATCCAGCGACACACCGCGCGGAACGTCTTCATGGAGGTGGCTATCGGCCGGCTCCCTGAGAGTCTGCCTGATCGGCACCCGGGCGGGCCCAATCCGTACCGTCGCTCTGCTCCTTCTTCTCGACCGCAGCGGCAGGAACGACGACGGCGCCACTACCGGTGATCTGGTAGAGCGTCTTGCAGGAGGTCACCGAGTTCGGGTCGAAGTTCTCACCCTTCTGCTCGGCTTCGTAGGCACACATGGCCTTCGTCGTCTCGAGATCGAGCTTGTTCGCCGTCCAGACGCCTTCGGCCGTGATCACGTCGCCCTTGATTCCGACCGGGAAGACGATCTCGCCGTCCGTCACCTTGAGGCGGATGACTTCACCTTCGGTGTCGGAGGAGATGTTGACCCAGCAGCCCCGGTGCGCGCAGACGTCCACCGCGACGCCCTGGACGCGGACGACCTTGCCGACGTAGGCGTCGGGGTTGGCCATGATCGTGCTGACCATGACGGTGTCGGCGACAGAGACGCCGGCGCCGTAGACCTTGGCCTTGCCGGTGTCCTTGCCGACCTCGGCCGGGCCCGCCTGCGCGTTCATGACGGCGGCTGCTCCGGCCAGTATCAGTGCCAATGTGACGACGAAGCCTCGCATGTTCCCTCCCGGAAATCGTGTCCTCGAAGATCTCTACAATGATGCGGAAGGGTACCAGGTTTCCGGATCCAATGGAGAATAGGGGAATCCCGAGAGAGCGGGCCCGTGCCTGGTTGACGGGGTAACTGGGAGGCCAGAAAGGGGATGCGCACTCCCGGCGCATCCCCCCGAGGTGGAACGGCTAGAGGGCCGCCATCCCGTTCGTGCCTTCCGGGAGTCCGCTGACTTCCCCCAGCGATTCGAGCGAGCCGTCGTTTCCGACCTCGAAGACGCCCAGCGTGTGGGTGCCGCCCTCGAGAACGTAGAGGTACCTCCCGCTCCGCGACTGCGCGACGTCGATCGGACGGCTGCCTTCTCCGGCGTCGCCCGTGCGGCCATCCTCGTCGAGGCGATCGAGGTCGCCGGACGGATGGACGCGGTAGCCGGTCAGGGAGCCGCTTCCGGTGTTCGTCGTGTAGGCGTAGCGACCGTTGCGGGTGACGATGAGCCAGCAGGCCGCGGTCTGGTCGGTGCCCACCGATCCGTCGACGAGCATGAGGTCACCTCCCGCATGGATCTCGTAGGACGACACCGCGCTCGCTCCTTCGGCGCCTCCAAAGGCTTCCGATACGTAGAGGATGCCCTGGTCACTGAAGGAGAATCCGAACGGAGTCATTCCGTTGCTCATCTGCACGTTTGGCATGGAAGCCTGACCATCGTTGCCGACCGTATAGGTGGTGGATCGCGTTCGTCCCCTTCTCGGTAACGACGAGGTAGTCACCGTTCGGTGAGAACGAGACCTGGGCTGGGCCGACGTCATCGCCGCTCAGCATCCGCTCCGAGCCCGCGATCGGCATGAGGTCGCCGTTCGGAGCGAGGTGGAACCCCTGGATGTTGTTCGGCACACCTGCGTTGAGTACGTAGACGAGATTCCCATGCGCAGTGACGCTGATCGGCTGCGTTCCTCCGCTCGGTTCGGTGTCCATCAGCTCCAGTTGTCCACGCCGCACCCGGAAGACGGAGACGTCGTCACTTCCGGCGTTCACCGCGAAGAGCCACTGTCCGCTCGGTGAGAGCGAGATTCCGGACTGGTTTCCGAGGCCGCCTCCAGTTCCGAGACCGCCCGTCGCGACCCGCGCGACTTCCGCGATCTGTCCATCCGAGGCGCGCGCATACTGGATGATCTCGTTTCCCTCGCTGCTGTTCGTTGCGGTGAAGACGCTCCCGAGTCCGGGAACGATCGAGCCGGCGTCGCCGAACGCCGAGGTCTGAGCCTCTCCATCCGCAATCGGACTCACCGTGTCTGCCGACTGGCACCCCACCATGGCGCCGAATGCGAACAGTCCTGCGGCCGTCGTCTTCCAAACGTGCTTGTTCATCTCTCCTCCGTGAAGGACGTAGAGGTCCTGCGTCGTTTCTCGCGTGTCGGGCATCCATGTGCGCGTTTGGCACGCGTTGTCGATGTGGTGGTCTCGGTCGCGTACTCGGCTGAGATCCGAGACCGGCGGTGTTCGCTGCTCCCCCGAGTTCCCTTGCCGTGTGGAGTAACTGATGGCTCCGGCAGCGTGACCAGGATCCCGAGGTTTCGGTTCCTACCTCGCGCGGGGGGGGAGCTTGGAAATGCCAGCTTCGCTGTTGGAACTGGTATCGTCAGTGGAAGGAGACCCCGAGTGCTCTGCATATCGCGGAACGTCTTGCAGCTCGGTGGCTTCTCGTTTCTGCCCTGCCAGACTCCCGGTCGAGCGGCTCGGGTGGATCGACCCAGGGACCGTGGTCGATGGCTCTGCGGGGGCCGTCCCAGGACGCCTCTGGGTAAGGTCCCCGCAGGCCCCACGAAACTGCGGTCCGTGCGGGATGTCCGAAATGCTATTCTCAGTCACGGATTGGGCAGCTCTTCTGCCTACTCATCCCACGCAGCACCACCTCGGGAGGCACCATGCCGAAGCGTGTCCTTTTGTTGGCGTCCCTCTTCTCGGTCCTTGCCTTCGGAACCGCCGAGGCCGCGGACATCGTGGATGGATGGACCCAGACATACTGCGAAACCGTCCGCTCACTCATCCAAACGATCGGTGCCCCGTGCCGGACCAGCCGCTCCGCTGCGATGATGTACCTCTCGATGCAGGACGCGGTGAACAGCATCACGCACGAGTACGAGCCCTACATCCTCGACTACGCTGCATCGCCCGCCGCATCGAAGGAGGCAGCGGCGACCACTGCAGCCTACGAAGTCATGATGGGCGTGTATCCGACTCGTGCCTACCTCTTCAATCCGCGCTACGAAGCGGACCTCGCCGCGATCCCCGACGGACCGGAGAAGGAGGAGGGCATCCTCGTTGGACAGGCCGTCGCTGCGGCCATGCTCGAGCTCCGGACCAACGACGGTACGGAACTCGTCGTCGACTACGAGCCGGTGATGGAGCCGGGACACTGGCGTCCCACCTGGCCCGAGTACCGTCCGGCCAAGGATCCGGGATATGGCAGGGTCACGCCCTTCGGACTCGTCAGTGCGAATCAGTTCCCACGCGAGGATCCGCCCGCGCTCGACTCCGTCGAGTACGCGGAGAACTTCGAGGAAGTCCGCACGGTCGGGGAGCGGCAGGCCAACATGGAATCGACGCTCGAGTACGAGATCGGATGGTTCTGGGCCAATGACCAGGACGGGACCTACAAGGCGACCGGACAGATGTTCCTCATGGCCCGGTCGGTCGCCGACGCGGCCGGGCTCGAGTTCGAGGACCGCGTACATTTCTTCGCGGTCTTTGCACTGGCCACCGCCGACGCCGCGATCTCGAGCTGGTACTCGAAATACGAAACGGACTGGGACATGTGGCGTCCGATCACCGGGATTCGTGAAGCGGACACCGATGGCAACGACCTCACGGTTGCGCATCCGGACTGGGTTCCGGTCTCGTATGTCTCGCCGAACTTTCCCGGACACGTTTCCGGACACGCGACCTTCGCCGGCGCCGCCGCTCAGGTCTGTCGTCGTTACTTGGGCACCGACGAGCTGGAGTTCGTGGTTCCGACCTCGGATCCGCACCTCACGGTTGGCTGGACCCGCACGATGCAGTCGTTCAGCCAGGTCGAACAGGAAGACGGGGACAGCCGTGTCTACATCGGAGTGCACTGGCCGTTCGAGTGTGACGGGGGTGTGGTCCTGGGTCGCCAGGTGGGAGACTGGACCTTCGACAACTACCTGCGCCCGCTCGCGCCTGCGCCCGCGTCTGTCGAGAACCTCACGCCTGTGTTGCGTCTCGACCCGATCTATCCGAACCCTACTCCCGCGGGTGCGACGCTCCGTTTCGCTTCCGCGACGAGTGGCCAGCTCGACGTAGCCGTCTACGACGCCCGCGGACGCCAGGTCTCCACGCTCGGACGTACGATCGAGTCCGGAACGGCTGAGATCTCCTGGGACGGGAGAGGGGACGACGGGCGTCCCGTCGCGACCGGGGTCTATTTCATCCGGCCGACCCTCGAGGGGAAGCCCGTAGAATTGGACGGTTCTGGCCGTCTCGTAGTCGTTCGTTGACGAGCCGAGGCAGCAAGCCCTGACATCTCGTCGTCACTCCAAGGAGGCTCCTGCAATGAAACTGGCTCTGACTCGCATATCGGCGACGGCTCTCTCACTCGGTCCTTCGCTCGCGTTGTTCTGCACGCCGGCGCAGGCCATGGACACGTTCTTCGACGTTACCGCGGCGGCGGGGATCGAGATCTACACGAACGCTGGCTGGGGAAGTGGTGTCGCGTGGGCGGACTTCGACAACGACGGTGACCTCGACCTCTTCATGGTCGACGGACCAGGCGATCCGGCCAGGGTCTGGCGCAACGACGGAGGTGGGAGCTTCACCGACGTCGCGGCGGCCGTCGGCATCGTCGACACCGGCTGGGGGAAGGCCTTCGTCCCTGCCGACTACGACAACGACGGTGACGTCGACGTCCTCATGACGAACTACGACACCCAGCAGACGAACCGACTCTGGCGGAACGACGGCGGTACGTTCACCGACGTCACCGTCGGATCCGGCTTCGACTGGGCGGATCAGGCGACGGGCGCGTGCTGGGCGGACTTCGACGGCGATCGCGACCTCGACTGCTACATCACGACGTACGGGTTCACCCATCGGAACCGTTTCATGCGGAACGACGGGAACGATCAATTCACCGATATCGCCCAGTCGCTCGTCATGCAGGACCAGACCGGTTGGGGCTATCAGCCGGGTTGGTTCGATTACGACAACGACGGGGATCTCGATCTCTACGTCGGCAACGACAACTTCTTTGGTGGCACCGGGAACAAGCTCTATCGGAACGAAGGGAACGGGACGTTCACCGACGTGTCGGTGGCGAGCGGTGCGAACCTCGCCATGAGTTCGATGGGACTCGGGATCGGCGACTACGACAACGATGGCGACCTCGATGTCTACATCTCGAACATCCACACCGGGAACAAGCTCCTCCGTAACAACGGCGACGGTACGTTCACCGAGTCGGCGGTCGGCGCGGGGGTCAGTGTCTACCAGATCTGCTGGGGCGTGGACTTTCTCGACATGGACCACGACACCTACCTCGACATCTACGCCTGCGCGTTCGGCGAGAGCATGCTCGATCCCACGGGTACGGAGAACTGGATCTTCCACAACAACGGAGACGGGACGTTCACCGACATCTCCGTCCAGTCCGGTGCGGACAATGCCGGGATCTCCTACTGCTCAGCCTGGGGCGACTATGATGAGGACGGGGATCTCGACATCGTCATGACGAACTGGTGGGACGGTGATCCCGAGGATCTGCCCTGCGCGCTCTACCAGAACGACCACATCCCGGTTGGCGGCTCGGCGACGGACTGGCTCCAGATCGATCTCGTCGGCACGGTCTCGAACCGCGACGCGATCGGCGCGCGGGTCCAGATCACCACGAGCGAAGGAACCTACATCCGCGAGAAGCAGTCCGGAACGTCCTACCTGTCCTCGGCCCAGCCGGCGCTCCACTTCGGACTGGGAACGGCTACGGAAGTGCAGACACTGGTCGTGAACTGGCCGTCGGGCGGAACGAGCACGCTCACGAACGTAGCGGGTGGACAGAAGATCCAGATCGTGGAGCCGGGCGAAGATCCCTCCAGTGTCGTTCCGGTCGGCGCACAGGGGCTCGGTCTCGAGAGCCAGCCCAATCCGTTCCGTGACGGGGTTCGGTTTGCGCTCATCGGTAGTGACAGGGACGTCGAGTTCCAGATCTTCGATGCCGAGGGCCGTGCGGTTCGTCGGCTCGGTGCCGGCACTACGGTGTGGGACGGCCAGGACGCGCTCGGCAACTCCGTCCCGGCAGGGATCTACTGGGTGAAGGCAACGCGCGGCGGTGAAGTCGTGGCTTCCGACCGGATCGTTCGCGTTCGCTGAGATCGATGGCGGCGGGTGGTCACACCCCAGCCTCTCTACTCATGGGGTGAACGTAAGGCGCCGCTCGGACTCCCGGGCGGCGCTTTCCCGTCGATCGCGCGTGTGACTCATGTCGACTCGCGTACGTACGGCAACCTCAGGGTGAAGCGACACCCTCGGTCCGCATCGATTGGGCTGTCGAGGTCGAGGGTGCCACCGGCTCTGGCCGCGAACCGACGGGCCAACGTCAGTCCCATCCCAGTTCCGGCGGTACTTCTCGGTCCCACACTCCGGAAGAGCTGGAACACGCGCACGTGATGCTTCGGAAGGATGCCCGGGCCGTCGTCCTCGATCTCGAGTTTCAGGCGAGGGGGGGCGATGGACACGCGCACACAGACCTTGGCTTCGTCTCTGTCGTGGTGGCGGACGGCATTCGTGAGGAGGTTCCTCAGGATGTGGACGAAGGCGATCCGTGGGACGACGACGCGCGGACCGGGAATCGCGGAAAGGTCGGTATCGACCGTGAGGATCCGGCCTGGGGGGGAGCTTTGCAGGATCTCTCTCGCCAACTGCTCGATCTCGGGCCCGAGCTCGATCGGCTCGGGGGCCTGCTCCTCGGTTCCAGCGCGCGCGTAGGCGAGTAGTCCGTTCAACATCTCGTCCATGCCTGCGGCCCGATCGCGAATCTGCAAGAGGCGAGGGGCGACCTGCTTCCACACGTCTTCCGGGAGGTCCTCTTCGAGAAACAGGACCAGGTTGGAGATGCCCCGGATCGGCGTACGGAGGTCGTGGCTCGCGGTGTAGGCGAACTCATCGAGGGCCTCGAGGCTGTGTTCGAGCTGCTGGTTCGTTTCCTCCAGTGCGATGCGGGCTTCTTCTTCCTGCGTCACGTCTCTCACTGTGGCGACGTACCCGGTCGAGGAGCTGCCATCGAGTTCGAGAGGGGACGTGCGGGTGTCACCGATGAAGGTGGTTCCGTCCCGGCGCATGTACTTCACGCGACTGGACTCCAACGCGGGCGAGGAGGCACGTTGGGAGTGAGCTCGACCTCGGGTGTCGAAGGTCCTTGGGTCTGCGTAGAGGACGCGCGCGGACTCTCCCACGATCTCTTCGCTCTTCCACCCGAAGAGTTCCTCGGCCGCCGGGTTGAGCTCCCGAATTCTCCGGTGCACGTCCTCGATCACGATCGCGTCCGCGGCGAACTGAAAGATCCTCAGTCGAAGGGCGCCTTCCGCCGCTGCCCGCCGTTCGATCTCCTGGATCTCCGTCACATCGGTCAACACGGCGCGTGACCGGAGAAACTCCCCTCCGGGACCCCGTTCGGAAGTCGCCGAGACGAGGATCTTCCGCACGGAACCATCCGCACGTACCCAGTCGAGGGGAACCTCCGCAACCGAACCTTCCCGGAAGAGTCGGGGCATCACCTCCTCCTTTGCCCTACGTCGGCTCTCCTCCACCAGGAAGTCGGTGACGTGCCGTCCTACGACTTCCTCACGCGCGTAACCGAAGTGACGGAGCCAGAGATCACTCACGAACTCGACGATCCCGTACCGGTCGATGGCGTGGAGCAGGGCCGGAGTGGCCTCGTACAGTCCCCGCAGGGTCTGCTCCGCACGCTTCAGCTGGGTGAGGTCCCGGTGGATGCCGAGCATCCGCACCGGCCGGCCTGTCTCGTCCCGGATCGCGATCCCCAGACATCGAATCCACTTGGTCTCTCCGGTTCGGCTCCTGAAGCGGACGACCTGGTCGTAGGGATGACTCGGGTTCTGACAGTGCTTCTCGAAGTTCTCGATCGCGGTTCCAAGGTCCTCTTCGAAGATCCGGGTCTGCCACCAGGTGGATGAGTGCTCGACCTTGTGGTCCTCGAATCCCAGCACCTCCTTCAGTCGTGGGCTCAGCCACTCGTGCAGAGGCTGCTCCAGGTCCCAGTACCAGATCCCATCGAGCAACCCACCTTCCAGGGGCTCGAGGAGGGAATCCGGGCTTTGACGGATGAACTCGTAGAGTTCCTGGAGTAGGTAGTGCGGGGTTGCGTCTCTCAGTGGAGCCGGCATCGTCATCCTCCTCGAAGGGACAGGGTCTCTTCGTTCGCGGAACCGGTGATCGTCGTGTAGACCGGATGCGGGAGGAGCCGAGCAAGGTTGTGCCAACTCGAGTGTCCGACGGAGGTCGTTCGTGGCTGGCGCGTGCCGACCGATGACCCTTGGTGAACTGAGGAGACTAGCACCAACGGCGGGGGAAAGTCATGCTCATCAGAGGCAGTACTAGTGGCAGATCGTCTCCATGGCTCGACAGGGCGAGGTGCCGGAGTCGACGACAAGGAGAGGAGTATGATCGGTCCACGCCGCGGTGTACGGTGTCTCCAGTTCGGCAGGCTGAACTAACACTGGCTCGACGTGGAGACCCATCAATGGGTCTCCAGCGCAGTTCCCATCGAGGTTCCGGATCCAGGCCGGGGCATCGAAGCAATCGTCGGCGCCCAGGCGGACTCGTCTGGCCGGAACTGCCGCCGAGCGCGTGACGTTCGCGCGACGGGTCGAGCCGGGAACCCTCGACCTCCAGTGCGCGTCATCCCAAGGTGGCGAGTAGAACTCCGCCCGCCACGGCGGAGCCGATCACTCCTGCGACGTTGGGCGCCATGGCGTGGTTGATGAGGAAGTTCTGCGGATCCTCCGCTGCGCCCAACATCTGGCAGACGCGGGCCGAGTCCGGGACCGCCGAGACTCCGGCCGCTCCGATGATCGGGTTGATCTTGTCCTTCAGGAACAGGTTCATCGCCTTGGCGAAGAGGACGCCGGCCGCGGTCGCGACACAGAACGACGCGGCTCCGAGCGCGAATATCTTGAGCGAACTGGGAGTGAGGAAGTGAGCGGCGTTGGTCGACGCACCCACGGTGAGACCGAGCAGGATCGTGATCGTGTCGATGAGCGCGGTGCGCGCCGTGGTCGCGAGACGCTCCGTCACGCCGGACTCCTTGAGCAGGTTCCCGAAGAACAGCATTCCCAGGAGGGGAAGCGCACCGGGTGCGATGAGCACGGTCACGAGGAGTCCGATGATCGGGAAGAGCACGCGTGCGCGCTTGCTCACCGGCCGATTCGGCTTCATCCGGATGAGTCGCTCCTCCTTGCTCGTGAGCAGCTTGACGATCGGTGGCTGGATCAGCGGCACGAGGGCCATGTAGGAGTAGGCCGCGATCGCGATGGCGCCAAGGAACTCCGGAGCGAGCTTCGACGAGATGAAGATCGCCGTGGGGCCGTCGGCTCCTCCGATGATGCCGATCGCCCCCGCGTGAGGCGGGTCGAACCCCAGGAAGATCGCGCCGAGCAGAGTGAGGAAGATCCCCGCCTGTGCAGCGGCCCCGAGCAGGATGAGTTTGGGATTGGAGAGCATGCTCGAGAAGTCGGTCATCGCCCCGATACCGAGGAAGATGAGCGGTGGATAGTACCCCTGCGTCACACCCTGATAGAGGATGTTGAGCACGCTTCCTTCTTCATAGACACCGAGGCGGAGTCCCTCGGCGAACGGGATGTTCCCGAGGAGAATGCCGAATCCGATCGGGACGAGAAGGAGAGGCTCGTAGTCCTTGGCGATGGCGAGCCAGATGAAGAGGCACCCAACCGCGAGCATGACGGCGTACTGCAGGGTGAAGTGTCCGAACGAGCCGGAGCGGAGGAACTCGAAGAGGATGTCCATGGGTCACTCGAATTCGACGAGGATCTGACCTTCGCGTACGGCGTCTCCGACCGCGACATGTACGGCTTTGATCGTTCCGGCCCCGGGTGCCGCGATCGACGTGTTCATCTTCATCGCCTCGAAGACCATGAGAACGTCCCGCTCCTTCACGGTGTTTCCCGGAGCACAACGCACTTCGATCACCGTCCCCGCGATCGGCGAGGTGACGGTTCCCTGCGGCGACGCCGTCCGGCTTCCGGAGGGCGGCAGGGTCGGCGCTGCGGGCCGCGGAGATGGGCTCGCCGAGGAACCACCTCCGCCCGCGCCGGCAGATGCCCCGGGGAAGGGTGAGGTCTGACGCGGCGCTGGCGGAAGTGCGGACATCGCGAACCCTTCGCCGACGTCGAGCACCTCGACGTCGACTTCGTAGGCCACTCCGTGCACGGTGATGCGGAGCTTCATGCAGTCGTCCTTTCAGTGGCTACGGCCGTTGCCGCCGGGGGAGTTGGCCTCGGCGCCATGCCGGTCGATGACGTGAGATCCCATGAGGACGGCACGTCCTTGCTGGGACCAGCTGCTCCCCGCGCCGTGGGCCGAACCGACCGGGCGGATGGAGCGGAAGTGGAACCGGCCACCGACGACGGTGGCGACGGCGGCGGTGAGGATGACGAGAGTCGTCGCGTCGATCGTGGGGGGGCGAGTGTCCCGGGCCTGATCGGCGGCCTTCTCCTGCTGCTGCCAGCGCTCGTCGATCCGTCTCACGAGCGAGACGACGAATGCGATCAGCGCCAGCACCGCGAACACGATGACGAGCCCAACCCCGGTGAGGTTGAGTGCGAAGCGCAGCGACTCGCTCATAGCGGGATCAGTCCGTGCTTCTTCTGTGGACGGATCTCACGCTTGGTCCGAAGGACGGAGAACGCCGCGGCCACGTACGGACGCGTTTCGGCAGGCAGAATCACGTTGTCGATCATTCCACGCTCTGCCGCGAGGTACGGATTGGCGTAGGTCTCCGTGTACTCGTCGACGAGCCGCTTCCTCTCCGCCGCGGGATCATCCGCCTCCTGGATCTGCTTCCGATAGAGGACGTTGACCGCTCCTTCCGGACCCATCACGGCGATCTCGGCGTTCGGCCACGCCGCGGTCCGGTCCGCGCCCATGCTCTTCGCGCACATCGCCAGGTACGCTCCGCCGTAGGCCTTGCGGAGCAGGATCGTGATCTTGGGCACGGTCGCGGCGGCGTAGGCGAAGAGCATCTTCGCGCCGTGCCGCACGATCCCGCCGTACTCCTGACGGACGCCGGGCAGGAACCCGGGCACGTCGACGAAGGTGAGGATCGGGATGGAGAAGGCGTTGCAGAACCGGATGAACCGCGACGCCTTGTCCGAGCAGTCGATGTCGAGCACGCCCGCTTTCACGATCGGCTGGTTGCCGATCACACCGATCGTGTGTCCCTGCATCCGTGCGAGTCCAATCACGATGTTCGGCGCGAAGTGTTCCTGGATCTCGAGGAAGTCCCCGCGATCGACGACCCGCGCGACGACGTCCCGAACGTCGTACGGCTGCCTCGGATCGACCGGCACGATCTGCTCCAGCAGCGGGTCCGGTGCGACGGCCTCCTCCGCCAGCTCGGGGAGGAATGGGCAGAGTTCCGCATTGTTCGACGGCAGGAAGGAGAGAAGGCGCTTCGTGATCTCGACGGCGTGCTCGTCCGACTCCGCAACGAAGTGGACGACGCCCGAGTAGTAGGCGTGGCTCTCGACGCCGCCGAGTGCTTCCGCCGAGATCTCCTCGCCCGTCACTTCCTTGATGACCTTGGGGCCCGTGATGTAGATCTGCCCTTCGTTCCGGACCTGGATGATGAAGTCGGTGAGGGCGGGCGAGTAGGCTGCGCCTCCCGCACAGGGTCCGGCGATGATGCTGATCTGGGGCACCACGCCCGAGAGGAGGACGTTCCGGAAGAAGATGTCGCCGTAGCCGGAGAGCGAGTCGACTCCCTCCTGGATGCGCGCGCCGGCGCCGTCGTTGATGAAGACGAAAGGACAGCCGGTCTTGAGTGCCGCGTCCATCACTTCGCGGATCTTTCGGGCTGTTCCTTCTCCGACGGATCCCCCGGCGACGGTGAAGTCCTGGCTGGCGACATAGGCAACGCGGCCGTCTACGCCCCCGAGTCCGGTGACGACACCATCGCCGGGGAGATGCTTTCCAGCGAGCGATGGGTCGTTCGACCGATGCTGTACGAAGAGGTTGAGTTCCTGGAACGTGTCGGGGTCGAAGAGGAGGGCGAGGCGTTCGCGGGCGGTGAGCTTACCGGCTTCGTGTTGCGTAGCGATCCGGGCTGGGCCCCCGCCTTCGTACACCTTCTGTCGCTTCTGGAGGAGCGACCGAACGGGATCGGATGACATGGGCACCTCTGAAACTCTCTAGCGGAGGCCGCCTCGTCCGGACGCATGCATGCGTCCTTGCGATGCGGGCCTCCCAAATGGCACTCAGCGACCGTAGATCCGGGGACGAAGCGTCGCCATCCGTACTCCCCGAACGGGCGGACGGCATTCCCCTCGGGGAACCCCTATGGGCACGGTGATCGAGTCGTCCTAGCTTCGCGAACGGGGTCGGTCTCTCTTCGAGGACTACGGAGGTGTGACATGGACGTGTCGTTCTTCGTTCACGAACGACGGTCATCGATCTTGGAGCAAGCCGAGGAGGTGCTGGGGAAGCACCACCTCACGCACTATGAGGATGCGGAACAGGGGGAGGTGCGGGAGCGACTCGAGGGGCTCTTCGACGTCGTGGAGACGAGCCTCGAGACCAAGAACCTGGCCCCGGTGGTCACGTACGCGAGGAAGATCGCGCAGGACCGCTTCGCAGCCCACTACGACCTCTTCGAGGTACAGACCGCGTTCAACGCGCTCGAAGCCGTCACCTGGCGGACCATCATCGCGGAGATGGAGGCGTGCGACTACGCCTCGGCTCTCGGGTCCCTCAGCACTGTGCTGGGTGCCGGGAAGGACAGCCTGGCCCAGACGTACGTCGAGTGTGCGACGAACTCGCGAACGCCGACGATCGACGTGAAGTACCTCTTCCGCGGTGAATGAGGAGATCGCACGCCGGGGAGGACGGAACTAGTCCTCCCACGACGTATCAGCGGGTCGATCGACGCGACACTCTCCCAGAAGACAACAGGGACCTCATCCGACCGGAGGCCACTTCTGGGCGTGCTGCATTCGACCATGCTCCATCTGGGCGTGGGTGTCACTCTCGTGCTCTCGTCGTTCGCCGGCGTGGCCGCAACACCCGATCCCCATGTCATCGCGCACGATGCCGTAGGCGATTCGGCGAAAGGCCCTGCGTTCTTGCCCACGGCAGAACCCGCCCCAGCCGCGGCGAACTCCGAGCAGGATCCCCACGCGGGACCCGAGAAGGGCCCCGAACTCATTCGCGAGTACTTCCGGGACTGGCACGAGCCGTTTCCCGCCGACCTGGAACGGGCGACTTCCAGCCGAATCTGGCAGGACATCGATGCGATGCCGAGTGAGCCGGCCATGGCGGGTGCTGGCGGACCCGGCCAGCCCTTCGCCTGGCAGCCCTACGGGCCGTTCGGAATGGTCACGACCGCGGGCGGGCAGTTCAGCGGCCGTATCGTCGATCTGAACGTCGGGCCGGACGGTATCCGCGCCGTGGCGGCCGCGAGTGGCGGCGTCTGGGTACGGGACGTTTCCGGCTGGCAGGCGACCACGGACGACCTCACGACACAGTGGATCGGAAGTCTCGACGTACACCCGACGGACCCGAACATCATGGTGGTCGGCACCGGTGAGCCCTTCCTCCGCGCGGGCACCGGTCTCTGGAAGACGACCGATCGCGGGGATTCCTGGACGTCGATCTCGATGTCTCCCGAACCCGCGACCTGCTTCCGCATTCGCTATGGCGCGAACGGTGCGGTCGTTCATGGAGCGTTCGATTCCGGCTACTACCGTTCCACCGACGGCGGAGAGACGTGGTCGCGTCGTCTGAACAACGGTTGGCCGACCGATCTCGCGCTCCATCCCACGAACCCGAACGTGCTCTACCTCACGGTCTACGGCCAGGGTCTCTTCCGTTCCGTCAACGGCGGGGTGAACTGGAACGAGGTGCTGGGAACGGGGCTTCCGCAGTCGGATATCGGACGAGGATCGATGACCATCTGTGCGTCTGACCCGAACCGGATCTACGTTGCGTACGCGCGCCAGAACGGGACGATGCTCGGCACTTTCCGCACGACGGATGGCGGGTCGACTTGGACCGACATCACACCCGTCGACGACTACTACTGGGGACAGGGTTGGTACAACAACACCATCTCCGTCTCCCCGGTCGATCCCGACCTCGTGCTCGCAGGTGGCGGGGGGCTCATCCGTTCGACAGACGGTGGAGACAGCTGGTTGGTGGTGAGCAGCCCGAGCGTGCACGCGGACTGTCACGCTTCGGCCTGGTCGGACGATGGCGCAGAGTTCTGGCTCGGGCACGACGGTGGATGGTGCCACACGAGCGATGGGGGAGTGTCGTGGTCGTCCGATGACAACACGCTCCCGATCACGCAGTTCGTCCTCATCGGGGCGAGCTCGACGGAGGTGCCGTTCGTCTTGGGTGGAGGCTCTCAGGACAACGGCATCTCCGTCACTACTGATGGTGGCGCGAGCTGGGTCTTCCGTCACGGTGGAGACGGTGGCGGATTCGTCGTCGACCCGAACGACTGGCACGTCCAGTACTCGACGGCGGGCGTCTATGGAGGCTCCTGGCCGTTCCGTCGCTTCCGTTCCGTCGACGGCGGCATCACCTGGGATCAGATCAACGGCGGCATCGGAGTCGCGAGCCAGTGGTGGCTTCGCGTCCGAACCGATCTCGGCGATCCAGCCACGTTCTTCACGTATGGCGACGGGTTCGTCTACCGGACCACGTTCGGATTCTGGTCGTCGATGAACGGCAATCCCACGGTGTTCCCGCACTTCGTCTCCGAACTCACTGCATCGCGGTTCGCAGAGCCAGAGGGAACGGTGTACGCCTGCCTCGACTCGAACGTCGACGGCGAGCGTCTCATGGTATGGAACGGAAGTGCCTTCGACGAGCGATCGGCCGGCATTCCCAGCGGACTCCGTATCCGGAAGGTGCCGACCCATCCGCGGAGGCCGGACTGGGCTTTCGCCATCATCAACGGCCTCGGTTCCCCGGGCGAGAAGATCTACAGGACGACGGATCGTGGTCTCACCTGGACCAACATCACCGGCAACCTCCCGGACCTCCCCATCTCCGACCTGGTTGCCCATCCCACCGACGACGATCGCCTCTTCCTCGGCACCGAGATGGGAGCATTCCGCACCACCGACGGAGGCTCGACCTGGGAGCGTTGGCAGCTCGGCCTTCCGGAGGCCGCTACCATCACCGAGCTGACGTTCGTCGACCGCTTCGACGACGAGGGCGAGTTCTTCATCGTTGCGGGTACGTGTACGGTCGCGGCACGTGGGTGCGGAGATCGGGACCGACGATACGAGCAGCGTGCCCGGGGATCGGATTCAGTGAGGATTGGGGATGATCCGGGTCTACTCACCCTTCACGCCCCAGCCCCCAACCCCTTTCCGAGAGTCGACCTCGCTTTCCTTCACGCTTCCTCAGGCGGCACGGGTCGTCATGACACTGCACGACGCTGGTGGACGGGAAGCCCTCCACTGGTGGATGGCGAGCAAGGGCATGGTTTCCACCGCGTCCGTCTCGAGGCGGATCGACTGCCTGCCGGTACGTACCTCGTGAGGTTCGCCACCGGGGACGGGATCACCAGCACGCGGATCACCGTCCTGGACTGACACGGTCCGGTGTACACTGGTGGTACGTCTCCGATCACGCCTCCGGCGGCCGGTTTCTCCAATGCCACCGGCTCGTCAGGGCACACCTCGAATAGGAGAGACCTCCATGCGATCGAGACGATTCCTGCGTGCCGCGCTCACGTACCTCGCGGTCCTCGCTCTCCTGGCCGGAGTCGGCGTCGGGATCTCGCCTTTCCAGATCCGGAGCCGGTGTTGCCTCCATCTCGGACTACGCACTCGAGCGGACGCCAGATGGAGATCGGGTCGACGCTCTGCTGCAACTGGTGGGAGACGAGAGCGTACTCCTCACGGTAGCGGAACCGCGCGATCTGGGCACTGGGACGGATTCGTGACCAGAGGGCGCTTCCCCTCCTCGCCGAGCTCCAGACCGACGAAGTGTGTGACCACGTCTCGGGCGTCTGTCAGCACGAGATCGAGAAGGCCATTCGCCGCTGCGAGCACTGAGGCGCAGGCCCGTCGGTCCCGGCCGGCCTAGCGGGCTCATCCAACGGTGCCGGGTAGACCTCGGCCGATGCCGCGGTGCCGGTAACCACGCGCCGTCCGGCCACATCCTACTGCTCGTCAGAACGCGCAATGAGTTCCACGTCTTCCAAGGAGGAAGCCATGTCGATCCGACCCGTCAAGCGGGCGACCCAGGCGGTGCCGACGCTCGAGGGTGCCGGCGTCAAGCTGCGGAGAGCCTTCGGCTTCGGTGACACCGCCGAGACCGATCCGTTTCTCCTCTTCGACGACTTCCGGAACGAGCATCCGGAGGACTACCGAAGGGCTTCCCGTGGCACCCGCACCGCGGATCGAGACGATCACGTACGTGCTGGCCGGGAACGTCGCTCATGGGGGACAGCCTCGGAAACGCCGGATCGATGGGTGCAGGTGACGTCCAGTGGATGACGGCCGGGAGCGGCATCCTCCACCAGGAGATGCCCGAGGGTGATGAGAACGGCCGGATGCACGGCTTCCAGCTCTGGGCGAACCTCCCCGCGTCGCCTGGGCGATGACCAAGCCGCGCTACCAGGACATGCGGTCGCAGGAGATCCCCGAGATCACGGACGACGACGGTACGTTCGTCCGGGTCATCTGCGGTGAGTTCTGGGAAGAAGCGGGATCGGTCGAAGGTGTCGCCGCGGATCCGCACTACATCGACGTGACGATCCGTCCGAACCAGAAGAAGCACCTACCCGTCGAGACGACGCTGGCATGCGTTCGCCCATGCAGCCCGAAGGCTCTGCGAAGTTCCGGTGATGCCTCAGGTCCTCAGGGCGCTCACGGAGCGCGTCGGGATCGACGACGAACCACTGGTTCGTGAACTCGGCGACCGCTCGCTCGTCCTGTTCGACAGCGGGGACGAGGTCGTCGTCCAAGCGGGTGAAGAGGGGGTGCGATTTCTCCTCGTCTCCGGCAACGCTACGGAACCGGCGGCTTGGCGCGGGCCGATCGTGATGAACACGCAGCAGGAGCTGATGCAGGCGTACAGCGAACTTCGGAACGGGACGTTCATCAAAGAGCAGTAGCCGTCCCGTCAGTCGGTCTCTTCGTCTCCTGAGGAAGCGAAGGTGTCCGCGATCCCGAGGAAGTGGCCGTTGTCGGCCCGGATCGGGTCGTCGGCGCCGGGGCCGCACGAGAGCGACGCACCGGTCTCCCCATCCGCACCCGCGCTGTAGAGCTCGTAGTCCGTGTTGACGGGGTCTCCGTACGCGTCCGTACGCGTGCCGCCGCAGGAATCGTCGACTGGGAGGTAGATGTACGGGTTGCCCCAGGGATCCTCGCGGTCGTCGAAGTGGATCTTCGCGAGGTTGGGCGGGTAGGTGCCACGCCGCTTGTGGTAGTCGTCGATAGCCACGGAGATCGCCGTCAGGTCCGACACAGCACGGACGTTCTTGGCGCGATTGATTACGCTCCCGTACGACACGACGGCCGACGTCGACACGATTCCCAGCACGATCAGAACGAGAATGACTTCGACCAGAGTGAACCCTGCACCGGCCGGCCGGGCGGCGGATGGGAGCGGACGGTCCGTTGTCGTCATGCAGCCCGCCTCTCATCGCGTTCTGATGCCGGAGCCGAAGCAGACGTCCTCGGAGCGTCGTTTGCCACCTTCTCAGGTCCGAGAGCCGGCAGTGAGTGGCTCGCATCCGTCACGACGCCTTCGAGCCGGTAGAGGATGTCGTGGATCGCGGCCCTGGATGACGGATCCTCGATCGTCGCCTCCGCCTCACGCAGCCTCGCGACCAGAGCCAGGATCTGTTCGTGCGCGTCGGCCTGGGCCTGAGTTCGGGCGCACGCCTCGTCGATTGCTTCGTTGATCCGTTCACACATCGGCATCAGGTGATCACCCTCACGGAGTTGGATCCGGTCCGGGATTCTCCCGCTCCTGAGTTGTGCGAGGGCGAGGTTGAAACGGTGGAGCGGGCCGACGATCCGGTGCGACGTGCGGATCGAATCGGTCACGATCAGGATGACCGCGAGGACGGCTGGGATCCAGAAGGTCGCATGGAGATAGAGGAGTTGATCCGCCGCCTGAACGGCCGTGGTCGAGCGGATGTCGCTCTTCATGACCCAGATGAGCGAGGGGAGGAAGAGGCCGACTCCGATGACCGAGAGTGCGAGTGCCACGTGCCGCACGGACGCCAGGAGAATTTGCGCCTGAAGCGGTCGATCGATGAGGTACTTGCGACGACGCCGGAATCTCCCGAACGCGCCCAGGCGGCGTCTGTCTGGAGGCGAGGCCGATTTGGTCGGGGAAGACTCGGGGGGCTGGTCGGACTGTGAAAGGCGCTCCATCGGCTCGGGCAAGGTCGATCCCTTCTCAAAGAGAACACGCGCGCGGCCAACAAAGGAGTTCGTCTAAACGGGGCGCATCTTTAGTTGGGATCTCCGCCGCGGCCTGCAATGGGGACAGAGCCGGGTTCGCCGTGCGTATCCAAGTGTTGGCGGTGGTGCCCTAAACCATTCGTGTGTAACGAGATGCTCTCAGTGGGGGCGGCTCGTGAGGCGGCGCCGCCGACTCTGGATCGAGTGGACGGGTGTCGCGCGCGTCCGTTGAGCGGAAACGTGATGGGCGCCGGCTTCCCAGCGCCCATCATCGTTCGAGCCACGCGTTTCCTCGGTCGGTCAGACCGAAGCCGGATCAGGGCAGGACGGTGAGTCTCGTCGCCTTTCCCGTCCCTTCCGCGTGCGCCAGGCGCGCGAAGTAGAGGCCGGGTGGGACGCGCCCGTCACCACCTCGATCGCTCGACCCCGCAACGGACCCGACCGCGCTTCGGCCGCCATTCCAGGGGATGACGTGGTCGCCCGCCGCGAGGTCACCCAATGCGATCCGCGTCACGACCCGTCCCTGCGCGTCGAAGACGTCGAGCCTCGCGTTCCGGATCGCCCACGTCAGGTCGAGTCTCAGATCCGTCGATTCGCGGAACGGGTTCGGTGCGGCGAGGAGCCGGGTGTCACCCGGGCGCCTGTCGCCAGGCGCGCCTTCATCGGCGATCCCGGATGGCTGGAGCGTCTTGTAGAACTGGAGCAGGGACCGGAGAGCTTCGGGTGGATTGGTCGGTGCGGGCCCGCCGGCCTGGTCCAATTGATTGACCCCGTGACACGACGTGCAGGTCCGGATCTCGCCCGGCTGGAAGCTGAGCCAGTAGCGTTCGCGCACCACGGGCGTGTCGTCCGGAGCCAGCGTCTGCCAGGAGAGAGCGCGACGAGCGGGAACGAACGCCGCGATCGACCCATCCGCCGCCACCGGTACGGATCCGAGCGGGCCCTCCGGATAGGGAACGAGCAGCCCCTCGTGCATCGCCTGTGCGAGCACCCGCCGGCCCGGTGATGGGGAGTCGTAGCCACCGATTCCGCGGATGAGGTCACCCTGGAAGAACTGGAGCGCGGATACGTCGTACACCGTTCCGCTCGATCCGATCGTTTCGGTCCCGCCGGGCACGCGGAGATTGTAGGGCTGTTGTTCATCCGCTCCGTCCCGGGTCGTCACATTGCGGCTGACGACCAGAGCGAGGCCTTCGTCGCGAAGGAACTGCTCGAGTTCTCCAACTGCGACGTTCTCCTCGGCGAAGATCTGGGCTTCCGGCGCGTCGATCACGGGCGCAGGCGCCGATGGACGCGGCCTGGCCCGCACTTCGACCGGATCGAGTTCCCAGAGGAGTCCCGAGTACTGCACGAGGACGTCGGGATCGTAGTACGACACCGATCCCGTGATCCCCGGGGTCAGCGCTTGATCGGCCGTCCACACGGTACCGTCCGGGACGAGAGTCTTGATCCGGAAGTCGTACCGCGAGGTGGGGAACGCACGCGAACCGTCGTTCTCGTCACCTCGCGTCTCCGGAGTGTGGACGGAGACGATCTTGCCGTCGCTGAGTTCGAGCGGGTTCCGGTAGAGCCCGGAGTGTTCGGGCGGCGGGTTCTCGCTCGGCGTCGACGTGCTCCGATCCGTCACGTACTGCACCGACATCGTCCCGGGGTTGACCGTGGGCGACGCGAGCACGCGAACGACCTGTCCGGCGGAATGCGTATAGAACTCGGGGGCATCGATGCCGTAGTAGGTGCCGGCCGTCGTTCCGCTCTCACTGACGTGGAAGAAGTTGAGGATCCGATCGTCGAAGTTCCCGTTGAAGTCGACGAGGTTCGGATCGTCGTCGAGGCTCCGGCTGAAGTAGACGTGGAGCTCGTGACGGCCGACGTGGTTGAGAGTCTCGGCTCCGCGTCCGTCCTCCTGGATCATCCAGGGGAAGAAGTGGTTGAACGTGTGCCCGACCAGGTTCGTTCCCGCGAGTAGGTCTTCGCGGGAGGGACGTGGCTCGGGGAACTGCTCTTCGCGCGTGTCGAGCGGGATGTCGTCGGCTCCCTCGCCGGACCAGTTGAAGGTTCCATAGGTGTCGCCGTACATCTCGTCCGCGTCGGCCTGCTGATCGCGCTGGAGGTGATCCCAACGCGTGAAGAGCAGGCGTCCGTAGGAGTCGAGCTCGAGGCTGAACGATCCGGACGGGGAGTGCTCGACGAGGAAGAGGTCCCCGGTGATGGGATCGAGGTTCCAGATTCCGCTCACCGTCGGTGCTTCTTCGTACTCGTCGAGCTGTGGGTAGAGGTGTTCTGCTCCGTTGAAAGGCCGGTCCGAGGTGAAGAGGATCCGATCGTCGCTTCCGTAGATCGGGCTGACGTTGTTGTAGCCCTCCGGTTGGTTCGGAACCTTCGTGATGACGGGAGTGTCCGACGGGCCGAGGCCTTCGATCTCGTAGATCTGCCAGACGTACGTTTCCCACTGGTACTGTTGTTCCGGTCCACCGACGACCATGGAGAAGAGCGCTTTGTCGCCATCCCAGTGGACGGAGGGCTCGCGCACGGCGATGGCCGTGTCGCCCTGGAATCCATTGGCGCCGTAGCCGGCCGCGGCGGTGAGGTTGCGCAGCGTTCCATCCTCGTAACGAATCCAGAGGTCACCACCGCGCGCCGCCGCCTGCATGGTGGGGACGTGGTTGCCGAAGGTGGAGCCGACCGTGGTGAAGTCCGAAGGAACGGGAACCTGAGTGACGAAGAGGATCGGATGCGGGAGCACGGGGCCTTCCGCGTGCACGACCGAGCTGAAGGAATCGAGCGAGAACAGTGCGAGTGCGGCGGAGCCGAGGGCCGCAAGCGAGAGAGCCCTGAGCACGGACGATTCACTCTTCGACGTTCTGGGTCGCGGACGCGGCGAGACGGAGCTTCGGATGCCGGGGAAACAGGTGTCGGGCGAGATGCGGCTGCACGGGGCCACGAGGCGCCTCCTTTCGAAGACGGACAGGTTTGGTCTGTGGCCCCGTCGACAGTGTTGGGAACGGAGAGAAGGTACGGCCTATCGGCCCGGTGCCGCAACCCAAACGAGGCGGGCACGGCGTTCCGCCGCGGATGTGTGCAGCCGCACGAAGTAGAGCCCCGTGGGAGCGGTTCCGCCGTTTCGAGTGCGTCCGTCCCACTCCACTTTCCGGTCCCCGACGAGGTCCGTGTCCCTCATCAGGTTCGCGACGTGCCTTCCTGCGACGTCGTAGAGGTCGAGCGAAGCGCGCACGCGCTCCTCGGTGGAGAGGTGAATCGTATGTCCCCGCGTAGTGACACGCAGGCTCGAGGCCGAGTCGGGAGTCTGCGGAGGCGCGGAACTCGTCGCCGGCGTGAGGATCACGGCACGCGTCGCTTCTCCGGGCCGGAAGGCACTCAAGACGATCTGTCCGGCATCGTTGATCGCTCCCGAACCCACGAAGTTCGCGACCCACGGTTCCGGCATCAGCTCCGTCAGCTCGGTCATGACGCCGTCGCGGTAGATGAACGGGACGAGAGTGTTCGCCGCGTTCACGGACATCCCGACGACCTCGCCTCGAGCATTCACGCCCGAGGCCCAGCTCGTAGCGAACGGCTCGGCCGGACTGCCGTCGGCCAGGGTGCCGAGCGTGAGGAACACTTCGCGGTCGCGCCAGATCGCGGCTCTCCTCACGAACCCGTCGTCTCCGGGGATGCGGACGCTTCCGGCGATGTCGCCGTTGTCGTGGATGAAGTTCGCGAGGTTGTTCTCCCCCGGGACGACGGGCGGAAGTCGAAACACCTCGCCACCCTCCCAGAGCACGGCGAACTGTTGGAGGCCGTCGGCGTCGGTCGTGGACGTTCCGACGATCTGCCCGGACGCGTTGATCCACTCCGCCTGCGCCTGCGTCCCGCCCAGAACTGGGAGCGCGCTCATCGAGCCGCTCTCGTAGAGGAAGGCCCGCGACTCCTGGTCACCGGCGAGTTTCGACCACCCTACGATCTGTCCTGAGTCGTTGATCGAGAGTCCCGCGGATCGGCTCCCACCCAAGGTGCCCAGACTCTCGAGGAAGCCGTTGGGGTGCCAGAGCAGGGCCTCGCCGTTCTCGAACGAGAGTCCAGACTTCCCGACGGCCTCACCGAAGTTGTTCACCCCGAGCATGTCACTCCGCGACGTTCCGTTCGGGATCCCGACATAAGAGAGGGAGGATCCGTCCCATACGAATCCTTGCGTGTTCGATCCGAGCTGGGAGTAGCCGGCCACGAAGCCGTCCCGGCTGATCGACCAGGGCTGGTTGGCCGAGCCGCTCGCGCCGAGGTCCAGGAGTTCGTAGTCCTGGGCCAGTGAAGGAACGGCGAACAGGGCGAGCGAACCGAAGCCGAGAACGGCCCGGCAGAGGGCCTGAGGAGCGCCCAGGCGGATCGAGGTGAAGGGCATGAGGGCCTCCGATCGGTTGGATGGGGATGGGGCAGGCATCGACCCGATTCCAGTACCGCCCCCCACACGTGGTGTGACAGGCTGGAGATCGGTATCCTTGCACAATCCGTCACTCCAGCGGCTCCGCAAGTCGGGGCGAGGAACCCAAAGGCCCCGATGAACACCGACGATCCCGAGATCCTGAAGCGACTCGCCTCCACGATCGCCGATCGAGAGGAGATCGACTGGGTCGACATGGACGTCGATCCGTCCTCACTCCGGGACAGTCTCGATGCCATCCGGAAGATCTCCCGTGTGGCCGGTGCGTTCCGAAAGCGCGGGCCGGAGCCGTCCTCCGAAGTTCCGAAGCACACGCGCGTGTCCGGGAATCCGGAGTCGACCGAGGAGCCGGTCCGACGATGGGGACAGCTCGAACTCTTCGAGCTCCTCGGCAAGGGCAGCTATGGAGAGGTCTATCGAGCGTTCGACCCTGTTCTCGAGCGTGACGTCGCTCTCAAGATCTGGCGCGAGGATGCCACGCAGGGGGCTCTTCCCGTGGCCCGGACCCAGAGGCTCCTCGCCGAGGCGAAGAAGCTGGCCAAGGTGAGGCATCCGGGTGTGGTCGTCGTTCACGGCGCCGACATCCACGACGGCGTCGCGGGCATCTGGACGGAGAAGCTCGAAGGAGAGTCGATCGAGGCGAAGCTCGAGCGGGGCGAGCGGCTGATTCCGGCCGAGGCGTGCCGCATCGCGGCGGAAGTGGGGGCGGCGCTCGAGGCGGTGCACGCCACCGGTCTCGTCCACGGAGACGTCAAGGACGGCAACGTCTATCTGGAACCGAACGGGCGGGTCGTGCTGCTGGACTTCGGCTCCTCTCGGGATGCGGCGTCGAGTCCCGAGGCGCCGATCTCCGTGACTCCTCTCTACGCCGCGCCCGAAGTACTGGAGGGTCATCCGCCGAGTCCCAAGGCGGATCTCTATTCCCTGGGTGCGTTTCTCTACGGACTTCTCGCGGGACACCCTCCCGTCGAGGCCGGCTCCCTGGACGAGTTGGTCCAGAAGCACCGGAAGTTGGCCAGCGCGGACGCGACGTCGGACGCGACGTCGGAGGGGACGTCGGAGCGGACGCCGGAGGGAGTCGCCTTCGAGCAGCTCCCCGATGTCGCGCGCTCGATTCTGGTTCGGGCGCTCGAGGTCGATCCGGCACATCGGTACGACACCGCTCACGAAATGACCCGTGCGCTTCTCTTCGCCGAATCGGTTCTCCGAGCACGTTCACGCGCACGAACGAACCTCCCTGAGCGTCTGAGTGCGTTCTTTGGACGAGACGAGGAACTCGAGTCCGTCCGGAAGACCCTCCAGAAGGGTCGGTGGGTCACCTTGGTCGGTCCGGGAGGCTCGGGGAAGACTCGACTCGCACTCGAAGCGGTACGTCCTCTCGTCGGGGAGTTTCAGGACGGCGTTTGGTGGCTCGACCTCACGGCGCTTCGGTCAGGGTCGGGAATCGCGTCCCATGCCCTCGGCGCCATCGGCCTGACATCGGGACGAGGAAACACGGGAGACGACGGATTCCTCGATGCGCTGAGGTGGCGGGAGTTGCTCCTCGTGATCGACAACGCGGAGCACCTCGTTCAGGACACTCGGGACTTCGTCGAGACGGTCCTTGCGACGGCGCCCCGGGTCCGTGTTCTCGTCACGTCACGGGTCTCGCTCGCTTCGGACGGAGAAGTCGTGCAACGAGTGCCTCCTCTCCGGAGCCTGGGGGATTCGGTTCGGCTCTTCGAGGACCGGGCGACGAAGCGGGAGGCGAACTTCGACCTCGCGAATCACAAGGGAGCGGTCGAGAGGATCTGCCGGGCCCTCGAGGGCGTTCCGCTCGCGATCGAGATCGCCGCGGCGCGCTCCGCCGTCTTCTCTCCGGAGGAGATCCTCGCCCGTCTGGGGGATCTGAGCGCACTGTCCGACAAACGCGCGGACCGGCCACAGCACCGTTCCCTCCGGGCCTCGATCGAGTGGAGCTACGACCTGCTCGACGAGCAGACGCAATGGCTCTTTGCCCAGCTCTCGATCTTCCTGGGCGGATGGCGTGCCGACGCGGCCGAACAAGTGGTCGACGCTCCGTCCTACGTGGTGCTGGAAGGGCTGGCGACGCTCCTCGACCACTCTCTCATCGAACGGCACGTGGACCGGACAGGCAACGCGCGCTTCTCCATGCTCGAGACGGTTCGGGAGTTCGCGTCCGAGAGGCTCACCTTGAGTGGCGGGGAGCCCGCCGCCGCGGCCGCCCACTGGCGCTGGCTCCATGGTTTCGTCGAGAAGATCCACCCGCGACTCGAGACCCGGGAGCAGGCCGAGGCGCTCGCCGAACTCAAGGCCGAGACCGCGAACATCGTGCGTGCTCTGGGGTGGGCGCGTCCGGAAGCCGAACAGAGCCAGGACCTCTGCGTGGAGTACTGCACGCTGCTACCGTGGTTGCGTCGTTTCTTCGGGCCAGCGGGGCGCCGCCACGAGGCACTCGCCACGATCGAGGATGCGATCGACACGTTTGGTGGTCGATTGCCGGATGATGTTCTCGGACGCCTCAATCTGACCGCGAGCCGGATGGCCATTCAGGTGGACTTCCCTTCGGCGCGTGCGTTCGGTGACGTGGCGTTGGACTTGCTCACGCGTGCTGGGGACGAGTCCGGTCGTTGCTACGCGCTCTTCACCCTGGCGGCGGTCGACAACGCAGACCGACAGTTCGAGCGGGCAGAGGCGCGGCTGATGGAGGCGCTCGCCGGCTTCGAACGGCTGGGCGACGACTTCGGCCAGGCCAGCGTCTACGGTCGACTCGGTCACGTCTACTACGAGCGGAACGGGGAAGTACGAGCGGACGAGTTCCTCGTCAAGGCGGAGGAGCTCGGACGTCGGTGCATGGGGCCGTTCGATCTCGATGGAATCTTCATTCTCCAAGGATCCGTTGCCTGGGCCCGCGGCCAGTATGAGAGAGCGCGCGATCTCTTCGAAGAGTGCGTTCTCCTCGCGCGCAGCGAAGGAGATCAGGCCACTCTCTCGCTCGCGCATTTCAACTTGGGCAATGCACAGGCCGGATGCGGAAACGCCGAACTGGCGAAGCTCAACTGGGAAGAAGGGCTCCGCATCGGTAGGGAGAGTGGAAACGACAAGACGATGGCGCTCTGCAGCATGAACCTCGGGCAACTGCGGCCTCCCCGCGAGGCTCGTGCCGGGTTCGTCGACGCACTGGAGGCGCTGATCCGCTGCGGCGATCGAGTGAACGGACTCATGAACTTCCGCAGCATAGCCGAGATCGACCTCGGGCTCGGGGACCCGGAGGCAGCGGTCCGTTTGCACAGTGCCGGCGTTTCGCTCATGGAGTCGTTGGGTGTGAAGCTTCGGTCCGGGTTCCACGACAAGATCGGGCACTTCACGAAGACACTCGAGACCCGTCTCCCACGGGACGCGTTCGAGCGCAACTGGCAGATCGGGGCCGCTCTCTCGCTCGAGGAGGCGATCGAGCTCTCCCGGACCGCCCCCGCGGATCCCGCGCCGGGGGGCGGGCAGCCCACAAAGGGGTCCTGACCGGAAGCGCCCGGTCGGGCTATGCTCCTCGGGATGAGCCCACATTCCGACGATCCCGCATCGCTCCGTTCGACGGCGGACCTCCTCGGACTCGTCCGCTCCGGAGATGAGCGGGCGATTCGTGAGCTGTTCCTGCTCTACCAACCGTTCCTGGAGAAGTGGGCGAGTGGGCGCCTTCCCGGACACGCCCGGGGGCTGGTCGACACGGTCGACGTGGTCCAGGTTTGTCTCGTGCGGGTGATCGACCACATCGACCGGTTCGATGCGCGGCGTCCGGGAGCTTTCCTGGCTTATCTCCGGCGGAGTCTCCTCAACCAGATCCGGAACGAGATACGCGCGGCCGGGAGCCGACCCCAGAGTGGCGCGGACGCCACCGACCAGGCAGACCTGCTGCCGTCGATCGAGGAGGAAGTGGGGCAGGAGACGGTGGAAGCCTATGAGGCCGCGCTGTCCGAACTGCCCGAGGAAGACCAGGCGGCGGTGATCCTGCGGGTCGAGTTCGGGCTCAAGTACCAGGAGATCGCGGACGCGCTGGCGAGACCATCGGCAAACGCCGTACGAATGCAGGTGACGCGTGCCCTCGTCAAGATGGCCGAGTCCATGGGACAGTAGAGACGACGTACGAGCGTACGCGAACGTAGCGGACTCGAGAGACGAGGGCAGTTCCGACCATGTATGAGTTTCCCATTCTCGAAACCGAGCGACTCCAGCTGCGTCCGATCGGCCAGGAAGACCTCGAATTCGTGTTCCGGCACTTCGGCGATCCGGCCATCTGCCGCTACCTGATGGACGCGCCTCCCGTGCAGACGAAGGAGGAGGCGCAAGGCATCATCGACGCGTTCGCGGCCGGGGGCCCGAGGCCTCAATGTCGTTGGATTCTGGTGCAGCGGTCGGATGGAACGCCGATCGGTACGTGCGGCTATCACCACTGGGTCAAGGCCTACAACCGCGCCGAGCTCGGCTATGACCTCACGGAATCCGCATGGGGGAAGGGGCTGATGCGGGAGGCTCTCGTCACCATGATCGAGTTCGGATTCGGGTCGATGGGGCTCAACCGGATCGAAGCTCTGGTACATCCCGACAACACGGCATCGCTTGGGATTCTGAGGAGGCTCCACTTCGAGAAGGAAGGGGTCCTTCGGGACCTCTTCTATCTGGACGGCGTCTACTACGACCACGAACTCCTGTCCCTTCTCGAGCGGGATTGGCGGGCCGGGGAGCCGGGAGAGGGCGAGTGAGCTGTGCATGTTCCGGCGCTCGTACTCGCGACACCTCGGCCGGAACTCGGTCCCGCCTAGAACCCTTTGAGCCGTAGCTGCCGGTGGTGGACGATGTACACCACCCAAAACACCAGTGCCAGGGCGAGCAGAAACGATCCAATCGCTGCCAGCTTCGGCCAGAAGACCCAGTGGAACTGGTCATCGACGACGTAGAACGAGAACGGAAGCGTCGAGAAGAGGATCGCGAACGGGAGCGCATGCGTTCGTCGACGGAGGCGCTTCTGCGTCTCGGCGAGCGCCCGACGCTCGAGGTCGGGGGAAGGGGCTGTCGATCCAAGGGAGGGTAGTGCCCACTCCTTCGCCTCCTTCGCCTCCGCCGCCAGATGCGGGTGGGCGGCGAGGTACGCCTCCACGAGTTCACGGGTAGCTGCACTCGCTTCGCCGGCGGCGTAGAGCGGCAGCAGGTCCCGGATGACGTCGTCAGTGATCTGCATTTCTCTTCACTCCTCCGTCGGTCCACTCGGCCGACTTGGAACCGGCGATCCGTGCCAGTCGGGTCCGTGCGCGATGCACCCGGACCCGAACCGCGACCACCGGGAGACCTAGCATCGTCGAGATCTCCGCGTAGGGAACCTCCTGTGCGCGCAGGAGGACCGCCGCCCGATCGATCTCTGGAAGCTCTTGCAGAGCCGCCAACGCCGCACTCAGCTCGGATTCCCGCTCGATCCTCTCCTGGGCGTCGGGCCGGGGATCCGGCAGCGAGTCCGGCACGTCGACGAGGCGTCGCTCGCCCCTCCAGCCGTGTAGGAACACGTTGCGGGCGATGGCGAGTAGATAGGAACGGACAGTCGTGAGTTCCACGCGCTCCCGCGCATCCCAGACTCGGATGAACGTTTCCGACACGATGTCCTCGGCGGACATGGCATCACCGGAGAGGTAGAGCGCGAACCGGTACACGACCTCCGCGTGACGTTCGTAGAGCGTCTGGAAGTCGATCAGCGGATCCTCGGCGCTAGGCATAGCAACGTTTCTGTTCAAAACCCCGAAGCGTCGCCATGACGATCACGACGAGGAAGAGCGCGAGTCCTCCGGCCAGCAGCAACTGCGACTGGCGTATGGCGAGCAGGTTCCACAGCTCGGCGGAGCGTTCTGGGCCGAGGAATGTCCCGATGTTGGTGAGGACGAACATCTCGATGCCGAGAATGGTCATCGTGACGCCCATCGACTCGGAGATCAGTGCGATCCCCAGACTCTGCACGACGACAGTGAACCACGCGAAGCCGACCAGGACGAGAATCTCTGGAGGAAGCATTCCTCGGACAGAGGGTGATGTCACATAGGTGGCCGCGGCAGCGCAGGCCGGAACGAGGCATGCGATGATTGTCGCGACCAACTTGCCTGCGGCGTACTCCATCGGAAGGACAGGTAGGGACATCGCGAATGCGCGAGTACGCCCGATCGCGTCCTGCACGGCGAGGATCGGGAGGTGGAAGCAGATCCCGATGCCGGCTGCCAGAAGAAGCGAGGCTCCCATCCCAACGACGGGGCCATCCCCGACCGCTGTCAGGACCGCTCCGAACGTCACCAGAGCCGCATACACAGGCAGGATCCGCCGCAGCAGTTCGAGCTCGGCCCGTGCCATGAGCCATACCTTCGATCCCCTCACCTCTCCGCCTCCTTCGTCCGCTCCTCGATCCTACAGACGCTGCCACCCTCCAGGTAGAGGACTCGGTCCGCGATGTCATCGGTGTCTTCGTCGAGATGGCTTGCGAACAGGATCGCGACTCCGTCCTCGCGGGTCGACTCACGGAGGAATCGGCGGACGGACGACCGCATCGAGCTGTCGATTGCGGCCGTTGCCTCATCGAGGACGAGCACGTCCGGTCTCCTTGCCAGTGTCAATGCGAGCAGGGCTCTCAGAGTTCGTCCGCGCGACAACGCGCCCGCCCGTTCGTCGAGAACCAAGCCCAGTCGCTCGGAGAGTGAACGGAATCTCTCTGCGTCCCACTTCTTCGCTCCCAGCGAGGCTGCCAATGACGCATTCCACCGCAGCGATTCTCTCGGGTGGAGCTTCAGTCCATCGGAGACGAACCCGACTCGATCTTTCGCCGGCCCAGACTCGCCCGGCCAACCGCGACCGGAGATCTCGACCGTGCCCCCATCGGGCCTCAGCATTCCGGCCAGGCAGAGCAGGAGTGTCGACTTGCCCGATCCGTTGGCGCCGGATACCGCGACTACTTCGCCGGGAGCAACGTCCAGGTCGAGTGGCCCCAGACCGAACCGTCGGTACTGCTTGCGGAGACTTCGCACGCGAACGGCTTCCTTCACACGAACCTCCTTCCGTTTCCGCGGCGTGACGAGTCTGCGAGTCCCCTCTGTTCGGGGATCCTCGAGAATGGCGGACCGCTGGTCGATCTATCCTCGAGATCGCGATTCGTTACGCGCGGAATCGGAAATCAGAGGCTGTGAGAGATCGGGGTCGAAGGGGCTCTCTTCTCCCGGTACCCTCCCCGGATCCGTCGCCCGCGAACGGGACGGCACCCCCCATCCGCATCCTCCGGCACGGCCGGAACGGGAGACCCTTGAAAGCCGGACGGAACCACCTCGTCGAAGGCTCTCTGACGACGGGCATCGTGCGCCTCGCCGGCCCGATGTTCGTGAGCGCCATGCTTCAGAACCTCCAGAGCGTGATCGACCTCTTCTGGGTGGGGAAGCTCGGCTCTGATTCCGTGGCCGCCCTGGCCATGAGCGGCACCGTCCTCATGATGCTCTTCCCCGTGATCATGGGCGTCGCCACGGGAACCGTCGCGTTGGTGGCGCGCGCCATCGGGGCCGGAGATACCGAGCTCGCCGCGGACGCCGGGGGACAATCGCTCGTGCTCGGCATGGGATTCGGCGCGCTCATCGGTATCGCCGGCTATGCGACCTCCGGGCTGCTGTGTCGCTGGCTCGGAGCCGAACCGGTCGTGGAAGGGCTCGGTCAGCAGTACCTGCAGGTCTCGTTCGTCGGCAGTTTCACCGTGTTCCTGCTCTTCATCGGCAACAGCATCATGCAGGGCGCGGGCAACGCCGTGATTCCGATGATCGCGATGGTGCTCGCGAACGTGCTGAACCTCGCCCTGGATCCCCTCTTCATCTTCGGCCTCGTGGGGCTGCCGCGACTCGAAGTACGCGGGGCCGCGCTCGCCACGGTGATCTCGCAGGCCATCGCGGCCGCACTCGTACTCGGCGTGCTCCTCAGTGGCGACCGAGGTGGGGTTCACGTCCGGGGCGCTCGCTGGCGGGTGCGGTCGGGCCTCATCCAGAGGCTTCTCCGGATCGGCGTCCCGAGCGCGGGACAGATGCTGTCACGCAGCCTCATGTCGCTCGTTCTGATGCGGATCGTGGCCGAAGCCGGGACCATCGCCGTCGCCGCGTACGGGATCGGGCTCCGGTTCCACATGCTCATCCTGATGCCCGCGTTCACGCTCGGCAACGCGGTCGCGACGATGGTGGGGCAGAATCTCGGAGCCAAGCGGCCGGATCGGGCCGAGCGGGCCGCCTGGCTCGGCACCGGGATCGACGTAGGCATCACGCTCCTCGGCGTCGCCATCCTCCTCCTCGCGGCGCGGCCGCTGATCACGGTTTTCGACGACAACCCCGAGGTCGTCGCGGAAGGCGTCCGCTACCTCCGAACCGTCTCCCCGTTCTATGTCTTCGCTGCGTTCGCGATCGTGCTCGGTCGCGGGCTCATGGGAGCGGGGGACACGATCGGCCCGCTGGTCTGCACGCTGATCGGCCTCTGGGGAGTGCAGGTGCCGCTCGCGCTCTGGCTCTCGCGGGTGATCGAGCCCTCGACCCAGGGCGTTTGGTGGGCGATCGGGGCCGCGATCGTCGTCCACGGGACGCTCGTGACGGCCTGGTTCGCGACCGGTCGGTGGAAGCGGAAGCAGGTCTGAAAATCTCCGTATCAGGCGACCCGATCCTTGCCTCTCTTCTCATATGCAAGATACATTGCATATGTGCAGAGCCACCAGGAGCGTGAACTATGGAGGGAAGGGACATGAGTCGGAACAGCGGATCGATCGCTAAGTGGAAGGGGTTCCTAACCCTAGGTGCCGGCCTGGGGGCGCTGCTCCTCGGGGTCGTTCCGGCGGAGTCCCAATGCCTCGAGTGGAGTTCGGAGCCCGGCCCCAGTCCTGGAGACGACAACCGTCTCTACTCCTACGCGGGGACATCGGCCGAGGACATCTGGGCGGTGGGCAGCACCCGTCCACTGCCGGGGACGGCCCGGGCCTGGTTCACGCACTTCGACGGAAACTCGTGGACCGAGATCGACATGTCCGCCCTGCCGTTCGATGCCTGGACTGCGGACGAGATCGAGCTCCTGCCGGGAGGCGGAGTGATGATCGTCGGCCGCTCCCGGACGGGGTCGTTCGTGTTTCCTCCCACGATCGTGACCTATGACGGTGGGAGCTTCGGGAGCCCGGAGCAGATCATGCTCGCGCCGACCGGCACCGAGCCCCCCGCGCCGCGGAACGGATTCCCCGCCGACGTCGACATCCTCGCCGAAGACGAGATGTGGATCGTCGGAACGGCCGACGGCTTCGGAGTCGGCAATGCGAGTGTCGAGGCGATGGCGCTCCACTGGGACGGGAGCAGCTGGGACGAGACCGAAGTCGGAAACATCATGGGAGACGTCAACAACCTCAGGGCGGTGGCCGCGTTGTCGCCGAGTGAGGTCTGGGCAGTCGGCGATGGCCGGTCCGTTGCCGGAACGCACCGTGCGTTCGTCATGCTCTGGGACGGTTCGTCCTGGACGAACTTCCCGTCGGCGATCCAGAACGAAGTACTGACCTCGTCGCATCTCTACAGCATGGACGTCATCTCCCCCGACGACATCTGGGCTGTCGGCGACTACACGGAGACGGGCGGAACGCAGGGAGCGCTCTTCCTCCACTGGGACGGAAGTTCGTGGAACGACACGCGCGTTCCGATGACTCCGTTCGCCGGTGCGCGCGCGGTCGTCGCGAATGGGGCGGACGATGTATGGGCCGCGGGCGGCTCGGGCAGCAACGTCTTCTTCCACTTCGACGGAGTCGACTGGTCGGTCGTGCCCGGTGCGCCCGAACTCGACGCGCTCCAGACCGGGGTCTACGACGATGCGATGCTCGCATTCGGACCGTGTGACGTCTTTGCGTTCGGATCGATCCACGGCGACGGATTCGAGAACGAGGTGATGATCCAGAAGCTCGGCGGGTCGACCGCGTCGATTTCGGCGCCGACGGCCGCGCTCCAGCCGGCTCTCCTCGAGGCTGCGCCGAACCCATTCCCTGGATCCGTTGCGCTCGGCTTCACGCTGCCCGCGGAGTCCAAGGTAGAGGTCGCGGTGTTCGACGTGGACGGTCGCGCCGTGCGGGCACTCCATCAGGGCGTGCTGAGTGCCGGACATCACCGTCTCGATTGGGATGGGCGCGATGCCCATGGCCGCGACCTGCCGGCCGGAGTGTATCTGTATCGAGTGCGGACGTCGTCGGGGCAGGCGTCGAGCCGTGTCGTGAAGCTCGCTCCCTGAGCGGTGCGGAAGCAGATCAGATCTGGGATCGGCCGTCTTTCACGATGAGCTGGTCCCCGAGCTGGACGGTGGCGCGCAGTGAGGGAAGGAAGAGCCCCATCGTCGAGCGAACGGTGCCGCCGATCAGCTCGTTGTTGCCGAACCCGAGAGTCACGGCACCGTCGAGGCAGGCGTCGAGCGGCGGTTTGCCGGTGGGGCCGAGGCCCGCGGTGTTGAGACCGAACCGCACTTCCGAGATGAGGTCCGGGTCGCCCGCGGATGCTTCGATCCGCTCCCGCAGGAATCCGACGTCGCTCTTCCCCGCGATCTCCACGATTCGGCCCGCTTTCAACGTGACACGGGGCTCCTCGATCCGTTGCCCGACGACGAGTGCCCAGTCCGCGACGAAGGTTCCGTGAACCGAGCCAGGGTCGGGAATGACCGACACTGTGCCTGTGGGAACCTCGTCGAAGGATCGTCCCGCGTTCCGGTCCTCTTCGGTGATCACTCCGTCGCTCGGGTAGATCGATCCCAGGTCGAATCGCATCGAGAGATCGGTACCGCGTGCGCAGGTCATCCGCAGAGAGTCGTTCGTGCGCAGCGCCGTAGCGAGCGCAGTTGCTCTCCGCAGGAGCTCGGTCGGATCGAACGCGACGCATCGCCAGTAGACGTCCACGGCCTCCTCGACGCTCATCGGCCCGTCCTCGAACTCTCCTCGGTGTGCGAACGCGATTTCCAGGTAGGGAATCCTTCGCTGCCGCAGATCGCGGTGCCAGCGAGAGACGGACTCGAGGAGCAGCGGCAGCTTCGCCCTCTGTGCCTCGTTCGGAGGGCCGCCCTGGGAGACCGACGCACTGAGGAACACGACCGCGTCGAGCGCGTCCATCTCGGCCGGGGGAAGGAAGTCCTGCGCGGAGAGCGCTTCGAGGTCGAACCGGTCCGCGATCGAGAACGCGGTGTTTCGCGACCAGAACTTCGGCCGCGGGATCGCCCCCACCGCTTGGATCTCGACTGCGAGTGTTTCCGCCAACTCGAATCCATCCGGACCGAACATGATGAGGATGGTCTGGCCGGCCTCGATCTGCAGACGTTCGTGTACGACCTGGCGGGCGAGGCTCGCGAAGTCGATTCCGAGCACCTCTCGCCGTCTCCAGTCGAAGAACGTCGCTTGGATCTTGCGCTGGAGTGACGTGGCTGTTTCCGCGTCGCACGTGAGCGCCGGATCGACGATGAAGTGCCGCGCCGTGGCGAGGTAGTACCGCTCTTCCTTCCACCGCTTCCGTCCGGTGCCGACTTCCTGGACGAGACCCGCGTCGCGGAGCTGACGTAGGTGATAGCTCGCGCGGTTCGGCGCGATCTCGAGCACACGACCGACTTCCGTGGCCGTCTTCGCCTCGTCCGTGAGCAGAGCCAGCATCTCCAGCCGGTCCGCCTGCGCGAGTACTCGGAGGACACCAGCGGATCCGATAAACTGGATGTCTTGGGTCTCCCCAGTCGGGCGGTCGGTCTCTTCCATGGGCGGGAGTGTGGAGAGATCGGCGCCCGTGTCGACCGAAATCTCATTCGATCGGATTCCCGATCGGCGGCTGGGGTCCGTAGTTGCTTGGTTTTCAGCGCCTTGCTCGGTCCCTGGGGAGCGAGACGACGAATTTTGTTGAACAGCGGGGCGGCGATGGGTTTTCATATGCAAAGAATATTGCATATACGGGAGCGGGGCAAGACCGACCTCAGACCCCGATCGGATAGCCGCCTCCTTGCCTCGTCGCGCAGCCAGCCTGCGGGGCGGGAGGGGAGCGGTTCACCGGACCAGAAGGAGTTACCCATGGCGTACGTCGACCGCCGTCCTGCTCGCATCGTGGGGGCCTGTGCTGCCCTGGTCACCGCCGCCTCTCTGTCGATCTCGGCTTCTGCATTCGCCGCCCCGCCGGAAGGCTCCACCTGGAGCTACTACCGCCCCGGGAACACCGGCGTGATGGGGGACTACAGTGATGCGCTATGGATCTCCCCGAACGGAGATCCCTGGATCGGTGGCTACGATCCGTTCTGGGAGGAGGGCGGCCTCTCCCGCTACATCGTGAGCGAGGACCGCTGGGAGAACTTCTCGAACGTCGACTATCCGATCGTCGGCAACTCCAACATCGTCGGGGCCAGTCGGGTGAGCGACATCGCGCCCGATGCATCCGGCGCTCTCTGGATGTCGATGTGGTACGGCGCGCTCTACTTCGATCCCGCTGTCGGGCCGGACTCCTTCCTCCGCTTCACGCCGGGTAACTCTCCCATCCCGCCAGGGCGGATCACCGACGTTGCTGTCGCGGACGACGGCTCGGTCTGGTTCTCGGCCATCACCGTCTCATGGGGGATCGGTGGGTTGGCCAGGTACGAGCCCGGCACCGGCACGTGGACGGTGTGGGACCATCAGACCAACGCGAACGGCTGGCCGGCCTGGAGTTCGATCAACCGGATCTGCACGCAGCCGAAGCCGGGTGGCGGCTATCGCGTGTTCGTGGACGGTGACTTCGGTCTCCGGATGTTCGACAGCGCGACGCAGACGTTCACTTCCGTGCCCGGGAACGTGCTCGCAATCGCGGGGCAGTCTGCGTGTGACGATGCCGGAAACGCCTGGTTCATCCGCGACGCGGGATCGGGACTCCCGTACTCGATCGACTACCAGCGCCCCGACGGAACCTGGGTCACTCCGACCGAGCCCTACATCGGCGCGGGGAACGACATGTGGGCGTTCCGCGCGCTCGGCAACGGCCAGGCTCTCATGGTCGACGGCAACAACGCGACGTTCCGCTTCGACGGAACGGCTTGGACGAGCCTCGGGATCTGGCGTCCCGGCGCGTTCACCTACGAAGTCGACATGGACGAGGTCGGCAACGTCTGGGTGAGCGGCAAGGAAGGCGCCGCGATGTGGGACGCGGAGACGAATCAGTGGCAGCGGTACCGGATCTCCAACACGGGGCAGATGGACAACTGGAGCCAGGACATCTCGCTCACTCCCGATGGGCAGGTCTGGATCACATCGAACGCTGCGCCGGGCATCGGCGGCATCAGCCGGTTCGACGGAGAACGCTGGCACAATCACAACGAGTATCACTACGGACTCGGTGAGGATTGGCCGTTCCCGACCGACAACGCGGACTGCATCACGTTCCGTCCGTCCACCGGAAGCGTTGCCTTCAATCCGATGTTCAATGGGCTCGCCGAATGGAATGGGAGCGGGTATCAGATCCTCGAGGCGGGGACGACCTCGGAAGGCCTCGTCGAGGACAGTGATGGCCGTCTCTGGATCCAGGGTCAGTACTTCAAGCTCCGCTACTTCGACGAAGTCGGATTCCACGACGTGCCGATCCTCGGTTGGGGAAACAACGTCGTCCAGGATCCCGACCGCCCCGGCACGGTTTGGGCCTGCGCTTCGGGTGAAGTGGTGCGGACGGACGGAAGCTATCGGTACTCGCGCGCCAATACCGAGTTGCCGGAGATCAACCCGATGCACGATGTCTTCACCGGTGTGGCTGCGGGATCGAACGGAGTCGCCTGGCTCGGAACCACCGAAGGGCTGTTCCGCCTCGATGCCGAGAACGGGACCCACGAGTGGTGGCATTCCAGCAACTCCGACATGCCGGGGGATCAGGTGCTCCCGTTGGTCGTCTCTCCCGACGGTCGCGTCTGGTTCACGAACTTCGGAACGAACGGGATCGAGCCGTCCCTCGTCTGGTTCGACGGGACGGAGTTCGGAACGGTCACGTTGGCGGATGGGCTCCCGCACGCACAGATCTGGGACGCGGAGCTTCGCGTCGTGCCGGACGGATACGAAGTGTGGATGGCCTGCGCGAGCCGGGGGATCGCGGTCCTCCACGTCCCGATGGCCGACCCCGCGGGAGTCGGTGACATCGGCCCGACGCCGCTCGCTCAACTCCTTCCCAACTCGCCGAACCCGTTCGACGCGTCCACGCTGGTTCGGTTCACGCTCGCCCAGCCCACGCCGGTTCGCCTCGACATCTTCGATGCGCAGGGACGGAAGGTGCGGAATCTCGTCGACCGGTCGATGGGCGCCGGGCTCCATGCGCTGGAATGGGACGGTAGGGACTCGGGCGGACAGCCCGTCGCCAGTGGCGTCTACTTCTCACGCCTCGACACGGGGTCGCAGGGAGAGCAGCAGCGTCGGCTGACGATCATCCGGTGACCTGACGACCGGGGTGACCCGGTGATCCGATGTTCCGGTCATCCTTGGTAACTCGTTGCCTTGATGATCGATATCCGACAGCGGGCGTCCCGATGACGCGATGAGCCGACTGGGTCGGCAGCCGATGGCCGAGGCCCGCAAGCCTCGGCCATCGGCTTTTTCGTGTTTCTTGTATCGTTTCCACTCAGGGATTGCTCTGGGAGAGCGGGGACCAACTATACTGGAGCGACGGGCAAGCCTCAGGGGTCCCGATCTGGGCGGATGTAGCAGTCGTTCATCCGCCTCGTTCTTGAAGATGCTTTCAGTAAATATTGAAAGCAGCGAACGGGAAGACCGGCGAGGGGGGAACCTCCCCTTGGGTGATGTGAAACGCAATGGGAAGTGGCCACTTACGCGTGGCTGAGGTGCGGTATGCGAGTTTCTGTCCTGACCTTCTGCCTTGGGGTGGCAATCAGCGTCGGCTTGGCCACAGGGAGCCAGGCCGCCGAGACCTACTCGTGGCGGTACTACCGGCCCGGGAACACGGGGATCCAAGGCGACAACAACCTCGCGATCTGGATCGCTCCGGACGGGGACCCGTGGATCGCGGGATACGACGCCATCCAGGGAGAGGGCGGCATCGCCAAGTTTCTCCAGTCCGAGAACCGCTGGTTCAATGTGTCGAACGTCGACTACCCCGTGATCGGAAGCCAGTACGAGGAGGGCGTGGTTGTCGTCACGGAGATGATCGACGACGGACTGGGAAACCTCTGGATCGGAACGATGCGGGGCGCACTCCGAATGGACCTCGCGGGGGGGCCAAGCACCCTCGAGAGACTCGGTCCCTGGAACTCCGCACTTCCCGGAGGGGTCACGCAGGACATGTCCCGCGCCCCCGACGGATCCATCTGGATCTCCGCGAGTTCGTCGGTCTGGGCGGGTGGAGGTCTCACCAAGTTCGTTCCCGGGACCGGGGCGTGGTCACACATCGACGAGCATGGCGGGCTCTATATAGCTACCCAACCCAAACCGGGCGGTGGGTACTACCTCTGGGCCACCGGCGAAGGCTTCTCCCCGATGGAGCGGTGGACGAGCACCACACAGACGTGGGAGAGCTATCCGGTAACCGCCGGGAGTCCTTCGCACCTCGTCTCACGTGAGTCCGTCGACGCCGACGGCAACGTTTGGATGCAGCGTTGGGTGGGCACGCAGGGGCAGGAAACCCTGGACTGCATGCGCCCCGACGGGACCTGGATCACACCCCCACTGCCCCCGATGCACCCGCAGGTCGGTGTCGCGGCTCTGCGGGCATTCGGATCTCTCCAAGCCCTGGTCGTGAACGGCTATGGCGATCTCTACAGGTTCGATGGCTCGACCTGGACGAACTTGGGCGCGGTTCCTCACACCGGATACATCGATGACCTCGAGATCGACGAGTCCGGAAACATCTGGTTGTGCGGAAGCGGCGTGGGCGGCGCGATCCGCCGCGACGTTGGAACGGGGGAGTGGCAGCGCTACCGGCTCACCAACACGGGCCAGTTCGATCTCTTCAACCAGGACATCGCCGTCGATCCGAACACAGGCGACATCTATGCGTGCGCGAACGCCTCCGCGGGTGTCGGCGGAATGGTGAAGTTCGATGGCGAGCGGTGGGCCTGCTTCGTCAACGACCTCGGCTACGGACTGTCGGAACCCTGGCCGTTCCCGGGCGCTCCCCAGAGCGAGGCGGTTCATGTTCGTTCGTCGAATGGGCACGTCGTCGTGAACCCGATCAACATGTTCACATTCGAGTACGATGGGACGGACTGGGGGGAAGTGCCGGGCGCCTTCGATCAGATGGTGGCCTACGTCGAAGACTCTGAGGGCCGGGTCTGGGGAATGGGGCACTACGGGGGCCTCGGGATCTTCCAGAACGGCGGATTCCTTCAGGTCGACTCGGGCGGGTGGAACGGGAAACTGCAACTCGACCCCGCGCGTGCCGGCACGGTATGGGCGAACGAGGACTGGAAGATCCTACGAACCGACGGGACCTACGAGTTCGCTCGGGCGGTCGAGGACTTCCCCGAGCTCATTCCCAACGTCTCGACCTTCCAGGGGCTCGCCGTCGATGCGGACGGTACCTGTTGGGTGTCGTCCGAAGGAGTGAACGGTCACGTCCTCTACCACGTGGACCCCGGCGACGGGAGCTACCAGGCGTGGCAGAACGGACTCGGCTGGCCCTTCCCCGGGGACCATGTCTACCCCGAGAAGGTGTCTCCCGACGGCAGGCTGTGGATGTCCTACTCGAGTGACTTCCCGGCGACGGAGCACGGACTCTTCTGGTGGGACGGAACGAACATCGGTGTGTTCGAGTCCGAACCCGGATCGTTCTTCGGATTTCCGGATGGTCCGCTCCAGGACGTGGAAGTGAAGCCGATCTCCGGAGGGTACGAACTCTGGATGAGCGTCATCGGACGAGGAATCGCCGTCCTCGAGGTCAGTGGTTCGGATCCGGCGGCGATCGACGATCTCGTGTCGGCGGAGCCGGGTGATCTCCTGCAGAACTACCCGAATCCGTTCCATGATTCGACCCGCATCACCTGGTCCATCCCCGAGGCGGGAAGGACGCGACTCTCCGTCTTCGACGTGGGTGGACGGATGGTTCGGACCCTGGTGGACGGCGATCTCAGCCCGGGCAGCCACGAAGTGACTTGGGACGGGCTCGACGGGAACGGTCGTCAGATGGGCAACGGAATCTACTTCTACCGGTTGGAGTCGGGTCGGATGCGGGACGAACGCCGGATGGTGCTCGTGAGGTAGCCAATTCTCCTCGATCTCGCCGATGCGGCCGCGCGCTCGTCGCTCGCGGCCGCATTGCGTTTCGGGGCACGGGTCTCGGACCGTTGCCGACTGCGGTCCGGCGCGCTTCGCGTGACACAGGGCGGGATCACCGGCTCAGGGACGGTTCAGAGAGTCTGCGACATCCGGTTGCCGACGTACCGGTAGTCCCCGAAGGCGAGAATCGCCATGAAGACCACCGGAAGAAGGAAGAGCCCGATCGCGAACGGAAGGTCCTGTCCGAAGCACTTTGCGAGTTCGAGGTAGACGAGGAACCCGATCACGATGTTCGCGACCGGGACGAAGAAGAGGACGACCCACCAGAGCGGACGGTCGACGATCTCGAGCAGCACGATGATGTTGTAGATCGGGATGAGCGCGGCCCAGCCGGGCTTTCCGGCCTTCTCGTACACCTTCCAGGAGATGAGGAACGTGACCGCGAGGACGGCGAGGTAGAAGAACAGGAAGCCAGCGTTCAGGATCGCACCGATGATCTCCATGGCGTCTCCTCGATGAGGGCCTGCGGGGCCCTTCGGATGGTCGGACTCGGTAAGTGCCGAGTCTCGATGTCACTCGAGCGTTGGGAACGGGGAGCCACAATTCTAGGGAGGCGCGATCCCGGCCGCAATCGTCCTCCTCCCCAGGCACTCGTCGGGAGAAACGTTGGCCCCTCCCACCTGCTGGCCGGCCGTCGAGGAGAGACTCTGCCGCCGCTTCCGTGCCGTTCCGCGGTAGCCTCGGCTTCTGCCGACGGAAAAATGCTAGGATGCTCGTTCCCTTTCGCGGAAGCATCTTGCCGGGCCGTCCAAGTCGTTGGCGAAGCCGATTGCCGCGGGGGCGATGACTTTCCCGGATACGGCCATGGAGACTCGGAGATGAACCCGACCACCGACCTCACGCCCGAGACGATCGAGCGTCTCACCTCGTTCCTCGAATCGCCGGATCGTCCGAAGGGGACGTTGGGGTACGTCGGGCTCCGCGGCTACCTGTTTGCGATCGCGAACGCTCCGCGGTTCGTCCCACCGTCCGAGTGGCTCCACCGGATCTTCGGCCCCAACGGACGCGAAGAGATGATCTGGGATGGTGAGGAGGCGGTGCAGCTCATCTCGACCGGGTTCATGGCGGTGTGGAACGACGTCGCTCGTGATCCGGAGGAAGCGGATGAGCCCGCGAAGACAGGGGACGGTCCGGCCACGGATGAGCTCCTACTGAACCGGCTCATCGGAGGCGACTCTGCGGACGAGGCTGTCCGTCGGGATTGGTGCGCCGGGTTCCAGGTGGGATGGGAACTCGTCGAGTCCTCGTGGGAGGACGCGCTCGAGGGCGTGGCGGACGAACATGTGAGGTGGTTCAATGTCTGCCAGCTCTGCATCCGATACTTCGCGGACCCGGAGGCTCACTGGGCAGATTCCGAGGTGTCGGAGGAAGAGCGGGGTCAGAGGGCGGAGCGAATGAACGAGATCTTCCCGACGGCCTTACGATCCTATGCGCGATTGGGGCGTGTGCTTCACCGGAAGAACGCCGAACGTCGTTCGTCGGGTCTGCAGCGGCCGGTGCGAGTGGAGAAGGGGCCGGGTCGGAACGACCCCTGCCCCTGCGGTAGCGGGAAGAAGTACAAAAAGTGTTGCCTCCACTGATCTGATCCCACGGCTTGGGCTACTCCCGCACTCCCAGACGACGTGCGAGGTGGTGGAGGTTACCCCGATCCATTCCGAGTTCCCGCGCCGCCGCTGCCCAGTTGCCGGAGTGACGCGCGACCGCGGCTCGGATGACGATGCGGCGGAACTCGTCGATCCGATCTCGTAGTGGCCCGCGGTGATTCACCAGTTCACCGATGTCTTCCCGGCCTGAGGATCTCTCGAACGCACTGCCGCCCGGAGGCTCCGAAGCGGAGGAGTCCGAATCGACGGATGACAGGACGCGTCCGGGCAACCCTTGCTCCTCCGCGACGATGCTCTCGCCGACACGGGTCGTGTCGCGGAAACCGTGGACGCGGAGTCCGAGCAGTTCCCGCGGGATCATGACGACGTCCGCGCGTGTGGTGCCGGCCGCCGCCCGTACGACGGCGCGCGAGATCACGTTCTCGAGCTCCCTCACGTTTCCGGGCCACTCAGCTGCGAGGAGAAGCTCGCGAGCTTCCGCGGAGAGCCGGATTGCGCCGAGTCCGAGCCGGCGGCGCGTCTTCTCCATGAAGTGCGCGGCGAGGAGTGGAATGTCGTGGAGACGTTCGCGGAGCGCAGGTACCCGGATCGGATAGACCGCAATCCGATGATAGAGGTCCGCACGGAACCGTCCGTCCGCGACTTCCCGTTCGAGATCGCGGTTGGTCGCGGCGAGAATCCTCACGTCGACACGACGGATCTTCTCGTCTCCGACGCGTTGCACTTCTCCTTCCTGAAGTGCACGAAGCAGCTTCGGCTGGAGCGTGAGTGGAAGTTCACCGACCTCGTCGAGGAAGAGTGTGGCGCCGTGGGCGAGTTCGAACTTCCCCGTGCGATCGCGTGTCGCACCCGTGAAGGCACCGCTCACGTGTCCGAACAGCTCGCTCTCCGCGATCGCTTCCGGCAGCGCGGCGCAGTTCACCTGGATGAGTGGCTCGTCCCGGCGACGCGAGAGCCGGTGGAGCTGGCGTGTCACGACTTCCTTCCCGACGCCGGTTTCGCCGGTGATGAGCACGGGCAGGTCACTTCCGGCGACTACGTCGATTTCCTTGCGAAGTCTCGTCATCGCCGGGCTCGAACCAACGAGACCCTCGTCATCGCGGAGTGCGCGCTGCAACTCCTGTACGAGTGCGCCCTGCCGCTCTGCTCTCTGCTCGAGCGCCTCGATCAACGCCGTCGTGTGAAGGGCGGCCCCGGCGAGCGCTCCGAGAGCGGTGAGGATGCTTGCGTCGATTCCGTCGAACGCGTCGGGTGCGAGGGCATCCGCTGTGAGCGCGCCGACCACCTTGCCTGACTCCGCGAGTGGACAGCCGAGGCAGGCGTGGATGTGCTCGAGCGCGTGAGGGTCGGCCTCGAGCTGTCCGTCGAACGGATCCGGGAGCGCGCTGTCGGGAGGGAACAGAACCGGTTTGGTCGCGGCCAGGATCAGGTCCAGCCGGGGATGCTCGCTCCGCGGGTACCGGCGAGCCAAGGCTTCGTGCGTCAGCCCGTGGGCGGCCACCGGGACGAGGACGTCGCCGTCGAGACGCAGAAGACAGGCGGCGTCGAACGGGATGATCTCCCGTACGGCGCCCAAGAGTCGTTCGTACCGGTCGGCGGCTGCGAGTGACGACGTGAGATCTCGCGCGATGTCGATGAGCGCGTCGAACGATTGTTGTGAAATGGACATCGTCGTTGTCTCCAGCACAACGAGACAGTCGTTGTGCTGATGACAACGTACGACGCAAGTCGCTGCGAAACAAGGGGCAAACAGCTTGGCACGAAGGGTGCTACGGAAGGTGGGAAAGGAGACCTGACCATGACCACCCTCGACCCGACCATGACCCTCGCGGCACTCGCCACCGAACAGCCCGGCGCGTCCCGCGTCTTCCATCGACTCGGACTGGACTTCTGCTGCGGTGGGAAGCGCCCCCTGTCGGACGTGTGCGCGGAGCGCGGTCTCGACGCCGCCGGCATCCTGGCGGAGATCGAGGCGGCGCGACCGGAGGTGGATCCGGTCCTTTGGACGGAGCGCCCCCTCTCCGACCTCGTCGACTTCATCGTGAACCACTACCACGCCCGGTTGCGCCAGGAGCTGCCCGAACTCGTGGCGCTGGCGCGACGGGTCGAGACACGTCACGAGGACAAGTCGACCTGTCCGAAGGGCCTGGCTGATCACCTGGAGGCCGTCCATGCCTCTGTTCTCGATCACCTCCATAAGGAGGAGCAGATCCTCTTCCCGCTCATCCTGCGCGGGGAGTCCGAGTTCGTCGGCGGACCGATCCAAGTGATGGAACTCGAGCACGACGATCACGGCCGGAACCTCGAGATCATCCGCGAGCTGACGAACGGCCTGACGCCTCCCGAAGAGGCATGCACCAGCTGGCGCGCTCTCTACCTGAGGCTCGATGCGCTCGAGGCGGAGCTGATGGAACACATCCACCTCGAGAACCATGTCCTCTTCCCGCGCGCCACCGAAGCGTGACGGAGGTGATTGCGATGTCCAAGACCACGAAACTCTGGTCCCTCCTCGGTGGGACGCTCCTCGTCGCCTTTTTCCTTCTCGGGTTCTTCGGTCGGGAAGTGTATCGCCAGGCACCGCCTCTGCCCGAGCAGGTGGTGACCGAGGACGGCACGGTCCTCATGACGAAGGATTCCATCCTCGATGGACAGCAGGTCTGGCAATCGACAGGTGGACAGCAGCTCGGTTCCATTTGGGGCCACGGCGCCTACCAGGCTCCGGACTGGTCGGCCGATTGGCTGCATCGGGAGTGTCTCGCGCTCCTCGACGAGTACGCGGCAGCGGGGCCGACGGTCGGCGAGTCTGCCGAGGCACGCTCTCCGGCTCATCAGTACGCGGAGCTCACTCCCTCCGAGCAGGGCGCGCTACGGGAGCGGCTCCGGCTCGAGATGCGGACGAATCAGTACGACCCGGAGACGGGAACGCTCACGGTGTCGAGGGAGCGGGCCGCTGCCATGGCCGCGACCGCCGCACACGATGCGGCGCTCTACGGTGGCGACCCCTCCCTCGCGTCCCTGCGCGAGGACTATGCGATGCAGGACGCCGCGGTGAAGGATCCGGTCCGTCTCGCCGCGTTGACCGACTTCTTCTTCTGGACGAGCTGGGCCTGCGCAACCGAACGGCCCGACCAGCACGTCACGTACACGAACAACTGGCCGCACGAGCCGCTGATCGGCAACGTGCCGACGGGCGCCAACGTCGTCTGGAGTCTCGTGAGCGTGGTCCTTCTTCTCGCCGGGGTCGGGGCCCTGGTCTGGTGGCGCGCGTTCCGCGGGAAGAGTGAATCGGACCACCTCGAGTCTGCGCCGCCTGCGCCGAGTCACGACCCTCTCGGAAACCTGACCCTCACGCCGTCGATGCGCGCGGTGGGCAAGTACCTGTTCGTCGTCGTTGCGGTGTTCGGTCTCCAGGTGCTGCTCGGAGCGCTGACCGCGCACTACACAGTAGAAGGGCAGCACTTCTTCGGACTTCCGATCGCGAAGTGGCTTCCGTACTCGCTGACGCGGACCTGGCACATCCAGACCGCGGTGTTCTGGATCGCGACCGCCTTCCTCGCAGCTGGGCTCTTCCTCGCGCCAGCGATCGGTGGGAAGGAGCCGAGATTCCAGCGGCTCGGCGTCAACGTGCTCTTCGGCGCACTACTGCTCGTGGTCGGTGGGTCTCTCGTCGGCGAGTATCTCTCCGTCCATCAGACGCTCGGCCTCGACGCCGGCTTCTGGTTCGGACACCAGGGCTATGAGTACGTCGACCTCGGTCGCGTCTGGCAGATCGCACTCTTCGTGGGGTTGGTCCTCTGGCTGGGACTGATGCTCCGCGGACTCTGGCCCGCGCTCACCCGGAAGGACGAGAGCCGGACGCTGGTGCTCATGTTCACCGGCGCGAGTGCTGCGATCGGCCTCATGTACGGCGCCGGATTCTTCTTCTCCGCGCGGACGCATCTCTCGGTGATGGAGTACTGGCGTTGGTGGGTCGTCCACCTCTGGGTGGAGGGGTTCTTCGAAGTCTTTGCGACCGCCGCGCTCGCGTTCCTCTTCGCACGACTTGGGCTCGTCCGCCCGAAGCACGCGGGACAGGCGGTGGTTGGAAGCAGCGCCCTCTTCCTCCTCGGAGGCATTCCGGGGACGTTCCACCATCTCTACTTCAGCGGTACGCCGACTCCGATCATGGCGATCGGTGCGACGTTCAGTGCACTAGAGGTCGTACCGTTGGTGCTCATCGGACTCGAAGCGTTCGAGACCTACCGGATGCAGCATGCGGCGCCATGGATGCGTCGCTACCGGTGGCCGATCCGCTTCTTCCTCGGCGTCGCCTTCTGGAACCTCGTTGGTGCGGGACTCTTCGGATTCCTCATCAACCCACCGATCGCGCTCTACTATGCGCAGGGGCTCAACACGACACCGGTGCACGGCCACACCGCACTCTTCGGCGTCTACGGTCTCCTCGCACTCGGACTGACCCTGACGGTTGCACGTCTCCTCAGCGCCAAACCGTGGAGGGAAGGCGTGCTCCGGTACTCGTTCTGGGCGATGAACGTCGGCCTCGCACTCATGGTCGGGATGAGCCTTCTGCCGATCGGGCTCGCCCAGGTCGTCGCGAGCGTCGATCAGGGGCTCTGGTTCGCCCGGAGTGCGGAGTTCCTGCAGCAACCGACGATGGAGACGCTGCGTTGGCTACGGATCGTCGGGGACACGATCTTCCTCTCCGGCGTCGCTGCCCTCGCGTGGTTCTTCCTCGGGCTGATTCGCGGACACAGCTATGCGGGAAGCCGAGAGGGGGCGCGTGTACCGAACGTCCCGAAGGGAGTGGAGCGGCCGGCGACCGCGTGAGTCTGGTAGGTCCTGCGGGGTGTTCTCGACGACCGCGTGACTCCCCTGAGAGCACGCCCTCGATGGATCTCGAACCTCGAGCACGTGACGATTTGGACACCAGGGGCTCGGACCGCACCTCGCAGCGGTCCGGGCCCCTTCCTCCTGGGGGCGAGTCCGCCCGTCGGCCGTTTCGGCCTGTACCTATGGCGGAAGGGGAGGCTCCCTGCCAGGATCCTCTCGGGCTGCCGGAGGGCGGGAGCCCAGAACAGGGAGTACGTCATGACGAAGAGCAACAAGGCCTACAACTCGTTCGAAGTAGCCCAGTCGCAGTTCGATCGGGTCGCGGACCTGCTCGATCTGAAGGCCGCAACCCGGGAGTTGCTCCGGAGCCCGCTACGCGAATACTCGTTCGCTATCCCGGTGCGGATGGACGACGGGAGTGTCCAAGTCTTTCGGGCCTTTCGTGTCCAGCACAACGATGCCCGGGGTCCGTCGAAGGGAGGCATCCGCTTCCACCCGCTGGAGACGCAGGACACGGTTCGCGCCCTGGCCATGTGGATGACCTGGAAGTGCGCGGTCGTCGACATTCCTCTCGGTGGAGCCAAGGGAGGTGTCATCTGCGACCCTCATCACCTGAGCGCCCGAGAGCAGGAACTGGTCTGTCGTGGATGGGTTCGCCAGATCGTCAAGAACGTCGGCCCCACGATCGACGTGCCGGCGCCCGACGTCATGACGTCGGCGCAGCACATGACCTGGATGCTCGACGAGTTCGAGGCGGTGACAGGATCCAGAGCACCGGGATTCATCACGGGAAAGCCGATCTCCCTCGGCGGTTCGCAAGGCAGGAAGGAGGCGACGGGCTACGGCCTCGTTTTCACACTTCGAGAGGCGCTTCGTGAGATGGGGCTTCGTCCTGAGGACACAGTGGCCTCCGTTCAGGGGTTTGGCAACGTGGCCCAGTATGCGATCGAGCTGTTCACCCAGATCGGCGGGCGTGTCGAGGCAGTGTCGTGCTGGGACCAGGCCGACAGCACCTCCTACACGTATCGGAAGAAGGGTGGGATCGATCTCGCAGAGCTGCGGGCCATCGCCGACCCGTTCGGCGGGATCCACTCCGGTAGAGCCATCGAACTCGGGTACGAGAAGCTGAGTGGCGATGCATGGATCGAGCAAGACGTCGACATTCTCATCCCGGCCGCGCTCGAGAATGCGATCCGAGCTGACAACGTCGGCCAGATCGGAAAGCGTGTACGGATCGTAGCCGAAGGTGCGAACGGGCCCACGACCCCAGAGGCCGATAGTGCGCTCAAGGACCGTGGGATCTTCGTGTTGCCTGATCTCCTCGCCAACGCCGGTGGAGTCACCTGCAGCTACTTCGAGCAGGTGCAGAGCAACATGAACTACTACTGGGCGAAGGACGAGGTCCTCGGTAAGCTGGACGTGAAGATGACGAGTGCGTTCCTCGCGGTCCACGAACTCGCCAGGAAGCAGAAGCTCTACATGCGTGATGCCGCCTACGTCATCGCGGTGACTCGAGTGGCCGAGGCCTGTCACGATCGAGGCTGGGTCTAGCATTAGTTGTTCGTAGCTGGCCGCGGCGCCCCCTGCAGAGGGGGCGCTGCCGACTCCGGGAGCCCCGCCTATGGCAGACAATGAACCGGGTCGGGCTTGCAGCATCCCGTACTTCTCTCGTGACTTCCTTCGGTCTTCGGCTCGTCTCTCTCGAATCGGCGAGGGGGCGTTGGGGGGGAAGGGCACTGGTCTCGCACGGATAGATTCCCTCCTCTCCAGGCCCGATATCCAAGAGCGACTGGCACCCTACGAAGCCAGGATTCCGCGAACCGTAGTTCTGGCGACCGGTGTCTTCGATTCGTTCGTCGAACGAAACGGCCTCGCGCAGTTCGCCACATCTGCCGACCCCGACCCTGTCGTGGCCCGGGCGTTTCAGAACGCCGTCCTTCCCCCAGAAGTCTTGGGGGACCTGCGGGCATTGATCGATGGAGTTCGAGTGCCCTTGGCCGTTCGCTCGTCGAGTTTGCTGGAAGACTCTCTCTCGCGTCCTTTCGCTGGCGTCTATGCGACGAAGATGACGCCAAACAACCAAGCGGATCCCGACGAGCGCTTTCGGAAGTTCGTCGAAGCGGTCAAGTTGGTCTACGCGTCGACATACTACCTGGGAGCAAAGGCCTACGGTCGCTCCGTGGCCCGGTCGCTTCCGTCCGAGAAGATGGCTGTCGTGATCCAGGAGGTCGTGGGTTCGCGGCACGGCCCACGCTTCTATCCCCGTGTATCCGCGGTTGCCCGGTCTCACGACTTCTATGCAGCAGGGGCGGCGCGGCCCGAAGAGGGTGTCGTGAGTCTCGCACTTGGCCTGGGGAAGACGATCGTCGATGGAGGCGCTTGCTGGACCTACTCGCCGGCACACCCGCGTGTACCGCCTCCTTACGGCTCCAACCGGGATCTCCTTCGGATGTCCCAGAGTCGGTTCTGGGCCGTCAACATGGGGAGCCCGCCCGTCTACGATCCTCTCGCGGAAGAGGAGTACCTGGTCCAATCGTCCCTCCAAGAGGCGGAGTACGACCGGGTGACCGACGATCTGGCTTCTACATACGATGCCTCGTCCGACCGGATCTACCTCGGTGTGGGCCGGGAGGGTCCGCGCGTCCTGGACTTCGGCCCCCTGCTTCGCCTCGGTGGGTCACCGTTCAGCACCGCTCTTCGGGAACTCGTGTCTGCCTGTCGGGAGTATGTCGACGCGCAGGTCGAGCTGGAACTCGCGTGTGACTGGAGCGACTCGCGCAGCGCTCCGCTACTAGGGGTGGTCCAGGTGCGACCGATGCTGGTTGCGGACGGTGATACATCCATCTCAGTGGACGACCTCACCGACTCGACGAACATCCTCGGAGCGAGCCACGCGGTCGGCCACGGCTTCTTGGAAACGGCCGATGTCGTATACGTTCGGCCCGATACCTTCGATCCTCGCGAGACGGTCCAAATCGCGGAGGAGGTGGCCGGCCTGAATCGCGATCTCGTCGAGAAGGGACGACCGTACCTCCTCATCGGATTCGGACGCTGGGGTACGACCGATCCCTGGGGCGGGATCCCTGTCCGCTGGGAACAGGTGGGCGGCGCTCGCGCGATCGTCGAGGTGTCCTTACCCTCCTTCCGTGCCGCACCGAGCCAAGGCTCCCACTTCTTTCACAACGTGACGAGTCTGCAAGTGCTCTACCTGGGTGTGGTCGAGTCCGAGAGCGAGCGGATCGATTGGAGCCTTCTCGAGCGTGGAAAGGAAGTGGCCCGAACCGACCACGTCACCCATGTGCGCTTGGATTCGCCAGTGAGAGTCGAAGTGGACGGTCGCAACGGGCGAGGCCGGGTCTGCCCCGTTGACCCGAGGGGCCTGCCCGGGGCAGATGGCAGCCGAACGGAATCAGCTGACGGCAACGATTGATCGAGGAACATTCAGTACGAGCTGAGCTGCCTCAAGAGGACGATGAGTGACATGAGCCCGAACGAACCTCCGATCGAGTCGATTCTCCACGATCTCAGGGAGCGTGCGAAGGAACTCGCCTGTCTCTATCGCGTGGACGAGATCCTGCATCTTCAAGACTCTCCGATCGAGGAACGGATGAGGGCGATCGTCTCGGAAGTGCCAAGGGGTTGGCAGTACTCGGACGATTGCACGGCCCGGATCATACTCGGGCCAGCGCTGTTCGTGGCGGACGGCTTCGAGGAGAGCCCGTGGAGTCAAGAGGCCCAGATCATCGTCGAAGGCGTGACGGAAGGGAAGATCGAGGTCTTCTACACCGAGAGGAAGCCGCCGGCGGATGTGGGGCCTTTCCTGGAGGAGGAGCTCCGACTCATCAATGCAATCGCGGAGCGGATCGGTCACTTCCTGAGTCAGCTCAGACTGCGCAGCGCCGTCGAGAGCTGGAAGACCGCGACCGACGAAAGGCGCTCCAAGCAGCCGTCCCGGTGGCGAGTGATCGTCGAGTTCCTTCGGAACGCGGACGAGAAGCTCCTCACCCGAATCACCCGACGGATGATCAATCACCTGTGCTGGAGCGGATTCCCCGGCGGAGAAGCCTGCTCCTCTCGGTGAGTCCACCACCCACCATGGCGGATCCGGAGAGCGGGGACGAGAATCGGCCGAGTGAGAGATCCACGACCTTCGGGACAGATCGGGTCACGGAAGAGACGTTCGATCTAGCGTCTCTGCACCTGTCCGACGACGAGATCACGAACTGCGTCCAGCGTTGGATTCGTGAAGACAAGACGAGCTTCCTGGCCGATGCGTTGGAGGATCCGGCTACGTCGGTATCGGAAGTCGCAGATGCCTTGGAGCGTCACAAGGCACTCGCGTTGGATGCGACCGGCCTGCCGCCTGCGCTCGCAACAGCGTTGAAGGTGTCACTCCTCCGGAGGTGCTTCACCGACCATCTGGACTTCATCAACACCGCAAAGGCGTTCGTCGAAGTCGAGGACTTCTACGATCTGCTGCCTCGCGTCATCTATCCGCCCGGGAGCCACGGCCGCCTGGGAGGCAAGAGCGCCGGCATCTTCCTCGCCGCGAGCGTGATTCGCCAGGCCGGAGAGGGTGCCCCGCTGCTCCAGGGTGTGCGGGTCCCGAAGACCTGGTACATCGCCTCCGACGGCATCCTCTCCTTCATCCGGTACAATCACCTCGAGGACGTCTATGTTCGCAAGTACGACAAGATCGAACACGTCCGACAGGGGTATCCCTATCTCATCCAGTCGTTCAAGAACTCCCCGTTCCCTCCGGAGATTCGCGGCCGCCTCTCGCTCGCGCTGGACGACTTCGGCGAGGTCCCGATCATCGTCCGCAGCTCGAGCCTACTCGAGGACCGGACCGGTTCGTCGTTCTCGGGGAAGTACAAGAGCCTCTTCCTCGCCAACCAGGGGTCGCGAAGTGAGCGGCTCGCGGCCCTGGAGGATGCGATCGCAGAAGTGTACGCCTCGACATTCGGGCCGGACCCGATTGGATACCGGGCCGAGCGGGGCCTGATCGACGTCCATGAGGAGATGGGCATTCTGATCCAGGAAGTCGTGGGTGCCCGCGTCGGGAAGTACTTCTTCCCCGCGTTCGCAGGTGTCGCTTTCAGCAACAACGAGTTCCGTTGGTCGCCCCGGATCAAGAGGGAGGATGGACTGGTCCGACTCGTTCCGGGTCTGGGCACGAGGGCGGTCGACCGTCTCTCCGACGATTATCCGGTCCTGATCGCTCCCGGCCAGCCTGGGCTCCGGGTCAACGCCAGCCCCGACGAGGTGATGAGGTACGCGCCGCGGAAGATCGACGTGATCGATCTCGAGAAGAACCGGTTCGAGACCATGGCCGTGGACGAGTTGATCCGCGAAGTCGGGGTGGACTATCCCGGCATTCGGCGCATCCTCTCCCTGGTCGACGGGGACCAGCTGAGAAAGCCGCTGGGTCTCCTCCCGGACCTGGATACGCATCGCTTCGTCGTGACGTTCGACGGTTTGACGACGGATACTCCGTTCCTCGAGCAGATCCGCTCTCTCCTAGAGTTGCTCCAACGAGAGATGCATACGCCCGTGGACATCGAGTTCGCGAGCGACGGCGAGACGTTCTACCTGCTCCAGTGCCGGCCCCAGAGCTACGCGGACCACAGCGCTCCGACGCCGATTCCCCGGGATCTTCCGCAGAGTGACGTACTCTTCTCCGCCAACCGGTTCGTGTCGAACGGACGCGTTCCCGACATCACGCACATCGTCTACGTGGACCCGCGTCGGTACGGCGAGCTCGAGAGCCTGTCGCAGCTGAAGGAAGTCGGGGCCATCGTTCAGAAGCTGAACAAGGTGCTCCCCAAGCGCCAGTTCGTTCTGATGGGGCCGGGGCGCTGGGGCAGCCGTGGAGACATCCGCCTCGGTGTCAACGTGACCTACTCTGACATCAACAACACTGCGGCTCTCATCGAGATCGCACGGGTGAGTGGAAACTACGTTCCCGATCTGTCGTTCGGGACACACTTCTTCCAAGACCTGGTGGAGGCAGGGATCCGCTACCTTCCGCTCTACCCGGATGAGGACGGGAACGTCTTCCAGGAGAGGTTCTTCAGAGCATCTCGAAACCTACTCCCCGAGTTGCTGCCGGAGCACGAGCACCTGGAGGCGACGATCCGGGTCATCGACGTTCCGAGCCTCACCAAGGGGAGGGTACTGAGGATCCTCATGAACGCCGACCTGGACGAGGCCGTTGGTGTGCTCGCTTCGCCGTCAGGTGGCGAGCCGCCGCGGAGCAGTTCGGTCGCCTTCCCAGAGCCGCCTCCGAGCCACGACCACTGGCGTTGGCGCAACCGGATGGCAGAGCGCCTGGCCGCGGAACTCGCTCCGGAGGAGTCGGGGGTGGTTGCGGTCTATCTCATCGGGAGCACGAAGAACGGGACCGCGGGTCCCGGGAGCGACATAGACCTCATCCTCCACTTCCGGGGCTCGGAGCAACAGCGGGCTTCCGTGTCTCGTTGGCTGAGTGGCTGGAGCCAGTGTCTCGCCGAGATCAACTACCTGCGGACGGGCTACAAGTCGTCCGGCCTGCTCGACGTCCACTGGGTGTCCGACCGGGACATCGAAGACAGGAACAGCTTCGCCGTCAAGATCGACGCGATCACGGACCGTGCTCAGAGGCTTTCGATGAAGGGAGAAGACGGCGGCTAGAGGAGTTCTCGTGTGGCTCGTTCCGGCGTGTCCGGATCGAACTCGACCAGCGCGAGTTCCGGTCCGTCGTGGGCTGCCCCGAAGAGCCAGGTCCGTCCGATCCGGTCCCGCCAGTCGCCGGTGATCCGGGCGGACTCGTGGACATGTCCGTGGAGGGAGATCGCGGGCTGCCGGGTCTCGAGGAACCGACGGATGGCGATGCTTCCGACGTGGACGTCCAGCGGGACGTGATCGATCGATTGGTCGTCTAGTGCCGCACGGTCGAGGCAGGTCTGATACGGCGGAGCGTGGAAGACGACGATCGCGCGGTCGACGTCGGCGTTTCCTACCAGTGCCGAGAGGTCCTTCTCGATGGTCGAGTAGCGGATGTGATGGTCGGGGACCGGGACCGTCCGCAGTCCTTCCTCCGGACTCACACAGCCCGGATCGACGTATCGGGAGACGTCGTAGCGCTCCCAGTCTTTCAGCCGGAACGGAGATGGTGGAACGCAGGCGTACCCGAAGACGGGCCGGTCTCCGAGGTGCAGCCGGCGATCGTGCGCGTATGACCACAGTCCTTCCGTCGCGACCGAGAGGATGGCCGCCTCCTCTATGCGAGCGTCGTCGTTCCCAAGGATGACGAACACCTTGGGGTAGCGTGCGCCCAGGATGCTCCGTAGACGTGACAGCTCTGCGGCCAGGAATCCATGGACGAAGTCACGATGCGCGGGGTCGATGCTCTTCTGCATCACCCACGGATTGGGTAGGAGGTCGCCACCGAGAAAGACGGCGTCGGGGTGCCGACCGATGATCTCGTGGAACAACTTCTCGTATCTGTCCACGTGGCCGTGTAGGTCGGAGGCAAACAGGCACCGCATCAGGGCCTCGCAGGTTCGGCGCGCTTTTCCAGAGCCGTCTGCCCGATCGTACTCTTTCGCGAGAGGTCGTGCCACCGGGTTGCAGGTCGCTTCTTCGACAGCCCGACGTAGTTCCTCGAGCCCGGCGGCCTCTCGGCTGCCGGGCTCACGATCGTTTGCCTTGCGACTGGCCTTTCTGTCGGCTCGCGTTGTTCGAGGCTACTTCACGAGCAGCACCCGCGACGTCTGCTCGAACGATCCGGCTCGGAACCGTGCGAAGTAGGTGCCGCTCGCGATTCCGCGGGCGGCCCACTCCGTCACGTGTGTTCCGGCCGGCCGCATTCCTCGGGCGAGCTGCGTCACGAGTCGGCCCTGGGCGTCGAAGATCGACAGGTCGACGTCACTCTCCGCCGGGAGCGCGTAGGAGAACGAAGTGGCTCCGCGGAACGGATTCGGTGCGTTCCGTACCGAGAACGAAGTCGGAAGCACGCCTTCCGGTGCGTCCGTGGTCGAACCGATGTGGAACGCTCCCTCGGCCGTGGGGCCGCCGTTGTAGGACGAGTCGACCGCACGAAGGGTCCACGTGTACGCGCCGTCGGGGAGCCCGCTCAGCGTCCACTCGGAAGCGGCGCTCAGGTTGCCGGGCTCGGGCAGGCGACGCGGGCTCGAGAGCGGCACGCCGTTCCGGTAGAGGCCGAGATCGTAGGTGAGCGCCGCAGACGGCGTCTGGTCGTCCGTGGCCGGATCCCAGGTGAGCGCGACCGTTCCACCCTGGCCTACGACGGCAGCGAGGCTTCCCGGCGCACCAGGACGCTGGTTCTGGCCTGGGCCGTCGTTCCGGTACGCGTGC
>JAWKQE010000019.1:0-139519 GCA_041390305.1 Candidatus Eiseniibacteriota bacterium
CGGTGTGAAACAGAGCGCCGCGCTCCCGGCAGATCGCGCCGATTTCGGCGATCGGCTGGATCACTCCGGTCTCGTTGTTCGCGTGCATGATCGAGACGAGGATCGTGTCCGGACGTAGCGCCCGTTCGATATCGCCGGGCGACACCCTCCCCTGCGCGTCCACGCCAACCTCCGTGACCTCGGCGTCGAAGAGATCCCGAAGCGCTTCCATCGGCCGGAGTACGGCGGGGTGCTCGATCGCAGACGTGACGAAGTGACCACCGCGGGGAAGTGCCCCGCCAGCCGACCGCGCCCGCCTTACCCAGGCTCCGAACGCGCCCTGGACCGCGAAGTTGTCCGACTCCGTGCCACCGCCGGTGAACACGACCTCTGACGGCCGGGCTCCGAGCAGGTTCGCGACCTGTGCCCGCGCCGTGTCGATCGCCTCCTTGGCCGGCCGACCGGCCCAGTGGAGGCTCGACGGATTCCCATACGCAGCATCGAGATAGGGGCGAAGTGCCGCGATCACCTCCGGGGCGAGGGGCGAGCTGGCGTTGTAGTCGAGGTAGATCTGCATGGCGGCTCCTTCCAGCGTGGGGCTCGCAGACTAACAGTCGTGGCGGAGCTTGACCCATTCCGGACGGTTTGGCCGAGCATTTTCGGTTCCGTTTGGACACATCGCGTGAAAATTGATCCACGTTCCTTGGAACTTCTCGCGGGCTCCGGGTATCCAAGGTTCGTCGGCGGATGGCAACGGATGCCGCCGACCGGACCTCGCGAGGTTCACCCGATTTTCGATCTGAGCTGGGTGCTTTGGGCTGTGGGTAGGAATGAGGGGAGGCTCGAATTCCAACGATCCTCCTGCTCGCTAGCCCTCCCGGGTTCTCGGCTCGACCATAAGACCCGAAGTAGTTCGGGACGACGAGCGGCTCACTCATCCTCCTACCGACCGACCCTCCTGGATGAGTAGGCCGCTCGTCGTTTTTGTTCCGACTGTCCCACGCTCATCCGCTTCGCGAACAGACTCCCCGAGGAACCGCCGACTCAACGGATCACGAGTCGGCGCGTGCTGGGAGCCCCTCCTTCCGGAGTGACGTACACGCTGTAGACGCCCGCCGGCAGCCCCGCGAGGGAGAGTGACGCACCTGCCTCTCCGTGTACCCGGCTGCTGTAGACTCTCCGGCCGGACACGTCGATCACGTCGATCCGCGTCGCTCCCACTCCGATGTTGCGAAGCACGAGTTCCGAACCACGGCTCACCGGGTTGGGATGGAACGACCGGCTCGGCGCCAGGGAGCCCGCGACATGGTCGACAGCCGCGGGATCCGTGGGCGGAGTACGAACGTCTCGATGGCGCCGAACCGCACCTCACAGAGGCGGTGCGCATCCATCGCGAGGCATCGAACCGATCGGACCTCGCACGCGCACTGAGATCCCTCGCAAACCTGAAGCGGCATCAGTCGTCCTTCTCGGAAGCCGCGCCACACTTCGAGGAGTCCGCCGAGCTGGCGCTGAGGGACGGCCAGATCGAGATGGCCGCGCGAAGCCTCTGCGCGCTCAGCCTCGCCGCGATGGACGCGGGAGATCTGGAACGTGCGCAGCAGACGGCCGACACGCTTCTCGCACTCGACCCGAACTCGATTCCGGCCGAACTCCACCCGATCGTCCACAACACCGTCGCCGGTATCCGTGGCAAAGCAGGCGACATCCCCGCAGCGGCGCGCGAGTACGAAGCCGCACTCGCGGCGCGGGACCGTCTTCCTCCCAATCCGGATCGATCATTCGACCTGGCCGGCCTCGCGTGGGCGCGTCTCCAGCTCTGCGAACTGGACGCCGCGGAAGCCGCAGCTTCCGAAGGCGTCGCCGTCCTCGCCGGGCGCGATCGTCCACGCGACGAGTCCATGTTGCGGATCTATCTCGCCGAAATCGCCGCAGCCAAAGGAAGCCTCATTCTCGCCGACCAGCAGTTCGACATCGTCGACACGCTGAGTGCGCGTTCCGGAGACGAGTGGACCGCTCTCTCCGCCCGTCTCTCCCGCGCGAACATCCATGTCACACACGGACACAACGCCGAGGTGGTCGCATCCGTGACCGGATGGCGCGACGAGGCGATCCGCCAATCCCGCCCCGACGCGGAGATCGCGGCCCGCATCATCGAGTCTCGCGCCCTCTGCGAACTGGGGATGGCGGAAGAAGCGGAGACGGCACTCTCCCACGCGAAAGTGCTTCTGTCGAAACAGCGCGATCAGAACCGGTTCTATCGCCTCCATCTCTCGATCGTCGACGGAGTCGTGCAGTTCTCGCTCGGGCGCGACGCCGAGGGAACCCGGCTCCTGGAGGAATCGATCGCCGGCGCGAGAATCGGGGGGCTGGTGCTCCTCGAACTGCAGGCCCGGCACGAACTGGGACGATCGGAGATGCGGGCGGGCGATCCGGCGGGTCGGTCACGTCTCGCCGCCCTGGCCCGGGAAGCGCGTTTCCGTGGAGCACTCGGAGTCTCATCCCAAGCCGAACGTGACTGGTGACGTCACGCCCTCTGCGATTCCACTTTGTCATGCATGAGATCAGAAACAACAACGACCCGCGTTGTGCCTGAAGGACTTATGTATGTAGAACCTCTTACATTTGTGCGAACGAGGACCGTCTATGTTCGTGTCATCGGACCCGAGTCGGACTTCACTGATCCGAATGCTCGAATTCTCCGATTACGATCCCAAACGCGGAGGAAGTCATGGACCACGCCTCGTCCGTCCTTCTCTCACGGATCGATCAGCTCGAGAACCTCGTTCACGTGCTGGAGAGTCGAATCCTGGCTCTCGAAGGCGACACCTCGACCTCACCGGTCGTGACTGCTCGCGAGGAGGACGACGCGGCCGCCGTCGCTGTCGTCTCCCCGAAGGGAGTTCGCCAGCCGGCACTTCCGCTCATCGGACAATCCCTTCTCATCCTCGGAGTCGCGTTCCTCCTCAGGTGGCTCACCGAGTCGGGCACCCTGCCTCCCGCCGCGGGCACGGCGTTTGGTCTCGCGTATGCAGGATTCTGGATCGTCGTGGCCGGACGCGCGGCGGCCCACGGCAACAAGGTGAGTCCTGCGTATCGGGGGCTCGCCGCGTCGCTCATCGCGTTCCCGCTCGTTTGGGAGGCGACGATCAAGTTCGGTTTCCTTCCCGCCGCATTCGGTGCACTCGCCCTCTTCGTCATGATCTCCTGTTCTCTCTTCGTTGCGTGGCGCTGGGAAGTCCGGGCACTCGCCTGGACTCTCGTACTCGCGGCCCTTCCCACCACGATCGGGCTCGCATTCGCAACGAAGCTCTTCGTTCCCTACCTGGGTCTCCTCCTCCTCGTGGGGCTCGCTTCGCTCTGGTTCGGGTACTTCCACCGTTGGACGGTGCTCGCGTGGTCGACGGCGTTCGTCCTCAACAGCGTGTTCGTCCTCGTCACACTGCTTCGCAGGATGGAGCCGATCCCGGCCGCGCTCGGGCCGCTCACGGTCGGCGCCCTCGTCGTCCTGCTCCTCGGGCTCATCGCGGTCTACTTCGGAAGCTTCGTCACCCGCACTCTCGTCCGAGGACGCGACACGACGGTGCTCGAAATGGGACAGACCGTAACCGTACTCGGAATCGGATTCGGCGGATCGTTCGCTCTCATAGGGGAAGGCACGGCGCTCCACGTCGTGCTCGGAGCGGCCGCGTTGGTCCTCGCCCTCGGATGCTACGCGGCCGCTTTCGCGTTCATCGATCGCCGCCTCGGACGCGGCCGGAACTTCGCGTTCTTCGGCAGCCTCGGCCTCGCGCTGCTCCTGCTCTCCTGCTTCGTCCTCCTGCACGGCAGCGTCGCAGGTGCGGTCCTCGCCCTTCTCGCCGCTGCCGCCGCGTGGATGGGAGGACGGTGGAGACGAGCAACTCTGAGCCTCCACGGCGCGACCTACCTCATCGCGGCCGCGCTCGCATCGGGAACCTTCGGGCTGACCGCGGACGCCTTCCTCGGCCCCACCGTGGCTCCGCTCGGATCCATCCCTGTGAGCCACGTCCTCGTCCTCCTCGCCGCCGCGTTCTGTTCGACGCGTTTCGTCAGCACCGAAGGAGCTCCCTGGGGACGATTCGCCCACGGTACCCGGGCGATCGACTTCTCGGTCTTCTTCATCGCCGCCGCGGGGATCGTCGTCACCGGGATCGGAAGCGTCCTGCCCACGGACGGCGGCGGAGTCCACCGAGGGGCACTCGCCGCGTCTCGCGCGGGGATCCTGGCCACTTCCGCCGTCGCCCTCGCATGGGTGAGCCGCAGGCCGCGGTTCGCGGAAGCGCTCTACTTCGTGTATCCGCTCCTCGCCGCCTGCGCAGTGAAGATCCTGCTCGAGGACTTCCGGATCGGACACTCGTTGACGTTGTTCACGTCCCTCACGTTCTTCGGCCTGGCGCTCATGGCGGCCCCCCGCCTGACGCGCGGAGCCGGACTGCGCGCCGGCTGATCTCGGAGACGCCGAGGGAGACGGCGAGGAAGACGCCGCGGGAAACGCTGAGGGCCGCGCCGAGGGCAGCGCCGAGGCCCACGCCGGAGGAAACGCCGAGGGCCACGCTGAGGCCCACGCCGCGGGAAACACTGAGGGCCGCGCCGTGTCGTGCCGCGTGCGCAGATGACCATCGTGTCTTGGAAAGAGAAAGCGAACGAGCAATGACCGGAACAGACCGGATTCGACGGTTCGTCGGTTGGCTCTTCCGTCCGGAGGAGATGCCCTTCGCGGAGGAGGTGAGGACTTCCCCCACGGAGGGACGGCCATTCCTCGACTGGTTGTTCCGCCCGGAGCCGATGCCGACAGCACCACGAACCGAAGACGACGTCGAAGGGAGAGCGTTCCTCGGCTGGCTGTTCCGGTTCGAGCCGGTCCCTTTGGGTGACCGCGCGACGACATCGACCTCTCAGGCGGCACTCGCGAAGGCGCCACTCGCGAGGGCGCCACTCGCGACGGTGTCCGTCCCGACGGCGTCAGGCCCGACGACATCAGGCCCGGCGCCGTCCGGTAGGACGGTCGGTGGAGCCGAAGTAGATCCGAGCATCGATCCCTAGAACTCCAGCACCGGGCAGGAGGTAACTCGTGGATTCCCGCAGCCCTTTGGTTCACGCGAAGCACGTGTTTCGGGCCGGCTTCCTCTTCCTCGTCGGCGTCGTCGCACTCGTCGTACTTCGATCCCTGCTCCAGCCACCGACCTGGGGCGAGTTCGGGCCGTATCGAGGCGCGAGCGTCGCGGACTGCATGGCGCTTCCCGTTCGGCACGGCGGCGTCGTCGCGTGCGCGGAGTGTCACGACGACTACGCCGGTGTCCACCAGGCGGGAGTCCACGCACCGGTCGGCTGCGAGATCTGCCATGCCCCTGTGGGCCTCCACGTGGCGGACGGAGACCACATCGCCGACATGCCGATCCGAAAGAACGAGTCGACCTGCCTGAGATGCCACGAGGAGAGAACGGCCCGACCCAAGTCGTTCCCACAGATCGTTCCGGCCGAGCACATCGCCGAGATGGGCGGAGAACCCGGACCGGAATCCTGTTTCGAGTGTCACGACCCGCATTCGCCGCTTTGATCGGGGGGAGGAAGCCAATGCATCGACCAGAGAGTGCGACGAGTCCAACAGGTCGGCGGCGATTCCTGAAGCGTCTAGCTTCCTACGGCATCTCCGCGGCCTCGTTCGGAGTCGTCGGAGTGATCCTGCCCAAGGAGCTCCGCGGGGAGGACGACCCGGAACCCTACGACTGGGACCGTCACCGTTGGGTCTACCTGGTCGACGCCGAGAAGTGTATCGGCTGTGGCGCCTGCGCGCGCGCGTGTCGGGCGGAGAACGATGTCCCCGAGGGCATGTATCGCACCTGGATCGAACGGTACGAGATCCCGGTGGAAGGTGAGGCCATCGTCGACTCTCCGAACGGCGGAGAGAACGGCTTCGGACCGGGCACGAGGGGACGCGAGATCCGAAAGGCATTCTTCGTTCCCAAGCTCTGCAACCACTGCGAGGCAACGCCCTGCACCCAGGTCTGCCCCGTCGGCGCGTCCTACTCGACACAGGACGGAGCCGTTCTCGTCGACAAGGAGCGCTGCATCGGATGTGGCTACTGCGTGCAGGCCTGTCCATATGGGAGCCGGTTCATCAACCCGAACACGCACACCGCGGACAAGTGCACGTGGTGCTACCACCGCGTGACGCAGGGGCTCGATCCGGCCTGCGTCTCGGTGTGCCCCGTGGGAGCGCGAATGTTCGGAGACAGGAAGGACCCCAACGACCCCGTGAACGAGATCCTCGCCACCCAGAAGGTCCAGGTGCTCCAGCCCGAGCTCCTGACGAAGCCCCAGTGCTTCTACCGCGGCCTCGACATGGAGGTGCGCTGATGCACGAACTGACAGGGTTCCTCTTCCCGAATGACGTCCACATCCACTGGAGCCTCATGATCGTCCTCTACCCGTACATCACGGGACTGGTCGCGGGCGCGTTCCTCGTCTCCTCGCTCTATCACGTGTTCGGGAAGGAGGAGTTCCGGCCCCTGGGGAGGTTTGCACTCGCGACCGCGCTCTGCTTCCTCGCCGTGGCGACGCTTCCGCTCCTCAACCACCTGGGGCATCCGGAGCGCGCAGCCAACATCGTCATCACTCCGCACTTCACGTCGGCCATGGCGGGGTTCGGACTCCTCTACACGAGCTACTTCCTCGTCCTGCTCCTCGAAGTCTGGTTCGTGTTCCGTCCCGACATCGTGCACCGGGTCGCGACGACCAGAGGCTGGGTCCGCTGGTTCTATGCGTCGCTCGCCCTCGGTGTCTACGATCTCTCTCCCGAGGCGCTCGAGCTGGATCGGAAGATCATCCGCGTCCTGGCGGCGATCGGGATTCCGATGGCCTGCCTCCTCCACGGATACGTCGGGTTCCTCTTCGGCGCGCTGAAAGCGAATCCGTGGTGGTCCACGCCACTCATGCCGATCATCTTCCTCTTCTCCGCGATGGTCTCCGGGATCGCGCTCCTCATCGTGCTCTATCAGGTGGCGATGAAGCTCAAGGGGTGGGCGATCGACGGCGCCGCCGTCTCGGCCCTCGCGCGCTGGCTCTGGCTCTTCCTCATCATGACGTTGACGCTCGAACTCCTCGAGATCATGACTCTCGCCTATGAGCGGGCGGAGGAGTGGGAAGTGATCAGCCATCTGCTCACGAACCAGCTCTCGATCTCGTTCATCTCGATCCAGATGGTCCTGGGCGGTCTGATTCCGTTCATCCTGCTCATTATCGTGGTGCTGCTCGATCGCTACATGGACGACCGGATCCGGAACACCCTGACGATGGTTGCGTCCCTGCTCCTCCTCATGCAGGTGATCGCAATGCGGTGGAACGTGGTGATCGGCGGGCAGATGTTCTCGAAGAGCATGCGTGGCTTCCGCGAGACCTACGTCCCCGGACTCTGGGACAAGGAGGGCATCGGCGCCGCCGTGCTCATTCTCGTGATCCCGTTCGTGCTGCTCCTCGTCTTCGAGCGCATCCTCCCGACGTTCGCGCACCTCGAGAGGGAGTCAGAGACGACGCACACTCCTACCGCGACGTGAAGACAGGGCGCGAATCCCGTGCCAAGACGAGGAGTGCGCGTTCGAGCACTCGAAGGATCGAGCGCTCGAGATGGCGCGATGGCCAGAGCGAGGCAGTGCGGGCGACAGCAGGAGCGACGGACGCCGTCGGCTCACCGCTTCATGCCCATCGCGAGATGGGTCCGGAACGGGACACGAACGCAATCGTCCGTCTCGTACGACTTCATCCGCTCTGTCACGTCGCGCACGACCGCCTGTCGCGCGTCTTCTGACGCGGAGGAGAAGCCGACCGACATCGGCGTGGCGCTGACGTGCCGGGGAACGAAGTCGTCGGCCCTGGGAAGCTCCAGCGTCAGCTCCTCCACGGTCGTTTCGAGCTGAGCGAATCCAGCTTCGACCAGCAGGGCTCGGATGGTATCCGACTCGCACAGGGCGAACGCCGCACGAAGGCCGCCGGCTGTCTCTGCACCGATGTGGTTCGACATGGCGTCGACCAGCGCATCGAAGTACGGGTTTTCTCCGATCCTGCACCAAAGACTGACCGCGATCCGACCGCCCGGCTTCAACACCCGATGCATCTCCGCGACGGCACGTGGCGCGTCCTTCAGGAACTGCAGGGTTTGGGCACAGAGCGCCACGTCGAACTCACCGTCGTGGAACGGCAGCTCATGGGCGGAGTTCTCGAACCACTCGATCAGTGTCCCCCGATCCGAGCTGGACCTTCTCGCGACTTCCAGCATGCCCGGGTTGACGTCCACTCCCACGATCCGGTGAGGCGGATCGTCTCCTTCAGCCGCGAAACGGGCAGCGGCTCCAGTTCCGCAGCCGACGTCGACGACCGCGTCACCGGGCTCGAGCTTCGACCAGTCGACCAGCGCTTCCGCGGCAGGACCGAGGATGGCCGGAACGAGGATCTGCTCGTAGCGCTCCGCGGCTTCACGGGCCAACTGCCACTCTTTCGATGCTTGCACGGGCACACTCCTTCGGGACGTTCGCCGATGGACGAACGACGGCCTCCGAGACCTCTGAGGGGGGCGAGCAATGGTGGATCGAATGCTGGAAGTATAGACACTGTCGGGCGTCGAGAAACCCGCGAAGGCCGAACTCGAGGGTTCCCCCTTCCGGCTCAGTACGACCGCGAGTCAAAGCCGAGAGCGCAATGGGCCGCGCACTGCGCAAAGCTGTAGGCGTTCTGAATGGCCAGATCGAAGTCCATTTGCGCGTAGTTCTTCTTGGTCGGGTTCATTGCCTTCCCGATGTCATCCGTCATTGGCCCGCCCGAGGGATCCGGGCGCTCCGTGGCGACGTGACCGCATCTCGAGTCCGCGAAGTGCGCACCCTCGTGGACCAACACCGCGGCCTTCATGCTCGCGCTCGTCCCCGGCTTCACGAATCCAGCACCAATGATGATCTTGGCGTTCGGGTAGTCGTAGCCCCCCATGGGGGCGAGTGCTTTCGACGACTCCTTGGGGTTCCCGACATAGGGAGGATTCCCGAGAACCAGGAGCACGCGCGAGTAGATCCGATCGACTTTCTCGAGGCGGCTGCGGGCCAGGGACTCTATCTGCGTGACGATGTCGATCTTGAAGTGGACGGCGAAGGGGCGTGCCAACTCGATCTCGGCCTTGGAGTACGACTTGAACCGGGACAGGTTGGACAGTACGGCACGCAAACGCGCCCTCGTCGCCGTCACCCACGCGATCGCGAGTGGGGTGTAGAGCTTCGCCTCGGCGACGAGACTCGCGGGCGTGGCCAGGGTGGTCCCCACCGGAGGGGCAACGGCCGAGGAGGCGGCGGCCGGAGTGGCAACTGCGAGAGTGACGGAGGCACCAAAGGCGAAGGGGACGTGCGCATGCCCGGACTCCGGATAGCACCGGACCATTCTCAGGCCTGTCGGGAATGTGTCGGCGTACCGGGACAGCTCGTTCCAGGTACGCCGATTCGGCTCGATCCGCTGGTCCGGCCACTGAAAGCCACAACCGTCCTTCTGGAAGCGGCCGATGGCGGCGAGTGTCTTCCCATAGCAGAGCCCATCGATGGCCAACGGTACCACCGGCCCGCCTTCGGACGGCGGAACCTGGTTCAGTAGACTCTGGACGGTTTCGACGTCTGTCTTGCGGTTCTGTGCGTTCGCACCGACGGACCCGGCGATCGTTGGCATCATGGACTCCCCCGGACAGCCTCGATGGGCCGTCTCTTCGAAGACCGAAACGCGATTCGAGCCGCTCGGGGGACGCACAGACTTCGGCAGAAGAGAGAACGACGGAAGCCAGGCGGGATCGAGAGGGCCGTGGTGACGACGGTCCTCCCCGCGATCTCACCCCCCGGCTCTAGCTTACGCCTGCCAGGGGGCACGACGGGCTCACTCGAGTTTCCCGCGCGGGATGAGTGTATCCCGGCGCGTGCGCCGAACTCTTCGACGTCTCGGGATACTACTACCCGCCGGGAGCGCTTCCTCGCATGTGCGGGACACTTCCTATGGAGACGCCGGTCCGGGGCCGTTAGGCTCGGAACCGGCGTCGTCGTCAGCGGCGCCCAGGGCGAAGCGACCCAGGAGGCTGACGTGCTCACCATCCGGCACATCTACATTTCTCCCGGCCACAACTTCGTCGGCCACCATGGAGGGCCTCCCGGCACCCATGAGTCGATCGAAGTGAGCGAGGTTCAGTGCGTGCAGGGCAGGGGCCTCGAGGGAGACCGGTACTTCAGTCGCAAAGAGGGGCACAAGGGCCAGGTCACGTTCTTCTCCGAGGAAGTGTTCGAGGATCTCTGCACAGCGCTCGAACTCACCGATCGTGACCCTTCCAAGGTTCGTCGCAATGTCGTCGTCTCGGGATGCGACCTTCCCTCGCTCGTCGGCGTCGAGTTCGAAGTGCAGGGAATCCGCTTCGAAGGTGTCGAGGAGTGCAAGCCGTGCTACTGGATGGATCTCGCGCTCGCTTCGGGCGCGGAGGATCTGATGGAAGGGCGTGGCGGGCTCCGGTGCCGGATCCTGTCGTCGGGAGTCCTGCGACGCGACGACTGACGCCATGTCGACGGTAGGTCGTTCACCGCTGGCGTTTGTTTCCATGGCCCCGCCCAGAACGGGGAGACTCTCCGAGGCGCGGGCGGCGGACTCGAGAGCCCGCCGCCCATCCTGGTCACGCCCTACCGGTACCGGCTCTTGAGGACTCCCCACGAATCCTCGATGACGGGAACGGCCGAACACGGATTGGGTTCACAGTCCGTGCCTCGACCCACGTAGACGCCGTCCGCGGCGTCGCAATCCCGCACCGAGAGCACCTGGCAGATATCGTCCTCGAAGCAGCAGGCTCCGAGCACGTCCGGGCACGGGTCCGGATCACAGACGGTGCCATCGCCTACGTAGTAGGAGCCGTAGTAGTTCTCGCAGCTCTCACGAGTCCTGATCCCACACTGCCCCCATGGGTAGCAGCATGCGCCGGAGGGCTCTGGGCAAGGATCCGGGTCACAGTCAGAGTTGCTTCCGAGCCACTGCCCGTTCTCACACTCTGACTCCTGCGTCACCGAGCAGCTGCCGTCGAGGTCGCAGCACGCACCGAGGATCACGCAGGGGTTCGGCTCACATACCGTATTCGGTCCCAACCACTCACCATCGACACAATCATCCGCGTTCGTGACGATGCACGAGTCGTCCGCGAGACAACAGGCACCGAGTGGAAGCGTGCACGGATTCGGCTCGCACTCCGTTCCCACCCCGTACCAGGAACCGTCGATGTCGATCCGGCACTCCGTGGCGTTCGTGATGAGGCAGTCGCCGTTGTCCAGGCAACACGCGCCGGGAAGGTACGACGAACACGGGTTGGGGGCGCATTCCAGCTCCTCCCCCACCCAGAAGCCGCCCTGGAGGGCACAGTCCTCTTCGAGCAGCACGAGACAGGAGAGGTCGTCGAAGCAGCAGGCCCGCTCGAGCGCGGGGCACGGGCTCGGATAGCAGGAAACCCCCTCGTGCCAGGTGCCCGGGACACATTGCCAACGGGGCTTGATCTCGCAGCTTCCGTCATCCTGGCAGCACGCTCCCAGATCCTCCTGCCCCCCACATGTAGTCGGCTCGCACACCGTGTCGTGCCCCATGTAGGTGCCTTGGATGGCCCCGCAATCCGCGGGACTCGAGATCGTGCAGTGACCGACGCCATCGCAACAGGCGCCCATCCCGTCGCCGAGTGGTTCCGGACAGGGAAGCGCGCCCGGGTTGCTTCCGAAGCCCAGTTTCCCCAGTCCGATGACCGGATCGAGGTTGGCGGGAACGAAGTCGTCCGCGAAGTCCGCGCCCTGGGACGGACTGGGCACGAGGTCGAAGCTGACGTCGGCGCCGCCCAGGTAGTAGTTGTACCCGGCGAACCAGTAGAGGTCGACGAGCCCTTCGGTCCGGGCGTCGGAGAAGGCAATCGCGGTTCCGGACTGTGGGGCCGGCCAGGAAGGATCGGACAGCTCGAAGTCGCCGCACGGGCCGTACGCGAGGAGGACGACCGCGTCCTCGTCATAGTCGATCCCGAAAACGGCGGCGGCCAAACGCGGCGTCGCATCTTCCGGGAAGGCTGCCTTGACCCACCAGACGAACGTCTCGTCCGCCGGATAGTTCGTGACGGCCGACTCACAGCCCGCGGGCAGATCCGCGAATCCCGTGTAGTCATCGATGTCCGTCGTGTACACGACGCCCGGATCCCCGTGGACGATCAGGGTTCCCCCGGCATTGGGGCCTGCCAGGACGGCGGTGCTCGAAAGAGTGAGAGCGAGGAGACAGGAGGCGGGAGACAGCATACGGAGGCGGCTCATAGGGTGCGCTCCTTGTTCGATCGTTGTTGAGGGGGGCTCAACAATGGCGATGCACCCATTCGCGCCGGGCCTCTCGCTCGAGCAACCGTCGGACAGGCGAACCGTCAGGCAAAGAGTATAGCACCTGACTATCCAAACCCGCCACGTTCAGGATCGCCACGTTCAGGATCGCCCCGTTCGCTTCCCGCCCACCCGCGCATTGGTCAGAAAGTAACCCCGGAGGCGTCTCAGGTGGGCGGCCACCCCGCCTCTCTCCGGGTCGGAACCGGGCAACGAGGAGGACTGGGATGCATTCTGCGGACGAAAACGGAGCCGGAAGAGGAAGACACTCACGCGCCGAGGAGTGAGGCGGGCGCTCGCCCTCTCCATGGTCCTCGCCGGGATCCAGTGCGGGCTCGCACCCTCGGCGTCGGCGACTTCGTGCGTCGCTCTTCCGCAAAACGGGTCGATTCCGGCCAACATCGCCCGCGCGGCCGCGGAGCTGCGCTCGCGCGACGCCGGAGCCGCCTGCGGGCTCGTCGAAAGGGCCGACCGCGCCTTCCGGAACAAACGTGCGGTGGAGGCGGGCACGATGTCCGTGGAGCAGGCGGCGTCCCAGGGCGGGACGGCTCTCACCGGATCCGGGAGCATCGTCGTTCTTCCCGCGCTCTTCGCGAACACGCCCGCCGAGCCGTTCAATCCGGTCTCGCTCGAGATACAGCTGTTCGTCTTCTCCAACACCGGCACGCTGAACGACTACTACGACGAAGTCTCCTACGGAGCGTTCGGCGTGGACGGCGACGTCTGGGGCTTCGTGACCGTGAGCGGCAACGACAGCGCCTACGAGGACGCGAACAACGGCTACGACGGCGGCGCCGGTGACTTTCTCAAGGAGACCCTTCAGCTCCACGACCCGGTCGTGAACTTCGGGCAGTACGACAACGACGGCCCGGACGGGATCCCCAACTCAGGCGACGATGACGGCTATGTCGACCAGGTCTTCATCGTCCACCCGAAGATGGGCGGCGAGTGCGGGGCCGGCAACAACCTCTGGTCCCACCAGTCGTTCTACAAGTCGTGGTTCGGTTCGGACTTCACGACGAACGACAACCGCGCGGGAGGCGGGAAGATCAAGGTGAACCGGTACGCCATGGTGCCCGGGCTCAGCTGCAACGGAGGCATGATCGAGATCGGCGTCATCGCCCACGAGTTCGGTCACGCCATCGGCATCCCGGACCTGTATGACACCGACGAGGACCTCAACGGGGACTCCGAAGGCATCGGCTGGTGGGGACTCATGGGCGCGGGCAGCTGGAACACGCCGTCGAGTCCGGCGCACATGACGGCCTTCACCCGCCACCGGCTCGGCTGGCTCGACTACTTCGTCGTGCACAACGACCTATCGAACCTGTGCGTTCCTCCGGTCGAGGAGCGGCCGATCGCCGCCCAGATCTGGTCGTTCGGCATGCCGACGGACGAGTACTTCCTGGTCGAGAATCGCCAGGCCATCGGGTTCGACTCCCAAGTTCCGGCTGAGGGATTCCTGATCTACCACATCGACGAGGCCCTCTACGACGCGAAGCGACAGACGAACTCGGTCAACGCGAACGAAGCACACAAGGCGATCGACGTCGAATGCGCCGACGCCACCTCCTGGCAGCACGAGGTCGACGCCGACGACCTGGACACCAAGGCGAACCGCGGCGACGCAGGCGACGTCTGGTGCCTGGAAGGGGCTCAGAACCGGTTCAACGCGGTGTCGACCCCGAGCACGCTCTCCTACTCCGGAGTCCCGACACCGATCGCGGTGAACGACATCTCGACCTGTGACTCTCCCGGTGGCGACATCCCCGCGGACTGGATCTGCGCCGGATTCACGGTCGGAGCCTCCAACCCGGTCGACGTATGCATCGAGGACTGCCCGGGCGACGACTGCAACCAGATCGCGACCTGCGACGACTGGTGGGGTAGCCCGGACATCTGGATCGACAACGACGAGGACGGCATCCACGACCTCCCGGCCGCCGGGGTGGAAAACAAGGTCTGGATCCGCGTACACAACCAGGGACCCGACATCGCCGTCGCGACCACGGTCCAGGTCTACCTCGCGCCCGGCGCCGCGGGGCTCGAGTGGCCCACCGATGCCGCCGACTACTTGGGCGTCACCGGCTACCCCGTCCTCGACGTCGGAGAGAGCGGAGAGGACTACCTCATCTTCCAGTACCCGGACCTCTTCGATCTCGTCGGTCACTACTGCATCGGCGCCGTCATCCAGCAGGTCGAGGATCCGAGCTTCCCGGACTCCGCCCCGAACTCGAACAACATCGCGCAGGTAAACAGCCAGGTGTTGTTCGCCCGGCCCGGCACCCCGGTCGCGGACGCCGCGAGCTGCCCAGGCGAGTTCACGAAGGAAACCAAGGTCTACCTCTACGACGGCTACAATCCGTTCGGGAACGCGGTCACGGCGGAGGTCCGCATCGGGACGCACCCGAACTACGACGACGCCGTGATTCCCGCGAACTGGGACCTCGACATCCTTCCCACGCAGGGACCGTTCCTGCTCAATCCCGCGGTTCGCGACTCGGTCACCGTTCGCTTCAGCTCGTCGGCCGCGAGCCACGGTCAGTCCGCCTACGTGCCGATCACGCTCTGGGACGTACGCGCCCAGCGCGTCATCGGTGGCACCACGATCTCGTGCGAGACGGACTGCTACCTCCCGCTCGCGCCGATCGGCGGCACCGCGAAGTGGACGGAGTTCGCCGGGGACGACCCGGTCGGTCCGAGCGTCGAAGTCGAGTGGAACCCCGTCTTCCTCGATACGAACGGCGGGCCCGAGCGTGTCATGTTCTACGAGGTCTACCGCTCGGACGACGTCCCGACCCCGGAAACGCTCGTCGATCGAGTTGCGATCGACGGAAACCCCGCCGCGACGAAGTTCCAGTGGTTCGACGACCTTCCCAGGTCCCTGTGCGACATCGTCTACACCTACCGGGTGCGGGCGGTGGACCCGACCGGCGGTGCCGGCGACTTCTCCGATCCGATCTTCCTCGAATGCTCGACGTCGTCGACCGACAACACAGGCGACAACGGCGACAGCGGGGACGACCCGCTTGGAGGCAATGGAAACGGACTCCGGATGGAGAGACGGCGCACTCACCGTATACCCCAACCCGATGGCGTCAGCGGGAGAGACGAACGTGAGCTTCCACCTCGGGGAGACAGGACCGGTCGAAGTCGCGGTCTTCTCCGCCGGGGGCCAGAAGATCCGCACACTCCTCAGCGGAAGCCAGGCCGCCGGCCCCCATCTCGTCGCTTGGGACGGCCGAGACGACAACGGCCGCGAGCTCCCGAGCGGGATCTACTACTGCCGGCTCCAGGCGGAGGGTCGCCAGGAGAACCGGCAGGTCGTTCCGGTGAGGTGGTAGGGAACGATCCTGTCCACCCTCCACCGACGGTCGCGTGATCTCGGTGGAGGGTGGTCGCACCGAGTAGCCCTTCGCGCGGTCCCGACGAGATCGGGCGAGATAGGGCGGTCCCGACGAGGTCGGTTGGTCTCGACGCGGTCAGGCGGTCTCGACGAGGTCAGGCGGTCTCGACGCGGTCGGGCGGTCCCGACGAGATCGGGCGGTCTCGACGAGGTCGGGCGAGATCGGTCGGTTCACTGTCGTTGTTCAGGTTTCGACGCTCTCGTCCGCTCCGCTCTCCATCCTACCGGCGATCTCCGCAGCAACGCGTAGTCGTCCTTGGGACAGCTGCGGGACCGGATCGCAAACTCCTGCGAGGCGCGCAGCCCCGTGTCGCCACGAAGCGCGTACGCGCTACGGTAGTCGATCGAGCTGCCGGCTCCGATCTCCACCGGGTCGGGAACGCTGCGGATGCGAAGCTCGCCGTCCACCACGTCGATGTCCACGGACCGCGTCACACGGACCGTGGTCCCGAAATCGAGCGGCTGCACCCGCTCACCCGCGGGGAGATCGGAGAGTTCGAATGGCACCGAGAACGGAATCCCACTGAGCATCCAGAACTCGCCCTGTCGACGGATCGCCCCAGGGGCGCGAAACGCGAACTCGAGCTCGAGCGGTGCGTCGATGTCAGCGAGCTGTTCGACCTTCGCGTCCAGCATCTCGACCTCCGCGAACTCGTCCGACACGAGACCGTGGCAGTACGCGAGGACGTCCTCCTCCTCACCCGAACCCAGCGCCCGACGCGGCGGCTCGAACTCTCCGTCCAGAGAGGTCCGGATCCGGAACGCCGGCGGAGCGGTGGCGGACACCTCGACCTGGATCGCGTGACGGATCTGATTCGCACCGAGTCCGCGGGCCGGCGTCCTCGCCATCCTGGACCGCCCATCCGGCCCGACGATCACCGCGTACGTGTCCTCGCAGGCAGACGGGAGCTGACCGAGCGGAAGGAACTGCGCGGTCGGATCGATCCAGAGAGTCTCGTCGCCCTGTTCCACGGCGACGATCATGTGATCGAACGTAAAGGCGGGGAAGTCGGGCACGGGCGCGACGCGCCGAACCCCGACGAGCGCGGGAGACGCCTCGAAGCCCGCCTCCCGGAGCATCGAAACGAGGAGCGTCGACTTGTCCTTGCAGTCCCCGTACTGGCGCGCCATCACTTCGTCAGGCGTCGACGGGATGATGCCCCCCTCCCCCAATTCGATCGCAACGTACCGAATCGACTCGACGTAGGTCCGGATCGACTCGAGGATGTCCGCGCGAGAAACCGCATCGGCGGTGACATCCTTCACGAGCCTCGGAATCGCGCCCGCACCGGCCAACTGGGGCTGCATGCAGCTCTCCCAATACCATCCCGTCAGGTGATCCCAGTTCGTCCAGGTATGAGGAGCGAACTGCACGAACGCCATGACCTCCTCCACCGGAGGCATGAGCGGCTCGATCACGAGTGGAGCCACGTCCTGCACGGACCATGTGAACGTGATCGTCTCCTTCGTCCCCTCTCCCGCCCGCTTCTTCGTGGGAGTTCCGACGAACGCGCAGTTGTGCTTCCAGTACCGCCAGTTGAAGTCGATCGACGGTTCGTCCATGAGCCAGGCAGGCAGGGTGAAGACGTATCGACTCTCGAGGATCGGGAGGTAGTCCTGGACCGCCCAGCGGTCGAAGAGGAACGCCTCGTCCTTCCGCAGCGTGTACTCGTACTCGAGGAGTGCTCCCGGCTCCACCATCGGAAAGGTGAACCGCACGATCCTCCGATCGCTGTGGAACGTCTCTCCTTCCTGCGTGCCCCGCTGGACCAGGAAGTCGGACTTGGACAGTTCGTACGGGCGCCCCTCCGCCGTGATCGTCCGGGCACGGATGCTCGAGATCCTCTCTCCGGGGTAGAGGTGGATTTCTTCGCTCGAGTTCTCGTCCACGTTCCGGAACAGCTTCTTCATCCGGTGGACGGTCTCCTCGATCCGGAGCTCCTTCTTCGGGAACCACATCTCGGTGTGGTTGGACTGGAACACGATGACCGCGTCGAACCCGGGATAGTCTTCCGCCTCCGGGGTCGAACGCAGCCCGTACTTCGCGAGGGTTGCGCCCACACCCTCGAAGCCGTCCTTCGGACCACCGTACGCAGTGCCGAAAGCCAGGATGAGGATTGCGGAGACCAGAGTTCCCCGGACCGAGATCTGCCGGAGTCGGGCAACTGTGAAGGGATGGATTGGCGCTCGCATGGTTCCTCCCCGGGGTTCCTCGCGTTCCATGTTGCGGCAGGCTGGGGGCGGCCACTGGTGAAAGCGTTGATGGGAGCCGCGGAGCTGAGGTGCTATCGCTCGGGAAGGAGTGTACTCGATCCGGCAGCCGCTTCCAGACCAATCGAGGAGGGCGTATAACCCCGGCCAGCCCCACGTTCCGGCGGACCTCTCTCGTTGCCGACGGAGAGTGGCGTCGAGTATCTTGAACAGGTCCCAACACAGAGCCAGGCATTCTCCCGGCCGCCCCTCCCCCTTCCGGCGACCGCAGAACCTGCGGATACGTACCCCGGTCCATCGCCGCCCCCTGGACCGCCAAGACGTGGAGGGTCTCATGAGTTCGTCACGAACGCTCGCCCTGTTCCTCACCCCGCTCTCGATTCTCGCCGGTGCTGTCACCCCGAACTTCGCGGGGGCCGCCTGCGACTCCCAGGATCACCTCCATTGGGTCGGTCGCCCGGTGCAACTCAGCGGCCCGTCCTTCGAGGTGACGTACATCGTCATGACCGAAGATCTCGCCTTCATCAGCGGCACAGGCCACTTCCCGGACTACCCAAACAACTCGGCCATCATCGACATCTCCGACCCGAACAACCTGGTCCAGGTCGGCACGATCCCCGCGCCCTCCGGGTGGAGGGCCAGCAATTACACGGTCGAGGGGGACCGTTTCTATGTCGTCGCGAGCGAGGAGGACGGCCCGGGAGCCGCACTCTCCGTGTACGACATCGGTTCAGGCACACCCGCGTTGCTCGGGCAGACGCCTCTGGCCAACGCGTTCCGTGTCGAAGCCGAGGGAGACCTCCTCTTCTCCTCCGAAGGCGGTCTCACCATTCTGGATCCGACCGATCCCACGAATCTCGTCGTTCTCGGCAACGTCAGCATCGACAACCGAGGAATGCTGGCGGTCGGCGACCTGATCTACGTCGCCACTCCGACAGGCTTCACCGTGTTCGACGTCTCGAGTCCGGCGAGCCCCACTGCGGTCGGGACGTGGGCCGGCGCCGCAGTCGACGACTGGTGTCTCGACGGTGACCACCTCTACGTGGTCAACGGCTCAGGGCTCGAGATCGTGGACGTGACCAACCCCGGCAGTCCCGTCACCGTGGGCACGTATGCACAGGCAGCTGTGATCTCGGTCGCGGCCAACGCAGGACGGATCTATCTCGGCGCGAGCGACCTCATCCTGCTCGACGGCTCGGACCCCACCGCACCCTCGTACGTGGGAACCCTGGACGTCAACACCACCCAATGGGACCTCGCGTCGAACGCGGAGTTCCTCGGCGTCGCGGGTGGATTCCAGCTCTACGCGCACCAGGACGTGGCCCCGGCGGCGGCGATCGGATCCCTCGATACCGGTCGGGCCCTGGACCTCACGGTGCAGAACGGAGTCGCGTACGTTCTCGATGACACCAACGGGTTCTTGACGGTCGACGTCACCAACTCCGCGACCCCCGTCCTTCTCAGCTCCGACATCCCGGGGCGCTTCGATCTGATCGAAATCGTGGGGAGCTACGCCTACCTGGACGATTGGGTGAACGACGCACTGATCACGGTGGAGATCTCGAACCCCGCCGCTCCCCTGGTCGTGAGCACTCTGCCGGGACTCGTGGGGGCTCGAGACCTGAGGGTTGCAGGCGACTACATCTTCGCGACGACGAGTTCGTCACTCATCGTGATTTCGAGGGTGAACCCAGTGGCTCCTTCCCTCGTGACGTCCGTCTCGACCAACCTGTTCCAGACCTATGGTCTCGAGGTCCAAGGAGACTACGCCTACGTGGGAGGGCTCCTCGGCGTCGGAGTGTTCGACGTATCGGATCCGGAAGCACCGCTTCCCGTAGGCGGCGATTTCCTCGAACTCGGGCGCGGTTTCACGGAAGCCGACGGGTACCTCTACGCAATTGGGAGGTTCGACCCCGACTTCCAGTCCGGACCGGCCGGAGAGTTCCTCTACGTCTACTCTCTCGCGTCTCCCGACGCTCCCGTGGCGATCGCGACCCTACCCATTCCGCAGGGCCCGAACTCGGTCCCACGACTCCAGGTGGAGAATGGCCTCCTCTCCTACGCTGCCGGATTCCACGGCGCGATCTTCATCGATGTTTCAGACCCCGCCACGCCCACCGTCGTCGGGCAGCTTCCCCTCGACGGAAGCTGCTACGGCATCGCCTCCTCGGAAGGTTCCGCCTACCTCGCCAACCGCGACGACGGCCTCGTGATCGGTCAGATGCCCTGTCCCGCGACGACAGCCGTGGAGCCGGATGGTGGTAGCGGCATCGTGGCGGCGATGCTCCATCTCTCACCGAATCCCACGTCCGGCAGGACGATGATCGCACTCCGGAACGCGGGCGACCGGGGCCGCGGCGTGGAAGTGTTCGATCCATCGGGCCGACTCGTTCGCCGCCTCGCATGGGAGGACTCGCGTGGTGACGCCGCCCACGTCGTCTGGGACGGACGCGATGACGCCGGGCGCGCGGTTTCGCCAGGCGTGTACTTCGTCCGCACGACCGGCGAGTCGGAGGCTGCCGGGAAAGTCCAGATCCTTCGCTAGCGGCGACCGCTACTCGAACTCGTAGTCTGACCTTGGGGGGTCGTCCGAAGCCAGAGACCGGCTCGAACGGCCCCCGCGTCGTCATCCTTCAAGTGCACTCTCCCGTAGCCCTCGAAACACGCGCGGCGCATAGGGATGTGTCCCCGACGAGACACCGAGACGAATCACTTCGACAATGCACTTCGAGCAGACACTTCGACAACGCACTTCGACGAAACGCTTCGACCAAACACTCGACAACGCACTTCGACCACGCACGTCGACCAAACACTTCGACGAACACGACCGCTGGATCTAGCCGTCGAGCCATCCACTACGGATGAACCAATCGCGGAGGTCCTGCCCCACCACGTGGTGGATCCCTACGAGCCCGGCACGCAACGCGCCCTCCACGTTCTTTGCATTGTCGTCGATGAAGACCGCCCGCTCGGCTGCCACTCCGTAGTGTGCCAGGAGTCGCTGGAAGACGACTGGATCCGGCTTGCGGGCGCGGAACTCGTACGAACCGTGCGCGTGGGCTCCAAAAACCTCGTAGATCGCCGGTGCGATCGCGGGAAGCTCCTCCATCAGGAGCGGCCCGTTGTTGGTCAGCATGGCCACCCGACATCGTTCTCGAAGTGCTCGGGCCAGGCTCAGGATGTCCGGGTCGACCGTCATTGCCTCCCGCCTGGCCCGGGACCAGTCACTCCGGCTGAGCTCGGTCCCGAGGCGCAGGTTGAGTTCCTCGAGGTAGGCCGCTCCATCCGGATAGGCTCCCGCTTCCGCTTCCGGCTCGAAGTCGGATGCGAAGACGGTGGCTTCGATGAAGGCGGCCTCGAGCCCGGTGAGTTCCGCGAGCCGCGACAGACGCCGCGGACGATCGAGCCCCGCCAGGACATCGTCCATGTCGAAGACGACGAGATCGGGTGCAGCTGGCATTGGCAGAGCGACTCCCTCGTGAGGCCGGATCGCCGAGCCCGGAACGGCCCGGAGCCCCGCTGACGCAGGGTCACTCCGGTGTCGAGCCCCGCGTGAGCAGGGTGAACTATGAACGTGCTCACAATGATCGCAAGTGACCTCGGCCCGCAACCTTTCGAGTGCCGGACCGTCTCGGTTCTCTGCGTTCACGCCGAGCCGGGTCTATACTCGTTCCGGGCAAGCCCACCTCGAGATCGACACAGGAGGTCGTCATGTACCTTCGCATCTCGTACTCGGCCGCACTCGTCGTCCCTCTTCTCCTCGTCCTGCTCTTCGCGCCCGTCCGCCCTGCACACGCGACGACCTACCTGGTCCGTGCGGACGGCAAGGAGACTTCACGACCATCCAGGCGATCGACGCGGCCGTGGATGAGGACCGCGTGAAGCTCGCCGACGGAGTCTTCAGCGGGCCAGGGAACCGTGACCTCTCGTACTGCCAGAAAGCGATCACCATCAGTCGGAAAGCGGAATCCCCTCCAACTGCGTCATCGACTGTGCAGATCCGTTCGCACCTCCAGGGTTCCTCTTCAAGATGCAGGGACCGGGCTCCGTGCTCCGCAAGATCGAGATCACTGTGTGCCGGCGGGCGATTTCGGTGCAGAGGCATCCTCGAGCAACGCATCGCCAGTGACAGATGCGCGCTGCACCCTGCTCTTCTGCACCGCCTCAGCACAGGGCGGAGGCATCTACGTCGACGGAGGCTCACCGACCTTCAGCTACTGCTATGCCGCCTACTGTGACGCCGTGGAAGGCGGCGGTGCCTACTTCACGGGATCTTCCTGTGACGTCCAGTTCACGGGCGGCTTCGCCGACAACACGGCCGACTTCGGCGCCGGGATCTGCGTCGACAACGGGGCAACCATGCGTCTCTACAACTCCGCGTTCGTTCGCAACGAGGCCTCGGCCTGCGGAGGCGGCGCGGGCGTGCGCAACGAAGCCAGTCTCGACGCGGAACTCGCGTCCTTCGAGGACTCCGACGCCGTCGTCGGTGGCGCCATCTACACCGATCATGGAGCCCTCACCCTGACGGACTGCTGGATCCTCGACAACCGCGCGACCAACGGCGCCGGCATATGGTGTCAGAACGGCTCGTCACCTGTCCTGAATCGGTGCGCCATCGCCCGTAACTACGCTCCGGGCTACGGCGGCGGCATCCACTGCTGGAACTCGTCCCCGGACATTCGGAGTTCGACGTTCCACGACAACGCCGCAGGCGATCACGGCAACGGTATCTCGATCGAAGGGTGCGGGCTCTCGCTCGGTCGCAGCATCATCGGGTTCGGTGCGGAAGGAGGAAGCTTGATCTACTGCACAGCCGGACGTCATCTCCATCTCGTGCTGCGACATCTACGGCAACCAGGGCGGCGACTGGACGTCCTACATCGCCCCGTTCAGAACACCGACGGGAAACCTCCGCCCTCGACCCCAGTTCTGTGATGCGGCTGGAGGAGACTGGATAACTGCAATCGCATCGCCGTGCCTGCCGCTCTCGGCCCCGAATCGGAATGCGATCTCATCGGCGCATTCGGGGTCGGTGCCCGGTGTCGTCGACGGAGGACGTTGCATCGTCACTCCGAGACCGGCTCTGCGCATCCACCCGAACCCCGTTCCGGGACGGCACCCGGATCCGCCTGGCCCTTCCCCGAACCAAGTCGGCGCGTCTCGGTCTTCCAGGTATGCGTCAGGTCGGCTGGTCCGGGAGCTGCGCTGGGAGGCGACGCGGGAGGTGGGCATCGACGTCGACTGGGATGGGAGGGACCGTGCCGGCAGACCGACAGGGCCAGGGTGTGTACTTCGTCCGGGTGGTAGTTGCGGGCCGTTCGGTAGCTCAACCAGTGTCCGGAGGTTCGCTGACGGTTGTGGCGGGGAGATTGGTGATCCGTTGGTCGGATGACGCACTGCCTGAAGGGTATGACGTCCGACCGACACCCCAGGTCTCCGTCGCGCTGCGCGCCGTCCCCACGTTGTCCCAACCCATCGTGCACCTTCCACTTGCCTCGGGACCGGACCTGGCACTGGGTCCGGGACGGATGGTTCACGCGACCCTCGGACCAGAGGCGGTTCCAGCGCTTCCGCTGCCGGCACTGTGGCAGACGGTTTCTCCACTCGCACCTTAACACTACTGGCTCAAGAAGAGACGTCTCCTCGCTCAAGTCACTTCAGACCACAAGAACGGAACCGCACTGAGGCAGGCGGCACGGATCCGCAAGGTCTCGCACTCCACGATCGCCACTTCACCAGTCGCGACTCAGCCGTCACTGTCTCCTCTATCAGACCCGAGAACTCGCCAAGGTCGAGATCAAGAGCCGGTCGTCGTCGACGGATTCGAGACCTTCGAGTACTCCCAGTACTTCCCCTTCCACGTGAACCTCGCAGTCGGGCAGAACTCTGTACGTCTACGCGTTCACGGACAGTCCCTTCGGAGGAAGGGCGCGGGATGACGACACGACAGAAGTTGATCGGAGAATTGGAGAAACGACTCGGTCAGCCGGATCCTAACGGCGGTGGAAACAGGGAATGGCGGAGCTCCTCGAGACTGTGGTCGATCCGAGTCTGGGCCGCTCGAACTCCACGAAGTGATGAGCACCCCACGCGTATCTGCTCGATTCAACGTTCTGCGCTCTCGACCGGGCGTGAAGATCGATCGCCATCGGACTTCTGTCGAAGGCTGCGCACCCCACGCGAACCGCTCTTCTACGTCAACCTCGCCGATCTACTGATCCGACACAGTCATAACCACCGGAGAGAGACGATCGTTCTCGAAGCGGCGAATGGGGGCGCTGGAGGAGTTGTCGTTCTTCACGGTCTGGCGGAACTACATCAAGCGAAGACGAGAGAAGCGCGGGAAGGAGACGACAGCGATGAAAGCAGGACTCGCGGACGGGCCGCGGAACTGGTCGGACGTGCTAAGGCGTCGACTCTTTCCTCAGCGGCACTCACTTCCGGAGCCTTCGGAGGGCGTACTACGAGAGGTCGGTGATCACGCCAATCCTGGGGAGGGCCAGCGGACGCATGGTCTGAAGTACGTTCTGAAGGCAACACGCCCGCGGCTTCTCTGGCGGGTGCTTGCGTGGGCGTGGGGCACACCGGGCGCGCCGAATCCGCAATCTCCCGACCACAACCTTCGGCTTGAGCACCACCTGGGATTGCGAGAACATCGCATATCCATGGTGTCCGCGTGTCCTTCGTAGGCGGCAGGACGCGGATCCAGCCGCACCCCGCGATGGAGACGACGTGACGCACACCCTCTTCTCGATCCCGAAGGCCCGGCACCTCCTCTTCCTCCTCGCCCCCGCCTGGCTGGCGCTCGCCGGCTGCGGCGGCGACGACATTGCAGGAACACCGGTAGTGGAAGCAGGCGGCGAAGGCGACGGGTCCACGCCCCCAACGTCATCCTCATCTCGATCGACACGCTGCGGCCGGACCATCTCGGATTCGGTGGGTATGACCGGGACACGTCCCCCTTCCTCGACGAGTTCTCGAAGCGCGGCGTCCTCTTTAACGCGCCTTCGCCCGAGCCTCGTGGACCGTCCCCTCCCACATGAGCATGCTCACCGCGACGTACCCACACACGCACCGGGTCGAAACGCAGACGAACGCGCTTCCCGAGGCCGTGCCGACCGTTGCCGGCGCGTTTCGCGATGCCGGCTACACGACCGTCGGCTACATCACGTGGCTCTTCCTGACCGAACGCTACGGGTTCGGCAAGGGGTTCGATCGCTACGAGGAGTTGCTCCCGACCCGGGACCCCGAGACGAAGCAGAGAGTGGAACCGACCGCGGAGCTTCTCGTCGACAAGGTGCTGGACACGTTCGTCCATGTCGATCGCACCGATCCCGCTACGGGAGAGGACACGAGTCCGCCCTTCTTCCTCTTTCTCCATCTCTTCGATCCCCACATGGACTACACGCCCCCTCTCGAGTACGCACAGAGGTTCGACCCCACGGTGGAGTCGACCGAGATCGGGACGTTCGTGAGCCTCCAGGGTTGGGTCAAAGACCGGGTCGGAGAGGTCCCGGAAATGCCCGCCGACGTACTGCGCCAGGTCGTGGCGCTGTATGACGGCGAGATCGCATACGTCGACGATCAGCTCCGTCGCCTCTTCGGAGAGATGGAAGCGGCCGGGCTCCTCGAGAACACGGTGATCGCGATCACGGCCGATCACGGCGAAGAGTTCATGGAGCACGGATCGATCGAGGGGCACCAGTGGACCCTCTACGACGAAGTCCTCCGCGTGCCGCTCCTCCTCGTCTTCCCCGACGGGACTCATGCCGGGGAGCGGAACGACCGGATCGTCGAGACGATCGACATCGCGCCGACTCTGCTCCAGATCGCCGGTGTCCCGATCCCCGAACGGTTCGAAGGAAAGAGCCTCCTCGCCGCGCTCGCGCCGGAGTCCGACTGGGAAGAGCGCGCGTTCTCCCAGATCAAGCGGTTCAACCAGAAGTGGGCCGTGCGGACGCGCACCCACAAGCTCATCTATACGGCCGACACCAAACCGCGCTTCGCCGCTCCGATCGTCCCCGGCTACGAGCTCTACGACCTGATCCACGATCCGGACGAGACCGTGAACATCTACGCGGAGGGAGACTCGATCTCGAGCGTCCTCACCCTCGAGATCGAAGCGTGGGCGAGACAGAAGAGCGACCTCGAGGCAGGACTCGGCCCCGCCCTCTCCGAGGAAGAGCGGGAGCGTCTCCGGAGCGTGGGGTACATCGGGAACTGAGAGCGGCGCGGCGGGATCGGACATCGGACTATCGAACGAGGCATACCCTCCGAACCGTCTCCGCCCCACTGGAGCTTGCCCTCAGGAAGTAGACGCCGTCGGGCAGCGAGTTCAACGCCTCCGAGGCCCACGAGTCGAGCAGACATTCCCCTGGTTCCGCCCTCAGGAAGCGAGTGTTTCCCAAGCGCCGTCCCTGAGCGTCGAGGACATCTAGACGCACCGTACCGGCGATGTCGACTTGGAGCGAGAGGTCCACGGCGCCGGACGTCGGATTCGGGAGGACCGCGCCGAAGCGAAGCGGTCCCGGAACCAGTATCTGCTCGGGAGCGGCACTTGGACCGACCGTGAAGTCACGCGCAAAGAGGCCCATCCCGAAAGCCGCCAGATACATCCTGGGCTCCGTCGGGTGTGGCTCGAGGTGGTTCTTCCAGTAGTTGGGGTATGGGTGCGGCGGATACTCTTGAGGAATGCCTTCTCGCACGATCTCCCATTCGCCGTACCCGAAGTTTGCTGACCGGGCGACCGCAACCAGTCCACCCGACCATTGGCCTGATGAGTAGATCGTGCCGGGATCCCAGGTCGGCGCGGCCAAGTTCATGTTTGCGTCCGTTCCGAACGGGGGGTACGTGTAGTCGACAGACTCTTCGCCTTCGAACCGCAGGAACGGCTCCGGAAGGAGCATGTACGTATTGTCCAAGAACACCGGATCGACCACCAGATCGATGGGAACTTCCTCGAGCGAGAACGGAACATCCACTTGGTCCCAAGTTGCACCCCAGTTGGTGCTCCTTCTCATTTCGGCACCAAAGAAGCCATTGTTCCCAGCGGCCCACAAGTACCGGGGGTCACCGTTCGTCTCGAGTTGTTGTATTGGATTGAGCAAACAGTCTTCGCACCATGGATCGAACTGCCAGGTCGCGCCAAAGTCCGATGACCGAGCTATCCCGTGTCGGTGGTTCGATGCTCTATACACAGCGACGTACACCCACCCGGAATCGAAGACAAGACTCAGGAGTAGGTACCCGTCCTCGGGCAGGCCGTTGCTACGATCGATCCAGGAGGTGCCGCTGTCGCTCGAGTACCAGGCCTTCTTCTCTCGGGTGGTAGCCACGAGGTGTGAGTCCCCGTCGCCGGCAACGGACACGGAGATCGGGTTGCCGGGAACTTCGATCTCGGCCCAATCGCCACCCGAGTGGGGACGCCGGAACAGGCGCATCGTCCTATCGACCTCGATGACCAACCCGTAGAGGTTGTCCTGCGTGGCAACGATGTCGTGGAAGTAGTCGATGTCGGCGTCGGGATACGGAATGGGTGTCCAAAGGTCCTGTCCCGCGTGGGATACGTCAGTGATGAGCAGAAGGGCAAGGAGGACGAGGCAGGTCAACCGCGGACCCGAAGTGCGAAGATGTGACATGGTTCCTCCTGATTCGCTCCGTCCCGACGTAGGTTCAAGCGCGTGCCGCCGCGGAAGAAGCCCGTCCAGGCTATCTCCGGACGACGATCTGCGCGGTCCGATGGCCATCGTGCCCAGCCACCCGCAGGAAGTAGACTCCCGCGCTCGGCACGAGTCCGTTCAGGGAGACGCTGACTTCCCTCTCCCGGCTCGAGGCGGAATGGTCGAGCCGCCAGAGGGAGCGCCCCGCGGCATCGAAGAGTTCGGCAGTGCGATCCGCCGATCCCAGCCGAAGCCAGAGCACATCCGATGCCCCGAGCGGCGAGGGATACGCCCACACGCCCGCGGCTCCAGGAAGCAGGTCCGGGAGCGCTGCTGGTTCACACCCCTGTCCGAGAGCTCCGATGAGTTCACCGCAGAGGTTGTTCTGAGGAAGGCAGGGGGAGTCACTGCGCAGGCTGAACTCGCCATCCGAGGTCGGAGCCTCCAGGCAGGAGATCGGCTGACAGAACCCTGGGTCCTCCGTGACGACGATGTCGTTCCAGAAGCCGACCGGACCAGAACCGCCGATCTCTGTGGGATCGATTGCACAGCACGCGAAGCTCACCGGGTCGTCGGACTCGTTGTCGGCGAAGACCGCGGGTCCGTCGGGAGCGCAATTGTCCGCGAAGATGGTCCGGTCCAGCTGGAGGGAACGCCTGAGGTGGATCCCGCCGCCCGCGGAGCTTGCTAAGTTCCCTGCAATGGTCGAGGCACGGATCGATCCGGTCGTAGTCGTAGACAGACGCAGTCCTCCGCCGTTGTTCGAGGTGTTTCCGGAGACGATTGCTCGCTGGATGTCCAGTTGGCACGTGAGGTCCGCAGTGACTCCGCCGCCTGAGGCCGACGAACTGTTTCCAGAGATTCTGCTGTCAGCCAGTTCCATTGCTGCCCCGCGGAGGTAGATGCCTCCTCCGGATGCTGCTGAGTTGCCCGCCGCGATCGTCCCGTGAACTGCGACGGAGTCGAGGTCCACGAAGATACCTCCACCCCACAATGCCGCGTTGTTTCCGGTGATACTGGAACCCTGCACTACGGCGTGAGCGCCCGTGACTGCGATGCCGCCACCCTTGTCTGCCGCGACGTTCTCCGATATCGAGCAACCGTCGATGAGAGGGTCGCCACCGTTCCAAACGGCGATGCCGCCGCCAAAGGTCGTTGCGTAACACTCCTCGACAGAGCAGTCGCGAATCGTTGGAGAGGCGCCGCGGCAGTTGATGCCGCCGCCCCAATTGGCCGAATAGCCGTTTCGAATCGTGAAACCCTCGACGAGCGACGCAGCTGTCTCACCCGAATGGAAGTCGAAGGCTCGATGTGGAGCGGAAGCCGAACCTTCGCAATCTATGATGGACTCACCGATCCCCGCGCCGAGGAGAACGAGGTCCTTTCCGCCGAAGTCGAGGTCGCGGTTCCCGGTGCCGGAGTATGTCCCGGCCTCGACGCGGACGGTGTCCCCAACGGTTGCCAGGTTCAGAGCCTGCTGGATCGTTGGCTGGTCGGACGGGACCGTGATCGTGGCCGCGACCGCAGCGGGCGGAAGCAGGACAAGTGCGGTGACAATGGCTGCTCGGATCATGGATGTCTCCGGACGCGAGGAGCGCCAACCGCTCCTCGCGTGGTCGGTCGGCTTAGGTCACCTTACGATCGTGATCTTCTGCGATGCCGTCTCTTCGCCGGATCGAGCGCGAACGAAGTACACACCAGACGGGACGTCACCCGTCTGTAAAGTAGCGCCGCGACTGTCCGACTCGGCGATTCGGGTGACGATACGTCCACCTACGTCGAGCAACTCGAACTCCGCGGGAATGGGGATCGACGACTTCATCGCCCGAACTTCGACGACACCAGGGCGAGCTATCGCCATCACCGAGAGAGTGGGGCTACCCACGACGGGCCCCTGCGCCATGCTGGACGGTTCGGTAACAAAGGTGTAGTCGAACTTCGCCAGGTTGGCACTGGATCCGCAGGACCCTTCCCCCGGTACCTCGATCGGGTACCAACCCAAACAGGTAGTAGAGTCTGAGTCGAACACCTTGTAGGTGTAGGTATAGAGCTTGATCGAACTCGATGTCATCGAACCAAGATCCGGCTCCAGGTACGAGGTCAGGAGAAGGGCGTCGATCCTCTCGTCATTCGGGAATCCTTGCGATACCCGTGGTCTGCCCCAAGCATCGATCACGGTCTCGTTGATGCCCTTTGCAGCAAAGGATGCTGTGATCTCTAGTTCGTACGGCCTGACCCAGAACGGCTCGAACGTATCAGGATCCGCGTTGAACGGCGTGTTGGCGAACTCCTGCTCCCTCGGTGACCCTAGGTACGTTGCGCTGAACGACGTCGTAGTCCCGTGGTACACATGGTTCGGGCTGGACACGTACGCGATCGCGTCAGCGAGCTTAAGCTGCCCATGGCCGTACACGTCGTCGCGGCCGGTCGAGCCGAGGTCTTCAGCTGTGTGGAGGAGGACTGCTTTCAAGTCGTCGTTGGTAAGGCTGCTGTTTGCTCCGAGGAGCATGGCGGCAGCTCCAGTGACGTACGGGGCCGCGAGCGAAGTGCCGCACACCGAGTTCGTGCCATGGCCCCGATAGGAGCTGTCGCTTGCGTTCCAAGTCGTGACGATGTTGTCGGAACCTGCCACCAGGTCAGTGTAGGAGAAGGCGGGCCACTGGTTGACTCCGTCATGGTTGAGGCCGCTCACCGCCGTGACGAAGTTGTTGAACGCGGCGGGGTATGCAAAGCAGCTGTCTTGGGAACTGAACGCGCAGCCAGTGACATTACCGGAGGCGGCCACCAGGAAGAGCCCCTTTACGTAGGCGTTCCGTCTAGCGTCTCGATCTGTTGGATCGAACTCACCCTTGTCGGCCCACTCACCGTAGCTCTCGTTTACGACGCCGACTTCTGCATAGTCTTCGTCATTTGCGAGCAGTGCCAGTGCCGAGTTCGCCAGAGAGAGAGCAGGCGCGCAATACCCTCCCTCCACGCTCCTCACCACCAGCATCTCCGAACTCTCATCAACATCTGGGCACGCGATACCGGCGATTCCCATCCCATTGTCCCCGGCGGCCGCGATCACCCCGCATACTGCAGTGCCGTGTCCGCAGGCGTCGCCGCTCACCAAGTCCGTCAGGTCGGAGTCGAAGCTGTCGGAAAGGTCGTTGTGGGAGATTCTGATGCCGGAGTCCAGCACCCCGATCTTGCACCCAGGGACTAGCACGTCATTCCATGCGCTGGTGGCGTCAGAGTCGTAGTCGGTTGTAGCAGTCGAATCGGCGTAGCAGAGACCAAAGCCCAAAGTCTGCCCGGTGTTCTCCAGCGCCCACTGCTCTCCGAAGTACGTGTCGTTCGGCGTGAAGAAGAACTCGCCGTCGCGACGAATCGTGACATAGGAAACCGACTCGGTGGCCAACAGTGACCGAAGCTGCTCGTCGTTCAGCTCCCGCTCGAAAGTGACGACATAGTCGTCCGTCATGTCGACAAGCTTGATCTCGTTGCCCCAGCGGTCCAAGTTGCGCTCCGCCAGGTGACGGAACCCAGGTGCAATGGGAACGAAGGAAAGGACGCCGAACTGGGAGAGCTGGGCGCGAATCGACTCATTCCTGAATGTCGCGTCGTCGAGGGTTGCCGTGAAGCTTACGCCACGGCCCTCATCGAGTTCGGGGAAGGAGATGGCCTCGTCAGAGAATCGGATCGTGTACGGGGTAGACCCCCCCCCCGCGGAGATGATCAAGAGACCCGCTGCGACGCACGGAAGGCAGATGCAGACCTTCATCGGGATTTCTCCTCGTCGTTGACGGGACGACGGCGGTGGCAACGGGGCCCCTTGGTTTGGTTTGTTCAAGGCTACCACACGGACACTCGCCTCGGCCCAGTGCATTGTCACTGACGAGTCAGAGAAGATACGATCGGAGACTTGCCGTGGCGTCCAATCGCCGAGTCCACCGAGCTGGACACGACCAACTGTAAGCAGTCAAATGGCTTGGCCGGAACATGAGGAGTAACACGTACTACCAGGGCCGCCAGGGCCTGCTTTTCCATAGCGTGGTACCGCTTCTTCCCCAACTTCCCCGCCCTCCGCAAGACGGACCCAGGTCCATCGCATCCTTGTTCGCGAAGCAACTCGCGATTGACGCAGCTCACGACGAGGGCACGGAGATTCTGATGCCAGGCTACCCGCACCGGGAGCCCTGAACTCCCCTCGGGGACGAGAGGACGTGCTGCATCTCTGCGGGAAAGGTCGCCGGATTGGAGGGTCGGATCTGTTGCATCCCGCAGTACCTCGGCATGGATCTTGTCCCAAGTCCTCCGTGCGACGTGCATTCGACACCCAGCTCCCTGGGACTCGGTACACGGGGATCCTGTCCGCCGGTTTGCATGCTCCCACTGTAGGAGCGAAGGACCGGCCCGCGGGCGCTCCGTGTCGAGTTTTGGACGAATCGGCCGGCCAACCGGGGGTCTCCCCTGTAGTTAGTGACCCTCCCGCGGCCCCGCGGGTGGCGATGGGGTCAAACTCTGGGAGGCACACTCCTGTCCGGCGATCCGGTCCGTTGGCCATTCGACCGCGGAGTTCCGTCTCGCTGCCCGTAGTGTCGAGATCTCGACGGCGAGTTCCTTCGTGTCGCGCGGCCGTGTCGAGGAATCGACACCGAACATCGACACCGCGTGGCGGTGGGTGCAACACCGGGAGCCAAGAGCGAGCACGCCTGGACGACGTCTCCGATTCGCGACGTCGGCCGCGACGACTCCGGTGTGGTCTGTCGCGACTTGAACGGCGCTCTCAGGGCAGGCCCCTCCGGGTACTCCAGCACTTGCAGGTCCACTCCGCCGCGCCGGCGCCCGCCTTCCAAGAGTTGAACAATCGCTTCGTCATCGCCGAGCCTCGTTTCCTGCTTGTTACCCCGCCTTCCGACGAACCAGTCCCAAGTTTCGAGACTTCCACCCGCCACGGCTTCACGCCGGGCTATTCCGGGAGGATCCGACCATGCGTATGCCCCATCCGAACCTTGCGCCCTACACCTTGGCTCGTGACTTCGGCGAGTATCTCGCCGTGAGGCTGCAAGTCGTTCCCGAAGTGGCGGCGATCCACGACGGCTACATGGAGAAGGGACAAGGAGTGCTCGAGGCTGAGATCGAGACGTTCGAGCGGACCCAACGGGCTCTCCGAGCCGCAATGGCGCGGCGCGACTACCACGCCGAGTGTCTCGACCAGGGGATCCGAGTGCTCGCATTCACGATCCTCGGACGCGTGAACAACAACCGGGAGGCCCCGATCTACCGTCAGTACTTCCCGGATGGCTATGGCGAAGTTCGCGAACTGCCGCTGGAGGAGAGACGCCGACGCGCGTTCGAACTGGTCGGGCAGCTCCAGGGAGAGAGCGACGAGATGATCCTGACGCAACTCGAGCCGCTGCGCAGGTGTTACGAGACCTTCGAGACCGCGCTCGCAGACTATCAGGCCGCGCTCGACGACGAAGCACGAGGACGGGCGAATCTCGACCGCGCGAAGCAGCTCTGGACGACCGCCTACAGGAACGTGTTCCTCGAGCTCCGAAATCACTTCGCCCATGACCCCAAGAGAGCGGAGACGTTCTTCCGACGGGCGAAGAAGAGCACGACGGAGTCCAAGAGCACGAATGTAACTACGGAAGCGAGCGTCGAAACAGGGCCGCGCCCCGACTCGAGTACGAACCACGAGCCGGGTACGAGCCTCGAGTCGGGTATGGCGCTCGAGTCGGGTACGGACCTCGAGTCAGGTACGGGCCTCGAGCTGGGTACGGACCTCGAGTCAGGTATGGACCTCGAGTCGGGTACGGGCCTCGAGTCAGGCACCAGCCCCGAGTCGACCGGCTTCCACCCGATGTCACCCTGATTGGGGGCAGGAAGAGTGGGTGCCAGGCATCTGGATGTAGCGTCCGCTGTCGCCGGGTCGCTTCGTCGATCAGGCGGCTCAGCGGCCCGACAAGGATCGGACACCGGACGTGCTCCGGGTGAGCGGCAGCTACCCGCTACCAGGGACCGTCCCGCGTCACGTTGACGAACGATTCGCCGTCGAACCGGAACGTCCCCCCGAATCCGCCGCACCAGATCCGTCCCCGATCGTCCTCGGTGATGCACATGGCGACGCCTGTGTTCACGCCCTCGCTCTCCGAGTAGTTCGCGAACGACGAACCGTCGTAGCGATAGACCGCCCGTCCGTGGGCCGAAATCCAGATGTTGCCGGATCGGTCCTCATGCACGACGCCGACCGCGATGTCGGGTAGGCCATTCGATGCGGTCACGCTGACGATGGAGTCTCCGTCGTACCGCAGGAGCCCTTTCGTCGTTCCGAACCAGAAGTCACCCGAACGATCCTCCACGATCGATCGAGTGTAGGTGACGGACTCCTCGTCCATCATCGGAACCGTGGAGACGGTGGTCCCGTCGTAGTGGAACACCGCACCTTCGGCAGCGAACCACATCCTGGAATGGCTGTCCTCCATGATGGACCAGACGATGTGAGGGCTCGTGACTCCCTTGTCCGGATCCGGGGTGCCTTCGGGCAGATCGAACGGAGTGAACGTGCTCCCGTCGAACACGTCGACTCCGGCGTACGTCCCGACCCACACGAGACCGGTGCGGTCCACGCAGATCGACCACACGTCGTCACTCCTCAGGCCGTCGTCCTCGTTGTAGCTCGTGAAGGTCTGCCCGTCGTACTTCGTCACGCATCCGGTCATGCCGATCCAGAGGCTGCCGTCGGGAGCCTCCGCGATGGACTTGATGGTCATTCCCTTTCCGAATCTGTCCTGGAGTTCGAAGTACGAGAGGGAGCCCGCACCCTTCCCGGCCGAGCCGTCGTACCTGGCCAGTCCGTTCTGCGTTCCGAACCACATGTGGCCGCGGCGGTCCTGGAAGATGTCGCGAACGACTCCGCTGATCTGGTTGCCTTGGGACTCCTTGACGTGAGGATCGGTCTTGAACTCCGGAAGTCCGACCGCGGAGACGACAACATCGGCTTCGCGAACCGTCGTCGCAGCAGGTGCGAGGGCGGGAGACAGCGGACTGACCGCGGCCGCGACCAGGACGCCTAGCGGGAAAGTCGACCGGGTAGGCCGGCGGCATCGGTAGGTGGCGAGGAAGACGGCCGAGTTGAGGGCGCAGGTGGCGAGGAAGACGGCCGAGTTGACTGCGTAGGTGGTGCCGAAGACGGCCCAGTTGAAGGCGCAAGTGGTGCCGAAGACGGCTGAGGTCCGTACGCGGGCCGTGCCGAAGACGGCAGAGGTCAGGACGTCGGTGGCGGAGGAGGCGCCAGCTCCTTCCTCGCGAGCAGGCGCGGACCGCCTTCGGGAAGGCAACGGCGTCCAGTGTGGTCTCAAGTGTTCCTCCGGCGGTGCATGGCGGGTGGGGCAAGGCAATGCACAGAGTACGTCGACGGCGGGATCCGGTTCCGGCGGACGACGGACTCGATGGCGGAAGCGTGGAGCTTCCCGGGACCGTGGGCCCGTCGAGGGATCGCTCGACCTCAGGAACGCCGCGGAACGACGTGATCTCGGCGCGCGACCGACGTCAGTCGTCCTTGGAGTGGTTCCTGACCTGATCGTGCCGGTCGGCAGCGTTGCTCTCGAACGCGGGCAGCATGGGATTGTGATACTCGCGCGCGAGCTCCACGGCGCGGTCTCCCGCCCGAGCTGCCTCCTCCCAACGTTCTGCAGCGGTGTAGGCATCGGCCAGGCTGTCGTGGGCGTTCGCCGAAAGAGGGTGATCGCGGGCGATACGCTGGAACAGGTCGATCGCCTGATCCACTTCGCCATCGCGCAGCATGCCGTAGCCCAGTGTGTTGAGGGTTCCCTCGGGAACGGGCACCAGCCAACCCAGAGTCTGCGACATCGCGGCGTAGTGCGCCTCGACGGCGTCGAGGTCCACGCCGAGGTCCGCGGGATCGTAGCGATAGTCCGGGTAGAGTGCGCGAAATGCGTCGATCGTCGCCGGCAGGGCCATGCCGACATGGCTCTCGCCGGGCATGCTCCGCACCTGACATCGCAGGCCGGGAGGCGCTTCGGATCTCAGCGTGTCCGCCAGCTTCAGATCGTCGGCCAACGCTCCCCCGAAGTCGTTCGAGTACGCAAAGTAGACGAATCCCCGCGACGACTGCAGCTTCGCGAAGGCCCCGGCCAACTCGCGCTGGGGCAGTCCGTGGTCCCAGTCGAGGCTGGGACTGAAGACGAACCAGGCCTGGAATCCACCCGGGCGCGTGGCCAACTCGTGCAATGCGAACTGGCCGGAGGCCGAGTGTCCCATCAGCGTGCGGAATCCGTTGGCCCGCCAGCGCTCTTCGACAGCGGGGATGAGCTCTTCGTCGAGGAAGGTCTGGAACTCCTTCGCACCGCCGCCCCCCACCCAGGCTTCCGACCAGTCGGTCTGGGTGTAGTCGTGGATGCGATTTCCACTGTCGACGCCGACCACGATCGTCGGCGGAATCTCCCCACTGTAGGTCATGAAGGCCGCCGTGGTGGCGACGTGCGCAAACTGCTCCTGCGCGTCGAGCACGTACAGAACCGGGTAACGGGTGTCGGGGGACCAGGCGTAGTCCTCCGGAAGCGCGACACGGTATCCCCGGTCCTGGTTCAGAGTCGGGGAGTGGATGACATAGTTCTGCCCCACTTCGACGGGGCTCGCGGCCGACGCCGCACCAGGCCGAACGGTGAGGAACAGAGCGACAGCCAGACCCAGATATCGCAGCTTCAAGACGTGCCCCTCGAGGTGGAGATTCGGCGCCGCCTCCCCCTGGCGGGAAGGGCCGGCTCGAATCGAAGGGAACAGACTACCTCGGCCCCCCGACTCGAACAACGGCACCCGAAGCAGGCGGGGTCGAGCCAATCCCGGGCGCTCCTGGCGTCCTGGCGTCCTGGCGTCCTGGCGTACGATCTGGTCTCCCTCCCGATTGCCCTCACGTCACTTGCGGGCGTTCTCGGCCAGACCCGAGGACCACGGGCGGAGGAGCCACCTGGAGGGTCCGCTTCCGGTCGATCGGGGCACCACGGGCCATGATACCCTTGTTGCATCGATACCCAGATCGACGGGGCCCTACCGACGTGTTCTCGGGCGACGTGATGCCACGCGCAGGGTACTGATGAATCCGATCCCCGACGGAGACTCGATACGGATGGAAGATACCGGTGTGCTGCTCGCCCGCGTTCGTTCGGGCGACATGGTCGCGCGGAACGAGCTGTTCGCGCGCTACCTTCCGGTCCTCACCCGGTGGGCCCACAGCCGGCTCCCGCGCACTTCGCGAGACCTCAGGGACACGGGCGACCTCGTTCAGGAGACGCTGCTGCGGGCGCTCGGACGGGTCCACGAGTTCCAGTATCGCGGGGAGGGCGCCTTTCTCGGGTACCTCCGTCAGATCCTGGTCAACGCATTGCGGGACGATGCGCGGCGAGCACGGAGTGCGCCGGATCCGACGACGCTCGACGAGGGACTCCACGTCGTGAGTCTGTCTCCGCTGGAGGAGGCGGTGGGGCGCCGTCGGCTCGATGCGTTCGACGAAGCCCTCGATCGCCTCGCTCCTGAGCCCCGACTTGGGGTCGTCCTACGGGTCGAGTTCGGATTGAGCTACCAGGAGATCGCCGAGGCCACAGGGCGTCCGACCGCGGATGCCGCCCGGACGATGGTGTCCCGCGCTCTCGTGACGGTTGCCAAGTCGATGGGAGGGAGAGTGTGACCGAGGATCGTCTCTCGCACGGCGACTCCGACCCGTTGGATGCGGCGGCCTCGGATCTCGCCGACCTGCGGAACGTCGACTGGGAGGAGCTCAGGCGATCTCACCCCGACCTCGGCTCCGAGATCGAGAGCCTCGAAGCGCTGGCCAGGATCGCGTCCGTCTGTGCGGCCGGCGAAGAGCACTCACCGGGAAGCGATCCGCCGTCCTTGCTGAATCCTGGCGACCGGCTCGGTCGGTTCCTTGTCGAAAGAGAAGCCGGGCGTGGGGGGATGGGCATCGTCTACAAGGCGGTCGACGAGCGACTCGATCGCCGGGTCGCGATCAAAGTCCTGCCGCGACACGCTCGATCCGTCGAGTGGACCGAGAGGTTCGCACGCGAGGCCAAGCTGCTCGCCTCTCTCTCCCATCCGAACATCGCCACGATCTACACGATGGAAGAAGGGCCCGACGGGCGGACGTATCTCGTCATGGAGTGGGTGCCTGGGGAGACTCTTCGGTCCGTGATCGCGCGCGGGCCGATTCCGATGAGGCGTGCTCTGGAGATGTGCCTCGAGATCGGAGAAGCACTCGACGCTGCGCACGAGGGCGGTGTCGTCCACCGGGATCTCAAGCCCGGCAACGTCATGGTCCTTCCGTCCGGTCGAGTGAAGGTGCTCGACTTCGGTATCGCGCGCTCACTCGACCGCGGATCGGACTCTGATGGCGAGGGACGGAGTGCCGGAGGGGGCATCTCCGGAACGCTTGGCTACCTCGCGCCCGAAGCCCTAGAGGGTAACGACGATCGGCGTGCCGACGTGTTCTCCTTCGGCTGCGTCCTGTATGAGTGCCTCGTAGGATCTCCGGCGTTTCCCACGGGTCCGCGTCGCGGAGAGTCTCCTGCATCTCCCGCGGATCGTCTCCGAGGAGAACCGTCGGCGTCGACAGTCTCCCGTCCCGACTGGAGTGCGCTTCCCGTAGCTACGCTGCCGTCGATTCAGGATCTGATCCGAGGCTGTCTCGAGTTCGATCCGCGACGACGGATCGGGTCGATGAGGACAGTGCTCCAGGCGATCGAGAGTGTCGTCGGAAAGGTGCGTCGTCCGACTTCGGTTCTCCCAGCCAACGTGCCGGAACCGACGACGAGTTTCGTGGGAAGAGAGACGGAACTCACCGAGTGTCGCGCCATGTTCGCCCGGTCGCGACACGTCACGGTGACGGGGCCGGGTGGTTGCGGGAAGACTCGCCTGGCCCTCAGGGTTGCTTCCGATCCGGATGAAGTCGGCGCAGGCGTCGTCTGGTTCGTGTCTCTGGAGAGCGTCACGGACCGGGGACGAGTCGAGCTGGCCGTAGCTGCGGCTCTCGGACTGGAGGATCTCCCGCCGGAGCCTCTGATCGATCGCCTCGCCGCGCGACTCGGAGCCGAGAGCGGGTTGCTCGTCATCGACAACTGTGAGCACGTCGCGCTTGCCGTGCGGGATCTGATCGGGCGCCTCGACGCCTCCTGTCCTGCCATCCGTTTCCTCGCGACGAGCAGGCTCGCACTGGGTTGCCCGGGCGAATCGGTGTTCCGGCTCGAACCGATGGCTGTTCCGTCCGTAGAGGAGATTCGCGATCCGGTCCGTCTCCGTGAGTGCGAGTCCGTGCGTCTCTTCCTCGACCGGATGGGAGCCGCCGCCGACGATCTTCGAGTCGACGCGGAGGCGCTGGGTGCGGTCGCAGAGATCTGTCGCCGGGTCGAGGGGCTGCCGCTCGCGATCGAGCTCGCGGCCGCGCGGACGGTCGTGCTGACACCGGTCGAGGTTCTCTCCCGCATGGACCACCAGCTCCCGATGCTGCGTGAAGCAGATCGGGCACGTGCGGGTCGATCCTCTGCATTGCGGGATACGATCGCATGGAGCGTGGGACTGCTCCACGAGGACGAGGAGCGCGCCTTCCGTGCGTTCGCCGTCTTTGCGGACGGATGGGACCTGCCGGCTGCGTCGTTCGTCCTCGCGGAATCAGGAGACGAGTTCGAGACGCTCGACGTCATCACGCGACTGGCCGAACAGTCTCTCCTTCGGGTGGAGCGATTCCCCGATCAGACGACACGGTACCGGTACCTCGAGCCGATTCGGCAGTTCGCAGCCGAGGTCCTCCGCGACACGGACCTCGAGTCCGAAGTACGGAGGCGACACGTCGCGTACTTCGTCGCAGTCGCGGAGCGCGCCCGCACCGAACTGCACGGTCCGGGCTTGGGAGCGTGCTTGGATCGGCTCGATCGGGACCACGAGAACCTACTGGCCGCGATCGCGCACGTCGAACGCTCGCCCGGGGTCGAGGACGCTCTCCGCATCGCCGTCGGTATCCATCGCTTCTGGCAGATCCGGGGGCACGTCCGGATCGGCCAGCGCGTCCTCGACCGTCTCCTCGAACGGATCACCGAAGCGACCCCGGACCGCCTGGCGGCGGGGGCGTTCCTGGCCCGTGCCCTGCTCGTGATTCACGCGGGCCGGTTCTCGGTGCTCGACGACGGTCCCGTGGATCCGACGGCGCTCCGGCGTCTCCTGGAGACGGCGCTGACCAGATTCCGCCGACTTGGAGATCGTCAGGGGATGGCGAGTGCACTCAACGCGCTCGGTATCGAGCACAACTCGCACGGTGACTTCGGCGCGGGTTCGGCGGCACTGGAGGAGGCACGGTCCCTGTATCTGGACCTGGGAGAGTTTCGTGGAGCGGCCGGCGCGTCGAACAACCTCGGCCTCGCCGCGTGGTTACGTCGAGACCTGCCCGACGCGTACCGTCTCATCGGTGAAGGCCATGCCCTGATGGAGGGGCGCGGGGACCTCCGCTTCGAGTCGATCATGTCGACCAACCTCGCATTCCTCTCCGCGCGACTCGGATTTCGGGCCGACGCGGCCAAGTGGCTGGCCAAGGCGAAGGGTCTCGTCGAAGGGATGTCCGATACGACCGAGCCTGCGATCGGCGTCGTCCTCTGCGGCGCGGAGATCGCCGAGGCGGAAGGAAGGGACCCGAGCGCGGCCTGGCTCTTCGGTGCGGCGGACCGGATGCTCGCCGAAGCGGGCGTGGTCCTGACACCGGAACAGCCCTACTGGCACGAGCACGACGCGTGTGTCGCGCGGCTGCTCGAGAGAATGGGGCGATCTTCGTTCGACGAGGAGTACGAAGCGGGGCGGAGTGTCACCACCGCCCAGGCACTTCGTGCCGTCGCCCCGCCCCGACCCTGATGGCTTTCCGCGGCGCCAGTTACGTTCAGCTTCCGATCGTGACCACCCCGTTCTCCGCACGCAGGACCATGTTCTGGGTCACCAGCAGTCCGCCGGGGTAGTTGCCCGCATCGATGTGGACCACGATGCCGGTGCTGAGGGGAGGAACGCCCGCGGTCCCTTCGACGACCGTGTTGAACGGCTGGGTGGACGTTCCGAGCTCGGGTCCCGCGGCGTCACTGTCGACCCATACTCCGGTCGTCTCCAGCGTGACGACCGCTCCAGGGCCGACCGCGTACCCGCTCTGGGCGTTCGCGATGTCGTCTTCCGAGAGGCCGACGAAACCGTCCCCCGGGCCGAAGGTGGGTCGCATCACGTCACCACCGCCGGAGCTGTCGTGGACGAGTCCGATCGCGTGCCCGATCTCATGGCAGGCGATGAGCGTGAGGCTGAACGCAGAGCCGGATCCGGTGTCCTGTTCCCAGGTCTCGGCTTCGTCGAAGTGGACGTTGCCCGCGAACGTCTCGGGCATCGGATCGACGCACTGGGACGACACTCCGGGGGGGAACCCAGCGTGTGCGAGAGTGCCGTTCGCCCCATCGAACGGACAGTCGGGATCGCCGGCTTCGGCCGGTTCCACGACGCTGTGGTCCCCCACCAGGAAGTCGAAGTCGACAGCCCGTTCCTGGTTCGGCACCGGCAGCTCCACGAAGTCGACGTCCACGACCGACGCCCATGCCTGGAGCCCGGCGATGAGGGCCGTACGCTGTCCGGCCGAGAAGTCCGGGCTCGCCCCTTCCACGTGCCAGAAGAGCGTGGCGCTCCCCAGCCCCGGGCCGTCCCAGCCGTCTCCGGCGATTCCACCTCCCCTCAGCCAGGGGGCACGATAGATCCGTACCGATGGTCCAGGCTCGGTGGGACACGTCCGAACGATCGAGCCCCCGCCATCCTGATCCTCGGCCCGCGCCTGTGAGAGTCCGCCGAGCAGCACGAGCGCAGCGGCAGTCGCGAACGCCGCGGCAGTCGCGGACGGGCCCGCGCCCAATGCGCGTCCGCCGATCATCGAAGGGTCACGAGCACCAGCACGAGGCCGGTTCCCGTCTCCAGGGCACTCATCGCCTTGCCGAGAACGGCACCGTCCCGGAGCGCGTCGTCCGAGGCGACCTGCGCATGTCCCGCCAGATCGGAACTCGTGAGGAGATCTCCGACGACGATCGGAGTCGTGCGGGCGTCCGCACGCACCCAGACCCGTCCACTCATCGCGATGGCCGCGGTGTTGGTCGGGTCGTCGCCGTCCGAGAGTACGATCCCCGCTGCGAGATCGTTCGCACCGCTCGCGACACCGGCCACGCGGGGATCGTATGCCTCGGTCGTCAAGCGGAGTCGTCCCGGCGACGACGGATCGATGGACACGACGTTTCCAGGCTCGATCGGTCCGCTGACCGGGAACCGCTCTGCGAGATCGGCGCCTCCCGTGATCTGGAGTGTGCGCACCTTGACCATTCCATTCGCTTCGATCGCGACGCCGTTGGGGCCGCCGTTGGTGAACCGAGCGGCGGGAACAGCGGCGTTGGGCGAGAAGCCGAACACGGCTTCGAGCTGCGTGCCCAGGATACCGTACGTTCCTGCGGCGCTGTTCTCTCCGGTCACGCCCCAGGAGTTCGTGCTCACACCCCAAACCGCGCGATCGTCGGTCGAAGATGCGTAGAGTCCCATGGCGGGTACGAAGAACGGGGAGGGACCGGTCTGTCCGATCGCGAGCATGGCCGCATTGAACTGTGAATTGAAGATCGAGCCCGCCGTCACAGATCGGACTCCCTGTCCCGATCCAACGACGTCGATCTTCGAGTGGTCGAAAGGCGCGACGTTCCCGACACCGAGGCGCCCCCCGATGTAGTGCCGTCCACTGATGTTGTCGTAGAACCCGATGCCGTCGAACGCACTGTTTCCGGTTGCGAGTGTCGCGTAGTTGGGATTGTCGTTCGTGAAGACGGCCGTGTTTCCATCGGTGTTGCCCGTCGAGACCGCGAGTCCCTGATCCGGCTGCGCCGGGACTCCGACACCGACGTTGCCCGGATAGTCGACGCCGTACGTTCCCTGGTTCCAGGGCGACGTGCCGCCTCCAGGGCCGGAGAGCGCGTATGCCGCGTAGGGAGCGGACTGGAGCGGTTGGAGGGGAAGCGGATTCCAGTCGGCGTCCCCGTCCGTGATCACGGCCACCTCCATCCACCTGGCGTAGCCGTCGAAGACAGCGCCGAAGTCGAGATCGACGCTGAAGAGCCCGGCGGCCAACGGGACATCGAAGAGCACCACGTCTCCACCGACCTGGGTCGTGGCGAGATCGTCTTCGAAGAGCCGGAACCGAAGATGTGCGGTGCCGTCGAACGGGGATCCGGACTTGTCGAGGCGTCCCTGATAGGTCAGCCCCGTTCCCTGAGGCGTCTGCGCCGCGACGACTGTCGCGAAGAAGAGAAGTGAAAGGAGCGAGACGAGCTTCATGGTGACTCCAGGTTTGCGTGATGGATTCGATTCCAGTCGGTCGCGATCGGCGGTTTCAGCGGACTCGCTCATCGGGCGAGGCGGACGATCCGGGTCGTCCGCTCCTCCGAACCGAGCGTGGCGCGTGCGAAGTAGACCCCCACCGGTACCGGCGTGCCGGTCTCGTCCGTTCCGTTCCAGGAGGCGCGAACCTGTCCCGCCGCGGCGGACATGTCGAAGAGCCGCCGCACCTCGCGTCCGTCGACGGAGAAGATCCGAAGCGAGAGTCGCTCCGTCCGCGGAACGTCGATGGCGAAGGACGTGGTGGCGTGGAATGGATTCGGGCTCGGTGAGGAGAGTTCGAATCGGTCCGGAATCGCACTTCCCGGCGAGGGCAGCGACGATGTGTCGGACTGTGGCAACACCCAGAAGCCGGCGCGCAGTTCGTACTCGCCGAACGCGATCGGGCCGGAAGTCGTCGGCTGCCCGACGGTGCCAGAGAGCTCGTACTCTCCACCCGCGGAGCCGACGACACCTCCGGCGCCGAGGCTGGACCAGGCCATGACGTAGTCCCCGTCCGCACGGCCGGGCGTGGTCGTGGTGACGGTGGCGATGAACACGATTGCGGCGCTGACGACGGCCCAGTATGTGGTCCGTCTCGCGTGGGTACGGCGTACGGTCAAGTCTGATCGACTCGGCATGGTCGTCCTTCCGCTGGGGTTCCTGCTCTGTTCGCAGAAACGCAGAAGGACGAAGAACCGGTCGGGGGAAAATCGCCCCCTGGGCTACTTCGGTCGGACTCTCGTAGTGGACGAACCGGACCTTGTGCCGGTGGATGAGGAAGAGGTGGACGACGGTCATGAGCCGCTTCTTCCGGAAGTACTCCTCCACCGTGTCCTGGTCGCTGCGAAGATCCGCTACTCCACTGCGAGACGGAGACACTCTAGACTGGAGAACACGTTGCCGAGGAAGTACCTACCGCGGCGGCTGGACGAAGAAGAGACGAAGAAGAGTAGTCACGACACCGAGGGTCGAGTCCGGTCCAACTTCGGGGCGCACTTCCCCGAGCACCGACCGAGTTCGCCGGGAGGGCCAGCGATGACAGTCCTCGTACCACGCAGCGGCACCCAGGGTCGAAGCATTCGCCCGCTCGACGCGACGACGTGGGCTGCCTTCGACGAGCTGTGCGCGAACAGCGACGGGTTCCCGAGCGGCTGCTACTGCATCGGCTTCCACGAGGAAGGACCGGTGAAGCACGGGGCTGCGATCAATCGCGAACGGAAGCACGAACGAGTCCTTGCCGGCACTACCCATGCTGCGCTGGTGTTCGACGGCGACCTATGTGTCGGCTGGTGCCAGTTCGGCTCACCCGAGGAAGTCGTTCGGATCAAGAGTCGACGCGACTACGAGAAGTCTCGAACGGGCGCACTTCCGAGGTGGCGCATCGGGTGCAACTACGTGCGCGCCGGCTACCGGCGACAACGAGTCGCGAGCGACGCGCTGGCGGGTGCGCTCGATCTGATCGCCGCGCAGGGAGGCGGACGGGTCGAGGGTTACCCCGAGCCCGCCGGAGCAGTCCCAGCCGGCTTCTTGTTCCACGGTGCCCTGTCGACCTTCGAACAGCTCGGCTTCGCGCGAGACCGCTTGATCGGCAAGCACCGCTGGGTCGTCACCAAGACCATCGATCCAAGCTGACCCGATGCGATTCTGAACCACCGGACCGACGAGAACGGGATCGCGCGTATGACCATGTACGGTGGGGGTTGCCACTACGACGAGTTTCTGACCGTGTACATCAAGGTCGACGGGGCCAGCCCACGGGTCTACGACCACGCGAAGAGTCCGGACTTCGATGGGGTCGGCTGAGACCTCCAGGTGAACCTGGCAAACCTCCTCGCGTCCAGCGGTGAGTTCCTGGGGGGCGCCCCACCTGCGTGCCACGACTACGACAACAACGGGGCCACGAACCTGGGCGACCTGGTGATCTTCAGCCCGGCGTTCACCGGCGGGCTCCACTGTCCGCGAGCGGCGATTGGGGACCCGGCCATGAGGAAGACCTGCGCCGCGAAGGTGGGATCTGCCAACGGATGGCGGGACTTCGGAGTCGTTCGGGGAAACCGCGGATCGCGGTCGTGGACGGCGGCGGTCTTTGGTGCGACCGAATCTCACACAAGGAATCCTCATTCCAGTGGCGCAGAACTTGTCGCTTTCCTTAGGCCCAGGCATTTGAGGACAATCCTCGCGCGCTGACTTTGCATGACGGCCACTCGTACTGCCACACGGCGAGCCGGCCCAGGAGGAACCTATGAAGGACTGGATCACGGTTCTCTTTGCCACCCTGATCGTCCCGCTCGGATTTTCGTCCGCGGCCATGGCTGGTCCGAACGCGGGGGGGGCGCTGGTGCTCCATCGCAATCCTTCCCTGCTCACCGCCGACCACGACTACTGCGCCGAGTCGGGCCTGTCCTCCTGCGAAGAGGCGGTCGTCACCGCGCCGGCAGATCCAGACTCGACGGTGATCGTCTTCGCCCTGGCGGCGTTTCCAGCGGGAGCGAGCCCACGGCTGAAGGGGCTGGCGTTCGGGATCGCCTACGATCCGGAGCGCATTGTCCTCGTCGACCACGGAACCTGCGCGGGTTTCGAGCTGCCTGACAACGATTGGCCCAACACCGGCACCGGCACTGCTATCGTCCTGGGTTCGGCGGCAACGAGTCTGCTGACGCCGTTCTATTGGTTCGCCGCGTATAGCCTCGGCGACACCGCATCGTTCGCTCTCGAACCGCATCCGACTCAAGGCGGTGATTTCGCCGACGACAGCGTCCCCCCTCTCCTTGACTCGGTTGCGGGGTACGGACGGATGGGGTTCGCGGTGCCGGGCGGCCTGCCGTGCCCCACAACAGTCCCGGGCGGAGGAGAGCCAGAAGGAGGATCGGACCCGCCGGCCCCCCCCGAGCAGGGGGAAGGATCCCCCGAGCCGGGATGTGAGTTCCCTGTCCGGTTCACGATCGTCGGTGACAATGCGATCCAGTATTTTAGCGGCGACCTTGAGATCGAGTGGACGGGTGGCGATGAGATCGTGCTCGAGATGATCGACGGCGTCTTCACCGTCAACGGCCATCCCCACTACCCGCACCCCCGGATCGAGCACCGTTTGAGCGAGTCGTATCTCGAGCAGGAGTACGGCGCCGTGCCCTTTGTCCGCGAAACACTCGCTCAAATGGACGAGAACGAACCGTACCCGTGGAATGCCGCCGTCAGGCAGTACGGCGATGCGATGAGCTTGGCAACGCGCGCTGCGGCGGAGGGCTATGCGCGGACCAAGTCCTTGGCGAGTGCCCGGCAAGCGATCCTTAGTTCCGGACTCGTGGATAGTGTGCTGGTCGTGTCCTCTGGGCCGGTTCCCACGCTGAAGATGTGGTGGAAGGGGCGTGCGGGCTTTGTTCCGGAGTTCCTCATGCTTTCCGAGCACATGCAGCCTCGCGTCTCCGCGCCTCAGCCCTATAGCGGGCACCGCGCCTGCAGCTTCGCTGCCGAGCTGAAGCGGAACCTCACCACCCCTCACGCGCCCCCGCCCACGGTCTATGTGCTCCGGGAGGGCAATATCGCGGCGCATCACATCAGGCCAGGCGCGAGGTAGAACCATGCGAGTGGCGATCTCATCTACCGTGTTGGCGGCGATGCTCCTCACTGTCACGGCCCCCGCAGAGGCAGCCAAGCTGATCGGCTGGTATCCAAAGTGGTTCGAGGACACGGCATGGTGTCCGTACGACGAGGCAACGAGTGACTTCGCCTCACGTCTCTCCCGACTCAAACTGAGCAGCGACGACTACTCGTATTACCTTGTCGATCAACTCACGGATACGCCCGAGGGCCTTCCGGCGGACTATGTTGACAACTTCTCCGATGCGACCTTCAACGTGATCAAGACGCACGGCAGCGAACTGGGCGTGATGCTCACGTTCTTCGCCACAGCCGCCGCTAGGGACGCGGTATTCAGCGCGCTCAGCAGCATCGATCCGAACTATCAGAGTCACTTCTTCCGCGCCACATGGAATTCAGCCTTTGGCATCGGAATCTATCCCACAGGCATCCAGACCCATCTTCAACCCACATCCAACGATGCGATCGTCGCGTGCCTTGCCTGCCTGAGCGCGGCCCTCAGAGGCGACTTCTTCCCGGGGATCCCCGATCACCACAGGAACACGACGGGTCCGGCATATGCCGGTTATGAGTACTGCATCTACCCTGACGGGAGCTGCAACGAGCTGGAGAACGCCCTGAAGTGCCTGACATGTGGCAAGTTCCCTCTGTACGGAAACGACATAGAGGACGCGGAGCGCGCAGGAAGTGTGCTGACGGTATACGGGAATGGAAACCAGCGCCTCAACCCGGAAGTGTCCTGCTGGGACTGGGTGGGATACTTCTACGCGGAGGGCTATGCCGATGGGAACGTATACTGCAGCGTACTCAATGAAGATCCAACCTCGCAATACCTCGTTCGCGGCTACGGCTCGGGCACCGGCCCGGACACGCTCATAACCTCCTCCGGACTCGGAACGGATGGCACGTGGCGGCTGCGAACGTACGCTTGGCCCCTGCAGACCGCCCACAGCACGGGCGACATCGTCCACATCGACGCGGACGGCGTCGCGACCGTGAGCGACCGGTTTCCCTTTGCGCAGGCCGAGGTACCGCCGGGGTTCGACTGGCTGCTTGAGAATCCGGATACCGACACCGGGGTTCTTGAATCGCTGGATCCGCCGTTTGGGAACGCCCCGGAGGTCGTTACGGAGCTCTACCGTGACGAGACCGAGGAGCCACCCATTGATGAGGAGTGCGCCGATGTCGTGGTGTACTCGGCGGACGCAGATATGATCGGACCCGTGCGGGACCACGTTCAGAACTACCTGACCGCAGAAGGCCGCGCGATGAAGGTGCGGTGCTTTTGGGGACCTCCGGACTTCGAGAACATCCAGGCGGCGATCGCGGAGGTCCATCAGGCGAATCGGGACTACTTGGATATCTGTGAGCCGAGTTGCCCGCGGGACTATCCGGTGTTCCCTGGTCCGGTGGGCGTGCTGGTCGGCGATCCAAGCCGCGTGCGCTATCACAGCTTCGACGACGACCCGGTCAACAACCCCTGCCGGCAGGAGAGGTGCTGCTCCTACAACGACGCTGGTAACTCGAACTACGATGCGAATTGGATCCCCGACTGCCCAATCATGGTAATTGACGCCCAGTCGGTGGACTCGCTCGTTGCCAAGCTGGCCACCGCCGAGGAGTGGAACGCGGGGGAGTTTGTCGAATCCAGCGGCCGCGTCTTGGTGCTGGCCGGCGATGACTTCAACGGGACACCGGGGACGCTCCTGAGCGATGGCCTGGCACATGTCACGGCGGCGTACCAGACCCAGGGGACGCCGGCCGTCCAGTTGCTGGAGTCCGACTATGAGAGCTACTGGGATGGAAAGGCGGCCGCCCGCGACGTCATCAATCAAGGCGTGGAGTCGATCTGGTTTCAGGGCTATGCCACAGGGGTGGATCACTGGACCGACTTCCTACGGGGAACTACCTGCGCGGAGAGCCTGGATACGAAACAGCGGGTCATGGCATTCGGTCCGACATGCGAGGTCCTGGGAGTTCGCTGGAATCACGTCGACGACCCGTTCTACCGGCGGGTCCAGCAGAATGACCCGGAGAGGACGGTGGTGATCGGGATCCTCGGCCAGATGAATGGGGATTGGGACTTCCGGCACGAGATGGCGCGGGAGGTACTGGTCAACGAGCTGGAAAGCCGAGAGACGTGGGAGACCATGGCACACGTGGCCTGGCGTGTGAACTACGTCTTGGCGACGCAGTTCGGGGGCATGTATCGGAACTACGGCAGGGGGCTCTCGTTGTTTGCCAACGGGCTTGTCTGGCCGCCGGCGGGAGTGCTCAGCACTGCGGATGCGCCGACGCACTCGGCGGGATCGCGGTCCATGGCGTTGTGGGCCACAAGGACGCGGTTGGGGATCGACATTCGGTTCACGTTGGAGGGACCGGGCGACGTGCTCCTGGAGGTGTTCGCCGTGAACGGCCGCAAGGTGGGGGAGATCGTGCGCGGGCAGCTGCAGGAGGGTACGCATCGCTGGACGTGGTATGGCCGGGACACAAACGGCACGGCGGTCGCTAGTGGCGTTTATCTCCTGCGGTTGCGCGCGAAGGATGGAGACGGCGAGCATGTGGCCACAAGCAAGGTCGTGGTGGTGAAGTAAGTAGTTCCGGGAAGTCACCTGACTCAGACTGTCCGGGAGATCGAGGAAGGGCCTGTCAGGAATTTCGTGTGCGAGCCGCCATCAGTTCGTGATCCTGAAGCGATCGCCGAAGCGGATCGCAAACTCTGACTTGGCCTGTTGCCAGGAGACCGGTGGCCTCTTCCACTTCGACTCCACATTCCGCAGTACCAAGTAGATCAGCTTAGTCGCAGCCCGGTCGTTGGGGAAGTGGCCGCGCACTCGGACTGATCGGCGGACCTGACTGTGGAGACTCTCGATCGCGTTCGTCGTGTAGATGATCCGGCGGATCTGGGGAGTGAAGGCGAAGAACGGTGTCACCTGTTCCCACTTTCTCTCCCAGGCCAGGTAGATGGACGGATACCGTTGGCCCCAGGGCCCCGCAGCGAACTCCTCGAGCCGGGCTCTTGCCGCGTCGGCAGACTCCGCCTGGTAGATCGCACGGAGCGCCACGGCGATCTTCTTGCGCTCCTTCCACGACGCGAACTGCATCGAGTAGCGGATCAAGTGGACGATACAGGTCTGAACCACCGTCTCTGGGAACACCGCCTCGATCGCCTCGGGGAACCCCTTGAGGCCGTCCACAACCGCGATCAGGATGTCCTGAACGCCACGGTTCCGGAGCTCGGTCATGACCTGGAGCCAGAACTTCGCGCCCTCGTTCTGCTCGATCCAGAGGCCGAGGATCTCCTTCTCACCCGAACAGCGGATGCCGATCGCGAGGTAAACCGCCTTGTTCTGAACGAGTCCTTCGTCGCGGATCTTCACCCGCAAGGCGTCGAGGTACACGATCGCGTAGACAGGATCGAGGGGGCGTGACCGCCAGGCATCGACCTCCTCGTGCACCGCATCGGTCACCGCCGAGACCAGATCCGGAGAGATCTCCGCGCCATAGATCTCTCGGATGTGAGCTTGGATCTCCCGCGTCGTCATCCCGCGGGCGTAGAGTGCGATCACCTTGTCGTCGAACCCGGGGAAGCGTCGCCGGTACTTCTCGATCAACCGCGGCTCGAACCGGCCGTGCCGATCTCGGGGAATCGAGAGAGTGATCTCCCCCGTGTCGGTCAGGACCGTCTTCGGGCTCTTCCCGTTCCGGTGGTTGCCCGCCTCCTCCTCACTCTCGTCAGCGAGGTGGACGTCCATCTCGGTCTCGAGGATCCGCTCAGCCAGGGCCTTCTTCAGCTCCGACAAAAGCCCTTCGTTCGCAAAGACTTCCGCAGCATCCCGGCCTTCGAGCAGCTCGTCCAGAATCTCAGCTCGGATCTTCCGCTTCTTCGCCATACTCGCCTCCGTTCGAGAGGTCCATTGTATGGCTCACACACGAAAATCCTGACACCCTCCCCGGGGCCAGCTCGAACATGTAGTGAACCTCGTCGCTACTCGTCCGCCGTCACCCAGCGGCAACTCCGCTACTACCCGCCGTCACCCAACGGCCGTTTTCTCTACTCGCCCGCTGTCACCCAGCGGCCACTCCGCCATCTCAGTTCCATCGCCACCGTTCGCACGATCATGAACACCGCGATGCCGAGCCAGACGCCGAGAAGCGTTCCCGTGAGCTGATAGCCGGCCCATGCAGTGAACGCGCCGAAGAGACCGAGCGGAACCATCGAGTTGCGGAGAAAGCGCATGTCGGACGCGCCGATGAGGAGACCGTCGATCACGAAGAGCCAGGCGTTCGGGATCTGCATCCAGGCGAGGAGCGGGAAGATCCGGTCGATCTCGGCGAGCACTTCCGGGTCCGCGGTGAAGATGCGGGGCAGGAGCGCACGTAGCACGATGAAGAACAGTGCGAACCCGGTTCCGAGGAAGAGCCCCCAGACGCGGAGACGCTTCCCGACCGCTCGCGCGATCTCGATCTCACCGGCCCCGAGCCAGCGCGCGATCAACGCCTGGCCGGCGATGGCGAGACTGTCGAGAAGAAGCGCGAGGAAGAGCCAGAGCTGCCAGCCGACTTGATGGGCCGCGAGCGCGGCCGTACCGACAGCGGCCGCCATCCGGGTGCCGGCGAAGAGAGCAGCTTGGAGGCCGAGGGAGCGGAGGAGCAGGTCCCGGCCGATTCCGAAGAGCTCCCGGAGGACGTCGAGTTCGAGTTTCAACGGCGGGCGTCCTTCGAAGCCGAGGGACCGGAGACGCGTGCCGAGCCAGACGAACATCGCGATCGCGCCGAGCCACTGTGCGCAGTTGGTCGCCCAGGCTGCGCCCGCGATTCCGAACGCGGGAAGCCCGATGCGCGTCCAGCCGAAGATGAGAAGGACGTCGAGGATTCCGTTCAACACATTCATCACCACGACGATTACGAGCGGGGCGCGCGTGTCCTGGATGCCGCGGAACACGCCGTGACCGACCCGGAGCCCGAGCGACGGGATCATCCCGAACGCACGGATGCCGAGGTAGGTCGCGGCCGGCCCACGCACTTCCGGCGGTACGTCGAGCCATCCGAGGACGCTCTCCGGTGCGAAGTGGAGCCAGAGCATGAAGAGCGCGCCGAGGCCGATCGCGATCCAGGACATCTGGATTCCTTCGCGGACGAGGCGATCGATCTGTCCCGCGCCGAACCTGCGCGCGAGGCGTGCCGTCGTCCCGTACTCGAGGAACACGAGCGATGCTGCGAAGAGGGAGAAGAGCGCGTTCGCCGCGCCCAGGGCCGCGAGCTGGGGAGCGCCGAGCCTGCCGACGAGCGCGGTGTCGAGGAGTCCGAGGAGCGGATCGGCCGCGAGCGCTCCGAGCGCGGGAATGGCCAGCGCCAGGATCTCTCTGGCGCCGGCGGGGTGGGAACGGTTCATCGGGTTGGGTCGTTCGGCGGGAGAGGATCAGTTACCAGCAATCCATCGTTCGATCTGTCGACGGTGACGGAGGAGGTGGACGATCCCGTGCTCGAAGATCGACTCCACGTCGTAGGTCTGACCCCAGCGAGCCTTGAACGTACTCGCGATGGTCGCCTCGAGGTCGATGTCCCAGATCGGTTCGACCGTCTCTGCCGTGTGCCGGATGGCCCGGCCGATGTGCTCCCGGAACGCGGATGGGACGAGAGCGTGATCCGCAGCCAGGTAGACCGCCTTGTCCGGCTCCAGGCCGCGCTCCTTCCGAACCATGTTCGAGTAGCCGAATGCGGCATTGATACAGTGGACGCAGATCATGCGTAGTGACGTGGTGTCTGGATCGTTGGATTCGCGCTCCTCGCGGAACGTCGTCTCGTCGATCGATTCGATGGCTGTACAGAGCTCAGCCGCGGCACGTGCGTACTCGTCGAGGATGCCGCCGAACGGGCCGGGCCGTCCAGGGCGATCGAGAAAGTCCCCGAGGGGATAGGTAGTGTTTGGCATGCGGCGGACTCTACCGCGACCGGCCCGCGAGCGTCGAGACGAATGTCCTCTGTCCGCCTGTGCCCGTGACCTCCGCCCGGTTGACCACCGCACGGACGACTTCCCTGCCGGTGGTAACCACACCGGCGCCTACCTTGCCGGTGACAGCCACACCGCCGACTACCTTGCCGATGACAACCGCACCGGCGACTACCTGGCCGGGGCCATGTCCATCAGCTTGCCGAGGATCTTCGCTCCGTCGGCGCGGAGGCCGTTGTGGTCGTACTCGCTCGTCACCCAGGTCTTCATCCCGCGGATCGAGGCAGCGGTCTCCTCGGAGAACGCGCGCTCGACGTACATGTCGTCGTGGTAGACCACCGCTGCGCCAGGTACGTCGTTCTTCGCGAGGACGTGCGGGTCATACAAGGCGGGCCAGTCTGCCTTCTCGGCGAGCACGTTCGCCGCATCCCGCAGCGGTACGAGGTGCGGGTACTCCTCGAACATCCAGGGGTAGACCATCTCGCCTGTGAAATAGGGAACCTTCCGTGACGGGTCGAAGATCGGGTGTTCCGCGCGGATCCGCTCGGCCGACCAGCGGGTCGCGGCTCCCTGTGCGTAGATCGACTCGTGGAGGATGGCGTAGATCGGGTGCGTCTCGAAGGAGAGGGCGTTCTCGACGTCGCGGAGGAAGAGATACGCGACTTCCTCTTCCGACGCACCGCGAACGAAGGCGTTCTCGAGGATGTAGTGGACGGTCTCGAAACCGTCGCTCATGCCGAAGCGACTTCCGAGCACCTGGAGCTTCCTCACGCTGAGTGGTCCGCCGCCCGGGAGCTGGACTTCGTGGCTCCGGAGGTAGCTGCACAGCCGCTCCATGAGCTCTGCGTCCTTCGGATAGCGGTCGTAGTAGCGCTCGTTCCGCTTCGTCAGACGCTGATACGTCGCGCGGTACACTTCATCCGCGCTTCGGGAGAGCGGAGGGAGTCCACCCGTGACGTAGACGGACGCGAGCCCTTCCGGAGCGAGGGAGAGGTACGTGGTGATGCAGAAACCACCGTAGCTCTGGCCGAGGGCGGACCACCGGTCGCCACCCGCGAGTTCCGTCCGGATCGCCTCCGCGTCGCGGATGATCGAGTCCGCGCGGAAGTGGGTGAGGTACTCGGCCGTTTCCTCCGCGCTCCCGAATCCCGAAAGCGACTGGTGGGTGACGGGCGTGCTCCGTCCCATCCCGCGCATGTCGAGGAGCAGTACGCGGTGGGTTTCGAGCGCCTTTCCGATCCACCCCGAGCGTTCCATCGGCCTGGGGCTTCCGAACCCGGGTCCGCCTTGGAAGAAGACGAGGAAAGGTCGGTCCCGCGCGTCGGCTCCTGGGCCCTTCGTCGAATCGCCGAGGTCCGGGCTCCGGTCTTTGGCGGAGCGGACTTCGCGGGCGAAGACCTCGATCGTGCGGGTATCGGTCGTACCCGTCCCGCGACCCGAGCGGCTACCTAAGTCGGGGTCGCTCGGGCTCCCGCCGTGGACGAGCGGCAGCGTGAAGACATGGTCGAGGAGGACGAGCCCGGGAATCCTGTGGACGGTGTCTGGCATGGATCGTGTCTCCTCTTGGGGGCTTCGGTCGCCGAGGTCTCGCCGGCTGCGGATGCCTTCGGAGAGCCCGTACGGCCGTACCCTGGAACCGCCGTGGACCGAGGAGTATGCTCCCTCGCCATGGCGCTGACGAGGACGGAAGTGATCGATTCGCACACCGGCGGAGAGCCGACCCGCATGGTCGTCTCCGGCGGTCCCGATCTGGGCGCGGGGACGGTTGCGGAGCGGCGGGAGCGGTTCCGGAGCGAGCACGACGCGTTCCGATCCGCGGTCGTGAACGAACCGCGCGGTTCGGACGAGGTCGTCGGCGCCCTCCTCGTTCCGCCGGACGATCCCAAGGCCGTTACGGGCGTCATCTTCTTCAACAACGTCGGCTACCTGAACATGTGCGTCCACGGGACGATCGGCGTGGTCGTGACGCTCGCGCACATGGGGAAGATCCGTCCCGGGACGCATCGTCTCGACACTCCGGTGGGCCCGGTCAGCGCGACGCTCCACCTCGACGGGGAAGTCGAAGTGCGGAACGTCCAGAGCTATCGCTACGCGTCCAGGATCTCCGTCGACGTTCCCGGAATCGGACTCGTTCGCGGGGACGTGGCCTGGGGAGGCAACTGGTTCTTCCTCGTCGACGAGCACGACGAAGTCCTCGAGCTGAGCAACGTCGAGCGGCTCACCGACGTGACGTGGCGGATCCGGCAGGCGCTGGAGCGTGACGGGATCCGCGGCGCGAACGGCGGGGAGATCGACCACATCGAGCTGTTCGCGCCGACTCTGAACCCGCACGCCGACAGCCGGAACTTCGTCCTCTGTCCCGGCAAAGCCTATGACCGCTCACCGTGCGGGACCGGCACGAGCGCGAAGCTCGCGTGCCTCCACGCGGACGGAAAGCTTGCGCCGGGCGAGGTCTGGCGTCAGGAGAGTATCGTCGGGAGCATCTTCCGCGGTCGCGTCGAAGTCCTGGGCGGCGAGGTCTACCCGCATGTGCGCGGCTCGGCCTACATCACGGCGGAGAGCACGCTTCTCTTCGATCCGCAGGATCCGTTCCGGGACGGAATCCGATGACTACAGCGCGGCAATCCGACATCGCCGTGGTCGGCGCCGGCGTCATCGGCGCTTCCATTGCGGCGGAACTCGCGTCCCGCGGCGCCAGGGTCACGGTCTTCGACCGCGGTGAGCTGGGTGGGGGAGCGACCGCGGAGGGGATGGGGCACCTTCTCTTCCTCGCCGACTCCCCGGCGCAGTTCGAACTCATTGGTCGCTCGATGGAACTCTGGGACCAGCTTCTTCCGGACCTGCCACCTGGATGTGAGGTCGACAAGTGCGGAACGCTCTGGCTCGCCGCGGACGACGAAGATCTCGCGACCGCGCACGAGAAGACGGAGGGGCTCCGGCGCTTCGGCGTGGAGGCGGAGGTGGTGGACGCGAACCAGCTCCGCGCGATCGAACCCGCGCTCGCCCACGACCTCCTCGGTGCGATGCGCGTTCCCGAGGACGCGGTGATCTATCCGCCCCGCGTCGTGAGCTACTGGCTCCACGAATCGCCGGCCGCGAACCGGATCACGGTGCGGGCGCACGAGACGGTCGCCGAGCTGGCGCCTGCCGAGCTCGCGCCTGCGGAGCTCGCGCCCGCGGGGCTTGCGCCCCCCGAACTCGCGAACGCGGGTGTCACGCCCTCAGGCGGGGCGGCCAGCTCTCGCGGGCCGTCTCCACGGCTCCGCGTGGAGGGCGGCGATTGGGAATCGTACTCCGCAATCGTCATCGCTTCCGGTGTCGGCACCGCGAAGCTCCTTCCCGAAGTCGGCATCCAGCCGCGGAAGGGTCACCTCGCGATCACGGATCGGTACCCGGGTTTCCTTCGACACCAGGTCGTCGAACTCGCTTACGTCAAGAACACGCACATGGGCGAAGGCGACTCCGTTTCGATGAACGTCCAGCCGCGTTCGACCGGCCAGGTCCTGATCGGGTCGTGTCGTCAGTTCGCGGGGTTCGACCGATCCGTCGATCCCGTCATCACGAAGCGGATGATCGACCAGGCGATTCGCTACATTCCGCCGATCCAGAGCCTTCAGGTCATCCGGATCTGGACCGGGTTCCGTCCCGCCTCACCGGACGATCGCCTGGGTCCGGGCCGTCGAGCGGCCGTTGTGTTCATCGCCTCGGGTCACGAAGGGCTCGGCATCACGTCGGCGCTGGGGACGGCTGAGCTACTGGTAGATCTCGTCGCGGGCGCCGAGCCGCACGTGTCTCCCGCGCTCTACGATCCGGCAGCGCGACTCGCGGGGAAGGAAGAGGCGTGAGGCAGGACGTCACCCTGAGGATCGACGGCCGGGAGGTCACGGTTGCCGCTGGCACGACCGTGGCCGCCGCAATCGCGATCGCGGCGGGACAGGAGGACGCGCGCGAAACGGCGAATGCCAACGACACGCCCCGCGCCAACGACACGATTCGCGCCAACGAAACGTCCCGTGCCCAAAGTGCGCGGAACGGCGTGCGTGAGCCGGGGACGCCTTCCTTCCGGCGCTCGGGGCGTTTCGAGGAGCCGCGCGCACCGATCTGCGGGATGGGGATCTGCCACGAGTGCCGCGTGACCGTGGACGGTGTACCCCAGGTCCGAAGCTGTCTCACCGTCGTCCGCCCGGGGATGGTCGTCACGTCGGATCGGCCTGTTTCCGACGCGGTCGCTCACGTCCACGCGGCGACAGCCGGACGTCCACCCCAGTCGCCCACCACCGAGGCCGCACTGCCAGGCGAGGCAGACGTCGTCATCGTAGGTGCGGGTCCAGCTGGCCTGGCCGCCGCACGCGTGGCAGGTGCCGCCGGTCGCGACGTCCTGTTGCTCGACGAGAACGTTGCGCCGGGCGGGCAGATCTGGCGCGGAGGTTCCGATCCTCGCGCTGTTCCCGAGAATGCGCAGTTCGTCTTCTCCACCGCCGTCGTCGACCACCGTCCGGGGGACCGAACGAAGCCCGGCACGCTCGTGCTCCTGCGCGATGGGCGTTTCCACGAGATGCACTATCGCGATTTGGTTCTCGCGACCGGCGCGCGGGAGCTCTTCCTCCCGTTCCCGGGGTGGACGCTCCCCGGCGTCTTCGGTGCGGGAGGGCTCCAGGCGCTGGTCAACGGAGGATGGCCGATCGAAGGACGACGCGTGGTCGTCGCCGGAACCGGGCCGCTCCTGCTCGCGGTGGCAGCGTTCCTTCGCGAGCGAGGCGCAGAGGTCGTACTGATCGCGGAGCAGACACCGGCACGAGCGCTCCTCGAGTTCGGGCGGGGTCTACTCGGGCGGCGAGAGAAGTGGGCCCAGATGTGGGAGCTGCGGACGGCTCTCGCCGGCGTGCCCTATCGCACGGGGCAGTGGATCGCCCAGGCCGAAGGCCGGGATGGGGTCGAGCGTGTCGTTCTCACGAACGGAGCGAGCCGGTGGAGCGAACCGTGTGACGCGGTCGCGGTCGGCTATGGGCTCGTGCCGTCGAACGAACTCGCGCGACTGATCGGTTGCGAGACCGATGACCGCGGCAACGTGCGCGTCGACGAGTTCCAACGGACGGATCGGCCTCGTGTCTACGCGATCGGTGAACTGACCGGCATCGGCGGCGTCGAGCTCTCGGAGGTGGAGGGCGAGATCGTCGGCTCGGTACTCCGTGCGCGGGAAGGGGATCATCATCCCACGCTCGAACCGGAACTCGTCGAGCGGAGAGAGCGGGCGCGATCGTTTGCGGTCGCGCTCGAACGGGCGTTTGCGCTTCGGCCCGAACTCGCGCACCTCGCCGATGACGAGACGATCGTCTGCCGGTGTGAAGACGTGAAGTGGCGCGAACTCTCCTCGCACCGGGCCTTTCGGGATGCGAAGCTCGTCACACGCTGTGGGATGGGCGCGTGCCAGGGAAGAGTCTGTGGCGCCGCGCTCCGGGAACTCCGTGGTTGGGCGCCGGACACGCCGCGTCCGCCCATCTCTCCCGTGCCGGTCGGAGCGTGGATGGACTGAAGACGCGGGACCGTGGCGGAACGGAAGATGCGGAACCGAGTCTGGACGGAGGACGCGGGACCGCGCCTGCAATCGAGTGGAGGATCTGATGCGTTGGTACGGAGTCATGCCCGCGATCACGACGCCGTTCCTGGAGAACGGTGACGTCGATCACGAGTTCCTGGGTCGTCATGCTGCCTGGCTCGCCGATCATGGGGCGACAGGGATCGTTCCCCTCGGGTCGCTCGGTGAAGGCGCGAGTCTGTCTCCCGCCGAGAAGCGGTCCGTGCTCGAGACGTGTGTTGCCGCGGTGAACGCCCGGATCCCGATCGTTGCGGGGATCGCGGCGGCGAGTACGAGGGATGCCGTGGACCTGGCGAAGATGGCCGAGGGCGTCGGTTGCACTGGGCTGATGGTGCTGCCGCCCTACGTCTACGCCTCGGACTGGCCCGAGATGCGGGCCCACGTGGAAGCGGTTCTCGAGGCGACTCCGCTCTCGTCGATGCTCTACAACAACCCGATCGCCTACCGGACCGACTTCCTTCCGGAGCAGGCCGAAGAGCTGGCCGCGCGGCACGACAATCTCCACGCGATGAAGGGGTCGGTGGGGATGTGCGCAGGGTGAGCGCCGTTCGCGAGCGGATGGGGACCGGCTCGCGATCTTCGCCGGCCTCGACGACCTGATCGTCGAGTGCGCGCACGTTGGCGCCACCGGGTGGATCGCGGGGCTCGTCAATCGCTCTGCCTGCCAGGTCGGTGCGCCTCTTCCAGACTGTCCCAGGCGGGCCCGAGCCGGGAACTCGACGAGCTCTATCGGTGGTTCCTTCCGCTCCTCCGACTCGACACGGTTCCCAAGTTCGTGCAGCTGATCAAACTCGCTCAGGCCGAGGTGGGGATGGGGTCGGAACGAGTCCGTCCGCCGCGGCTCATGCTCGAGGAACGAACGAGACAGGCGCTGCGCGTCATCCGGACTGCGCTCTCGACGCGGCCGACACTCTAGAGTCGGGACACGGTCGCGGCACACGCCGACTCTCCATAGTCGGGACACGATTGCGAGACACGCCGACTCTCGGGAGTCGGGACACGGTCGCGACATCGCCGACCAACGCCTTACGAGGAGGACGAGATGGAGACGACAGGACTCTCGCTCATCGATGGAGCGCCGTCCGCCGGGGAACCCAGGCGTTTCGTTGCCCATGACCCCGCTCGAGGAGCCGCGATCGATCCGGAGTTCTTCACCGCATCGGCAGGCGAAGTCGATCGTGCCGCGCGCCTCGCGGCGGACGCGTTCCGTACCTTCGGCCGGACCACGGGAGCCGAGCGCGCTCTCTTCCTCCGCACCTTGGCGGAGGAGATCGAAATGATCCGCCCCGACCTCATCGAGCGCGCGCCGCTCGAGACCGGGCTGCCGGCGGGCCGGATCGAAGCGGAGACGGGACGAACGGTTTCGCAGCTCCGTCTCTTCGCCGACTTCGTCGAAGAGGGGTCGTGGGTCGACGCGCGGATCGATCATGCCGATCCGGGCCGCGCTCCCGTGCCGAAGCCCGACGTGCGTTCCATGCATCGTCCGGTCGGCCCAGTCGCGGTCTTCTGTGCGAGCAACTTCCCGATCGCGTTCTCGGTCGCAGGTGGCGATACGGCTTCCGCCCTCGCGGGTGGCAACCCGGTCGTCGTCGTGGCACATCACGCGCATCCCGGCACCGCGGAGATCGTCGGATGGGCCGTGATCCGGGCCCTCCGCGCCTGCCGTCTTCCGCTCGGCACCTTCGCGCTCCTCCAGGGACGTGGCGAAGACGTCGGCGTTCCGCTCGTGCGGCACCCGGCGATCCGCGCCGTCGGATTCACCGGTTCGCGCGGGGGCGGACTCGCACTCGCACGCGTTGCGGCAGAACGCGACGTGCCGATTCCGGTCTTCGCCGAGATGAGCAGCGTGAACCCCGTCTTCGTCCTCCCGGAGGCTCTCGAGACCCGAGGCGACGCGATCGCCGCGGGACTCCACGCCTCCGTCACGCTCGGCGTCGGCCAGTTCTGCACGAATCCTGGATTCGTCCACGTGCCCGCGGGTGCGGCCGCGGACGGATTCGCCGGGGCTCTGGCCCGCGCCGGTGAAGGCACTGTCACCGCGCCGATGCTGACCGAAGCGATCCGGAAGACCTACCGCGCCGGGGTCGAACGATGGGACTCCTGCGCGACCCGAGTCAGCTCGACCGCGGATCCGGACGGTCCCGGCGGACAGGGCGCCGGCTTCTCCGTCTTCCGGGTGCGTGGCGCCGATCTGCTCGCGGGACGCGTCTCCCGGGACGAGGTCTTTGGGCCATGCACGGTTCTCGTCGAGTACGAGTCGAGAGAGGAGCTGATCGCACTCGCCGAGAGTTGGGAAGGTCAGCTCACCGCCACTGTTCACGGCGTCGAGGGCGAAGTCTCCGCGTACCCAGACCTGGTCGATGCGCTCGAACGCTGCGCGGGACGCGTTCTCTTTGGCGGCTTCCCGACCGGGGTCGAGGTGTGTCATGCCATGGTGCACGGCGGACCGTTCCCGTCGACGAGCGACGGCAGGTCGACTTCGGTCGGCACGCGCGCGATCCTGCGCTTCGTTCGTCCGGTCTGCTGGCAGAACGCGCCGACGGAACTCCTGCCCGCGGAACTCGAGGAGTCGAACCCACTCGGCATCCGGCGTCTCGTCGACGGCACCGAGGTGGGGAGGACCTCGTGACGAATCCGATCCGCGTCGGTTCACTCTTCCTCGGCACGTTTCGCGTCAGTTCGTGCTTCCGTGGCATGTTCCGCGGTGGACGGCCCTTCCTCCGCACGTCCCGCGGCATGTCCCTCGGTATGTTCCGCCGCACGTCCCTCGGCATGTTCCGCCGCACGTCCCTCGGCGTGATCCTCCGCCATGCGTCCCTCGCCGTGCTCCTCATCACGACGCTGTCCGTCCCGTCGTCCGCGAGCCCCGATCGCAGGCCGGGCTGGGCGACGCACGGGATGGTCGTGTCCGATTGTCCGCACGCTTCCGCTGCGGGAGCGGAAGTCATGCAGGCGGGAGGGAACGCGATCGACGGTGCGGTCGCGAGCGCGTTCGCACTCGCCGTGACGTATCCCTGGGCCGGGAACCTCGCCGGTGGCGGCTTCGCCGTCGTTCACTTGGCGAGTGGGGAAGACCTCACCCTCGACTTCCGTGAGGTCGCACCGGCCACCGCGCATCGGGACCTCTTCCTCGACGATGCGGGTGAAGTCGTCCCCGGCCGTTCGCTCGAAACACATCTCGCGGTCGGGGTGCCTGGTTCGGTCGACGGACTCCTCCGGCTCCAGGCCGATCATGGTTCGGGGAAGGTGTCCCGCGCCGACGTGCTCGCTCCGGCCATCCGTCTCGCCCGCGAGGGGTTCGAGATCGGCGACGACCTCGCGACCCGGCTCGGCTGGAAGTCCGAGTACCTCTCCCGAGATGAGGACGCGCGCGCCATCTTCGTGCGGGCCGACGGACGGGCGTGGCTTCCGGGAGATCGCCTGACCCAACCGGACCTCGCGGATGCACTCGAGCGGATCGCCGAGCACGGACGTGATGGCTTCTACGCCGGGCGGACCGCGGAACTCCTCGTCGCCGAGATGGAGCAGGGCGGCGGGATCGTTTCGCAGGCGGATCTCGCCGCGTACCGCTCGCGCTATCGCGAGCCGATCCGCGGGAGTTTCTACGGCTGCGAGATCGTCTCGATGCCACCTCCCAGTTCCGGAGGCATCCTCGTCGTCCAGATGCTCTCGATGCTCGCCCGCTATCCGCTCGTGGACCTCCAGTGGGGCTCGTCGCCCTACCTCCACCTCTTCACCGAAGTCGCGCGTCGTGCCTACGCGGATCGTGCCGAGCATCTGGGCGACCCCGACTTCTGGGACGTGCCCGAGGAAGGCCTGCTCTCCCCGGAGTACATCGAGGAACGCACGCGCTCGATCTCGATGACCACGGCGACGCCGAGCGGTGAGGTCGGTGCCGGCGATCCCGGAGCGGAGCCCGACGAGACGACGCATCTCGTCGCGATCGACGATCAGGGCAACGCCGTCAGCATGACCACGACGCTCAACGCTGGCTTTGGGAGCGGTCTCGTCGCGGCGGGAACCGGCATCCTCCTCAACAACGAGATGGACGACTTCTCCGCGAAGCCCGGAGTCCCAAATCTCTTCGGCCTCATCGGCAACGAAGCCAATGCGATCGCACCAGGGAAGCGGATGCTGAGTTCGATGTCTCCCACGATCGTCCTGCGGGACGCCCGCCCGTACCTGCTCCTCGGCTCACCGGGCGGTTCGCGGATCATCACGTCTGTCGTCCAGGTCATCCTGAACGCGGTCGTCTTCCACATGCCGATCGCGCAGGCGGTCGCCGTTCCACGCATCCATGCGCAGTGGCTCCCGGACGTTCTCTTCTACGAACCGTACGGCCTCTCGCCCGAGACGATCGGCGCCCTCGAGGCGAAAGGCCACACCGTCCAAATCTTCCCGTCGGACGCGATCGGCCGGGTCAATGCGATCGAGGTGCGGGACGACGGCTTCCACGCCGGGCCGGACATCCGGAGTGGAGCGGCCGCGGTGGGCTACTAGCTAGCTAGGGTCTCTCGTTTCGCCTCCATCGAGAACCAAACGCCGTGGGCCTGGTCGTCCATTCCTGGCCGCATACGCATAGTCCACGATGCGGCGTGCGCTGTCTTGGTTCTACAGTACGGACGATATCAGGGCCGACGAGCTGGGGAAGGAGTGGCCGACTCGGTCGACCGAACACAGGATCAGAAGGGAGCCAGCGATGATCCAGAGGATGCTTCTCCTCGGAGCCGCGTTGGTGAGTGTTCCTCGACTCTCGCTTGCGGCGACCCTGGAAGTGGGGCCGGACGGAACCGGAGACTACCCATCCCTCCGGACTGCGATCGCCGTCGTGCAGCCGGGCGACACGATTCTCGTCCATCCCGGAATCTATGACGAGACGGCGGATCCACCGCTGGCCGAGGTTGCTGCGGAGTCGATTACGATTCGTGGGGCCGGGGATCTTCCATCCGACGTGTCCATTACGGGCATCCACTTGTGGTTTCATGCGTCCGGAGAGCATCATCTGGAGCGTCTTCGCCTATTCGGTCAGACTCGGGTACTGGGTGGCTGGCCCCCTCCGTCATTTGTTGTTCGGGACTGCATCGTGGACACACGATCGGACTCAGTGTGGTGCGACAGTGTGAGTCTGACGGGATCTGCCACTGTGCAGGACTGCACGTTTCAAGGTATTGCTACCAGCTACCCGAACTGCGAGAACGGCCTCGCTCTCGACCTAAGCGCCGCGAGTCAGGGGACGTTGGTGGAACGGTGCACGTTTTCGAGTGTTCGCACGACCGGTGCCGGAGCGGCTGTGGCCGTGGAGAACAGCGTGCTTCGAGACTGTGTCTTCATGAACAACGTTGGCGGATGGGCCGGCGCCGTTACATCAGTCGGTCCCTGTTGCGGATACCCGAACGCTGCCGTCATCGAGAACTGCACCTTCTGGCGGAACGAGTGCCTGAATCCAGGTGCCGCTGTCTACATGGAAGCGAGCTATGTCGAGATCAACCACTCGATCTTTGCCGAGACGATCAACGGGAAGGCGATTTCCACTCCGGGTGGTGGAGAGATCCTCTGCAACGACTTCTGGATGAATGAGCGGGGCACCGTGAGTTGCCCCTGGTGCTACGAAGATGGGAACTTCGAGGCCGACCCGCTCTTCTGTGACCCCGAAGGCGGAGACTTCCGCATCGATCCGAACTCGCCCTGCCAGCCTGGCTACCACGACGGATTCTCGTGTGGTTTCGTCGGAGCTTTCGGAGAATGTGCGGCGTCCACGGTGGAAGGCACGGTGGGTGAGCCGGGAACGGGGTCGCCACTCGTCATTCTGCGGAACCCGACCACGAGCACGGCGGCCCTCCTCTTCACGACCCGCACGCCCGGCACGGTGTCGGGTTCGGTCCACGCCACGGACGGCCGACGCGTCCTCGACGTTCCGCCGCGTCCTGTCGCGGTCGGGCAAGCACGGATCGAGGTGACGATGCCGGACGATCTGGCCGGCGGAACGTACTACGTGAAGCTCCAGACTCCGGACGGAGTGCGGACGGCCAGACTCGTCCTTCTTCGGTGACGGTTCGGTGCCGACCTTCGCACCCAAACGGGAGAGATCGTCGGTGTGTTCCCGCGCTCCCCAATGATGCCGCGAGTGAGGGGCTGGGAATCCCTCCCGACCTTGCTCTATCCTCGCCCCCATGCGGATCGGGATCGACCTCGGCGGAACGAAGATCGAAGGCGTGCTGCTCGGCGGCTCGGGCGAAGTGCTGGGTCGCCACAGAGTCCCCACGCCAAAGGGGGACTACGACGCGACGCTCGACGCTCTCGCAGCGTTGACCGACCGCTTCGATCGATTCGCAGCCGAGTCCGGTGCGGACGTTCCCACGATCGGGATCGGAACTCCGGGAGCCGTGTCCCCCGCGACCGGACGGATGAAGAACTGCAACTCGACCTGGCTCAACGACCGTCCGCTCCGCGAAGACCTCGTCGCCCGGATCGGTCGAGAGGTTCGTCTCGCGAACGACGCGAACTGCTTTGCGCTTTCGGAGGCGGTGGACGGCGCGGCGGCCGGAGCCGAAGTCGTCTTCGGAGTCATCCTCGGAACCGGTGTCGGAAGTGGTGTCGTCGTGAGAGAACGACCGATCCTCGGTGCGAACGCGATCGGCGGGGAGTGGGGGCACAATCCGTTGCCATCGGTGACACCGGACGAGCTGCCCGGCCCACCGTGCTACTGCGGACGGTCCGGCTGCGTCGAGACGTTCCTCTCGGGGCCTGGCCTCGCGCACGATCACGAACGCGTTCATCGAGCTCGCCTCACCTCGGAGGAGGTCGTCCAGGGCGCCGCGGCCGGCGACGACGCGTGCGAGGACACGCTCCGCCGCTACGAACATCGACTCGCCCGGGCTCTCGCCTCCGTCATCAACCTCCTCGACCCTGACACGATCGTCCTGGGCGGCGGCCTCTCCAAGATCGAGCGCCTCTACACGAACGTCCCCCGCATCTGGAACCGCTGGGTCTTCTCCGACTCTGTGACGACGCCGCTCGTGCCCCCGCTGCACGGCGACGCAAGTGGCGTCCGCGGTGCGGCTTGGCTCTGGGGACGGTCGGAAGCGTCCCGAGATTGACCCTCTCCGGCACGGGAGGTACGCTCCCTCGCCTAGTGCCCTTGTCCCTCGTCGGCACGATGTGGACGAGGAGGGCGGACGGCTCCGTCCCCCGTAGCGACCAACCGGTTCCAGGCCGTGGAGATCCGAGAACGAAATGTTGCGCAGCATGACTGGCTACGGCCGCGGCGAATCCGCCCTCGGCACAGGAAAGCTCATGGTCGAGATCCGCACCGTGAACCATCGGTTCTGCGAGATCTCGGTGCGGCTCCCGAGGTCGCTCGCTCTGCTCGAGGGGAAGACCCGCGAGATCATCCAGAGCCGGATCTCGCGCGGGAAGATCAACGTGAACGTCACGCTCGACGGGAACGACTCGCCGGTGACCCGCCTCAAGCTGAACGAGCCGATCTCCGAGGCGTACTTCGACGTCCTCGATCAACTCCAGAAGCGGTTCCATCTCTCGGGACAGATCGACATCAACACGTTCCTCACGCTTCCCGACGTCCTGACCTGGGAACAGGAGGAGATCGGCGAAGAGGAGTCGTGGAACCGGCTCCAGGAAGCGCTCGAGGCCGCCATCCTCGACGTCCAGGACATGAAGGAACGGGAAGGCAACAACCTGGCCAAGGATCTCCTCACGCGCCTCGATCTGATCTATGAACGCGTGGATCGCGTGGTCGCGCGCGTGCCGGAGATGCTCACGAACTACAAGAAGCGGGTCGAGGACAGGCTCGCCGAGATCAGTCAGGACGCGGACTTCAACCTCGCGCGGCTCGAGTCCGAACTGATCCTCTTCACCGATCGCACGGACTGCACCGAGGAGTGCGTCCGTCTCCGCTCACACGTGGAGCAGTTCCGCGATCTCATCCACGCGCCTGAGCCCGCCGGCCGGAAGCTCAATTTCCTACTCCAAGAGATGAACCGCGAAGCGAATACGATCGGGTCGAAAGCACAAGATGTCCCGATCGCCCGTGATGTGATAGAGATCAAAGAAGAGATCGAGAGACTTCGCGAACAAGTTCAGAACTTCGAGTAGCTGCGCTCATGGACGTTCTTCCTCGCCTCATTCTCCCCGCGTTTCCGGTCGTCGTCTCGGGACCATCGGGCGTGGGGAAGACCGTGCTCTGCGATCGGCTGCTCAGTCAGCTGGGCCACGCGGTGCGTTCCATCTCCGCCACGACTCGTCCTCCCCGCGAGAACGAGAACGACGGCGAGAGCTACTTCTTCTATACGGACGACGAGTTTCGCGAGGCGGTCGCGCACGAGGAGATGGCCGAGTACGCCGAAGTCCACGGGCGCTTCTACGGAACGCCCAAGGCATTCCTCGACGAGAACCTGAGTGCCGGTCGGAGCGTCGTCCTCAACATCGACGTGCAGGGTGGCCTCCAGCTCAAGCGGAGCTATCCCGGTTCCGTGATGGTGTTCGTGCTTCCGCCTTCGTGGGCGGTTCTCGAGGAGCGGTTGCGTGGGCGGAAGAGCGACAGTGCGGAACAGATCGAAGCCCGTCTCGCCCGCGCGCGTCAGGAAGTCGAAGAGATCTCGCGCTACGAGTACGTCATCGTGAACGACGACCTGAACCGCGCGGTGCAGGAACTCGTCGGAATCGTCCGCGCGGAGCGTTCGAGAGTCGATCGGAGACTGGCATGAGCCACGCGCATGTCGTGCTCGGCGTGACCGGTTCGATCGCGGCCTACAAGGCGGCGGAGATCGTCCGGCTCTTCACGAAGGCCGGTGTCACCGTGGAGTGCGTGCTCACGCGGTCCGCGGCCGAGTTCGTCCAGCCGCTCACGTTCGCGACTCTGACGGAGCGGCCCGTCACCGTCGACCTCTTCGGACCGCCCGCCGGCGCCGCGGCCGAGTACGGTGATCGGTCCGATGCCGATTCTGATGCCGGCGGCATGGCGCCGGGGAGTCCACCCGCATCGACAGCGCACGCGGCGCAGCCGCGGGATCCCGCGGCTTCTTCGGCCGCGGGGGGAACGGTCCTAGGCGGTTCCGCGCCTCCCGGACTCGCGACGCGGTCCGCGATCGACCATATCCGCGCGTCCCGGGGAGCGGACCTCGTCGTCGTCGCACCCGCCACCGCGAACATCCTCGGCAAGGTGGCCCAGGGGATCGCGGACGACGCGCTCAGTACCACGCTTCTCGCGTCCTCTGTCCCCGTGATGTTCGCCCCCGCCATGAACACGCTCATGTGGAACCACCCGGCGGTGCAGGCCAACGTGCGGCAGTTGCGGAGTTGGGGCTATCTCTTCGCCGATCCGGACGCCGGAGATCTCGCCTGTGGCGAGTTCGGGGCCGGACGGATGGCCGAACCCGCGGAGATCGTCGGCGCCGCGCTTCGCCTCCTCGCGGAGCGGAGCCACCGCCCGCGTCTTCTCGTCACGGCCGGCGGCACCGAAGAAGATCTGGACCCGGTACGCGCGCTCACGAACCGTTCGAGCGGTCGGATGGGGTTCGCGGTGGCGGAAGCCGGGCGCAACCTCGGCCTGCCCGTCACGGTCATCGCGGCGCGGACCAGTGCTCCGGTCCCTTACGGCGTCGATGTCGTCCGTGTACGCAGCGCGAAGGAGATGCTCGATCGGGTCACGGAGCTCCATCCGTCCCACCCGCTCCTCGTCATGGCCGCGGCGGTGGCGGACTACCGGCCGAAGCGTCCCGCCGGGAAGAAGATCCGGAGTGGGGACGGCGCGTTGACTCTGGAACTCACGCCGACGGTCGACATCCTGAAGACCGTCGCCGCCGCGCGAAGGGGACAGGTGTCCATCGGGTTCGCCCTCGAGACAGAGAGAACGGACGCCGCGCGTCTCCAGGCCGGTGAGACAAAGCTCGCCCGCAAGGGCGTCGACCTCCTGGTCCTCAACGACCCGACGAAAGCGGGTTCGGAGTTCGGGGGCGCCACGAACGAAGTGACGTTCCTCTATCCCGACCGCGGCCCCGAGTCTCTCGCCCGAACGACGAAGGACGAAGTCGGTCTCGAGATCGTGCGCCGCGCGCTCTCGCTCTGGAACGAGCGAAGGAAGGACGTCGGGAACCCGGGCCGGGATCCCCGCCCGAAGAGTCGCGCGCCCCGCTCTTCCGCGCGCCCGCACTCCGCGATGGAGTCGGCGAAGGAATCGGCAAAGGGGTCTGCGAGCAAGGCGGCAACGGAGTCCGCCAAGGCATCCGCGAAGAAGTCCGCGAAGTCTGCGAAGGAGTCTGCCGCGAAGTCCGTGAAGAAGTCGGCAGCGAAGTCCGCGAAGAAGACGTCCGGGAGGAAGCGATGAGCGGCGAACGACACGAACCGCTTCCCTTCGACGTGGATTCGTTCACGAGGGACGACGTCATTCGCGAGGTTGCGCGGCTGGCTGCCCTCGACCATCGCCGTGGGGTCCATTACTGGTTCGATCACGAGTTGACGGAGGCGCTCCGTGAGCTCGCGTTGAGTGGAGGGTCGCCGTCGGCACGGCGATCCGCCCCCGCCGGTTCCGCGGCGAGTCCGGCCCGACCGTCGGCCACGCCTCCTTCGGCAGCGTCGAGCTCCGGGTCCGCGTCTTCTACGCCCGCGACTCCGCGTTCGTCCGCGTCGCGGCCGGCGCCGCACCTCCGAAGGCGGAGACGTTTCGCGTCCGCGTACCGGCGCAGTCCGCAGGACAGGCGGCTTCCGACGCCGCCGGCGGCGAGCGCAGGGCCGCGCGCAATCCGAAGGTGCCCAATTGGGGGGCGCCTCCGCTCGCGACGGGGCGGGACGGAGACTGGGCGGAGCGTCTGGGGGCGCTCGATCGACGCGCGCAGGCCTGCACCGCCTGCGGTCTCTGCGAGACCCGGAACAAGGTCGTCTTCGGCGTCGGCTCTTCCGCCGTTCCTCTCGTCTTCATCGGGGAAGCGCCTGGTGCGGACGAGGACCGGCAGGGTTATCCCTTCGTGGGTAGGGCCGGCCAACTGCTCGACAAGATCATCCAGGCGATCGGCCTGGAGCGTGACGAGATCTACATCTGCAACGTGCTCAAGTGTCGGCCGCCTGGAAACCGGAATCCCGCTCCAGACGAGATCGTGAAGTGCACTCCGTTCCTTCAGGAACAGCTCGCGATTCTCCGGCCGAAAGTGATCTGCACCTTGGGGCTCTTCGCGAGCCAGTTCCTCTTGGATAGTCAGCTTCCGATCGGTAAGTTGCGGGGACAGATCGCCACGTATCGGGGCATCCCCGTCATACCGACCTATCATCCCGCCGCGCTCTTGAGGAATCCGAGCCTCAAGGCCGCGGTCTGGGACGACGTTCAGCTCGTTCGGCGTACACTCGACCAGTGAGGCATCCGCAGCCGGTGCCTCGGCGACCCAGATAGCCCGAGAGACGGCACTCCCGTCTTGGTGGAGCAGGGACCCGTCTCTCCAGCCGGAGCGGTGGGGTCGCGACTCCCCGAGCCGACGAGCGCGCCTCCCGGAAGGAAACGCATCGATGGACATGCAGGACTACAACGGACACGGACGCGGGCCTTCGGGCGGGTCGTCCGGGGCGGGGTTCACCGCGCAGCGCGTTCCCCCACAGGCGCTCGAAGCCGAGCGCTGCGTGCTCGGCGCCATGCTCCTCAACAAGGAGGCGATCGGCCGGGCCGCGGAGGTGCTGGAGCCGGAGTGCTTCTACCGGGACTCCCACCGGAAGATCTTCGAGGCCGCCGTCCATCTCTACGAGCGGGACAAGGCGGCGGACATCATCACGCTCACGGACGAGCTCAAGAAGCGCGGACACCTCGAGTCGGTCGGTGGGGCCGGCTACATCTCCGCGCTCCTCGACGTCGTGCCGACCGCGGCCAACATCGACTACCACTCCGAGATCGTCCTCGAGAAGTCGGTGCTCCGTCGTCTCATCGAGGTATCGACGAACATCGTCCAGAAGGGATACGAGGCGGCGCGGCCGTCGGGCGAGATCATCGACGAAGCCGAGCAGATGATCTTCGAGATCAACGATCCGCGGATGCGGAAGAGCTTCGTCCCGATCAAGGACCTCCTCTCGGACGCCGTCGACATGATCCAGGAGGTGTTCGACAAGAAGCGTGCGGTCACGGGCGTGCCGAGCGGCTATCTCGACCTCGACAAGATGACGGCCGGCTGGCAGAACTCGGACATGGTCATCGTGGCCGGGCGTCCCTCGATGGGGAAGACGTCGTTCGCGCTCAACCTCGCCGAGTACGCCGCCGTCCACGAGAAGCTCGCGATCGGCGTCTTCTCCCTCGAAATGAGCCGGGAGCAGCTCGTGATGAGGCTCCTCTCGTCCCAGGCCCGGATCCCACAGCACAAACTCCGTACCGGTTACCTCCGGCCCGAGGAGTGGGAGCAGCTCGCGCGGGCGGCGGGAGTCCTCGCGGACGCGCCGATCTACATCGACGACACGCCCGCGATCACGGTCACGGAAATGCGGGCCAAGGCCAGGCGTCTCAAGAAGGAGGCCGACGTCCGGATGCTCGTCGTCGACTACCTCCAGCTCATGCGCGGCTACACGAGCAACGAGTCCCGCCAGCAGGAGATCTCGACTATCTCGCGCGCGCTGAAGGCGCTGGCCAAGGAGCTCGACATTCCCGTCATCGCGCTCTCCCAGCTCTCCCGAGCGGTCGAGCAGCGGGATGACAAGCGCCCGATGCTCTCGGACCTTCGCGAATCGGGCGCCATCGAGCAGGACGCCGACATCGTCTGCTTCGTCTTCCGCGAGGAGTTCTACAAGCCCGAGAAGGAAGAGATCAAAGGCATGGCCGAGATCATCGTCGGAAAGCACCGGAACGGCCCGATCGGCCGGGTGCACCTCACCTTCGTCGGCGAACTCGCCCGCTTCGAGAACTACTCCGATCGTGGTGGCTATGGTGGAGGCGGTGGCGGCTTCAGCGGAGGCTTCGACGGCGGATTCGGTGGTGGCGGGCAGGACTTCGGCGGCGGCGTTCCCGACGACGACGTCTTCTAGAGGCTGGGGCCTGCTCATCGTGATCGCCCCACGGAACCGGTTGCGTGGGATGGCGTACGGTGAGAGCGTGCCGACCCGTCGCATCTTCGTCGGTACGGATCACGCTGTCCTCTCCTCGAGGCGTCGGCAGGAGAGCGCGACTCCCATGGAGGGGCGATGAGCAAGAAGGTCCGAATCCGATACGTCTGTGGCGATTGCGGCGATGACTTTGCGCAGTGGTTTGGGCGCTGCCCGAGCTGCAAGGAGTGGAACACGCTGAAGGAGTTCCGTCCGGCGGCCGTCGACGAGGCGCCGGTCCGGGCGGGGTCGGGAAGCCTCCTCGGGGCGAAGTCCGGGCCGAGGCCGAGCGGTTTCTTCGCGTCCGCCGCCGGGCCGACGGGTGGCGGGCTTCTCGGGAAGGAGCCGAAGGAACGGCCGCTTCGCCTTCCCGGCGGCCCGAACGGTGACCCGCAGGCAGAACCGGCTCCGGCTCTGCGGGACGAGCGCGCGGCGCGCGATCCCGATGCGACGATGGAGGCCCCCCGGGTCGAGCCTCCCCGCCTGCCGAAGGACCCGCCCTCTGCCGGGCCTTCGCCTTCCTCGGACGAGGCGTTCCGGAGGCCGTCGCCCGTCGATACGGAGGGTACGGCGCCATCTCCTTCCGCGTCGCCGGACTTCGCACCGCCGGCCCCGGCACGGGCCCACACGGCACCGACGCGATCCGCGTCGACGCCCGCGGCACCGACTCGCTCGGCGACGCCGGTTTCGGCACCGCGTTCTCCCGCACCGCCGGCTCCCGCGTCTCCTGCGTCGGCCCCGCGCTTCCCAGAGACTCCTTCCCCGCAGGTCGTCCCCGACTCGATCGACCCGCGTACGTTACCGACGCTGCTCCGTCTGGAAGACGTCCCTCTGAATGCGGTCCCTCGCCTGGAGACCGGGATCCACGAATTGGACCGGATCCTGGGTGGTGGCCTCGTGCCGGGAGCGGTCGTGCTGGTCGGCGGAGATCCCGGGATCGGCAAGTCGACGCTCCTCCTTCAGGCGGCGGGCCGTCTGGTGGCGAAGGGTGTCTCTGCGCTCTACGTCACGGGAGAAGAGTCCGCCGGCCAGATCCGCCTTCGCGCGGAGCGCCTCCGCGACGTTCCGCCCGGGCTCCTCGTCCACACGGAGACGAACCTCGAAGAGGTGGGGCAGGCGGTGGAGGAGATCCGGCCAAGGGTCCTCGTCGTCGACTCGATCCAGACGGCGTTTCTCCCGGGCGTCGCGTCCGCGCCGGGGAGCGTGACGCAGGTGAGAGAGTCGGCGCTTGCCCTGATCGATCTCGCGAAACGCCGCGGGATCTCGGTGCTCCTGGTCGGCCACGTGACGAAGGAAGGCGCGATCGCGGGACCCAAGACGCTCGAACACATGGTCGACGCGGTCGTCTACATGGAAGGGGAGCGGTACCAGCACTACCGGATTCTCCGGAGCGTGAAGAACAGGTTCGGAGGGGTCGACGAGCTCGGCGTCTTCGAGATGGGGCCGAACGGACTCGTCGAAGTGGCGAACCCGAGCCAGGTCTTCCTCAGCGAGCACACCGCGGGTGCGGTCGGATCCGTCGTGGCGACGTCGATCGAAGGGACCCGTGCGCTCCTTCTCGAGGTCCAGGCCCTCGTCGTCCATTCGCAATACGCCAATCCACAACGGGTCTCGACGGGGTACGATCGCCGGAGACTCGAGCTTCTGCTCGCGGTACTCGACAAGCGGACCCAGCTCGACCTCGCTCGACGGGACGTCTTCGTCAACATCGCGGGTGGGCTCAGGGTCGTTGAACCAGGAGTGGATCTGGGTGTACTCCTCGCCGTGGCTTCGAGTGCGACCGATGCGCCGCCCCATACGGACTTGGTGGCGGTCGGTGAAGTCGGGCTCGGAGGGGAGATCCGCCGGATCTCGCATCCGGAGCGGCGGGTGCAGGAGATCGGGCGTCTCGGCTACCGACGTGCCCTCCTACCCTGGTCCAACGCCAAGGACCTCGGGAGCAGGCGGGACGGTGTGGAGCTTCTCGGTGCGCGATCGGTCGCAGAGGCTTTGAGTCTCGGACTGAATTCTAACGCCCCACTGGGGTAGGAGCGTGTCGATGACCGGATGCGATGTCCTCCTGCTCGCGGGAGGTCGGGGGGAGCGGCTCGGGCATGGACGTCCCAAGGCTCTCGTGCCCCTACTCGGCCGACCTCTCTTCGCGCACGCCTTCGAGCGGTTCGCCTCCCACCCCCGGGTGGAGCGGATCGTGCTCGTCGTCCCTTCGGATCCGGCCGACGCCGAAGAGGTGAAGGCCGCCGCCCGCGAGCTTCCGGAAGCGCAACGCGCGAAGATGATGGCCACCGTGTTGGGCGGGGCCGAACGGCAGGATTCGGTGCGGGCGGGGCTCGAAGCACTCGCGAGGCAGGAGACGGAGCGTCGGCGGATCGTGCTCGTCCACGACTCGGCCCGGCCGATCGTCTCCCATGCACTGATCGACCGGTGCCTCGATGCGCTCGAGAACGGGGATGGAGCTCATTCGGCGAGCCACCTGCTTCCCGGTCTCCGCACCTCGAGTTGGGGAACTGGAGCTGCGGGCGTCGTGCCCGGACTACCAGTCCGCGAGACTCTCAAGCTCGTCTACTCGGGACGGGTCGTCATGACCCAGCCGCGGGAGCAGCTCTATGCGGTCCAGACCCCGCAGGGCTTCCGGTTCGGGCCGCTCCTCGAGGCACACCGGAGGGCGGAAGCCCGTGGCCACGCCGTGACCGACGACGCCGCACTCCTCGAATGGCTCGGCATCGCGGTGGTAGTGGTCCCCGGTGACAGCGCGAACATCAAGGTGACGTATCCAGAAGATCTGGTTCTGCTCGAACGCATGGTTGCCGACTGACGTCTTCGGAGTCGTAGGACCCGAAGACGAGAGGGGACGAGACTCCCGGCCGTGGACGCTCCACGTTCCGGGCCAAGACACGAAGGGGGGGAAGGGTGCTGGAGAGTTCGCCGTCGTTCCGGGTCGGATTCGGCTACGACATCCACCGCCTCGTTCCTGGGCGCCCCCTCCTCCTCGCTGGCATCGAGATCCCCTTCGAGAAGGGGCTCCTGGGCCATTCCGACGGTGATGCCGTCTCTCACGCCATCTGCGACGCCGCCCTCGGCGCAGTCGGGTTCGGTGACATCGGCACGCAGTTCTCCGATCGCGATCCCAAGTGGAAGGGCGTCTCGGGAAGCGAGCTGCTCGAACGGACCGTTGCCTTGATCGCAGAACGCGGAGCCCGGTTCCATCAGGTCGACGTGACCGTCGTGGCCGAGGCCCCTCGCCTCGCCCCCCACCGGGAGTCGATGGTCGCGAAGCTGCGGGAGCTCACGCGCACGGATCTCGTCTCGGTGAAGGCGAGGACGAACGAAGGGCTTGGCCCGGTCGGTGAGGGACAGGCGATCCAGGTCTACGCCGTCGTCCTACTCGAGCTGGCCGGAGGGTAGATGGTCTTCTTCATCCTCGCGGCGTTCTCCGTCCTCCTCGCGATCGTGCGGGTGCAGTCTCTCCGGATCGGGGATCCGAGAGCGATCAAGGGCGCGCTCGCTCGATTTGCCATCTCCTACGTCGCGTTCTGGGTGCTGGGTACGGGCCTCGTCTTCGGGGAAGGCTCTCCGCTCGCCCTGCCCGTGTCTCCCGCGGTCTGGGCCGGAACGTTCTTCGTCCTCGAAGCTCTGCTCGCGCTCATGCTCTGGTCTGCCCTCGCCGAGCTCTCGTTCTACCGATTCCGGCGACGGGATCTCGTTTGGATCGTTCCGTTCGGGACACTCTCGCTCCTCCTCGGCGTGAGCCCGGGAGTGAATCAGCTCCTGGCGAGCGTGGTCGCGGTGCCCGCGCTCTGGCGGATGCGCTGGCGAAGGGAGGTGTCGGGCAGCACGGTGACGACCGCTGCCCTCGCCGGATTCGCGTTCGTCCTCATGTACTTCTGGTCGCGTGCCTACTGGACGAATCCGGAGCCGAGTTCCGGCCAGGCGGTCGAGCTGCTCAGCTTCACCGTCTGGATCCGGTCGCTCGCCCTTCTCTACGTCATCCTCGCGCTGCCGCGGCTGGCCTGGGGGATGGACGTCCAGATCGCGAGCGTGAAGCGCCGTCTTCTCGTCTCCCACGTACTCGCGGGGCTCGTTCCCTTCGTTCTCCTCTTCGTGTTCTGGGGGCTCAGCACGTTCCTCTCGGTGAACGCGGACCGAGCACAGGTGGCCGCGAGGCATCTGGAGGAGGAGGGGTACGAACTCGGCATCCATCTGGATGCGGCTCTCGAGGACGACCTGGAGTGGGAGGCGGCGCTCCGCTCCTGGGTCGGTCTCCACGCCCACCTTCGTCCCGGAACGCGGCTCTACGTCTACGAGTCGGCGTCCGCATCCGGTTCGGGCGTCGACCTCGTCGCCGGCTCCGCCGCTCTCGTCGGACCTGACGCTGTCGGCGGCTCCGACCCCGTCACCGACACCGTCGCCGAGTCCGACACCGAGTCCGACTTCGAGTCGCCCTCCGACATCTCGCCGAGCGCGGAAGCCGTGCTCGAGCGCGAGGTGCAGGGGCTCGTTCCGCGACTTCCTTCCGGCTGGAGACGGGTGTTCGGGGATCAGGCGAAGTCGGAAGGAGCGATCGCGCTTCTCCCGGCGCGCTTCGAGCGCGGGATCGTGCTGCTGGACGGGGAGAGCTACCTCGCTTCTCGTCGCACACGGACGAGCGCAGCGGGAGTCGAACGTTACGCCGTGGCGCTCATTCCCTCGGACGTGGTCCTGGGGGAGGAGTACCTCCGCAGGACGGATGCGTCGGTGCTTCTCGACACGCGGAACCGGGTCGAGTCGAGTGGACTCGCGGTCCAGCTCCGTGCCGACTCGCTCTCGGCCGGAGACACCGCGACGTCCTGGACGTGGGGGGCGGCCGGGCTTCCCGTGACCGAGTGGGTGGGAGGGGAGTGGAAGACCGAGACGGTCACGCTCCGCTCGCGCGTCGGCTTCTTCGAGGCGGTCCAGGGGCTGACCCGGAACCTGCAGGAGAACCCGTACAACACGATCGCCTTGATCTTCCTCGCGGTCGTCGCATTCCTCTTCGTCCTCTTCGAGGTGCTCACGCTGGGCATGGTCATCTCGATGGGACGTTCCATCACCCGGGCCCTGGGAGCGCTGGCGCAGGGAACGTCCCGTCTCCGGGAAGGGAACCTTCGCTACCGGATTCCGATCGAAGGCCGCGACGACCTGTGGGACGTGGCGGAGTCCTTCAACCGGATGGCGATCACGTTGGAGGAAGCGCGGGACACCGAGATCGAGAAGGAACGGCTGGAAGGCGAACTCGCCCTTGCGCATCAGATCCAGGCACGCCTTCTTCCGTCCGAGGCGCCGAACGTCCCGCGTACGGAGTTGGCCGGACTCTCGCTCCCTGCGCGCGAGGTGGGAGGTGACTACTACGACTTCGTCACGATGCCGCACGGGCGCGTCGGCCTCGTCGTCGCCGATGTGTCCGGCAAGGGAGTGCCGGCCGCGCTCCTCATGTCGAGCTTCCGCGCTTCTCTTCTCGCGCAGGACCTGGACGACGAGCCCGCCGAGATCCTCGCGCGACTGAACGCGTTCCTCCACAAGAGCGTCGAGCCCGGTCGATTCGTGACCGCGTTCTTCGGCGTGCTGGATCCCGCTTCGGGTCGGTTCGTCTACTCGAACGCCGGTCACAATCCGCCCTACCTGATCCATCCTTCCGGCGAGACGACGATGCCCGAGAGGGCGGACTCGTTCTCGGGCTGTTCGGTGAGAGCCGGTACGAGCAGGCTGAAGTGCGGCTCCAGGCGGGCGACACGCTCGCGCTCTTCACCGACGGTGTGACCGAAGCACAGAACATCGACGAGGAGCTGTGGGGGGACGACCGGTTCCTGCAGGTCGTCCTCCACCACGTTCATTCGCCGTGTCGCCGGATCGTCTCCGAGGTTCTCCGGGAACTCCGGCGCTTCGCCGGGGACGAACTCCAATCGGACGACATTACGCTTCTGCTCGCTCGTTGGCATGGAGCACCGGTAGAAAACGAGCCGGTCGCCGCCGAGGCCGCACCGATCTCTCAGTCGCGAATTCGAGACTGAATCTTCGGTCTGGTTCTGGGACCTGCCAACCGCAATGCGGGCTTATGCCTATAGCTTGCCCTCATCCTCCGTGTTAGCTTTTTATGGGCCAATTTTGGCCCGAAGGGAGGGCAACGTGTCTCAGGATCGATCGCCACAGGCATATTGGAAGGCGAATCTCGGACTCGTCTGGATCTGCCTCGCAGTCTGGTTCCTCGTTTCCTACGTGTTCGGCGTCTTCCTCGTGGAGCCGCTCAACGCGATCCGCATCGGTGGCTACAAGCTCGGCTTCTGGTTCGCCCAGCAGGGCTCCATCTACGTCTTCGTGGTCTTGATCTTCTTCTATGCGAGTCGGATGAACCGGCTCGATCGCGATTTCGACGTCCACGAGGACTAACGACCAAGGGGGAAGAGATGGACCTGCAAGCCATGACCTATCTGGTCGTCGGGCTGACCTTTCTGCTCTATTTCGGAATCGCGATCTGGGCCCGTGCCGGATCGACCGGAGACTTCTACGTCGCGGGAAAGGGTGTCCACCCGATCCTGAATGGGATGGCGACGGGCGCCGACTGGATGTCCGCCGCGTCTTTCATCAGTATGGCGGGGATCATTGCCTTCAAAGGCTACGACGCGTCCGTCTATCTGATGGGGTGGACGGGTGGCTACGTTCTCCTCGCCATGCTCCTCGCTCCATACCTCAGGAAGTACGGGAAGTTCACGGTGCCCGAGTTCATCGGGGACCGCTACTACTCGAAGGCCGCGCGCATCGTCGCCGTCATCTGCCTCATCGTTGCCTCCCTCACCTACGTCATCGGGCAGATGAAGGGAATCGGAGTCACCTTCTCGAGGTTCCTCGAGTTCCCGTACGAGCGCGGACTCTTCGTGGGCATGGGGATCGTGTTCTTCTACGCGGTTCTCGGTGGCATGAAGGGGATCACGTACACGCAGATCGCGCAGTACTGCGTCCTCATCTTCGCGTACACCGTTCCTGCCGTCTTCATCTCGCTCAAGCTGACCGGGAATCCGATTCCTCAGCTCGGCCTCGGTGGCACGATGGCGGACGGAACCTTCCTGCTCGACAAGCTCGACACGGTGTTGGTCGATCTGGGGTTCAATGCCTACACAACAACGAACGACTCCACCATAAACGTGTTCTTGCTCACGATGTCGCTCATGATCGGCACGGCGGGGCTCCCCCACGTCATCACGCGGTTCTTCACCGTGCCGAAGGTGAAGGACGCGCGGATCTCGACCGGTTGGGCTCTCGTATGCATCGCACTCCTCTACACGGTGGCTCCCGCCGTCGGCGCCATGGCCAGGCTCAACCTGATGCACACGGTGCAGACGGGTGAGGTCGGCGCGCCGAACGGAAACCTGGAGTATGCGGCACGTCCGGACTGGTTCCAGAAGTGGGAAGGCACCGGCCTCCTCACCTTCGAGGACAAGAACGGCGACGGCCGGATCCAGTACTACGGTGGAAGCAAGGCGTTCGAGGCGGAGGCGGCGTCCTTCGGTTGGAAGGGCAACGAGATGACGAAGGTGGATCGCGACATCATGGTGCTCGCGAATCCCGAGATCGCCGAACTCCCGAACTGGGTCGTCGCGCTCGTGGCGGCGGGCGGGATCGCGGCCGCGCTCTCGACCGCGGCTGGCCTCCTTCTCGCCATTGCATCCGCCGTCTCACACGACCTGATCAAGGGTATCTTCATGCCGAAGATCTCGGAGAAGTCGGAGTTGATGGCGAGTCGCGTGGCGATGGCCGGCGCGATTCTCCTGGCCGGATACTTCGGCCTCAACCCACCGGGTTTCGCTGCCCAGGTCGTCGCGCTCGCGTTCGGTCTCGCGGCGTCGTCGCTCTTCCCCGCGATCATGATGGGAATCTTCTCCAAGCGGATCAATCGTCAGGGCGCGGTCGCTGGTATGCTCGCCGGACTCGTCGTGACCCTCGTCTACATCTTCTGGTTCAAGGGATGGTTCTTCTTCCCGGGAACCGAGATGGCTCCGAACGACGCGGCGCATTGGTTCCTCGGCATCTCTCCGGAAGCCTTCGGAGCGGTGGGAGCGCTCATCAACTTCGTCGTGGCGTATCTCGTGTCGATGATGACTCCGCCTCCGCCGGAGCGGATCCAGCATCTGATCGAGGACATCCGCGTTCCGCGCGGCGCTGGCGCGGCGGGCGGACACTAGAACGTTGATCGTGGCGAATTCGTCCTGGACCCGGAATGGGAGCTCGCCTGGGCTCTCCTTCCGGACCTCCTGCGGATCCGCCATTCGGGCAGGCTGTTGAATGGAGATCGAACAGCTCGAGATTCGAGACTTCATCGCGCGGTGTGCCCCGCTCGAACGCCTGCCGGGCGGTCTGCTCGACGAGATCGCGGCTTCGCTCGAGATCACGTATTTCCGGCGCGGTACGACCTTCCTCTCCCCAGGTGAGATCAACCACTCCGTCTATCTCGTCCGCACGGGCGCGATCGAGATCTACGACGAAACGGGAAGCCTCTACGCGCACTCGTCCGATGGCGAGTGGGTGGGGCACCGGTCCGTGTTGCGTGGGGGCGAGGTCCAACTGACGGTGCGGACTCTGGAGGACTCCCTCCTCTATCTCGTGCCCGGCGATCTCTTCCGGCGCCTCGTCCGCGACTTCAAGGAGGTCGCGAGGTTCTTCGACGAACAGGCCACCGATCGTCTCCGCAGTGCCACCGAAGGGATCCACGGCTACGCGGACGCGCTGAACACGGTGCAGGTCGGTGAGCTCCTCCACGGCGGAGCCCTCGTCGTACAGAGAACCGACAGCATCGGCGAAGTCGCGCGGCAGATGTCGCGGCTCGACGCGAGCGCCTGTCTCGTCGTCGACGGCGACGAGATCGTCGGGATCGTCACCGACCGTGCCTTCTGCACGCAGGTGGCGGCCCGGGGGATCGGCGTGAGCGGTCCGATCGCGCGGATCATGACGCCCCATCCGGTCACGATCGAGCCGAGTGCGGTCGCGGCCGAAGCCATGGCGCTCATGGCACGGCGGAACATCAAGCACCTTCCGGTCACGAGGGGATCCGAAGTCCTCGGCATCCTCACGGCCACCGATCTCCTCCGGCGCGAAGGGCACAACATCGTGTACCTCGTGAACCGGATCCACGAAGCGAAGACGACCGAGGAGCTCGTGACTCTCGCCGGCCAGCTCCCGGAGACCCTGGTCGCACTGGTCGAGAGCAGCATGACCGCGTACGACATCGGTCACGTCGTGAGTTCGGTCGGGGAAGCGATCACGGTCCGGCTCCTCCGGATGGCGGAGGACGAGTTGGGTGACCCGCCCGTTCCCTATGCCTGGGTCGTAGCCGGTTCGCTCGCCCGAGACGAGCAGGCCGGACGGTCGGACCAAGACAACGCGATCATCCTCTCGGACAACTACCGCGAGGCGTCCCACGGCGAGTTCTTCGAGCAACTGGCGCGCAAGGTTTCGGATGGGCTCGACGCGTGTGGCTACGAGTACTGCCCGGGCGATGTCATGGCGACCAACCCGCGTTGGCGACAGCCACAGAAGGTGTGGTTCGGCTACTACCGGGAGTGGATCGAGAGTCCGGAGCCGAAGGCGCTCATGTACACGAGCATCTTCTTCGACGTGCGAACGATCCATGGGACGCCGTCTCTGCTCGAGGAGATCCAGAAGGACGTTCTCTCCCGGGCGCGGGGGAACAGCATCTTCCTCGCTCATCTCGCGGGCAACGCGCTCCAGTTCCATCCACCACTCGGGCTCTTCCGCAACTTCGTTCTCGAGGCCGGGGGGACCGAGGAGAAGGCACTCAACCTCAAGAAGCGCGGAGTCGTCCCGGTCATCGATCTCGCCCGGGTCTTCGCGCTCGCGAGCGGGCTGTCCGAGATCAATACGCAGGACAGACTCGAGGCAGCGGCCGCCTCAGGTGGACTCAGCGAGACGGGAATGTCCGACCTGCGGTACGCGTTCGAGTTCATCGGCGCGCTCCGTCTCCGGCACCAGGCGGATCAGATCCGCCGGGGCCAAGAGCCGGACAACTTCGTCGCCCCCGAGCGGCTGTCCTCTCTCGAACGGCGACACCTCAAGGACGCGTTCGAGGCGGTGCGGACCATGCAGAAGGCGATGGGATCTCGCTTCCAGGTCGCCAGACTGTCGTGAACATCGCCGACTTCCTCTTCCGCAGCCCAGAGCGACGGCGCCGTCGTCTCCTCTCGTCTCACCCCGACGGACCGATCGGCGCGTACCTCTCGCGCCCACTGCCGTCGGCGAAGGTGACCGTGCAGGATCTGGAAATCGTCTCGCTGGATCTCGAGACGACCGGGCTCGACGTCCGGAAGGACTCGATCCTCTCGGTCGGCTATACGCTCGTCCGGAACGGCAGGGTCGTGCTCTCCGAGAGCGGTCATCACATCGTGAAGACCGACGCTCCGCTTCCGCGGGAGAGCGTCGTCATCCACAAGATCTCGGACGACCAGGTTCGAGAGGGCCGGGAACTCTCCGACGTTCTCACCGAGCTCATTCCGCGGCTCGCGGGGAGGGCGCTGCTTGCCCACTTCTCCCGGATCGAGCGGCGCTTTCTCGAAGCCGCCACCGCCCAGATCTGGGGAGTGAAGCTGCCCCTCGTCGTCATCGATACGCTCGAGATCGAGCGCAGGAAGCTCGGCCGGATCCAGTCCGAGGTCGCGCCGCACTACCTTCGCCTCTTCAACTGCCGTGACCGCTACGGCCTGCCGCGCTACCGGGCCCACAACGCGCTCGAAGACGCCATCGCCACCGCCGAGCTCTTCCTCGCCCAGATGGCCCACCGCGGTGACTCGCTCGACCGGATCCGGCTCGGCGACCTGTAGGGGAGAGGTGCCATCGCGGTCCCGGCCCCCGCCACTGCGAGCGACACCACCCGGATCTCTCACCATCCCCTGCTGGAAACATCGCGACGGCCCCGCATATACTGCCGGGAATACTCGAGGCCCGGTACTCGGACGCGCTCAGGGATGGGAGTGGCCCGGACCGGGAACCGTTCGGAAGCGGCGGAAAGGACCCGGCGTGGACATCGCGAAGAAGATCAGGGAGCAGGCCGAGGGGGGACCGGAACACCTCCAGGTCGCGCTGTTGCTCGGCGGGGAGTCGACCGAACGGGTCGTCTCGCTCGCCTCTGGAATCTCTGCGGGTGCTGCTCTCGCGGAGCGCGGCCACCACGTCACCTTCTTCGATCCCGCGACCCTCGTTCGCATCGACGTCCGCGGTCCCGTCGACCGGGCGACGTTGGCGCAGCGGATCGGGATGCAGTCGTCCGCCGAGGCGTTGGTCAGCGAAGAGGTCTCCTCGGAAGAGCTCCGTCTTCGTAGACGCCGTCTCGTCCCCGCACTCACGCTCCTGGCCTCGGAGCCCGTCGACGTCGCGTTCAGCCTTCTCCACGGCGGGGCCGGCGAGAGCGGACTCGTGAACGGCGTCCTCTCGATGCTCGGCGTTCCGTACGTCGGCTCGGATGCGCTCTCTTCCGCTGCGGCCATGGACAAGGGGACGACGCTCTCCGTCCTGCAGGAACACGGCGTTCCGATCGCAGGCCACGTCTATTGGCGGGACCTCTCCGTCCCTCCCTCGTCCGCGGACCTGGAACGACTCGGTGGGTATCCAGTCGTGGTGAAGCCGCTCGCCGAGGGCTCGACCGTCGGCATCACGATCGTGCGCGAGGCCGGCGACTGGGCGCGCGCGGCCGATGTCGGGGGGCCGTACTCTCATCCCACGCGGGGACTCCTGGTCGAGCACTTCGTTCCGGGAAAGGAGCTCACGGTCGGCATGTTGGGGTCCGATCCTCTACCTCTCGTGGAGATCGTCCCGCTCGAGGGTTTCTACGACTTCACCCGCAAGTACACGAAGGGGTCGAGCCAGTACATCGTGCCGGCCCCGGTGGAGTCGGGCCTGGCGGAGAGACTGAAGGAGTACGCTGCTGTCGCGTTCCGAGAGCTCGGTTGTCGCGACTACGGGCGGGTGGACTTCCGTGTCTCGGACGAAGGAGAGGTCGCGTGCCTCGAGGTCAACACGATTCCGGGCATGACCGCGACGAGCCTTCTCCCGATGGCGGCGAAGGCGATCGGTATCGAATTCGGAGAGCTGTGCGAGCTCCTCTGCCGAATGGGGTGGAAGCGCGGCAGGGGGGCGGGCCCGGGGACGGCCGGAGCGCCCGCAGTTCGTTAGCGCGCCGAGAGGCGGAGCGGACGGTAGGAGACAGAGAATGAGCATCAAGGTCTACGACACGCTGCGAGCGGACCGATTCGAGTTCCAGCCGGTGCGGCCGGGTTCGGTCGGCATGTACGTCTGCGGAATGACGGTGCAGGACAAGCCTCACGTCGGGCACATGCGGGCCGCTGTCGTCGGGGACATCATCCGGAGGACGCTCTCGTACTTCGGGCACGACGTCGTCTTCCTCAACAACTTCACCGACGTCGACGACAAGATCATCGCGCGCGGGAATCAGGAAGGCTGCGACTATCAGGTCATCGCCGAACGGAACATGACGGCCTACCTCGACGCGGTCGACAAGATCGGGAACCTGCGGGCGACCCACTACCCGAAGGCGACCGAGCACATTCCGGAGATCCACGAGCTGATCGAGCGGCTCGTCCAGAAGGACGTCGCCTATGCGGCCGGGGGAGACGTCTACTTCCGGGTGAAGAAGTTCGCGGAGTACGGGAAGCTCTCCAAGCGGAAGATCGACGATCTCCGCTCCGGCGCGCGGATCGAGCCGGGGGAACACAAGGAGAGCCCGCTCGACTTCGCGGTCTGGAAGGGTGCGAAAGAGGGCGAGCCCTACTGGGACAGCCCCTGGGGCAAGGGGCGGCCCGGTTGGCACATCGAGTGCTCGGCCATGGCGATGAAGTATCTGGGCGAGACGTTCGACTTCCACGGCGGCGGACTCGACCTGGTCTTCCCGCATCACGAGAACGAGATCGCGCAGTCGGAGGCCGCGACCGGCAAGGAGTTCGTCCGGAACTGGACCCACAACGGGCTCGTCACGCTCGGCGGCGAGAAGATGTCCAAGTCGACCCAGCACTTCTTCCTCATCGAAGACCTCTTCGCCCGGGTCGATCCCGCCACCATCCGGTTCTACCTCCTCTCGACCCACTACCGCAGCCCGATCGAGTTCAGCGAGGAACGGCTCGGCGAGGCCGGGATCGCGTTTGGCCGCCTGAAGGCCACGGCCCAGGGCCTCCGGGACGCGCTCGGCGACCCGCCCTCGCGCGAAGACCTGGCCGAGCCGATGGACCCCGCCCGGATCACCGACGCCGAGCTCCGGTCCGTCCTCGTCCTCTTCCAGGAAGCGATGCGGGACGACTTCAACACCGCCAAGGCGCAGGGGCACCTCTTCGAGCTCTGCCGCCTCCTCAACCGGTTCATGGCCGAGCCCGCGAGCGGGGCGAAGGACGAGAAGGTCGCGGAGGGGGCCCGCCTCTTCCACCACCTGGGAGACTTCCTCGGCCTCGAACTCCGGGAGCTCGGCGAGGTGTCGGTGCCGGAGGAGATCGACGCGCTCGCCCGGGCACGCGTGGAGGCGCGCCAGTCGAAGGACTGGGCCAAGGCGGACCAGATCCGGGACGAACTCGCGGCCCGTGGCTGGACCGTCGAGGACAAGGGGAAGACGGGCGAGTACGTCCTCAAGCCGAAGGGCTGTTGAGCGAGTCCTCGCCCGGTCGCTGCGAGACCCCCTGACGACCCCGCCGCCGCGTCGCGGCCGCGGGAGGGTGGTCGGATGATTGGGGGCGGGCGTTGCGTATGTCGTCCTACGACAATGAGATAGAGCCGTCTGAGCCTGACGCGACTGCCCGCGCGACCGCCGGCTCCGTAGGGTGCCTCGTCCGAAGGGGCTTGCCGTGGCGGGCGTCCGCAATCATCCGACCACAACCAGAACACTACGGTCGCGAGGCGTTTCTACGTTGACACTCCCCGGGTCGGCACCTAATATGCAGTGCTTTGGCGACGGATGCGGGCGGGATCGCCTCGACTTACGCCTTGAAACCAGAAGCGAAACGCGGTACAGACTTTTGACTCTGTCCGTTCCGGTCCGCGACAGCGGGCCGGTTCTTCGTGTCTGCTGGCGTAGCTCAGTTGGTAGAGCAGCTGATTTGTAATCAGCAGGTCGGGGGTTCGAATCCCTTCGCCAGCTCATCCCAGTCGTCCCGGCCCTCGGCGAAGCCTTGTGTCGGAGTTTTCGGTTTTCGTGGCGAGGTTCCCGAGCGGTCAAAGGGAACAGACTGTAAATCTGTCGGCGGACGCCTTCGAAGGTTCGAATCCTTCCCTCGCCACCAGTTTCTTGGACGCGGCTCACGGGTCGTGCCTGGTTCGGAAAGCGGGAATAGCTCAGTTGGTAGAGCTTCAGCCTTCCAAGCTGAATGTCGCGGGTTCGAGTCCCGTTTCCCGCTCCAGTTTTGTTGAGATGAGCGCCCACGTAGCTCAGTCGGTAGAGCATCTGCATGGTAAGCAGAAGGTCACCAGTTCGATTCTGGTCGTGGGCTCCAGTTTTTCGTTGGGATCCTGATGAGCGCTGATCTCGGAGGGCAGTAGAGAACATGGCCAAGGAGAAGTTCGAGCGTAACAAGCCCCACGTGAACGTGGGGACGATCGGTCACGTGGACCACGGCAAGACGACGTTGACGGCGGCGATCACGATGGTCCTGGCCCTTGCGAGCAAGGGTAAGGTAGCCGTCCGTTCGTTCGACTCGATCGACAAGGCTCCTGAAGAGAAGGCCCGTGGCATCACGATCTCGACGGCGCACGTGGAGTACGAGACGGAGAACCGTCACTACGCGCACGTGGACTGCCCGGGACACGCGGACTACGTGAAGAACATGGTGACGGGTGCGGCGCAGATGGACGGGGCGATCCTGGTCTGTTCGGCGGCCGATGGTCCGATGCCGCAGACGCGGGAGCACATCCTCCTTGCGCGTCAGGTCGGCGTTCCGTACATCGTCGTCTTCCTGAACAAGGTGGACATGGTGGACGACCCGGAGATCATCGAGTTCGTGGAGTGGGACGTCCGTGACCTTCTGAAGCAGTACGAGTTCCCGGGCGACGAGATCCCGATCGTGAAGGGTGCCGCGGTGAAGGCACTGGCCGCTCCGGACGATCCTGCGGCTGCGCAGTGCATCCTCGATCTGATGAAGGCAGTCGACGAGTACATCCCGACGCCTCAGCGCGACGTGGACAAGCCGTTCCTGATGCCGGTGGAAGACGTGTTCTCGATCACGGGTCGTGGCACGGTCGCGACGGGTCGAGTGGAGCGCGGCGTCATCAATCAGGGTGACAAGGTGGAGCGCGTCGGCATTCGTGAGACGAAGGAAGTGGTCGTGACGGGCGTGGAGATGTTCCGTAAGCTCCTCGACTCGGCGCAGGCTGGCGACAACGTCGGTCTCCTCCTTCGTGGAATGGACAAGAACGACATCGAGCGCGGCATGGTCCTGGCGGCGCCGAAGAGCATCACGCCTCACAAGAAGTTCAAGGGTGAGGTGTACGTCCTGAGCAAGGAAGAGGGTGGCCGGCACACTCCGTTCTTCAACGGATACCGTCCGCAGTTCTACTTCCGTACGACGGACGTGACGGGTACGGTGCAGCTTCCGGAAGGCCGGGAGATGGTGATGCCGGGGGACAACGTGTCGGTGGACGTGGAGCTGATCACGCCGATCGCGATGGAGAAGGAACTTCGGTTCGCCATCCGCGAAGGTGGCCGCACCGTCGGCGCCGGCGTCGTCGCTGAGATCGTCGAGTAACTCTTGAACGGAGCTGGAATGTCATCTGTGACGACCAAGCCCGAGGCAGCAACGAGCGGCAACTGGATCTCGAGACTGCAGGTCTTCCTCGGCGACGTGAAGTCCGAAGCGAAGAAGGTCACATGGCCTTCGCGGGACGAGGTGCGGGATGCGACCATTGCGGTCGTCATCGCGTCGGCTCTGCTCGCGGTCTTCATCTTCGGCGTCGACCAGATCATGAACTTCTTGATCAAGGCGATCCTCTAGGACGCGAGGATGATGAACGAACCTCTCGAGCAACAGCCAGAGACTGGAACGGAGCAGAAGAAGCTCGCGAAGAAGTGGTATGTCATCCATACCTACTCCGGGCACGAGAACAAGGTGAAGGCGAACCTGGAGAAGGCGATTCAATACGCCGGTCTCCAGGATCGCTTCGGAGAGATTCTTGTCGCCACCGAGGATTACGCGGTGGTGAAGGATCGGAAGAAGACCATCACGAGGCGGAAGACCTTCCCGTCTTACGTGCTCGTAGAGGTCGCATTGAATGAGGAGGCGCGCGGCCTTGTGACCAACATCCCCGGAGTCACGCACTTCGTGGGAGACGAGAAGAACCCGACTCCGCTCTCGCAGGCGGAGATCGATCGGATCCGTGGACGGAAGCCCGTCGAGCGCCAGCAGGTGACGACGGAGGTGCCGTTCAAGGTCGGGGAGAGCGTCAAGGTCATCGATGGTCCGTTCAGCGACTTCACCGGAGAGGTCGAAGAGATCAATCCGGAACGTGGCAAGGTCAAGGTGATGGTTTCGATCTTCGGCCGGGCGACTCCGGTCGAGCTCGACTTCATGCAGATCGAGCCGGTGTGAGAGAGTTCGGTTCCGCGGACTGATTTCGTGGGATTGGGAGTGGAGGAGAGATGGCGAAGCCGGTAGTGGCGAAGATCAAGCTGGCGATCCCGGCAGGTGCGGCGAACCCCGCACCGCCAGTGGGCCCTGCCCTGGGACAGCATCAGCTCAACATCGTCGAGTTCTGCAAGCAGTACAACGCCGCGACGCAGAAGCAGGCCGGATACATCGTGCCGGTCATCATCAGCGTCCACAACGATCGTACGTTTTCCTTCATTCTCAAGACGCCGCCCGCAGCGGACCTCCTGAGGAAGGCGGCCGGAATCCCGAAGGGCTCCGGCGTGCCGAACATGACGAAGGTCGGAACCGTGACGAAGGCTCAGATCAAAGAGATCGCTGAGACCAAGATGAAGGACCTCAACGCCAACGACATCGAGGCAGCGATGCTCATGATCGAAGGCACCGCCCGCAGCATGGGCATCAACGTCGCGTAGGAGGCGCTGTGAAGCTCAGTAAGCGACGCCAGAAGGCGGAAGAGTCAGCGGCCGCGTTCGAGGACAAGTCCCTCGTCGGTGCTGTGGGATTCGTGAAGGACAACGCCAACGCGAAGTTCGACGAGACCGTCGAAGTCGCGATGCGCCTCGGTGTGAATCCGAAGTACGCGGACCAGATGGTTCGTGGCACGGTCGTGCTTCCCCACGGCACGGGAAAGACCATTCGGATCCTCGTTTTCGCCAAGGGCGACAAGGCCAAGGAAGCCCAGGACGCAGGTGCGGACTTCGTGGGTGAGGCCGACATGGTGGAGAAGGTCCAGGGTGGCTGGACCGACTTCGACCTCGTCATCACGACGCCGGATATGATGGCCGTGGTGAGCCGTCTCGGTAAGATCCTCGGACCTCGGGGGCTCATGCCGAACGCCAAGGTCGGAACCGTGACCATGGACGTGGCCACGGCGGTGCAGCAGGCGAAGGCCGGTAAGATCGAGTTCCGCGTCGACAAGGCCGGGAATATCCACGTCCCAGTCGGCAAGGCGAGCTTCGAGGCCGAGCGCCTCATCGAGAACGCCCGCGCGGTCATGCACGAGGTCGTGCGGCTCAAGCCGTCTTCGGCCAAGGGAACTTACGTGAAGAACATCACCGTCTCCTCGACCATGGGCCCCGGGGTCAAGGTCGATACGGCTGAGGCGGTCTGATCCAGGTACTACACGAGGAGGCGGCGGGCCTGGTCCGCCGGGAGATGAGATGCCACTGACGCGAACCCAAAAAGACGAGCAGATCCAGGAGCTCTCCGAGGCTCTCGGGAACTCCCAAGGTCTGTACCTGGCCGATCTTTCGGGGATGTCCGTAGAGGTCGTCACCCGGTTCCGTCAGGCTTGTCGGGAGAATCAGGTCCAGGTCCAGGTGATCAAGAACACGCTGATCGCCCGCGCGACCCAAGGGACGGAGTTCGAGCCGATCGGACCGTATCTCGAGGGGCCCACTGCGGTGCTCGTCGCGGGCGGTGAAGATGCGATCGCTCCGGCCCGAGTCCTGGACAAGTTCATCAAGGAGAACAAGCTCCCGAAGATCAAGGCGGCTTGTCTCGAAGGTGTCGTCTACGACGAGGCGGGAGTGAAGAATCTCTCCAGCCTTCCGACTCGTGACGAGCTCATCGCGATGCTGGCGCGTGCTCTCAACGCGCCGCTCACGAACCTGGCTGGTGTTCTCAACGCCACAGCGCGCAACCTGGCCCACGTTCTGCAAGAAGTGGCCAAGAAGAAGGGTGAATAACCCCAAGGTGGAGGAAGAGGGATCATGGCTACTATGACCAAAGACGACATTCTTGAGTGGGTCAAGGGTGCGACCATGCTGGAGATCTCGGAGCTCGTGAAGAGCATCGAGGAAGAGTTCGGTGTGAGCGCTGCCGCCCCGGTGATGATGGGTGGAATGATGCCGGCTGCCGGTGCCGCGGCCGAGGTCGAGGAGAAGACGAGTTCGACGTCGTCCTCGCCGACGTCGGTGGCAACAAGCTCCAGGTCATCAAGGTCGTTCGCGAAGTCACCGGTCTCGGGCTGAAGGAAGCCAAGGACCTGGTCGATGGCGCGCCGAAGCCGATCAAGGAAGGCACGACCAAGGACGACGCCGACGATGTCAAGAAGAAGCTCGAGGAGGCTGGTGCCAAGGTTGAGATCAAGTAGACAGCGTTGCCGACCGTCGACGGACCGCCCTGCCTACCGCGTTCTAGGATGAACGGGGGCGGGGCGGCTTTCCTTCTTTTGCCGCGGAGGTCCTGTCTTGAAGAAAGCAGCCATTACCGAGGTCAGAAGCTTCTCGAAGCTTCAGGACAAGTGGGACATCCCCATCCCCAACCTTCTCGACGTCCAGCTTCGGTCCTTCCACTCATTTCTGCAGGTAGAGGTACCCGCGGAGGAGCGGAAGACGGAAGGACTCCAGGAGGTCTTCCACTCGGTTTTCCCGATCACGGACGCCCGGGAACTCTATTCTCTCGAGTTCCTCGAGTACACGATCGGGGATCCGAAGTACAGCGTCGACGAGTGCCAGGAGCGTGACCTCACCTTCTCCGTACCGCTCAAGGTGAAGCTGCGTCTCCGCGTCCGCAAGGACGAGGAGGGGCAGATCCGTGAGCAGGTGACGGACAACGAGGTCTACCTCGGCGAACTCCCGATGATCACGGACAAGGGCACGTTCATCATCAACGGTGCCGAGCGCGTGATCGTGAGCCAGCTCCACCGTTCGCCCGGCGTTTTCTTCGACAGCGCGATCCACCCGAACGGGAAGAAGCTCTTCACGGCGCGGATCATTCCGTACCGGGGTTCGTGGGTGGAGTTCACGATCGACGTGCGGGACGTCATGTACGTTCACATCGATCGGAAGCGGAAGCTGCCCGCTACCGCGCTCTTCAAGGCAATGGGGATCGTCACGGACAAGGACATCCTCGACTTCTTCTACGACTCCGAGTCCGTCGAGATCGGAACCGGACGTTCGAAGAAGGTGCAGACGCTGGTCGGCCGGATCGTGGCCGAGGACATCGTCGACTCCGAGACGGGTGAGTTCCTCCTCGAGGTGAACGAGGAGATCACGGCGGAGAAGCTGAAGGACCTGATCAAGAACAAGGTCTCCAAGGTCTCCGTCTACATCATCCCGCTCCAGGAGGAAGCGGACATCGTCCGCAACACCCTGAAGAAGGACACGACCAAGTCCGAGGAAGACGCGCAGTCGAAGATCTACTCGCTCATCCGTCCCGGCGAACCTTCGCGGATGGATTCGGCGAAGGACATCCTGACGAAGCTCTTCTTCAACCCGAAGCGGTACGACCTGGCTGCGGTCGGCCGCTACAAGCTCAACCGGAAGCTCGACCACCTGGAGCTTCTGGGCAAGCAGATGGTGAAGCGTTGGGGCTTCGAGCGTCCGTCGGACGAACTCGACACGCTCTGCCGTGAGGACTTCATCGTCATCATGAAGTACCTCCTCCTGCTCCGCCTCGGAGAGGAAGAGGGAACCTTCGCCGAAACCGACGACATCGACCACCTCGGCAATCGTCGGGTGCGTTCGGTCGGCGAACTCCTCGCGAACCAGTTCAATACCGGTCTCGCTCGCATGGCCCGGATCATCCGGGAGCGCATGTCGCTCCAGGAGCCGGAGACGGTCACGATCTACGACTTCATCAACGCGCGTACGATCTCTGCCGTCATCCAGAGCTTCTTCGGTTCGAGCCAGCTGAGCCAGTTCATGGACCAGACGAACCCGCTCGCGGAGCTCACGCACAAGCGTCGTCTCTCCGCGCTCGGGCCTGGCGGACTCACCCGGGACCGCGCCGGCTTCGAGGTGCGTGACGTTCACTACACGCACTACGGCCGGATGTGCCCGATCGAGACGCCGGAAGGTCCGAACATCGGTCTCATCTCGTCGCTCTCGACCCACGCCCGCGTCAACGACCTCGGCTTCCTCGAGACGCCGTACCGTCGTGCCGCGACGGGCAAGGTGGAGCGGACGAAGATCGACTATCTGTCCGCCGATCAGGAAGACCAGTACGTGATCGCGCAGGCGAGCGCACCTCTCGACGAAGAGGGCCTTTTCGTGCGCGACGTGGTCTCGGCTCGGAACAAGGGTGAGTTCCCGCTCGTTCCGCCGGATCAGATCCAGTACATGGACGTCTCGCCGCTCCAGCTGATTTCGCCGGCGGCCGGACTCATCCCGTTCCTCGAGCACGACGACGCGAACCGTGCGCTCATGGGTTCGAACATGCAGCGTCAGGCCGTGCCTCTGCTCAAGACGGACGTTCCGCTCGTTGGGACCGGTCTCGAGGAGAAGGTCGCGCAGGACTCCGGCGCGGTCGTCTTCTCCAAGCGCGCCGGCGTCATCGAGTCGGTGAGCGGCGATCAGATCGTCGTCCGTCCGAACCGGAACGAGTCGAGCGACATCCAGGACTTCACGGAGGCTGCGGGCCGGGACATCTACCGTCTGACCAAGTTCAAGCGGTCGAACCAGGACACCTGCATCAACCAGAAGCCGATCGTCCACGAGGGCCAGAAGGTCAAGGCAGGTGAAGTCATCGCCGACGGTCCGAGCACGGACCAGGGCGTGCTCGCGCTCGGCGCGAACATCCTCGTCGCCTTCATGCCGTGGAATGGATACAACTTCGAGGACGCGATCATCGTCTCCGAGGGGCTCATCAAGCGCGACACGTTCACCTCGATCCACATCGAGGAGTTCGAGCTCCAGGTCCGGGACACGAAGCGCGGCGTCGAAGAGATCACGCGTGAAATCCCGAACGTGGGAGACGACGCGCTCCGGCACCTCGACGAGGACGGAATCATCCGGATCGGTGCTCCCGTCAAGGCGGGGGACATCCTCGTCGGTAAGGTCACGCCCAAGGGCGAGACGGACCTCACTCCGGAAGAACGCCTCCTCCGCGCCATCTTCGGCGACAAGGCCGGCGACGTCCGTGACGCTTCGCTCAAGGCCCCTCCGGGGATGGAAGGCGTCGTCATCGACATCAAGGTCTTCTCCCGGAAGGAGAAGGACGAGACGACGAAGAAGCAGGAGCGTCTCAAGACCGACCGTCTCAAGCGTCAGTATCGCAAGGAGCGGCTCCGGATCATCGAGGCCCGCGACGACGAACTGAAGCGGATCCTGGACAACCAGATCCTCGAGCGTTGGAACTCCGTCTCGACCGGCAAGCCGATCATGCGCGCCGGGAAGAAGGGATCCTTCACCGCGCTCGCCGGATTCGACTTCGACGACGTCGTGCCGGGTACGCAGATGACCCGCGACGAGGAAGTGAGTGCTCGCTTCTGGCGTCAGTTCGACGCGGCCAAGGACGCGCAGGATCAGCTCGAGAAGTCTCTCGAGAAGGAGATCGAGAAGGTCACGCGCGGCGACGAACTCCCGCCCGGCGTCATCAAGCTGGTCAAGGTCTACGTGGCGAAGAAGCGAAAGCTCTCCGTCGGGGACAAGATGGCCGGTCGTCACGGCAACAAGGGAGTCGTGTCGAAGATCGTGCCCGAGGAGGACATGCCGTACCTCCCGGACGGTACGCCGGTGCAGATCGTTCTGAACCCGCTCGGCGTTCCGTCGCGAATGAACATCGGACAGATCCTGGAGCTGCACCTTGGGCTCGCGGCCGGCAAGCTCGGCTTCCGCGCCCAGACGCCGGTCTTCGCGGGGGCGACCCCTGCCGAGATCGAGCAGTGCCTCGAGGACGCCGGTGAACCGCGCGACGGCAAAACCTATCTCTACGACGGCAAGACGGGCGAGCGCTTCGACCACAAGACGAGCGTGGGCTATCTCTACATGCTCAAGCTGAGTCACCTGGTCGACGACAAGATCCACGCTCGGTCCATCGGGCCCTACTCACTGGTCACGCAGCAGCCGCTCGGAGGCAAGGCCCAGTTCGGAGGCCAGCGCTTCGGAGAAATGGAAGTGTGGGCGCTCGAAGCCTATGGCGCCGCCTACACGCTCCAGGAGCTGCTGACGGTCAAGTCGGACGACGTTCACGGACGCTCTCGGATCTACGAAGCGATCGTGAAGGGTGAGAACCCGCCGGAGCCTGGTGTTCCGGAGTCGTTCAACGTGCTCGTCAAGGAACTCAAGTCCCTCTGTCTCGACGTGATCTTCGAGTAAGCCCTTCATCGGAGGAGAACTCATGAACGAAACGACTCCTGGAGCGAAGCCGGGCGCCGGTGTGGGGGGAGTGGGACAGCCGGGTGAGGGATTCACGCTACCGCCCATGACCACGCTGCGCGGAGATCGCGAGTCGCGTCGGAAGTTCAACTTCAACGCGATCCGGATCCGCTTGGCCTCGCCGGAGACGATCCGGAGCTGGTCGCGTGGCGAAGTGACGAAGCCGGAAACGATCAACTACCGCTCGTTCAAGCCCGAGCGGGACGGCCTCTTCTGTGAGCGGATCTTCGGTCCGGTCAAGGACTGGCAGTGCTCGTGCGGCAAGTACAAGATGATCCGCTACCGCGGCGTCATCTGCGATCGCTGCGGCGTCGAGGTGACGCAGGCGAGCGTTCGTCGTGAGCGGATGGGACACATCGAGCTCGCGGTGCCGGTTTCGCACATCTGGTACTTCAAGGGAGTGCCGAGCCGGATCGGTCACCTGCTCGACATGAGCGTCAGGAACCTCGAGCGGATCCTCTACTACGAGTCCTACGTCATGATCGACCCGGGGAACACGCCGTTCCGTCAGAACGAGCTGCTCTCCGAGGACCAGTACCAGGAACTGAAGGCCGACGCGGGCATGCGCTTCGAGGCCGAGATGGGCGCGGGCGCGATCCGGAAGCTCCTCGAGCGGATCGACCTGGACGACCTGTCCGTCGACCTCCGCACGCAGGTGCGGATCGAGACGTCCGTCCAGCGGAAGAAGGACCTCCTCAAGCGGCTCAAGATCGTCGAGGCGTTCCGTCAGAGCGGCAACCGGCCGGAGTGGATGATCCTCACGGTCATCCCGGTGCTCCCGCCGGATCTCCGTCCGCTCGTCCCGCTCGAGGGTGGCCGGTTCGCGACGTCGGACCTCAACGACCTCTATCGGCGCGTCATCAACCGGAACAACCGGCTGAAGAAGCTCATCGAGATCAAGGCGCCCGAGGTCATCCTCCGGAACGAGAAGCGAATGCTGCAGGAAGCGGCCGACGCCCTCTTCGACAACGGACGCCGCACGCGTGCGGTCCGCGGTCAGGGCAACCGTCCGCTCAAGTCGCTCAGCGACATGCTGAAGGGTAAGCAGGGCCGGTTCCGTCAGAACCTGCTCGGCAAGCGCGTCGACTACTCCGGACGTTCCGTCATCGTCGTGGGTCCGGAACTCCGGCTCCACGAGTGCGGTCTGCCCCAGAACATGGCGCTCGAGCTCTTCAAGCCGTTCATCATCAAGAAGCTCGAAGACCGCGGTCAGACGGTCAAGAGCGCGAAGAAGCTGGTGGAGCGCGAGCGTCCCGAGGTCTGGGAGATCCTCTCCGAGATCATCAAGGACCACCCGGTGCTCCTCAACCGCGCTCCGACCCTGCACCGTCTCGGGATCCAGGCGTTCCAGCCGGTCCTGGTCGAGGGCAAGGCGATCATGCTCCACCCGCTCGTCTGCACCGCGTTCAACGCGGACTTCGACGGCGACCAGATGGCGGTCCATGTGCCGCTCTCGTTCGTCGCGCAGATCGAGTGCCGTGAGCTCATGATGGCCACGAACAACATCCTCCTCCCGGCTTCGGGACGGCCGATCGCCACGCCGAGCCAGGACATCGTTCTCGGCTGCTACTACCTGACGAAGGTCAAGGTGGGAGGCAAGGGCGAGAACAAGGCGTTCCCGAACTCTTCGGAGGTCAAGGTCGCGCTGCTCCACGAGGAGGTCGAACTCCACTCGCGGATCCGGCTCCGCCGGAACGGAGAGATCATCGACACGACGGTCGGTCGGGTGCTCTTCAATGACATCCTTCCGGAGGACTTCCCGTTCCTCAACGCCACGCTCGACAAGAAGAAGCTCGAGCAGCTCGTCGCGGATTGCTACGCGCTCTTCGGCAAGTCGGGGACGGCTCCGTTCCTCGACCGCCTCAAGAAGATCGGGTTCGACTACGCGACCCGCTCCGGCCTCTCCGTCGGCCACCACGACATCGTGGCGCCTCCGCAGAAGCAGGAGATCATCGAGAAGGCGCGCCTGGAAGTGGAGAAGGTGAACAAGGCCCACCGGGACCTCACTCTCTCCTCGAACGAGCGCTACAACCGGGTCATCGAGATCTGGACCCGCGTCCGCAGCGAGATCGAAGACGTGACGATGCTGAGCCTCAAGGGCGCTGCGGAGGGGTTCAACCCGCTCTACGTCATGGCCGACTCGGGCGCGCGTGGTTCCAAGGAGCAGATCCGTCAGCTCGCCGGTATGCGCGGGCTCATGGCGAAGCCGCAGAAGAAGATCACCGGAGGCGTCGGAGAAATCATCGAGCAGCCGGTGCTCTCGTCCTTCAAGGAAGGCCTCTCGGTACTCGAATACTTCATCTCGACCCACGGCGCCCGGAAGGGTCTGGCCGACACCGCGCTCAAGACTGCGGACGCCGGCTACCTGACCCGTCGTCTCGTCGACGTCGCGCAGGACGTGATCATCACCGAGCACGACTGCGGCACCATCCTCGGAGTCGAGAAGACCTCGCTCAAGGACGGTGAGGAGATCGTCGAGCCGCTGCGCGAGCGCGTTCTCGGACGCGTCGCGGCGGAAGACATCTACGACCGCCGGAACGAGGACGTCGTGATCGAGGAAGGGTCCCTCGTCGACGAGAAGGTCGCCGACATTCTCGACGAGGAGGGGATCGACCGGATCAAGATCCGTTCGGTGCTCACCTGCGAGTCCAAGCGCGGCGTCTGCGCACAGTGCTACGGGCGCGATCTCGCGACCGGCCTGGCCGTCTCGATGGGAGAAGCGGTCGGAGTCATCGCGGCGCAGTCGATCGGTGAGCCGGGTACCCAGCTCACGCTCCGTACCTTCCACATCGGTGGTACGGCGAGTCTCATGATCGAGGCGTCGCGCATCGATGCCCGCGAGGACGGCACGCTCAAGTTCGAGGGTGGTATCCGCACGGTCGTGACCGACGACGGCAGGCACGTCAACGTCGGCCACCGCGGTGAACTCGTTCTCTACGGCAAGGACGCACAGGTCCTCGACCGTTGGGAGCCCGCTACGGTACCGTCATCTTCTTCGACGACGGGTCCGAGGTGAAGAAGGGCGACAACCTCTTCGAGTGGGACACCTGGAACACTCCGATCGTCGCGCGCGAGAAGGGAACGGTGCGTTTCGTCGACGTGAAGGAGCGTGTCACGCTCCGCGACGAGATCGACGAGTCCTCCAAGAAGCGCGTTCCGGTCATCGTCGAGGACCGCGAGAAGATCCTCCACCCGCACATCGAGGTGCTGGACTCCTCGGACAACGTCCTCGGTACGTATCCGCTGCCGACCGGAGCCCGTCTCCAGGTCCAGGACGGCGCGAAGATCAAGGTCGGTGACGTTCTGGCCAAGATCCGTCGCGAGTCCTCCAAGACCCGGGACATCACCGGAGGTCTGCCGCGCGTTTCCGAGCTCTTCGAGGGACGGAAGCCGAAGGACGCGGCGATCATCTCGGAGATCGACGGCTCCGTATCGATCGGTAAGGGCGTTCGCGGGATGAAGAAGATCACGGTCGAGAACGAGTCGGACAAGAAGGAGTACCTCGTCCCGCACGGACGGCACGTCTACGTGCAGGAAGGGTACGAGGTCATGGCCGGCGATCGTCTCACCGAGGGTCCGATCAACCCGCACGACATCCTGCGCGTCAAGGGTATGAACGAGGTCCAGGAATACCTCGTAGACCAGATCCAGGAGGTCTACCGGATCCAGGGCGTGAAGATCGACGACAAGCACGTCGAGGTGATCGTCCGTCAGATGCTCCAGAAGGTGAAGATCGACGACCCGGGCGACACGAACTTCCTGGCCGGCGAGAACGTCGACAAGGTCGTGCTGCGTGAAGAGCTCGAGCGGATCCGGGCCGAGGGTGGTAAGCCCGCGACCTATCAGCCGCTCCTCCTCGGAATCACGAAGGCTTCGCTCTCGACGCGTTCCTTCGTGGCCGCCGCCTCCTTCCAGGAGACGACGCGTATTCTCACGGAGGCGTCGATCATGGGTTCGCTCGACCCGCTCCAGGGCCTCAAGGAGAACGTGGCCATCGGTCACCTGATCCCCGCGGGAACGGGGCTCCCGGAGTACCGGAAGCTCAAGTCCTACGCGACGGACCTCCAGGAAGAGGAGACGGACATCATGATGGACGACGAGATCCACGCTCCGGCGTAGGGCTCGTTGCATCGACGGGGTGGAGTCCCGGCAAGCGGCCCGAGGCCGGTGCCGGTGACTCGTCCGATGAAATGACGACGGCGGGGGATCGGAAGATCCCTCGCCGTTCTCTTTGCCCGTGAGTCGAGTGCCCGGAGTTCCGCGAGGTGTTGATTAGCCGCGTCTTCCTCCCGGCGGGCGGCGTCCGGCACGTGTTTCTAACGTGACGCGGAAGTCGATGGTCGGTGGGCGATTGCGTGCAGCACGCACCACACATGCGCGAAACACTGGCCTATGGAGTCTCTCACTCCCCGGGAACGGACACCTCACGGGATTCCGTAGGCCCGCGCCAGTAGTTTCACCGCGAGCTGATTCCCGAGGACGAACTGCTTCGATCCCCGCGGTGACCAGTAGCTGCGACACGAGGTCGCGGTGGGTGTCGGCTCGAGGTCTGGTCCGCGGAACCATCCCGAGGAGGCTAGTAGACATCATGAAGGCCAAGGTCCTTCTTGCCGGTGTGCTCTGTACTGTGGTTGCCGGTGGCGCGGCCGCGCAGCACGTGTTCGACGGAAACATCTTCTATGACAATGCCGGAGCCGACTGTCGCGGTGGCTCGACGGCTCCGCTGAACGACTGTGACTTCATCAGCTCCTTCCCGCAGAACGATCAGGGTACGGATCCGATGCTCGCGGACCCGTACTACAACGCTGCTGACTTCCCGATCCAGAGCCCGGACTTCCGTCCGTCCGCATCGGGAATCGCCCTCAGCCCGAACGACCTCGTCGTCCGGGTCACGAGCGTCGCGTCGAACTACGACGACGACTCCTGCTTCAACTGCGGTACCTGCCCGTTCCCGATGGTCGACGTCTGCTACCGCGGCGCGGTCGACCCGAACGCGACGACCCCCTGGTACGAGGGCTGGACGAACTTCAACCACAACGGTGAAGGCCGGACGGATCTCGACATCAATGCGCTCGAGGTCAAGACCGGCGTGCTCGGCAACGAGACCTGGAGCTTCGGTTCCGGCCTCGGTACGGGCTACCTGCTCCGTGGCCGGGTGAGCGTGCCGGATGGTGTGACCCTCACGATCGACGCGGGCGTCCGCGTCTTCGGTGAGAAGGCCACGACCGGTTACCTCGTCGTCGAGCGTGGTGGTCGGATCATCGTCAACGGTACGTCTTCGGCTCCGGTCATCTTCACCTCCGACCAGGAGAACGGCTTCCAGGCTCGTTCCGACTGGGGTGGTGTGGTCCTCATGGGTCGTGGTATCGCCAACTGCGCCGACTGCATGAACGGCGAGAGCTGCGTCTCCGAGGGTGGCGCCGGCGACTTCTGCGGCAACGACGACTGCGACGACAAGGGCTCGATCCGCTACGCCCGCGTCGAGTACGCCGGAATCGACATCGGTGAGAACAACGAGCTCAACGCTTGGACGTTCAACGCCGTTGGTTGCGAGACGGTCCTCGAGTACCTCCAGAGCCACATGGCCTGGGACGACAGCTTCGAGTGGTTCGGTGGCAAGGCCAACGGCAACCACTGGATCGCGACGGGTGGTCGTGACGACGGCTTCGACTGGCAGATGGGCTTCCGTGGCACGCTCCAGTTCGGAATCGTCCAGCAGTACGACGACCTCGGCGACTCCGGTATCGAGGCCGACAACAACGAGTTCGGCTTCGACGCTCCCTGCCGTTCCAACCCGACGATCGCGAACCTGACCCTCATCGGTGGCCGCCCGGCCGGTCTCAACACCGGTTCCGGAATCCGTCTCCGTCGCGGTACGGATGCCACGATCGTCAACAGCATCATCGTCGGTTGGGACTCCTCCGGTGGTCTCCGTGTCGACGACGACGCGACGGTCGCTCGCGGCTTCGGCCCGGCTCCTGCGGTCAACAACAACTCCGAGTGTGGTGACATCTCCGGCGTTTCGGACATCGCTGCTGCGCCGAGCCTCCAGGTCCGGACCTTCCCGAACCCGGTCGTCGACCACGCCAGCTTCCAGTTCGATCTCCCGTCGGCGAGCAAGGCTCAGCTGACGGTCTTCGATGCGAACGGTCGCCTCGTCGACACGGTCGTGGACGGTCAGATGAACGCTGGTTCGCACACGGTCAACTGGGATGCTCCGAAGACGGCCGGTACGTACTACTACCGTCTCCAGGCCGGTGACTACGCCACGACGGGCCGTCTCGTCGCGGTGGACTGATTCTCCCGGGGACGAGGTGATGTGGCCTCAGTTTCGCGGGTAGGGGTCCATCACCGAATCCCTCTCGTCTGCATCCTGACGACGTCGCGGAGACCGTTTCGGTTTCCGCTTCGTCGTCTCCGGCTCTCGACCGCTCCTTCGCTCATACCCGAGGCGTCCACAACCTCTCGGAGCGAAGGGGCGGTCGCTCCGTTTCGGCCGAATCTACGCCTCACATTGGGCAAACGTCCAAGTCACCGAGTCCTGACCCGTGGCCGCCTCCCACTCTGCTTAACTGCGTCCGGGTGTTCGAGCACCCACACGTGGACGCCATCTGTCAGTTGGGTAACGATCCGAGGAGAACCCATTCTATGAATTCGTTCGGCCCGTTCCGGGCGAGCGCCGTTCGCGCTCGGTCCCGCGCGCGGCTTGTCGCCGGCTTCACCGCTTGTCTCATCGCGCTGCTCGCCGCCGGCCAGGCTCACGCCGAGAAGATCCTAGGAGTCCTCATCGCGGAGGACTCTGCAGAGCCGCTTCCATTCGCAAACATCATCCTCACCCGCGTCGAGGGAACGGTCGAGTCGCCGGCCGGCGGTACCTTCACGATGGAAGACGGTTCCTACCGTCTCGACGCGACGCCTGGCACCTACAAGATGATGGCGAGCTACATCGGCTACAACGCCCTCACCGTCACCGAGGTCCAAGTGGCCGAGGGCAAGGACCTCACGCTGAACCTCACCCTCGCGCCTTCGGCCATGAAGGATGTGGTCGAGGAAGTCGAAGTGACGGCGAAGAAGATCGAGAACAGCGAGACCTACATCCTCCAGCTGCAGAAGAAGGCGGCCGCGGTCCAGGACGGGATCAGCGCCGCCCAGATCTCGAAGACCACGGACTCGAACGCGGCGGACGCTCTCCAGCGCGTGACGGGGCTCTCCGTCGTCGACGGGCAGAACGTCTACGTCCGCGGCCTCGGTGAGCGGTACAGCTCGACCACGGTCAACGGTGCCTCGGTCGGCTCGCCCGAGCCCAACAAGCGCGTCATGCCGATGGACATGTTCGCGGCGGGACTGCTCGACAACATCGTCGTGCAGAAGACCTACACCCCGGACAAGCCGGGTGACTTCGGTGGCGGTGTCGTCGACGTGACCACGCGCGACTTTCCCGGCACGAAGGTCTGGAGCCTCTCCGTCGGAAGCGGCATGAACTCGAACACGACGGGGAAGGATTTCTACTTCCACAACGGTGGGGACTGGGACTTCCTCGGTTTCGACGACGGTACGCGGGACGTTCCGGATCTCATTCCGTCGAATCACAAGGTCGTCCCGAAGAGCCGGTTCTTCCCCTGCGAGACCGAGAGCGACGACTTCCCCTACACGTACTGCGACTCGACGATCGAGAAGTTCGGTGAGTCGTTCGGCCAGGACTGGAAAGTCAAGAACCGCTCCTCCGCGCTCCCCCAGAGCTTCTCCGCGAGCTACGGGAACGAGGTCGAGTTCCGGGACCAGCCGCTCGGATTCCTCGGGTCGCTCTCCTACTCGAGAGGCTTCAAGACGATCGAGAAGGAAGAGAACAACTACCGGGACGAGTCTCTGTCCGACGTCACGCTCTACGACCACCTGCGGTCCACCGCCTCGGTGCTCTGGGGCGCGATCGGGTCGGTCAACTACCGACTCAACGACTACAACAGCATCTACCTGCGCGGGATGTACAACCGGAGCGCGGATGACGAGTTCCACCGCTGGGAAGGGGAGAACATCGACTACGGCGTCGACTACATCCGCCAGACCCGGTTCAAGTATGTCGAGCGCGGCATCCTCTCCACCAGCGTTCGCGGGAAGAGCCTCGTGATGCCGCTCTTCGGTTCGACCCTGGAGTGGAAGGTCGGCTACTCGGAGGCGACGCGGGACGAGCCGGATCGCCGTGAGCACCTCTACGAACGACAGGAAGACGGCTCGCTCGAGCTGAGCGGTCGGGGCACGGCCCTCCAGCGCTACTTCGGTTCCCAGGACGAGTCGACCTGGGACTACGAAGCGAACTTCACGGTTCCGTTCTCCCTCGGTGATGGTCGGGAGTCGAAGCTCAAGCTCGGTGCGCTCCACAGCGCGCGCGACCGCGAGTTCCGCTTCCGCCGGTTCGGCTACATCAACCCCTCCGGACAGCACGGCATCGACCTCTCGCTCGAGCCGGATGAGCTCCTGACGGCGGACAACGTCGGCGGATACCCGACCACGTTCCGGATCCAGGAGTTCACGCAGGGCACCGACGCCTACAACGCGACCCACGACATCACCGCGGGCTACGCCATGATCGAACAGCCGGTCGGACAGAAGGTCCGGATGACGGCGGGAGCGCGCGTCGAGTCGTCCGATCAGCGGGTCGAGACGTTCGACATCTTCGACCCGGCGGCGCCTGACTCCGTAGGCCGGATCGACAAGTCCGACGTGCTTCCGGCCCTCAACGTGACCTACCAGATGTCCGACAAGACGAACCTGCGCGCCGCGTACGCCCGGACTCTCAACCGTCCGGACCTCCGAGAGCTGAGCCCATTCGTCTACAACGACAACGGTGCCTCGGCCTGGGCCCGGCAGGGAAATCCGGATCTCGAGCGCGCGGTCATCGACAACTTCGACCTGCGCTGGGAGACGTTCATCGGGCTCGGCGAGCTGCTCGCGGCGAGTGCGTTCTACAAGTCGATGACGGACCCGATCGAGGAGGCCCTCCTCGGCGGCCAGCAGCCGGTCTACACGCCGGTCAATTCCAAGGATGCGTTCCTCTATGGAGTGGAGCTCGAGGCGCGGGTTGCGCTCGATCGCTTCTCGGGCGCGCTCAGCTCGTTCTCGGCCAGCACGAACCTCACTCTGATCGAGTCCGAGGCCGAACTCGGCGACGTGCAGAACGACATCTCGACGTCCGGGACGCGCCCGCTCACCGGCCAGAGTCCGTATGTCGTGAACCTCGGCCTCTTCTATAGCAGCGGCGAGGGCCGGACGAACGCGTCGCTCCTCTACACGGCCTTCGGTGAGCGGCTCCGGACCATCGGAGCAGGGTCGACTCCGGACATCTACGAGCGCCCACGTCAGAGCCTCGACTTCTCCCTGGCCCGCCGGTTCGGTGGCCTCACGGCCAAGCTCGGGGTCGAGAACATCCTCGACGACGAGCACCTCTTCGAGCAGGAGGGGAGTGAGGAGACCAAGGTGGTCGAGCGTTGGAAGGAAGGCCGGAACTTCTCGATTGGGTTCGCTCTCGGCTCCTGATGGCCGTGAGAAGGAGGGACAACATGATCGATCAGCACACGCACCGCGCCCGGGTCCTCCCGGGCGTGGCCCTCGCAGGACTCGTCGCACTGCTCGTGGTCGGATGCCAGTCGGAACCCGAGGGGACATCGGACTTCCGGGACTCGACGGGAGCGAAGGTGACGGCGACGGAGCAGCACAGCGGACCAGGCGCACCGGGCTCCTCCGGCACGGCCGCTGATGTCCCGGCGGGCCGGATGGCGGACGCAGCCCAGAATCCCGACGGAGCGCCGGGGGCCGGCACGGCGGCGTCCGGCAACGTGGCGGAGTCGTCCCGGCCGGCCACGCCCGAAGCCCTGGCGGGGGAGGGGCTCTCGCCCCTTCCGGTCCGCCCGATGCCCGAGAGCCAGTACGTGGACTTCAGCTCGGTTCCGGCCGCCCGGATGGGCGAGGAGCCAGGGAAGTCCCGGTTCGCGGGCCAGGAAGGCTTCGAGGCTGCGGACGATCCAGAACGCGACTCGGTGATCCGGGGGCGCCGGGAGGCTCCGGAGGTCCAGGGTGACCTGGATGGCGGGGTCCGTGGCTTCGACAAGTTGATCGGGGAGATCATGACCGCCCTCGACAACCAGGATGCCCGGGCGTTCACCTACCTTCGGATCAGCGGCCACGACTACCAGAAGTTCTGCTGGCCCGAGTTTCCGGAGAGCCGTCCGGTAACGAACATCCCGGTCAACGAGTCCTGGTTCTTCCTCGAGCGGCGCTGCCAGGGCGGGATCAACTCGGGCATCAACAGGTTCGGGGATCTGGGCTACTACCCGGTCCGGATCGAGTTCAAGGAGGGTCGCGCGGACTACCGGAACTTCCGCTTCTGGAAGGGGATGGTGATCCACGCCAAGCGGGCCGGGAGCGACGAGGAGGTCGCGATCGACTTCGCCGAGGTGGTGATCGAGCGGAACGGCCTGTTCAAGGTCTACGCGTTCGAGGACTAGCAAGGGGCGGGCCGCCGACCGCACGGCGGGCCGTCCCTGGGTGCGACGGAACCGTCCACGGAGAAATCGACGGGCGCGACATCTCCGCGTCCGTCCCCGTATCCACCGGATCCGCCCCTCCTCGGGCTCCTCCCCGTAAGCCTCGTTCCTCCAGCACCTTCCTTGTCCACTTTTGATTGACGATCCTTGGCTACATCCATAGACTCTGGCTTCTGCGCACGGGACCCCTATGTCTGTGGGTCCCCGAAACGATTGACACTAGCGGTTTTGCAGGAGTGAACTGGTGCCGACGCTGAATCAGTTGGTTCGCAATGGGCGGAAGAAGGTGGTGAAGAAGGGGACGGCGCCCGCTCTCAAGGCGTGTCCTCAGAAGCGCGGCGTCTGCACGCGCGTCTACACCACGACCCCCAAGAAGCCGAACTCGGCGCTGCGTAAGGTCGCGCGTGTTCGCCTGACCAACAACATCGAAGTCACCGCCTACATCCCCGGCGAAGGGCACAACCTGCAGGAGCACTCCATCGTCCTCATTCGGGGCGGTCGTGTGAAGGACCTTCCTGGTGTGCGCTATCACATCGTGCGCGGTGCGCTCGATGCCAGCGGTGTCGACGGTCGGAATCAGGCTCGTTCCAAGTACGGAACGAAGCGCCCGAAGAAGTAAGCCGAGAACGGCACTAGAGACGTAATCCCCAAGCGAGAGACGGAATGCCGAGAAAGCCCAATTTCCATAAGCGTGACCTCGTTGCCGATCCGAAGACCGGGAGCACGCTCGTTACCCGGTTCGTGAACAACGTGATGCTCGACGGCAAGAAGTCGACTGCCGAGCGGATCGTGTACGGCGCGCTCGACGTCTGCGCCGAAAAGACCGGGCAGGATGGGGTTTCCGTCCTTCGCCAGGCGATGAACAACGTCAAGCCGAACCTGGAAGTGAAGAGTCGCCGCGTTGGTGGCGCCACCTACCAGGTTCCCGTCGAGATCAAGCCCGAGCGGCGCACCGCTCTCGGATTCCGCTGGTTGATCCAGTACGCCAAGTCGCGTCCGGGTCGGTCCATGTCCGAGAAGCTCGCCGCCGAGTTGCTCGCTGCCGCCAAGAACGAGGGTGGCGCGATCAAGAAGAAGGAAGATACGCACCGCATGGCGGAGGCCAACAAGGCCTTCTCCCACTTCCGCTGGTAAGAGCGGAAGCGAAGCGGTGACGGCACGGGGTCCAGTTCAGCCAGCGTAGAGATCTCTCCACCGGCGAGCAGTTATCGGACCACCGTTTGGCCCTTCGGGCCCGACGAAAGCCCCGTCGCCTTATCGGTCCGGAAAAGCTCAGGGTCCAGGCCCTGGCATGCAGGAAGAAGGATGGCATCCCTGGCCGGGTTTTCCGGAGCGGGGTTGCTGCGTTGTCGTTTGGGAGGCGAGTAGTCTCCTGTCGGCCCGTGCGCCTCGCGGAAATGGCGCCCCGCCGACCTAGGCCTTGGACGAAATGCCGGATCCGGAAGGAGTGGGTTAAGGAAATGGCCAAGGAGAAGTTCGAGCGTAACAAGCCCCCACGTGAACGTGGGGGACGATCGGTCACGTGGACCACGGCAAGACGACGTTGACGGCGGCGATCACGATGGGTCCTGGCCCTTGCGAGCAAGGGTAAGGTAGCCGTCCGTTCGTTCGACTCGATCGACAAGGCTCCTGAAGAGAAGGCCCGTGGCATCACGATCTCGACGGCGCACGTGGAGTACGATAAGAACTCGTCACTACGCGCACGTGGACTGCCCGGGACATGCGGACTACGTGAAGAACATGGTGACGGGTGCGGCGCAGATGGACGGGGCGATCCTGGTCTGTTCGGCGGCCGATGGTCCGATGCCGCAGATGCGGAGCACATCCTCCTTGCGTGTCAGGTCGGCGTTCCGTACATCGTCGTCTTCCTGAACAAGGTGGACATGGTGGACGACCCGGAGATCATCGAGTTCGTGGAGTGGGACGTCCGTGACCTTCTGAAGCAGCATGAGTTCCCGGCGACGAGATCCCGACCGTGAAGGGTGCCGCGGTGAAGGCACTGGCCGCTCCGGACGATCCTGCGGCTGCGCAGTGCATCCTCGATCTGATGAAGGCAGTCGACGAGTACATCCCGACGCCTCAGCGCGACGTGGACAAGCCGTTCCTGATGCCGGTGGAAGACGTGTTCTCGATCACGGGTCGTGGCACGGTCGCGACGGGTCGAGGGAGCAAGCGCGGCGTCATCAATCAGGGTGACAAGGTGGAGCGCGTCGGCATTCGTGAGACGAAGGAAGTGGTCGTGACGGGCGTGAGGATGTTCCGTAAGCTCCTCGACCTTCGGCGCAGGCTGGCGACAACGTCGGTCTCCTCCTTCGTGGAATGGACAAGAACGACATCGAGCGCGGCATGGTTCTGGCGGCGCCGAAGAGCATCACGCCTCACAAGAAGTTCAAGGGGTGAGGGTACGTCCCGAGCAAGGAAGAGGGTGGCCGGCACACTCCGTTCTTCAACGGATACCGTCCGCAGTTCTGGTTTCCGTACGACGGACGTGACGGGTACGGTGCAGCTTCCGGAAGTGGGGAGATGGTGATGCCGGGGGACAACGTCGGTGGACGTGGAGCTGATCACGCCGATCGCGATGGAGAAGGAACTTGGTTCGCCATCCGCGAAGGCGGTCGCTCGTCGGCGCCGGCGTCGGTGTCGCTGAGATCGTCGAGTAAAGAGAGAGGTCTGATCGGTGCAGAAGATCCGCATCAAGCTCAAGTCGTACGACCACGCCATGCTCGACCGGTCCGCCGGCGAGATCGTGAAGACGGCGAAGAGGACCGGCGCCATCACCGCCGGTCCGATCCCCCTCCCCACGAAGCGTTCGGTCTACACGGTTCTCGTTCGCCTCACGTGGACAAGAAGTCGCGGGAACAGTTCGAGATGCGGGTGCACAAGCGCCTGATCGAGATCAGCGCAGTCCTCGCAGCAGACGATGGATGCGTTGATGAAGATCGAGCTCCCGCTGGGACATCGAGATCAAGCTCTAGCAGGCAGTCGGGCGACCCGCCGGGCGCCCGATGAGCTGCACGCAAGACAAGAGTCTGCGCGGTGTCGCAAGAGGCCCGCAGGGGATCGCGCGACAGCGCACTAGTCCGTTCAGCGGGCTGTAGGAGTAGGAGACGGTCATGGTTGGTCTGATTGGGCGCAAGCTCGGAATGGCCCAGATCTTCGGTGAAAACGGGGTCATGATCCCCGTCACCGTGATCGAAGCCGGCCCGTGCCCGGTCCTCCAGGTGAAGACCGAGGAGACCGACGGCTATCGCGCCGTGCAGTTGGGCTTCGGCGAGATCGAGGACAAGCGCCTCAATCGCCCGGAGCTCGGGCACATCAAGAAGCACGGTGGGAAGAACGCGCGGGTCATCCGCGAGTTCCGCGTCGAGGACGGGACCGAGTTCACCTCTGGTGACGTCGTCACCGTCGAGAAGCTCGAGGTCGGCGCGATCGTCGACGTTGCGGGCATCTCGAAGGGACGTGGCTTCCAGGGTGTTCGCAAGCGCCACGGATTCTCCGGTGGTCCTGCCTCTCACGGAAGCAAGACGGGAGACCTGCCCGGTTCGGTCGGTGCGAGCGCGTACCCGAACCGTGTTTGGAAGGGCAAGAAGCTCCCCGGCCACATGGGCGACGTCAACGTGACGGTTCAGAACCTCAAGGTGGTCCAGATCGATCCGGAGCGGAACCTCGTGCTCGTGCGCGGGGCGGTCCCGGGCGGTCCGCGGTCCCTGGTGACGATCCGCCTCGCGGTCAAGTCGAAGAAGGGGAACTAGCCGATGGCGAGCGCACAGCTACGCGATCCGTCGGGCGCCGACAAGGGCACCGTCGAGCTGCCGGCCGAGATCTTCGAGGCGAAGATCAACCGCCACGTCATGTGGCTCTCGGTCGTCAACTACCAGAACAATCAGCGCCAGGGCACTGTGAAGGTCAAGACGCGGAGCGAAGTCTCCGGCGGCGGCCCGAAGCCATGGCGCCAGAAGGGTACCGGCCGTGCACGCGCCGGTACGACCCGGAGCAACGTGTGGGTCAAGGGTGGACGGGCGCACGGTCCGATGCCTCGCGACCACTACAACAAGCTCCCGAAGGGTATGCGCGCGGCCGCGCTTCGTTCCGCCCTCACGGTGCGGGCGAAGGACGGCGCCGTCACCGTGCTCACCGGTTCCGGTGTGCAGGACGGTAAGACGCGTGAAGTCGTTACGATGCTGAAGGCCCTGGGCCTGAGCGACTCCAAGTGTCTGCTCGTCGTTCCCGCTGGGGACAACAGTGTGGTGCTCGCCGGTCGGAACCTCCGCGGTTTCGATACCTCGAGCGCCGAGCAGATCAACACCTACGAGGTGCTCTGGGCGGATCACGTCCTCATCACCGAGGACGCGCTCGCCAGGCTGAAGGAGGTGCGGGGATGAGCCGCAAGGACCCGCGACAGATCATCCGTCGTCCTGTCATCAGCGAGAAGATGACCCAGCTTCGGACGGGCGCGAACACCTACGTGTTCGTAGTCGATCCGGTGGCGAACAAGATCGAGATCGCCCGGGCGATCGAAGAGATCTTCGATGTGAAGGTGACGCAGGTGCGGACCCAGAATTACGCCGGCAAGACGCGGCGGATGCGCACCTCGATCGGACGCAAGCCCGATTGGAAGAAGGCCATCGTCACTCTGGAAGGCGATCAGTCAATCGAGATCTTCGACCAGGTCTAGAGTTGTCGACCTGGAGTAGACGCGGAGAGCGATCAGCATGGGATTGAAGAAGTTCAAGCCGACCACACCGGCGCTACGGTACAAGACCGTCTCGGACTTCGCGGACATCACCAAGTCCGAGCCCGAGAAGTCGTTGCTTCGTCCGCTCAAGAAGAGCGGCGGACGCAACAACCACGGTCGGGTAACGGCGTGGTGCCGCGGTGGCGGTCACAAGCGTCGTTATCGGCTCATCGATTTCCGTCGTGAGAAGCACGGCATCCCGGCCAAGGTGGCTTCGATCGAGTACGACCCGAACCGGTCCGCTCGCATCGCGCTCCTCCACTACGTGGACGGAGAGAAGCGGTACATCGTGGCCCCGCTCGGGCTCGGCGTGGGGGAGGAGATCATCTCCGGTCCCAAGGTCGAGGTGAAGAACGGCAACGCAATGCCGGTGGGTGACGTTCCGCTTGGTACGTCGATCCACAACCTGGAGCTCATCCCTGGAAAGGGTGCTCAGGTCGCGCGCGGGGCCGGTGCCGAGTGTCAGCTCATGGCGAAGGAAGGCAAGTACGCGACCGTGCGGCTCCCTTCCGGTGAGATGCGGATGTTCGACCTCCGGTGCTACTGCACGATCGGCAAGGTCGGAAACATCGATCACGAGAACGAGGTCGTGGGCAAGGCGGGCAAGACCCGTTGGCTCGGACGTCGTCCCTCCGTTCGTGGCGTCGTGATGAACCCGCACGATCACCCGATGGGTGGTGGTGAAGGGCGGACCTCCGGAGGTCGTCATCCTTGTACTCCGTGGGGTAAGCCGACCAAGGGTCTCAAGACGCGGAAGAAGAAGCTGTCCGACAAGCTCATCGTTCGTCGGCGGAAGAAGAAGTAAGAGAGGCGAGGCGATCCCATGGCGCGTTCTGTAAAGAAGGGCCCGTACGTCGACATGACGCTCGTCACGAGGATTCGTGACATGAACAAGTCCGGCGCGAAGAAGGTCGTCCGTACTTGGGCACGGAGCTGCACGATCATGCCGGAGTTCGTAGGGCACACCCTCGCGGTGCACAACGGGAACAAGTTCATTCCGATCTACGTGTCCGAGAACATGGTCGGCCACAAGATCGGTGAGTTCGCTCCGACACGGACCTTCCGGGGTCACGCGAAGTCGGACAAGGTCTCGCGGTGACCGCCGAGGCGAAGGAGCTTTAGAACGATGCAGTCGAGAGCCGTTGCACGATTCGTCCGAGTCTCTCCGCGGAAGGCGGACCGCGTGCTCTGCCTGATTCGCGGGCTCAACGTGAGCCGCGCGCAGGAAGTGCTCGCGTTCACCACGCGGCCGATCGCTCGGGACATCGACAAGGTCCTGAAGAGCGCGGTTGCGAATGCGGTCCACAAGGACGAGACCCTGGATCCCGAAACGCTGCGCGTGAAGATGGCTGTCGCCGGCGCGGGACCGACGCTCAAGCGGATTCGGCCGCGCGCCCAGCGCCGGGCCAACCGGATCCTCAAGCGGACGAGCCACATCACCATCGTGGTGGGAGACGAGTAATGGGACAGAAAACGCATCCGATCGGCTTTCGCCTCGGAGTGATCAAGACCTGGGACTCTCGTTGGTTCGCCAACCGTGAGTACGCCGACCTCCTCCAGGAAGACCTGAGGATCCGGCGCTACATCGAAAAGCGGCTGCCGAACAGCGGTATCTCCAAGATCGTGATCGAGCGTCGCGGTGGTGCGAAGGTCGACGTGACCATCCACACGGCGAAGCCGGGCGTGGTCATCGGCCGGAGCGGCGCGCAGGTGAATCAGATCCGCGACGAGCTCCAGCACGCGTTCAAGCGCGAGATCTTCATCGACATCAAGTCGGTGGACAATCCGGACATGGACGCCCACCTCGTGGCCGAGAACATCGCTCGGCAGCTCGAGGCGAGGGTCTCCTTCCGTCGCGCGATGAAGAAGGCGGTTTCCTCCACGATGCGTTCCGGCGCGGAAGGCATCCGCGTGCGGGCGGCAGGCCGTCTCGGTGGCGCGGAGATGGCGCGGGTGGAGAAGTACCGTGAGGGTCGGGTTCCGCTGCACACGCTGCGGGCCGACATCGACTATGCCCAGGTCACCGCGGTGACTGCGTACGGCGCCATCGGAGTGAAGGTCTGGATCTTCCACGGTGAAGTGCTCGATGGTGGGGAGATGGAAGCGAAGCCTACGCGTGAGGCGGCGCAGCCCGCGGGTGGCGGTGGACGCCGGAGGTAGTTTCCCATGTTGATGCCGAAGCGGACAAAGCACCGCAAGATGATGCGCGGACGGATGAACGGTATCGCCTACCGCGGCAGCTCGATTGCGTTCGGCGACTTCGCCCTCAAGGCAGTCGAGCCGGCCTGGATCACGAGCCGTCAGATCGAAGCCGCGCGTGTCGCCATCAACCGTCACGTCAAGCGTGGCGGAAAGATGTGGATCCGGATCTTCCCGGACAAGCCGATCACGCAGAAGCCTGCGGAAACGCGAATGGGTAAGGGTAAGGGTAACCCCGAGGGTTGGGTCGCGGTGGTCAAGCCGGGACGTATTCTCTTCGAGATCCAAGGGGTTCCGGAGAAGCTGGCCCGCGACGCGATGGCTCTCGGGGCTCAGAAGCTCCCGGTGAAGACCAAGTTCCTCGTTCGCGAGAAGCACTAAGGAGTGGCAGCGATGAAGAACAAGTCTGCCGAGCTGAGAGCTCTCACCGTTGCCGGCCTGGAGGAGCGCCTCCAGAAGCTGGTCGAAGAGCAGTTCAACCTGCGTTTCCGCAACTCGATGAGCCAGCTCGAGGATCCGACCTCACTGAGGACGGTCCGTCGGAGCATCGCGCGGGTCAAGACGGTCCTGAACGAGAAGCGTCGGGCTGAGGCGTAAGGAAGTAGGAATGAGCGAGACTCGATCGAATCGTAAGGTCCGCGAAGGGGTCGTGGTCAGCAACAAGGCCGACCGCACCATCGTCGTCGCGGAGTCGAAGAAGGTTCCGCACCCGCTCTACAAGCGGTACGTGTCGCGGACGAAGAAGTTCTACGCGCACGACGAGAACAACGAGTGCAACATCGGCGACACCGTCCGGATCATGGAGACCCGGCCGATGAGCAAGATGAAGCGCTGGCGCCTGGTCTCGGTCCTCGTGAAGGCACGGTAGGAGAATCCCATGATCCAGATGCAGACCATGCTCACGATCTCGGACAACTCGGGGGCCCGCCGTGCGATGTGCATCAAGGTGCTCGGGGGCTCGAAGAAGCGCTACGGTCGGGTAGGCGACATCATCGTCGTCGCGATCAAGGACGCGCTGCCGGGAGCGAACGTGAAGAAGGGCGAAGTCGCCCAGGCTGTGATCGTCCGTACGAAGAAGGAAGTCCGTCGGAAGGACGGGTCCTACATCCGGTTCGACGAGAACGCCGCTGTCCTCATCAACAAGGACAAGGAGCCGCGCGGGACCCGTATATTCGGTCCTGTTGCGCGCGAGCTGCGCGAGAAGGAGTTCATGAAGATCGTCTCCCTCGCGCCCGAGGTCATCTAGCGGCGTTCGCGGAACGCGGGCGAGCTTCTTGGAGGAATGATGAAGATCCGCAAGGGCGACAAGGTCATCGTACTGAGCGGTGACGACAAGGGCCGGACCGGTAAGGTCATCCACGTCGATCCCGATGGCCGCAAGGTCATCGTGGAGAAGGTGCGGCTCGTGAAGCGCCACCACAAGCCGGGCCGGCTCGGACTCCAGGGCGGAATCCTGGAGAAGGAAGCCTACATTCCGGTGTCGAAGGTCGCGTTGGTGGACAAGAAGGGGAACCCCACCCGGGTTCGGATGGAGACCCAGAAGGACGGCAGCCGGGTGCGCATCGCCGTGACCACTGGCGAGACGATCGAGACCCCGAAGGGTTGACCGAGACCGGCCTCAGTGCGGCATTGGGGCCGCGCGAGGTTGTGAGGAGATCATGGCAAAGAAGAACGAGAGCGCCGAGAGCGGCGGAAAGAAGAAGGGCGGGGTCGAGATCGGCACGATCGACCCGGGTGCCCCGTCGCCGAGCCGGGCCTACTACAAGGACAAGGTTGCGGGCCAGCTGGCCGAGCGCTTCCAGTACAAGTCGTCCATGCAGATCCCGAAGCTGCTGAAGATCGTGGTCAACATGGGCGTCGGTGACGCGGTCGCGAACTCGAAGCTGCTCGACTCGGCGGTCGACGAACTCGCCCTCATCACGGGCCAGAAGCCGTCGATTCGTCGCGCCAAGAAGTCGATCGCAACGTTCAAGCTGCGTGAAGGCCAGCCCATCGGGGCCAAGGTCACGCTGCGGGGCGCCCGGATGTGGGAGTTCTTCGACCGTCTGACGATGGTCGCGATCCCTCGTATCCGCGACTTCCGTGGTCTCCCGAGCCGTTCGTTCGACGGACGGGGGAACTACACGTTCGGTCTCAAGGAACAGGTCGTCTTCCCGGAAATCGACTACGACAAGGTGGAGAAGGTCCGGGGCATGGATATCACTCTGGTCACGAGCGCGCCGACGGACGAGGAGGGTCTCGAACTCCTCAAGGCGCTCAACTGGCCGTTCCGGAAGTAGCCTCGGAGGAGTCTGGAAATGAGCGTTTCCGATCCGATCGCGGACATGCTGACTTGCATTCGCAACGCAGCCCGCGCGAATCACAAGAAAGTGGACTTCCCTGCTTCCCGCGTGAAGGAAGAGATCCTCAAGGTTCTCATGCGTGAGAAGTACATCCGCAACTATCGGCGGATCGAGGACGACAAGCAGGGGATGCTCCGGGTCTACCTGTCCTACGACCCCGAAGTCGGCTCCGTGATCGGGCACCTTCGCCGGATCAGCACGCCGGGTCGTCGGATCTACGTCGGAAGCAGCGAGGTACCGCGGGTCCAGAACGGACTCGGTACCGCGATCCTCTCGACCTCCCATGGGGTCCTGACGGACAAAGAAGCTCGCGAAAAGGGCATCGGCGGGGAGCTCCTCGCCGAGGTCTACTGATCCCGCTGGGGGAGGCAACGATGTCACGCGTAGGGAAGAAGCCGATTCCGATTCCGAAGGGGGTGACTGTCACCCTCGCTCCGGGAAAGGTCACGGCCAAGGGACCGAAGGGTGAGCTCTCCTTCGACTACGTTCCGGGCCTCGACGTTCGGCAGGATGGCGACGATCTGGTCGTCGACAACAACATCGGCCCGAAGGGCGGCCCGATCTGGGGGACGACTCGTGCCCGCATCTCGAACATCGTCGAGGGCGTGAGCAAGGGCTTCGAGAAGTCTCTCGAGATCATCGGAACCGGTTGGCGCGCGGCCAAGGCCGGGAACGATGTCGAGGTCTACATCGGATACAACCATCCGGTGCTGGTGAAGATGCCGGAAGGCATCACGGCCGAGGTGGTCGATCGTCCGCCCAAGATCACGATCAAGGGTGCGAAGAAGGAAGTTGTCGGCCAGGTTGCGGCCGACATCCGCAAGATCCGTCCGCCGGAGCCTTTCCTCGGCAAGGGTATCCGTTACGAAGGTGAGTACGTCCGGCGGAAGGCCGGTAAGTCTGCGGGTTGATCCCCGTAGCGGAGCGAATCGATGTCTAGCATTTCACAGAAGCGCAAAGAGGGCCAGGACCGGCGTCACCGTCGGATCCGGGTCAAGCTCTCCGGGACTCCTGAGCGGCCACGTCTCGCTGTGCGTCGGACCGACAAGCACATCTACGCTCAGCTCGTGGACGACGAGAGCGGTCGCTCTCTCGGCATGACCTCGTCGCTCGATCCCACGATCAAGGGCGAGATGTCGGGGAAGACGAAGTCGGAGCGCTGTCAGCTCGTCGGCAAGCGGATCGCAGAGATCGCGAAGGAGAAGGGGATCGTCAAGGTCGCCTTCGATCGCGGCGGTCACATCTATCACGGTCGGGTCAAGGCCCTCGCAGAGTCCGCTCGCGAGGGCGGGCTCGAGTTCTGAGCCGAGCAGGAGGAGATGGAGTGAAAGGGGACAGGCCCGAAAGGCGAGATCGCCGCGACCGCGGAGAGCGGAGTGGTGGCGACTGGAACGCCCAGCCCGAGTTCGCGGAGCGCGTGATCCACATCAATCGCGTGGCCAAGGTGGTCAAGGGTGGTCGTCGCTTCAGCTTCACTGCGCTCGTCGCGGTGGGCAACCAGTCCGGTCGCGTCGGCGTCGGACACGGCAAGGCGAACGAAGTACCCGACGCGATCCGCAAGGCTGGTGAGGCCGCGCGGAAGAACATGGTCACCGTCCCGATGGTGAAGGGCACGATCCCCCACACCGTCGTCGGTGAGTTCGGTGCCGGTCGCGTGCTCCTCAAGCCCGCCTCCGAAGGTACCGGAGTCATCGCGGGAGGAGGCGTCCGCGCCGTCCTCGAGGTGGCCGGGATCCACGACGTTCTCACGAAGAACCTCGGATCCAGCAACTACCACAACTCGGTCAAGGCGACGATGGAAGGGCTCCGTTCCCTCCGCAAGGCTGCGACCGTAGCCAAGCTCCGGGGACTCCCCGTGAGCCACTTCCTGGGTGAGAAGAAGGCGGCACCGGCCATGACGGCTGCGGCGCCTGTCGTGACGGTGACGGAGGCTTCGGATGAGCAAGCGTCTCAAGATCAAGCAGACTCGTAGCGCCATCAACCGGCACGAGTCGCAGAAGCGGACGATCCGGGCGCTCGGTATTCGCCGGCTCCAGCACGAGGTCGTTCAGCCGGACAACCCGCAGATTCGCGGCATGATCTTCAAGGTCCAACACCTCGTCGAGGTGGAGGAAATCGACTGAGCCCCGGGCTCCGTCGGTTTTCTCTGTAGGGAGTCGTCCCGATGAAGTTGAATGAGCTGCGCCCGGCCAAGGGTGCGACGAAGGGTCGGAAGCGCGTCGGTCGCGGTCAGGGTTCCGGATGGGGCCACACCGCGGGCAAGGGAGAGAAGGGCCAGAAGGCCCGCTCCGGCGGTGCTCCGCACAAGTGGTTCGAGGGTGGCCAGATGCCCCTCATTCGGCGTGTTCCCAAGATGGGATTCCACAGCCCGAATCGGGTGGAGTATCAGGTCGTCAATCTCTCCGACCTGCGCCGGTTCGACGCGGGCAGCGAGGTGACGGTCGCGACTCTTCTCGAGGCGAAGCTCGTCCGGAAGAAGACCGCGCCGGTGAAGATCCTCGCCAAGGGTGAGATCGACCGTGCTCTCAAGATCAAGGTGCACGCGGCCAGTGATGCGGCCAAGGCGAAGATCGAAGCTGCCGGTGGTAGCGTGGACGTTCTCGGTACAGGGAAGTAAGGGAGCCACCACGGATGTTTGGAGCGATTGAGTCCGCCTTCCGGATCCCCGAGCTCAAGCGGCGCATCTTCTGGACGATGGGACTTCTCGTCGTCTACCGGTTGGGTGGACACCTTCCCACTCCGGGTGTCGACGGTAAGGCGCTGACCGACTTCTTCGACAATCAGGCGCAGGGAACCCTCTTCGGGCTCTACGACCTGTTTGCGGGCGGGAACTTCAAGAAGGCGACGATCTTCGCTCTCGGAATCATGCCGTACATCTCGGCGTCGATCATCTTCCAGCTGTTCGGGTCGGTCATCCCGTACTTCGAGCGGCTCCGGAAGGAAGGGGAAGAAGGTCAGAAGCGGATCAGCCAGTACACGCGGTACTCGACCGTCATCCTGGCCGCGATCCAGGCCTACGGAATCGCGTTCTTCCTCGAGAGTCTGAACAGCCAGATTCCGGGTGGTGTCGTCGCGGCTCCCGGCCTCGCGTTCCGGCTGCTCACGGTCCTGACGCTGACGACCGGAACGATGTTCGTCATGTGGCTCGGTGAGACGATCACGGAGCGCGGCATCGGAAACGGGATCTCGCTCATCATCATGATCGGAATCCTCGCCCGTTCGCCCTACGACATCATCAACACGATCCGTTCGGTCCAGCAGGGGGCGCTCAATCCGTTCATCCTCGGACTGATCGTCGTCTTCATGTTCGCGGTGACAGCACTCGTCGTGTTCGTCAACAACGCGCAGCGCCGGGTACCGGTGCAGTACGCGCGCCGGATGGTCGGGCGCCGGATGTATGGTGGACAGTCCACTCACATCCCGCTCCGGGTCATCACCGCGGGCGTCATCCCGATCATCTTCGCGCAGTCGATCATCATCTTCCCGAGCACGCTGGGGAGCTTCTTCCCGGACTCTGAGGTCGTCGCTCGGATCGTGAACTGGTTTGCTCCAGGCTCGCCGCTATACATCATTCTGTATGCGGCGCTCATCATCTTCTTCACGTACTTCTATACGGCGATCGTCTTCAATCCGGTCGACCTCTCGGAGAACATGAAGAAGTTCGGTGGGTTCATCCCCGGAATCCAGCCGGGTAAGCACACGGCGGACTATCTGGACAAGATCCTGCTGCGGATCACCCTCCCGGGGGCGGTCTTCCTCGCGGCGATCGCGATCTTGCCCGACCTGCTCATCCGGTACGGCAACATCCCGTTCTACTTCGGCGGGACGAGCCTCCTGATCATGGTTTCGGTGATCCTGGATACGCTCAAGCAGATCGAGTCGCACCTCCTCATGCGCCATTACGACGGCTTCATGCGCAAGGGCAAGCTCAAGGCGCAGGGAATGAGGACTCGCTGACGGCGATTTGACGCGGAGCCCCGGCCCTCGTAGCTGGGTGGGGCTTCGGGGAGACAGGCATGCGCATCATCCTACTGGGGGCTCCTGGATCCGGTAAGGGAACGCAGAGCGCATACCTGGTCGACAAGTACGAGATCCCGCAGATCTCCACCGGAGACATTCTCCGGAAGGCGGTCGCCGACGGGACCGAGTTGGGAAAGCAGGCGGAGTCGTTCATGAAGTCCGGCGGACTGGTTCCGGACGACGTGATCCTGGGCATGGTCCGGGAGCGACTCCAGGACGACGATACGGAGCGCGGGTTCATCTTCGATGGGTTTCCGCGGTCCATCCCGCAGGCCGAAGGTCTGGACGACATCTTCGGGGAAACGGGAATGACACTCGATCGGGTCCTCGAGATCCATGTCCCGTTCGAGTCGATCCTGACCCGGATGACGAGCCGGCGGGTGTGTGCCCACTGTGGTGCGGTCTACAACCTGAGGGGCAAGGCCCCGAGGGTGGATGGGATCTGCGACCGATGCGGGCAGGCGGACATCGTCCAGCGTGAAGACGACAAGGAGGAGACGGTCCGGCACCGGCTCCAGATCTACGAGACCTCGACGGCGCCTCTCGTCGAGTACTACGACCGGCGGGGACTCCTCGCGGTCGTGGAAGGGGACAAGGCGCCGATGGACGTCTTCAGTGATATCGTCCAGATCCTGGAGGACGGCGGAAACGCCCCCTAGACGGATCCGGAGTTTTTTGGCACAATCGCGGCTTGCGTCCGGACCAGGCCGGCCCAAGTCGACCGCAGATGACTGCGGGAGACGGACTTAAGTAGAGGATGGTGGACCATGAAGGTGAGAGCCTCGGTCAAGCCGATCTGTGAGCACTGCAAGGTGATCCGGCGTCAAGGCGTCATCAGGGTCATCTGCCCGAAGAACCCGCGGCACAAGCAGCGCCAGGGCTAGCAGGAGGGAAGACGGTTGGCACGTATATCTGGCGTCGACTTGCCCAACGAGAAGCGCATGTTCGTTGCGCTGACGTACATCTTCGGCATCGGTCCCACGACTGCGCGGAAGATCCTCACCGATACCGATGTGGATCCGCAGAAGAAGGCGAAGGACCTCACCGACGACGAGACGGCGAAGCTCCGGGCCGAGATCGAAAACAATTACCGGGTCGAAGGTACGCTCCACACTGAAGTGGGTATGGCGATCAAGCGGCTGATGGACATCGGTTGTTACCGTGGGCTCCGTCATCGCCGCAACCTCCCGGTACGCGGGCAGCGCACGAAGACGAACGCTCGGACGCGCAAGGGCCCGAAGAAGATGGCGATCAAGAAGAAGAAGAAGTAGGGGAATCGACGTGGCCAATCCCAAGAAGTCGACGGGCAAGAAGAAGGACCGGAAGGTCGGTGCGTCCGGCTACGTGCACGTCCACGCGAGCTTCAACAATACGATCATCTCCATCACCGATTCCGAGGGTGGCGTGATCTCGTGGGCGAGCGCGGGCAAGGCAGGGTTCAAGGGATCTCGGAAGAGCACGCCGTACGCCGCGCAGGTGGCTGCGGAGGCCGCCGCCAAGGATGCCATGGCGATGGGCCTGCGTCGTGTCGAGGTCATGATCAAGGGCCCTGGTGGTGGACGGGAAGCTTCCGTGCGCTCCCTCGCTGCAGTTGGTCTCGAGATCATCGCGATCCGTGACGTCACCCCGATTCCGCACAATGGTTGCCGGCCGCCCAAGCGCCGCCGGGTCTGATCAGGAGGACTGAGAGAGAATGGGTCGGTATACCGAGAGCGTCTGCAGACTCTGTCGCCGGGAGGGGATCCGCCTCTACCTGAAGGGCGACCGCTGCTACTCGGACAAGTGCGCCATCGAGCGTCGCTCCTATCCTCCGGGAGAACACGGCCAGTCGCGCCGTTCTAAGGTCAGCCCGTACGGACAGCAGCTGCGTGAGAAGCAGAAGGCGCGTCGGATCTATGGCGTGATGGAGCGCCAGTTCCGGAACTACTTCAAGAAGGCTTCGAAGAAGCAGGGCGTCACGGGTGAAATCCTGCTCCAGCTTCTCGAGACCCGCCTCGACAACCTGGTCTACCGGCTCGGCATCGCGCCGTCCCGGAACGCCGCGCGTCAGCTCGTCAAGCACGGGCACGTCGTGGTCAACGGTCGTCGCGCGGACATCCCGAGCTACCACGTGCGTCCCGGCGACACGATCTCGGTGCGTGAGAACAGCAAGAAGCTCGACTACATCAAGGACGCGGTCGCGAACCGTCGCCGCACCGAGATGCAGGGTTGGCTGAGCTTCGACGAGAAGGACATGTCGGGTGTCCTGCTCCAGGTCCCGTCGCGCGAGGACATCCCCGTGCCGGTCCAGGAGCAGCTGATCGTCGAACTCTACTCGAAGTAGTCCGCACGCAAGCCAGGAAGGCCCCCGAGTCAACGAGGGAGGAACGCCATCGTGAAGTGGAAAGCTCTGCAGATGCCGGAACGCATCGTCTCGGACGATGTCGTCTCGAACGAGCGGGCCGGCCGTTTCGTCGTCGAACCGCTCGAGCGCGGATTCGGCACCACGCTCGGCAACGCTCTGCGTCGGGTTCTCCTCAGCTCGCTCCAGGGAGTCGCGGTGAGCGCTCTCCGGATCCATGACGACCGCGTGCAGCACGAGTTCACCTCGATCACGGGTGTGCTCGAAGACGTCACGGACATCGTACTGAACCTGAAGCAGGTCCGTTTCAAGCACCACGGAGACGGCCCGCGTCGCGGTGTCTTCGTCATCCAGGGGAAGAAGGAACTCAAGGCCGGAGACATGGAGATCTCTCCGGACATCGAGATCCTGAACCCGGACCAGCACATTGCTTCGATCAACACCGAGACCGAGCTCCGTATCGAGGTGGAAGTCACCTCGGGCAAGGGCTACGTCGCGGCCGAGGATCAGCCCGGCGCGAACGATCGCCCGATCGGCTGGATCTCGATCGACTCCATGTTCAGCCCGGTCGTCTCGGTCAACTTCCGGGTCGAGAACACCCGGATCGGTCAGCGCATCGACTTCGACAAGCTGACCGTCGACATCGAGACGGACGGTTCGATCCTCCCGTCGGATGCTCTGGCCATGTCGGCCAAGATCCTTCGCGACCACTTCACGCTCTTCATCCGCTTCGAGGAGACCTTCGAGGAGGAGAAGGAAGAGGTCGTCGACGAGGAGTATCTGCGGATCAAGGAGCTGCTGGAGAAGAGCGTGGACGAGCTCGAGCTCTCCGTTCGTTCCGGCAACTGCCTCCGCGCCGCCAAGATCAAGAGCCTCGGGGACCTCGTGCAGAAGTCCGAAGCCGAGATGCTCCAGTACCGCAACTTCGGTAAGAAGTCGCTCAAGGAAATCCAGGATCTGCTCAACCAGATGGGCCTCAGCTTCGGCATGGACGTGTCGCGTTACATCGGCACGCCAGTCGGCGTTTCCGCGCCCGTCGAAACGTCCGTGGACATGGACATGGACGCAGGTGACGACGACGACGACATGGACGACATCTGATCCGAACGGATCCATGCAGACGCTCTGCCCTCGGGTGGGGCGTCTCGTCCGTCAGTCCGAGACAAAGACGAACGAAGCCCCGAAGGGGGCGCCAGAGGGACGAGCCTAGAGACGTCCCGATCATCCCAGAGGTGAGGAAGGCGAGATGAGACACCGTAACGACCACAGGAAGCTAAGCCGGACGGCATCCCACCGGAAGGCTCTGCTCCGCAACCAGGTGACGTCGCTCTTCACCCATGGTCGGATCGAAACGACCGTGGCGAAGGCGAAGGAGAGTAGGCGTCTGGCCGAACGGCTCATCAGCTACGCCAAGCGTGCCGACGTCAAGGTCGGAACGCTGACCGATGAGAAGGAGAAGGATGCCGTCCGCGTCGCCGCGCGTCGCCGGGCCGCCCGCTTCATCCACGGTCGGGACATCGTGACGAAGCTGTTCGACGACATCGCTCCGCACATGATGGAGCGGGAGGGTGGCTACACCCGGATCATCAAGACGCGGATCCGCAAGGGTGACGCCGGTGAGATGGCGATCTTGGAGCTCGTGAAGTCCGAGTCGCAGATCAAGGCCGAGCGCGCCGCCCGCAAGGCCGCCGAGGAAGCCGCGCAGCAGAAGAGCTCCGTCTTCCGGCGCCGGAAGAAGAAGGAAGCCGAGCCGGCCGAAGCTGCCGAGGGCGAAGCCACCGAGTAAGCGGCCGCCGCAAACACTGCATTTCCGACGACGAAACGAAAGCCCGGATCCTCGAGAGAGGGTCCGGGCTTCCTGCTTGCGTACCGAACTTCGTCACGTTTTCTACACCGTCCACGGAACTCGAGAAGGGGGCCGGGCCGCCGATACGCCGGCGGGTGCGGACGTGAGCTCCCCTCCGGACAGGCGCTACCCGCCGCGACAGGCGCTCCCCGTGAACGCCTGCCATCGCGCGCGGAGAGTTCCTAGCGGCGATACGTTCCCTTCACCTCTCCCCACGAACGCGCCTCCACCGGGGACGGATCGAGGTAGTCGAGCGTGAGGTCGTCGATCATGGCGCGGGGGAGCGAGTAGTCGGACCCGTACGTCGCATAGAGGTGGAGCTGGTCGAACGCCTGGTCCGTGCTGACGGCCAGCGTGTTCCAGGTCGGGTTGTCCCGGCCGCCGAGATTCGAGATCTCGAACGAGTCGCTGGCCACGACCTGCCCGCCCTGGAGAGCGTCGAGGTGGAACTCGATCCCGCCCCACGGCCCGTTCTCGTAGAAGCCGATGTCGAGTGACGCGGACCGGGCGGACTGCGGGAGGTCCATCTTCACGGTCGAGAGGGGCCCGATCGTGAGGTTCTCGCCGCCGACGTAGGAGATGCCGAACGTGAGTGCATTGACGGGGCTACCGAACCCGGGGAAGTCCGCGTAGAAGAGTCCCGCGTCCTCGACGATGAACTCGTCGCCCGGTGCCGGCTCGAACGTCGATCCATCGGGAAAGACGCCGCTCACGGTGTTGAGGTCGTGGTAGGTGATGCCCTGGTGGAGGAGCGGGTCGCCCTGGTTGCCCTCGGTGAGGTCCTCATAGTCGATGACCTCGACACCGGCCAGGGCCGACGCGGCGAGACCGGAGGCGAGCATGGACAGGAGCGCGAGGCCCGAGGCGAGAGTCATCGGAGTCTTCTTCATGTTGCCTTCTTTCCAAGTTGCGGTTGCGGCGGAAGGTCGTGACGGATCACGACGGTCGATGGCATCGGCGGGAACGCGATGCGCACACGGTGGAGCTCATACTCCTTCGGATCCCAGTGCGCCCGATGGAAGACCCAGTCGAGCATCGCGGGGTAGCCGGGTACGTCGGCCGTGCGTGCGACGTGCAGCCCGTGCCCCAGGAACTGGACGGTTCCGGAGACGGGCAGGAGATCGGCTTCGTCTTCCGTGACCGGAGTGTTGAGCTCGCTGAACACGCAGAGCTCCCTCTGGACGCCGGGGAAGAGGGATCGATGGACGAAGTGGTCGAAGAGGAACACCTCGCTCGGGGTGCGGGAGATTGCGCCGAAGTGGGCGCGTTCCCCAGGCTCCAGCATGTATGCGGGGGCGAGTCTCCGCACGATTTCGCCCGTGACCAGGGTCTGTTGCCCGGTGGCGCCGACGGGCGCAGGCAGCAGCTCGTCGTTCGTGAGGCCATCGGGAGAGACCCGGCGTTCGAGGACGGGGAGAGGCCGCGAGCAGAACTCCCGAATCACGGGTACGCCCCCCATCTCCGCCGCGCCCTCCGGGTCGAGCGGCTGGTGGGCCCGGCGCGTGTCGTCCGCTCCGGTGCGGACGACCGACTGCCCCACGATCCATCGGGTACGGGGACGGATTCGCTGGAGCCCAATGAGGCCCCGTACCTGGACCAGGTCGAGGGACCCGGGCTCCGAGTCGGACGGAGAGAGGATGCTGAGCGAGTGTTGCGTGCGCGCCTGGACGCCCCAGATGAAGCTGTTGCCGAGAAACGACTTCTCCCTCCACTTCGACTCGGCCTCCGGACGCGCGACCGTCGGGTGAGACTCGACGAGCTTGTCGAACTGGGATCGGTCCCCGGCGTGCCTCTGCACCACGGCCTCGAAACTCTCGTAGGCCGTGAGGAGATTCCGTCCGAGGACGGGGACGCGCCCTTCCAGGGTCCCGAGAAGGGTATCCATTCCCGCTCGGGTCGGCATGTGGACGACCGCCGCGAACGGGTCCGGCGTGTAGGCCAGGTTCCGGATCTGCCAGGCGAGCTTCCGATGGAGGCCGAGGTCCCGGCAGATGGTTGCGAGGCCGATCTCGCCCTCTCCCAGCGTCTGCTCGAGGGCTTCGGCGACGAGATCCTGGATCGCAGGGACGGACCCCAGGATGTCGTCTTCGAGCGTGGGTGTGGTCTGACTCACGGGCGGACTCCTCGAGAAGGCGACCTCGGCCTGGATACGCCCCACCACGTGAGCTCGGGAGGCGCGGCACGTGCCCAGAGTACCATGGCCATCCGACGAAGCGATACAGTTTCGAACGGTATCGGTACCTCGGCGCGCCAGCTTCGGACAGCGTCGGCCGCCTTCGGCCAGCTTCAGCTGCCTTCGGCCAGCGTCGGCCAACTCGGCCCGGGCGTCCGGTGCCACCTCGACGCGTGGGGTGGTAGTCTCCGAAGCATGCGTGAGATCAAACTGGACAAGGAGAGGAAGGACCGGCTCGTCCGGGAGATTCGGAGCTACCTCGCGGACAACCACGACGAAGACGTGGGCGACCTCAAGGCGACGCTCCTCCTCGACTTCTTCCTGGAGCGCCTCGGCCCGACCATCTACAACCAGGCGCTCCGCCACGCGCAGGCGTTCTTCCAGGAGAAGGCAATCGACCTGGAGATCGAACTGGGCCAGGACGAGCGCGCGCGGGGTGCCGGAGAACGGTAGCGGGCCTCCTACTTGTGGAAGCCCTTCGCGTAGTAGTCGTCGGTCGAGCGTCGGACCCGGTTCGTGAGCAGGAAGATCGCAATCAGGTTCGGCGCGCTCATGAGCCCCAGGGCGAGGTCGCCGTACGCCCACACCACCTCGAGCGCGAGCACGGCGCCGACGAAGACGAACCCGACGTAGAGCCATCGGTAGATCGGCACCGACCGGATTCCGAACAGGTACTCGGTGCACCGATCCCCGTAGTACGACCAGGAGATCGTGGTCGAGACGGCAAAGAGGAAGACCGACAGCGTCACGATCCAGACCCCGAAGCTTCCCAGCTCCCTCTCGAACGCCCAGGTCGTGAGCGCGGAAGAATTGAGGAGACAGGAACCGGTGGCGGTGAGGCCTTCGGGGATCGACTGGATGGTTCCATCGACGACGTCGAGTGCGCCTTCGAAGGCAACTCCCTGCGCGTCGAGGAAGACAGTGTCGAAGACGAACCCGTCGTTGTTCTCGAGCGCGGCTCCGACCGGCGATCCGTTCACGATGCGGAGCTGGCCGTCGAGGAGTGGTGCTGCAGCCGGGGAGTCGCCCCGGTCAGGTGCCGTGATCACCTCGTGAACGGGGCACGAGAGTGGATCGATGGCGATGTTCTTATGCTGGTCCCACACGCCGGTGAGAACGATGCAGAGCCCGGTCATCGTGCAGATGACGAGCGTGTCGATGAACGGCCCGAGCATGGCGACCATGCCCTCGCGGACCGGTTTGTCGGTCTTGGCGGCGGCGTGGGCGATCGGAGCGCTGCCCTGCCCGGCTTCGTTCGAGAAGAGCCCGCGCTTGACGCCCCAGATCAGGGTGGTCGCGAAGACACCCGCGGCGGTTCCGCCGAAGCCGGCGGTCGGGTTGAGCGCCTGGGACACGATCGTCTGGAACGCCGCCGGTACACCGCCCAGGTTCTTCGCGATCACGATGACGGCGCCGACGGAGTAGAGCACGAACATGGCGGGAGCGAGCTTCGAGGTGACCGCGCCGATCCGCTTGATGCCGCCGATGATGACGAGCGCGACGACCAGGGCCATGAGCCCGCCCGAAAGCCAGGAGGGGACGCCGAGGGCGTGGGTCGCGGAGAGGCTCACGGTGTTCGCCTGGTTCATGTTTCCGCTGCCGAAGCTGCAGATGACGGCGCAGAAGGCGAAGAAGAGCGCGAGTGGCTTCCAGGAAGCGCCGAGGCCCCGCTCGATGTAGTACATCGGGCCGCCGGCCGACTCACCCTTCTCGTCGAAGACGCGGTACTGCATGGAGAGCGTGCACTCGACGTACTTGAGCGCCATTCCGAAGAACGCCGTGAGCCACATCCAAAAAAGCGCTCCCGGGCCGCCATAGTGGATCGCGGTCGCGACTCCTGCGATGTTGCCGATCCCGACCGTCGCGGAGAGAGCCGTCGTCAGCGCCTGGAAGTGAGAGATGTCGCCCTTCTGGGTCGGGTCGTCATACTTGCCCGCGACCACGCGCCAGCCCTGGGACAAGGCGCGCACTTGGACGAAGACGAGCCGCAGGGTGACGAAGAGTCCGGCGGAGAGGAGGAGGGCGACCAGAATCGGAAACCTCTCGGGCCAACCCCAGACGTACCGATTCCCCACGTTCACGATCGTTTCGAGGATGTTCATGGTGGGGAGACGCTAGCACAGGGTCCCCAAGGGGTAAAGGCAAGGGCGCCCCGGCCATCCCGGCCGCGCGGCCGCCCGGCCGCCGGCGCGAGACGGGAGATCGAGTGCGGGTACCGGATGTGGCGCGTCGCTAGTCGTCCACCTGCGTACCGGTGGAACCAGGCTCTGCGATCGTCGTGAGTGCGTCCCGGATCTGCTTCCGCAGCTGGTCTGACTTCGCCTGATCGAGTGCGGTCTCGAGATTCCGCTTCGCGATCCGCTTGTCGCCCAGCGCCGCCTGCGCCATGCCGAGCGCCGCGCGGGTCGGTGCGTCGTTCCGTCCCAGCTCGATCGCGCGGGTCAGGTGCTCGACGGCCTTCGGGTAGTTCTGTCCGGCGAGGCAGTGGTTCCCGAGACGTGCCTGATACTCGGGATTTCCCGGCTCCGTCTTCACCGCGCGCACGAAGTTGTTCACCGCCTGTCCCGGCTTTCCGCCCAACACGAGGACGTTGCCGAGAACGTAGTTTCCCTTCGCATGTGTCGGATCCGCCTGGACGACCGCGGCCGCGCGGTTGGCGGCTTCCTGAGCGCGACCTTCGTTGAGGTCGACGGACGCGAGCCCGGCGAGGAGTTCGATGTGATTGCCGAATTGCTCCATCGCCTTCGTATAGTGCTCCCCGGCCTCGGCCCACCGGCCCGCGTGCTCGAGTGCGTTGCCGTACGCGACGACCGGTTCGACCCTGTCCGCGTCCAGGGCCTGCGCCTGGCGAAGCGCGGCCTTGGCGCCGGCGAGGTCTCCGTCCGCCGCCCGAGTCCGGATGGCGAGCGTGAGCAGCTCGATCGTGGACCCTTCGCTCACTTCTGCCGCATCGCCGCCCAACAACTGCTCGACCATCTCGTGCGCTCGCTTCGCGTCGCCCTGGAGGAGCACTGCCTCGGTGAGTCTCTGTTCGGTCGCGCCGATGTCGGCGGCGTCGGGTTCGTCGCGAAGGATCGTGCGGCAGAGCTCTTCGGCTTCCTTGCCTCGTCCCTGCTGGAGCAGCACCCAGCTCTTCATACGGCGTGCGAACCTGTTCTTCGGATCCCTGTCCAGGACCTGGTCGAGGCGGGCGCCGGCGCCGTCGACGTCCTTCTCGAGGAGACGATCCCGCGCCTGGTCGAACGCATCGATGGCCCAGAGCATGTCCTTCGCGTCGGGAAGCGGGCCGGTCGACGATGCGCCGCCTCCGGCCACGTAGCCGAGGCTTCGAAGCTTGTCGATCGTGGCCTGGTCGAGGGCGAGATTCTCAGCGCTGTGGTCGCGCTCCATCCGGTCGGCGACGTGTTCGAGGAGGCGCTGTGCGCGTTCGGGCTGCGCGTCGTAGAGGTTCGTCGTCTCGCCCGGATCGGCGGCCAGATCGTAGAGCTCGGGGCGAGGCGCGAGGATGAACTTGTGCCCTTCGGCCACGACGGCGCGATAGGGGCTCCACCCGTAGTCGAGTTCGGGAACCAACGTCTCCATGTACGCGACGTCGCGCACCGGGCGGCTGCTCACGATCGCCGGGACGATCGAGCTTCCCGGGAAGGCGGCTCCGGGGGTGAAGTCGCCCCCGAGAACGTCGAGGACGGTCGGTGTGATGTCGGCCAGTCCGACGAGCGAAGAGAGACGTCGCCCGTGGAACGCGGCGTTCTCCCACGGACCGGTGGGCGGGAAGCGGAGGAGGAGCGGCACCTGAACCGTGGTGTCATAGACGAAGAGACTGTGTGTCGGTTCCCGGTGATCGCCGAGTCCCTCGCCGTGGTCGGCCGTGATGACCACGAGCGTGTTGTTCCAGAGCCCCTGCCGCTTCAGCTCCCGGAAGAGCCCTCCGATGTGGGCGTCCATGTAGGCGAGCTCACCGTCGTACGGGTTCGGGAAGATGTCCTGGTAGGGAGGCGGCGGCGCATAGGGATCGTGGGGATCGAAGTAGTGGAGCCAGCAGAACCAGGGTTCCTCGCGATGCTGCTTGATCCACTCGAGTCCGAGCCGCGAGACGTCCTCCGCGATCCGCTGCGGCACGGGGGTGCCGACGCCCACGGTGAAGGCATCGTCGAAGTGATCGAAGCCCTGGTCGAGGCCGAAGGGGGACGAAACCGGGAAGGCTCCGAGAATCGCGCCCGTCGAATAGCCGAGCTCCTTCGTGGACTCGGCCAGTGTCTCGAAGGACGGCGCGAGTGCGTGAATGCCGTTGTTCCGCACGCCGTGTTCGAACGGCTCGAGTCCGGTGAGGATCGTCGTGTGGGACGGAAGAGTCGTCGGCGCACTGGCGAACGCCTCGTCGAAGACCAACGCTTCCTTCGCGAACTCGGCCAGGTTCGGTGTCGTGCCGGTGGTCGCTCCGTAGACGGAGAGACGATCCATCCTCGTCGTGTCGAGCGTGAGGAGGAGGACGTTCGGACGGTTCGGCCGCCCTGCGTCCGGGCGCTGTATCCCCTCCGCCGATTCGTACGGGAACCGGATCTGGAGCTGCGCCGCCGCCGATGCGGGCGCGTCGTGGGATACCTGGGTCGTCGCATGCCGGGCGCTCGTCTCGGACGGCGCCGAGCCGTCCCGGGCGGGCGAACCCGAGGCTCCTGGAGTGACGTCTCCGCCTCCTCTGCTCGAGTCCGACCCACATCCGGTGCCGAGGGAGACGATCAAGGTGAGAAGGACTCCGAGGGCTAGGGACGCCGAGGCGGTTGGAGTCCGGTGCTGGGAGAGGGGGGCAGGTGCGTTCATCTGGGCAGTATAGGCCATCTGTCCGGGGTCACTCGACCCTGCGCCACGGAAGGTCGTCGCCGGACGGCCGGCGCTTCCCGGGGCCACTCGACCTCCCGGGCCGGGAACCGATACACTCGTGTCCCATGGACCCACAGGCGACCATTCCAGGATTCTCGTTCCCGCTCTCCGGCGGGCTGTTCCAGGTCGCCGTTCGTGGGCTCGGTCTCGGGCCGGATCTGCGCGTGCTCGACCTCTACTCGGGGCAGGGTGCAGCCGCCCTGAGGCTCGCCCGGGACCCGGGCTGCAGCGTCACCGCGGTCGAGTCCGACCCGACGCTCTGTCGCCGCGCCCGCGAGTATGCGCGCGCCGCGGGCATGGAAGACCGCGTCGTCGTCCGTCAGATGGATCCACACCGTCTCGAGCTTCCCGCGCGGAACTTCGATGCCGTGATGGCCCTGGGGGCGGCCCCCACCGCGCTCGGCCGGGCCGCACTCCTCGAGCGTTGTCACTTCTACCTCCGCCCCGGAGGTCACCTCCTCCTGGCGGATCTCGTCTACCTCGACTCCCCGGCCTCGGGCCCGGCCCGGCAGCTCCTCACGGAGATCCGGAGCGACGTGCCTCTGGAGCCGCAGGGGAACGCTCCCGCCCCGGCCGTACGAGGCCTGCTCGAGCAGGGGAGGTACCGGTTCGAGACGGAATCGGACTACCGGCAGCTCCTCGAGGCGATGGGATACGCGGTCGAGTTCTCGTTCCTGTCTCCGGAGAGCGAGTGGGGTGAGTACTTCGAGCGGATGAGTCGGGAGTACGGCGACCGCCATGCCCATGAGGGAGACGTCGACGCTCGGGCCAGACTCTCAGAGGAAGCCGCCGCCTACTACGCCCTCGGCGGACGTGCGTCCGTCGGGTATCTCGTCGTGGGCGCACGGTGCCTCGAGTACGAGGACTGACGCGCCCGACGCGTCGCGTGACCTCGAGCGCCGAAGGCGCGGAGCTACCCGCACGATCCCGAGTACCGGGTCCATGCGTGCCGTGCGTCCCCGCTAGGGAGCGGCGATCATCCAGAACGCGCGGACCGTCGGAGTCTTGGGCGACGCGGACTCGGTGGTCCAGCGTCCCCCGAGTTCGATCGCGGCGATCCAGCGAACCGACCGTCGGTCCGGGAGGATCCAGCGGAAGCCGGCTCCCGTCTCCATCCCCCAGTGCTGCTTGTCCGGGCTCTCGTGGAGCGTCTCACCGATGTAGAGGTTCGAGAAGCCGTAGACGCCGTCGGTGTTGAACGTGCCGCGCTCCTGGCCGAACCGGAGTTCGACGCCCGGAGTCCAGAGCCAGCCGAGCCCGGGGAATCCGGTCAGGCCCATCCGCCAGGCGAAGGTGCCGTCCGCGGGCACGGTCACCTGGAGCCCCGCAGTCGAGGAGTAGCCGCCGTACACGCCGAACGCGGCGATCGAGGACACTCCCGTCCCGCCCGGGAACGGCTGTCCCGGCCCCACATTCCCGTTCCGGCGCATGGGGCGCGAGCCGAGGTCCGCAATGGAGGCAAGGTCGGTGTTCTCGGCCGCCGCGCCCCGCGTGGTTCCGGCCGGATCTGCCGTCGAAACCGGCGTCACGCCCGCGCTACCCGGCGTCGCCGCCCGGGCCTGCTCGATCTCCTCGGGCGTTGCTGCTTCCAGCACCTGGAACGTGCGCCCGGACGGAGTGGTGATCGTCTTCCAGATCATCTTGGCCACGGGTGGACGGGCGTCGACGCTGTCCGGTGCCGTCTGCTCGGGTGCGATCGGTTGGGGCTGCGCCTGTGGAGTCCCTGTTTCCTCGACTGTTCCCCAAACGGATGGATCCGGAACCACGGAGCCGCCGCCGTCTTCTGCCTGCGCGATCGAAACTCCCAGGAGGGGAAGGAGGAAAAGGCCGCAGACCGCGAGTGACCTGCGGGTCGAGAGAGCGCGCGGAGAGGAGGCCGCGCGCCGGTTGGTGAACATGGAGAACCGATTCCTTTCCGCCCGGCGCTTCCGTGCACTTCGGGCTGGGACCGCATCGTCTCACACCGGCAGACGGCGCGAGTTCCTACCCGCTACATGCTGCGGGCGCGCTGGATATTGCTCCGAATCTGCGGGACGGTTGGGCTGTCCGGATCCTTCCGGATCGCCTCCTCCCACGCCGCGATCGCGTCCGGCATCCGTCCCTGCCTCGCATAGAGCACACCCACGTTGACGTAGGTATCCGCACTCGCGGCGCCGGTGTCGATGGCCCGCTGGAATGCGGACATCGCTTCGGCATTGCGGCTGAGCCCCATGTAGATGTTGCCCAGGTTGTGCCACGCGGCAGGATTTTCCGGCTGGGCAGCCAGCGACCGCTGGTAGAACTCTATCGCCTGCGGCAGCCGCCCGTCGAGCTTCGCGAACCAACCCATGCGGAATAGTGCCATCGGCTGGTTCTTGTCGCCGTCGTAGGCGAGTTCCGTCATCTGGCGCGCGCGCTCCGTCTCGCCCCGGGGAAGGATGATCTCGACCGTTCCGAGCAGGGCCGCGACGTGGTTCGGCTGGATCGCGAGCGCCTTCTGATACGCCGCTTCCGCGGCGGAGAGGTCTCCGTCGTCGTACTCGAGCTCACCGAGCGAGGCCCAGGCGTCGGCGTTGTTCGGCTCCCGCTGGACGGCGGCCCGCAGCACCTCGCGCGCGCTTCCCGAGTCCGAGTCCCGCTTCAAGATGGTCGCCTCGATCCGTGCGAGGTCCGGATCGTCGGGCTCCGCCTCCCGCAGCGTGCGGATGCGGGTGAGGGCGTCGTCGTACTGGCCCGCGACCATCGACGCGAGCGCCCGATCGCGGAGGAGTTCGTACTGGTCGGAGCAGCCGTCGCACTTCTCGAGCAACGCATCGAACGCCGCGATCGCCTGCGCGCCCTGCTCCAGCTGGAGGTAAGCAGCGGCCCGGATCCGCTCGGCAGTGAAGTCCCGTGGATTCACGACGAGGACGGAGTCGACCAGAGTGAGGGCGTCCGCGTAGCGGAATCCGGCCATGTAGCTGCGGGCGGTGTTCACCGCCTCGAGCGCCCAGATCATGTCCTTGGGATCGGGGAGATTCTCGTCGTCTGCGCTCGGGCTGTCGGATCCGGCCAGGTATCCGAGCGAACGGAGCTGATCGATCGTCTCCTTGTCCATCGTGGTGTGAGGGCGGGAGTCGCCTTCGTTCCGAAGGAGGTCCGAGAGGTCGCGCTCCATCTCGTCCGCGACCCAGCTGTCCCTCTGGGCGATGTTGCTGCCCTCGGCCGCGTCGTGCGTGAGATCGTAGAGTTCGCGCCGCGGGGCACGGATGTACTTGTACTGCCTCCGCTCGAGCGAGCGGAGTTCGGCGGTACCGTACTCGAGTCGGGGAACCAGCGTCTCGTGGTAGACCCAGGAGTGTCCCGGCGTTCCCTTCGCGACGACCGGGAGCAGCGACTTGCCGTCCACTTCCGGTGTCTCTCTCTGCGGAAGGCCGAGCGCGTGGAGGGCGGTCGGCAGGAGGTCGACCAGGCCGACCATCTCCTCGATCCGCTTTCCGCGCCACTTCCGGTCCGCGAACGGCCCGCTGTTCGGCAGGCGAAGGAGGAGCGGCACGCGCTGAGTCGAGCCATAGACGAAGAACGAGTGCGTCATCTCCCGGTGATCGCCGAGCCCTTCTCCGTGGTCGGCCACGACGAGGATCACCGTCTTCTCGAGGAGTCCACGGCTCGAGAGTCCGTCGAGCAGACGACCGATCTCCGCATCGGCGTAGTGGATCTCGCCCGAGTACGGGTCGTCCGCGAAGAGGCTCTTGTGCGGCTCGGGAGGATCGTACGGGTTGTGCGGATCGAAGTAGTGGGACCAGAGGAAGAACGGCTCGTCACTCGGTTCGTCGAGCCATGCGAGGGAGAGGTCCGTCACGTCCGTGGCGCGGCGCTGCGCCGTATCGGCGTGGCGGGCCATGCTCGTGGTCGGGAACTCGTCGTCGTAGTGATCAAAGCCCTGGTCGAGGCCGAACTGGTGCGCGACGGGAAACGCTCCGACGATCGCCCCGGTTCGATACCCGCGTCCCTGGAGCGACTCGGCGAGCGTCTGGAGCGAGTCACCGACGATGTACGCGCCGTTGTTCCGCACACGGTGATGGAACGGATAGAGGCCGGTCATCATCGTGGTGTGGGAGGGGAGGGTGATCGGCGTCGGCGCCGTGGCCCGATCGAAGACGATGCCTTCGGCCGCGAGCGCATCCAGGTGCGGTGTCGTCGGTTTCTCGAATCCATAGACCGAGAGGTGATCCCGACGCGTCGTGTCCATGGAGATGAGGAGCAGGTTCAGGGGGCCGTCCGACGGTCCCAGGTCGAACCAGTCGCCGTAGTGGCCCGGGACCCACTCCGAGATGATCGGCTCCGTCGGGTCGTCCAACGGCTGTCCGCCTTCGCCACCGCATCCGGCCGGCGAGAGGAGGGCTGCCGCCACCACGGAGGCGACGAGCCAGCTGCCGAAGAGGGCAGCGCGTCCTGGGCCCGGGTGGTTGCGGCTTGGGGTTCGATTGTTCGCGGCCGGCGTCGTTTCCTGGTCCACACGCATTCCTTCTCGGAGGGATGTCCGCTGCTCCGGGGGCGTTCCGTCAGTGTAGTGGCGCACCTTCCAGGAATCGACCCTTCGGATCGGGATCTTGGGGTCGATGGCACCACCTGGCGGTCACACCACGGGCCGTGTCGGTTACCGTGTACGAAGCCCTCGCCTGCCGGCCCTCGACCCCAGGAGGTGCATCCCCCATGAGTCCCGCTACCGCCTTCTCTCGTGTCCGGGCCGTCGCCCGGCGCTCCGTCCGCGCCCTCGGCGCAGGCCCCATGTCCACCGCGACCGCCCGCAGCGCCGCCGCCCTCGGTGGGGCGGTCCTCAGAGTGGCCGCCCCCGGCGTGGCCGTCCTCGGCGAGGCCGCCCGCAGCGTCGCCGCCCTCGGTGGGGCCGTCCTTGCGTCGGCCGTCCTCGCGTCGGCCCTCCTCTCCCAGGTCGCGCACGCTGAGGCTCCCGGCCCTCAGACGGATTGGAGCGGTGGGGGAGGCGTCCCGGGGCCGGTCGCATCCTTCGGCGACGAGTTCGACTCCGGCACGCTCGCGTGGAGCTCGCTGCCGGGGCAGCTGGCCCTCCCTTCAGCGACCCGGGCCACGTTCCCCAAGGTCATCCTCACACCGGACTCCGACCGGCCCACCCGGCTCGCGATCGCCGACATCGACGCGGACGGCCACCAGGACATCATCGTGACGGACCCTCTCATCTCACCGTTCGATCCGAACAATCGCCGGGGTGGAATCTACCTCTGGCGCCAGGTGGCCGGCGCGTGGACCAGAACGTCGATCACCGAGGATTTCTTTGGGGCCTGGTACGTGGACGCCGTGGACCTGGACCTGGACGGAGACCTCGATCTCATCGCGTCCGCCTACTACGGCGAGATCGACCCGCCGCCTCCGCCGCCCTCCGAGAGAAACGGACGGTACGCCTGGTTCGAGAATCTCGACGGTGTGGGCGGCGCCTGGGAGAAGCGAGAACTCGGCGAACTGTTCTGGGGCGCGCGCTGGATCGACGCGGCGGATCTCGACGGCGATGGTGACCTGGACCTCGCGGGCTGTGCCGAGCTGGTCGGCGGGCCGTACGAGGCCGATGCTTTCGTCGTCTGGTTCGAGAACGTGGACGGGCAGGGCGAGGAGTGGATCCAGCACGACATCTCTCTCGACTTCGACAACGCGTTCGCGATCTACGCGGCCGACATCGACGGCGACGACGACGTCGATCTCTTCGTCTCGGGTTACGACCGATTCGAGTGGTTCGAGAATCTGAACGGCTCGGCGTCGAGCTGGACGAGGCATGTCATCAGCCCCGTCTTCCAGGGTGCGGGATATCTCGACATCGGTGACCTCGATCAGGATGGGGACATCGACATCTTCGGAGGCGGGCTCAACACGGGAGTTCTCGCCGTCTGGCTCAACGACGGAACCGGCCTCGGCTGGTCCGCGTTCATCGTCGGGCCGTTCACGCGCGGCTACAACGTCGACCTCGCGGACTTCGACGGCGACGGTGACCTCGACGCGGTCGCGTCGGGGGAGAGCAGCACGACGACGAGTAAGGTCGCCTATGCCGAGAACCTCGGGAGCGGATCGGCCTGGAGTCTCCACTACGCGGACAATCTCGCGCCAAGCAGCCCCTGGGTCCGGGCCGGCGACGTCGATCGCGACGGGAAACTCGAGTTGGTCGCGAGCTTCGAGGACTCGTACAACGTCGGAGTCCAGCTCGCGGCGTACACGGTGACGGACTTCGGCGCGGACGGCTCGCTCGAGAGTTCGATCCTCGACGGTGGGGCCGGTGTCGCCTGGGGAGCGATCACCTGGGACGCGGACGTGCCGTCCGGTGCGGCCCTCGACATCGACGTGCGCGCGTCGAACGATACGATGGACCTCGGGCCGTGGGTCCCGGTCCCCACGAACGGAACGCAGCTCGGCGCGCTCGTCGACCCTGCGGCGCGCTACATCCAGTACCGAGTCGTGATGACGGGAGCGGCAGCGGACGAGTCTCCCGTGCTTCGCGAACTCGTGCTCGAATCCGTCGTGCCCGCGTCGGTGGATGGGGAAGCGGTCGCGTCTTTGGAGTCGGCGGCGATTCTCACGACAGGTCCCGCTCTCCCGAACCCGTCCCGCGCGAGCACGGTCGTGACGTACGAGCTCACGACGCCGTCACGGGTGCGGGTGACGGTGCACGACGCGGCGGGACGCGAACTCGCTCCGCTCGAGGCGTCGGTTGTGGACGCCGGTCGACATGAAGTGACGTGGGATGGACTCGATCGGGACGGTGCGAAGGTTCCCGCCGGCACGTACTTCATCCGCGTCCAGGCGAACCACGAGGCCGCCACGCGGCGTGTGGTCCGTCTACCCTGATCCGCGGCTGAATCGCAGCAGTCCCGTGGGCATCGAGCGAGAAGAGCAGGAGTCCCCGACGCACGCGCCGGGGACCTCCTGCTCTCGTTCAATCGCTCGAGACGGCTACGGCTCGAGACGTCTGCGGCTCGTGACGTCTAGGAACCGAGAGGTCCAGGAACCATGACGTCTAGGAACCGAGAGGTCTCGGGCTCGAGACGCCTATGGCTCGAGTTCGAAGGAGTCTTCCGAAAGTCGATCAGTTCGAGAACGTCGACTTCACCTGGCCCCAGCTCGACTCGATCACCGGCGTTGCGCCCTGGTACTCGATCTCCATGTTGTCGACGCCGACGTTCCACTGCTGGAAGATCGCGAAGAAGCACGGATCGATCCACCACGCTTCGACCCGAGCGACGTTCGAGATCACATCGCCCCAGGTCACGCCCGGACGGAGGTTCTCGCAGTCACCGACCCAGCCGCCCTTCCAGCCGGCGGGGAGGTCCGTCTCGCTGCTCGGGATCGCGTAGTCGTAGTGGACCCAGCCCTGGCCGACGATCGGAACGTTGTCCCCGACATAATAGACATAGTCGTCGTCATCGACTTCCGGAGTGCCCTTCGTGTCGCGGAGGAGCAGCGTCATGTTGAACCCGCTGCCATCACCAAAGTCCACGTGCTCCGTGATGGCGTCGAATCCGATCCGGGTGACGCCGCTGGCCGCGTAGTCGCCCTCGAACGGCGTGCCGACGCCGGGAAGGCTCTCGAGGGTGGGGGCAAAGGTGTCGTAGGTGGGCTGATGGAGCCAGCCGCCGGGGTTGCCGCCATCCGACTCGAGGACGTCGCCTCCGCGGATGAACGCCCAGAACGCCTGATTCGATCCACCTTCGAAGTCGTCGACGAACACGTCGGCGAGGCTGAGGGAGGGCACGGCCAGGCCGACGGCGATGCAGAGTAGAGCGCTGCGGTACTTCATGTCGTCTCCTTCACGCTGGGGACGAGCGCGCGTCCCCGATTCACAGACTCCGGCCCGAGGGTACAAGATGGCCCTCGCTTCAACGGGATCAGAATACGAGAGCCTCCTCGATCAGTCAAGAGTTTCCTGGAAACTAACCAGGAAAGACTGCTAGACTGGATTTGGATGCGGACGAACCATCTAACCGTATGGTAATGAGTTCTTTCTGATGGAAACGACGAAGAAGCAAAAGGAACACGGGATCGAGTCCCGCTACCGGAAGGTCGGCGAAGAGCTGAGTGCGTCCCTACGTGGGCTCTTCGACGATGTCCCGGTGATCCGTCACGCGACCGGGACGGTCAAGATCGCCGGACTGCTCGGGATCGACAAGGTGCTCGCGAGCCGCCTGCTCAAGGCGATGCGCGCGGGCGATTCCTTGGCCACCCTTCACGCCGCACCGGGCCCGCAGCCGCTCCGCAGAGTGGTCGAGGGATTCGAGCGACTCGGAGTCTCTCCGGAGGTGTCCGATCGCGCGGACCGTGCCGTCGCGGAGTTCGAGAGGCTGATCCGGGAGGACGCGGGAGACAGAAGCGCGCTCCAGACTCTGATCAGCGCATGGCTCCCGGAAGCCCGCCGCGAGTTCGAGCTCAGGCGCAAGCAGTCCGCGTTCCGTGCCATGAGCGAGATCTACGGCTGCCTGTCCGAGACTCTGCTCGCCACCGTGTTCCTCCATCCGTCGGCCAAGGAAGGGATGATCGACATCGTTTGGATGATCGGTTCCCTCGGCCTCCGGAGGCTCCGTCCCAACGCCCGCGTGAGGTTCGCGTCGCGCCGCTACTCGTCCCCAGGACAACCGAGACGACCGATGACGCTCGGGAACGAACGCGTGGAGGATCTCCGCGGGCTCCTCCTCACGCGCTTCTGCAACGCGACGGATGCCGACCTCGAAGTGCACGAGATGGGTGAGGTGACGCGCTACGTCGTCGCGGGTGACCGCGGATTCGCGACCCCCCTCGACTTCGTCTTCGCGGAGGTGAACCGCGAGGAGATCGAGCAGACGCTCACACCCGGCGCGACGCGGAGTGCGTACCTCTTCGCCGAAGTCGACACGCCGTCTCGTCGCCTTCTCTTCGACGTGCTCCTCCACGAGTCGATCTACCCGGGTAAGTCGCCTCGCCTGCTCATCTACGACACGGCCTTCGAGGGCGTGGCTTCGGTGAACGATCGTTCCCGCGATCTCGACCGTTTGGAACTCGAGGAGTCCGTGCACCCTCTCGGCGTCGGCCTTCGCCAACTCCACACGCCGACGCTCCCTCGCTACACGGAGATGATCGGCGAAGTCTTCTCTTCGATGGAGTGGGACATCGCGTCGTACCGGGGATTCCGCACGGAGATCGACTATCCGATCTACGGCTCCCAGGTCACGATGAGTTTCGATCCGGACGGCGGGGGAGAGTAGCTCCGCGCGCGGAAGGGCAGCGCTTTCTCGAGGCACCGACCGCGGTGCGCGACGAGTGTGTCGCTGCCGCCGAACGGCGACACGCGAATACAAGTTGAAGCAATCTCCAGGCCAACAGCCGAAACCGTTCGCTCCTCTCCTGGCCCTGCCTCGAATCCTCGCCTACTCTCCGTGATTGGCCCTGTCCCGCCGTGCAAGGAGACCGCGCATGAGCCACTCCGTCCAACAATCGCCATCACTCGTTCGATCCATCGAAACCATCCACCCGCGCCTGCGGAGTCGCCCGAACCGCGCGCGTATCGGGTTTTCGTCGTCGTCGCTGCTGCTCGTGTTGCTCCTCGTCGCATCGTCCCGCGCCCTCGCCTCGGACGGCGAGACGGAACCGGCAGTGTCGCCGACGAGCTCCGACGAATTCGCCGACCGGCCCGCGGAGGCAACGGTCGACCTCGACCTCGTTCTCGACGAGATCCTGATCGAGGCGCGGCGGGAGTCTCCGCTCACCGGGAAGATCCACAGCCGATATCTCACTTCGACGCCGTCGGCCAACCTCTCCGAAGCGCTCGTACTGCTGCCCGGCATCAGTGCGGTGGGGCGGGGTGCGAAGAGCCTCGAGCCGGTCGTGCGCGGGCAGGGATGGGAACGCGTCGCGACCGAGGTCGGTTGCGTCCCCGTCTATGGCGCATGCCCCGCACGCATGGACCCGCCCGCGGTCTACATCCAGCCGCATGCGGTCGAGACCGTGGAAGTGAGCAAGGGACTCGGGTCGCTCGCCACGGGAACGGATGGGATCGGCGGAACGATCCGGATTCCGACCGACTACGAGCGCGCCCCTCACGCTCCGGCGACGCTCGAGTCGTTTTCCAGCACCGCGTTCGATGCCGTCCGCTCGGGGTTTCGGATCGAGTCCGGGATCCGCGGAGGAGGCGCTGCCTACGATCTCCGGGCGTCAGGAGCCTGGTCCCGGTTCGGTGATTACGACACTCCGTCCGGCATCACCGTGCCCGCGAGTCAGGAAGAGATGGGTGCATCGTTCTCGCTCGGTCTGCGGCCCGAGGAAGGACAGAGGATCTACGGATCACTCGACTACACGCACGGCCGCGAGGTCGACTTTCCGTCGTTGCCGATGGACAGTCGCGAGACTGACTACGTAGTGGGAAACATCGGGTACCGGTGGGATCGGGTCGCCGAGCAC
>JAWKQE010000020.1:0-129985 GCA_041390305.1 Candidatus Eiseniibacteriota bacterium
GCTCTCGATCCTGGAGGCCAGCTTCGTCGTTCGAATGCTCCCGCCGTACCATCGGAACTTCAACAAGCGACTCGTCAAGTCGCCGAAGCTCTACTTCCTGGATCCTGGGCTCGCGGCCTCGCTCTTGGGGATCACGGCAGCGGATCAGCTGGCGACTCACCCACTGCGGGGTGCACTGTTCGAGACGCTGGTCTTCTGTGAACTCATCAAGGCCCGCCTCAACTCGGGCAAGCGAGCCGACCTGTCCTTCTGGCGCGACAATCACGGCCGGGAAGTCGACTTTCTCTGCGAGGAGGGTGGGCGATTGCATGCTATCGAGGCGAAGTCAGGCCTCACGGTGACTCCGAGTTCCCTGAAGGGGCTTCTGGACTTCGCTAGGATCGCAGGCTCGATCTCCCCCCGCTTGACGCTCGTCCATGGCGGTGACCAGACGTTCACTTCGCAAGGCGCGGATGTTCGGGGGTGGTCGACCGTCGCCGACGCGATTCGGGACGCAGGGGAAAGCTGATACCCGGACGACGGTCCGCCCAACCGTTCCCCTACTCCACCTCGATCCGGCTCCCATACTTCCCAAGCCACTGATCGAACGTCATGAGATCCCCACCCAGCGACCGCGCTGTCTTCAGGTCCCGCGCCCCACAGTAGTCGGTCTCGAAGTCCGCCTTGAACTGGAACATGTTCCCGAGATCGTCCGCACCGGGGAATCCAAACGACCGGTAGACCGCGGGCGGAACGGGGACGTACGTCACCTCTTCTCCCAGCGCCTTCGTCAGCGACGCGGCCATCTCGGTTCCGGTCAGGTGTTCACCGGCCGCGCCGATCGTCTTCCCGGCCATGCCCGGGCCTTCGGCGAAGATGCCGAACGCGACCTTGCCGATGTCCTCGGCCGCAATGCCGGGGAGCTTCTTGTCTCCCATCGGGAGGACGAACTCGAGCTTCCCGTTCTCGTTCCGCTTGGGGCCCATTCCGAGGTGGATCATGTTGTCCCAGTAGTTCGAGGTGAGGAGGAAGGTGACGGGGAGGTCCCGCTCCAGGAAGAGCTCGTTCGCTTCCGCTTTGGCGTCGAAGTGGGGGACCTTGTACTTCCCCTGGAGGGTCGGCATCCGGTCGTCGTCCAGAGGAACCCACTTGCGCGTGTCCTCGAACGTGGACCAGATGACGTGCGAAAGGTTCGCCCGGCGGGCGGCCTCGGCGATGTTGTTGGCGTGGGCCTTCTCCGTGTCGGAAGTGCTCCCAGAAGAAGGTGACGCCGTAGGCGGCGTGCGCGCCGGTGAAGGCGGCCGTCACGCTGTCCACGTCTTCCAGGTCTGCGCAGACGACTTCGGCACCCATCCTCTCGAGATCCTGGGCCTTCTCGGAGTTGGGATCCCGGGTCAGGGCGCGGGCCCGGAACCTCTTCTTCGGATCGTCGAGAATGGCGCGGACGAGCCCGCCTCCCTGGGATCCGGTCGCACCCAATACTGCGATGACGTTCGTGTCGCTCATGGCTTCCTCCTGACTCTTCTCCCCGGATTTCCGTTCTTCGGCGCCTGCGGTGTTTGGCGGGGCCGGCGGAGAGGGGCGTGTCTGCTTGCTACGTAGTCAGTGAACTTGTTCGGATGTCGCGGGGGCGGCCAGGGGTACAACTCGACGTCTCGTGCCCGCGGCCACCTGCCCCGGAACCCCTCGAGGGCCGACGCGACGCACCGCGAACTCCACCTGTCCGCCGAACACGATGTGCGGGAACTCGTTCCGGGTGGTGCCACGGATCGCCAAGAGTGACGGCGCGTGTCCGTCCCGCTGCCCATTGCCCCGGACGAGATCCACGGGCCTCCACCGAACCCGCAAAGTCGGCCGAAAGTCCTGGTCGGACGCCATGCACGCGACCCCAGACGCCCTGGCGGATTCGACCCCTGCGGTCCGGACGCGGGACGGTCCCCTCCAACTCGCTACCTCCCGCACCTGCGCGCGCAGCCATCGCCTCAAACTCTCTACCCGTCGCGCGGTCGCCGGCGGGAACAGCTCCGCATCCGTCAGGTGCCATGAAGGCGTCGGGAACGGCTCGCGACGAGGTTTGAGGGCAAGTGCCCGGACCGGCAGGAAACGTCTTGGACTTGTTAGGGGCTCGCCGGACGTCCGGTGCTGACTCCTCCAACTCGCTAGGTCGGGGTCGCGCGTCTGCAAGCAAGAGGTGGCGAACGCCAGCATTCATGGGCCAGTCGGCGAGCGGGTCCTCAAACTCTTGACCGGTACCGAGGGTACGCGGAGCAGGCCCGTCAATACTTACACCTCGTCGCCCTGCGTCCGCGAGCAAGGGGTGGCAGATGCGACACGGGCCGAGCCGATCCCCCGGCGGTCCCTCAAAAAGGTGAGAAGGACGACCGACACGCTGGCGCATCGACTCCAACTTGCTAGGGGTTCGGCGGCGGTCCGTGGTCGGCATGTAAGACTTGGTAGGCCGTCTTCGCGCGTTTGCGATGGGCCTGTACACGGGATTAGGGCGTCTTGGAGGGTAGTGAGTGAGTCGACGAGCTCCGAGAGGTCCTCAGATCCTCCGTGGAATGGTCCTGCGACGTCGTTGGCATGTTGGTTCCACGAGAAAGTCTGTGTGACGTCGGATCGACGCCACGGAGTCGTCGCGATCTCCAGGGTACAGATCCCACAGACCGAGCCATTGGAGTAGTCGTGATGTCGTCCCTTCCGCAAGTCGTCGAAGCGCAGTACCGCGATGGGTTCCGGATCCACCTCGTGTTCAATGATGGCGTCGAAGGAACCGTCGACTTCCGGGACTGGTTGTCCGACCCCGTCTTCGAGCCGTTGAAGGACCGCGGCTACTTCCAGCGCTTCTTCCTCGACGGTGGAACCGTGGCCTGGCCGAACGGCGCGGACATTGCTCCGGAGACGCTGTATGAGTCGACGAAGGCGCGGAACTCGGTCCGGCCACGCCTGCCGCAGTCCGCCCCAGGGTCAACATTGCTCCGAGACTTCTACTCCGCTACGCTCACGGCTATGGAATCTCCGATCAAGCGCATCACGGTCGACCCAATGGTATGTCAGGGTCAACCCTGTGTCAGGGGACTGAGGATCCCGGTATCCGTTGTGCTGCGGCACCTTGCGGATGGGAAGACCGTGGCCGAAATCGTTGACGAGTTCCCCGAACTCGAGTCGGACGACGTCTCCGAATGCCTTCGGTACGCTGCGTGGCTTGCCTCGGGTCGCGCCATAGACCTGCCGCCCGCGGCATGAACTTCTTGGCGGACGTCAACGTTTCGCGCCGCGTAGTCGAAGCCCTGAGGAAGCGTGGGCTGACCATCGTCCGCGTGCCGGAGGTCATGGACCCGCGGGCCACAGACTCGGAGATCATTTCGGAGGCCAGGCGGCGTGCGGCCATTGTGATCAGCTTCGATCAGGACTTCAGCGCCATTCTCGCGGTCACCGGAGTAGCACATCCATCACTTCTCAACCTGCGCGTGACCGACTTCAATGTCGACAGACTTGTGGCCACGATTGCGGCAGCGATTCAGGCCACGGAGTCCGACCTATTGGCCGGAGCAATCGTGACGATCGACGACTCGAGCGTGAGGGTGCATCGTCTGCCTCTCGCCTGATCGTATCGGGCGACCTTCTGCGTCATAGACGGCCAACGGATCCATACCCAGCCGCCCCCGATAGCCGGATTGGCCCGCCATCCCTCACCCCAACCCATGCAGCAACGCAAACGGCTCCTTCCCCTCCTGATCGAGGAACATCGCCCGTAGCGGATCCGCCGCAGTCTCCCGCACGAACGCAGCTGCTCTCTGCTCTCGCGCCGGGCTCGCGATGTTCTTGACGATCCGGTAGGACACGGCGGACTTCGTCAGATCCACGATCAACGTGGACCCTCCCCGGAACACGTGGGCGGGTGTGTTCGTCTTCGCATCCCGACGGATGCGCTTCGACTGCGTGAGCGCGACCACGATCTGCGGGACGTGCCGTCCGTCGGGGCCGACGCGTGATGCTCTCCGCACGGCATGCACCTCGAACGGTTTGCCGGGGACGAGTCCGAGTGTCTCCGCGAATCCGGGCAGGGCGTCGAAGGCGCGCTTGAGTTGTCCGTGGAGGGAGTAGCGCGTCTTTCGGGTGACGTCGAAGAGCGTGCGGCGATCGGTGATGTAGAGGCACTGGTCGGCGTAGCTCTTGAGGTGATCGATGACGTCGCCATAGTGCTTCTCGATGCTACGGCGTCCACGGAGTCCGGCGAGGGACTCGTCGAGGCCGCGCCAGCAGAGTGTGTCGACGGCGAGCGTGCGGGGCGTGTCAGAGCCGGAGCCGGAGCCGGAGCCGGAACCGGAACCGGAACCGGAACCGGAACTGTTGGAGCCGGCAGCGTCGAACTCCGTGGGGTAGATGCCCCGGTTGCGGAACGCTTCGACGAACGCGACGCGGTAGTTGTGTTTGTCGTCGGCCACGAGATCGAAGTCGGCGGTGATGAGGGCGCGCAGGTACTCGAAGAACGTCACGTCGACGGGCGGGAGGTAATCGAGGGCGCGGATGCACATGTTGAGGACGTGGCCGGCGGACTTGGTGGCTTCGTCGGTGAGTCGACGGACGAGGTCTGGATGGATCGCGCCGCTCGGGAGCACGCCGGTGCCGCTCGTGGCGAGACGGAGGAGGTCCGCGATCCGGGACTTGTAGATGGAGAGGAACGCGTCGAACACGGCCGCGACGAGGATGGCTCCGCGGGCGTGGGGTTCGAGGCGCCGTCCGAGTTCCGCGGGATCGGGACGGAGCCGGACCCAACGGCCGCTTTCGTCGAGGTGGCCGATGGCGTCGCGGAGCGCGCCTCTTCCTCCGGTCGTCCGGCCGAACTGGATGGCGAGGCTTCCGAGGAGCGACTCGGCTTCGAGGTCGCCGCGCGTGCGCCGGATCTCGGCCTGGAGGATCTCGGGAATGGTGAAGTGCTGCATGAGCGCGACGATGTCCGCGAACCCTTCGTGCAGCGCGAGCACGTCGGGGTTGCTGCTCTCGTTGAAGCGGCGATGCATACCGTCGAGGATGGCGTGCGTGGTCTCGTGAACGACGATGTCGTGCGAGAGGCACGTGTAGACGCGGCTTCCGGGCATGTGATCGCCGGGGCTGTCCATGCTCGCCTCGAAGTAGCCGAAGAGGAGCGCGATCTGTTGTGGGCTGTAGTACGCGTTCGCCTGGTGGAGAGCGTGGGGGCGGATCTTGAGCCGCCCGACGTAGGTGCGGTCGTCGTTCCGCCGCTGCGGATTGGGCTTCGGCCTCCAGAGGACGGGACGGCCGAGGGACCGCTCGAAGTGTTCGATCGTCGTCATCGCGACGGCGTAGACCATCTGCTGATGGAACTGCGCATTCCCTTCGGACGGACTCCAGCCGTCGAGCGCGAGGAGACGGGGATCGTCGAGGTCGACGCCCTTGTAGGTGTGACCGGCGGCGTCCGTGTCCTGTACTTCGAGGTACTCACCGACGGGGCCTGGCTTCAGCGCTTCCCAACGGGGCCCGACGGTGACGGTGTGGATGCTGGCGGTGGCGAACCGGGTCGAGAGGCTCGGGTCGATCGCGTAGACGCGGAGCCGACGATAGGCGGGCGTGACGGGCTCGGGCGGATCGTCGCATGCGTTCTGCACCGCTGGCACCACGGGAGGCCGTCCGAAGCCGTCGGGCTTGCTCGGTGGAGGCGCCTGGCCTACGGCGACGGGATAGCGACGCGCGATGTGTCGACGGAGCGCGATGGACGCGCGGGGGTCATCGAGCAGCACGCCCATGAACGCCTTGAGCTGCTTCGTCTCCAGAAGCGGTGACGCTTCGGGATCGGGGACGAGCTTCTGGAGCTCGCGGTTGTGCATCCAGCGGTGCATCACCTCGAGTTCGAACATCCGCTCGCGCGGCGGTGGGTCGCTGATGCCGAGGCCGGTCATGACGCGGAGGAACGCCCAGGAGTCGGAGTCGGACTTCGTCTTCTCCAGGTTGAGGAGCGGCTGCCGACCGAGCGCGGTGAAGGCCTGGAGGATGCCGTTGCCGAAGCGACTCTTCTCCTGCTTCGCCTTCGCGGTGCCGAAGAGTGCGGCGCGCACGGCTTCGACGCGTCGCCAGTCACGCGGGAGGATGTGCTTGTACTTTTCGAACCAGAGCGCGACGGCGGCGGCTACCTGCGGCGTGGCGGAGGACGTGCCTTCGCCGTTCAGCCGCACGACTTCGGCGCAGGGATACTTGGCCCACGGGATGTTCGGCGTGTAGGCGGCGATGGCGGAGCCCATCACCTTGTCCGGGCCGTAGTTTCCTTCGAGCCCGGACTGGAGCTTGCGGTAGGGCTTGTGGTTCGCCATCACGCCGGTCACCGCGATGACGCGGCCGTAGCGCGCGGGGTAGACCACGTGACGGGTGGGGGCGCCGCTGTTGTTGTTCCCAGCCGCGGCTACGAGGCAGAGTCCGTTGTCGTATGCCCGGTCGATGGTTTCGCGCCAGGCATCGGACGGAAGCCCGCCCATGCTGAGAGTGGCGACATCACACTCCTGCTCGAGCGCATACTGGAGCGCGCGGGCGAGTGCGCTCGTGTGGAACAGGACGACACTGTCCGCGATGCGAAGGGGGACGACCTCCGCGTCTGGTGCGCCTCCCATGATGGCGTCGCCATGGGAGGGGACGGGTCCTCCGGCGAGGATGCTCAAGGTTCCCGTGCCGTGCCCGGAGTTGTCGAAGAGCAATCGCCAGTTGTCGGGATCCTCGGCACTGTTCGGCGTCCTGTCCTTCGTCACGAAGTTGCGTTCGAGGTGTTGCTTGACCGCGTCTGTCACCGTGACGTGCTCCCTCATGTACCCCGTGTCGATGTGGGCGATACGGGTACGTTTGGGATCAGTGAAGGTGACGGCGTCCCGCGCGCGACCGAGCTGCGAGTAGCTGTCGCCGAGATGCCACGCGAATCCCTGCGGAGTCGGTGGCTTGCCGTGCTTCGTGTCCGGGGCGTTGGCCTTGCAGTCTTTCCCCGCTGCGAATCCCGGGTCGAGAGAGACCTCGTTCGCGTCGACGTAGATGTCGTGCGCGAGGTCGGGCTCGGCGAAAAGGAGGTCGCTCTCCGCGAGGCCGAGCTGGTCGGCGATGCGTGCGTGCGCAGAGTCCCAGGGGGACGCGGCGTGATCCGGGAGGTCGGGGAGATCGGCGAGGTACCAACGCGGCGCGTTTGACTCGGCGAAGTCGAGGGGCCGGCGGCGCGCGCCGGTTGTCGACGCGGGATCGGCGACGCCCGAATCGGAAACGCTCGGGTCGAAGAGAGGCCGGAGTCCGCCCCGGATCCCGGCCATGCGAAGGCGCGACGGATCGGTCGGACGGAGCTTCACGAGAACGCGTTGCATGCCTTGGCGCGGTGTCTGCTCGGTCAAGGCGGGGCTCCTTGTCGAGTGAGAGTGTCCGGACGCTGACTGTGATTGTGTGGGGGCAGGGTGCAGAGAGTCGTTTGCGCTGGATCCAGGATACTGTTCCGCAGGGGGCGGTTCTCAGTCAACGAGGGAATCGTTGGTGCCTCTCGTCACGGCGCTATCGACACCTCCGCGGGTAGCTGCCGCAACGGATCGGGGCGTCGTCGTCCCTCGATCCCGCGATCGAACTCTGGTCGCGGCGGAGCTCGCGGATCCGGGAGACACGCGCGCGGGTGGCCTCGAATGGGAACGGCGTTGGTTCGATCGGACGTCCACGCTCACATCGTGGTGATCAGGCGGAGCGTCTCCGCGTCGTTGTTTCCTCTGCCGTCACGTCGCCGAGGCTCTTCATGTATTGCCACGCATCTGGGCCGACGCTGAAGAGCAGGTCCAGCACCGATACCTCGTGCACGAACTCGCCGTGCAGCTGCGGATAGGGGCGGTACCCGGAGTAGTCGACGTACTCGAGTTCAATTCCCGCGGCGGTGAAGAGAGACTCGTCGATGTAGTTCTTCGCCGCCGGCCCCGAGAGGTAGCGGGTCGCGCCGGTCTGCCGGCAGAGATCGACCAGGCGCTCCGTCTTCCCATCGATGATGTGGAACCCGGACCAGCTCGATAGCGGCGTGTCGATGCCGAGGAGTCGGTTCACCAGTTCGAGGAAGAGGAGGTTGATGTCCGAGAGGTGACGGAGCTCGGCCGCACGTTCCAGGGATTCCTGTATGAGCGGTGCATAGAGCGGGAAGAACGGTGCATGCGCGTAGCTCTGCTGGAGGGTCTTCCAGTGCTTCGTGGCCCAGCGACCGTCGACGACCTCGATCTCGTGGATCGGGCGGGTCCATCTGCCTGCGGTGACGACTGGGATCGTCAGCCACTTCACTTCGTCGTGGGTCTTGATCCGGTTCCGGTTCCGCCAGTCGTGCTTCGTGTACTGGACGCAGTCGAACACGATCACTTCGTCGGCCGACCGGATGAGATCGAAGTAGCCCTTCCAGGGGATGTAGTTCGACTGGAGGATGGCCAGGGTCTTCAAGAGCGGGACCTCGGTGGCTGGGCCGTCCCGGACCTGGACTTCGTATCTCTCAAGTCGATGTTCTGCAAAGGGATGCCTCTCTGATTGGCGGCTCGCGGTCCGCCCTGGGCCGCGGCGTCGGGCCAGGCGGGCCGTGGTTCGGTCCGTTCCGAACCGCCGTCCGTCTATGCCGGAATCGGCAGGTGGGGGCGGAAACCCAAGCGAAGAAGTCCGGGGGGAGTCCGGTACGGGCATCGGCATGTGCGCGGTTCGTGCCCGGTGATACCCTCGCCGCACCAAGACCCTCCCAGAAAGGCCGCACCGTGATCACCGAACTGAAGCTCTCCACTCATGAAGACGCCCGCATCATCAAGAACCTCTGGCCGCTCTATCAGCACGAGGTCTCCGAGTTCGACGGGCAGCGGCCGAACGCGCACGGCCTCTTCGGCGTGGATGACAGCGTGACCACCTTGGCAGAGCACGGCGAGTCCCAGAACGCGTGGTGGAGCGATTCCAAGTCGCTCTTTCCCTACCTCATCCTCGCCGACGGTCATCCGGCCGGCTTCAATCTGATCGCGGCGCGATCTCGGTTGGGCGAGGGCTTCGATGTCGACTTCGTGGTCTACGAGTTCTTTGTGCTCCACGCATTCCGCGGACACGGCGTCGCCGAACGCGCCGCGCTCGACGGATTCGCCCGGCACCCCGGGACGTGGGAGATCGTGACGTACCCGACGCAGGCACGTGCGATCGCGTTCTGGCGGAAGGTGGCGGGGAAGGCAGTCGGCACGAACTTCACGGAGAGGGTGGGGGACCATCCGTGGGGGCGGAAGGTGGTGTTCACGTTCGACAACTCGAAGTGAGGGCCCGGCAGTCCGGCCGCCTGGCCAAGGGATCACGCTCGTGGGCTGTCAGTCGCCGCTGCCGTGAACCTGCTCGATGTCCCAGTTGTTGAGCTTTGGCTCTCCGTCACCCTTGCAGAACACGAAAGTGTTCGTGATCCAGCGCTCCACGCCGAAGTTCGGATCCTTCGCCATCAGGTACTTGTAGACGACGCCGTTCCATGTGTGGTCCGTCGCAGTCCCGAGTTTGGTTTCGAAGCGGATGTCGGGCGCACCGAATCGGGTCTCGAATGTGGAGAGCGGCATCCCGACTTCGAGCTCAGCTACGGCAGTCGGCTCGAAAGCAGGATGCACCAGCCGCGTCGAGCCGCAACCGGAGGAGAAGACGGGAAGAGCAAGAGCGAGGGCGAGTGGAAGCACGCGCCCAAGCCCGAGCGCCCTCATGGGCGCGAGCGCGCTACGTGTACGTTCGGTTGCTCTGGTCATGATCCCACCACCGACTCGGTTTCCGCGAACCGCAACTGTTCGCGATAGGGTTCGAAGTCGACCCAGATCTGCTCCAGCGTCCACTGCGGAAGTCTCACCACCATCGGCTCGGTCGGCTTGTCGATGCTGTACACCTCGATGGTCACCACCGGCCATCGTCCATCACGGTGCGCGAAACAGTCCGGCGAGAAAACGAACTGGCCGGAGCGGGCGAGGTCCTTGCCGTACTGTGTGACTGCGCCGTACGACATCCCGCGTTGGATCTCCTCCTGACGCTCGCCGTCCACCTTCAGCACGACGTCCTTGAGGTCGGCTTTGAATTCGTACTCAGGAGCGGCACGGACTCCGAAAACTGCCCCGGCGACGATGCCGCCAACTACGCTTCCTGCTGTCTCTCCGATCTTCGGAGTCACAGAGACGAGGACGGTCGGCGTGTACTCGCCGAGATGTTGGTACCAGTCCTTCAAGTCCTGGAACGGATCAAAGGACTCGGCTTGCTCTGCTCCGCCCTTTGCTTCCCGCGCCTTTCGCTTCTTCGACACCTCGAGCGCCACTTCTTTCTGTGTGCGGTAGATGAAGGGGGGTGTCATGAAGGAGATGAAGTAGTCACCAATCGCCAGCTGCGACCCGGCTGCCTTCCCTCCGAAGATGTCGTTGTCGTTCGGCCGTGTGTTGAGAAGATAGGGAGTCTCGTCGATGTTCGGACGAGACGCGGCGCGCTCGAGCGCCCAGAGCGGATAGCCGTCTTTGGGGAAGACCGGGAGGAGACCAGGATCGGGCGGGGTTCCCGAACCGGCTCGCGCCTTCGCGGCAGCGATGAGTCCCTTGGCTTCCGTGATGGCTATGCTGCCTGAAACGCCTGGCCCCATCGCGTCGACGTCACGGAACGTGAGCATCCCGATGGTCTCGCCGTCCAGGTTGATGAGGGGTCCACCCGAGTTGCCCGGGTTGACGGTTACGTCACTCAGGATGACACCCCCGTCCACCTTGCTGACGATTCCAGACGTCACGATGCGCGTCTGGTTGAGTGGACTTCCGATCGCGATCACTCGCTCGCCTTCGAACGCGAGGTCGTCCGTCCGATCGGCAAGGCGCATGACAGGGAGTCCATCGACTCGGTCGGGGTGAATCCTCAGGATCGCGATGTCTCCCTGGTCGTCTGCTTCGAGTACGTGGGCACGGACTTTCAGTTCGTCCGATATCTGCACGCGCACGTACTTCGAGTTGGCGATCACGTGTTGGTTGGTCAGGACGAGACCGGACGGGTCGATCAGGAACCCGCTTCCATGTCCTTCGTCGCCGTAGACGGTGAACACTCCATCGCGGAGGCCCTGGAAGAGTTGCGCTTCTGGAGTGATCGAACGGTCGGCCGTGGCCACGGCGGGTAGGAGCAAGAGAAAGACGAAGGCGAAGGCTCGGGCACGGGACGATGCAGTAGACATAGGCCACCTCCCAGCGGAGGAACCTTAACGGACACTCTGAAGCCGAGCAAGACACGGCGGCTGTACAAACGGTGCGTCTTGGGCGTCTGGCCGCGGCAGGGACGGTGCCGTCGGCGACGGACGCGCTCGTGGCGGGCGTGTTGGCTTGCGCCAGGAGCGGGGCCCGTGCCGCGCGGATCCGTCGGATGCTGAAGATGTAGGCCCACCTGGTCCATCATTCCTGGCAACCCCCAGGCCCGGATTGCCGGCCTGCCTCGTCAGGTTCTGCGAGGCCCCGGCCCTCCGCCGAAGATTCCTGCGAACCCCTTCCCCCAGTACTGCTCCTCGTTTCAACGGCAGTTGGCGCAACCCTCTCCGACACAAGAACATGCCAGATGGCTCGCTGATTGGCACACCCATTGAGTCTTCGCCTTCGGAAACAGCGCCCGCGTCGGGCGCACCGGCAGGGGAAGGAGGAATCTCCGATGAAGAAGCTCAGTGTCATGTTGGCGGCCGTACTCGCGCTCGCGGTGGTCAGCGCGGTGGTGATGGCAGGTCCGAACGGAAGCGGGAAGGTCCACCGGGCCACGAACTATGTGGATGCGAATGGCGATGGCTACAACGACCTCGCTCCCGATGCGGACGGGGACGGCATTCCGAACGGGGCCGATGCCGACTACGTGCGGTCGCGGGATGGCAGTGGCCCGTCCGTCGCGGCGAGCTGCTCGAACCGCTCTGGCCGGAGCGGGAACCGGAACGGCGACAGTCTCGCGCGAAACGGGAACGGCAACTGCAACGGCACCTGCGATCGCTCCGGACAGGGCAACGGGAACCGTTCCGGCAAGGGCAGCGCGAAGAAGCAGGGCAAGGGCAACGGCAACGGCGCCCGGGACGGTTCCGGCAACGGCAAGGGTGCCGGCAACGGTCAGGGTGCACAGAACGGGTCCGGGCTTCGCGACGGATCGTGCGTGCAGCGGAGGTAGCGAGGACGGTCGAGACGCACGCGGCGCGTAGACGCAGTGCGTTCTGGATGACCGAGACGGGCGACTCATCGCTGCCGCGAGCGCGATCGCCGGGCTCAGGAGGAGTCCGAAGACCGGGTAGAGCACGCCCGCGGCGATCCGCACTCCGAGCGAGTCGCAGGGAACGAGAAGAACAGGTTCTGCTGATGCTGACGAGCGTGGCGTTGCTGAGGACACGAGCCTCGAGGATCGCGCCGAGGTCGCCCTTGACCAGCGTCGCACCGACGCTCTCCATCGCAACGTCGGTTCCGGATCGCGTCACGACCCCATACTAGTGATGGTGGTCGTCGTGATCGTGGTCGTCACCCATCATCCCTTCCATGTGGCCGTGTTCGTTGGATCCCATGTGGTTTCCGGAGTCCTCTCTCTTCATCTCCATGCCGCACTTGGGACACCGACCTGGATCCTCGGTGGGGGATGTGTCACCCATTGGGCAGACGTACATCGATTCGTCCCCGATGTCGATTGGGGTGCTGAACTCGATCGGATCCTTCTCCAGCCCCATGACCCGGAAGATCGCCTTCATGTTCTCGGCGCTCTTCGGATTCATGTCGTGGTCGGCGTAGAAGTACCCCTGCGTCCGGCCCTTGGCGGAGTCCGGTCCCCTGTAACGTAGGTCCATCGTATGGGACGTGTCGTGATTGTCCGTGAGGGTGATCTGCACCGCTACCGCCTTGGGATCGAGGATCGGTTGCTGATCGGCGCCGTAGAGGTAGAGACGAGGTCCGTCGTCCGTGAACAGTGTCTCGAAGTGATGGTGTGGGGTCATCGTCACTTCACCGCCGTGCCGCATCGCCATGTGGTGGGAGTGCCCGGCGGTTGATTCGTCTGTACTCGTCGCCTGGTCGTGTCCACGCGCTTGCTGCGCGAGCAGCGGAGCTGAGCTGAGCAGCAGGGTCAGAGCGGCTGCTCCGGCGACTAGGAGCCTTCGGTGCAACATTGGATAGAATCTCCTTTCTGGTCTCCCGACTGTCCCCATCTGTCAACAACCCGAGCATGCTCCGCTCGGTTCCGTGCCGGACCGACCTCGGCGCTCTGTCGCGGCACTGAACCTGCGTGGTCTCGCTGCGCTGCATTGGGGCAGAGCCTGCTCGTTCGCTCGCCGAACCAGGTGACTACGAGTCTTCTCGATTCACGTATCCGTTTCCTTCACCGACAGCGAAGGCGCGCGCGAGGAGCGCGCGCTGTTCGATCTCGGACGCCCGCTTCGAGCCGGTCGCCGGGCTCGCGCTCGCCGTGCGCCTCACCGCGCTCACCCGTCGTCCTCCGGCCAGTCTCTCCAGCTCGGGCAGGATGTAGGTGAGCGCGCCCATGTTTCCCGGTTCCTCCTGCACCCAGACCACGCGCGCCGACCTCGGGTACTGCGCGAGTTGGGCCGCGAGCTCCCGTTCCGGCAGAGGGTAGAGCTGTTCGAGTGCGATCACTGCGGCGTGGTGTCCCCCTCGCTTCCGTTCTGCGCGGAGTTCGTGCACGAGTTTTCCAGTGGCGACGAGGATCCGTTCGCAGGAGTCCTTCCCCGCACTCTCTTCCCCGACATCCGCGAGCAGAGGCGCGAATCGTCCCTGCGTCAGCTCTGCGAGGGGAGATCTCGCGGCGTGCTCTCGCAGCATGCTCTTCGGTGTCAAGACGACGAGCGGCTTCCGCCACTTGCGGAGCAGCTGACGGCGCAGGAGGTGAAAATACTGCGCTGCCGTGGTCGGCTGGCAGACCTGCACGTTGTCCTCGGCGGCGAGCTGGAGGATCCGTTCGGGGCGCGCGCTCGAGTGCTCGGGGCCCTGCCCTTCGTAGCCGTGGGGCAGGAGCACGACGAGTCCGGAGAGCAGGCCCCACTTGTCTTCTCCCGCGCTGAGGAACTGATCGAGCACGACCTGCGCACCGTTCACGAAGTCCCCGAACTGTGCTTCCCAAAGAACGAGCGCCTCGGGGTGATCGCGACTGAACCCGTACTCGAACCCGAGGACCGCGAACTCGGAGAGGGGCGAGTCGTAGCAGCCGAAGGCGCCCTGCTCCGCGTGGAGATGACGGAGCGGGCAGTACTCCTCACCGGTCTCGACGTCGAAGAGAACGGAATGGCGTTGGTTGAACGTCCCGCGTCGGCTGTCCTCTCCGCTGAGACGAACGCAGGTGCCGTCCCAGAGGAGGCTGCCGATCGCCAACGCCTCGGCCGTGGCCCAGTCCACCGGGTGCTCGCCCCGCCCCATCCTGCCCCGTTCTTCGAGCGCCCTTCGGATCTTCTGATGTGCGTCGAAACCGTCGGGGAGGGACGTGATCCGTTCGGTCACTGCGGCCAGGCGCTCCGCATCGACTCCAGTGTCGACTTCGTACGATGGGTCGTACCGTCCGCCGACATAATCCGACCAGTACTGGGGGAGAGCGAACAGCTTCGGCCGGGTCTCCTCGTTCTTCGCAGCCTCCTGGGCGCGGTCGTACCGGTCCATCATCTTTGCTTCGAGTTCGTCTCTTCTCGCCTCGTTCCATCCGATCCGCTTGGCCCAGGACGACCAGAGCGGAGGGAGCGACTCGATTGCCCGGTAGAGGCGGGGTGCGGTCACCTTCGGATCGTCCACCTCGCTGTGTCCCCAGCGGCGGTATCCGATCAGGTCGATGACGACGTCGGTACGGAACTCCGTGCGGAAGTCCGCCGCCATTCGTGCGACCCGAAGGACGGCGCCCAGGTCCTCACCGTTGACGTGGAAGATCGGAATCGGAAGTCGTTTCGCGACATCGGTGGCGTAGCGCGACGAGTGGAGTTGGGATGGCGAGGCCGTGAACCCGATGAGGTTGTTCATCACGACGTGGATCGTGCCGCCGACGGTGTACCCGTCGAGATCGGCCATGTTCAGGCACTCGGCTGCGACGCCCTGACCAGCGAAGGCCGCGTCCCCGTGAAGCGTGACAGGCACGATCCGAAGACGTCCCGGATCCCCGAGGCGTCTCTGCTTGGCGCGCGTCCGGCCGAGGACGACGGGGTCGACCGCTTCGAGGTGGCTCGGGTTGGAGACGAGCGAGACCCGAAGGCTCTCGCCGGTCCCGGTGCGGAACGAGCCGCTTGCACCGAGGTGGTACTTGACGTCTCCTCCGCCCAGCGCACTCTTCGGGTCGACGTCCTCGAACTGCGCGAGGATCTCTTCGGGGGACTTCTCCACGATCGAGACCATGAGGCTGAGTCGACCCCGGTGGGCCGTTCCGAGGACGATGTCGCGCGCGCCCTGACGGAAGACGGTCTCTATGATCTCGGCCAGCATCGGGACCGCGGCGGCGACGCCCTCTATGGAGAACCGCTTCGCGCCGAGATAGCGACGTTGGAGAAACTGCTCGAAGACTTCCGCGCGTGCGAGCAGTTCGCAGGTTCGTTCCCCGTCGACGAAGGGAGCCTCGGGATCCGACTCCATGCGCTCCCGGACCCACTCGCGTCGGACGGGATCCGCGATGTGCATGAACTCCACACCGATGGAACCGCAGTAGAGGTGTCGCCCCCGTGCCGCGGTATCGTGGTCCGAACCATCTTGCTGCCCGGTCCCGCGTCGATCGTCTGACGTCTGCGGTGGGTCGAGTTCTGGAAGCGGCGTCGGCACGAGCCGGCCGAGGGGATCGAGGTCGGCCTGGAGGTATCCCCAGCGACGGAACGGGTCGAGTGCAGAGTGGAATGGGGCCACGCGTGTGTCCTCCGTGTTTTCGATCGGGACGCGGGCGATCGCATCCTGGGCTCATTCCTGCCGGTGGATCGCCGTTCGGGACCCGAAGGCGTCTGCGCGATGCCCGTCGTCCTGACACTACCACCTCGATCCCGTGGATCCTCCACCGTCCTGACTCGTAGGAGTCTGCGCGGGCGCGGGGTGCCGCTCGGAGATCCCTGCGAGTGCGGCCCACGCCGACCGTTCATCGTGGTAGCGCGTCCCGGCCAAACCACACTCTGTCAACGCCCAGCGCCACACCGCGCAGTTTGGCACGACCGTTGTTGCGACCCGTGCAGAGGACGGAGATCCGAACGGGTCGGCGGGTAGATTGCCGGCGGGTTCAGGAGAATCGGGCGGAGGTAGCGATGACGGGCAGAGAGTGGTCTACTCTCCGCGCACTCGCTTCTCCCGAGACGGATGCTGAACGCGTGTCCGGGCGGGAGGGACGAACTCCCGTCCGGATGGAGCGTACCGAGCATGTCCCGCCAGACTCACAGTCGACGGCTCCTTCTCCGCGCGGTCGCGATCTCGGTTGCCGTGCTCGCGTGGGGAGTTGGCAGGAGATCCGCCTCGGCAACCGTGAGATCGAGCGACTCATGACGTCGCAGGCCGCGTCGATCATCGACGTCATCTCAGGGAGCGGTTCCCACGGCCTCGAGGCCTACCGCAGTTGGGAAGACGAAGTCGTCCAGCGGCTCTTCGACGACGCCACCTGGATCGCACTCGCCGACTCGACGTCCCGACTCTCCTCCGAACAGCTTCGCGAACTCGGGATCACCCACGACCTCCACCGGATCGTGATCTTCGGCCCCGATGGTGTGCGCCTGGCCTCGAACGGACCGGTTGGTTCGCCGGGGTCGGGGCCGGGTGGTGGTGCGCGTCAGGGTGTTGGCCAGGGTGGATACGGTCCCGGTGGTCCCGGTGGTCCCGGTGGTCGCGGCGGTCCTGGCGGCACAGGCGGCACAGGCGTTGGGCAAGGCGGGGAGCCCGGAACGGTGTCGGATGGATCGGGCGCCGCGGGTGGCCGACGTGGTCCGGCTGGGAACGGCCCCGGCGGCCCCGGTGGACTGGGTTGGCCTGGAGCCGGACAAGGTGCCGAAGGTGCGGGCTGGCGCGAGAGTCGTTTCGACAGCGCCGACGTGCTCGGACCTGTCCTGACCGGAGAGACGCGCAAGCTCCGCCTCGGAATCACGCAGGCGCGGTTCGGACCGGGGAGTCGTCTCGGCGTTGCGGTCGCGCGCGCGGGCGGCGGGGCGATCGTCGTCAACGTTTCGGCGGACTCGCTTCGTGCGACGTTCGACCGTGTCGGGCCGGGGCATCTCTTCCGCACCCTGGGGCAGGCGAACGGTGTGCTCTACCTCGCGATCCAGGACGAGTCCGGTGTGCTCGCGGCGTCGGAAGGCGTACGCGACCTTTCGTCGGTGGAAGACGATCCCTGGTTTGCGTCCCTCGAGTGGGTCGAGCCGCAGACCCAAGCCGGGGCTGGCGCGATCGCGGGCCGGGGGCGGGGCAGAGCGTTTCGGAATCGTGAAGCCCAGGCCGCGCGTCCGCCTCTCGTCACGAGAGTCACGGACACACCGTTCGGCCGGACGTTCGAAGCCGCGTCGCTCGTCAGGCTGGACGACTCCGATCCAGTCGTGCTCAGGGTCGGTCTCGCAGCCGATGCGCTGGAAAGCGCGAGGTCGGCGCTTCTCCGGAGAACCTGGATCCGCACGGGACTCCTCCTCGTGCTCCTCGCGCTTGCCGTCGCGCTTCTCCTCGCCTGGCAGCGTGACGAGGTGCTCGCGCGTGAAGTCGATCGGGTGGGGAAGGAGCTCGCGGCGCGAGAGCAGGAGGCGATCCAGAGTCAGAAACTGGTCGCGATGGGCGAGCTCGCATCGGGTGTTGCGCACGAGGTTCGCAATCCGCTCAACGCGATCCACATGATCGCGCAACAGCTGGAACGAGATTCCGCGCTCGACGAGGACTCTCGCGGACAGGTCGGCCTGATCAAGCAGGAGAGCCGCCGGATCGAGGGCATCGTCCAGCAGTTCCTCACCTTCGCAAAGCCGAGGCACCCGCAGCTCGAGACGCTCGACCTCGCGGGCGTCGTGTCGTCGGCCCAGAAGATGGTGGCGCCGTCGTTCGAGGCCGCAGGTATCGGACTGCGCGTGACCACGGTGCCTGCCGAGGCGTCTCTGGATCGTAGCTTCGTCACCGAGATCCTGGAGAACCTCCTCCGCAACGCGCGGGAGGCGACTCCGCAGGGTGGGCAGGTGACCTTGGCGCTGGAGCGGGAGGGTGGCGACCACGTCCTCTCGGTGACGGACGAGGGGCCGGGAGTGCCGGCGGAACTCCGGGACCGGATCTTCGACCTCTACTTCACGACGAAGTCGTCCGGAACGGGGCTCGGTCTGCCCCTGGTCGCGCAGATGGTGGCGTCGATGGGGGGACGGGTGCGTCTCGACGAGTCGTACGGGCCGGGGGCGAGATTCGTCGTCCGGTTCCCGATAGGAAAGGAACGCAGATGATGTCCAGCACGATCCTCGTCGTCGACGACGAACCGGTGCAGGTGGACGCACTGGCGCGAACGCTGCGGAAGTCCGGCTACGACGTGCACACCGCGAACCGCGGTGCGGATGCGATCCAGATCGTGGAGACTCGACAGATCGATCTCGTGCTGAGTGATCTCCGCATGCCCGATGTCACCGGAATGGAGCTGCTCGAACACGTGAAGCGGATCCAGCCGGGCGTCGACGTCGTCCTTCTCACGGCCTATGGCACGGTCGACGGTGCGGTGCAGGCGATGAAGCTCGGCGCCTCGGACTTCCTTTCCAAGCCGATCGACCTCGATCAGCTCGAACTCGTCGTGTCCCGGATCCTGGAACGACGCGAACTCGTGCGCGAGAACCGCGTCCTCCGGGAGCGGCTCGAGGAGTCGAAGGCCGGGTTCCGGATGATCGGCCAGTCGAAGGCGCTGGAGGAAGTGCTCTCTCGAGCGGCGCGCGCGGCGGAGACCGATGCAACCGTACTCGTCCAGGGCGAGAGCGGGACGGGGAAGGAACTCCTCGCGCGTTCGATCCACGCTTCCAGTCGGCGCGGCGATGGTCCGTTCTCCGCGATCAACTGCGCCGCCGTTCCCGAGACCCTGCTCGAGAGCGAACTGTTCGGACACGAGAAGGGCGCGTTCACGGGAGCGTCGTCGCGGCACATCGGCCGGGTCGAACGCGCGGCCGGAGGAACGCTCTTCCTCGACGAGATCGGGGACGTCACGCCGGCGGTGCAGGTGAAGCTGCTCCGCTTCCTCCAGGAACGCGAGTTCACCCGCGTCGGCGGGGAAGAGACGATGCGCGCCGACGTCCGCGTGATCGCAGCGACACACCGGAATCTCGTCGAGCGCACGCAGACCGGCGAGTTTCGGGAGGACCTCTACTACCGGCTCAACGTCGTCAGCCTCGAGATTCCGCCGCTCCGCGATCGTCGGGAGGACGTCCCCGCCCTCATCGAGCACTTCCTCGAGAAGTTCGCGAAGCGATACGAGCGCGAGGTGACGACTCTCACCCGCGAGGCGATGGATGCGCTCGTGAAATACGGCTTCCCCGGCAACGTGCGTGAGCTCGAGAACGTGATCGAGCAGGCCGTCGTGCTGGCTCGTGGATCGATCCTCACGCTCGCGGATCTTCCGCCGCGGATCAGCGGCAAGTCCGGTGGTGGGCCGCTCGACGCCCTCGGCGACTTCTCGCTCAACCTGACGCTGGTCGACGGAAACCTGCCGGACCTGCTCGAGGACCTGGAACGCCGCGTGGTACTGGAGTGTCTGTCCCGGCACGAAGGAAACCAGAGTGCATGCGCGCGGCATCTCGGACTCACGGAGAGTGGGCTTCGGTACAAGCTGCGGAAGTGGCAGGATGGAGAAGGGGTGGAGGAGTAGAGCCAGTTGACACGACCCAACCAAACGTCAGGCTACTCGGGAACTCCACTCAGCAGGAAGCTCGGCATCAAAGCCGGCACGCGACTCAAGATCCGAGGTGCCCCCGCGCACTACATGGATCTCGTCGCCCCGCTACCGGAGGGGGCTCTCGTATCCTCCCGGCTTCGTCCACCGGTCGACATACTCCATGTCTTCACGAAGTCCCGCGCGGAACTCGGGCCGATCCTGGAACGCGGCGTCGAGGAGATCCACCAGGATGGGGCGATCTGGGTGTCCTGGCCGAAGAAGGCTTCGGGCGTCGCGACCGATGTCACCGAGGACGTGATCCGGGAGGTCGCGCTCTCGATGACTTTGGTCGACGTCAAGGTGTGTGCGGTCGACGAGACATGGTCGGGCCTCAAGCTGGTGATCCGGAAGGTGCATCGGCGCTGACGGCGTCGATGTCGTGGCCCCGGCAGGCGCGGGTTCCAGGAACCAGTGACCTTGCGGAGCATCGCGATGCGACGCCAAGCTCTTCCGAAGACAGGAAGAAAATCGTACGCGAACGACGCCCGAGTCAGGTGACTACGGCGCGCCGGTCAACTCAGCCGCTTCTGGAACCGCCCCGCCGCCGTTCCGAACACCAGGATCCCCATTCCGGCGAGGACGAGCAGGTCCCGCCAGAGGTCCGCGAAGCCCGCCCCGCGCAGGAAGATCCCGCGCACGATGTTCATGATGTACCGCACCGGGTCCGCGGCGGAGATCCACTGGGCCCAGGTCGGCATGTTCTCGACCGGATAGAAGAACCCGCTCATCAGGATTCCGAAGACGAGGAAGAACCAGACCGTCAGCATCGCCTGCTGTTGTGTCTGGGAGAGCGTCGATGCGAGCAGCCCCACTCCGAGCGTCACGAGCAGATAGGCAAGCGCGCTCACTCCGAGCAGGAGGACCGAACCTCGAAGCGGAAGGTGGAACCATAGCACCGCGATCGATCCCGCGAAGCAGAGCTCGAAGTAGGCGATCACGATGAATGGGATCGTCTTCCCGGCGATGATCTCCCAGGACCGGAGCGGACTCACGAGTAGTTGCTCGAGCGTACCGATCTCCTTCTCCCGTACGACGGCCATGCCGGTGAGGAGCGCCGAGATGACGGTGATGAGGAGGACGAGGATGCCGGGGATCATGAACATCCGGCTCTCGAGTTCCGGGTTGTAGAAGAAGCGCGTCACGGCCGTCACCTTGGGGACGAGGGAGGCCGAGGTGCCATCGCCGCCGGCCGACCCTACGGCACCGACTGACCCAACGCCGCCAGACCCTACGTCGCCAGTTCCTACGCCGCCAGACCCAACGGCGCCGGACCCAACGCCGCCGGACCCAACGCCGCCGGACCCTACGGTGCCGGACCCTACGGTGCCGGACCCTACGGTGCCGGACCCAACGGCGCCAGACTCTCCCACGCTGCCTGCAACTCCGCCGTTCCCTTGGCCGGTGATCCGCGCTCCCTCGCGGAGGACGATCGCCTGCGCATACCCGGCCGCACGTCCGGCCACGCTGCTGTTCTGTCCATCGACCGTGATCGAGATCTCCGCGGCCTCTCCCTTGGCGAGGTCTTCCGCGTAGCCGCGCGGAATCCAGACGGTGAGTCGCGCGTCCCCGGAGTCGATGAGGTGCTGCATCTCTTCGGGGTCGTTGGCTTCGGGACCGCGGACGAAGACATCCGATTGGAGGAACGCCTCCGCAAGTTGGCGCGAGGCGGCCGTCCTGTCCTGGTCGAGGAACGAAACAGCGACGTTCCTCAGGTCCGTGTTGGCGGCGTAGGAGAACACGAAGAGCTGCGCGATCGGCATGAGGAAGATCATCCGGAGCATGGTGTGATCCCGGAAGATCTGCCGGAACTCCTTCCGGACGAGATGACGAAGCGCGCTCACCTGAACACCTCCGGGTGCGTCGTGCGCGCCGCGCCTGTCACTTGGGTCATACGCGCCACTCTTGCCGAGCGCGTCACTCGCGTCGTACGCGCCGCTCGAGCCACTCGCGTCGCATGCGCCGCATGCTCGTGCTGCCATGCCGAGTTCGAGACGTCCCTCATTCTTCTACTCCAGGGTCGCGCTGAAGCGGCGGACAGCCGCTCCGCTGAGAAGGAGGAGCAGGATCAGCATCGCGGCGAGTTCCTTGGGGAACCAAGCCTCCCCTTCGAGCAGGATCCCGTGGATCACACGGATGTAGTGAGTGGCAGGGATGACCTGACCGAACACGCGGAGCGGGGTCGGCATGCTTCCGAGCTCGAACACGAACCCGGACAGGAGCAGACTCGGGAGGTAGGTCGCGACGAGGGCGACCATCATGGCGACGCGCTGCGTTCCCGAGATCGCGGAGATGAGTAGGCCCAGGGACAGCGCGATCAGGATGTAGATGAAGCTGTAGCCGGAGAGCGCGAGCCAGGAACCCCGCATCGGTACGCCGAAGACGAGTGCGCCCACCGCGAGGACGAGCGCCGCGTCGATCGCGCCGATCACGGTGTAGGGAAGGAGCTTTCCGATGATGACCTGAGCCGGCGCGACCGGCGTCGTGAGGACCTGCTCGAGTGTGCCGGTCTCCTTCTCCCGGGCGAGCGCAATGCTGGTGAGTAGCGCGCAGATCATCATGAGGATGACGGCGACGAGTCCGGGAACGACGTGATAGGCGGAGACGAGCTCAGGGTTGAAGTCGATCCGCACCCGTGGATCGATCCTTCCGAAACCTGCGTGTTCGGCTCCGCCGGTTGCCGTGCCGCCGTCCGCGGACCGGAGGAGGCCGGCGTTGTACCGGAGCAACACCGCGGTGAGGTAGTTGTCGACCGTAGCAGCGGTCGTCCCGTCGGCGCCGTCGATCAGAACCTGCACGGGGCTCTCGCGACGCTCACCCAGCTTCTCCCCGAATCCGCTCGGGATCACGATCGCGGCCCGGAACTCGGACCTGCGGAAGCCGGGCTCGACTTCGCTCCTGTCGTTCAGGGTGCGGGCGACCTCGATGAACCCGCTCGACGTCATCTCACGAACCAGGGCCCGACTCTCCGTCGTGCGATCCTGGTCGAGCACGCCGATCGGCAGGTCCTTCAGCTCCATGTCGATCGCGAAGCCGAAGATGAGAACCATGGCGAGCGGCATGAGGACGGCGACGCCGAGGCTGCGCTTGTCCCGCAGGATGTGGAGCACTTCCTTCCGTGCCATGGCGAGGATCCGTCTCATGACGCTGCACTCCTCATGACGTCGCGATCTCTGGAGCGATATGCCGGCTCACGAAGACACCAACTGCAGGAAGACGTCCTGCATCGTGCTCGTGCGCGTTTCTCTCTTGAGCTCGGACGGGCTGCCGAGGGCTTCGATCCGTCCGCGCACCATGATCGAGACGCGGCCGCAGTACTCGGCTTCGTCCATGTAGTGAGTGGTGACGAACACGGTGGTGCCGCCGTCCGCGAGTTCGTAGATGAGATCCCAGAACTGACGCCGCGCGACGGGATCGACCCCTCCGGTCGGTTCGTCCAGGAAGACGATGCTGGGCTCGTGGAGGACCGCGCACCCGAGCGCGAGTCGCTGCTTGTACCCGAGCGGGAGCGATGCGGTGATCCGGCCGCCTTGGCCTTCCAGGCCGAGTCGGCTCTTGAGTTCCGCCGCGCGCTCCGAGAGGCGGCGCCCCTCCATTCCGTAGATCCCGCCATAGAATTCGAGGTTCTGGTCGACTTCGAGGTCGTCGTAGAGACTGAACTTCTGGCTCATGTAGCCGATCCGGCGTTTGATCTTCTCTCCCTGTGTGTTCACCGAGAGTCCGCTGACCCAGGCTTCGCCCGCGGAAGGAGCGAGGAGTCCGCAGAAGATCCGGATCGCGGTCGTCTTGCCGGCGCCGTTCGCGCCTAGGAATCCGAAGATCTCTCCGGGACGGACGGCGAGGGAGATGGAATCGACCGCGGTGAACGAGCCGAACCGTCGCGTGAGGTTCCGGGCGAGTACGGCGTAGTCGGCGGGAGGGCCCGACTTGCCCGCTGCCGCGGTCGTGTTCGACGGGGACATTGAACCCGTTGCGCCCGGTGTGGCAGACGGGTCCCGCATGCCCGGGGTCCCCGTGGATTCGTCGCCGTTCATCGCGTCCGTCACGACTCTACCTCCACCCGCCTCTTGCTCCGGGTGAGTTCGACGAAGAGGTCCTCCGTCGTCGGCTCGATCTGCGAGAGCTGCGTCGAGAGTCCCTCGAGTCGTTGCCGTACCTGCTCGATCCGGGCGCCGTGTTCCACGCTCACGTGGAGCCGGTCCCCAAAGCGGTGGACGGCGACGCCCTCCAACCCGAGGAGACGCTGCCGTGCCTCCTTGAGGTGCGTTCCTTCCACTGCGTAGAGGTCGGCGGGGAAGTGACCTGGGAGTTCGTCGACCGTACCCTCCACGAGAGCTCGCCCTTCGTGCATGAGGACGACCCGCGCGCAGAGTTCGGCTTCGTCCATGTACGGAGTGCTGACGAGAAGCGCGAGGCCCTCTCTGGCCAGGTCACCGAGAATCCTCCAGAACTCGCGGCGGCTGACGGGATCGACTCCGGTCGTCGGTTCGTCGAGGATCAGCACCTGCGGTGTGTGGATGAGGGTGCAGGAAAGCGCGAGCTTCTGTTTCATGCCGCCGGAGAGCTGTCCGGCCCGGCGTGCACGGAACTCTGCGAGTCGGCTGAACTCGAGCAGCTCGTCCTCGCGTCGTCTGCGGTCCGTTCCGGTGACGCCGAAGAGGTCGGCGAAGAAGCGGAGGTTCTCTGCCACGGTGAGGTCCGGATAGAGACTGAATCTCTGTGGCATGTAGCCGAGATGAGGCTTCAGCCGCTTTGCCTCGGTCGCGCTGCCGAATCCCAGTACCTGTGCACGGCCCGAGTCCGGATGGAGGAGGCCGCAGAGGATCCGCATCGTCGTCGTCTTGCCCGCGCCGTCCGGTCCGATCAGGCCGACGATCTGCCCGGCATGGACGGTGAGGTCGAGACCGTCCACGGCGAGGGTGTCGCCGTAGCTCTTTCGGAGCGACTCGATCGAGATGGCCGGTCCGGTCATGGAGTACGGCGCGCCCATCGAGTTCATCCGATCCTCACCGCGGCGGGCATCCCGATGTGGAGCGTACCGTTCGGGTTCTGCACGGTGAGCTTGACCGCGTAGACGAGCTGCGCCCGCGCCTTCCGCGTCTGTGCGTTCTTGGGGGTGAACTCCGCTTCGTCGCTGATCCAGCTCACGACGCCGCCCAGCGGTTCGCCCTCGAGTGCGTCCACGAGCACGGGGAGTTCGCCGCCGACGCGGACGAGGTCGAGATCCGTCTCTTCGAGGAAGACGCGCAGTTCGAGTGACGAAAGGTCCGCGACGCGAAGAGCGAGTGCGCCGGCCCGGGCGACCTCTCCCGGCTCGATCGTGCGGAGGAGTACCGTCCCACTCTGCGGAGCGATGACGACACCATCGTCGATCTGCCTGTCGAACACTGCGAGCGACCTCTCGACCTCGGCGCCTTGAGCGACGATCCCCGCGGCGCGTTCGCGCGTCGCCTGGAGCTGGCTCTTCGCGATGTCGCGCTCCGCGCGGAGTTCGTCGAGCTGCTGCTTACTCGCGGACCCTTGTTCGTTCAGCGATTCCGTACGACGGAGCGTGGTCTCGGCCAGGTCGAGTCGACGTCGTCCCTGTGTCTCCAGCTGTGCGACTTCGCGGGACTGCGCCGCGAGCACTGCCTGTCGCGCTGCCACCTGCTCACGCTGCGCTTTCAGGAGCTCCGTGTCGAGGACGACGAGCGTGTCTCCGGCCGCGACTCTGTCTCCTTCGTCCGCGCGCACTTCGAGGACGCGTGCGGTGAGGAGCGGAGCGAGGTCGATCTCCGGCGCCTCGAACGTGCCGGAGGGATTCGCGACCTCCGCGGATCGTCCACAACCGGAGGCCGTGAGAGTGGAGAGTGCGACGAGTACGAGTACGGAGACTCGGATGGGAGCGAGCGCGGAGCACACGGCGGCGCAGAGGTCAGGGGAACGAGCGGCCTGGGACATCTGCGTCTCGAAGTTCACCGGCTCACGGGATGATGTCGTCTGCATGACTCTCTTACCTCCCAACCGCGTAGAGAAGATCGGCTTCCGCCACGCGTACTGCGGCACGTGCGGCCTCGAGAGATGACTCCGCGTCTGCGAGATCGTCCTGCACGTCGAGGAACTCGCTCTCGGTGCCCACACCCTCCCGGTATCTACCCTCGGTGAGCGCGAGCCGTCTCGCTTCGAGTTCGACCCGTTCCTCTGCCACGCGCAACTGATTCATACGTGAGTCCACGCGCTCCTGCGCCGTTGCCAACGCGACCGCGAGACTCTGACGAACCTTCGCCACCGCTTCCTTCGCCGAGTTCGATTCGGCGACCCTGCGCTCCATCTCTGCACGCCTGGTTCCGGCGTCCCAGAGTGTCCAACGAAGCTCGACGCCAGCAGTGGCCCAGTCCATCCACACGTTGTCGATGAGCCGGACACCTGGCTTTCCGTAGTGCATGCCCACAGCCGCGACCACGCTCGGGAGGTAGGCACTTCGCGAGGCGCGCACGAGTTCGTCCGCTGCAGCCTTCCGGCCTTCGGCCGACGCGATCTCGGGACGATCGCTCCACGAGCCAGTTGCGTTCCGACTCTCGGCGTCGTCACTCCGCGCGTTGGTCGCGCCGTTCCTTTGCGACGGGGACACTTCGTTGCTCCGAGCAGGAATCGCCTCCGCGCTGCCCACTCCGGCCGCCCCCTCACCCCGAACCGGCGCGTCGAGCGATCCATTCGGGACGACGGCGACTCCCGGCTGGCCGAGGAGCGCACCGAGTGCGAGTCGAGCGACCTCACGACGCTCCTCGCTTGCGATCCGGCCCGCCTCCGCCATGCGCAACCGGGACTCCACGGTCAGACGCGCCTCCTCAGGTGCGGCACCGACCGCGATCCTCCCCGCGACTTCGCGCGAGTGACGGTCGAGACGTTCCTCTGCACGCACGGCAGCCTCGACGTCCGCCTCGGCGCCGAGTACACGGAAGAAGGCGACACGCACGTCGTGCACGACGCGAAGGCTCTCCGCCCGAACGCTCTCGGCGCTTGCGCCCACGAGCGCGCGCCGCGCGTCGCTGGAAGCGGAGAGGCGGCCGCCGGTGAAGAGTGGCACCTCGGCGTTGGCCGCGACTTCGTAGCTGTCGTTGTCTCCCAGTCGAAGAGCGCGGGGCGGCACGGTCGGGAGTTCGATCTCGTTGACGTCCGAGACGTACCGCCCTCCGGCCGTGAGTGTGAGGACAGGCCACCTCGCCGCCGCGGCGCCTCCCAGGTCCGCTCGGGCGGCGGTCTCGTCTTCCCGAGCGATCCGGAGTTCGTGGGACTCGGAGAGAGCGCGCTCGATGCACTCGTCGAGCGAGTAGGTTTCCGCGGCGAGCGCGTCGGCGATACCGGCGCTCGACAATGGGGCGGAGATCCAGGCGACGGTCGCCCACACGATGGCCGCCCGTACGACGCGTACTGCCAGGGTTCCTGTCCGGATCGCTCCTGCCCAGATGACGCCCGGTCGTTCCGTGTTCGTCGTTCGCGTCTTTCTCATATCGCTACCTCGGCGCTTGGACGCAGATGGCGCGTTCCAGCAGCTTCCGCTGTCCGTCCAGCATCTCCTGCCACTGCTCGTCGTCGGACCACGAGTTGTCGAAGATCAGCCCGAGCATCGGGCCGACGAAGAGCATTCCGTACGCGCCGGTGATGATCAGTCCGAGGATGGCGCGTGGATCTCCTGGGGCGATTTCGCCCGCTTCCTGTGCCTCTTCGATGACGTCGATGGCGAGCCGCCGAAACCCCTGCGGCCCGTTCTCTCCGAGAGCGCGTACGACCTCGATCCCATGGGGCGCTCCCTGGCCGATCTCCTTCCGGATGATCGCGAGACGGACCGGGTCCTCCCGGAATGCCCGGTGCACGAGCCCAACGAGGTCGAGGAGCCGTTCGGCCGGACGCTTGTCCTGCCTCTGCATCGCCGTGGCGATCGTCCCCAGCACCTGAACCATCTCGCCGGCGATCACGCGTCGGTAGAGCGCTTCCTTGGACCCGAAGTGGTAGTGGACGAGCGCCAGGTTCACTCCGGCCGCTTCCGCGATCGCCCGAGTCGTCGTGCCTTCGAAGCCGGACCGCGCGAAGCACTCCCGCCCCGCGGCGAGGATGCGGCCCTGAGTGCTCTCTGGGTCTGGGGGGAGGAGGGCGGCCGGGGACGAGTCGTTCATGGGGTTCCGTGTCGTGGTTGGACGCCGGTTCGGGCGTCGTACCAACAGGTCAAACGATTCAGTCGAAGACCAATGCTGTCAAGAGGCATCGTTGGGTGTGGCGGGATGATCTGGTTCGGAAGCCTCCACCCGGCCGGCTGCCGTCCCGGCCTGGGGGGCCCGATGGTTGTGGACGGAAGATTGCGGATGGCTGGAGAGGCAAGCCCTTGGGCCGGAGCCGACAACGTGATGGCGGGGTGCGTCGGAGAAGACGTCGGGCAGAAACCGCCCTAAGCTGTTGAGAGACGGATGAATGCGGCGCGATCGTCCGCATTCATCCGGCCACAATCAGCGGGCCTGCCCGGATCCGTCCATGGTGGCGACGACCCGGCCCTCGACAACCGGCTCGAGCGCCCGGCCCGCCGAGGTGGCGGTTCGGCAGCCGTTGATCAGGACGTCACGGACCAGCATTCCGGTGTCGACCGTGGTCGGCCGGCCGTTCAGCTCGGGGAGGTCGCTGCCGCCGCCGGCCATGAAGTTGTTCACGGCGAGCCGGTAGGTGCGCGATCCGTCCAGCGGGCTTCCGTCCGCGAGGACGAGCTTCGTCACCCGCGCGCCCTCCGGCTCGCGGAAGTCGACGGCGTAGTGGAGCCCGGACACGTGGAGCGTGTCGCCGCGACGGGCGGCGGCTTCGAGGTAGGCGCGGACTTCGTCGCCAGTCATCTCCGTCACGACGATGGTGTTGTCGAACGGCATGACGCGGTAGACGTCGGCGAAGCGGACGGGGCCGGCGTCCAGCGACGAACGGATGCCGCCGGGGTTCTGGAACGCGAAGTCGGAACGGGTCGCTTCCCGCATGAGGTCCGTCATCCAGTTGCCCATCTGGGACTCGATCCGGTTGGACGCGATTCCGTTCGGCGCGGTCGCGATCACTTCGTCGAGCGTCGGGGCGATCTCGTCACGGTAGCGGTGGACGAGCGCAGTCACGTCCCCGTCAGGGAGGACGGACTCGCCGGGCAGGCTGTCTGCGTACACCGTCGTGATGTTGGTGGAGGACGACGTGACGCGGCGTGTTTCGCGGTCGTAGACGAGGTCGATCCGGCCGACCCAGCGACCGTTGGATCCCGCCTGGATGATGGCGGTGTCGTCGACAGAGCCGGAGACGATCCGGTGGGTGTGTCCGCCGAGAATCGCGGCTTCGCCCTCGATGCCCTCTGCGAGTTCGACGAGTTCGCCCTCGATCGGTCCGTCGTTTCGCTGGAATCCGCCCATGTGGCAGAGCGCAACGACGATGTCCGCCTTGGACGGGACGAGTTCCGGGATCAGTCGGTTCGCGGTCGCGACCGGATCGAGGAAGTCGAGGTGCTTGACGTTCTCCAGGAGCGTGACCTGCGGGGTGTCCGGCGTGGCGAGGCCGATCACCGCGACGCGGACTCCGAGCCGGTCGAAGATCTTGTACGGTACGGCCCAGGACGGCGGCGCGCCGGTCTTCTTCTCGAGCACGTTGGCGCAGAGGAAGGGGAACTCGGCCTGATCCATCCGGGCGAGGAGCAGGTCCATCCCGAAGTCGAACTCGTGGTTTCCGACGGCCGACGCATCGAAACCGACTTCGTTCATGTAGTCGATCGTGGCGCGACCGTCGGTCAGGTTGGAGAGAGCGGTTCCCTGATAGACGTCGCCCGAGTCGAGGACGAGCGTCCCGTTGGGGTTGGTGGACCGCTCCTTGTCGATCCAGGCGCTCAGGAAGTCGGCTCCGCCGATCCGCCTGCCGTCACGGTCACGCGCGTCTGACTCGAGTGCGCCGTGGAAGTCGGTCGTCTGGAGCAGGGTGATCGTGACCTCACGGTCGAGCGCTTCGCGCGGCGTGTGCGCGCAGGCCGACACGAACGGGAGCGCGAGAACGAGGAGGCGACGGACCAGGCGTAGGCGGGCCTGCGTGCCTCCAGCCCGCGTGCCGCGAGCCTGCGTGCTTCGGATCTGTGTGCCTCGGACGTCACTCTGCCCCGGGGAGCCGACGGAACGATCGCTCATGGAAATGGAAACCTCTCGGATAGAACCCTTCGGAATAGAACCCCAGGGATGGAAGCCTCTCGTACGCTACTCCATGGACGGACGCCGGATCCCACTCGGGAGGTCCGATGCGACCTTCCAACGGCCGGGTCGCGTGCCCTGATCATCTGGATGCCGGGTCCCTGCTCGTCGCCCGACCCCGGGGAGTCTACCCGGGAATCGGGTCGGGTGGGTGAGATCGTGCGCGGGATCCGAGGTTTCTCTCAGGACACTGTCGTTGTCTGCCGAAGCCTCTATGTTCCTGCGCCCTCCTTGGATCGATACAGGCGTGGCGCCGATCCCGGACCCGGCGGTCGTTCGGGGCTTTCACGGAGCGGAGCCGGGCGCCAGAATCACCCCTGTGGGGCTCGATCCGTTGCCGACGCGATCTCTGGTGATTGCGACAGGATGAATGCCGCCGGGGCCGGATGCCTCGACGGGAGGCAGTTTGGAGGAGTGATGGCCCCGAGTCCCCCAATCCGGAGCGCCGAGGATCTGATGTCGATCATCGACGCGCTCCCTACCGCGGTCCTCATGGTGGACGAGACCGGGCGCATCGTGCTCGCTAACTCCGCGGCGGAGCCGATCTTCCGATACTCGCGGGAGGAGATGCTCGGTCTTTCGGTCGAGGACCTGGTTCCGCAACGGTACCGTCCGCACCATGCCGGGATGCGTGCGGGGTTCAAGGTAGAACCGACCACGCGTCTCATGGGTGCCGGCCGTGATCTCTGGGCACGCCGGAAGGACGGAACCGAGTTTCCGGTCGAGATCGGCCTCAACCCGGTCCAGACGGAGAGCGGCTTCTTCGTCGTCGCCGCGGTGCTCGACATCGAGGAGCGGAAGAGGGCCGAGGCCCATCTCGTCCGGATGAACGAGGCTCTCGAGCGGAGCAACCTCGATCTCCAACAGTTCGCGTACATCGCGTCCCACGACCTGCAGTCACCGCTTCGTGGCATCTCGGGATACGCGCAGATTCTCCAGATGCAGTATGGAAACGTGTTGGACGATCAGGCGAATGAACACATCACGAAGATCGTCGATACCGCGAAGTGGATGCAGAACCTGGTCCAGGACCTGCTCGCCTTCTCACGCGTCGACTCCCGCGCGAGACCGTTCGCCGCGGTCGACTGCGGCGAGGTGCTTCGTGACGTCGTCGAGTACCTCCGCCCCTCGATCGAGGACGCGAAGGCCACGGTCTCCTGGGACGAACTTCCGACTGTCGAGGGCGATCGGTCGCAGCTGGTGGAGCTGTTCCAGAACCTGGTCGGGAACGCGATCAAGTACCACGGAGAGACACTTCCCGTCGTCCGGATCGACGCGCGGAGGGAAGGCGACTCGTGGCTCTTCTCGGTCTCCGACAACGGGATCGGAATCGCCCCGGAGCATACGGACAGGATCTTCACCATCTTCAGTCGCCTCCACACGCAGAAGGCGTTCCCAGGGACGGGGATCGGACTTGCGGTGTGTCGACGTGTCGCGCACCGTCACGGGGGGACGATTTGGGTCGAGTCTGAGCTCGGGAAGGGCAGCACGTTCTACTTCGATGTGCCTGACCGGGTAACGGAGGAATCGAACGGATCAGGTCCGGACGAACGCGGGCCGAACGAGTAGGAGGTCACCATGGAGCCGAAGGTCATCGCCGGAAACGGCCCGATCGTCATGGTCGACGATGGGGACATGGACTTCTTCATCGCGCGGACCTGCTACGAGAGATCCCGTCTCGGAAACGAACTGATCCGGTGTGCGTCTGGGCAGGCTTTCCTCGCGTTCTTGAACAACTGTCTGGAGTCCGGCGCTCCTCTCCCCGCGCTCGTTCTCCTGGACATCAACATGCCTGGGATGGACGGCTTCGACACCTTGGCTGCGGTGCGGAGCCGCGAGGAGTTCAAGGAGATTCCGATCATCTCCATGTTGACGAACTCGGACAGCGCTCGTGATCGGAATCAGTCGCTCGAACTCGGAGCGAACGCCTTCTTCACGAAGCCGATGGATCTCAAGGACTACATAGCGTTCTTCGATTCCCTGATCGACCGCCTGAGCTGACGAACGCCGGGAGTTCGCGGCCCTGCTTTCGTGTACTCCCGGTACGTTCGGACCCTCGCGGACGAGTCCGAGCAAACCTCGCTTGCCGGTCCGCTCCTCGTGCCCTTCGCGATTCGCGGCAACCTACTCTCTGCCTTCTCCGCGGACATCGATTTCGGGCGTCGCGTTCGGTCACACGAGACGAGGGGACCGGTACTCCCACGCGTACCGAGACAGAGGCCTTCTCCATGTGAGGGCCTGGCGACGGTGAGTCGCACGGGCCGCTCGACACTCCACGTCGAAGCGGCGCCGCGGAGCCGTGACTGGTCTCGATCCAAGTCCCCGAGGGCCGGTCCGCATCGCCATGTCGGCCCGGCCTCACGCGCGCCCACTCCAGTGACAGGAGGATTCCCGAGATGAGAAAGTGGATTTCGTTTGCCGCGCTCGTGGCGGTCGCCGCGGTCGGTTGTTCCGAGGAGCCGACGGCCCCGACGAGCGAAGGCATTGCGCTCGACAGCGCCACGACACAAGCACATGGGGAGCATTCCCAGCACGGCCATCACAGCAACGACAAGTTCGTCATCGCGAACCGGGGCTCCGGCACGATCAGCGTGATCGACGCCGACGACTACGAAGTGATCGGTACCTACGAACTTCCGGCCGGGGAAGGCGACGCGACGCCTGAGCCGATGTACGTCGTCTACAACCGGAACCGTGTCTTCGTCGGGGACCGGGCGAACGACCGTGTCGTTGCCTTCGACCCTCGTTCCTTCGAAGTGGAGGGGATGGCTCCCGCGGGTGACGGCATCTTCCACATGTGGGCGAACACCACGGGCAAGCAGCTCTGGGTCAACAACGACATCGACAAGACCACCACGGTGATCGACACGCGGGATCTCTCCGTGATCGCGACCGTGGACACGCCTGCCGATCTGGTCGCGATGGGAGGCAAGCCTCACGACGTGATCGTCGGCCCGCACAACCGGTTCGCCTATGTCAGCGTCCTCACTCCCGGCGACAACGACTACGTCGTCCAGTATGACGCGCACTCGTTCGAGGAAGTCGGTCGGGCCGCCGTCGGCAAGGACCCGCACCTCTCGCTCTCCCGTCAGCACAACCGCCTCTACGTCCCGTGTCAGGAGAGCAACGTCGTCATCGTCCTCAACCGGTACAACCTGGCGGAGATGACGCGGATCGACGTGCCGGGTGCGCACGGTGCGGTGATGGCGCCGAACGGCAAGCACTTCTATACGACGAACCTGACCGGCGGTGGCGAGGACGCGATCTTCACCATCGACACCCGGCGGAACCGGACCGTGGGTGACGCGACGGACAGCCCCTATGCCGTTCCGCACAACCTGGCGCTCGACCGGAACGGCCGGACCCTGGCCCTGACCCACTCCGGTGGAACTGCGGACAAGGTAACGATCTACTCGGTTGGCGGAGGCGGTCGCCACGTCGGCTACGAGGCAGAGGTGACGGTCGGACTGAACCCGTTTGGTCTTGCCTACGTGCCGCGCTAGATCCGAGTTCGCCATCTCGCCGGAGTCATGGGTCGGTCTAGGCCGGACGCGAGGTGGCGGTGGAGGTCCCGCCGGGACGGGGATCGAAGGATTCACTGGACGAACTGGCTCCTGGATCGGAAGATCACTTCCGATTCAGGGGCCTTTTGTTCTGGAGGTGATCCTTGCTGGTCCGGGTCCTGGTCGCGCTTCACGATCTCGAGAGTCGACGCAGGTGGATGCGGCTGCTCCCGCAGGAAGGAGTCGTCTCGCTGGAGTTCGAGGAGTCCGATGATCTCTGGGCCCTGCTCCACGAGACGGACTTCGACCTCATCGTCGTCGAGGTCGATCGACTTCCCAATCCGGCGGCCGCGGCCGTGCGACAGATCCGCTCCCTTCCAGACCGTCCCGACGTGATCGTCGCCGTCGACCGGGAAGACCCGGAGGAGCGAGCCGGACTCCTCGCGGCGGGCTGCATGGCGGTCATCAACCGCGGGGTCCAGGATCCCACTCTGCGCGACACTCTCCACGCCATCGTGCAGCGGCGACGTTCGGAAACGGACCGTCGTCTGGACGTGACTCAGGGAGGGGCTCCCGGATCGTCCAGCGGCTCGATTCCTCCGCGAGGGTTGCTCGGCCTGACGGCGCGCAGCACGCCGATGCAGCGCCTGCTGACACAGGCACGCCTCGTGGCCGACTCTGACACGACCGTCCTGATCACGGGGGAGACGGGGGTCGGGAAGGAATATCTGGCTCGAGCCATCCACGCCGAGAGCCCTCGGTCCTCCGGTCCGTTCGTTCCGATCAACTGTGGCGCTCTGCCCGAAGGGCTTCTCGAGACCGAGCTGTTCGGACACGAACGGGGTGCCTTCACCGGTGCGACACGAGCGCGACGCGGCTACTTCGAACTCGCTCACCGGGGAACTCTCTTCCTGGACGAAGTCGCAGAACTTCCGTTCCACCTCCAGGTGAAGCTGCTGCGAGTGTTGGAGGACCGGCGAGTGCAGCGAGTCGGCAGTGAGAGTTCGTTCCAGGTCGACGTCCGCCTCGTCGCCGCCACGAATCGGGATCTCGAACACGAGGTGGCGGGCGCAAGGCTGCGTGAGGACCTCTACTACCGCCTGGCTGTCGTGAGCTTGACCGTCCCTCCCCTGCGGGACCGTAGAGAGGACATACCGGAGTTGGTCCGTGAACGGTTCCTGCGGCTCACGGAACTCAGGGGGAGACGTGGTCGGGAGATCGGCCCGGAAGCGATGGCCGCGCTCTGTGCGTACAGCTGGCCGGGCAATGTGCGCGAGCTGTTCAATGCGCTCGAGCAGGTGGCGATCCTCTCGAGTCGCCCGGTCGTTCAGGTTCCGGATCTGCCCCACCGGATCGCGAATGCAGGCGCAGGTCTGTCGGAGTCCGGTCCGCGGTCGCGTGCGGATGAGTCGATCGTTGGTGAGTCCGTGCTCCCGTCAGAGTTCGGCGAGCGGAGCGGCTTCGCGGGTGTGTCGCTGGACGGTGAGTGGGCGACGACGAAAGACTCCGTGGTCGGGAAGTTGGAACGGATCTACCTCGATCGTCTGCTGAGGGAGACCGCGGGTCGAGTCGGGCTCGTCGCCGCCCGCGCGCGGCTCAGTCCCCGTACGGTCTACGCGCTCATGCGGAAGTACGGGCTGCGCAAAGCCGACTACCGGCGCCGCTCGACCCCGGAGCCCACGGGGACTCCGAATCCTCCTCCCAGCCGGTGAGTGCCAAATCGGATGTGGTCGACCGCTATTGTTGCCATTTCGGGTGTTTGTTGCCGATTATGTGATCTCGAATCGTGTCCCCGCGACGCGTCAGGATCCTACCCGAGTGATTCTCCGTCGCCCCCTGGCGTCGCTCAGGAAAATGCCGGCGGGTATCGCTCCCACGGTTTGGGTTCTGCAAACATGTTTGCAGTGCATGGTTTGGCCCTCCCCAGAGCAGTCGCCGGGATCCTGACTTCGCCTGTGTGCTGGGCACTCGCCGGGCGTCGATGGATAGGGGCCCCTCGGGCGGTGGGAAAATCCTGCCGACTCGGTTTCGCCTCGGCACGTTTCCTGTTATCAATCCACCGTCGCGCCCGCAATCGGGTGTGACCGGCTCAGTCTCCCCGCCCCGGTGACGATCCGCGTCAAAGTTGACTTTCGGGGCAGGGGGCTCGAAGGAGAGTCCAGCCTAACCATGAAGACGAAATCGACGTTCCTGGCTCTGATGGTGTGCGCGGTCGGCCTTGCGGGTTGCGCCAAGGAGCCGGTTGAGGTGATCGAAGCCTCCAAGGCTGCGCTCGAGTCCGCGAAGGCTGCGCAGGCTTCGACCTATGCCGAGGCTGAGTACGCCCAGGCTGAGAGCTCGATGAAGAAGCTCCAGGCCGAACTCGAAGCGCAGGAGAAGAAGTTCGTCCTGTTCCGCAAGTACGATGTCGCGACCCAGGCGGCGAACGACGCGAAGGCGGCGGCGGACAAGGCGGCGGTCGAGGCAGAAGCCGGCAAGGCGGAGATGAAGGCGGAGGTGACCACCCTCCTCAACGAGACACGCACGGCGATCGCCGAGCTGCAGGCCATGATCGCGGCTGCCCCGCAGGGTAAGGACTCTGCCGCCGACCTGAAGATGATCCAGGCTGACGTTCAGGGCATCGAGACGACGCTGGCGCAGGTCGACCAGTCGCTTTCGAGCGGTCAGTACAAGGATGCCTTGAGTCGTTCGCAGGCGGCGAGCCAGCTCACCAAGGACATCCAGGCGGAGCTCCAAGCGGCGATGAACGCCCAGGCGCAGGCTATGCCGTCGGGCCACTAGTACCCAACGCTACTAGTGGAGTACGCCGACTACGTTCGTGTTCGATCCCAGCGCCGGGCCCGCTCCAGACGGGCCTGGCGTTGGGTTTTTGCGTCTGTGGTCCTGGTTCTGATCGGGGCGTCCGTAGTCTCCTGGCCGTTCCTTTCGGGGCGGGCACTCGAACCTGCCCTGGCCTTCGAGCACGCGACCTCCTCGATCGATGAGGCGAAACAGCTCGGGGCGGAGGAGTGGGCTTCGCAGAAGTTCACGACCGCGGATTCCCTGCTGCAGTCGGCCGCTGTCGAGCTGGTCCGTCAGAAGACGAGACTCGCTCCGCTTCGCAACTTCGAGCTCGCCGGTGTTCTCCTGAGGGCGGCGCGGGACAGCGCGGCGTCCGCGGCGGACGTCACGAGACGGACGAAGGCTGCGGTGGAATCGGAGTCGCACCTCGCCCTCGATGAGCTGACCCAGGTTCTGCTCGAGGCCGAAGCGGTGCGCGACGCTCACGTCCTCGACCCGGCCGCCCGCCGGAAGCTGCAGGCGGCGCGAGTGCAGGCGGTCGAGGCCCACCTTCGTCAAGAGGAGGGGGACTTCATCGGCGCGCGTGACCTTGCGCAAGGTGCGACCGTCCAGGCCCTCGAAGTTCTGGATACTGCGGCGTCACGCACGGCCCGGTTCGTCGACGAGAACGAACTCCAGCGCTGGCAGACTTGGTTCGAGGAGACACTCGCCGAGTCTCGCGAGCGGAAGTGCACGGCAATCGTCGTCAACAAGGAACGGAACGAACTCGTCCTCTATGATTCGGGCCGGGAAGTGCGTCGGTATCCGGCGGAGATGGGAAGGCGCGCCCTCGAGAGGAAACTGTTCGAGGGAGACGGCGCGACGCCGGAGGGACGCTACCGTGTCGTCAAGAAGAAGCAGGGCCCGGACACCATCTATCATCGTGCGCTTCTGATCGACTATCCGACGCAGACCGATCTGGCCCGCCTGGCGGAGGCGAAGAAGAGGAAACACGTCCGCGCTGACGCGAGACCCGGTGGCTCCATCGAGATCCACGGGGAGGGTGGAAAGGGCTGGGACTGGACCCGCGGCTGTGTCGCAATGACGAACCGCGACATCGACGACCTCTGGGCGCATGTCGACGTGAACACGCCGGTGACGATCGTGGGCGGGGACGGACGAGACGGAGCCTTCTCCCGAGTCGCCAGGTCCACGGCCAAGAGGAGGAAGTGATCATGGCCCCTCCGACCCGGAGGATGCATCCACGGCGGCCCCTCTCTCGCGGTGGAGCGGGGAACGACGGTCTCACCTTCGAGGGCTTTCAGTCGCGCCTTGCAGAGCACCGACGCAGGAGATCGGGGCGGATCCATCCCCGATGGATCGCCCGGGGAGCCATGCTCGGATCCGTTGCTCTTCTGGTCCTGTTGTCGCTACTGGGAACTGGGTACGAATACACGGGCCCGCCTGCCGTCTCCGCGGAAGCTCGATCCCTCTCCCCCGAGGACCAGGCGACCGTCCAGCGGCTCGAGAAGAAGCTGGCCGGGATGAAGATCCGGAAGAACTACATCGTCGTGGATCAGGCGAACAACCGACTCTACCTACGGAAAGGAGACGAACTCCTCCGCGAGGCGATCTGCTCCTCGGGTTCAGGCTACGTCCTCAAGGAAGGGGACGGTGGCCGCACGTGGGTCTTCGACTCGCCACAGGGGGAGTTCCACGTTCGCAGCAAGACGAACAAGCCGGTTTGGAAGAAGCCGGATTGGGCGTTCGTGGAGGCGGGAGAGCCGATTCCGCGTGATCCATCGAAGCGGCTCGAGTACGGCGTCCTCGGCGAGCACGCGCTCTATCTGGGCGACGGGTACATGATCCACGGCACACTCTACGAGCGGCTCCTGGGGCGGAGCGTCACGCACGGATGTGTCCGGCTCGGGAAGGAAGACCTCCACGCGGTGAACGAAGCGGCGCCGATCGGCACGCGTGTGTTCATCTACTGAGGTGGGGCGTCCAACACGATGAATCAGGGTCCTCCCAACGCGCGGTCCTTCCCTTCGGTGACGGGAACCGACGGATGTCGGCGCGTGCGTCGCAAGGTCCCTGTCGCCTCGCTCGTCATTGCTTTGTTCGTGGTCGCTCTTCTCAACGTGAGCCTGTTCGGTTGCGGACGTGAGGAGGGCGGTGGTGAGCGGGCGGGCGCGAGGGATGGCGCTGCGGGCGATCCGAACGAAGTCGGCGTGGTCGCTGCGCTCGAGGCCGAGATCGCGCTGGCCGAGGGGGACAAGTACTACCTCGTCCTCGAACTCGATCCGCGGACACTCCGGTTGATGCACCACGGCGTTCTCCTTCACGAGATGCCGGTGCGGTCGGTTGCGGTCGGCGTACCACAGGTATTCTTCAAGAAGCGTTCGGAGTTCGACGGCCTGTTCGATCGCGCGTGGCGCGCCGGGCGCCTCGATCCCGCGAGGGTGAGGCTCCGGACGGAGCTCGAACCGTCGGACAGCACGGCGACCGAGGATCCACCGATCCCGCCACTTCCCGAAGAGCTCTATCCGACACCGGAGGATTTCACCATCCACTACCCGGGGCACTTCCTCGTCGAAGTGGTTCCTGCGGACTCGGCCGCGGCGCCGGATCATCCCGATCTCTCCGGCGGTACCGGCATTGGGAGCTTCTTCGCGGCGCTCTGGAAGCGGGACGAATGGCGACTCCGCTTGGAACTCCCGCCGGAAGACCTCGGGCAGCTCTACCGAAGCCTGCCCGACAGCTGCGGGTTCCTCGCGATCGCGGATCACTGAGCCAAGCCCCACGAACCGGCCCTCCAAGACGTGCTTCCATCGTCCGGCTGTCGCGGGGAACTCCCTCGGCGTCCCCGCCACCATCTCGGCCCAGGCGGGTCTGGCCACGATCCGGCCTGGGCGGATTCGCTTCGGTTTGGGAGTCCTGCTTGGCGTATCCTTGTCCGCGGTGACTCGCCGCCGAATCCGGCACCCACTTCGCGCGACACGATAGGAGACCCACCATGACCTCCCGGACGCCCGACTCCGCTTTCGTTTCCGGCTCCGCCTTCGCTCCACCCCTCGGCAGGATGACTCGTGGCCCTATCGGTGCCCGCGCTCTCGGCGTCCTTGGTGCAGTCGTCACGGTGGCCGTTCCGCTCCTGATCTCCATCGCGGGCCCCGCGTTCGCCACGATGCCGATCTCGGAGGACGACCTCCGCAGCGTGCAGCCACCGATGACGGGCCCGAGGAGCGGGGAAGTCGTCTGGCCGGAAGGCCGGATCAACTACCTCTTCGAGATGGACCAGATCGCGGCCTTCCTCGATGCCTGGCAGGTGAAGGACACGGGATCACCTGACTTCGGCGGCATGATCGAGGCGGAAGCGGGGCCGCTCGGCACCGTCGTCCAGACCGACAATACGCTCGAGGCGATCTGGTTCTGGTCTCGCTACACCGAACTCACGGGTCGGACGACCTACCTCCAGAACATCGCGGACGCGTGGACCTACTGCCTGACCTATCCGGCCTGGCTCGAAGAGGGGCCGATCTTTGGGTACTACCGCGCGCACAACTGCGCCTGGGCCCTCACCGCCGAGAGCGCGTACCGCGCGGCCACGGGAGACGACTCCTTCCTGACCCACGCCGAGACCGCGGCGGATTGGCTCGTCGCGCACCCGCTCTTCCTCAACATCAACCAGAAGATCAATGCACTCGTCCAGGGTTGGACGTCCGGCAACCTCTATCTCTACGGAGAGGAGATGGGACGCACGGACTGGATGGACGCCGCCGTCACGATGGGGAATCTGGTCTGGACCGACTACATCTCGATCGATCCTCCGACGCTGCTCGCGACCGAAACATGGGCAATGTCGTCCGGAACGATGGTTTGGGGACTCTGCAACTCCGTCTTCCGCGACGATCCTCCCGCGGGCGAACTCTGGATCCAGCAGTACGGCGCCATGGTCGACACGTTCCAGGTCTGGTACGACAACGCCGGGGACTCCTATGACTGGGACAACTCCTGGAACGTCGCGTACGTGAATGCGCAGTTCGCGATGAGCGAAGTGAGCGGTGATCCGAGTTGGGCCGAGAACGGGACGAACCTCGCGCGTCTCCTCCTCTCCTACGACACCGATGACGACGGGGGCATCCCCGCGACGACGCAGGATCCGGTCACCGAGGACATGAGCTGGGTCACGTCCTACCTCGGGAAGTTCGGGGTGAACCGTCTCGTCGGCACTCCCGCGAACCTCGACGCGGGTGTCCTCTCCTTCGTGAGCCCGGCGGACGGAGCGGCGTTCGATCTCGGCGATCCGATCCCGATCCAGGTGGAGGTGTCGAACTTCGGCCTCAGCGACCTCACGAACGTGGAAGTGACGCTGACCGGTCCGGTCGGAGGGTCCACGACGGTCGACCTGGCCTTCGTCGAGAAGCAGGTCATCGAGTTCGATCCGGGGTGGGTACCGTCGTCGGGCGGAACCTATGAGCTCACGTGCACCGTTCAGGTGGCGGGCGACGGCGACGCGACGAACGATGCGCTGACCGTGCAGATCGAGGTCCTGGATCCGGCCGCGGTCGGAGACGGGGTGGATGGTGGCCCGAACGGAGGTGGCCTCAGCGGCACCGACATGGCCGGTTCGCTCTTCCTCCGCGCACCGGAACCGAACCCGACGTCGGATGGCACGACGCTCGTGCTCTCGCTCGAGGCGAACGAGCGGGTCGGCGTGCAGGTGACAGGCGCCGACGGCCGCGTCGTGCGGACCATGTCGCTCCCAGCCGGCGAGGCCCGGGTCGAACGTCTCGAGTGGGACGGACGGGACACCGACGGGCACGAACTTCCCGCCGGCGTCTACTTCGTCCGTGCCCGCAGCGAGCGGCGCGATGCGCACACCCAGGTGGTGCGTCTCCGTTGAGTGACCGGCAGCATCGGGAGCTGAAGGATACCTCGCGCCGGTTCGGGGGCGCCTCGCGACCGCCCGACGGCGCCCCGCCACCGCGCGAGGGCGCCCCGCGACCGGACGAAGACGCACCACGTCCGACCGGAGACGCAGCGCGTCCGCTCGAGGGTGTCCGCGTCCTCGAGCTGGGGCAGATTCTGGCCGGGCCGCTCGCGACTTCCATCCTCGGCTGGTTCGGCGCCGAGGTGATCAAGGTCGAGCCGCCCGGGGCCGGGGATCCGATCCGCACGTGGCGCGTGCTCGAAGACGGAACGTCGCTCTGGTTCCGCAGCCTCGCCCGCAACAAGAAGCTCGTCGCGATCGATCTGAAGAAGCGGGAGGGACAGGACCTCGTTCGTCGGCTCGCGCTCGAATGCGACGTTCTGGTCGAGAACTTCCGTCCCGGGACGCTCGAGCGCTGGGGCCTCGCCCCCGACGAGCTGCGGAAGGAGAAGCCGGAGCTGATCGTCGCGCGGGTGAGTGGGTTCGGTCAGACGGGCCCCTACCGGGAACGGCGTGGGTTTGCTTCTGTATGCGAGGCCTTCGGAGGCTTGCGGTACGTGACGGGCATGCCGGGCGAGACGCCGGTCCGAAGCAACGTCAGCATCGGGGACTCGGTGGCGGCGTTTCAGGCCGTGATCGGAATCCTGCTCGCGCTCTTTCGAAGGGAACGGTCGCCGGGGCGGAGCGACGTGCGACGTGGTTCCGACGTCGGACATGGCGCCGACGTGGGACATGGTTCCGATGCGGGACGTGGCGCCGACGTGGGACGGGGCGACGTGATCGACGTTGCGATCTACGAAGCCGTCTTCCATCATGGAAGCGACGCTCACCGAGTACGACCGGCTCGGCGTCGTGCGTGAGCCGTCGGGAACCACGATCACCGGTATCGTTCCGACCGATGCGTACCCGTGCGCCGACGGCCGAAGGGTCGTGATCGGCGCGAACTCGGACGGGATCTACCGCCGGCTGATGCTGACGGCAGGCCGGCTCGACCTAGCCGACGCGCGGCACCTCGCGACGAACGACCTCCGCGTCCGGCACCGTGAGGAACTCGACGCGGCGATCGGTGCGTGGACGAGCACGCTTCCCGCGGATGTGGTCGTACAACGACTCGAAGCTGCAGGTGTTCCGGCCGGCCCGATCCAGAGTGCGGCGGACCTTGTGAACGACCCACACGTGCGGGCCCGCGGTCTCTTCGAGGAACTCGAGATGGACGGCCGACCGCTCCGACTCTCCTCACCGGGACCGAAGCTGACCGAAGCTCCCGGTCGCACGGACTGGATCGGTGGCGAAGTCGGAGAGCACACCGACGAAGTGCTCACGGGCCTTCTCGGCGTGGAAACCGGGACGCTCGAGGAACTCGCCCGCGCGGGAGTCATCCAGCGCGGGGGCGAGACGGAGCTCTGACGCCCGGAGCTCTAGCGCAGCGTGAACCCTCCCAGCCACAGCCTGCTGTACTCGATCGAGCTGAGTCGCTTCTCGACGAGCACCTGTTCGCTCCAGTCGTACTGCCGCACCGTGATGTCGGCTGATTCGACGAACCCGCCCGGATTGGCGAGGTCGCTCTCGAAGTCGAACTGCTCGTGGCTCTGGAGGGGCAGGTCCCGCAGTTGGAGCGTGACGATGGTGGCGTCGTGGCTGCCGTCGGGGTTGGCGGCGGCCGTCGTCGCCGAGTAGGCGTACTGCGCACTCACCTCGTACTCCGAGGGCTTGGCGCCGGAGAACGTGAGCGACGTGCTGATCGAGTAGTCGATCCCGCCTGAGCTCAGGGTTGCGGTGTAGCCGTTCCCGTTTCCCGTGAGGTTTGCGTAGCCGTACGGGTTGATCCCGATCTCCTTGTTCGTGAAGTTCTCCGACCGCGGTCCGGACGGCGTGCTCCAGGTGAGTGTGTAGTTCGCCGTGCAGAAGATCAGGTAGTTCTTCGACTGTTCGACGAACTCCGGGATCGAGAGGTAGGTCAGGCTCGTTGCTTCCGAGTGCTTTCCCGCAGCGGTCCGCACCGCGACCGTGTGGTCCATGGCGTCGATCGGGATCACCGCCTTGATGTACGTGTCTCCCCATTGGACGTTCGGCGTCCCGCTGTAGAGCGGTGCGGCCTCGACGTCGCCGAAGAGAACCACTCCCTCGTCGTATCCGAAGTGCTTTCCATCCAGATCGATGGTGGAGCGGCCGGCCACCAGGGTCTGGTCGTAGCCCTGGGTTCTCGTGATTTCGGGTTCGGGTCCACCGAGGACGCGGGTGCCGAGGTCTATCTCGTGCGTCGTCGTGATGTTCCAGTCGATCGCGTAGGTGACCTCGGTCGAGTCACCGGCGTGGTAGACACGGAGGCGTGCCGGCCCCGGGAAGAGCCGTGGGAGGGTGTACTCGCCATTGCTGCTACTGACACCGTTCATCGGCAGGCGGTACGTGACGTCACCCACGATCGAGATCGGACGGACCGCGACTCCCGCGACTCCGGCGCCGTTCTCGTCCACGAACCGGATCTTCCCGTGGTAACTCAACCCGATCGGCTCGAGCATGGCGGGCAGCTTCTCCTCCTCTCCTTTGAGGAAGAGGTAGTTCCGGATCTCCTCCAGCACTCCCGTCACCGTGTTCGTTCCCTTTGCGATGATCTCGAACCCCTGTTGGAGGCGCGACTCCCGCTCGCCCGTGACGACCGGGACGTCGACCCACTGTCCCTCGAAGTCGCGGATCCGGCCGTCATTCCTCGCGATGCTGGCCAGGAGCGCGGTCGGGAATCCTTCGAGGTCCGGGAAGTTCGCGGTTGCGGGACGCGCGGACGCAGTGAGGAACTGACCGCTCTCCGGATTCGACGTGCCGGGATCGCCGATCAGTCCCTTGAGATAGTACTCGGCGAAGTAGGCGGGGGTCTCGATCAGGTCTTCCTTGGCTCCGGGCATGCCGAGCTTGTGACCGGCGGGTCTGGGTCGGAACGTCTTGTAGGCCTCTGTTCCGACGAGAACGTGATGGAAGTAGTGTCCGCTCTCGTGGGCGACGCTTCCGGCGCTGTCGTCGATCATGAGGAGGCCGCACGTCACGAACCAACGGAGATCGTCCCTCCAGAACGGCGCGTAGCAGGGCAGCGCGTCGCCGCCGACCTTCGCTCGTTCCCGTAGGTGGACGTAGTAGGCGAGATCGCCGGCCACTGCTGCTTCGACCGACGGACGACGATGATCTGCGACGGCGAGGATGAGTTCGTCGACGGCGAGCTTCACGTTCGCCTTCATCTGTGCGTACTTCACTGTGAAGTCGTCCGACCGCTTGATCCGGATCCGCTTGAACCTGCTGATCGTGGGCGAGCGTGTCGCGGTGAGAGCGCCTGGGCCTCCCGCAACGAACCCTTCGGCCGCGGGAAGGAGCATGACGCGTACGGGTTCGGCCGCGCTTTCGACGACGGCGATCGGGATCCAGCCACCCTCCTCGAACGCGTCCCCCTCCTGCACCGCGATGTCGAAGGGGGCGTAGCGGAGGACGATGTCGAAGTCGTCTGCGTCCTGCATCACGAGGAGATCGACGACGCCCTCGCCGGTGTAGTCCACCTCGAAACAGGTTTCCTCGACGTCGACCTCCGGTCCCGACGAGATCGGCGTGAGCGTGAATGTGCCGCCACCGCTGGAGAACTCGAAGAGCTGGTCGGTCTCGGCGTCCGCGACCTGGGCTCCGGGTGACCCTCCGACCTCGTAGGTCCGCGGCTCTCCCCGCACCCAGTCTTCGTGGACCGGCTCCGGTGGGGTGATCCGCTCGCGCGTGCACCCGACGAGCGAGCCGACGAGAAACAGGACGGAGAGACACGTCGAGACGGTGAGCGTTCTGACGAGAAACGGAGAACGCCGGGGAGTGAAGAGCCGGGAGAGTGGGCCCCGAGGGAAGGGGTCGCGTTCTCGCATGGAGTCCTCCACGGGGAAGAGAGACACCCATAAGCGTAGCAGATGTAATACGGGCGCGAGGCGCGAACGGGCTTATGCGAGCGTCGCGCTCCGCTCATGGAGGACGCGGTCCGGCGAGGTGTTCGTTCCGTCTCCTCCCGCCGTGGTCACGTGCCGGAGACGGACGAGCGCCCGGGGTCAGGCGGGCATGGTGAACGGATCGAGTTCGTACCAGGGCGCGAACCCGCAGCCCTCGTAGAGCCCCTGTGCTCCTTTGTTGGACACGAACGTGGCGACGATCGCGGACGTCATCCCCGCCTCGGCCATCTGCTTCATCCCGTGTTTGAGGAGTTCCCTGCCAAGGCCGAGACGCCGGTGGTCCTTGTGCGTGCCTACCGGTTCGAAGAGGCCCATCCGGTTCCGGTGATCGAGCCAGGTCACGGTGAACGCCGCGAACCCTCCTCCGGGCGCGACGACCACGAACTCACGTTCCGGGCTGTAGCCGGGCGAGAGCATGAGCTTGCGGTAGAGCTCCTCGGTCCAGTTCGTCCCGAAGGATGCGGAGTGGACCTCGGCCAGAGCGGCCGCTTCTTCCACTCCCTTCGCGCAGCGCACCGAGTATCCCTGAGGGAACACCGGGTCCTCGAGTCGGCCGAACTCCGCGCGGTTGATGACATAGTCGGACTCCCCGGAGGGCTTCCATCCGAGTTCGAGGAGTAGCTCGTGCCGGATGGTATCGCCGCGAAACGCGTCCGCCAGGATCTCGTCTCCCTCGATTTCGTACTTTCGTTTCAGTGTGCGCGTGCCTTCCGTTGCGTGGAGGATCACTTCCCGCTCGAGATCCCCACCCCGGAGGTCGGGCCGCACCTGAGCGTCGAATCCCCGGTAGCGCGGGCTCACGAGCACCCAGGCCGCGACGCCTCGGTCGTCTTCCCACAGTGTCATGACTTCGCCTGGGTCGTAGAGCTTGTTCCCACTGTAGAGACGGTGGGGGATGTCGCCGGGGTGGACATAGCCGAGGCTGTCGGTCGCGGCAACGGCCTCGGCGTTGAACGTCTGGAGCAGCTCGAGGTCCGAGGCCTGCATGAACGGTCGCTTCTTCATGTCTTCCTCCTCGGTCGACGACACTACGCCACATGTGCAAGAAGGCGAAGCGTCGATTGAGACGTGATCGTGGTTGCGTTGTGGTCGCGTGGGAAGGTCGGGTCGCTCCGTACAATCGAGGCCGATGGCGGCGCCGGGACACGTTCGCCTGGACCGGACCCGCGCAAGGCGACTAGACTTCCAAGGCCCCCTCCTGGACTTCCGCGGTCGGCGCGGACGATCGGCGCTGCCGCCCAATCGAATCCCAGCGACACCGGCCGCTGGGTGCAGGCAGAGAGAGGAGCCTCAGTATGCGTGCCTCCCAATTCTCCGGCCGCCTTCGCTTCCGAAACCTCTTCCTTCGCGTGTCATTGGGTTGCGCCCTCGGCGCAGTGGTCGTCTCCGGCAGCTCTGGTGCGGACGACCTGAATCTCGAGCAGATCGCCGTCCTGCCGTACCCGCTCTTCTCTGCGGTCGTTTGTGGGGATACCGATCACGACGGCCGCCAGGAAGTCGCGCTCTACCGTCAACTCGGGTCGGACTACCTCTGCCAGTTCTACGAGCGTGCCGACGACGGAACGTACTCCCTCGCCGCGACGGGCGGACCGGCCATTCCATACGCGATCGGTGACCTCGATGGCGACGGGAAGATGGAGGTGATGGGCCAGAACGGACACTACATCGAGGTATACGAGAGTGCGGACGAAGGGAGCCATCCGACGAATCTGGTGTGGCAGTCTCCCTATCTCCAGAACGTCATCGGCTACCCGACCGTGGGGGATACGGACGGAGACGGCCGGATGGAGATCATCCACACGAACTACACCGGTTCCGATGGAACGGAATCGCCGACCTCGATGGCGAGTGGCCGATCGAGTACCTGATGCAGGCCGGAGACAATCACATCGAGATCTTCCGTCCGGACGGCGTCGGCAATTGGGAGCTTGTCCTCGACTACGAGCCCAGTCCCGTTGGAGGGCAGAACGGATTCGCGGCCTGGGACCTCAATCAGAACGGGCGCGATGAGCTTCTCTGGTTCGGGAACGGAACCCGGATCGTCGAGCACCAGCCCGATCCGGCTTCGGTCGGCGAGAATCCACTCGATGTGTCCGCGAAGGTTCGCGTGTTCCCGAACCCGTCCGCCGGATGGACTCGCTTCGAGGCCCGGCATTCGTCGGCGTTCGAGGTCTGGAGCGTGGATGGCCGGCTGCGGACCCGGGTCGAAGCGAGTGCGGGCCTCGGCTCGATCGACGCACGAACGCTGGGATCCGGTGTCTATCTGGTGCGTGCACCGGGCCATTCCGAAGCGACCCGTTGGGTCGTGACGAAAGTAGGTCGCGCTGGAGCAGGTCGCGCTCGTCACATTCGTCCGCGCCGGGGGTATCCCCATGCCCAAGATCCCTGCACCACCTCATAAAGACATCCTCCAGGTGGCGAACACTCGTGTGTGATTCGGAGGAGGACGATGACTTCCAGCAGATCCGCGACGTTCGGAACTTCGCGACTTCGAGACCTACGACGCCGAGGCGGAGACGTCAGTTCCGCGTCGCCGAAGCCCGCGACCCCTGTCTCTCCCTTACTGTCGATCTTCGGCGCATCGGTCCACTTCGCCGCAGGCCTGATCCTGCCACTGCTCCTTCTCGTGGCCGTCACGACGGTCCACGCCGAGAAAGGATGCCGCGAACGGTGCTCTTCGAGAAGTTCGGGTACGTGGAGTGACCGAACTGTCCAGCGGCCCGGGCGGCCCTGCACCAGATCCAGGATCGAGTCGGCACGGAGCGACTCGTCTGCACGTCCGCTTCCACGTCACCGGTAGCCTCCGGGAGGACGGCTCCGCGGCTCTTCTCCGAGTACGGTGGTGGCGGCACGCCGACCACGTGGGTGGACGAGTCGATCGCTACACCGGGAGCAGCGACGTCGCGAACCGGTACGAGAACGCGTTCGCCGCGGCGGAGGCCGACTCGGCGCGTCTCTCTCTCGAGATCGACACCGGCTACGACTCTGCGTCCAGGAGCACGACGATCACGGTGTCGGTGGAGGTTCTGGAGGACGTGGAACGATTCGAAGATTGCGTCGTCCAGATCGTGCTGATCGAGGACCAGGTGAGCGCACGTGGGAATCACTACGACCGGACGGTACGCAGGATCCTGGATCCGGCCGCTCTCACCGCGGGATCGGCGGGACAGAGGCAGACGGTGATCGAGACGGTCGATCTCGATGAATCCTGGCAGGTCGCGAACCTCTCCGCCGTCGCGTGGGTCCGTCGCACCCTACCGCTCCAGGCAGGGTGCAGGTCAGGAAGTGCTGAACGCCGCCCAGAGTGAGACGTTCGGAACAGCACCCCGTCCTCGAGACGAGTTGAGGCGTGAAGGCCGCCTGGCGGTAGAGAGTGCGAAGCTCAGGAGAAGCGGAGCGGCCGGCCGGCCCTCGAGACCGGCCGGCCGTCGAGACCAGCCGGCCGTCGAGACCAGCTGCCCGTCGAAACCGGCCGTGAAGACCGGCTGGCCGTAGCGACCAGCTACAACCCTTCACCACCAGCGGCTCCGAAGTCGTCCGCCGGTTCAGATCGAACACCTTCGCGTAGAAGAGATACTCGGACTCGAGCGCGCGCTGGATGTTTCTTCGCGTCGCGGAAGCCGTGCCGCTCGCCTTCAGAAGAGCACGAGTGCGTACGGAATCCTTCTCCTCGAGCGCCTTCGCCATCACTTCGGACTGGCCAGGCGGAACGACCTTGTCTTCCGTCCCGTGGAGGAGGATGACGGGGCAGGAGAGGCGATCGACGTAGTGGATCGGTGACCGCTGGACGTACGTCTCCTTCGCCTCGGGGTACGGGCCGACCATCCGGTCCAGGTAGCGCGACTCGAACTTGTGCGTGCCGACGGCCAGGGCCTCGAGGTCCGCGATCCCATAGGACGAAGCGCCGGCCGCGAAGACGTCGTGGAAGACGAGGGCGCAGAGGGTGGTGAACCCACCCGCGCTGCCTCCGCGTATCGCCATCCGTTTGCCGTCGACGAGCCCGCGCTCCGCGAGATGCTTCGCGGCCGCGATGCAGTCTTCCGTGTCGACGACTCCCCACTGTCCGTCGAGACGTGTCCGATAGGCACGGCCGTATCCGGTGCTTCCGCCGTAGTTGACATCGATGACCGCGAAGCCGCGACTGGTCCAGAACTGCGCTGCGAGGGCGAGTTCCGAGGTCGAACAGGCGGTGGGTCCGCCGTGGCTCTTCACGAGGAGCGGTGGCAGTTCGCCTTCCGGTCCGCGGAACGCGGGGTTCGTGGGCGGATAGTAGAGTGCGTGGGCCGTCCGTCCGAACTGCGTCGGGAACTCGATCGACTCGACCCGGCTGAAGTTCGCGGGATCGATCTCGATGTTCGCGGCGGCGTGGATGAGATGCGGGAACTCCATGGTCGTGAGGTCCGCCGGCACGTGGAGGCGCGCGATCGTCGGTGGCATCTGGGACGACGCCGCGATGAACGCGATCTGGCTCTGCCCGTTCGAGACGATCGATCCGCCCCGTCCGTAGTACGTGAAGGGGAAGCGCGCGCGACGGACGACGTCCGGGTGCGCGCCGTGCGGGTCGAGGAACCCGAGATGGTCGATTCCAGCGGACGCGAAGACGCACGCGATCCGGTCTCCCAGGAAGGCGTAGTGCGAGAGGCCGAGCACCCACTGGGCCGTGCCGATCTCGGCATCGATCGACGTCACGCGGTGGACGCGTCCCTCTCGTCCCTCCGAGCCGCAGTCGGTCGGGGCCTGTTCGTCGGAGGGGTTGCCGCCGCCTTCGTCGTGTTCGAGCTGGACCCACTCGTAGATGTTCCACCAACCGGTCCGGTCCGAGCTGAAGTGGAGGCGTCCGTCCGGGCTCCATTCCGGCTGGAAGATCGACTCCTCCGGGCCGCCCGCGATGTGGCGGGCCGTCCCGACGTTGCCCTTGAGATCGACGTCCGCGACCCAGAGGTCGGTGCCGTCCCACGGCATTCTCGGATGGTCCCAGGAGGTGAACGCGAGCCTCCTGCCGTCGGGGGAGAGGCGCGGGAAGGAGAAGAAGTCGTGGCCTTCCGCGACCACGACCGGCGCGCCGGAGCCATCGGCGGGAATCCGCACGAGGTCGTTCCGCGCTTCCTTCCACTCGCTCGCCTCGGGGGTCGCACCCGGGTGCGTCTCCCGAACCGCGAAGAGCCAACGGCCATCGGGCGAGATCTCGAGGTCCGCGAACCGGACGGTTCCGCTCACCGATTCCGGCGTGACCGGGATGACGACGCGCGGCGCGTCCGCAGGGACGCCGTCGGCGGCGATCTGGCGGTAGATGCGCTGATCGCGGGCGTCGACGTAGTAGAGCATGCCGTCGCGAACCGAGAAGTCGCCGCCTCCGATCTCGTGCACGCGTGTGCCGACGGAGACGTCGGATCCGGTGATCTCGCGCGTTCCTTCGTCGGGGTTCCAGCGGAGGATGACTCCGCGTCCCCGCTCTTCCGGGCGGAACTCGAGCCAGTAGAGGTCGTCTCCATCCCAGCGCAGAAGGGCGAAGGTGAGCCCTCCCTGCGTGACGATCTGGGGAGTGATGGGGGACTTCCACGATCCGTAGGGCGCGGTCTGGGTGCTCATCGTCGGACTCCTCTCGGCAAGTCCGCGATACCTTGCCGCCTAGGAGGGGTTCCGGTCCAGTGCGAAGACGGTGGGGTCGAGCCCATAGAAGCTCTTGAGCTCGGCGTAGAGCTCCGGCTCCTTCTGCCGCATCGCGATCGGTCGTTCGAAGAAGAACTCGGTGGCCACGGCGAAGAACTCGGCTTCGTTGGTGGCCCCATACGCGTTGAGCCACGTCCGGCGCCCTTCGGCCAGATCCCGGCGCAGTTCGAGGAACTCGTGCCCGAGCACGTTCGCCCAGGCGACGTAGCGGGAGTGCCGGTGCCCCAGGTTCGGAGTGCCGTCGGACGTTCCGTCCGCCTGGTCGAGCTGGTGCGCGAACTCGTGGAAGACGACGTTGTGGGCGTCGTCCGGAATCGTCGTTCCGACGAGCGTATCGTCCCAGGAGAGGACGACCGCGCCGCTCACCCACGACTCGCCGAGCCGGACCGCGTGTCCCTCGTCCCCCTGGTCGCGGTGCCCCTTCCCCCGAAACGCCGACGGATAGACGATGACGCTGGAGAGCGCCGGGTAGACCGCGTCACCGGGTCGCCCTAGGAGGAGGATGCAGGCGGCGGTTGCGATCGTGAGTTCGATCTCGTCGGTCATGACGAGGCCGCCCTGGCCCTCGAAGTTCTTCGTGGCCCGGAACTCCTGGACCAACCCTTCGAGACGTTCCCGTAGCGGCTCCGGGAGCCGCGAGTAGAGGGCGACGTTCCGCGTGACGATCGCGCGTTCGGCCGGGGTGAGGCGACGTGCGCGCAGACGACGTGAGGTGCGCTCTCTGGCTGCACGGACGGCGAAGAGGAGCGCCAAGGCGACGCCGAGCGCGACCAGAACGGTGAGGAGCTTGACGGGCATCTAGTGCCTCTCCGCGGACGGCCGTTGCCGGTTCACGTCAGTCGAGCCGGAGCACGCGGAGTGTGCGTCCCCAGCCGGACGCCGTCGCGCGTACGAAGTAGAGCGAGGCGCCGACCTCCCGGCCGGCCTCCGACCGACCGTTCCAGGTCAGGTCGACCGCTTCCGTCGGGAGGGCTCCCCGCCAGAGCGTCCGAACGTGCCGGCCCCGGACGTCGTACACGTCGACCGCGACCGGCCCGTCGCTGGTCCCAGCGAGGCGGAAGGACGTGTGATCGCGGAACGGGAGCGGCCCGAGCGCGCGCAGAGTCGGAGTGTCGGCGGAGGCGCTCGCAGCCGCGTTGACGGAGAGCGGACCGAACCAGAGCGAGTGCCCCTCCGTCGACACCTCTTCGATCCAGTAGAGGAGCTCGCGGGAGGGCGCTGCTTCGTCGACGAACTCGTAGCTCCCGTCCTCGGAGTCGAGGAAGTCCGTGGTGAGGAGGCCGCCGTCGGACGTCTCGTCGCGATAGACGCGGAAGCCGAGATGGTCGACCGCGTCGCTCACCGCCCAACGGATCACGACCTGTTCGTCTCGACGCCGCGCGTCGAGATGGGAGAGGAGCACCGGGACGGGGCCGACATCTCCCCAGCGCGCGAGATAGGGCGAGGACTTCCCGCCCGCGGCACTGAAGTCCCCTCCGACGTAGAGGAGGTCCTGGTAGAGCGCGAACGCGCGCACGCGGCCGTTGACGCCCGAGCCGAGCGTGCTCCACGAGAAGGAGCCGTCCGACCGCGCGATGCGCGACGCGGTTCCTTCGGCCGTCGGAACGCTGAACTCGCCGCCGACGTAGAGCGCGGGGCCGGTGGAGTAGAACGTCTCCACGGACGGGCCGATGATCGAAGCACTGACCGGCGTCCAGGCGGAGTCCTTCCACGTCGCGAGGAACTCCGGGCTGCCGCTTCCTTCGCCCGCGAAGTCGCCCCCGACGAGGAGGTCGCCGTGCTGTCCGTCGCCGGTGAAGCGGCCGATCTCCCGCACCGTCCCCGTGACGCCGTCGCCGAAGGCGCGCCAGGCCGTGCCGTCGAAGCGACCGACGTAGTTCAGGGTGTCGAGGAGGGAGCGGACGAACTCGCCGCCGGCGACCAGCTCGCCTTCGTAGTTGCTGAGCGTGTGCACGGGTCCGGTGAGCCCGTTGCCGAGTGGGTAGAACGCCTCGCCGTCGAACCGCGCGACGCGTCCGACGCTGACTCCACCGATGTTGGAGAAGTCGCCACCGATGTAGAGCGAACCGTTCCAGGAGAGCATGTCCCGCACGTCGTCCGAGGCGTTGCCGAAGTCGACCCACGTCTCCGTTGCGTCGTCCCACCGCGCGAGGTAGGAGCCGGTCGAGTCGTTGAGGGCGAACTGTCCGCCGGCATAGAGATCGCCGCCGTGGACGGCGAGGGACCGGACCGTTCCTTCGAGGCCGTCGCCGAGGGGAGACCATGACTGACCGTCCCAGGCCGCGATGCTCTGGGCCTTCCGTCCCGCCCTCGAGAAGTCGCCGCCGACGATGAGTTCGTCGCCATAGACCTGGAGGGCGTGCACCGGACCGTTGAGTGCGGCGCCGATCGGCCCCCAACCGTTCTCGTCGAGGGCGGCGACATAGGAGACGTTGGCGCCTCCGGCCTGCGTGAAGATGCCGGTGGCGACGAGGTCGTCGTTCCACATGAGGAGTTGGGTCGCGCTGCCGTTCATCCCCGAGCTGAGCGAGTTCCACGTGGAGTCCACATACTCTGCGACCGAGATGGCGGTCGTCTCGCCGGCCATCGTGAAGTGACCTCCCGCGTAGAGGGCACTCTCGGATCCGGAGAGGGTGAGGACGGGGGCGTTCGTTCCGGTGCCCAACGGCTCCCACGAAGTGCCGTCCCACTTCGCGACGTACTTGGCCTGCACGCCGCCGATCTCCGTGAAGAGACCGCCCGCATACACGGCGTCTCCCACCGTCTCGAGCGTGTAGATCCGCTCTCCGCACCCACCGCCGAACTCGGCCCACGCCGTTCCGTCCCAGACGGCGAGATTCCGGACGTTTCCGCTCGCGCTCGAGCTGAACCGGCCGCCGGCGACGAGCTGGCCGCCAACCTCCCCGAGTGCGGTGACCTGGGGGGACGCGCCGCCGGTGAGTCCGGTGGCGAGCGGCTGCCAGGATCCGGTGCTCTCTTCCCAGCGGGCGATGTGGTTCAGGACGGTCGTTCCACTCCGTGTGAACCAGCCGCCGGCGTAGAGCGTGTTTCCGACCACATCGAGTGCGAGGACGGGGTCGTCGAGTCCGTCTCCCATCGGCTTCCAGGACTCTCCGTCCCAGCTCGCGACGTGACTCAGCTCGGTCGTGTCCGCGCCCGAGGCCGTGAAGAGGCCGCCGGCCACGAGGAGGCCGTTCCACTCGACGAGCGCGTAGACGGAGTCATCGAAACCGCCGCCGAGCGCTTCCCACTTCGTACCCGTCCACTCGGCTACGTGGAGGGCGGGTTCGTCGTTCGCTTCGAGGAAGTCTCCGCCGACCACGAGGCTCGAGTCGGCCCGCACGACGGCGGTGAGGACGGTGTTCTCGAGCGTCGGAGGCCCGAATGCGGTGACCCAGGAGATGTCGTCGAGGCCGGCGATCGGGAGGGCCGGGAGGTTCGTGTAGTAGGGATCGTCACCGGGCAGGCCGGCCTGACGGAGTTCGTCGAGCCTGCGTTCCACCGGTGGCACGAGTCGCGACTCGGCGGAAGAGACCGAAGGAACCGCGACCAGAGCCGCGAAGAGCGCCGTGAGGGCTGCGAATGCTGCGAACGTCGGTTCGGGTACCGCAATGAACCTCGCGAGGTGAGCCCGGAAACGGCGTGGGCCATGGGGGACGTGACGAACCTTCTCGCGCGACGTCTCCGTGGTCGGATAGCGGTGCTTCACAGTGCTTGGCTCCCTCGAGTCCTGGTCGCGGCCAGACGTGGGTGGTGTGGGGCGGCTCCGGACCATGCGCAGCGGACGGGTCTCCCTACCGGACAGCGCACAGGCGGTTCCATCGGCCCGTGGCCCAAATGAACGCACAGGAGGCGGCTCGGCTCAAGACGTCCCTTTCCAATCCTGGACCGCGTCCCTTCGATCGCGCAGAATCCGCAGCATCCCATTTTCTCCACTCCGCCCGGAGGTGCATTCGATGCGTCGACTTTCCCCAGTGTCCCCACCACCCGCTCCGCATGACGCCGAACCCCGCGATGGGATGAGTCGTGAAGTGGATTCTGGCGCCGTGGGGCACCGTGCGGTGGGCCACCATGACTTCGGGCGCCATGCGGTGGGTCTTCATGCCGTAGGGCGACGCACCCTGGGTCGTCTCACTGCGGTGGGACTCGCAGCTCTTGCCGTGGCCGTTCCGGCGTGGGCGAATTCGGGGGACGGGAAGCCGATCGAAGACGCGGCGCAGAGCGTTCCCGGAGCCGGCGTCGGGGCCGTCTACGATGCAGCCGTTCGTGACGGAGAGATCCTCCTCCCGCGACATCCCGCTCCGAGTCCGGACGGATCCAGGATCGCGTTCTCCTACCAGGGCGACCTCTGGGTCGTCCCGGCCACGGGTGGAGAGGCGCGTCGCCTCACCGCGCATCCTGCGATCGAGAGCTATCCGCTCTGGTCGCCGGACGGGAACTGGATCGCGTTCACCTCGGACCGGAACGGGAACGACGACGTGTTCGCGCTGCCGTTGAACGGCGGTCCGCTCCGGCAGCTGACGTTCGACTCCGACGCGGAGTATGTCTCCGACTGGGCGGCCGACGGCTCGGCCCTGATCGTCCACAGCCGGCGCCATGTGATGGACGAGTGGAACTCCGGACTCTGGTGGGTTCCGATGGATGGTGGTGCGCCGGGCTGGATCCAGCCGGTCGGAGGATCGCTGGGAGCGCTCTCACCCGACGGCACCCGCCTCGCCTTCGTGCGCGGCACGGTGGCCTGGTGGCGACGGGGATACGAAGGCGAGGCCAGGAACATGCTCGTGCTCCACGAGCTCGAGGCGCCGCTCCGTGGCGGTGGCGTCACTGAGCTTGCCGCGCGTTCCGCCCGCAAGCGGACGGCGAAACCCGATGAGGAAATGTCGACCCTGGGCGGCTGGCTCGCCGACGTGTCTCTCCGGCCCGGCGGGACGTACAAGGAGCTGACGACATTCGGCACCGAACGAGGCGTCTCGAGATCGCAGCACGACCGAAGCGCCAAGGTCGACTTCGGCCACCCCGAGTTCGAGTACGGTCGGAACCTCAGTCCGCAGTGGTTCGACGATGGCGAACACATCCTCTATCTCTCCGAGATCCACGGTGTCTCGAATCTCAAGGTGATGTCCGTGACGACGGGCCGCCGCGCCTGGGTCACGCGCTACGACAACGGGGACGGACGGATGCGTCATCCGTCGCTCTCGCGGGATGGATCACTCGCCGTCTTCGAGCACGAGGACGGAATCTACGCGGTCGACCTTCCCGCCGCGCTTCCGGATGGAGACGGCGTCTGGCCGACGGCGCCGAGCGCACCGCGACGGGTGCGGATCCAACTACCGCTCGACGAGCGGATCGCGCCGGTGGTTCGGCTTGCCGTCAAGGGCGGTGCGGACGAACTCGCGCTCTCGCCGGACGATGAGCAGTTCGTGTTCGTGAAAGACGGTGACCTCTTCGCGATGAAGGCGAGCGAGGACGAGCCGTGGGCCTATGCGCTCACGTCCGATCCCGCCCGCGACCAGGAGGTCACCTGGTCACCTGACTCCAAGTCGGTCGTCTTCGTCTCCGACCGCGCGGGCACACACGATCTCTACTCGATCAAGTCCGCGGACCCGGACGAGCCGCGGCTTGCCCGCACGCTTCGCACGGAGATCACGCGACTCACGAGCACGGCCGAAGACGACCACGAACCGACCTTCTCTCCCGACGGGGAGCGGATCGCGTTCCGGCGCGGCAACGGAGATCTCGTGACGATCGAGCCGGATGGCTCCGGGGAGAAGACGCTCGTCGAAGGATGGTCCGAAGTCTCGTACTCCTGGTCCCCGGACGGGAAGTGGATCGCGTACGTACGCGACGACAACGACTTCAACGGTGACATCTTCCTCATCCCTTCGGACGGGAGCGCTCCCGCGTACAACCTGACCAGGTACCCCGACAACGAATGGGGCCCGTCCTGGTCACCCGACGGGAAGATCCTGGCCTTCGTTTCGAGCCGGAGCTTCCCGAATCAGCAGGACATCTGGTACGTCCGCCTCACGAAGGAAGACGCGGAGCTGGCCAAGGAAGACCGCCTGGACCGAAAGGACGAGAAGGGGAAGGGCGCGAAGAAGGACGGCGGGAAGGAAGATGGGGGGAAGAAGGACGCGGCGAAGAAGGACGCAGGAAAGAAGGACGACGAGGATGCGTCCGGCAAGAAAGGCAAGTCCGGGAAGGGCGACGAGAACGGCGATGACGATGACGAGGGCAAGAAGGAGCTGCCCGAAGTCACGATCGACTTCGACGGGCTCTCCGATCGGGTGACGCGGCTCACCTCGCTTCCGGGTCGTGAGTCCGGAGTCTGGGTGACCGAAGGGGGGGAGGAGTTCGTCTTCCTCACCGACACGGACGGGGAACGGGACCTCTGGAAGATCCGTTGGGACGGCGAGAAACTCGAACGTCTCACGAAGGGTGGGACGAATCCGCGCCAGGTGCAGTTCGATTCCAAGGGAAAGCGGATCTACTACCTCAAGTCGGGAAGCATCCAGTCGATTGCGGTCGGTGGGGGAGACACGAAGTCGTACTCGTTCGAAGCGGACATCGATGTCGATCGCTTCGCGCGCCGCCTGGCCGTCTTCGAAGAGGCGTGGCGGGAGATCGGAAACAAGTTCTACGACCCGAATCTGCACGGGGCGGACTGGGGCCGGATCCACGAGACGTACGGCGGATGGGCCGGAGCGGCCTCGACCTATCGTGACTTCCACGACGTCCTCAAGATGATGCTCGGGGAAGTGGAAGCGTCTCACATGAATGTCTGGGGTGGCCCGGGCGACTGGGCCGGCGAGCGGTTCGCCCCCGACGAGTGGCTGGAAGGGATCGGCGCCTTCCCCGAGGGTCCGTGGGATCTCGAGGGATATGGGCGGGACGCCACGGAGTCCGGGCGAGACGCTGACGCGCGCTGGGAGAACTCCGCACGGGATGTCGTGGACGGGCTCGAGGCGCAAACAGCGGACCTCGGGCTGTTCTTCGACCCGGCTTTCGCGGGTCCGGGGCTGAATGTGTTGCGGGTCGTACCGAAGGGGCCGGCCGATCGTGTCGAGAGCCGGATCGAAGCGGGAGAGACCGTCGTGTCTCTCGACGGCACCGATCTCTCGCCGAGGACGAACCTCGCGCCGCTCCTCGATCGGCGGGTCGGGAAGCGGGTCCATCTCGAGGTGAAGGGAAAGGACGGGAAGACGCGGGACGTCGTCATTCGGCCGGTCTCGCGCGGAGAGCTGCGGAATCTGCTCTACGACGCCGAGGTCGAGATGCGGCAGCGCGAAGTGGCGCGGGCGTCGGACGGGAAGGTCGCCTACGTCCACGTTCGGAGCATGGACGTCTCGAGCCTCGAGGGGTTCGAGCGGGACCTCTATGCACAGGCACATGGCAAGGATGCGCTCATCATCGACGTGCGTGACAACGGCGGCGGTTGGACGACCGATCTCCTCCTCACGAGCCTCAGCGCACCGGAGCACGCCTACACCGTCCCGCGCGGCGGGGGACGGGGCTACCCGCAGGACCGTCGTCTCCTCTACGCGTGGACGAAGCCGATCGTCGTCCTGTGCAATCAGAACAGCTACAGCAACGCCGAGATCTTCTCCTGGTCCATCCGGACGATCGACCGGGGCCCGGTCGTCGGTGTACAGACACACGGTGCGGTGATCTCGACGGGTGGAATGAACTTGGGAGACGGTACCTGGCTCCGCCTCCCGTTTCGTGGCTGGTACAACACCAAGGATGGGACGAACCTCGAGGCGGAAGGGTGCCGTCCCGACGTCGTGGTGGCGAATCCGGCCGCGGAGCTGGTCCAGGGTCGCGATCCGCAGCTCGAGGCAGCCATTGCACTGGCCAAGGAGGCGCGTACGCCGGAGCGTTGATCGAAGCTCGCACTTCCCGGCCCGACACCGTACAATCTCCCGACCCCCTCATCCTGGGCACCTCTACGTGCCGAGGAGCCAGGAGCGACATCTCGAGCAACCGTGTGGGCCGCATGGTGAGGTGTGAGATGAGTGAGATCCGGTGTCGTTGTCGCACGCGTACGCAGTGGACACTGAAGGACGAGACTCCGAAGTTCGCGCCGGACCGGACGTGTGACGTCCGTCACCTGCGCCTGGACGTCGCGCCGGACCTTCCCAAGCACTCGATCGTCGCGACCGCGACGTTGTCCCTCTCCGCGACCTACGGGCCGTTCGATCACATCCACCTCGATGCGGTCGACCTAGATCTCAGATCCGTCCGGGACTCCGAGGGACGGGACCTCGAGTACACGTATCTCGACGACAAGTTGATCGTCCGATTCCCGAAGCCGGTCGAGGAGAGCGAGTCGATCGTCATCCGCTACGCGAAGGCGTCACCCGCGCGTGGGCTCTACTTCTGGGGGCCGACCAAGTGGGCGCCGAAAGAGAACTGGCAGATGTGGAGCCAGGGCGAAGATGAAGAGGCGAGGCACTGGATCCCCTGCCACGACGCTCCCAACGAGATGATGACCACCGAGATGGTGGTGACGGTCCCGGCCGAGTACACGGTGATCTCCAACGGCGCCCTGCTCTCCGAGACGGTGCGCGGCAAGAAGAAGGTATGGCACTTTCTCGAGTCGGTACCCCATCCGTCCTACCTCATCGCGCTCGTGGTCGGTGTGTTCTCGAAGTTGGAGGACGACTGCGACGGGCTTCCGGTCGAGTACTACGTGGAACCTGGCCGGGAGGAGGAAGGGCGACGCTCGTTCGGGAAGACCCCGGAGATGATCCGCTGCTTCGCCGAACTCCTCCAGTGTCCCTTCCCCTACGAGAAGTACTCACAGGTCGCCGTCCGGAACTTCACGTTCGGCGGAATGGAGAACACGTCGGCGACGACGCAGTCCGATACGACCCTGCACGACGAAGTCGCGGCTCTGAACTTCTCGAGCGACTCTCTCGTCTCGCATGAGCTGGCCCACCAGTGGTTCGGCGATCTCCTGACCTGTCGGCACTGGGCCCACGCCTGGCTCAAGGAAGGGTTCGCCACCTACTTCGAATGCATCTGGCGGGAACACGGTGAGTCGTTCGCCGAGTTCGAGAAGAACCTGCTCGACGACGCAGACGCGTACTTCGCGGAGCCGTACCGCAGGTCGATCGTCAACCACCGGTTCGCCTACCCGTCACAGCTCTTCGACATGCACCTATACCCAAAGGGCGGCTGGGTGTTGCACATGCTCCGTCGACACGTCGGGGACGAACTCTTCTGGAAGGCGCTCCGGCTCTACGTGAGGCGGCACGCGGCGGGTACGGTCGAGACGATCGATCTCATGCGCGCTATCGAGGACGCGACCGGAAGGAGCCTCGAGGGATTCTTCCAGCAGTGGCTCTTCTCCCCCGGGCATCCGGAGCTGGAAGGTAGCCTCAAGTGGGACGGCAAGGCACGGGTGCTCGCGATCCACCTCGAACAGAAGCAGAAGACGGACCAAGGGACGCCGATCTTCCGCATTCCGATCGAGGTCGACGCCCTGGTCGGTGGCGAGACGGTGCACCGGGTCTTCGAGATGACCCTCCGTGAGCAGACGTTCTACCTGTCACTCGAAGCAGAGCCGACCTGGGCCGTGCTCGATCCGAATGCGCGCGTGCTCAAGACGCTGGACCTGGATCTCCCGACCAAGTGGATGCGGGCCGCGCTCGTCGGCCGGGCGCGGGACACGCGTGTCTTCTCCCGTACGCAGCTCGTGCGGCAGGCGGCAAAGGATCCGAGCCTTTCCACCGTGCGCATGCTGGGGGACGTCCTCAGCAAGGATCCCTTCTGGAGCGTTCAGCAGGAAGCCGCGGCGGCGCTCGGAAAGATCCGGACTCCCGAGGCGCGGGACGAGCTCGCCCGTGGTCTCGAACTCCCCAGCGCGAAGGCGCGCCGCTCGGTCGTGACGGCTCTCGGTTCGTTCTCGGATGACGAGACGGTGGCGCTCGTGGCCGCGAAGGTCCGGAAGGGCGATCCGAGCTATCACGTGCGGATGGATGCGCTCATCGCCTACGGAAAGGTCGGGGGCACGGCGGCGGTGAAGCGGCTCGAGAGGGAGCTCGCTTCGGCGCTCAAACGCCGCGACTGGCACGACCTCGTCGCCCTTGGCGCGGCACTCGGGCTGGTGGAGGCGCGGAGCGAGACCAGCCTCGAGGCCCTCCTCGCGTTCGCCAAGGATCCGTCGCGTTACTGGGGCGCGAGGTATCAGGTGTTTCGGGCCGTCGCCGACTTGGGTGCCGCCCGGCCTCATCTGGCGCCACGCATCGCCGAGGCGATGGCGCCTCATCTCGACGATCACGACCTCCTCATCGCGTACCGCCTTCCCCGTGCCTACTCAGATCTCGGATTCACCGGCGCCATTCCTCTGCTCCAGGCGAAGGCGGATTCGGCCCGGGTCGAGGAGCAGCGAGAGGCCTGTCTCCGCGCGGTCCAGTCACTCTCCTCGGTGGACGGAACGCGGGGGCGGGTCGACCGGCTGCAGGCGGAGATCCGGCGTCTGGAAGAGGATTCGCGGAAGCTCGTGGCGCGACTCGAGCGGATGGAGGAGCAGGTCGGCGGCGCGAACGGCGACGGGCGGACCGGCCATGCGTCCGGGGGAGAGAAGGGAAGACGCACGAAGTCGGCACGGGGTAAGGTCCGCGAGACGGACCGGACGAAGACCGACGACAAAGGGCGTCGCAAAGCATCCGGTCCCAAGGCCGCGAAGAAGTCGACGTCCACGGGCCGCGCGAACATGAAGGTCCGCGTCCGGCGCTGAGAAGGAGAGCCTCGGATCATGTCAGGAAGCCGCGTTCGAGTCCCCGTCAACGGTCGCGAGATCGATGCCTACGTCAGCCCGGCCGCGGGTGGGACGGGGCCCGGAGTGATCGTCATCCAGGAATGGTGGGGTCTCGTTCCGCACATCGAGGACCTCTGTGATCGCTACGCCGCCGCCGGCTTCACCGCACTCTCGCCGGACCTCTATCACGGCGAATCGGCGAAGAGCCCGGACGAAGCAGGGAAGCTGATGATGGCGCTCGAGATCGAGGAGACGGAGAAGGACCTGCGCTCGGCCGTCACCTATCTGCTCGCGCACCCGGCGTGCACGAGCCGGACGGTGGGGACGGTTGGGTTCTGCATGGGCGGGATGCTCTCACTCTTCGCGGCGGGCGCGAGCCCTGACGGAGTGAGCGCGTGCATCGACTACTACGGCATCCATCCGAACGTCCATCCGGACTTCGCCGCGATGCGCGCCCCCGTGCTCGGCTTCTTCGGAGCCCACGACCCGATGGTGACTCCCGATACGGTCAGCGAACTCGAGGCCACGATCCGCGCGGCCGGACGGGACGTCGAGTTCCACAGCTATGCCGACGCCGGGCACGCGTTCTTCAATGACACACGGCCGGATGCCTACCACGCCGCGTCCGCGGAGGACACCTGGAAGCGGGCGCTCGAGTTCTTCCGCACACACGTGAAGTAGGCGGTGCGTCAGCTCCAGGGAAAGACGCGGTACTCGTAGGCGTAGAAGACCATCTTGAACGTCTCGGTGCTGACTGCGACCGACTCCGCTTCGCGATGCCACCAGTCCTTCGGGTTCTGGCTGGACCGGCCGAGCGGCAGGTGGTGCATCTGGATCGTGACGCCGGAGCCCTTCAGCACCTTGTGGAGGGTGGCGCGTGCCCTCCGGGTGTGGAGCGGTGACGTCACGACTATGACGTCCTCCCAACCTTCTCTCGCGGCGACGTCCCGAATCGTCTCTGCCTCCTGGTAGGTGCTGGACGCCCGGAGCTCGACGAGGATGTCCTCCTCGGCGACCCCGCGACGGATCGCGATCCGCCGCTTCGCTTCCCCTTGGGTGAGCCCCTCGTCCCCCGAGTAGACCTTGAGGATCGGTACCGGTGGTCCGACGATGAGGATCTTCTTCGCCGTACCCGCTTTGTAGAGTTCGATCGCGGCGAGGAGCCGCTCGCCGTCGGCCCCGGAGAGCGCGACGGCGACATCCGCGGGCACGAGGTCGTCGCCCACGACGAGCCATTCCCCGTACGCGTTCGCGAGGATCGGAGTGCCCAGACGAATGACGACCAGGAAGAGCACGAAGAGGACGAGGTTACGGAGGAACTTCCTGCGGTGGCTGCGGCGTTCGGCCATGGATTGGAGTATAGGCTATCCTCGCGCCATGACCATCGAGGACACGGGCCGATTCCCGAAACGCACGGGGGTTGCGCGACCCCTCCTGCTCGCCGTCTTCCTCATCTGCCATCTGGCGGCGTGTGGACCCCGGGACGACGGTTCGCGCGGCCGCGAGGACGACGTCGCCGTCGAGGACCGGGCGGTCGCTGGCCTCGTCGTTGATGGAAGCCGCGCCCCGGCCGAACGGACGTACTGGTTCCATGGTGGCTCTCCGGTCGCGCGATACGGGAGTGGCTTCGTCTTTCGGAGGAACAATGCTTCGCTCGTCGCGTGGAGCGACGTGCTCACCGGTCGGGCCCGCCCCGCGAAGCGGATTCTCGTGCACGTGGACGCGCACAGCGATGCGCATCCCTCTCGCGTCTGCACTGAACCTTCCTTGATCCGCGCGTACGAGCCCGGCGCAGTCGAGACCTACGCGGAGTCGCTCCCGATCAGCAGCTTCGTCATGCCGGCGCTGCACTACGGCTGGATCGACGAGGTCTACTGGGTGCAGCCGCCGATTCCGGCATTTCGGGGACCGGTCGAGTCCTACTCGTTTGGACTCGGCGAGGAGGAGGGTTGGATCCGGCCGCGGCCGAGGACCGGAGCTGCCCACGTATCGGATGACGAATGGAAGGACGTCTCCCGTCGGAGTCTCGATGGAGACGCCGTAGGCCGATCCGCCGAGCTCGACTTCGTCTATCGACTTCCGATGCACGACTGGTCGGGCGACGATTTCCGATTCCATCTCCTCAGCGCGGCGCAGTTCGACAGTCTCTTCACCGCGGGGCTGCTCCCGGAAGCCGAGTGGGTCTTCGACGTCGACCTCGATTACTTCGGCTCCGCGGGCCCGCTCCGTGGATACGGCCTCCTCGAAGTGGTGTCGCCGGCGGGCGTGGCCCAGAGCAGCCGGGGGCAGATCCTGCCCGTCTTCCAACTCGGTACGGAGTCGCGTAGCCGCGATCTCGCGCGGATCAGGTCGTGGTTACGTGGTCTGGGTGCGGTCGTCTGGTCGCTCTCCGAGTCTCCCGACCACGCGTTTCGCGACACTCCTGCCGCGCCTCGAAGCCGAAGGCGAGCGGCGTTCCTTCGGTTGCCGCCGAGTTCCCGCGGAGGGAGTACGGAGTGAACGCTCCGGAGGTGTCATTGCTGACCGGCGGTACCGCTGGTGGTACCGGTAGTCGTACCGGCAGTGGTGCCGGCAACCGTGCGGGCGCGAGGAGGAGCGGGCACGAACGCTGATGGGGGCTCGAGCGACAGAGACTCCTGCGGCTCGATCCTGCCTGCGAGCGTTGGGTCGATCTCGCCGGCGCCGACTCGTTGGTTCTCCTCGTCGACTGGGGGACGGCCCGCCTCGATGCGCCAACGCCACGGCGACGACCACGAAGACAGCCGCGCGGAACCACACGGTCGCAACGGATGACACGATCGAAGTGTCGGTCTACTTCGATCCGGTGGGCGCGCGGGACCAACTCGCCGCGCGTTGGCGCGTGGCGCGTGGGACGAGTTCGCGCCTGTCGGTGTTCCTTCCCGCCAAGCTACAGCCGGACCTCCTCGGCACAGGTTGGGAGGTGGAAGTCCGACGCGGGGCGGACGCGCCCTTCTCTACGTTGCGTCGTTCTGTCTGGATGACGAGGGTGCGTACGGGCGTCGTCGTCTGGGAGAACTCCACGGCCGCGCACGAGAGATGGCGTCCGGTGTGCGAACGGTGGGCGAGGAGAAGATGCGCGAACTCCGGGGCGCGGGGCTTTGCGCGTTGGGCAAGAGAAGAGGGTGGGCACCCGCGGAGCTCCACGCTTGGCTCCCTGGCCCACCCCTCGACCTATGAGGCTCAGTGCGAGGCGCTGGCCGCAGCGCGCGCCTCGCATCGATGAAGCAGGGGCGGATCGGACCGCAACGATCTGCTCGCCCCGATCTACTGGCTCCCCTTCAGTTCGCGATGACGATCGGACGGGCCGTCTCGTCCTCACCGGAGCGAACCCGAGGTAGTACACCCCGTTCGCCGGCGCGAGGCCGTGCGCGTCCTGTCCGTTCCAGGTCAGTTCCTGACGACCCGCCGTCTCGCCCTGGAAGATCCAGGCGACTCGGCGACCGGCCGTGTCGAAGGTCCACGCTGATCGTCCGCGGTCCCACCGTCTCGATCGCGAAACGGACCGTGCCCGAGGTCGGGTTCGGCCCGGTCAGCTCGAGCCGGAGAGCCCCTTGCGTCTCGGTCGAGAACTCCGGCGCGTCCGCGGGGTCGCAGTTGCCGGGCTCGCAGGTCGAGCCGTTCCCGGCATAGAACCCACCGAACGGAGTGCAGAGCTCGTCCACCGTGAGGAAGCACTCGGAAGTCGCGAGGCAGCACGCGCCCTCCGGGATCACCGGAACCGGGCACCGGATCCAGAGCGGTCCGAGCAGGTGACCGCAAGGAGAGTTGACCGGAAGGCCCGGCGAGTCCTCCTGCAGGTGGAGGTTTCCGCCCAGAGTCGGTGCCGAATCACAGCTGATCGGTCCGCACAGCATCGGGTCGTCCGTCACCTGATCACCGACGAAGGTGACCGGCCCGGCGAGCCCGGCCGGGTCGACCGCACTGCAGGTGACGGTGGCCGATCCGGTCGTCAACTCGATCTCGTCGCCCGCGCCGTCCGCGCAGTTCGACCAGACGATGGAGCGATCGACGGTGAGTTCTCCCGAGCAGCTGATCGCGCCACCGTTTCCGGTGGCGTGGTTCGAGCCGAACGTCGACCGGGTGACGGAGACGGTGGACGAGTTGTCGATCAGGAGCCCCCCGCCGCGCACGGCCAGGTTGCCGGAGACGACGACGAAGTCGAGGGAGACGGTCGAGCCGCTCGTGGCGCGAACCGCGGCGCCGCCGAGGTTCGTCGAGTGTCCCTTGATCTCGCCGCCCCGGATCGTCACATCACTCCCGACGGCGTAGACAGCACCACGGGTCCCGGAGCGCTGGATGACGTCTTCGAGTACGACCGTCGAGTTCGTGGCGGCGATGCTGCCGCCACCGTTTGCGCTGGCTGTGTTGGAGACGAGGCGGCTGTCTGCGAGGAGGACGGACGTGTCCTCCACGGCGAGCGCGCCGCCGGTCACCGCGGAGCAGTTCTCGATGACGAGGTTCATGAGCGTGGGCGTCGATCCCTCGGTCACGAGGATGGCACCGCCGGACTCCGACGGCTCGGCTCCGTTCCGGATCGTGAATCCATCCAAGACCGCATCCGTGCTCTCACCGGTGTGGAAGCGGAACGCACGGCCGTCGCCCTCGCAGTCGATGATCGTGCTGGCTGGTCCCGATGCGGAACGGAAGACGATGTCCTTGCCGAGGAAGTCCAGTCGCTTGTTTCCCGGGCCCGCGTAGACACCGGGCGGCACGATCACGGTCTCTCCCGAGTTTGCGGCCGCGATCATTGCCTGGAGCGTGGTCGGGGGCGGGTCGGACTCGACGAACGCACCGATGCCGAGTGCCTGGGTCGGACCCCAGACGACGGAGACGTTGTTCCAGCCCGTCGGGTAGCCGATTCCCGGCGTGATGTTCGTGTAAGGGGCTCCGCCGCCGGGGCCGTCGAGGTCCGCGGCGATGAACCAACCACTCGCTGCGAGTGGCCAGTTCCCCCAGAAGCCGGTCCACCAGACGGGTCCGGTCGCGCAGGCGGGAAGGTCGACCGTGTGCCGGCTGACTTCCGGCCACCACGAGATGAAGTCGGGAATGATGTCGGTGACGACACACAGCACGGCTCCGGGAATGCCGCCATCATCGTCCCAGACGTAGACGTCCATCGTCTGATCGAGCTGGTTTCCCACCTGCGTGAAATCGAACACCGCGGTATTCACGATGGTCGATCCCTCGAACCGCTCGGCGAAGGCACTGTAGTACGGCTCCGTGATTCCGCCGTAGCGCCAGGCGTAGCCGTTCTCGTAGGTCTCGTCCGCGTGGAAGAGGAACGTGGTGCCGGCGGACGGATCACCGCCGGACTGGAGGAATCCGACTCCGGGGCCGACCGACTCGATCGGCGAGTCCTCGGCCAGGGCGGCACTTCCCGTACAAAGGGCAAAGGCGGCGGCGAGCACGACCGCGAGCGGCCCGCACGGGAGTCGCTTCGTCACGTCGTGACATGGGGGCAGTTGGGGGACCTTCATCGTACGTCACCTCCTGTCTGGTGCGCGCGAGTGCGCTCGCGCACGACTCTCGCGCCATCGACCGAGGGGGGGCCGGCAAGACGAGAGTGCGAGTCGTACGGCTCTCTTCGGGCGGAGCGGTGAGGGGACGAGGAGGCGGTTCTGGGACTTGAGACCGCTACGCGTAGAGCCTTTTGGGACAGTCACCAGGATATCCCAAGCCGTTGGGGCCAGACAACGATCCTGGTACACCTCCGTGACTCCCCCGACAGAGGCCGGGCAATGGCCGCGGCCACGCAATGACCGCCGCTGCTTCTTCTGTCCTCCGGGGGGCGGGAGTGCGTTTTGGTGGGCGAGTCGTACCTGCCGAGGGCCACGGATAGGGAAAACCGGGTTCTACCTGGCGGTCTCCCCGCGTACCCTCAACCGGTCCCCTTGCTGGGGAGGATCCGGAGTTCGGCGATCGCCTCTCCGCATCGATCGGCTCGAGTTTCCGGGGAGCGTCGCGAGCGAACCGGACTTCCGCGGAGCCCTCGGCGAAGCCACGTCCGGCGCGGGCGTGGACGGATCCGGTGGGCGTTCAGCAGGAGTGTTTTCATGGCCCGATACAGTGTCCTTCCGGCCCTTTCCATGGCCCTCTTTCCGGCGCTCTCCCTGGCCGTCCTTCCCGATGTCGGCCGTGCCGCGGAGACGTTCACTCTCTCGCTCGATCGGGACCGGGCCTTTCCGCCCGCGGCACTCGTATCCACGGAGAACCCCTCCTCGTCGGCGATCCTGCGACACGAGGTGAGCGCATCGCTCGATCCCGAGAAGGGGCGGATCCGCGCGACGGACCGGATCTTCATCCTCCACGCTCCGAACACGCCCGCGGACGAACCGGTGCCGGTGATGCTCTGGAAGGACCTCGAACTCGTGGACGTTCATAGTGACGGTGCCGACGTCGGATTCGAGGAGCCGGAGCGCTTCCGGGCGAAGTCGTTCTGGAAGCGACCGCCCTACGCCGAACTCGGCGGATACGAAGTCGTGCGGCAGATCGACCTCGTCCGGAAGGACGCGGGAGCCGGTGCGGTGTGGGCCGACACGACCGTGGTCACGATGACATACGAAGGCGCGATCGTGGATTCGCTCCATCCGCCCAAGGCCGCCTACGCGAGGTCCTTCGACACCACGTCCGGTCTCATCCTTCCCGAAGGTGCGTTCCTCGCCTACTCGAGCTTCTGGATCCCGTCACGTCCATCGGAGGTGTTCACGTTCGATCTCACCGTGACGACCCCGTCCGAGTGGCGCACGGTGTCGCAGGGCCGAATGGCCAAGGACGTCGCCCAGGGGCCGAGCCGCGTGATGCGTTGGGATTGTCCCCATCCGATGGAGGAGATCTACCTCGTCGCCGGTCCCTATGAAGAGAACCACCTACGGCACGGGGATGTGATGGCGCAGACGTTCACGTACGCCGACACGGATTCCTCGATCTACAACCGCTACCTCCGCGGAACCGGCGCGTATCTCGATCTCTACGAGGAGAAGATCGGGCCCTATCCGTTCGCGAAGTTCGCGCTCGTCGAGAACTTCTGGCAGAGCGGATTCGGGATGCCCTCGTTCACACTCCTCGGCAACCGCGTCATCCGTCTGCCCTTCATCCTCGACACGTCGTACGGCCACGAGATCCTCCACAACTGGTGGGGGAACGGAGTCTTCGTCGACCGGACGGAAGGTAACTGGTGCGAGGGGCTCACGACCTATGGTGCGGACTACTTCTACGAGGAGCGGAAGGGTGAGGAGGAGGCGATGCGCTACCGCCTCACCGCGCTCCAGAACTACCGCGACTACGTGAGCGAGGCGGAGGACATCCCGCTCGCGAGCTTCCGGGAGAGGCACGACTTCACGACCCAGGCGGTCGGCTACTCGAAGTCGATGATGGTGATCCATCAGCTCCGCCGCGCAGTCGGCGACACGTCGTTCGACCACGGACTCCAGCGCTTCTACCGCGACCATCTCTGGAAGGCGGCGACGTGGAGCCAGCTCTTCCAGAGCGTTGCGGATGCCGCGAAAGCGGACGGCAGTCCATCGATCGATCCGGCTGTCTGGCGCTCGCAGTGGATCGACCGGAGCGGCGCGCCCGTCCTCCGGATGGAGAACGTGCAGGTGGAAGGCGGACCAGGCCACCGTCAGGTCCGGTTTGACCTCGTCCAGGAGCCGATGGACGGCGGCTCCCCCTACGCACTCCTCGTCCCGGTGCGCATTCTCGGTGCCGACGATCATCAGGTGGACCGCGAGGTCGCCGTGAGCGCGGCGCGGACTCCGGTCTCCGTACCGTGCGGGTTCGAGCCGGAGATCGCGGCCGTCGACCCGGACTTCCAGGTATTGCGTCGGCTCCATCGCGAGGAGATCCCCACGCGGCTGAGCCAGGTGCTCGGCGCGGATTCGGTGGCGATCGTCATCGCGGACGGACTGGACGGATCCGTCACCGCCGCGTGCGAAGAGCTCGCCGCGGAATGGGCCAAAGGACAACGCGCGGGCATCTTCCACGAGCGGGACCTGCAGCTCCCCACCGGCGAGGGAACCGGCGACGTCGGTTTCTGGTTCCTCGGGCGTGGCCCCGCCGCCGACCGCGCCGTTGCCGAGTCCCGACTTCCTCGCGAGGTCGGCGGATCCGGCGGAACGAACAGTGTCGTCCTGACGGGATCGCTCGCCGGGTTCCCGTGGGGACTGATCGACGGTGCGAGCGCGGACGACGTCGCCGCGCTGGGATCGAAGGTGCCGCACTATGGGAAGTACTCCTTCCTCGTCTTCGAGGAAGGAGCGGTACAGGACAAGGGTGTGTGGCCGGCCGGCGATTCGCCGCTTCGCACACGCTTCGGTGCGCACCAATGAAGACACGGGAGGATCGAATGGAAATGTCCGGTAGGGCGGCGCGTGCCCGTCGAGTGCAGGGACTTACTGTGGCCCTCGCGACCACTGCGATGGTCGCTTTCGCATCCGCCCTCCCGGCTCTGGCCGGCCCGGCGGAGAGTCGAGTCGAGCAGAGGATCACGACGCTCGCGTCCCCAGATCTCGGTGGGCGCGCGGTGGGATCCGAAGGCCTCGAGAGCGCAAGGAAGTCCGTGCTCGAATGGATGAAGTCCGCCGGCCTCGAGCCCGGGATGGACGGATCCTGGGAGCAGACGTTTCGAGCGACGGACCTGCCGCACGGCGTCACGCTCCGCACCGAAGAGGCCCATCTGCCCAAGGGGGCGAGTTGGGAAGAGGTCGAGTTCGTGAACCTCGTCGGCGTTCTGCCCGGGAAGGGGGGAGCGACCACGCACGGAGGCGGTCGGGAGAGTGTCGTCATCGGTGCCCACCTCGACCATCTCGGGACGGATGGCGAGGGGAAGGTCTTCACCGGCGCGGATGACAACGCGTCCGGAGTCGTCGCGCTCCTGGAAGCCGCGGCGCAACTCGAGAAGGACGGCCCGTTCGATCGCGACATCATCTTCGTGGTCTTCGATGGGGAAGAGTGTGGTCTCGCCGGGTCGCGGTACTACGTTGCGCACCCTGCCCGTCCCGTCCAGAACATCCAGGCCATGATCAACCTCGACACCGTGGGGCGGATGCAGGAGCGCGGCCTCCTCGCGCTCGGTGTCGGCAGCGCGCTCGAGATGGCCGACGCCGTTCGCGGGATCAACCTCGGCTACGAGTTCGAACTCGGCCTGCCGGACAAGGGTCCGTTTGCATCGGACCAGGTTCCGTTCTTCGAGGCCGGCGTTCCCGTCGTCCACTTCACGACCGGCCCCAACCTCGACTATCACCACGCGACCGACACTGCGGACAAGGTGACCGTTTCCGAACTCGCCGAAGTCGGTCAGTTCGCGGCCGAGCTCGCGGGCTACCTCGCCGATTCGGAGACGCGCCTCACTTTCGTCCCCCCAGGCGCCGACAAGATCGCGGCCGCTGCGCCCGCACCGGGCAGTGCACCACGTCGCGTCAGTCTCGGTACGATCCCGGACTTTGCGCGTGAGTCCGGCGGCGTGCTGCTCTCCGGCGTCGTTCCCGGTAGCCCTGCCGAGAAGGCCGGGCTTCTCAAGGGCGACGTCCTCGTCGAGATGGACGGTGTCGAGGTGGACAATCTCGGTGACTTCTCCGGCATCCTCAAGAGCCACCAGCCCGGTGACGAGGTCGAAGTGGTCGTGGTGCGGGGCGAGGAGAAGGTCCGCGCCAAGGTCGCTCTGGTGGAACGGAAGTGATCCGGTTGGGTGGCAGACGAGCCGGCCTCTTCGTGAGTGGACTTCGGGATTCGGCATGGTCCCTTCTTTCCCTCGTAGCGCTCCTCGCCTTCTCGCCGTCCGCCACACGTGCGGAAGGCGTCACATGGCGTGACCTCACGTTCGAAGAGGCGATGGCGGAGTCGAAGACGACGGGTCTCCCCGTCTTCGTCGATGTGTGGGCGGAGCACTGCGGTCAGTGCGGGACGATGGAAGAGGAGTTCTGGCCGACCGAAGACGCGGCACGTCTCACGGATGGGACCATCCCGATCCAGATCCGCTCCGACGACCCGAAGGAGAGCCTCTTTCGGCAGCGCTATCCGATCCTCGGCCTCCCAGCCATCATCTTGATCGACCCGGATGGTACGGAGATCGACCGGGTGTCCGGCTACTACAACGCGTCCCGTTTCGTCGCCGAGGCGTCCAGTCTCTTCGACCAGATGGATCCTCTGCCTGAATTGGAGGCGTCCTTCTCCGCATCACCCGACGACCTTCCGACCGCATACCGCCTTCTCGAGACGTATGCGAACCGGGCCCGAACCGCGGACGCCGAACGGATGCTGGTCCGCGTTCTCGAGCTCGATCCGGAGAACGAGCACAAGTACGCCGAGAAGGCGTTCCTGGCGGTCGCGAAGTACCACGACTACTTCACGAGAGAGACGGACCGTTCGCAGGAGCTCTGGCGTCAGTTCGTCGAGGAGCTGCCGGACGCGTCTTCCGTCGCGCAGGGACTCAAGGCCACCTTCGAGTACGCCAAAGCAGCCGGGACGCTCGAGGAATGGAAGACGTGGGTGTGTGGCGTCCTGGCCGAGCACCCCGATTCCGGACGGTTCGCCTATTCGGTCGCGATCTGGGGGAACCGTGGCCAGCTTCGCGGGCAGTGCCTCGCCGATGCGGCCCGCACGGCCCACCGCCTCGAGATCGGTCCCGCCTGGATGGACTCCCTCGCCGACGTGTTCGAAGGGAACTAAGCAGCGCATGCTCGCCGCGGATTCGCGCCGGTCGCGACTGGGCGTTTGCGGCTCCGCAGTGTTCCCGGCGGCGTGCTGGTCTTTGATGCGGTCGCGGCTCGTGTCCGTCAGCGGTTCGGGTCGGCGTAGTCCGGGTTCGTCAGGAAGTCGGGATCCGAGAGCGTCTTCAGGAACGCGATGATGTCCTGGATGTCCTGATTCAGGAGTCGCTGGCCCCGATCGATCCGGTCGAGACGAGCCTGGATCAGGACGTCGAGGTTCGGCGAGCGCTGCACGTGCTCTTCGTAGTGCCGAACCACCTCTTCGAGGGTCGCGTACCGTCCGTCGTGCATGTAGGGCGCGGTGTACTCGATGTTGCGAAGCGTCGGGACGTGGAACTTCCCGATGTCCTCGGCCAGACCGGTCACGCGCGCGCGTCCGGAGTCGGCCACGGCGGGATCGAGCTCGAGCCCGATGTCCCGGAAGTCGTCCGTGGTGAAGAGCACGTTGCCGTGACAGTGGAAGCAGTCTCCTGTCTCGGCGAAGAAGAGCTCGAAGCCGCGCTCTTCCGAATCGGTGAACTCCACCTCACCCCGCTGGCGGCGATCGTACTTCGAGTTCCCGCTCACGAGCGTTCGCTCGAACTGCGCGATCGCCTCGACCACGCGGTCTTCCGTGATCTCCCTGGATCCGAACGCAGCCTCGAACAGCGCCGGGTACTCGGAGTGTTCCTGTAGGCGGGGGACCGCCTCTTCCCATGTCAGATCCATTTCGATCGGATTCGGCACGGGGTGGCGGGCCTGATCCTCGAGCGACGTCGTCCGGCCGTCCCAGAACGGCGTGCGGAGCCACCCCGCGTTGACGAGGGAAGGCGTGTTCCGGGTTCCGACCTCGCCGTGGATCCCTTCGCTGAAGACGTTGCCGTGATCGGTGAATGCGAACTCGGGCGCATGGCAGGATCCACAGGCCTGCGTGCGGTCACGCGAGAGGATCGGGTCGTAGAACAGCTTCCGGCCGAGCGCGACCCCCTGGACGGTGAGCGGCTTGTCCGGTGGGACCCGAAGCGGCGGGAAGCCCTCCGGCACCACCACGACATACGGGTCCGGCTCCGGCGGGTCCGACTTGGTCGAGTCGCCGCATCCCGGCAGGAGGAGCACCAGGAGTGCCGCCCCGAGGAAGGCGGGTAAGCCGAGGAGAACCTGGGGCGTGCCGGACGGCGTGCTGCGATCGGTGTCGGCCCGGCCCAGGAGGCGGTTCCGCCCGAGCGTGCGGATCGAGGGATGGAGATGCTTGGGATTCATGTCCCCAAAGCGTACGTAGCCACGGTCCCGCGGGTCAAGGAGACGAGGCCTCCATGTATGACCTCCGCGTATGACGTGCGCCGCTCCGCGAATCGACCCGGCACGTCCCGCTTGCCTCCGGCGGGTCGATCCGAGCTGTGGTACCGTGGTGCCCGACGGCCCCGATTCGCGAGGTCGGGTACCAAGGACGAGGGCCGAGTACTACCGCGTCGAACGCCGTGCGGAACCGCACGAAGGCTGCTTCGACCTGGTGAGCAGGAACGGCGAATCGCGAGGAGATCACTACCAGATGCACTTGGTGCCCGTGCCCTCTCGATCGATCCCGAGCGCCGGCAGGGCCTTTGGCCGCGGTCTGACCGCCACTTGCCTCCTCGCCGTCGCCGTCCTCCTGGTGCTTCGCACGACGGACGCAGAGGCCGCGACCCTGCGGGTTCCAACCGACCATGCCACGATCCAGGCGGGACTCGACGCATCCCAGCCGGGGGACACGGTCCTGGTGGCTCCGGGTACGTATCGAGGTGCCGGCAATCGGAGCATCGTCTTTCCCGGCTGGGACCTCGTGGTCACGTCCGAGGCCGGCGCCGAGATGACGATCCTCGATGTAGAGGGAACAGGGCAGAATCCGGGCCGTGGCTTTCTCTTCAACGGTGACGAGACCCCGGCGACGGTGCTCGAAGGGTTCACGATCGAGAACGGTTGGATGTCCACTCAGGAGGATCGTCCGACGGAGCCGCTCTTCGGCGGGACCGGTGCCCAGAGCCGGGTGCGAGACACGCGGCACGACCTCTCCGGCGCCGGATTCAAGGTCAACTTCGGAGCGCCCACGATCCGAAAGCTAGTGATACGCCGCTGCCACAGCGAATACACCGGAGGGGGCGCCTCGGTCGAGGCCGCCGCGTCTCCCAAGATCAGCGAGATATCGATCGAGGACTGCAGCGCCGGGATCCAGGGCGGCGGCATCAGCATCGAGACCGGGTCGACCGCGGAGGTCGAGAACTGCAGCTTCATCGGGAACTTCGCACCGCTCGGCGGCGGCGTAGCGAACCATGCGACCGTGATCATGGTGGGCTGCACGATCGCAGGTAATCGCGCCGAGTATGGCGGTGGCATCGCTCTCTATGCGTTCACCGTCGGCACGTACGAGCGCACGCTCGTCTGGGGCAACTGCGCGACCGAGTCCGGGGATCAGATCTGGACGGACAACGGCGCGGGCAGCCTCACGCTCGAGTGCTCGCTCGTCGACCCCGACGGCGTCGTCGAGACGAATCCGAACACGGTCATCTGGAATCAGTCGGTGACGTCGGATCCGCTCTTCTGCGAGCCGATCTCCTGCTCGGAAGCACCCTTCTCGGGTGGGGATTTCTCCGTGTCGCCGGGTTCGCCCGCGCTACACGCGGGGTCCCCCTGCGGAGCCCTCATCGGGGCCTTCGAGTACGGGACCTGCAACGTCTCGCCCTATCGGAGTTGGGGGCAGATCAAGGCCGGGTTCCTGAAGTCCGGGAACCACCCGTAGCTGCGGAGTTGGACCGACCGGGGGCTGAGTCCGTCCCTCGACCGGGATCTGAGTCGGGCCACCGACCGAAGTCGGGCCGCCGGCCGGAACCGGACTACTGAACCGGGTCGGACCGCCGACCGGGATCAGGGTCGCGCCCCCTACCGGGACCGGTATCGGGCCGCCCACGGGAACACCGATCGACGGTTCCACCTGGTCGGACACTTCCCGTCTCCGCGGGAGTCGATCCCGAAGCGGCGGAATCACCGCACCCAGCAGAATGCCGCCCAGGAAGCCGCCGAGGTGCGCGAAGAAATCTGCATAGAGAATGGCGGGTACGACCAGCAGCAGGAAGAAGGGGATCTGCACCCGCTTCAGTCGGTATCGCTGACTCGCGTTGAAGTGGTTCCGTTCCCGGAGCAGGAAGACGAGCCCGGCGCCATACATGCCGAGGATCGCTCCCGACGCACCGACCGACAGGACGTCCTTCTCTCGGGCGAGGGATAGAAGCGCGCCCGTAAGCCCGGATCCGAGGTAGATCCCGAGCATCCTGACCCTCCCCCAGTACTCCTCGATCACGGCACCGGCGAACACGAAAGTCAGCATGTTGCCGGTGAGATGGCCGAAGTTCGCGTGGAGGAAGAGCGGGATCAGGAGGACCCAAGCCCCGCCCTTGCCGAGCGTCTCCTTGAGGCCTGCGGAGTAGTCCCAGAGGTGCTCCGAGTACGACGCTCCCCACACGAGGTAGAGGATCACCGCGACGAGCGTGTTCGCGAGGATGAGCCATTCGGTAATGGATGGTCCGGGTCCTCGGAAGATCCCGTACGGTCCGTGGCGACGGACTCCCGGCTCCGGTGGCGGTGGCGGCGCTTCGTCACGTGCGGAGGGGCGGTAGAGATGGAAGACCTCGAGGGTGTCGGCCTGTCGCCACACTCCTTTCGTCCACCTCTCGGACAGGACCATGGCATCTGGCCTCACCCACCCGAGCCGTACCCACCTGGGCCACTCCTCGTCGTGTATCTCCCAGATCTGGTTGCCGTACCTGATGCGTGTCATAGGAGTACTCCGATGCAGAAGTCCCAGGATCGATCGGGTTGTGGATCGGAAAATGGTACGAAGTACGATCCCATCGATGCAAGTGGCTGAAGCGTAATTAGTTACAAGTTCAGAGGCGTGGCGATCCGATTCGAGTCGGAGCAGGTTGCCACGCAACTACTTGCGTCAGCCCGTACCATTTTCCAGTCCACAACCATTGGGATGAGGATCGGGGGGCTTCGTTTCAGCCGGCCGCCCCAGGTCCCAGATCTCCCGCGGCGGGCTCAGGCGTGATACCTTTCGCGACTGCATGACCACGCCCACGAGCAAAACGCCGAACGAACGCACCCCCCAGGAAGATGCCGAAGCCGGGACGCTTCTCGGCCGGCAGGCATTCGGTTGCCTCAAGGTCGCCTTCATCGGGAGCCATGGTGTCGGCAAGACGACGCTGTGCTTCGAGCTCGCGGCGGCGCTCAAGCGTCGGGATCTCCACGTCGACGTGGTGAAGGAAGTCGCGCGGCGTTGTCCGCTTCCGATCAACAAGGAGACGTCGCTCGAGGCCCAGGCCTGGATTCTGCACACGCAGATGGCGATGGAGATCGAGGCGGCCAGCCAGCACGAGGCGATCGTGTGTGACCGCTCCGTCCTCGACAACTATGCGTACCTCGTGGCGAGTTGCGGACGGCAGCCGGAGTACCACGCGCTCGTGCGGAGTTGGATCCGGTCGTACACGGCGATCTTCTGGGTGCCGATTCTCGACGGTCCGCGATTCGATGGCGTCCGCGATACGGACCGTCGCTACCAGGAGCGGATCGAGGAGCTCATCACGCAGCTCTCCGAGGAGTTCCAGGTGCCGGCCATTCAGCTTCACGACACGCCGCGCGACCGTTGGATCGAGCGGGTGCTGTCCGCCCTGCCGCTCGACGACGTTCAGCTGCCTCTGTTCCGGGAGGATCCTTCGTGAGTTCGTACGGGTCGGTTCTGCTTCTTCTCGCGGCCCTGCTCTGCAATGCGGGCGCGAACCTGCTCGTGAAGTACGGGATGCTTCGAAGAGTCCGGGTGGAGGACGCGGCGAATGCCGCCGACGTTGCTCAGGCCACCGCGGCAGGTGGGCCGGCCTGGATGGCGCAGTTCCTGGACCCGTACTTCATCCTCGGGATCGTCTGCTTCGGGCTCAACCTCGTGGCGTATTCGCTCGCACTCAAGCACTTCCGGCTCTCGCTGGCGTATCCGATCATGGTTTCGGGAGGCTACGCGATCATCCTCTTCGTGAGCTGGGTCGTGTTCCGCGAGAAGCTGTCCGTGACGCAGTTGAGCGGTGTCGCTCTCATCCTGACCGGGCTCTGGCTGGCGGTCCGATAGCGGCTGGACGTCTGACGCTCGACCCGGGCTGCCGCGCTTGCGAAGCCGTTCGGTCCACCTGCCACACGCCACCTGCCACACGCCACCTGCCACACGCCACCTGCCACACGCCCCTGCCACCTGCCACCTGCCACCTGCCACCCGCGACACGTCTCCAGTCTGACCGCCTCGTTTGACGAACTTCCCGTTCTGAAACCTAGCCATTGCCTAACCCCACCCCTCCTGGGGTAGCCTTTTTGCACTCCAAACGAAGCTGCCGTCTGCGTCCTTGGGAGAGGACTCTATCGGGGGAGGGCTCAGGTATGCGTTTCTCACGCGGGATCGCCTGGTTCCTGTTGTTCGCAGCGATCGGGTCTTGGGTGAGCGCGGAGGTCTACCGTTCTGACTGGTGGGACGTGGCGCGTTGCGGCTACTGCTGGAACTTCGCGTCGCGCGAGGGGCTTCTCGAGGCCATGGAGTGGGAGGAGTACTCGCTCTCGAACGGAATGGTCTCGATCCTTCGCACGGACGGGAAGCATCTCTCAGCCCTCCGGGCGGCACTCGCCGGTTTGAAGGAGACCGAGGCGCGGGCCGAGCAAGGCGACACCGTGGAGATGTGCGGGATGTGCACGGCGATCGGATCGTTGCTGCGCGCGGGAGCGGAACGGGAACACATCTCCACGCCGGACGGTGAGATCACTCTCGTCACGTCGGAAGACGCTAGGTTGGTCGTCGAGATCCATGCGATTCTCGCCCGGAACGAAGCGGAGTCCAGAAAGGCCGCGGAGTTCGCGAGGCGTTGATCCTGGCGTCGCAGCGAAGGCGCGGGTGTCAGGAGCGAACACGGTGCTGCGAATGAGACGTAGAGCGCGAGCGCGAGCACGAAGCCGGACGTGAGCATGAGGTCGGGGGCGGGCACGACGACAGGCGTGCGCAAGACAACGGGGGCGAGCATGATGACGATGGGTCGACTCACGGGCGCGGACGGGCGCAGGGGCACGCGGACATGGACGCGGACACGGACACGTCGGGATGGGGCGCGAGTTCGCTCACTCGCGTTCTGCCTGGGCCTCGCGTTGTGCGGATCTCTTGGCGCATCCTCCGCTCACGCCGAGTTCGGGGACGTGACGTGGGTAGAGACCTGGCAGCAGGATTTCATCAACTGGGCGGATCCTCACGTTGCGACCTTCACGTTCCCCGACGGAACGGTTCCCTACCACAAGGCGACGCTCCACTTCACGATCGGATGCCCGGAAGCGCCCGGGGACTGTGACCCTTGGGACAGGCTCGGCGTCCTCCGGATCCTCCACGACACGGGTGAAGTCGACGAGTTCGGAGATCCAATCCTCGAACCGTTCGAGATCGCCCGGTACATCACGCCATACGACATCACGGGGACGGGGCGACCGGGTACGTGTACCTGGGAGATCGACGTCACGGACTATCTCCCTCTCCTTCAGGGCGAAGTGACGCTCAGCAACTACATCGAGAGTTGGATCGGTGGCAATCGGGGCTGGCTCTGCACACTCGACTTCGAGTTCGTCGAGGGCATACCGAGCTACTCGCCGGTCGAAGTCGTCAACCTGTGGACAAGCTATCACGCGGTCTACGGTGATCCGGACCGTCCGATCGAGGACTTCCTCGCGCCGATCGCGGTCGACGTTCCCGCGGGTGTCGACAAGGTGGCGTTCCGTATGTTCGCGACCGGGCACGGGCAGGGGAATACAGCGAACTGTGCGGAGTTCTGTCCCCGCCAGCACTCGATCCTCGTGAACGGCGACTCGTGGTCCCACTCGCTCTGGCGGTCCGATTGCTCGACGAATCCGTGCAGCCCGCAGGGTGGCACCTGGCCCGGCAACCGGGCTGGGTGGTGCCCGGGTGCGGACGCGCCGGCGTGGGCGGTCGACGTCACCTCCGCGCTCGTTCCGGGAACCACGGCGACGGTCGACTACGACGTGCAGGCCTATACGAACTTCTGCTGCCCCTGCAATCCGAACTGCATCAGCGGCTCGACCTGCGCGGACTGCAACTACAACAACAACGGACACACCGAGCCGAACTACGCCCTCAGTGGCCAGCTCGTCTACTACGTGGCGAACGCGAACTCGTCCGTGGACGGGGCGACGGGACGGAATCAGCCGCTCCTGCTCGCGAACGAGCCCAACCCGTTCACGCCGTCGACGACCATCAGCTACGAACTTCCGGCACCGGGTGCCGCTCGGATCGTGATCTACGATTCGTCGGGACGAGTCACGCGGACCCTCGATCGCGCACACGGTGCCGCGGGAGTGCATCAAGTCGCCTGGGACGGGCGGGATGACCGCGGCGAACTCCTGCCCGCCGGTGCGTACTTCTATGAACTCCAGATCGCGGGCAGAGCGGCGGAGTCCAGGAAGATGATCCTGGTCCGGTAGTCCGTTCCTACGCTCCGGGAGGACATCGCCAACAGGAGTCTGGGCCGAACCTGAGAACGGCGACGCGGAACACCGCGTCGCCGTTCGTCGTCTGCCTCGGAAATGTAGGTGAGCCGGGTGGTGGACTCTGCGGACGTCGGACGTCAGGTCTCGGCGGTGCCGGTCGTGGCGGTCCTACCGGTAGTGTCGCTTGAGGCGGCCCCAGCTGTACTCGCCTTCGAGATCGGGCTCCACTACCTCGACGTCCACGGGGACCCACTCTTCCGCGTGGGTCACGTTCTGGATGTGGAAGATCCCGAAGTAGGAAGCCTGCCAGGTGTACGTCCCGGGCGTACTGGGCGCGTGGCCGAGCAGAAGGAGAGGGAACTCGACCTTCTCGGTCGCACCGACGCTGAGAGAGTCGTCACCGCTCCTCGACGGGCCGGTCGCTTCGCTCAAGAGGTTGCCTTGCTCGTCGTAGAGGCGGGCCCGCGTCCATCCCGGCTTGCTGCCTCCCTCCATGCGTACTTCGACGGTTTCTCCAGGCCAGTACTCAGCCCGTGTCGTCCGGGCGGACAGTTCGCCACGGTGGTTGTGACAGCCGACGCACGTTGGCGAGTCGTCGACGTGGCAGGAGTGACAGAGGGAATCCCACAGTTCCGGGAGTGGGAACGCGTCTTCGTGGGCGAGACAGAGGAGCGTCCAGGCGAGGAGTGCGATCAGCGGTCCCCGCGGCGGCCCTACTGCTCGGCGGTTGGTGTGCGCTGCGTCGGATCTGATCGGTACGGTACTCATGTCACCCTCCCGCGCTCCTTCACAGTAACGTGAGACGTCGCCTCGTGCATTCGGCTCAGGGCAGGACTTACCTTCTGCTGGCGAATGCCCGGCCGGTGGTGACACCCCGTGCCCCACGTTGCAGAGTCGGCGGCGGAGTCGATGCAGGTCGGCATGAGCCGATGCCGAGTCGGCACAGACCGGCGTAGGGCAGAAGAAGAAGCTCACCGGGCTTCGACCTCCGGTGAGCTTCTTCAGAGAGACTCGCGGCGATGGCTCCGCAGAAGACCTCTTAGAGAGCCATGTCCTTCAGCTTCTTCAGCGGGAGAGCCTTCACCTTGACGGTGGCCGGCTTCGCCGCGACGTCCATGAACTCACCCGGACGGAACGGGTTCGGGACGTTCTTCTGAGCCTTGCGGGCCGGCTTCTTCACGGTCTTGATCTTGAGGAGACCAGGAAGCGTGAACGAGCCGCAGGAGCCCTTCTTCACGTGACGCTCGACGACGTCGCTGAGCTCCATGAAGACCGACTGGACCTGCTTGCGGCTGAGTCCGGTGTGGTCCGCGATCTCCATGAGGACGGCCGACTTCGTCATCGGCTCCTTCACCGCGGTGAGCTTCTTCGGGGCAGCCTTCGCAGCCGCCTTGGCCTTGGGCTTCGCCTTGGCCTTCGTCTTGGTCTTCGCCTTGGCCTTCGCCATTGGATCCCTCCTTGGGTTTCGTTTCATCCTGGAAAAACAGGGGCGAGCAGCCCCTCCGAACAATCCAGCCTATTATTGCAGGGTTTTTGGCGATTGGAAGCCCTTCAGTCGAGAAATATAGGGTTTTTTTGGGCCTCGACGGCCTGCCCGGACGGGTTCGTGACGTATGCCTCCCGGCGGAGAGGAATCTTGCTTCGGGTTCCGCGTATGTCGACACACCTCACCGATCGCTCACGACTCCGTGTCGTCATCGCCGTCCACGCGTTCGGGCACACGCGTTCGGGCACACGCGTTCGGGCACACGTGTTCGGGCACACACGTTCGGGCACGCGCGCGTTCGGGCATGCGCCCGCGCGCTGGCGCGAGCGACCGCCTCTGCGCCGGGTCGTCAGCGTGGTGAGAGGACGGTCGGGGGCCGCCGTCGTCTCGGCTTCAGTGCGCGGGTCCGCCGCCTTCCGGGTCTTCCGTCCGGCCGCGGGATTCCTCGTGCACTCCCAGCACCGCGCGTCCCGACGGGTCGGCGTTCTCCTTGAACCGGCGGTCCCACTCGAGCGCGACCGGGGAGGAGCACGCGATCGACTTCCCCTCCGGGACGCATCGGGCCGCGTCCGGGTGGTCGAACAGTTCGTCGAAGATCGAGCGGTAGACGAAGCCCTCCTTCGTCCATGGCGGGTTCACTGGGAACCTCTCCGCGGCGTGGGCCAGGTCCTGGTCCGTGACGCGGTCCTCGGCGACGGAGCGGAGCGTGTCGATCCAGCCGTAGCCGACGCCGTCGGAGAACTGTTCCTTCTGTCGCCAGACGATCCGGCCGGGCAGCCAGTCCTGGAAACCCTCGCGGAGGACGTGCTTCTCCATCCGCCCGCTTCGGATCATCTTGTCACTCGTGGCCACCGACATGGCGAGGTCGAGGAACTCGAGATCGAGGAACGGAACGCGGGCTTCGACACCCCACGCGGCCATCGACTTGTTGGCCCGGAGGCAGTCGAACTGGAAGAGCTGTGCGAGCTTGCGGACGGTCTCCTGGTGGAAGGCAGGCTCGTCGGGTGCCTTGTGGAAGTAGAGGTAGCCGCCGAAGATCTCGTCACTTCCCTCGCCGGAGAGCACCATCTTGACGCCCATCGCCTTGATCCGGCGCGCCATCAGGAACATCGGAGTTGCGGCGCGAATCGTCGTGACGTCGAACGTTTCGAGGTGCCGAATGACGTCGCGGATCGCGTCGAGGCCCTGCTCGATGGTGTAGGTGAACCCGTGGTGAACGGTGCCGAGAGCGTCTGCCGCCACCCGAGCCGCAGCCAGGTCCGGGGATCCCTCCAGTCCGATTGCGAAGGAGTGGATCCGTGGCCACCAGGCTTCGCGTCGTTCGTCCTCCTCGATCCGTCCGCGCGCGTGGCGCATCGCGCAGGCGGCGACGACGGACGAGTCGAGTCCACCGGACAGGAGAAGGCCGTGGGGGACATCGGACATGAGCTGACGGCGGACGGCTGCTTCGAGCCCGTCCCGAAGGTCGTGGGCTGTGACCTCGGACTCCGCGATCCACTCTGCGTCCTGCCAGGGACGGTGGTAGTACCGCTCCGGCGTCGGGCCAGCCGATGCGCCCTCGCCCCTGGGTGCGTCCTCCCCTCCGACTTCGAGCACGTGGCCGGGCGGGAAGTCCTGAATGGAGACGCAGTGAGGGATGAGGGACTTCATTTCCGACGCGACGTGGAGGTGTCCATCCCGGTCCCGGCCGATGTAGAGCGGGATGACCCCGATCGGGTCCCGGGCGATGAGGGAGCGGCCGGTCTTCGTGTCGTGGAGGACGAAGGCAAAGATCCCGTTGAGGTGCGCGGCGAGCCCCTTCCCGAAGCGCTCGTAGAGGGGGAGGAGGACCTCGCAGTCGGAGCCGGTGCGGCACGGGACGTCCGGGGCGTGGGCGGCGCGCAGCTCGCGGTGATTGTAGATCTCTCCGTTCACCGCCAGGAGGACCGTTCCGTCCGGACTCACGAGCGGCTGTTCCCCGCTCTCCACGCCGACGATCGCGAGACGTTCGTGGGCGAGGACGGCATGGTCTCCGGCCCACACGCCGCTCCAGTCCGGGCCACGGTGGCGGATGGCGCGCGCCATCTCCAATGCGCGCTCACGGAAGGTCGAGGCTTGTCCACTAGGATCGAGGATTCCGACGATACCGCACACGTTCGAGGCTCCTTCTGGGTACGTCTGCTTCAGCCGCCCAACGGGAGCCGGAGCGTTTCCGTGCCGCCCAGGGGGGCGGAAACTGGATCGCGGGTTCGGCGCGTGGGATGGCCCAGATAGTAGGGGGTATCGACCGGCGTCTCCCAGTCCTTGGGTGGATTGCGCGTGTTCGTTGGACCAGGTGATCGCCTAGAATCCCGATCCATGGACGACAACAAGGCTCTCATCATCCTCAATCCGACCGCCGGACAGGGGGATCCCGCGTCTCTCCGTGAGACTCTCGAGGCCGCGCTCGAGGGCGCGGACGGATGGTCGGGAGAGGTTCGCGAGACGACCGGAGCGGGCGACTGTGCCGAGTGGGCCGGCGCGGCGGAAGGCGACGGATTCGCCCGAGTGATTGCGGTGGGTGGGGACGGAACCGTCCTCGAGGCCGCGGAGGGAATGTTGCGGAGTGGGAAAGGCGTTCCCCTCGGCATCGTTCCCCAGGGTACGGCGAACGTGCTGGCCGCGGTGCTCGGCCTGCCTTCGGGTCCGGGCGAGGCCGTGAAGCGCGCGCTCGTGGGCGAGTCCAAGACCTTCGACCTCGGCTACCTGCCGGATCTCGATCGATGCTTCCTCATCGGACTCGGGATCGGAGTTCCGGCGCAGACGGTCGAGAATGCGGACCGCGAGGCCAAGGATCGGTTCGGGTTCGCGGCGTACCTGGGGGCTTTCATCGAAGGATTGATCGAGAACCGATCGGCTGTGCTCGACATCACCGTGGACGGGGAGTCCATCCTCGCCCCGGGCCAGTCCGCGATCCTCGCGAACATGGGCGAATTCGACATCCTCGGGAGGACCCTCGCGGGGGGCGTCTCACCTCACGACGGAAAGCTGGATCTCTTCGTCATCGACCACACGGAGCCCGGCGCGGTCCTCGAGAGCCTCAAGCGGTTCCTCCTCGGGGACCGGAAGAAGGACGTTTCGGGCTTCCTCCACCGGCGGGCGCGGTCCTTCGAGATCGAGACCCAGACTCCGCTGTCGGTCCAGATCGACGGTGAGTGGATCGGACGGACGCCGGTGAACGTGAAAGTCGAGGCGGCCGCCGTCTCCCTCATCGTGGGCGAAGCCTACTCCGCGTAGCCCAAACGCGGGTCGCCGACTGCCGACCCTCCGCGGCAGGAAGACTTGGGGAGCGGTGGTCACGCGCCGGCTCCGAGCGGCTCCGGCAGTTTTCCATTTTTCCATCAGCCGATCGGGAGCGTTTCGGCGCATGACGAGCGGGAGGCGTAACTCGAGGGGCCCGTCATGCGGTCGTGCCCTCCGGATCGCGTCCCTTTGGTACGAAATCCAGAGCGGTCGCGAAGGGATGAGCCGTCGCCGAGGGGTGACCAACGAACTCGTCCTCTTCGCGACCCTCTGCGTTCTGGGTCGAAGACGTCGTTTCGTGGATCACCCGCCCGGCCAGGTGCACGAAGTGGTACTCGCAACGGTGCCCGTCGCCGGACCTACCGGTCCGGTGCCCGCGGCCGGACCTACCGGTACGGTGCCCGAACCCTACCTCCACATGGTCTTCCACCATGGCCCATCCTCGTCGCCGGGATCGGAGTTCGGCAGGTCCATGTCGCGGAGGATGTCGGCGAGCTCCCATCCGGTGAGGGATGCGAGTGTCTCCGCCTCGCGTTGCTGTCGGTGCTTCAGCTCACGGAAGTACTCCCGGGCGGCGGGGCAGTCGGCCCTTCCGGAGAAGGGGTGACGGAGGACGTACCGACCCTGGTAGTTGCCCCGGTCCCCGGTTTCGCGGAACACGAGGTCCTCCGGGAACGTCTTTCCGTCGTAGCGGACGTGGAGTCGGGTGACGAAGACGTTCTGTGGCCCTTGTGGCGGAGCGAACCCTCGACCCCGGCCGCCGTCGCTTTCGTTTCCCGTGACCCAGTAGGCGCCGAGTTCACGGAGCTGCGCGCTCGAGAGAGGATCGGCGGCGCAGGGGTCGCACCAGCCCATGTCCCAGGCGTACTCGAGGAAGACGACGTTCCGGCCTTCCTTGTTCCACTGCTCGTCGAACATGGCCCGGTAGAACCCGCCGAAATCCTCCTCGATGTACTCGGGGATCTCCAAGTCGCTCGGGAGCCGGACCGTCCGGTAGTTGACGGACTCGACACGGCCCGTGCGCGTCAGTGCGTAGACGAACATTTCCTGCGTGCCGCGGGAGTTCACCGTTCCGAGCCGGAGCGGGAGCATGAACTTGGGGCTCTCGAACGCCACCTGGATCGGCCTGAGGTTCTGGATGCCGAGGAGATCCTTCTCGCCCAGATTCACCTTGGCGACGAAGAACTTCATGCCCTGCTTGATGTAGCTGCCGAGGACGGGGCCGGCACCGTCCGGGATCCGGTAGCCGTTCTGACGAAGCCACGTTTCGAGCCCTCCGCTTTCCTCCGCGGACAGGATGAGGATGTCGTACTCGCCGACGGTGTACTTCGCTTCGATGGTGACGCCGAGGTCTTCCTCCAACTCCATCTGCGCGGTGGGAGCGGGCGCGCCGGCTCCGTCGGCGAATCCGAGCAGGCCTCGCTTCCGCTCCATGCACGGATCGGAGTCGAAGTACTCGACGAGCCGGGGCGAGGTGTACGCGTCGAGATGATCCAGGATCGACTGCTCCGTCACGTGGATCTGCCCCTCCTGGAGGACGGTGGGGACGGGCACGACGAGCGCGAACTCTTCGGGCTCGCCCTGGTAGTCGCTCGCCATCGTGATGACCGTCCGGTCGTCGTCCCGGACGAGGACGACCTGGGACGCATCGTTGAAGAGCTGGGCGTCGGCCTTGGCCACGTAGAACCCGCAGAAGGCCGAGGCGGAGTTCGCGAGCAGACTCAAGCCGAGGCCCAGGGTCGTCGTGGCAATGAAGTGGCGCTTGCGGGTCATGGCGGTTCCTTTCACGGCTGAGTTCTCGGATGGACGGAGACCGGAGGGGAGCGGCCCGAAGGGACGGGGAGCTGCGGGACCAGGTGCAGATGACAGGCGACTTGCGACACGCCTGCTCTCCGCCCGCCCGCCCCCCGGCCGGTTGTTCCCGGTCCGCGGGCTTCCCCATTGATAGAGTGCGCCGCCGAATACGGCGTCCCAGACCGGGACGAGCGGGGACACGAGAAGGAGCGACCACAGGAGCCCGTCCGGTTCGTGGAAGTGGAACCGGAAGATCAGGGCGACCGCTGCGATCAGAGCACCGTGGACGAGACGTCCGGTGCGGGCGTTCGGCGTGGTCTTGGGATCCGAGACCATGAAGAACGCGAAGAGGAGGAGCGCGCCGTTCGCGAGCTGGTGCAGTGGGATCTGCCAGGGATCGCCGAGCCACGCCGCTCTCGCGAGGAGGAAGCTGGCGTAGCTCCCGAGGAACGCGTAGCTCACGTCACTCCGCGCGGCGCGATAGACGACCAGCCCACCCAGGCCTGCCAGCGCAAACCCGAGGAGCGCGACGCTTCCCCATTGTCCTGGCGAGACCCAGGCCTGGCTGGTCGTCAACGTCACCACTGCGATGCCGAAGTTCGCAGGGTTGAACACGTGCTTGCCGCGCCGCCGGATCACGTACTTGCTCCCGATCGCGAGCACGGACGCGAGCGCGGCGACCCAGAGGGATCCGGTTCGCAGGATGAGACAGAGCGACAGGGAGCTGATGAGCGGACTCCTCAGATCGATCGAGGACTGGCCAGGCCGGAGGCGCTCCGCGAGCCGCTGCGTTCCGAGTGCGGTGCCGATCGTGACCGCGATCCGTTCCCAGGACAGGCCGAAGTCGAGCGCAGTCATTCCGTAGACGAGGAGTCCACCGAGGACGGCGATCTGGAAGTGGCGAGGATCGGCTGCGAGGCGCCGCCAGGGCAGCGGTTGGCGATGGCTCGAGGGCATCGGGTCTCCTTGGAACGCATTCGGGTCGTGTCGTTTGGCGGAACGCTTGAGCTGGCCGGGTGTCCGGGAGTGTCTCGCGGAGAGGGCCGTGCCCTCGTCTCGCTCGGGGGTAGGGACGAAAGACGCCCCCGATCCGCTTACGTGCGGGTCGGGGGCGCCCAAGGGAACCGGTTCGAGGATCGCCCCGGCGGGGCGGGCAAGGGTCAGAGGAGGTAGTGCTTGAAGCTGAGTCCGACCCGGTTTTCTCCGCGGGTGTAGGAATCCGTCATCTCAACGCCGATCGTCGTCTGATCCGTGCGGCGATACGTGTAGTAGACGGAAACGGTGGTCCTCATGGTCAGGAGCCGCTGCCAGCTCGCCGTCACGCTGCCGTTCGTTTCACGCAAGTAGAGCTTCCCGCGGACCGCCCTCTGGTGCGAGTCCTCGACATCCTGGTGCGACACGTCGAACCGGAGGGTGCCGACGTCCCTGGAGTTCGGGTAGTACCCGAACGTAGTTCCGACCTCGCCGCGATACGCGACGTAGTCCAGGTCGAGCGTGGCCTCACGTTCCAACTCCGCCGTGTGGGAGAGCTGGAAGCGCTGGCTGAGCGGACTCTGTCGTACGAACGCGAGCTCCGTCGCGAGGCTGTGGCGCCTGTCGATCTCGCGCCGATCGTCCTCGTTGCCGGGCGTCCCGTCGAGCGTGGTCTCGAACCGCAGAGAATCGTCCCGGTAGGCGAACCGATACCCCTGTTCCAGACGGATCCGACTTCCCGTTCCACGATCGGCGTCCCGGGCGTACGTCCAATTGTCGTCGACGATTGCGATCCCCTCGACGCCGGGGTCGGACAGGAGTCCGTCCCGCTCGAGGAAGGCGACGATTTCTCGCAGGTCGTGAATCGCCTTCTCCCGGAAGTCGAAGATACGGCCGTTTTCGAGTTCGCGGAGTAGATTGCCCAGCCGTTCCACGGTGGCTGGGTCGATCGTGCGCCGGAGGAGTCCGGCTTCCCCCAGGCCCTCGAGAATGAAGATCGCCTTCCGTGCGTAGGACACGTCGTAGATACGCCCCCAGCCGATGTGGCCCGAGAACGAGGTCGAGAGATCGTGTAAGGAGCGCCGCTCATCGGAGTCTCGCGTTTCGATCTCACCAGAAGGGTAGGAGTCCTCCCGGCGCTCGATCTCCTGGTCCAACGCCTGGTAGACATAGTCGAGTTCATAGCCCATGCCGACGAAGGTGCGGTTCTCCCTGTAGTAGCTCTGGACCAAGTCAGACGCCCCACGGATCGCCATCGAGTTTCTTCGTTCCGTTGCGTCCGAAGTGGTGAACGTCCCTTCCGAAATGAGGCCCTGTCCCGGGGAGAGGGTCTCCGTGCGTTCGGACGATGTCGTTCCCTCCATCGCGAACTCCGTGCTGTAGAAGCCGACACGACGCTCGAGATCGATGTCGCGTGTGAAGGTGATCTCGCCGCTCCCGAAGAGGGAGCGGAGGGACTCGTCACTCTGATAGAGCAGGTCAGACCGGGAACGAGTCGAGAGGCTCGGGTTGATCCCGCCCTCGAGGACGAGCGTGCTCCGATGGATGTCGGTGGTGCGGAAGTCGGAGAGGTCGTAGTCGATCTCGTAGCCGAATGAAACCCCAGGAGACAGTGTCATTCCGAGGACCGCCACGGAGGCTGCGACGATAGAGACGAATGCGGAGGGGGTCGAGTGTGTCCAGTTCATATCGCCTCCCTAGAAGATCTCGTACTCGCACGCCAAGTACATGAAGTGATCGGTTTGCGAGTTGCGAGAGCGTCTCGTGCTTCCTCCGTCCTTGGCGGTGTCTCTGTCTCGCCAACTCTCGTGGATGACGCCGTAGCCGGTGACGAGCTTCGTTTGGAGGGAGAGGCTGCGGTTCCAGGACGTCGAGACGAGGAGCTGGTTCGTGTCGCGGCGGAGGTTGGCCGTGATGGACTCGACACCCTGGTTCTGCCTGCGCTCGTCCGTGACGTGGGCCGCGTAAGATGCCGACAGTTCGAGCTTCCAGGCGTCCCGAGACGTTGGGTAGTACGTAGCGTCCACACCCGCTGAGGCCTCGATCGTCGTGCCGTCTGTCTCGATTCCCCAGCGCATGTCGTCGGAGTCGAACGATTGCAGCCCGTCTGAATCGGAATCGGCGTCGATGAATCGAAGCTCGAACTGCTCGTCGAGCTGAAGTGTCTTGCTGAGTGGCGACTGGTGGACGACGCGGATGTCGAAGGCGAGGGACTCCCCGGAGAGGTCGACGTTGTCGACAAATGTCGGTTCATCGTCTCCGGTCCGCTTTCCGTGTTCTTCCCGGTCGAATCGCGCGTAGGTTGCGCCGGCGGAAGCCTCGAGACCGGATCCTCGGGCTTCGTGGATCACGTACCGCCAGTTGTCCTTGATCGAAGCGTAGGCCTCGACGTCCACGTCGCCGATCAAGCCGCGGTTCTGCAGGAAGGAGACGATCTCCCGGTACTCGTGAATCCGATGCTCACGCGAATCGAACACCCGGTCGTTCTCGACCTCTCGAAGCCGATTCGCCAGATCGTCGATGACCTGTGGTTCGGGAACCCGGAGGAGATAGCCGAGTTCGGAGAGCCCGTCGAGGATGTAGAGTGCGGTACGCGCATGGCTCACTTCCTGGATCCGTCCGACTCCGACCCGGAGCGGAACCTCGATGGACGTGTCCTGCCGCCGCACCTCCCGTCCGGAGTGCTGCTCCGAAACGTAGTCGCTGGAGGACTCGGTCGTCTCGAAGGACAGGTAGTTCCACCAGACCTGGGCGGAAGCGCCGACCTCTCGGAACCACGGGCCCACGAGATAGTCCCGGTGGGATCCGCTTGCTTCGAACCGGCCGTTGTAGCCGTCCGTCGTCCGATCCCTACTCCATGTACGCTTCGTTTCCGGCCGTGTCGACCGGTGTATGTCACGCAGCTCCTCCGAGCGGAGGTCCGGGCTGTGAGAGACGGAGAGGTCGAGTCGATAGATCGTCGTGGGGCGGTCGACGAGGCGGGACGCCTCGACCCGGAATCCGAGATTCCCCGTGGATGTGTCCGACTCCCGCTCGTACGAGCCGGCCGGCCACCTCTCATCCCGCGAGATCGACGTGAACGTCGGGTTGACGGAGGCCGAAACGAAGAGACTGTTCCGCACGATATCGGTCGTTCGGAACTCGGCGAGTGGATACTCGATCCCCTCGGCGCGGGCAATGGATGTTGGGACGAGGAACGGAACGAAGAGAAGCGTCGACAGCAACACTTTCATGCGCACCCCTGGCGTTTGGCGCCGTGACGGTCGTCACGACGATGCCCCGCGCGCTGCCTGGAGAGGAGCCAGGTGGCTGGGTAGACTACGCGCACAGAGGAGAATACGCTGAACCGGTACCGATGTTCCGCTCTTTTTCGAACGTACGATGCGTGTAGGACCCGGCCGTGATACTGGGCGATCCGCACACGCGCTCAGGGAATCGGGTTGCCTAGAACGGGATGTCGATGCCGCCGTACTCGCGATGTTCCGTCACCACGATCGGTGTGGCGTCTTCCCAGGCGTTGACTCCGGGCCAGAAGCGCATGTTCGGGGAGTCGTACACCGAGATCTTGTACGAGCCACGGGAGATGCCTTCCGCGCGGAACTCGCCGTTCTCGTCTGTACGCTCCAGCCTGTCGAAGGAGCCGCTGAAGACGGCGGCGTCCGTGATGTATACCTGCTTGTCGACGAGCGGCGAGCCGTCCCCGTGGAAGACGCGACCCGACAGGACGGCCCCGAGCTCCGGTATCCAGTCGACTCTCGTGACCGGCTCCGCGTGAGACAGCGTGATCGCAGTCGCGCCGGAGATCGAGTCCGCGCCGGCGGCTTCTCCGACGAACCACTGGGAAGGGAATCGGCAGAGGACGGGTTCGATGTGCACGAACACTTCGCCCGGGACCAGGTTGTCCAGGCTCAGCCGCAATCCGTCGGACGAGTCGTAGCGGTAATCGGTGAAGAGGATCGAGCCGTCGGCGCCGAAGACCGAGATGTTGCCGGCGAATCGGGTCTGCGTCATCTCCGGTGGGCGGCGGAGCGTGATCTCCAAACCGCGACTGACGAGAGGAATCTCGGTCGGTTCCGTTCCAGGTTCGATCTGGTAGATCCGCGCGGTGCTCCGAGAGTATCCGTCGATCCAACGGGAAAGCCCATCGTTGAACGGGCTCCGGCGGGTTCGGACGATCGTGCGAAGGGCGCGGGGGAAGCTGACGAGAAACTCGTAGCTGCCGTCTACGCGCGGGGTCGTGGCCCAGTGCGTGAAGGCAGGGTCGTCCCGGTCCAGATTCGCATCGTAGGCCTCGAAGTATGTCCAGCCCGGCTCGATCTCCCGCATTACGTCGTCCGGCACGAACCGCACGACCGCAGGTCGGGGCATCGAGTACGTGTACTGGTGTCGTCGGCCTGGGTCGATGGTGACGGTCGTGGAGGGGTTGGTGCCGCCGGGTTGCACGACGGGGATGATGGCTGACTCGCCGTTGAGCGGGTCACGGAGCTCGAGGACGAACTCGCCAGGAGGGAGCCTCTGGCCTTCGCAGCGCGCGACTCCGTTCGTGACGACTGCGTTGCCACTTCCGATCGAGTGGGGAAGCACGGCGGTGCGAAGCGTCCAACGGAGCGGCCGCCCCTCCCTTTCGGGGCTGGTCGAGACATCGAGATCGAACCCCCCGAGGCGGCAGTCGAGGGAGACGTTCGTGCCGTCCCTGACTTCGACGGGGCGGGCCTGAGCTCGGAACGGGCGGAGCCCCCCTCCGCCCCAGTACGACTTGCGCCCATTCACGTTCACTTCGACGATGTAGTCCCCTTCGGGAGTCCAGACCTCGAACCGTCCCGCCGAGTCCGCTTCGGCCCGCGCGGTGAAGAACTCGTCCTCCGGGAGGTCGTCCCTCTCGGCGGTGATGGTCGCGAACGGGACCGGACTGTCCTCGTTCATGACGACACCCGCGATCAGGTTGTTCCGCACGGGTACCGTGGTGTCGTCACAGCCGCCGGATGTGACGAGCGAAAGGAGCGTGGCGATGCCGAGTGTGGCCACGCGTAGGGACTTGGAACGCGCCCTCATCGGAACTCCAGCCCTTCCAGTGTGGCTCCCGGCTCGATCAGTAGATGCTCGGCGGAGTCCGGATCGGAGACTCCTGGGTAGTAGAGCCAGCGATCACTTGCCTGGACCCGGAGTACGCGAACCCCGATCGGCGCATGTTCGATCGTGAACGACGTGCTGTCGGGGGAGATGTGCACGTGCGCGGACTCGAAAGCGGGCGGAAGGGATGGGAAGTCCGGTCCGTTCTCAGGAGAGAACCAGGTGAAGTTGGAGACTGGTTCGTCGGGCAGAGTGCCGTACACGGTTCCGCCTGACATGGAAGTCCATGGCACCCGATCCGTCGTCGCGAGATCGATCAGGGGGGACTCACTCATCCTGAGTGCGCCACCCAACCAGTGGGACGCTCCGTTCTCCTCGGGGTCGAGCACCTGGACGTGAACCCGAACTGCTTCCTCCCAGTAGACGATTCCCTGTGCGCCGCTTCCGGAGATGAACCGGAACCCATCTTCGCTGACGAGATCGAGCTGGATCCCGGGGCTCGGTGGATCCGCGAAGATGCGTCGAAGCGGAACGCGGACCGGGAGTCGCGAACCGGGAAGCACGTGGTAGGGATAGGGCTCCAGTGACAATCCGTCGGGCGTGAGGTAGCGAGTGGTCGCTCCGAGGCGTACCGCGACGGTGAAGTCCTGGGCGAAGAACTTGATCGGGATCGACTGTCCGGTCAGGTGGGCGCCGTACCTCTGGTCGCGTGGGTCTGGGTAGGTCTCGAGCACGATCGAGAAGGTCTGCTCCGGTACCGGATTCTGGAACTCGACCCAGGTCGGTTCCTCGAGTTCGGCACGGAGCGTGAGTTCCACTTCGGCCTCGATCTCGATCACTTCCTGCCGCTCGCCGTCGAGATCGAGGAAGAGGTCCGGGTACTCCGAGCCGAGGTAGATCCAATACGTGTAGGAGCCGGGCAGGAGGTGCGGGACCGAGTAGGTGTGATCCGAGTCCTCGCGATCGAAGACCATCGAGGCGAAGGGCACGGTCGAGTCCGGTGCGACGATCCGGTCGAGCCGGAGCACGACATGGGCGCCACGAAACCCGTCGGGGAAGTGCGCGCGGATGAGGAACGAGCCCAGGCCATCCTCGATGTGGAACTCGTCACCTTTCTCGAGCACGATCGGATCCGGCTGGGTGTAGGCCGCCAGACTTCCGTCGCTGAGTACCGAGTAGCGGGCGTAGTTGTCGGACATCGATACTTCGATCTGGTACGTCCCCGCTGGTACAGGAATGGCGAACTCCCCACTTGCGTCGATCGTCGATGAGACTCTGTACGGAGGATCGTCGACCTTCCTCATCTCGAGGGAGCCGCGGAACTCGGCTTCCGGCGAATGGATGTGACCGACGATCCAGGTCGTTGGGGCCAAGTCGGGCTCGCTTGCGTCCTTTCCACACGAGAGTGGCGAAAGAGCGATCGCGATCGTTGCGAGGAGGAAGGTGCGGGTCGAGTGCAGGCGCGGACGTCGAGTCCCCCGCTTCTCTCGGGGCCGTATCAAGGAGCCTGGCCTTGCCGGGCGCCGAGCGGGACGAGTTGGATGTGGAGTCCTTCGATCTGGCGGTAGTCATCGAGTTGGATGAACTCCGCTTCGTCGGAGTCGGTCGTTCCCGGGTACCAGGTGATCTGGGACGTGCCACGGCGGGCGACGCCCACTCGGTAGGATCCGGCCTCGAACCCCACGAGTGTGAACTCGCCGTCCAGATTCGTCCGCGTGCCGTTCTCGAGAGCGTCCGAGTCGCCGATCAGGTAGACGACCCAGTAGTCGCCCGCGATCTCTCCCGTCTCGAGCGTCACGGTTCCTGAGATGCTTCCACCTACGTAAGGCGTCCACGGGAATCTCTCGAAGGAACCAGGTGACGTGACATCGATCGGAGTCGCCTCCGACATGTCGAGGGTTCTTCCCGTGCCGTACCACTGCTCGTGGAGGTTCGAGCTGGGCTGCTTGCGGTAGTGGAGGAAGTACGTCTTCGGCTGGAGGTTCCCGAAGACGATCGTGGTGCGGCCGTCGCCTTCCTGCGAGCGCCATGACGACGCCAGGGCGCCGGATTCGTCGTGGAGCTCGAAGTAGCCATCGTGCTTGCCCGGTGCATCGGGGACGGTCAGGTCGAAGGCGATGAGCGATCCCTGGAGAACGATCTCCTCACTCTGGTCCGTCGGACGGACTCGAGTGGCGTTCATGGCCACCTCACCTCCGTACCAAAGGGGAGGCGTGGCCGTTCGGGATTGACTCAACAACGCCCACGACACGATCAGGTCCCGGTCGAGGAAGAGAGGAATGTCGAAGTCCCGCCCTTCCCCCAGGTTCACCGTCGCGCTGCGGATGGAGCCTTGGTCGCCACCCGTGTCGAGGTACGTGTCGGCCTCCCATAGGTAGACGGCCAGAGTCTGGTCTACATCGGGGAGGATTGGGCCCTCGTACCTTCCCTTGATCGAAGACTCGGTGTTGATCTCGATCGTCGCCGTGCTCGTGCCGCCGGTCGGGACATGTAGTGTTGCAGACTCTGCGCCGTCGATGAGGACGGGGACGATTCCCACGTCTCGCGTGACGTTGTTGCGCTCCCGAATCGAGATCCGAAGCAGATAGTCACCTGGGACGACATGGGGGAAGCGGACCAGGGCGTGATCGTCCGATCCGAGCGTACTGAGATCGGAGGATGCAACGTCCCGGCGCAGGAGAGGATGTACGAGGTAGCCATCGATGTTGTAGTCGGACACGGGGCGAGGAAGATCGCGAGCTCGACCGATGCGCTGCCGAGGTGGAACGCGAGTTCGGCGGCCTCGACTTCCGGGCCGACGACGACCGGAGTGGCTTCACCGACGAGTGCTCGGCAGAGCCGTCCCCGTAGTAGGTTCATGATTCCCGCCTGGATCCCGACCCTATACTCACCGGGTGGGACGAAGATCTCGAAGGTCCCTCCGATCGGAGGCTGCTCACCGAACGTACCGAGCCTCCGAGTCGAACGTTTCGGCCCAGACGGTGACCAGAAGCGGCTCGCTCCCGGTACCGTGATCATTCCGCGGATCCGCTGGTCGTAGGCTGCGTACTCGACCACGTCCGATTTGCACCCGGGTTGGGAGGCCACGAGCGCCGCGACGAGGCACACGGACCGGACCAGGTGTCGGATGAGACTACCGGATGAAGTCGATGCCATCGATGTCCTCAGGTCCTTCGACCGTGATCAGTTGCGCTCCTGTTTCACTCGTGACTCCGGGTAATAGAACCAGTCCCCCTGCCGCCTGTGCGCAAGGACGAGATTGCCTTGGGGAGATGGCGGATCGTAAAGGTGCGACCGTCGTCGCCGATCTCCGGTGTCGCCCAATGAAAGTCGTCGGGAACGATTCTCACTCCGATGTCGTCCCCTGTCCTCCAGTCCGCGCCGAGGCGCCCGGAGAGAGTCACCCCACGTCCGGTCCAGCTCGTAGGTCGTGTTTCGCCTTCGACGGCCTGAAGAGGAACCGCGATGTTCAGTAGCAGATGCCGCTTGATCGTTGTACGGGCGATGGAACCCACTCGTAGGTCCCGGTGGAAGGGCGATCGCGGTCGTCGCGTTTCCGGTAACCGGCTCGAAGTTCGACGAGCGGCGTCGAGACGACATAGCTCGTCTAGTCCTCGGATTCCCGTAGATGCCTCGATCCGCCAACTCCGAGGAAATCGAGACGGACCAGTCCCACCTCGATCGTGGCTTCGACTTCGCCCCCGGGGTTGGCCTCGAACAACGTGGCGCCCGCTTCGTCGAGTGACCCGACCCATGCGTCGTAGGTGTAGGAGTAGTAGTAGCGGATGCGGAAGGGAACCCGGTTGTACAAGTAGATCTGTCCCCATGCAAATGATCGGTCGTCGTCGATGGCCAGTGTCGTGGTCGCGTCATCTCCCAGAAGGGGATCGGCGGCCACCAACAGGCTCGAGAACGCGGAGAGGGGGGCGCCAACGATCTCCGAGGTCCGGATGCTCACCAGAGTCGGCGTGGGCAGCACGATGGTGTAGGGGTCGGTGGGGTGGAGTTCCGCCTGCACGGTGCCGGTCTCGCCGTTCCTGATCGGCTCGAGTTCGAAGCCCTCGTCGAACGGAGTACGGACGCTCACCCGGTAGGGGCCGAGTGCCAGCCGAAGAACGTCGAGCGTGAGCATTCCACGATCGGTCGGCATCCGGATGAAACGGCTCCCCAAACCGAACTGAGTGACCAACGGGTCCACGTCCAGGCGCCAGGTGCCGTCGACATCGATCTGGGTGTCGATATCGAGGGAGAGCCGCCCCAGGGTTCCGGTGACGTCGGTCGTGGTCCCCCGGATGACCGGGATCCTCGATGGCACGGAGTCATAGCGCGATGTGAATCCATCGCGTGTGAGCCAGCCTTCGACGGAGCTGCCTCCGACCGGGGACAGCCCGACGAAGTAGGTCCCGTCGGACAGTGGTGTAGAGAAACGGCCGTTTTCGTCGAGGTCGATCTCCATCCGGTACGAGAACTCGCCCCGACGTTCGATCACCACGGTCGGAGGCGGGTCCTCGTCGTCCCAAATCACCTGGCCCGCGATGTATCCCACGTCCTGGAACACCGGGCGGGTCGAGTCCTCGTCACATCCAAGAGCGGAGATGGTCAATGCGATCGCCGCCACGAGTGGCGAGATCCCGTTGGCCCGTCTGCGAAGGTTTGGCTGCCCGATGTGGGGGAACGAGCCGGGTCGGCGAGGGGAGGATGGGGATGCGAGGAGCTTGGTCTGCATTGTCTACCCGAGTACTCTGTGGCCGCATCGACGGCTGGAGGATATCACGGATTCGAGGTGAGATGACGATTCGAGAAGCCAGCAGCATCATCGTTCGGCGCGGTCGCTCCGTGTTTCTGGTGCAGCGAACCGCGCGCCTCCGGTTCTTCGGCGGTTTCTGGGCGTTCCCCGGAGGGACGGTGCCGCCGGGGAGTTCGACGGATCCGACGAGTCCGACGAATCCGACTGGTTCGACCCGCTCGACCGAGTCACACCATCCCACGAACGGGGCAGAGTCGGTGGAACCGGACCGGTTTGTACGGACTGCAATCCGCGAGCTGTTCGAGGAACTCGGGCTCGAGATCTGGTCCCCGTCTCTCGCGGCGGAAAGCGAGGGAGTGCGGCACACGCTCCTGGACCTCGAGTCGAGCCCCGATCGCGAGGTCCGGAAGCGCGCCCACGCGGTGTGGGCGGAGCTCGAGACGCGGGTCGCGTTCTCGGGAGAGCGGATGGCGCCCGTCGCCCGGCTGCTCACACCGTCCTATCACCCGGTGCGGTATGACACGCAGTTCTTTCGACTCGATCTGGAGGATTCCGACGGCGAACCGACCGTCGTGCCGGGAGAGCTCGAGGAGGGGCGCTGGGACGAGCCCGCCGCTTGGCTCGATCGATGGAAACGGGGTGATCTAAGGATCGCTCCGCCGGTCGTTCTCATCTTGCACACGCTCGCGTCGAACGAAGTCGATGGCGAATTCGGCTGGGAGGCGCTCGGGTCCCTCACGACCACGCTCGGTGAGGGGCGGATCCACACGATCTTCTACAACCCGGCGGCGCAGCTTCTCCCCCTGCGGACGGACACGCTTCCGCCCGCCACGCATACGAACGCGTACCTGGTCGGGAACGATCCTGCGTACCTCGTCGATCCGGGATGTGCGGATCCGGACGAGCAGGAGCGTCTCGTCGAGGCGCTGGCGCACGCGCTCCGGGCGGGGCCGGTTCCCGAGAGGAGGCTCGGCGGCGTTCTGCTCACCCATCACCACGGCGACCACGTTGGCGCAGTGGACCTGATCCGAGAGCGGTTCGGGGTGCCGGTGTTGGCGCACGAAGCGACGGCGGAACGCCTGGCTGGGAGGATCGGGATCGATCGTACGGTCGGTGACGGAGTGCGGTTGCCGATCGGTTCCTCTCCGGACGGCAAGGCCGGCTGGGAACTCGAGACGGTCCACACGCCGGGGCACGCTCCCGGCCACCTCTGCTTCTTCGAGCGCCGGTACGGGAGTCTCTTCGTCGGAGACATGGTCTCTGCGCAGTCCAGTGTCCTCATCCGGAGGAAGGACGGGACGATGGAAGACTACCTGGCGTCCCTCCGGCGGCTGGCCGCGCTGCCGAGCGAGATCGTCTACCCGGCTCATGGCCCCGCGGTCGCCGGGGGGGCCGAGATCCTGGAGAAGCAGCTGCGTCATCGGGCGGAGCGAGAAGGCGAGATCCTACGGGCGATGGCCACCCTGGAGAGTGCTTCACGCGACCTTTCTCCGGAGCAGGCAGGGGGCGGGTGCGGGGCCGAGGAGATCGTCCGGCTCGTCTACCGTGACGTCCCGTCCGAGGCTCTGCCCTACGCCGCGGAGAGCGTGGCGTCCGTCGCGGACAAACTCGCGCGGGAGGGGCGGATCGTCCCGGTTTCCGAGGATCGATGGAGACCATCCCTGGAGACGAGCCGACCTGCTACACTCGCCGCTCCCGATCGCGGAAAGAAAGGAGCTTCCATGAAGCCGAAGCAGCGGATCGCCGCCCTCCGTGAGCAGATGGATCGCCACGGACTGGACGCTTACCTCGTCCCGAGCACGGACCCTCATCAGAGTGAATACGTTCCGGAGTGCTGGCAGCGCCGGACGTGGATCAGCGGATTCACGGGATCGGCCGGCGAAGCGGTCGTCACGAAGAAGCATGCCGGCCTCTGGACCGACGGACGCTACTTCCTCCAGGCCGAGGACGAGCTCAAGGGCTCCGGCATGCAGCTGCACCGGATGGGGCAGCCGGGCGTGCCCACGATCGAAGCGATGCTCGGGAAGACGCTTCCGGCCGGCGCGAAGGTCGGCGCGGATCCGCGGACCCTCTCCGTCGACCGTGCGGCGGCGCTCGAGAGCGCCTTGCGCGACTACGGCCTCAGCCTCGTCTTCATCGACGAGAACCTGGTCGATGCGGCGCGGGGTGAAGACATCCAGCTGCCGCTGGGCGAGGCGTTCGCACTCGCGACGAAGTACAGCGGCGAGAGCACGGCATCCAAACTCCGTCGCCTGCGTAAGGAGATGAAGGAGCAGCGGGCAGACGCGCACGTTCTCTCCGCGCTCGATTCCGTGGCCTGGCTCTTCAACATCCGTGGACGTGACGTCCAGTTCAATCCCGTCGTCATCGCGTACGCGATCGTGACGGAGAAGACCGCGACCCTCTACATCGACGACGCGAAGCTGACCCCGTCGTTGCGGAAGGCGCTCGGGACGGCGATCACGATCCGCCCGTACGGAGAGTTCGCATCCGCACTCAGAGAACTCGGCGCCGCGGGTTCCACGGTCTGGATGGACCGGAAGAGTGCGTCTCGTTGGATGGCGGACCTGGCGGGTGGAGCGAGGCTGATCGAGAAGATCTCACCGGTCGTGCTCATGAAGGCCGCCAAGAATGGTGTCGAGATCGAAGGGATGAGGCGCGCGCACGTTCGGGATGGCGTGGCCGTGGTCCGTTTCCTCCGTTGGCTCGAGGAGGCGGCGCCCGACGGTGGACTCACGGAGATCTCGGCCGCGGATCGGCTCGAGGCGTTCCGCGCCGAGGGCGATCTCTTCCAGGGTCTCTCCTTCCGCACCATCTCCGGCTACAAGGGGCACGGCGCGATCATCCACTACACCGTCACTCCGCGCACGGACGTCGACATCGAAGCGGACGGCATCTACCTCCTCGACTCGGGCGGTCAGTACCTCGACGGGACGACCGACATCACGCGGACCGTGCTCCTCGGCAGGCGCGCGACGAAGGAGCAGAAGGAGCGGTTCACGCGCGTGCTGAAGGGTCACATCGCGATCTCGATGGCCCGATTCCCGAAGGGCACCCTCGCGCCGTCACTCGACATCCTTGCCCGGAAGGCCCTCTGGGACGTCGGGCTCGACTACAACCACGGCACCGGCCACGGCGTCGGCTGCTTCCTCAACGTCCACGAAGGGCCGCGCAACATCGGTATCCGTCCGGACGGAGGCTATCCGCTCGAAGCGGGGAACGTACTGAGCAACGAACCTGGCTACTACAAGCCGGGCGAGTACGGAATCCGGATCGAGAACCTCGTCCTCGTCGTGGAGGATGCGGTGAGCGAGGACAGCGGGAAGATGTTCTACCGGTTCGAGGATCTCACCGTGTGTCCGATCGACTCGCGTCTCATCGACGTCAAGCTGCTGAGCCCGTCGGAGAGGAAATGGGTCGACGCTTATCACAAGCACGTGAAGAAGACGCTCTCTCCGTTCCTCGAGAAGGAAGACCGCGAGTGGTTGACGGACGCCTGCGCGCCGCTCTGAGAGCGGTCGCGTGTGGCGCGGCCGCGCTCCTCGTCGCCTGCGGCGGGGATGGGCGGAACGCAGAGCGCCGCGCGGACTCCGGAAGCACCGATGCGAATCGAGTTGGCCTGGAAGCGAACCAGGCCGACTCGGGTTCGGGCGGAGTCGACGCGGCCCATTCCCCTGATGAACGGAGTGTCCACTACCGCACCGAAGTCATGGGGACCTGGGGAACTGTCACCATCGTGACGGCCGACTCCGTCGCTTCGGCCGAGGTTGCGGCGACCGCCCTCGAGACCTGGCACCACGTGGACCGGTTGCTCAGCAACTGGAAGGAGACGAGTGAGCTCTCCCGGGTGAATCGGGAGGCCGCCGTCGACACGGTGGAAACGGATCGGGAGCTTTCCTTCGTGCTGGGGCGCGCGCTCCAGATCGCGGAAGCGTCGGGTGGTGCGTTCGACGTCACGGTCGAGCCGCTCGTTCGTCTCTGGGGATTCCTCGGTGGTACGCCCCACGTTCCTTCCGCGGACGACATCGAGAAGACACGCCGCGGGATCGGATGGCAGAACGTCTGGCTCGACGCTCCCGGCCATCGCGTGGCCTACGCGCTCCCCGGGCTCAAGGTGGACCTGGGGGGCATCGCGAAAGGATACGGCGTCGACCTCGCCTACGGCGCGCTCCGTGAGGCGGGTGTGTCCGGGATGGCCGACCTCTCGGGGAACATCCGAACCCTCGGTACGCCGCCCGGCCGGGATGCCTGGGTCGTCGGGATCCGCGACCCGCGGGATCGACTGCCGTTCTTCGCGAAGCTGAGGCTGGGAGAGGCGGCCATGGCGACGTCCGGCCAGTACGAGCAGTTCGTGACACAGGACGGCCGCGAGTTCGGCCACATTCTCGATCCACGGACCGGGTGGCCCGCGGAAGGGCTCCTCTCCGTGACCGTGCTTGCGCCGACAGCGACCGAGGCGGACGCGTGGGCGACCGCACTCTTCGTGCTCGGTCCGGCGCGGGCCCGCGAAGTCGCCAAGCAGAATCCGGACCTCGCGGTGGTGCTCGTGGAGGACGCCCGACACGCCGCCGCTCACGAGGGTGGAGCCGACGGGGCGACCGACGGGAAGCCCGGGGGTGTGGGTAGCTCCGACGGTCTTCGCGACGTGGTCTGGGTGGAGGCGGACGTCGCTTCGAGGTTCGAGCTGATCCCGACGGCGACATTCCTGGAAGTCCGTCCGTTCTAGGCGCTTGCAGCGGGGCGAGGGTCTCGCGCCCCCCTTTGTCGCCCGTTCGCCAGCGGAGCCGGAATCGGCGCGCCCACCGGCTGCTCGCGCGGCGATAAACACATGTCCAACAATGGCTTGGGTGGGGGCGGGAAATCCGTCAGGGTGTCGCCGTCTCCCACCGATACATCCGGTGAGGATGTGCCCCGCTCGACCTTCCCCTTTCACGTGCGGCGGGCCAGCGCCCGACAAGTCATGGAGGGCTTGAACCGTGATGAACCGCTTTCGCCTGTCCACCCGGATCGTCCTGCTCGGGATGACGATCGTCGGAACGATGTTCTCGATCGCGTTCTGGATGTATCCGACGCTCGAGACCGCGTTCATGGACGCAAAGAAGTCCAAGACCCAGGACCTGGTCGATTCCGCGCGCAGCCTCGTCGAACACTACGCGAACGAGGCGAAGGCCGGACGGCTCACGGAACCCGAGGCGAAGGAGTTGGCGGCGGCGTCGGTCGGCCACATGCGCTACGGCGACGGGAACTACTACTGGATCAACGACCTCGATGCCCGGGTGGTGATGCATCCGGTGAAGCCGGAGCTGAACGGTAAGGACCTCTCCACGTTCGAGGATCCGAAGGGGAAGAGGATCTTCGCGGAGTTCGCGCGGGTCGGCCGGGAAGAACACGGCGGCTTTGTCGAGTACATGTGGGCCAAGCCGGGCAAGGCGAACCCGGTTCCGAAGCTCTCCTACGTCGAGCAGTACGAACCGTGGGGATGGGTCATCGGTACGGGGATCTACGTCGACGACGTCCACGCAGATCTCCTCCGGATCTTCGGAGCGGTCGGACTCATGTGTCTCGCCATCGGTGGCGTGGCCTTCACGATCTCGTTCCTCATGGCGCGTTCGATCGCGAATCCGATCGACACCACCATCCGTGACCTCGAGAGGATCGCGACCGAGATGACGAGCGCCTCCGGGCAGGTCTCGTCGACCAGTGGCAACCTCGCGCAAGGTGCGACCCAGCAGGCAGCTTCGATCCAGGAGACCACTGCCTGGCTCGAAGAGATGGCCGTTCAGATCGACCAGAACGCGGACTCGGCGGCGAACGCGGACGGACTGATGAAGGAGACGTTGGGTGTCGTGGGCACGGCGAACAGCTCGATGCTCGATCTCCAGAAGTCGATGCTCCACATGGCGAGGACGAGCGAAGAAGTCCAGAAGATCATCAAGGCGATCGACGACATCGCGTTCCAGACGAATCTGTTGGCGCTCAATGCCGCCGTCGAGGCCGCGAGGGCCGGAGAGGCGGGGGCGGGATTCGCGGTCGTGGCCGACGAAGTCCGAAAGCTCGCCATGCGCTCCACGGAAGCCGCCCAGGACACGTCGAACCTCATCGAGGAGACCGTGAATCAGATCCGCTCGGGCGTGCGCCTGGCGGAGAAGAGTCGGTCCGACTTCGAAGAGGCCGGCGCGAGTGCCGGGCGCGTCGGGACGCTCATCGGGCAGATCACCGACGCCTCTCGCGATCAGGCGCATGGAGTGAAGCGGGTGACGGCCGCACTGACGGGGATCGACCACGTCGTCCAGCAGAACGCGGCGGGCGCGGAGGAATCCGCGTCGGCGGCGGAGGAGATGAACGCCCAGGCGAACGAGATGCGCCGACACGTCCATGAACTCAGGCGGATCATTGCGGGAACGAGCGCTTCGGATTCCAAGGCCGCTTGACCCGAAAGACGATGTCTACAGACTGTGGAGATCCCGAGAAACGATGACAGGCCGACCCGAATCGAGCGGAGACCGAGCCAACCAGAGTGGCCGGGTCTTCGAACTGGAGCGGGTCGTCCTCGGCCTGCGGCAGAGGTTGGCCGAGGCCGAGTCCGGTTCGGCTTCGTCGCGTGAAGCGGCGGCCCGCGCGGAGTCCGCCAATCACGCAAAGAGCCTCTTCCTCGCGCGCATGAGTCACGAGATCCGGACTCCGCTCAATGGGCTGCTCGGAATGCTGCAGCTGCTCGAACAGTCCCACCTCGATCCTGGTCAACGCGACGCCGTCACGACCGCCCTCGAGTCGGGGCGGGCCCTTCTCGACGTCCTCAACGAGATTCTGGACTTCTCCAAGCTCGAGGCGGAGAAGGTCGAGATCGAACTCACTTCGTTCGATCTCGCGACGATGGTCGAGCAGATCCTGATTCCCACGGCCGCCTCCATCGGTGAGAAGCCGGTGACTCTCCACTATCTCGTCGAGCCGGGTGTGCCCACGAAGGTCGGCGGGGATCCAGGCCGCATTCGCCAGGTCGTGCAGAACCTCATCTCGAACGCGGTGAAGTTCACCGAGTCCGGTCATGTGCTCGTTCGGATCGGTCTCGGGCCCGCGTTTCCTCGCCCGAGCGAAGCTGGGAACGAGACGGTGAACGAGACGGCGAACGACACCGCGAACGAGACGGGCCGCCAAGGGTCACACCGGAACTCCGACTCCGCACCCAGGGCCGGGACCGAGGACGACCCAGTCGTCTGGATCTACCGGATCTCGGTCGTCGACACCGGAATCGGCATGAACGAGGAGCAGCTTCGCCGCATCTTCGATCCGTTCTCCCAGGCCGAGGCCTCGACGACACGCCGGTTCGGTGGCACCGGTCTCGGACTCGCCATCACACGCCGCCTCGCGATGATGATGGGTGGATCCGTCTCCGTCCGGAGTAAGGAAGGCGAGGGTACGGTCTTCGAGCTGCAGCTTCCGTTGCGCGTCCTCGAGACTCCCGAGGTCGTGGAGAAGGTCGGGTTCGCGTGGGTGACGCCGGGTTCGGAACTGCTCGACTCGATCCTGGGGGCACAGCTCGAACGGATCGGATGGGACGTGACGCGGGATCCCGACCAAGCGGAGGTCTCGATCCTCCATTTGGGAGATGCGTCCAAGTCGATCGTGATCCGACGGAACAACGTGGCCGGCACGGCCAGGAGCGACGCAAGCGAAGTGGCGATTCCCTGCCCGATCCAACTCTGTCGATTGGCCAGTGCCCTTCGTGTCTCCACCGGAAAGGGAATGATCTGCCCGTCCTCCGATGACGAGAGGTCGAGGCGGACCCTCGCGCGCCCGACCGGGATGCTCGACGCCGGAGGAATCCGGGTGCTCGTCGTCGACGACAACGCGATCAACCGGAAGGTGGCTTCACGCCTGCTCGAGAGACTCGGCTGCGAAGTCGAGACCGTCGACTCCGGACAGCAGGCGCTCGACCGCCTCGCGTCGGAGTTCTTCTCGATCGTCTTCATGGATTGCATGATGCCGGAGATGGACGGCTACGAGGCGGCCCGTAGGATTCGAAGCGGCAAGCTCGATGCGGATGGACGGACGGCGATCGTCGCGCTCACCGCGAACGCCCTCCCCGAAGAACGCGACCGCTGCATCGCTGCCGGCATGGACGACTATCTCGCGAAGCCGATCGACTTCGAGCGGCTCTGGACCGCGTTGGCGAGGTGGAGTCGACGTGAGCACGAACGGGACGTCGCCTGAGCGAAACGTCGGCTGACGAAACGTCGGCTGACGAAGCGTCCGCCTGAGCCTACCGGACCCGACTCCCGACGCGTGCGGATCCTGCATCCACCTTCGACCATGCCGTACGGATGGCGTCGAGCCGTCTTCTCAGGTCGGACATGTCCTGAGCCTGGAGAATCGCGCCCCCCGCGGCGATGGCACCTGCGAGTTCATGGCCGGGGGGTGGGGATACGCCGAGCGCAACCGCGACGTCTCGCTCCGCCCGTCCCCGGGCGCCATCGACCCGCTCGGGCGGAACGGTGGACCCGAAGAAGATCGGCGTCTCGGCGAGATCGATGTCTCCCGGTGCGATTGCGATCACTCTGCCCGAAGGACTCGCGACATCGACGACCCATGCGGGGATTGCTCCCACGTAGAGAACCGGTCGCTCCTGCGGCGTCCGGAGCGTGATTCGCGGGTCGGTTTCGAGGACGAGGATGTAGCCACGGTCGAAGCGTAGGTCGTCGCCGAACGGCTCGTATCGGATCGGAGCGTCGAGAAGGAACTGCTGCGCCGACAGAAGCGCGCGGACCGCGGAGATCGCTCCGAGGGAGGGGCCTGGGGAGGTGTTCGTAGTGGAGTTGGTGGCGTTCGCACTTCCGGACGACGGGCGCTGGTCGAGGGCTCGTTCGCTCGCACTGGTATTGGGAACGGTTGACCTGGTCTCGGAGATCCAGAGTACGGCGATCACGAGAACGGTGACGAGCCCGCCGGCGAGTAGCAACGACCGACGCTGAGATCGTTGTCTCTCGAGTGCTGTGGGCATAGTGCTTCTTCGCACGGGGCTGTCTCGCTCGGCCGGTGGAGTTCGGAACGTCGTCGCTCAGCGTCAGAGTCTTTGGACTCGCGATTGGGGCGACGGAAGAGAGTACCACACGGAGTGGGCTCGTTCGGCCACGGACGGACCCTCGGATGATCCCGAGACGACTCCTCGGACGGCTCGTCGGATGGTTCCTCAGACGAATCCTCGGACTCAGTGGGAGCCTGGAGGCCAAGGCGGGCGCGAAGACGACTCTGGCGTGCCGGGTGAGCGGGCGGTGAGGCTAGGGCTCGCGGGGCGAGATGCCGCTCAGCCAACGCCGGAGCAGGGCGAAGAAGCGGCCCCGGTCGTCTTCCTCCACCTCCTCGCGATACTGGTAGCGATGAGCCATGCCGAGGCGCGCCGCCATGAGGGACTCCGCGAGGATGCGTGACTCCGCCTCCGGCATTCCCCAGACGTGAGCGATCTCGCGGGTGTGGGCGTCGAGATAGCGGGACTCGAGATCCCCGATCACTTCTCCGAGGACGGTGTGCGTTCCTTTGAACCGATAGTAGAGGCGGAGGAGCCAGGGCCGTTCCCGCGTGGTGAGGAAGAGCTGCTGCGTGTTCGACATGGTGTCGTGGACCCAGTTCTCCCGCGAGTCGAGCCGGGGGCGTCGGTCGACACCGGAGATGAGCAGGCCGAAGCGTCTCACCGCTACTTCGATCAGCTCTTCCTTGCCGCGTCCGACGTACTTGTACAACCACGGACGGGAGACCGACGCGGCCCGCGCGACGCGCGCGATGCTCACTCCGTCGAGTCCGTGGGTGTCGATGATGCGAAGCGTCCACTCGGCGACGGCTTCGACCTTCTCGGACTTCTCACGTGGCTGCATCGTGCCCCCAGTCTATCCGATCGGTCTTCGAGCGGCTATCGGGCGTACGGTGCGTACACGATCCCGATCGAACCACCTGATTCCGGCATGTCACCGAACTCCCCGAGCCGTGCCGAGAGCTGGAGCTGGATAGGAGTGGAGGGGACGTCGAAGCTGGCCTGTTGGATCACACCGGGCTGCTCGTAGAATCCGGTGGTGAGACCGGTGAAGAAGCGGACGCCGTCGGCGACCCGATACCCCAACCCGATGTTGACGAGTCCGCCGCCCGAGTAGATCGGAGTGTTCTCGGCCACACTCGCGAGGAGAAACGCCTCGTCGCGGGGTCCGAGCCGAAGGTGACAGGAGACGGGGATCTTCGATCGATCCGCTTCCCAAATGTCGAACGGATCCGGCCTTCCGAGATCGTTCACGCTCTCGCTGATGGCGGGCGTGATCAACCCGAAGCCCACGCCCACGGTCTCGCCTTCGATCGCGACGTGAGGGTTCACGTACCAGTCCTCGTGGTGCACCGTCCGATCCGGGTGGTCCACCGAGTGGGCGTCATCCGTCGTGAAGTAACCGCCGCGAACCCCGACCACCGCGACCGCACCGCTCGACTTCGCTTGCGAGAACGCGAACGAGAACGCCTGCTCGCTGAATTGGACGGCCTGTTCGGAGACCGTCCGGCCGCTACAGTCACGAAGGACGGAGACGGCCTGGCCCATTCCACCGAAGACCCCGACCGAGACGCCCGATGAATCGGTTTCCGTCGGCTGGTATCCGAGCGGGAGGACGAGAACGAGGGTGGCGTACCCGAGGTTCCGGGTGAGACGGGGCAAGCGTCGCATGTGCACTCCTCCTCTTGCGGGGTGTGTCGAGTCCTGGCTCCTCGTCGAGAGCGGCGCTTCGTCTACAGGGAGTGTCGGTGTGGGGAGGGGCGGATCGGTAGGGATCGGGGAGACGCTATCCGAGAAAAGCGTCACTGCACGTGTCCGCTCGTTCCGGAATGCTGCGATGCGAAAACCCCGTCACCTCCATGGAGGAGGCGACGGGGCCGTCGTGGAATCCGTCTGTTCGAGTCTGTGCGTGTGAAGGATCAGGACTTCTTGCGGACCTCGACCTTCACGACCTGCATGCCGACCTGTTCGGACGTCTGACCGTTCTTCGAGCCCACGGCCTCGAGAGCCTTCAGCGTGTCCATGCCTTCGACGACTTCACCGAAGATCGTGTGCTTTCCGTCGAGCCACGGAGTCGGCACGAATGTGAGGAAGAACTGGCTTCCGTCGGAGTTCGGCTGACCGGTGTTGGCCATGGAGAGGAGGCCGGGGCGGTTGTGCTTCACCTTCGAATCGAACTCGCCGCCGAAGCCGTAGCCAGGGCCACCCATTCCGTTGCCGAGAGGGTCACCACCCTGTGCCATGAAGCCGGGGATGACGCGGTGGAACTTCAGCCCGTCGTAGAAGCCGAGCTTCGTGAGGTACATGAAGGCCGTCACGTGCATCGGCGCGACCTCGGGGAGGAACTTGATGACGACCGGGCCCTTGTTCGTCTCCATCCGGACGAAGTAGTCGTGGTCCTTGTCGAACTCGACCACCTTCGGCATCGGGAGCTTGGTGCGCCATCCGTCTGCGGTCTTGTCGACGCCCTTGATCTGCGCGTCGATTGCGTCGACGGCCTTGTCCTTCTCGACGAGCGGGGCCATCTCGGCGGCGTTGCCTGCGGCGGCGTGCTCGTCCGCGGCGATCGTCATCTGTGCCGAGAGGTCGATCGCCGTGTCGCTCAGCCCCGCGGACGAGGCGGAGGAGAGGGCGCAGACGGCGGCGGATGCGAACAGAGTGATCGCGAGTCGGTTCATCGAATCGGGCTCCTTGCGGCTGGTTGACTGTGGGCCTTGATCGGCTCGAACTCGAACCGGCCCCTCCTTACGCTTCTACTATGGATCGCGGAGTCTATCCTCAGCCGGCCTACCGGGGAAACTCCCTCCTCATTCCGGCCCGCGAATCGCATCGGCCGGAACCACGGGCAGAGGCACCCCGCCGCAAAGGATCTGGTTCCGCCTGTTTCGGCGCCGTCGGATCCTCCGGGAGCGGATGCGAATGATCGTTTGGTACTCGCGGGGTGCTGACGACGCGTGAATCGGCCCTCGGTTTTGTGCGGCTTTGCTGAATCTCGACATTGCCCTGCCTTCACTCCGGCCCGCGCCCTGAGTGACGCGGATCGGTCGTGCGGACTGCCGGTCCCCCGGCAAGTCCTGCCCGTGTGGAGAACCGATCCGGCAGGTAGTTTCGTAACACCTTGCGGGGGACTCACCACGCGGATTGACCCAACCCCGAGCTGCGTGTCCCCCGCCCTTTCCCCCCGAAATCAAGGCTCTCACGCGCGTTCCGTCGACTAGGCGAATGCTGGGAACGATCGCCCACGGGTTGGACCGTTCCTTGCGTATCGGACGAATGAGTCCGCGAACGTACGCGGCGAGGATCGGGCCCGGCTGTGACCGGGCACAACCCGGGCAATGCGATGGTCAGAAGCCGACGGTCGACAGAGTCAAGCTGCATCTGGGGAGAGCTGCTCCGCACTCGTTGCCGTTTCCGAATGGAGCGGCATGTCGACCCGAGGCTCCTGACCCTCGCGATGCTCGGAGTCCTGGGAGGCGTCCATTGCGGTTCGCCGACCGAGGCTCCGGATCCACCCGGGGGTGGGCTTGAGTACGAGCTCTCCTTCGAGACGTTTGCCACGGAGGTCCAACCGGTGCTGGACGCTGCGGGATGCAGCGCCGGAGGGGACTGCCACGGCGGCGGGATCCGCGGGAGCTATCGGCTGTCGCCGATCGAAGAGAAGGACCTGGAACTCGACTTCGAGGAGACGAAGCTGCAGGTCTATCCCTTCGATCTCGACCAGAGTCCGCTGCTGAAGAAGCCGCTGGCTGAAACGGCAGGGGGGACGCGGCACGAATACCAGCCGTTCTCTGACGTCGACGATCCGCGTTACCTCGTGCTTCGCGACTGGGTCCATGGGGGGACCTACAAATGAGGGTCCTCTCGTTCATGATCGTCTGCTCAGCGATCGCAGGCTCTGCCTGCAACGTCCAGGGTGGAGGCATACCGGAGCACTCCGTCGTCCTCAGCACCGAGACAGGCACCACCACCGCCGACGCGCGGAGTGCTCTGGCCACCCTGGACCTCTCGGTTTCCGAGACAGACACCGTTAGGGTCGACACGAGCGCGTCCCTCTCCCGAGATGCACTTGCCTCGCCTCTGACCCCGTCTGCTCCGCCGTCCCCCGGGCTCGAACCGTTGGTTCCGAGCCTGGCGGGACGGACCTTTGCGCTGGAGCCGGGTCCTCGCCCGTTCCTCCACCGACTCGCCTTCAGTCCTGGCGTGGGCCAGATGGGAGACGAGCCTCTCTACACGTTGCGCATGGCCTACAACCCCAACCCATGGCTCGGTTGGGAGGCCTACGTCGCGCACAACAAGGGCAAGTCGGTTCATGCCCTCTTCAACATGCTCAACGCGCAGATCCGTTACCCCGTTCCGTTCCGGCTCCAGCCGTACCTGACGGGGGGATTCGGCGTCGTGCTCGTCTACCCGGGGCCGTCGGTCAATGCCGATCCGGTCACGGAGAACGCGCTGGCCGGTGGCGTGGGACTCGAGTTCTACCTGAGGGACGACGTCGCGCTGCGCGGGGAATGGAGACGGACCTCGGTGTTTGCCAGGGATCGGTACACCGAGGAGAGCGCCGTCTACGCATACGACGAGCTGACCGTCGGGTTCAGCTTCTACCGAAGGATCGGAGACGAGTTGTAGCTACCGGGCGTGACCGGTCGGGGCCATGTGTGGGCACGTGGCCGCACGCCGAGATCGGCAACACGCGCACGGGACCCGCAGCCAGATGCACTGAGCGAAGGAAACGAGGCTCCGGACAGGAAGTCCGGGCCACGGACTCACGAAAGCGGCCGCGCCGCGACACAGAACAGTCTGCCAGGGGACTTCATTCGGGCCACGAAGGGGACGGGGCCGGAACGACGAAGGAGCGTGTCATCCATGCGCCATTCCATGCGCCACGTAGGGGTTCAGAGCACCCGGGGGGGTGAGTTCCGGAGGACGGGCCGAAGCTCCGGCTTCGTTTCGCGCTCGTCCGCCCGTGGGTATCTCTTCTCCACCCTTCTCGTCGGGGCCGGCCTTCTCTCGGGGGCCGTCGGGTGCAGGGAGAGCGCGCCGGACGACCTCATCCAGCAGGAGGACTCCACCGAAGCGCTCGTCTTCGTGAAGACGGAGGGCGAGGAGACCCTCAACCGCTCGCGCGCGACCGGCAACCTCTACAAGTTGTCCCCGATCTCGCCGGACGGTGAGGTTTCCCCGATCACGAACTTCGTCGGTGCGAGCGTTTCCGACCCGTGCGTCTCCTTCGACGGGAAGCGGATCCTCTTCTCGATGAAGAAGTCGGACTCGCGCTACCGGAACATCTACGAGATCGACGTCACCGGGGAGAATCTCCGCCAGGTCACTTCGGGCGGCGGAGACGACTTCGATCCCGTCTACATGCCGGACGACACCATCCTCTTCACGAGCAACCGCGATGGGGAGATGGACGAGTACAACCACTCGCCGGCAGAGCATCTATATAGATGCGACCTCGAAGGGAACGGCATCGAGCGGCTGAGCTACAACCAGTCCGACGACTTCGACCCGGCCCTCCTGCCCAACGGCCAGATTCTCTACACGCGTTGGGAGCACTTCGGGACGATGAACCGGTTCCCGCTCTTCTTCACGAACCCGGACGGAACGGGGACCTTCCACAACTTCGGTCCCCACGGCAGGAACTTCTTCCATGCCCAGCCGATGCCGGACGGCCGGATCGTGGCGATCGAGTCGACCCGGATCAATGAGGATGCGGGCCCGATCGCGGTCCTGAAGCCGGAGCAGGGGCCGGCCGATCCGGTGCTCGCCGGAGGCCATCTCCACTGGGACACCCTCACGCCGGACGTCAATACGACCGGGGCGCCGTGGCCGTACGGAGCGTTCAAGTACCCCTTCCCCCTGGGCGGAAACCGGTTCGTGGTGTCGTACACCCTCCCGGCCGCCGAGGACGAGCAGGTCGACTACGGCCTCTACACCTTCACCATCGCGCAGGAAGGCGAAGGGACGATCGATGAGCCGGCCACATTCACGCCGACCGATCTCACCTTCCTCTACAACGACCCGAACGCGAACGAGTACGACGCACAGCTCATCGCTCCGCGCGAGAAGCCGCCCGTGATCGAGTCGACGATCGACTACTCGAAGGACTATGGGATCTTCCTGGCCCAGGACGTCTTCAATCGGGGACCGAACGACGGGCAGGAGGTTCCGCAGCGAGGTCTCGACCCGATCGACCGGATCGCGGTGTTTGCGGCCCGTCCCACGGCGCCCGGTGAGGCGAACGACATCAGCCTGACCGAGTTCGAGAAGCGCGCGTTTCTCGGGTACGCGCCGGTCGAGCCGGACGGCTCCTTCCGGATCAAGGTGCCGGCCGATACTCCGATCTCATTCGCCACCGTGGACGACGAGAACCGCGGCTTCGTGGTCAAGCGGACCTGGCTCTACGTGCGGCCGGGTGAGGAGTTCGACCGCTGTACCGGGTGTCACGAGGATCGCGTCCCCGGCGGGCCGTTCCCGACGAACGCGAATCCGATGGCGCGGAACGTCGAGCCGTTCGATCTCAACATCCCGGTCGCGGAAGCGCGCGTCATCAACTTCGAGAACGACATCGCGCCGATCGTGGAAGCGAAGTGCGTCACCTGCCACACGCCGATCTTCGTCGATCGGGAGGAACTCTCGGAGGCCGATCTGCCGGACAGCGTCTGGTACACGGTGACCGACACGATCCCCGCGCCGGCCCTCCTCGATCTGCGCGCGCTCGCGGACACGACGGACATGGGCCGCGTCTTCCCGATGGCGTACATCAATCTGGTCGAGGGACCGACCGATGAGGAGCCGGAGCGGCCCGACGTCATGACGCCGGCCTTCCCGCGCCGCTCGCTCCTCATCGACTCCGTCCTCGGGCTCGGCGAAGCCGCGGCGGCCGGGCCGCATCCGGACGGGGAGTTCGCACTCACTGACGACGAGAAGGAGACGTTCAACCTCTGGGTACTTCTCGGCGGGCAGTACCGATGAGGCATGTCGGAGGCGGACTCAGGTCAAAGAGATTCGGGGGAAAGCAAGGAAGATGAGAATGCACAGGATGACGAGGAAGCGTGTGGCCGCCCTGGTCGGAACGTTCGTGGCGGTGGCCGTCGTGGCGGCGCTCCCGGTTGCGACGGTGTCCGTGGCCAAGGCGACGCCCGGCGCGCAGCTGCCCGACCTGCTCGAGACACACAACCTGACGACGCTCGATGGGCGGACGGGAAAGCTCGTTCCCGCCGCGGCTCCGGCATCCGTCGTCCACTTCTGGGCGAGCTGGTGTGCGCCCTGCAAGAAGGAGCTTCCGCTCCTCGACGGTCTCGCCGCCGAGCTCGGTCCGCGAGGGGTGAAGTTCGCCGCGATCTCGATCGACAGCGATCCGGCCAAGGCACGTCGTTTCGTAGAGCAGCAGGAGATCCATCTTCCCGTCTTCCTGGACGGGCCCGACGGACTCGCGGAGTCGCTCGCGCTTCCGAGCATTCCGAGCACGTTCGTGGTCGACCGCCGCGGTCGGGTCACCTTTGCGACCTCGGGGTCGAGTGAAGAGGAGTTGGCGCGATTGCGCGCGCACCTGATCGGGCTCGTGCAGACGAAGGGCGAGGTGGCGAGTCACTAGAAGCATGGTGGGGGGAGGCTCCGGACGGAGCCAGGTGGAGCTAGGGAGAGCTCCGGAAGGAGACGGCAGGCGATGTCGAAGGCCAGGCGGAAGTTCAAGAGGAGAGGACAGTCGAAGATGCGTTCGGTAGGTGGAGCGATCGGAATCGGAATGGTGCTCGTGGCGGGGGTGATCATCCTCGGGACGCTCCTTTCCGGCTGCACGAGTGTCGCGGCCTACGAGAAGGAGCACCTGGCGGACCGGATTCTCTCGCTGGACGCCGAGACTCCCGAGGAAGCACGTGAAGTGAAGTGGCTCGAGGCGCGCGAAGGCTCGACCGGCGGTGTCGGTGGAGCCGGTGGAGGCTGCGCTTGCAACTGAGGCGGAAGACATCGGTCGTCGCGGTCGCTCTGCTCGCTCTCTTGCCCGCCACATCCCTGGCGGACCTACTCGGCATGGAGAGCGAGGACCAGAACGCGCAGTACCTCTTCCGCTTCTTCGCCGACGCGGACCGTGTCCACGTCGTCTCGCACTACGCGTTCTACGACGTGACTCTGGAGAACGACGTCGATTTCGCGGTTCACGTCAACCACGAGGCGGTGACGATTCCCGCGGTGGAAGCGCCACCGGGAAGCGATGAGGCGATCGACGCGGTGACCACGGCGAGCCGCCCGATCCGGGGCGCGGACGCGTTCCAGGACTTCACCAAGGTCCGGAACGAGGTCCAGGCTTCCGCGGCCTACGGCGGACTCGATCTCGGTTACTACGTGTCGACCGAGTCGGACTACTTCGCGCAGCAGGCTGCCGCCGAGTACAGCCTCGGCCTCGACGGCGAGAATCTCGTTCTCACCGGTGGGTTGAGCTACGGCTGGGACCGGATCGAGCCGGATCCTGACGCCGACACCGCGACACCGGACGACCATCGGAACACGGTGCACGGCCACTTCGTCGTCACGCGCGTTCTCACCGCGACGACGCTCCTCCGTGTCGGCGGCGAGATGAACAAGGTCGAGGGGCTCCAGCACAACCCGTACCGCAACGTCTACGCGGGTGGCGGGCCGGCCCCGGAGCTCCATCCCGGCGAGCGGCTCCGCCGGGACGTCTTCGTGCGGCTGAACCAGTACGTCGCGAACGGCTCGAGCGTGAAGCTCGCCTATCGCTACTACACCGACGACTGGGGGATCGACTCGCACGAACTCGGCGCCAAGCTCCACCAGCATGTCGGCGAGTGGGTCGATGTTCGCTACCGGTATCGCTACTACCAACAGACCGCGGCCGACTTCTACCGGGCCGAGTACGAGACTGCGGACGGAATCGATGGATACCGCACGGGGGACTACCGGATGCGGGACCTGACCTCGCATCTCTTCGGGTCGCGGATCGATCTCGATCTCGGGGTGTTCGCGCCGGAGTCCCGGTGGCTCTCGGCTTTCGAGATCGGCTTCGGATACGAACGCTACTTCAACGACGCCAACTTCTCGGCCAACGTGTTCGAGAGCGGGCTTCACTTCGAGTTCTGAGGAGACCACGATGCAGAGCCACACTCCGAGTCGGATGCCTCTCGCCGCGGGTTCGCTCATCGCGCTCGTCCTCGCGTCCATTCCCTCCATGGGATGGAGCGCGACGTTCGAGTCCGAAGACGTCGCCCCGGAACTGGGCGTCCACGTGTTCGACCGGGGGGTCGCAGAGAGGGAGATGGGGCGCGAACTCTTCGGGACGCCCTACGCCTCCGTCGTGGTGGGGAACGTCGACGTCTACGACGTCTTTCCCTACGTGGAGTCGCGCTACTTCGTCGTCGTGTCGGATCCGGAGTGGAACCGGCTCGTCGTGACCGCAACCGGAAGTGGAAAGGTGACGGCCTGGTCCGGCACGGATGCACCGGGGGGCGCGCTCACCGCCCCGCGAGGTCTTGCCGTCGACGAGTCGGGCAACGTGTACGTCTGTGACAGCGGCAACGACCGCGTCCTCGTCCTTCGCACTTCCCAGGAGTTCGACAAGCTGGAGCTCACGCCTGTCGGCGAGATCGCCGGCGTGAGCAGGCCGTACGGCGTCGCGGTCTCGGACGGCGGCACTCCGTTCGATCCCGCCGACGATCGCGTCTACGTCGCCGAGGCAGGGAGGAACCAGGTCAGTCGATTCGCGCGCACCGGAGAGGCGTCCTTCGCACGCACCGGAGCGATCGGTGGACTCGGAAGCGGTGTCGGTCGGTTCGCCGGACCGATGGCGGTCGCGGTCGGACGCGACGGTGACCACAGCACCGATCGAGTCTACGTCGCGGACGCGCACAACCGTCGTCTCGTCGAACTGGTCGACGATGGAGAGAGCCTCGCGTGGGGACGGGAAGTCCATCATGACGGCAGCCTCGTGACGGGCCTCGAATCCGATCGTTTCGGGCAGATCTATGCCGTCGCTCCGTTCGAGGGGCGCGTGAGCAAGTGGTCGAAGGAGCTGGAAGTCCTCGCCGTCGACGAGACCGCGAGCGCCCGTCCGCGGAGCTTCCACGTTCCGTTCGTGACGACGACGGATCACCGCAACGGTACCAAGATGCGCGCCGCGGAAGGTCGCGGACTCCTCGTCGAGGAGTGGGGCGATCGCACGGGTGTGCAGGCATGGAGCCTCGGCGTCGAGCTGAAAGATCTCACCGTTACCGAAGACCGGCCGCTTCGTGCGCAGTTCCTTCTCACCGACGCGGCACGTGTGGAAGCCCGTCTCGAGGATTCGGCCGGTCGTACCTTGGCGCGGCGCGACCTCGGACTCGTGGCGGCCGGGTCGCGGGAGGTCACGTTCGCGGAGAGCGAACTCGGGCCGTCGGAAGTATCCGACGGATCGGTGCGATGGGTACTGGAGGCGAGGTCGACGTATGCCGATCGTACTCCTGTCGTCGCGACGACGAATGCATGGGTCGGTGAACTCGGGTTCCCGAGCACGACTCAGTTCCAGGGGACCTTTCCCAACCCATTCCTCGATCAGGTCGCTCTGAGGTTCTCCTTCCCGAGTGGGAAGTCGGGCGTCGCGCGAGTCGATGTCTTCGATCTCTCGGGAAGGCGCGTGCGCACTCTGGCCCAGGAACACGACGGCGGTCCGGTCGACGTGCTCTGGGACGGAAGGGACGACCGCGGCCACGAGCTCGGATCCGGCGTCTACTTCTACCGTGTCCACGCGGATGACCGTGATTGGGAGGGGCGAGTCGTGCGTCTGCGCTGACAGGCGCTCACAGCGAACGGCGTCGCGCGGCCCGGCGCGTCTCCGGACGACATAGACAACGCAGGAGATCGTTCCGTATGCAGGCAACGGCACGACATCTGCGGGGACTGCTCGCGCTCGCGTGCGTTCTCGCCATGCCCACCCTCGGGGGATGCCTCGGCGCGCCCGAGATCGAGGACCAATGGACGCGGCTCGATGTCGTCGAGGTCGAGTCCGGGGCGATCGATCCCGTGACGGACGAGGCGGGGCTCCGCGTCCGCGGTCGGATCACTTTCCGATCCATCCTCACCGGCAGCCTCATCATGGAGATCCGCTCGAGCGAAACGCTCGGTGCGAAGGACGTCGATCTCCGCGACGAGGCCGACCGCCTCGTGACCACCCGTCAGATCCAGACACTCCTCGAGTCGACCGGGGCGAGCGGCGGCTCGAGCCGCGCCGTCACCGGCTTCGACCGTCTCATCCAGGAGGTCGACTTCTACTTCCCCGGTGGCGTACCCGCGGCTCCGGCCGGAGGTGCCGTCTTCGCCGTCTTCTACTTCGGGGACGTGGAAGAGGTGCGGGAGCCGGGCGGGGGCGAGACCGTCGTCATTACGGCGCGGGACTTCGAGAGCGAACACATCCTGCCCGGGGCGTACGTCCTCGCCGAGGGAAACTGAAGGAGATGTCGATGAACCCGATCCGTCGCCGTGAATGGAACGCGGCCCAGTCCACGCGACGAGCGTGCGCGTGGGGCCTGCCGGTCCGGCACTCGAGCCGTCCGGTCGGTGTGAACGCGGAGGCGGCGGCGTTCGCCGTGACGGCGGCCAGCGTCGTAGTGGCGGCCTTCGCCGCGATGGTTTCGGTGATCTGCGCGAGCACGGCCGACGCTGGAACTCTTCTTCCGGTGCACCTCGACGTGTCGGCACTCGCGGGGGCGACCCGTCCGGACCCGCACTTTGCCGACTACGAGTGGAGCATCGACGACCAGTCCAACTTCGGTGCGCAGCTCCTGGTCGGTCGCGGGCGACTCGGACTCGGCGCACGCGGGTGGACGATGGCGAACACGCAGTCGATCGAGATCCCGAGCGTTCTCTCGATCGATGTCGACACACGATTGGTCGCGGCCGAGGCCGTCCTTCGGTTCGACGTTCTGCAGGTCGCCGGTTGGTCGCTCTATGGCCAGGGCAGTGGCGGTTGGATGCGGCTCAGCTACGGCACCGAGGCGCTCCAGTTCGTGCCCTCGGGAAGTCAGGACGAGATCGAGGTGCCGCTCGATCCCGTGGATGGTTGGATCGGAAGCGCCGGGGTCGGCACCCAGTATCGACTCCCGATCGGCGTCTTCGTCGGGGCGCTCGTCGATCACCACGTGTTCCAGTTGGAGACGGCCCATCGTTCCGGGGACTTGATCGTCCAGGAAGACGAATCGTTTGGTGAGTGGACGGCCCGCGCCGAGCTGGGTTGGAGCTTCTGAGCGTGACCGTATCTCGAAGGAGGGGCGCTTTGCAGGGATCGACGTTGGGGAATCGGCTCGCGCGCGCGGCCCGGACCGGAGCGCGGGGCGCGGCACGGATCGCGGCCGGGATTGCAGTCCGGATTGCGGCACGCATCGCAACTCGGAACGCGTACCGGAATGCCGTCCATATCTCCGGGGCACAGTGCTCCTGCGCCGCGGCGCTGGCGCTGTTCTCCGCCCCGGCATTCGCACAAAGCGAGCCGATCGACTCGGGGGCGACCGGCCGTCCGCTCGAGTGGTTCCAGGAGGACGTGGCCGCCGCTCCGTCCGGAGTTGACGGCACGAGCCAGTCGCTGGAGTCGGCGTCCTCGCGACAGCCCGTGGAGTGGCAGGCGGAAGCGAGCCGACCCGGGGCTGTATCGAGCGTGGCCTCGGAAGAGGTGTCGACCGCTTCGGCGCGTTCGATCGACGGGTGGGGCTACGCGATTCCGATGGTGCGCCTCACGGGAGCCGATCAGAACGTCCTCCGTCGCGGACCCGGAGACGAGTACGCGATCGTCGCCGTCGTATCGAAGGGTTCCGAGTACCGGGTGCTCGCGAAGAAGGGGGACTGGTACAGCGTCGAGATCTCGGAGACGACGAGCGGCTGGGTGCACTCAGCTCTCTGCGAGGAGTTCGAGGATCTGTCCCATCTCGAGATGCGGCCCAATCCGCGACTGTTCTCACGGATGGGTGCGTTCACGCTGACCGGATACGCCGGCGGGTATGCCTACGACCGGAAGTCCAACTCCGTCGCTCTCGGAGGACGGATCGGGTACTACCTGCTCGACTTCGTCGAAGTCGAGGGCGGTGTGTCCTGGACGCACATCCACCGGCCGGCCGAGGTGGTCGAGTCCCTCTTCAACCTCAGCCTCGAGGCAGAGGACTTCCACATGCTGTACTACAGCCTCGGACTCCGTCTCGAACTCCTACCCGGCCGTCAGATGGTGCCATATCTCGTGGGCGGGGCCGGTGCGTCGATCCTCCAGGGCCGCACCGAGTCGTCATGGAACTATGGAGGGGGGACGACTCTCTTCCTCACGAAGACGACCGCGACGCGCTGGGAGCTTCGCGCCTACCGCTTCGACGCGGGCTTCGACCTCGCCCGGCGTACGAACCACAACATCGAGTTCAGTTTCGGCACTTCGGTGCTCTTCTGAGCGGAGGACGGTATGACTCGATCGAACACCGCTCCAGCGTTGCGTCTCCATGCCCGCATCTTCCGGACCTCTGCCTTGGTCTTCGGCGTTCTCGCGCTGGCGATGAACGGAGTCGATGAGAGCCAGGCGGGGGAGCAGCTCGCCATCAGCGCGAGCGAAGGCCTGCCCGTGGCGAAGTCCGCGGCACTCGCCTGGGCCGGCGATGCCGAGCTGGTCTACGTCGAGAACGACGAGCCGCTCGACGCATCCGGGGATGCGCTCAGATGGGGCTACCTGTTCCGGTCCCCATCCCAGGGCCGGTCTCGCGGGTACTCGGTGCAGGGCGCCAAGGTCGTCCAGGCGGCGGATCTCGCGCTGCGGTTCGACTCGCCTCCTCTCGGAAGTTGGGTCGACAGTGCGCGGGCCCTGGCTTCTGCGGAGGAAAAGCAGGGCGCGAAGTTCCGGACCGAGTCCGGTGGTGAACTCGCACACATGGTCCTGATTCGAAGCGCGGCGGATCCGAAGAAGCCCGAGCGGACGAGCTGGCTCGTGGTCTACCGCGCTCCGGGCCTGCCGTCGCTCTTCGTACTCGTCGATGCAGCGTCGGGCAACGTCGATCGGACGTGGAGGGGTTGATGGAACGGATCTCTCGAGCGCGCGACGCCGCGAGCACGACGTCGTCCGCGGCTTCTCGTCGAGGAAAGAGCGGCTCGTGCGCCACCCGTACGGTCGTCGTACCGGTTGCAGCGGCGCTCTTCTGTTTGGCACCGACGTGGACTCACGTTGCTCTGGCGGAAGACGCTCCCGCGGTCGTCCCGGACGCCGTTCCTGTGAAGGTGGAGCGCGAGAAGCCGGATCGGACGAAGAAGCCGTCGCTCCGGTTCCTGCAGGAGAACCTCGACTTTCTACGCGGCCAGATCGACGGCGTCTATTGGAGCGAGGAGCCCAGGGACGGCGCGGCGAACGCGATCGATCCGAGTTGGATCCGCTATCTGGAACTCGATCGGGACGTCGATTCAGCCACGGAGCAGCTCGATCGCGAGGCCGCGGACCTCGCATCCGATCGTCTCCTCGAATCTGTGGGCGAACTCGCCGAAGTGGAGGCGAGGATCCGGGCGCTGGCCATGCTCCTGGACGAGCACGACGCCCGCCTCACGGAGCTCCACGAGGACTACGTGGAGGATCACGTCACGAGCCTCGTCGTACTGGCGAGCGGATACCCCGACTGGCAGCTGGATGGTCTCCGGCTCCGGAGAGACGACGGCCGGGAGACCGCAGTCGCACTCGATCGGGAGCTCGAGTCCGTTCTCCACCGGGGCGGAGTGATCGAACTCGACCACGAGTTCATCGAGCCACGCGAGCAGGTGCTCGAACTGGTCATCCCGGCCTCCACCGATCAAGCGGGTAGGTCCGTCTATCTCCGGATCGATCCGGAACGTGATCGACTCCACTTCCTCCAGCTCGATCTCGCCACGTTCCGACTCGGTGACGACACGAGCGCGTGGAAGGCAGAAACCTGGAGCCGTCCCACTTCGCTCGGGGGACTCGACTGGACGTGGTGAGGACGAGGTCGACATTCGCTGCCGCGATGGTGGCGTCGCTCCTCGCGTTGCTCGCGGGGCCGCTCACTCCGGGTGCTGTCCGTGGCGAAGGTGCTGCCGACGAGGTCGTGGCCCAGGAGGAACGGATCGAGATCCCGGTCGTCGCTCCCGACGTGACCGAGGAGGAGTGGGGCCGGCTCCACCTGCGTCGTGCGCTGTTCTACCTGTCCCGGCAGGATCTGCTCGGCGCGGCGACCGAAGCGGAGCGCTGTCCCCTCGATCCGGCCGTGTTCGAAGGCGCAGATCGCGCGGCTTTCGTTCGTGCGTGGTGCTACGAACGGATGGGCGACGACGAGAACCTCGCCCGCGTGGCGACCGAGGTCGCGACATGGCGGAATCGGTCCGAGTTCACCGAGTGGATCGGGGACGCCGAGGCGAGGAGACGTCTGCGCGTGGGCGGCGATGTGGTCGACTCAGGGTCGGATGGATTCCTGGCGAAGTGGAACGAGCTCGCGAACTCGTCTTCCGACGCGATCGACTCGTACCTCTCGCTCGCGACGTCGCTCGAGCAGCTCGGTTCGCTCGACCAGCTCGCGTCGCCCGACCAGCTCGCGTCGCCCGATCAGCTCACATCGCGCGAGCGGGACGCGTCACCCGAGCCGGGACACGGCACGCAGGCGTCCGGCGCGGGATCTGGTCCCGCCGCCGCTTCGGACATCGCCGGTTGGATTGCGGATCATCCCGATCACCCTCTCGTTCCCGATGCACATCTGAGGCTCGGGAGCGCGGCCCTGGATCGCGGTGCGTTCGAAGAGGCTGCGGATCAGTTCGGTCGGGCCCGGGACGCGATCGATCTTCGTCGCCGTTCGCTCGCGCAGCTCCAGGCCTCCCCAGTCCCCGAACAGGTCTGGGCGGACTGGGAGCGTGCCGCGGGGTGGAGCCCGATCCACGTTCTCGAGGTTCCGAACGTGACGTTCCGGGAGGACGCAGACGCTTGGGCTGAAGGGTTGGTGTCGGGATCGAGGCGGGGGGCGGTCGAACTGCCTGCACGATCGCTCGGGGAGGCCACCGGGCCGGCCTCCCTGTCCCGCCTCGTTCCTCTCGCGTCTCCGGACTCGCTGGCCTGGGTCTCGTCCCTCGAAAGTGCGGCCCGGTCTGCGTTCTCCGAACGCGAACGTGCGCGCTGGCGACTTCAGCAGGCCCGTTGGGAGCTCGATCGGAAGCGTCTGTACCTCGAGCGGGGCCGACGCGCCGCGGCGGACGAAGCGGCCGAGCTGCGCCTTCTTTCGGAGAAGATCCACGCGCTCGAGGCGGACTTGGACCGCCTTCTCGCGAAGATCGACGACGTCAGCGAGCGCGAGATCGCTCGGATCGATCGCGAGATGGCGGAGATCGAGGCACGGGCGCGGGAGTCCCTCGCGAGGATCGAGGCGCTCGACCACTACTACGACGATGGGCCCGACGGACCGCGCCGCAGGACGGTGCCGGAGGGATACGTCGGTCGGAGCGAGCTGCTCGGCGAATCGACGGACTTGGCGGAGAACCTGGCCGGAACCGCCGCGCGCTTCCGTGAAGTGATGCCGGATCGAATTCGGGGAAGTCGGGACCGGATCTGGAAGCCGGCGTTCATCGAGGGCATCTCCGGTCTCGTCCAGAGGGTCGACGAGATGTCGCGCCGCTCCGCCGAGATCGAGTCGGCGATCGCACGTCGACTGGACGGGCTCGACGAAGAGGACCTGATCGCCCGGTTCCATGACGATGTCCGCTCCTGGGATGCGGTCGTTGCCGAGCGGGTGCGGGAGTGGACCGTCGCTCGGCGGACCGTCGTGGAGAAGTCCGTGGAAAGGGAACTCGCGCGACTCGATCGTCTCGAGGAGCCCGTTCGATACACGAATGCACTGGCCGCGTACGAGCTCGCGATTCGCGGACGAGGGGACGTGGACAGCGCGCGAAACGCCTGGAACGTCTTCCTGGACGCCCATCCGGACGCGCACTCGCGTGGCGACGCGCTCTATCGCCTGGCCGACCTCGAACTCACAGGGTCCAAGGAGCGCTTCCGCGAGGAGATGGCGGCGTATCTCGATCTTCCGGAGGGCGAACGCGTCCGGCACGTGGTGCCGATCCTGGAGAGCGGGCGGGCGCTCGAACTCTATGGGGAGATCGTCGATCGACATCCGGACTTCGCCCATCTCGACGCGGCGCTCTATCACGTCGGCGTGCTCCGGGCCGACGACGGGGACGATCGTGGCATGGACGCACTCGAGCGTCTCGTGGCTGAATTCCCCGAGTCTGCCTTTCGTCAGGAGGCCGACCTCCGGATGGCCGACTACCGGTTCGATCAGGGCCGGCTCGACGCCGCGGCGAAGCTCTACGAGAGCGCTGCGACCGGCCGTGATCCTGGTCTCTCCGTGATCGCGCTCTACAAGCTCGGCTGGTCCCACTACCGGAGTGACCGGTTCGGTGAGGCCGCGACCTCGTTCGCGAGCGTTCTGGATCTCTACGAGGCGGGCGCCGAAGCGCCGGTGGCGACAGATCTGCGCGGTGAGTCGACGGACTATCTGATCCACGCCCTCGCCCGCGGCGGTGGGGGCGCGACGGCGGCGGACCTCTTCGACTCGACCGGACCGCGGAGCTACGAGCGGGACGTGTTCGCGTCCGTCGGGGCACTGCTCCGTCACTACTCTCTCTTCGCGGAGGCCGCGGAGTGTGATCGCCTCTGGCTGAACCGCTATCCGACCGATCCCCGAACTCTCGGGATCGCACGTGGACTCATTGGCACGTATGAGGCCGGCGAGCGTCCCGAGCTGGCCCGTTCGTCACGGCTGGAGTTGGCCGACCGCTTCCTGCCTGGGACGGAGTGGTACGAGGCCAACGACTCCGACTCGCTGCGGAGCGAAGCGAGGGCGTTCTCTCGGACTTCGATTCACGAGGTCGCTCTGTTCCATCATCACCGCGCCCGCGAGATGGACGCGAACACAAAGGGCGGCGCCACTGAGGAGTGGGACCGCGCACTCGCCCTCTACGACCGGATCCTCTCGCTCTGGCCGGACGATCCCGACGCGCCGCGGATCCACTACCAGATCGGCGAGGTGGCGGCTCGGAGTGGCAGGCGCGAGCGGGCCCACGACGCATTCCAGGTCGCGGCACGCGCGGTCGACCAGCCATTTGCCGCCGACGCGGCCTGGCAGTCGCTCGCCGTGCTCGATGGATGGTACGAGGACGAGCAGACCGACGCACTCGCTCGCGCGCTTCTCGATGAGGCCGATGCCTATCTCGAACGCGATCCGTTCGATCCGCGCGGGCCGGACCTCGCCTGGCGGCAGGCGGGCGTCGCCTGGAACCGGGAGTGGAACGAGGAAGCGGCCACCCGCTACGAGTCGTTTGCGCGCCGCTACTCACGTGATCCGCGCAGTCCGAAGGCGCTCACGCTGCGCGGCGACGTCTTCTACGGGGACGGTCGCTACGACATCGCCGCGGATGCGTACCAGGACGCCGAACGGGCAGCGCGCGCTGCCGGGCAGGACAGCCTGGCCAACGCGGCGGCAGGTCTCGTCCCGCACAGCTACTACCTCCACGCGGAGTCACTCTCCGGAGCGGAGTCCGCACACGCCTTCGAACGCGTCGCCACCGGTTGGCCGCAGTTCGAACAGGCGGAGAACTCTCTCTATCGTGCCGGAATCGTCTACTCCGAAGAGAAGGAGATCCTGGGAGCGACGCGATGCTTCGAGGAACTCCTCCACCGATATCCCGGCGGCGAGTACGCGCGTGACGCGCACCTGCAGCTCGCGGGGGCGCTCGAGGATGCCGGGCGAAACGAAGATGCGGCGCGGGCCTTCGAACGATTCTCTGTCGCGTTCCCAGCCGACGATGAATCCGGGCCCGCGCTGCTCCATTCCGCCGACCTCTGGCGAGAGGCCGGGAACGATCCGGCAGCGGAAGCCACGGAGCGTTCGTACGTCGAGAGGTTCCCGGAGGACCGCGCGACGGCGGCCGCGGTGTACTACCGGCAGTCGCAGCGAGACCTCGACCGACTCGGCTCCGTCGACGCCTACTCGAGCGGCATCCGGCCGGGCGGGATCGAGGATCTGCTCCGCGAGGGCGAGGACCTCGCGAACTACCTCGCGATCGCGGAGTCCGACTCCACCCTCGCGGACCCGACGCTTCTCGCCCGCGTCGACTTCCTCCGTGCCGAGGATCGGCGACGTGAGTACGACGCGATCCGACTCACGCAACCGTTGGCCGAGTCCCTGGCCCGCAAGAAGACCGCGCTCGAGGCGACGGTCGGGGGATATGGCGCAGTCGTGAGGCGGGGAGTCTCTCCGTACAGTCAGGCAGCCGCCTTCCGTATCGGTGAATCCCTCATCGCGTTCGGCGATCGCCTGCGGGACAGCGAGCGTCCATCCGATCTGTCGGGAGACGATCTCGTCGCGTACGACGAAGTGCTCGAGGAGCAGTCCTGGACGTTCTTCGATCGCGGCGAGGACGCGTGGGCCGAACTCCTCCGCAATATCGATCCGGACCTCGAGGACGAGGGCCGATGGCTCGAACGGACACAGAGTTCGCTCTGGCCCCGGATCGCGGAACGGTTCGTCCACAAGGCGGAGGTCGATCATCCCGTCGTGGCCGCGGTGAGACCCGAGGAGGCATCCCGATGAGAGCTTCGAGACGAACGTGGGCGACGGTACGCCGGTGTCCACTGCCTCTTTCCGTTCTGCTCGCGGGGCTCCTTCTCTCCGGCTGCGGCGTCTTTCGTGGCAAGGGAGACGATCCCACGGCCTGGACGAATGCAGAGATCGGGGACGACGTCGCTGCCTGGACGGAAGCCAAGGCTTCGCTCGAGGCGAAGGCCGAGTCCTCGCCGACGGAACCGTACTGGCTGCACCGGATCGCCGAGCTGGAACTCGAGGCTCCGTCCTTCGGCTCGTCAGTGACGTCATCGGCGTCCGCGAAAGCCGAGGTGTGGCTCCATCGTGCCCTCGACGTCGATCCGGGCTACGCGCCGTCGCTCACGCTGCTGTCGAAGCTTCTCTACGAGCAGAGTCGTCACTTCGAGGCGATCGAACTGCTCGAACGCGCTCTGGAAGAGCACGTCGTGCGCGGAGCTGCTGAGGTTCGTGCCTGCCTCGCTCTCCATCAGGTCGCGAGTGACGATGTGGCCGGCGCCGAAGCGACCCTGTCTCCGCTCGAGTCCCGCGGCGAACACTGGGCCTCCGTCGGCTCCGTGCTGACCTATACGCGTCTCCAGGGAGACCGGTATCGGGAGGCGCCACGGTGGGCAGAGCGGGCGCTGGAAGCCGAGGAGAGTGCGGCCAACTGCACGAACTACGGAATCGCACTCCTTCAGGAAGGCAAGCCGAAGGAAGCGGAACACTACTTCCTGCGTGCACTCGAACTCGAGCCCGAACAGCCGGGCGCCCTCTACAACCTCGCCATCGTCGAACAGTTCTACTTCTTCGATGCCGAGGAGGGCGCGGCCTACTACCGCCGCTACCGGGAGACGTCGGACGACGACCCCGATGGCCTGGCGGAAGTGTTCGGCGAGGCGCCCGAGAGCCTGCGCGTGAGTGGAGGGAATCCGTGAGACTCAGAGCTGTGAGAGATCGATACGCGGTACTCGCGTTGCTCGCGGGACTCGGAGTGGCCGGTCCAGCCGTCGCGGCCGAAGAGCCGCGGACACTCGACGAGATCTCGATCGAGGGCGAAGTGGCGATGCCGCAGGTGCTCTTCATCACTGCACGGGAGCCGTACCGGTTCCCGGACACGGTTCATCGTGACTATCTGATCGGCGCGGACGACGTGCGCGCACTCGCTGCGTTCCCGATCCCACTCTGGATCGGCCGTACGCTCGCTCCTTCCGTCTCGATCCTCGGATGGGACGACTCTGCCTCTCCGATCGGGGAGACCCCAGGCTCGTTGCCTGGCCCAGCACCGTCGACTCGCGCAACACCATCACGTCTCTCAACACCATCACCTTTGTCAGCACCGTCACCTGGCGCGACTTCATCGCACGGCTCAGCGCCGTCACCTGGCTCCAGCGACAAACCCCAAGGGAGGAATTGACGTCATGGATCTGCTCTCCGGCTTCGCCGCCTTCTTCAGGAACGGGGGACCGTTCATGTTCGTGATCCTCGCCATAGGCGTGGTCGCGTTGGCCATCATCCTCGAACGCTTCTGGACGATCGGACGTGCCGGTTCGATCGACAGCAGGAAGCTCCTCAAAGATCTCGAGGGCCGGATCTCGCAGGGAGATCTGGTCGGCGCACTGTCACTCTCGAAGCAGGTCAACGGGCCCGTTGCTCACGTTGCGTCGAGCGTGCTCTCGTCGGACATGCGGAACGACGACCGGATCTACAACGCCGCCGAAAGCGCCGCGACGATCGTGTTGCCGCCGCTCTCCCGTCGGCTCGCGCTCCTCGGTGTGCTCGCGAACACCGCGACCCTCCTCGGCCTGCTCGGAACCATCTTCGGTCTGACGACGGCGTTCTCTGCAGTAGGCGCGGCCGACCCGGCGCAGCGCTCGGCGTTCCTCGCCGCAGGTATCTCGCAGGCGCTCAACACGACGTCGTTCGGCCTCATCGTCGCGATTCCGACCCTTCTCGCGCACAGCTTCCTCGTCGGCAAGGTCGAGTCGATCGTCGAGCAGGTGGAAGAGACGACCGCGCGGATCACGCAGGCGATTCTCCGGGCCGGACGTCACAGCGCCTGATCAGGTCCGGAAGGAGTTTCAGATGGCACGACACCGGATACGGAAGATGCGGGACCTGGTCGAGGCCGATCTCGAGATCATGCCTCTCATGAACCTCTTCGTGGTCCTGATCCCGATGCTGCTCCTGTCCGCGGTCTTCCTCGAACTCTCCGTCATCCACATGGCGGCGCCCGGAGGAGATGCGGCGGAGAAGGAGGCGAAGGAGTCTCTCGATCTCGCGGTGCACATCACCGAGGGTGCCTACCGCGTCGAAGGCAATGGGATCGAGTCGCGCGAGTTTTCGCGCAGGGACCGGAGCGACAGCGGCGCGAGTTCGGAGCTCGCGGCCTACCTGCAGACGGTTGCGGCGGACTACCCGGAGAACCACGCGGTGCGGATCGTCTCGCAGCCCACGACGCACTACGACGAGATCATCGAAGTGATGGATCGCTCTCGCGAGGCCGGGCTTCCCGAAGCCTCGCTCCAGGGAGCTGACTGACGCAGCGTCGGTCCCGGATGCGGCCGCTCGGCCTGGGAACGATCCGAGCGGACGGACAGAGAACTTGGACACCCCACCACGCCTCTGCGTGGCAGGAGGAACTCGAATGAGACGGACGGGACGACATCGCCGGGTGAAGCCCGCGGTCGCTCTCAAGATGACGTCGATGATGGACATCCTCGTCGTGCTGCTTCTCTTCCTCGTGAAGAGCTTCGTTGCCGACGAACAGATGAGCCCCTCCGCCGGCGTGCAGCTCCCCGAGTCGTCGGCCCGTGAGAACCCGGAGGACTCCGTCGTCATCGCGATCACCGAGACCTCGATCCTCGTGGGTGAGGACTGGGTCGCGGACCTCGCCGCCGTGATGGCCAGCGATGAGATGCGGATCGAGAAGCTCGCGCGTGAGCTCGAGATCATCCGGGCCCAGAAGGAAGATCTGGCCCGCATCCAGGGCGACGACGTCGAGCTCGGCCTCATCACGATCCAGGGAGACCGCGAGATCGAGTTCGCCGTACTCCAGAAGGTGATGTACACCGTCGGCGCCGAGGGTTGGGACGAGATCTCGCTCGCGGTCATCCGGACGACGTAGGGGGAGTGATGAACCGCACTCTCAACGCACAGTACCGCCGCTCCATCTTCGCGGTACCGGACCCGAGGTTCAGACGGGCGCTCGCCATCTCGGGGGGGATCGGCCTCGCCGTGCTCGCGGTCGCGCTCATTGCACCGATCCGAGTCGCGCCCCCTCCCCGGGTGGAGGAAGTGCCGGAGCGGCTCGCGAAGTTGATCCTGGAGAAGCGGAAGCCGGTGCCGCCCGTGCTCGGTCCGGCTACGCCGGTAGAGCTGCCCGAACTCGCGGCCATTCCCGAGCCGAAGGTGGAGCCTCCCATCGAGGCTCCGCCCGAGCCAAAGGCCGAACCCAAGGTGGAGCCGAAACCGGTCGTGAAGACCGAGCCCAAGACGACCGCTCCGCCGAGGAAGGCACGCGACGACTCGAAGCTGGCGGAGGACCGTGGTACGGCCGGACGTGCCAAGGCCAAGACCGAGGTTGCCCAGGCGCTCGCGACGACCACGAAGTCGGTCGAGACGACCCTCAACTCCCTCCAGTCGGACCTCGCCTCGATCTCCGCGTCGACCGGCGAGTCCAAGGCGCCGGAACGTCGCGGTGGACGGGGACGCCCCACCCGTGGTCGCTCCTCTGGTGACGTCGCCGGTGCGGTGGCTGCTCGAGAGGACGTCGGTGCGGGTGCAGGCGGAGCCGGTGGCGGCACGGTCGTCACCGGAGACCTGATCGACATCGAGTCCGTCGGCGGCGCTGGTTCGGGCGACCTCGCCTCGGCCGACCCCTCCGGCGCGGCCGGCGGCGGAACCGTGGCAGGTTCCTACCGGAGCAACGCCTCCCTCCTCGCCGTGGTCAGGAAGTACGCCGCAGGGATCCAGTTCTGTTACGACAACCAGCTGAAGCGCGAGCCCGGCCTGGAGGGAAAGATGGTGATCGTGCTCACCGTGCTCCCGTCCGGGCGGGTTTCCGAGGCGTCGATCGCGGAGGATTCCCTGGGTTCGGCTCCGCTCCGTGACTGCGTCCTGACCCAGGTGCGGGAATGGAAGTTCCCGGCCATTCCTGAAGGAT
>JAWKQE010000021.1:0-104956 GCA_041390305.1 Candidatus Eiseniibacteriota bacterium
CGTAGTCCGTCGCGGTCACGTGGATCATGTACTCACCGAGAGGCACGTCGAGCTCGAACGCCCCATCGTCCCCGGTCGTCGTCCGGAGCGGGGTGCCAACGAACTCGAGGACCGCGCCGGCCAGCGGGGTCGTGCCATCGTCCGCGAGCACCCGCCCCATCACCGTGCGGTGCGGACTCCGAACGAGGGAGAACGATTCGCGCGCGGTGGTCCGGGTCTCGACGTTCACCACACGCGTCGCCGTCTCGTAGCCGAACGCCGCCACCTCGACCGTGGCCTCACCCGCGGGAGCGACGAGTTCGAAACCGCCGTCCGGACCGAGCGGCACCTCGAGGCCCCTCCCGACGAGCGTCACACTCCCGTTCGTCACCTGACCGGACTCCGTGGGCACGGCGACTCCGACGATCCGCCCCTCGGCGGAATAGATCTCGAAGTCGTCGATCGCGGCTTCGACCAGCGAGCCCTCGCCGAGATCCGACGCGACGAAACGCAGCTGGAGCTGTGAGGCACCCGCGAACGCCCCCGGAAGCACGACCTCCTCCCGGCGCCACTCCTGCGCGCCCTCTGCGGTGCGGAAGACCTCGCTCCAGTTGGTACCGCCGTCGGCAGTGGCCAGGACGACGAACGAATCGTCGGGCACGAGGTCGATCGCGTTCACGTACCAGAGCTCGAAGGAGACGACGGGGCTCGCCAAGCCGGAGACGTCGAAGACGGGACTCACGAGCGTCGTGGAACCGTTGTCGACGTCGTGGTCCCGCGCCTCGCTCCCGGGGGCACCCATCTCCGTCACGAACGCGCGCGTCCCATCCGCACTGTGATCGGCGGTCGGTTGCGCGGCCGAGTCGACGGCGCCATCCAGGGCGGCGAGTTCCCAGAGTCCGGACGTGGCATCGTCCTCGGGCAGACCCACGGTCCAGCCCGAAGCAACGTCCTCGAAATCCGTGGCGAAGACCGACCGGAAGACGACCAGTTCGACCTCCGCCTGGCCGGACCCGACCACATGGACGTCGGTCGGCTCGCCGTAGACGCCGAGCGCCTCGGCCTCGATCACTCGATTCCCCTCCGGAACCGCGTCGAAGGCGAACTTCCCGTTGCCGTCGGTTCGCGTCTCGAAAGGAGTATCGACGACCCACACCCGAACGCCCTCGATCCCCTGTCCGTTCACGTCCCGGACCGTTCCCGCGACCTCGCCGAGCGGGCTCTGGTCCAGCACCACGTCGTCCAGGACGATCTCGTTCTGGTCGACTTCGATCGTTCGTTCGACCCGGCCCCATCCGAAACGCTCGAACTCGATCTCGTAGTCACCCGGGAGCAGACGGAGTTCGAAAGCGCCCTCGGCGTCCGTCACCGTTCGCTCCGAGGTCCCCAAGGCGCGCACGGCGACGTCCTCGACGGGCGCGCCGAAGGCGTCCCGCACCACGCCCGCAACGAGCGCCCGCGCGCCGTCGAACCGGAGCACGTAGAGCCCGGTCGAGATGTCGCTCACATACACGTACCCGTGCCGGGCATACGGGTAGACACCCCACGCGCCGTCGAACCCGGACTGCGTCCCCGGATAGGTGTCGTAGTAGCCGGCCCGCGTCGGTGCCGAAGGGTTCGCGAGGTCCAGGATCTGGACGCCGGTCGTGTACCAGGAGATGTATGCAAAGCGGCCATGAACGAAGGCGTTGTGGATGATCGACGTAGGGTACTCGGGGTTGGTCCACTCAGCGACGAGTCGGGGCGCGGACGGATCGCTCACGTCGTAGACGCCGATGTGTCCGCCGGACTTCTCGTCCGTCGTGAGGCAGTAGTTCCCGTCCTCGGTCAGCCACGTGTTGTGGGTGAAGTGTCCGGGGGTCGCGATCTGGGAGAGCAGGCGGATGTCCGGAAGCGCGGACACGTCGAGGATCCAGAGCTGCCCCGCGTAGATCGCGGCTCCGAAGGCGAGTCCATCCCGCACGAAGATGTCGTGCAGGTAGGCATCTCCCCAGGACGTGATCAGCCCCGGCGACGACGGATCCGCGGTGAGGTCGTAGACGAACACGTTCGTACCCGCACCTCCGTTGGCGCCCACGGCCCAGAGCGTCCCCGCACCTTCGTCGATGAAGATGTTGTGCGCGGTGTCGAACTGCGCCGTGCGCGAGTTCACGAGGGTCGGCTGACGAGGGTCGGCGAGATCGATGACCTGGATTCCGCCCCCGGTTTCGTTCACCGAATAGGCGTAGTGGCCATACGTCTTCATGTCACGCCAGGTGCTGGAACTCCCCGGAACGTACCCGACTTGCTCGGGACTGGTGGGATCGGTGACGTCGACGAAGTAGGTGCCGTCGACGGTACCCAGGATCGCAAGCTCCGTGCCGTCGGGTGCGGAGTAGCCCCACACGTCGTTGTAGGTGTTCCCCATGTCGTAGTGCGAGACCAGAGTCACGCCTTCGGACTGGGCCAGGGCGGTCCCAACGCCCCATACGAAGGATCCGAGGCCCGCGAGGAGGACGGTGAGCCACACGATTGGGAGCCGGAGGGGAGTCACGCGCATCGACGTCTCCTGTCGAATCTGCCGACCAGGGGTGTCATCCATTCCTTGGTCTCGATCGGCTGTCCTGGGATTCTGCCCGCCCCGGCAAGGGCACACCGGCATGGTAGCAGCTCCGTGAGTGCAGAACGAGCCCGGTCGGAGGACCCGGGCTCGTCGGCGTGAACCTGTCGTCGAGAGTCCTCCCCAACGGGAGGCCTCCCGCCCTCAGGACTTACCTCAGGACGACGATCCGCCCGCCCGCGCGCACACCGTCCGCCGCGAAGCGTTCGAAGTAGATCCCCGCGGGAACCGCCTCTCCCCTCTCGTCACGACCGTTCCAGGAGACCGTGTGGGTCCCCGCGACGAACGGTCCGTCCGCGAGGAGCGCGACGCGGCGTCCCTGCACGTCCACGATCTCGAGGCGGACTTCGCCCGCGGCGGCGAGCTGGAAACGGACGTCCGTCTGGACCGAGAGCGGCATCGGGTTCGGACTGGCGCCGAGGAAACGGGTGCCACCCGCGGCGAGCAGATCCGGCGCGTCCGAGGTGTCGAACTCGAGGTCGTAGATCTCGAAGTCGTCGATCCCGGCCTCGACGATCGAACCGCCCCCTTCATCGGCGGCGACGAAGCGGATACGGACGTTGGCGGTGGCGGGCACGAAGTCCTCGAGCCGGAACTCGGCCGGTTCCCAGAAACGACGCGAGCTGTCCAGGATCTCCACGGTCGTCCAGGCCGACCCGCCGTTGCTCGACACCTGGATCGTGAAGACGTCGTCGACCGTGGTGTTGCCGTCGTTGCAGTACCACCGGTGGTAGCGGATGTGCGGATCGCCGAGTCCGGTGAGGTCGAACGACGGACTCGTCAGGACCTGCGTTCCGTTGTCGATGTCGTTGTCGCCGATCGCACCGCCGGGGGGCGTCTGACCGGTGAAGAAGCAGTTGTGGCCCGGATCCGTGGTGTGGTCGTCCTCCGGCTGGACGAAACCGCCGCCGGTGCCGTTCGGATCTCCGTTCTCCCACTGCCCGGTCGAGCCCGTACCCGAGTACGTCCAACCGCCCTGCGCCTCCATCGTGTCCACGAGGAAGCTCGCGTTCAGGACTACGTCCTTCGTCGCCGGCGAACCACCGACCGTGACCGGAACGTCCTTCGCACCGTACCCGAAGACCGCGGCGCGGAGCGTGTAGCTGCCCGCGGGCACGAAGTCGAACGAGTAGTCGCCGGATCCGTCCGTCGTCGCCTGGAGCGGTGTCCCGATGAGTTCGACGGACGTGCCCGGAAGCGGGGCGAGGAGGTCCGTGCTGGAAACGACACCGGAGAGGGACGCTCCGGGCAGCCGGTCCATCTGCTGATCCCCGTTCTCCGTCTGTCCCGCCACGATGTTCACCTGGAAGCTGATCGGATCGTATCCGAACGCACTCACATCGACCTGGTACGTGCCCGGGTCGAGGTTGATGCTGTACTTGCCGTCGCCGCCGGAGGTGCGCTGAATCCCCTCGCTCGTCACCTCGACCGTTGCGCCCCCGATCGGATCCCCGTTGCCGGAGTCGGTGAGGAAGCCCGACACGGTTCCGTAGGAAGGAACGAACTCGACGATCCAGAGTCCGGTCGAGATGTCACTGATGTAGGTGTAGCCACTGTTGGCGTACGGGTAGATCCCCCAGGCGCCGTCGTAGTTCGCGGAGTTGCCGGGGAACTCGTCGTAGAAACCGGCCCGGGCGGGAGACGCCGGAACGCTGAAGTCGACGACTTCGTATCCGTTCGTGTACCACGCGACGTGCGCAAGGTCTCCCTTCACCGTGACGTTGTGGATGATCGCGGCGGGGTTCGTCGGATGCTCGTACTGCCCGACCTTGAACGGATTCGACGGATCGCTCACGTCGATGACGGTGATGTGTCCGCCCCCGACTTCGTCCGTCGTGAGCGCGAAGCGGCCATCCTCCGTCGTCCAGACGTTGTGCGTGAACGTATCGTCCGTGGGCGCGGAGCCGAGGACGGGCATCGAGTTGGGCAGGTTCGTGATGTCCGCGGTGTAGAGCCGTCCGTCGTAGATCGCACCGAGATAGGCGATGCCGTCCTGGGAGTAGAGGTCGTGGATGTAGAAATCGGTGAAGTCGTAGATGAACTGCGGATTCGAGGGGTCGGCGGTCAGGTCGTAGATGTACATGTGACCGCCACCGGAACCGGAACCGCACGCGAAGAGGAGACCGTACTCCTGGTCGATCCACACGTTGTGGGCGGTCGTGAACTCGGTCGTACGCCGCCTCACTTCGACCGGGCTCAGCGGGTTGTTCATGTCCACCACGATGAGACCGTTCCCGGCCTGATCGTCGACGCAGTACGCGAAGTGCGAGTAGGTCTTGATGTCACGCCAGATCGTCGTGCCGCCCGGAGCGCGGAACACTTCCTGCGGACTCGCGGGATTGGTCACGTTGACGAAGGAGACCCCGCCGTTCCCGAGCCCGATGATCGCGAGCTCGGTTCCGTCCGGCGCGCTGTAACCCCAGATGTCGGAGTAGGAGCTCGCACCGTCCCAGGTGCCGATCAAGTTGACGTTCTCGCTGGTCTGGGCGAGCGCAGAGCCGGCGAGCACGAGTGAGATCACGAGCGAGCTCGCGACACGGAGTGGGGATCGTGTCAACACAGTCTCCTCCTGTGGAGTTTCAGTTGTTCGAATGCCCGAGGCAAAGCGCGGAGGCCCGAAGCGTCCTCGCGGAACCCTGCGCGTTGCTGCGAAGCCCCAAGGTGCGCGTGCACTACTGAGCGGCATCTCTAGAGTTTACGGGCTCGGCGTCCCTCCGAGTAGTGGATTTCCCTTATATCCGGCCCGCAGATAGCAAGATCCGGACCACTAGTTCCGCTATCATTCCGCGGACGAAGCGGCACAAAGCCCGCCAGAGCCCACCCGGACCCGTTGTGCCCTCCCTCCCCTTCCCGTAGCCTCCCGGGCGGCGAAACCGAAAGTCTCCGCGGGTGGCGGACTCCCCGCCCTGCTCTACATCCACCGGAAGTCCGCCGAAGCGGGTGGATTCTTCCGGCTCTGGGACCGGCTCCGGTCCCGCAACGCCTGCAAGACCTGCGCGCTCGGGATGGGTGGCGTGCGGGGCGGGATGGTCAACGAGGCCGGCCACTTCCCTGAAATCTGCAAGAAGTCGATCCAGGCCCAGGCCGGGGACATGGCCGGCGCATTGGACGAACGGACCCTCGCCGAAATGCCGGTCGAAGCGCTGGCCCGCCTCACGCCGCGCGAACTCGAGTACCTCGGCAGGGTCACGTTCCCCATGGTCCACCGGAAAGGCGACACCCACTTCCGGCGCGCCGGCTGGACCGAAGCGCTGGACCGGGTCGGGGACGCCTTCCGCGCCGCCGCGCCCGAGGAGACGTTCTTCTATGCCTCGGGTCGCTCCAGCAACGAAGCCGCCTTCCTCTTCCAGCTCATCGCGCGGGCCTACGGCACGGCGAACGTCCACAACTGTTCGGCCTACTGCCACGCCGCATCAGGCGTCGGGCTCTCCAAGGTCTACGGTTCGGGCACCGCATCCGTCGTGCTCGAAGACCTGGCCTCGGCCGACTTCGCACTCGTCATCGGAGCGAACCCGGCGAGCAACCATCCGCGCCTCGTGACCCAGCTCGTCGAGATGCGGGAACGAGGCGGAACCGTCGTCGTGGTCAATCCACTCGAAGAGCTCGGACTCGTGCGCTTCCGGATCCCGTCCAAGCCGAAGAGCTTCCTCTTCGGGTCCGACGTCTCGGACCTCTACGTGAAGCCTCACATCGGAGGCGACATCGCGTTCCTGGTCGGAGTGCTTCGCTGCGTCATCGAGGGCGGCGGGGTCGATGCGGCGTTCGTCTCCGCACATACCGACGGCTGGGAGGCAGTGGAGCGAGAAGCTCTCGCCACGTCGTGGACCGATCTCGAAGCGCGCTCCGGGGTCGCCCGCGCGGAGATGGAAAGCGTCGCGGAAGCGATCCTCCGCGCCAAGCGGGGAATCTTCCTCTGGGCCATGGGGCTCACGCATCACGAGCACGGAGTCGACAACATCCTCGCGCTCGCGAACCTCGCCCTCGCGCGCGGCTGGCTCGGACACCCCGGGGTCGGACTCCTCCCGATCCGCGGACACTCCAACGTCCAGGGCGTCGGGTCGGTCGGGGTCGGCCCGTACGTGAAGCGTGCGTTCGCGGAGAGGATGGGCGAGATCTACGGAGTGGACGTCCGCCCCGGCGGGCTCGACACGTACGACTCGATGATGGCCGCCGACGAAGAGAAGATGCGCGCAGCCCTACTCCTGGGCGGAAACCTCTTCGGCAGCAACCCCGATCGGAACTGGGCCGCGCGTGCGCTCTCGCGCATTCCGCTCAAGTGCTACCTCTCGACCAAGCTCAACGAAGGCCATGTCCATGGTCTCGGTGATGAAACCTGGATCCTTCCCGTCCTGGCCCGGGACGAGGAGCGGCAGACGACGACGCAGGAGTCGATGTTCAACCTCGTGCGCGTGTCCGAGGGAGGTCGTCCCGCGGTCGACGGAGAGATGCGTTCGGAGGTCGAGATCCTCGCCTCCCTCGCGGAACGGATCCTTCCTCCGGACCGCTTCGACTGGAAGCAGCTCCGTTCCCACGCCACCCTGCGGGAAGCGATCTCGAAGACGGTCCCGGGCTACGCTGAGATCGCCGAGATCGACCGGACCCACGGCGGCACGTCCGGAGAGTTCCAGATCGAAGGCCGCACGTTCCACGAACCGACGTTCTCGACTCCGAACGGAAAGGCGCAGTTCCACCCCACTCCGCTCCCCGGAGAAACGGCTCCCGAGAACGCCCTCGCCTCGGACGAGCTCCGGATCATGACGATCCGTTCGGAAGGACAGTTCAACACCGTCGTCTACGAGGAAGAGGATCTCTACCGGGGAAACGAGCACCGGAACGTCCTCATGCTCTCTTTCGAGGACGCCGCACGTTGGGACCTGATGGAAGGTGACTCCGTATCGGTGGAGAATGAAGTCGGCCGGATGGAAGTGCAGGCAGCGATCGTATCGATCCGTCCCGGAAACGGGGCCATGTACTACCCGGAAGCGAACGCGCTCGTACCTCGCAAGATCGACCCGAAGTCGGGAACGCCGGCGTTCAAGGCGGTGCGGGCGCGGGTACGGAAGCTCCCGAGGCGGTGAGCGGGACACGCTCTCGTATCTGTCGCAGAGTCACACCAGCCGTTCGGGCACGGGATCGATTCGAGAGGCAGCCACTCGGAGAACGTCGCGCCTTCGCGCGACGACGGGCGTCGCTCGGATCCCACTCCGTCAGTGCGTCTGCAGGATCTGCTGCATGAGCGTCTCGGTGCGCGTCACCATCTCGTCCACGGAGTAGCGCGACCGCACGATCTCTGCGCCGCAAGCCGAGTACTCCGCGGCGCGCGCCGGGTCCTCGAGGATCGAGCGGAGGGCGTCCGCCATCCCCTCCTCGTCCCCCGGCTCGACGAGACGTCCGGACCGCCCGTCCTCGACCATCTCGGCGAGCGCACCCACGCGCGTGGCGACCACCGGAGCGCCGGCGTCCATCGCCTCGAGCAGGGCGAGGGCAGCGTCTCGACGAGCGGATGACTCGCGAGTACGGCCATGTCGAACCCGCATGAGCCGACGCGCGTCCTTGCGGAGCCCGAGAAACGGACCGCCGCGCCCTCGACACCGAGCTCCCTGGCCCGCGCTTCGAGCTCGGGCCGCCGCGGACCGTCGCCGACGATCCAGAGTTCGGCATCCACCGCCTTTCGCACCTGGGCGAATGCGGCCAGAAGCAGCTCGTGATTCTTCTCCGGCCGGAGAACGGCCGTGATCCCCACCACCTTGACGTCGTCGCGACCGGAAACCTCGAGGCGGACCTCGCGGCGCAGCGCCTCCACTTCCGCGTCCGTCCGCGGCTCGATCGGAATGCCGTTCGGGATCACCACGATCTGCTCGTCGGGGATCCCTTCGGTCTCGACGAGATACTTCCGCTGCGCCTCCGCGATCGAGATGATCCGGTCCAGATGGCGACGCACGAGCCGGATCGGACGCTTGAGGCTCCGGGCTCCACCCCACTGACCGGTCGTGTGGACCGGCATGAGCCGGACCCGCACTCCACTCCCGATCGACGCGACCGTGACGTAGAACACCGCATGGGCATGGTCGAGGAAGTAGACGACGTCGTACTGGTGGGTCCGGAGGAAGCGGGCGAGACGAGGAAGGAGCGTCGCGTCGACCCGCTGCTGCCCCGTGAAGCCCGCGTGACAGACGACACCCTCGGCCCGGAGCTCCTCCCCGACCGGCCCCAGCTCGCGGAGAGCGAGGAGCTCGACGTCGTACCCGCGCTCGCGGAACCCGCGAACGAGATGGGCGAACACCCGCTCCGCCCCACCCACGACGTACGTGGTTCCGGCGAAGAGAATCCGCACGTCCCCCAGGATCGGTGCATTCGAGCGGGCAGGCGCTGACGAGCTTTCGTGTGGACCGGGACGGGAAGACACGATCAGCCGCGCTTCACCCGGATGATCCGCTGGTGGAGGCGGATGATCATCTCACGACGCGCCCCCGTCGCTCCGAGCCGTTCCGTGATCCGGACGGTCGCGACCGTGTTCTGGATCTCGATCCGGCAACGACTACAAGTCCGGGTGTGCTCGTCGATCTGCCGCTTCAGCTCCGGCGGCAGGTCCACATAGCCTTCGATCAGCTCTCTCGACAACTCGTGGCAGTTCATGTTCGGATCCGTTCCGCGAAGTACTCACCGAGACGATCCCGGAGGATCGAACGCGCTCGGTGGAGACGCCACTTCACCGCACCGAGCGGAAGCTCGAGCGCCTGGGCCACTTCATCGTTCGATAGACGGTTGATGTCCCGCATGACCACGATGGTCCTGAGGTCGATCGGGAGATCCTCGAGCGCCGTTTCGAGAACGTCGGCCGCCTCTCGCGACTGGAGTTCATCGAGTGCGGAGTCGCTGAAGTCGACCGGGTCCATCGCCTTCCCGTCGCCGCCCTCGCCCTTGGCCGGAGCATCGAGGGAGAAGACGTCGGACCGACGCTTCCGCATCTTCATGAGGCCTTGGTTCACCGCGATCCGGTGGAGCCAGGTGTTGAACCGGCTCTTCCCCTGGAACTCACCGATCTTGTCGAGGGCTTTGAGGAACGCCTCCTGGACCACGTCCTCGGCGTCCTCTTCCGTCTTCATGAGACGGCGAGCAAGCCGATAGATCGGATCCACGCTCGGAGCCGCGAGTTCCCAGAAGGCCTCTCGGTCTCCCGCCTGCGCTCGCTCCAGCAGTCGTGTTTCCAGTTCCGCGTCTTCCATGGGACTTTGAGTCTAGACGAAAGGAGAAGTAACAACCACTTCGGTAAAACCGCCCCACGCAGACAACTGGGGGTGCGGTCGTGACCGCGGCACTGGTCGGCCGCGAGACCCGATGCTAACGTGACCGCATGACGAAGTCGCGCCCGCCCAGGAAGACATCCGCGAAAGTTCGCGGCCGCTCCGGCAGTGCAGAGGGCCCACCCCCGTCCAACGTCAGGCAACGTGGGCAATCCCGCCCCGCGGGGCCGCTCGCGTTCGGGGCCCTCGCCCTCCTACTCCTCGTCGTGGGAGGCGCCGCCTACTTCGTCTTCGTCCGTGGCTCGAGCGCGCCGCTGAGGGACGCGGATCGTCCGGGCGAACCCTGGAACGTCCTCCTCATCAGCCTCGACACGACGAGGCCAGACTACCTCGCGGCGTGCACCGCAGGGCCGGTCGCGACTCCAAACCTGGACCGGATCTCCGGAGGCGGTTTCGTCCTTTCGTCCATGATCAGCCCCGCGCCGATCACGCTCCCCTCCCACGCGAGTCTCCTCACCGGACTCAATCCCTACCGGCACGGCGTGCGGGAGAACACCGAGTACGCGCTGCCCGAGGAAGCGCAGACAGTCACGGAGGTGTTCCACGATCTCGGCTACAGGACCCAGGCCTTCGTTTCCGCCTTCGTGATGGATGGGAGGTTCGGGCTGGACCAGGGGTTCGAGGAGTACGTCGACGATCTCACCACTCCGACCGTCCGCCCCGGCGCAGTCGAACTGCCCGGAGCGATCTCTACCTCCCGGGCGGCGGAGTGGATCTCCGGTCACGCCACGGCGCGGAGGCGGGGCGAGGAGTCACGGCCGTTCTTCCTCTTCCTCCATCTCTTCGACGCGCATGCGCCGTACGCTCCGCCGAGCCCCTATCGGGAGATGTACCCCAGCGACCCGTATGCGGGCGAGCTGGCCTACCAGGACGCCGTCCTCGGCGAAGTGTTGGACCGGCTCGAGGTGGTCGGCGAAGCGGGCCGCACCCTCATCTGGGTGGTCAGCGACCACGGCGAGTCCCTCGGGGCCCACGGCGAGGACACCCACTCCCTCTTCGTCTACGACGTGACGCAACGCGTCGTCTCCCTCCTCCGACTTCCGCCGCAGGACGGGCACTTCGAGCCCGGCCCGCCGAGACTGGTCGTCGACGACGTGACCGGCATCGTCGACGTCGCCTCCACGCTTCTGGATCTGACCGGAAACGAGCCGATGGCGGGGACCGACGGGCAGAGTCTCGTCCCGCTCCTCCGGGGAAGCGCGGACCCGGAGCGCGCGATCTACTGCGAAACGTGGAGCCCGTACGTGAGCTACCGGTGGGCACCGCTCGAAGCGGTGCGGACGAAACAGTGGAAGTACATCCGTGCGCCGTTTCCGGAGCTCTACGATCTCGTCGCCGATCCGAAGGAGGAGACGAACCTCGCGGCCGCAAAGCCCGACCTCGTCCGCGAACTCTCCGCCCGGCTGGACGCGTTCCAGAGGGAAGCGGCCAATGGACAGCTCGCCGCCCACGCCACGAGGGTCGCGAGTGAAGAGGAACTCGAACGCCTCCGCTCCCTCGGCTACCTCGGAAGCAGCGGGGCGACGAGAGAAAGTGACGTCGACTTCAGCAAGCTCCCGGACCCGAAGCGGCAGGTCGCCTTCTTCCGCGGCCCGTTCCAGAGCGCGAAGTCACTCCTCCTCGCGGGCCGAGTGAACGAAGCGATCGCGAAGTTCGAGGACGCTCGCTCCACCGACCCCGGCAATCCCTCGATCCATCAGTTCCTCGGCGTCGCCTACCGCCAGGCGGGAGAGTTCCGCGAAGCCGTCGACTCCTACCGGACCGCGATCGCGCTCCAGCCGGACTCACCACGCTCCTGGGTCGGCATGGGCCGCGCGCAGATGTCGCTCGGGCAGCCGGACAGCGCGCGCACCGCGTTCTTCACGGCGAGGGAACTCCTCCCACACGCACCCGATTCGTGGGAAGGGCTCGGCGATCTCGCCTGGCAGGCCGGCGATCTCGGACGCGCCGCCACGCTCCTCGACTCCGCGCGCGTGCTCGGATCCCCACCCGTGTTGATCGAAGGGAAGCTGGCGCGGCTCTACCGGGACGATCTCCACGACGCCGCGAGAGCGAGCCAACATCTCGACGCCTTCGCCCGGGCCCTCGGTGCGAACGTCACGGACGCCGCTCGGCAGCTTCCTCCGTCGCCTCTCCGCTAGACGCTTGATAGGACTTCGCTCCGGGCACGAGTTCCGCGAACGACCGCTGCATCACGACGCCCCCGGACACGATCAGCTTCACCGCCTCGTCGACGGTCATCGTCGTCTCTTCCACGTCCGTGCTCGGTAGGAAGAGCAGATAGCCGGAAGTGGGGTTCGGCGTCGTGGGGAGAAAGACCGCGAGCTCGAAGCTCCCGTCCGGGAGCTCCACCTCGTTCGTGACGAACCCAAAGGCGCGACAGCCGCGCCGCGGATACTCGAAGCTGACCACCCGCTTGAAACCTTTGCCGCTCGGGTTCGTGAAGGTCTCCATGATCGTCTTGCTCGAGCCGTAGACGTCCTTGAGGAACGGCAGTTTGAGGAGGACGCGCTCCGCGTAGTAGAGCAGCGTCCGCCCGCCGATCGTCTGCACGAGGAGCCCGACGAGGTAGAGGAGGAGGAGGGTGACGAGGAGACCCGCACCCGGGATCCGGCGCCCGATCAGCTCGAAGAGCAGCGGCTGGAGGAGTCCGTCGATCCGGAGGAAGAGGAACCGAACCACCCAGACGGTGACGGCGAGCGGCACGATGACCGCCACGCCGGTCACGACCCGGGTGCGGATCGCGAGCCCCGCGAGATGGAATGCGTTTCGGATCCGGCTCAACCTCTGTCCTTCCTTCGCTCTCCCAGAACCCAGCGCTCCCGTGAGCCCAGCGTTCTCCCGGAGCCCCGCGCTCCCGTGAGCCCAGCGTTCTCCCGGAGCCCCGCGCTTCCGTGAGCTCAGCGCTCTCCCGGAACCCCGCGCTCCCGAGAGCCCGGCGGTCCTGCGGAATCCTGGGCTCCCCGGAACCGCTCCCGACCGAAGAAGACGTGGTCGCGGCCCACCTGCGCGGCTCCCTGGAGTCTCGGTTCAGATTCGCTACGAGGTCAACACGCGAAGTGCATGGGAGAACGTCTTATCGCTCACCTGCGGGGCGGAAGGGCCACCCCACTCCACGGAGCCGCGCGCTGCGGTTGAGCCGCCGTTTCTCCCTCTGCTAGTCTGAGCCGTCCAAAGCGCAGACGACCCAGAGAAAGGATGGAGCCATGGGCGAGGTGAACACCCCCCTTCCGGTCAAGGATATCGACCACGTCGAGTTCTTCGTCGGGAATGCCAAGCAAGCCGCGGAGTACTACCGCCTCCTCTTCGGCTTCGACCTGATCGGCTATGCGGGCCCGGAAACCGGGATCAAGGACCAGGCGAGCTACCTCCTCCAGCAGGGTCACGTCCGGTTCGTTCTCACGACTCCTCTCAGCCCCGAGTCGGAAGCGGCGCGCAAGATCCACCTCCACGGGGACGGCGTCTACGACATCGCGCTCCGGGTCGACGACGCGGAGAAGGTCTACGCCGAAGCCGTCCGCCGAGGCGCCCCGTCCGTCCACGAGCCCAAGGAGCTCCGGGACGGCGAAGGCGCGATGAAGAAGGCCGCGATCCAGACGTACGGCGACACGATCCACTCCCTCGTCGAGAAGAACGGCTACGAGGGCCCCCTCCTCCCCGGCTTCCGTCCGATGGAGAAGAAGGGCGGCAACCAGTTCCTCAAGGCGATCGACCACATCGTCGGGAACGTGGAGGATGGGAAGATGAACCGTTGGGCGGATTTCTACACGTCCGTCTTCGGCTTCGACAACTTCATCACGTTCGACGACAAGGACATCTCGACCGAGTACTCCGCCCTCCGCTCCAAGGTGATGGCGAGCGAGAACAAGCGGATCAAGTTCCCGATCAACGAGCCCGCCCCCGGAAAGAAGAAGTCGCAGATCCAGGAGTACATCGAGTTCAACCGCGGTGCCGGAGTTCAGCACGTCGCGCTCATCACGGGAGACATCATCGCGGCCATCCACGACCTGAGAGCACGGGGCGTGGAGTTCCTCGAAGTGCCCGACGCGTACTACGAAACGCTCACGGACCGGGTCGGAGAGATCAAAGAAGACATGGAGGAGCTGCGGAAGCTCAAGATCCTGGTCGACCGCGATGAGGACGGCTACCTCCTCCAGCTCTTCACGAAGCCGGTCGAGGATCGTCCCACCCTCTTCTTCGAGATCATCCAGCGCCGCGGGTGCCAGGGATTCGGCAAAGGCAACTTCAAGGCCCTGTTCGAGTCGATCGAGCGCGAACAGGCCCGGCGCGGAAACCTCTAGTAGGAGAAACGATGGTCTTCTATCACAAGATGGGACAGCTTCCGAAGAAGCGCCACGTCGTCTTCCGGAGCCCGAGCGGCGCCCTCTACCACGAGGAGCTGATCGGAAACGAGGGGTTCTCCGGAATCTCCTCCCTCCTCTATCACATCTTCCCTCCTACCGTCGTGCGCCACGCCGGCGTGATCGAACCACTCGCGCTCCGGCCTTCGAGCGATCCGAGTATCCGGCACCGACACTTCCGCACGAGCGGCCTCGAAGTCGGAGGTGACCCGGTTTCGGGAAGGACCGTCCTCCTCTACAACGACGACGTCGTGCTCGCCCATGCCCGTCCCACCGAGACCGCGGACTACTACTACCGGAACGGACAGGCGGACGAGATGATCTTCATCGCGCAGGGGACGGGCACGCTCGAGTCCGTCTTCGGCCGGCTCGACTTCCGGAGTGGGGACTACCTCATCGTTCCGCGCAGCATCGTCTACCGCCTGCTCCTCGATTCCGGCGTGGAGCACCGCCACTTCATCGTCGAGTCACGCGGAGTGATCCGCACCCCGAAGCGCTACCGGAACAAGCACGGCCAGCACATCGAAGGCTCCCCGATCTACGACCGGGACATCCGCGTCCCGGAGCAGCTCGAGACGAAGGAAGAAAAGGGCGAATTCGAGGTCCGCGTGAAGCAGCGCGGTGGACTCCATCGCTACGTCTACGCCAACCACCCGTTCGACGTGGTCGGGTGGGACGGCTACTACTACCCCTGGGCCTACTCCATCCACGACTTCGAGCCGATCGTCGGCCGGATCCACCAGCCGCCGCCGGTGCACCAGGTCTTCGAAGGCGACAACTTCGTCGTCTGCAACTTCTGCCCTCGGCTCTACGACTTCGACGAGAACGCGATCGCGGTCCCCTACAACCACACGAACGCACAGTCGGACGAGGTCATCTACTACGCGAGCGCCGAGTTCATGAGCCGCCGCGGCATCGAGTACGGCTCGATCACTCTCCACCCCGACGGCATCGCCCGGCCCCAGCCAGGCGCCGTCGAAGCCTCCTCGGCGCCAAGTCGACGGACGAACTCGCCGTCATGGTCGACACGTTCCGGTCCCTGACCGTGGCGGAGGACGCCAAGGCGATCGAGGACGCAGACTACTGGAAGAGCTGGCTCACCTAGACAGCGGCTGAGGCGACCTGACGGGCGGCATTCGGACGGCTGTCTGCGGTCTACGCCCCCGGGACGTCCTTCCGGTTTCGAGGGACGAAACCTGCAGGACGTCCGGGGGTCTCAGGGGACGCTTTCGCCCGGATGCCGGCCTCGGTCGAGGCTGGGCGGTGGGTTGTGGCCGGATGATTGTGGGTGGTGTGGGCGCACTACCCTGCTTGTAAACGACTTATGACTCCCACAGCGCATCCTCGTCCGAGTTTCGGGCGTTCCCCGGGCAGGCAGCGTGGCCACAGTGGGTTGAGACCCGAGGCGTCCGCAATCTCCCGGCCACGCCCCCCGGATAACAGGACTGATCGGTCTGCTATTCCCTCAAGAAGAAGCTTCGGGATCCCGGAAGTGCGTTGTGGTACCCTTTTGGGGCGTGCTGCAGGGGAAATACGTACGCCGCGCCTAGTAGCAGAGACTCAGGAAGCAGAACCACGGAGAATCTGACACATGAGGATTCCTAGCCCACTCACCTCCCGAACCTGTCGTGCCTCCGTCGCCGCGGCCTTCAGTGTCGTGTGTGCCGGATCGGTGCTTGCGGCACCGGCGTTCGTCCGTGTCGACGAATCGGCGATCACGCACAAGGGAGCTCGACTGAATGCACCGGAGATGTTCCAGACGGTGCAGTTCGACCTCACGGAGCTCAACAAGCAGCTCCTCCATGCGCCGCTCGCGCGGACGAACTCGCGCGCCGAGGCGCCGATCGTCGACCTGCCGATGCCGGACGGGTCGACCGTCCAGTTCCGGGTCTACGAGTCTCCGGTCATGGCTCCTGAACTCCAGGCGAAGTACCCGGAAATCCGGACGTATGAAGGCTACGGCCTCACGGACGACGCGGACTTCTGCCGCTTCAGTCTCACCGAGTTCGGCTTCCACGGTTTGATCTTCACGCCGACCGGTTCGGTCTGGATCGACCCATACCAGACGGGCGACCTCGAGACCTGCTCGGTGTTCTACAAGGCCGACTATCGCCGCGCCGATGGCTCGTTCGAGCAGGCACTCGGCTGCGAGCTCCACTCCGAGCCGGAGGCACTGGCCGAGGCTGAGGCGTCCGCCCTCTCCTCCGGTTACTCCCGCGGCTCCACGAGCACGGGACCGTCCCTCCACACCTACCGGACGGTCGTCGCCGCCACGGGCGAGTACACCCAGTTCCACGGCGGAACGGTCTCTGCCGGAATGGCAGCCATCGTCGTCGCGATGAACCGGGTCAACGGCGTCTATCAGCGCGATGTCTCCGTCTTCATGGAGCTCGTCCCGAACAACGATCTGGTCGTGTACACGAACGGAGCTACGGACCCGTACACGAACAACAACGGCGGGACGATGCTGACGCAGAACCAGAACAACCTGAACGCCGTCATCGGGAACGCGAACTTCGACATCGGCCACGTCTTCTCGACGGGCGGTGGCGGTATCGCCTCCCTCGGCTGCGTCTGCGTGAGCACGCGGAAGGCGCAGGGCGTGACCGGCCTCCCCTCGCCGATCGGCGACACCTTCTACATCGACTACGTCGCGCATGAGATGGGTCACCAGTTCGGCGCCACCCACAGCTTCAACGGCACGGCCGGAAGCTGCGGCGGGAAACCGACCGCGAGCACGGCCTACGAGCCGGGCAGCGGTCTGACCATCATGGCCTACGCGGGAATCTGCGGATCCCACAACATCCAGACGCACAGCGACGACTACTTCCGACAACATCAGCTTCGAGCAGATCCGTGCGTTCACCGAGACGGGCAGCGGAAGCAACTGCGACGTCGAAACCGCCACGGGCAACGACGCCCCGAGCGTGAATCCGGACCTCGGCGGGGACTTCACCATCCCGCGGGGCACGGCGTTCGAGCTCATCGGTTCCGCGACGGACCCGAACGGCGACGACCTCAGCTACTGCTGGGAAGAGATGGATCTCGGTGCGGGCGGCGACTGGCGGACCCCGACCGGCAACGCTCCGGCCTACCGCTCCTGGGACCCGGTGACCGAGCCGAACCGGATCATCCCGCGGATCTCGAACCTCGTGAACAACACCATGCCTTCGGGCGAGGTGCACGTCGCGTACGACCGCAACTATCGGTTCCGTCTCACCTGCCGTGACGGCCTCGGCGGTACGAACTGGGCGACGGCTCAGCTCATCGGGCTCGACTCGGGCTCCGGTCCGTTCGTCGTGACCAGCCCCAACACCACCGGCATCGAGTGGTCGGGTGGAACGACCGAGACCGTGACCTGGGACGTGGCTGGTACGAACGTCGCGCCGGTCAGCTGTGCGAACGTCGACATCCAGCTCTCCACCGACGGTGGGTTCACCTACCCGATCACCCTTCTCGCGAACACGCCGAACGATGGAAGCGCCAACGTGAGCGTTCCTGTCCTCGAGACCACGACGGCGCGGGTTCGGGTCAAGGCGTCGGACAACATCTTCTTCGACATCTCGAATTTCAACATCTCGATCTCGGGCGACCCGTCCGCGGTCGGCGACGACGTCACGGCCGCGAACCGCGGCATCCACGCGGAGCCGAACCCATTCACGCGGATCACCCACGTCTTCTTCGATCTCGAGCAGGACGCTCCGGTCAGCATCCAGGTCTTCACTCCGAGCGGCCGTCTCGTCGAGACGTTGGCCGAAGGGATCCGCCCTGCGGGTCGGAACTCGGTGGCCTGGGACGGATCCGACTACAACGGACGTCAGATGCCGGCCGGTGTGTACTTCTACCGCTTCCAGTCCGGAAACAAGGTCGAGACCAAGCAGCTCGTCCTCGTGAAGGACTGATCTCGATTCACCCCGAATCGTCGTCAACGAAAGAGGGGCGGCCCGAACGGGCCGCCCCTCTTCGTTCTTGTCGCTTGGATTGTGGCGGGGAGATTGGTGATCGGTCGGCCCGGATGACGCACTGCCAGGGGTATGAGCGTCATCCAGCCAACACCCCGATCCCGTCACACTCCGCGCCGCCCCCGTTCTGCCCCAACCCGTCGTGCACCTTCCACTTGCCGCGGGACCGGACCTGGCACTGGGTCCGGGACGGATGGTCCACGCGACCGTCTGACCAGAGGCGGTTCCAACGCTTCCGCTGCCGGCACTGTGGCAGGCGGTTCTCCACACGCACCTTTTCCGCCACCTACTGGCTCAAGAAGAGACGTCTCCTCGCCCAGGTCGCACAGACTCTCTCGAACGGAACCGCACTGAGGCAGGCGGCACGGATCCGCAAGGTCTCGCACTCCACGATCGCTCTCCACCAGTCCCGACTCAGCCGTCATTGCCTGCTCTACCAGACTCGAGAGCTCGCCAAGGTCGAGATCAACGAGCCGGTCGTCGTCGATGGCTTCGAGACCTTCGAGTACTCCCAGTACTTCCCCTTCCACGTGAACCTCGCGGTGGGCCAGGACTCCTGGTACGTCTACGCGTTCACGGACAGTCCCCTTCGTAGGAAGGGCAAGATGACTCCACGGCAGAAGGCAGATCCGGAAGGAACTGGAGGACCGACTTGGTCGGCCGGATCCCAAGGCGGTGGAAACAGGAATGGCGGACCTTCTCGAGACTCTGGTCGATCGGAGTCCGGGGACGCTCCAACTCCACAGTGACGAGCACCCGGCCTATCCGCGGTCAATTCAACGCGTTCTGCGCTCGCGACCCGGGGAAAAGATCGATCACCATCGGACCTCATCGAAGGAGGCACGCATCCACGCGAACCCGCTCTTCCCGGTCAACCTGGCCGACCTCCTGATCCGCCACAGTCACGCCAATCACCGCCGGGAGACGATCTCGTTCTCGAAAAGGCGGATGGGTGCCCTGGAGAGGTTGTCGTTCTTCCTGGTCTGGCGGAACTACATCAAGCGAAGACGAGAGAAGCGTGGGAGGGAGACGACGGCGATGAAGGTCGGACTCGCAAACCGGCCGCGGACTTGGTCCGACATCTTGAGGCAGCGGCTGTTCCCAAAGCGTCAGTCGATGGCGAGGACTTGGGAGGCGTACTACGAGCGAAAGGTGTTCACGTCGATCCTAGGGGAGGGCCAGCGGACGCATGATCTGACGTACGCGTTCTGAAGTCACCGGCCCGAAAACAAAGTGGCAGGGAAAGTCGATGGGTTCAGGAGGGGAGCAACGGCGCGGGAGTATCCGCAATCTCCCGTCCACATCCTATCGCTTTCGGAGGTCGAGGTCAGACGGGATCTCGCCACGTTGCGGGACTCGGTGCACCGCAGTTCCCCGCACACAGCGGCGCATTGAGATGCTGCGGGCCGGAACACTTCCGGCCCGCGCGCAGACCGCATCCTCCCCGCCTCTACTGCGGCATCGCGAAGGCGTCCTTGCCGAGGCCGGTGTTCGCGGCGATCGAGGTCACCTGAATCTCCGCGAGAGGCTCACCGTCGTGGAAGACCTTCCGCTCCCGCGGCCAGGCGAGACCCGCGACCGGTTCGTACTTCGAGAAGACTTCTCTCGCACTCACCGGGGCGCCGGTCATCATCGAACGGTCCCGGTACTCCATCTGCACGAGTTCGTGCGTGGCCGCATCGACGAAGATCTTCCATCCGGCCACCGACTCGCTGTGGACGTAGACGACGTCACACTTCCGCCCCTCCACCTCGGCCGGCTCCGGGAGCGCCTGGAAACGCATCGTGGAGTAGTTCGTGAGAAGTCCCAGGTAGTCCCGGACCTGGCTCTTCTCCATCTCCTGGCGGACCTCGGCTGGCATCTCCTGGGGACCCTGCATCTGGACGATCCAGGCCACGTCTCCGCAGATCGACGACGTGAACTGGCCCATCGGAGTCTTCTGCGTCTGCTTCTCACAGTCCGGGAGGATCTTCTCCGTCTCGAGTCCGATCTGGAGCGTCATCCCCTGGATCGAGAAGCTGCCGCTCTCGGAGATCACGAGGTCCTTGATCGCGGCGATGTTCTTCGCTCCGAGCGCACCGGCCATGGCCTGGATGATGCCCATCCCCCGCTCCATGTCCGCATCCGTCGCGATCGGAATCTCCTCACCCGCGGGCTCGGGGATCGTGATGTCGATCTCGTTCACTTCGCCGAGGGACGCGAGGCCCATCGAGAAGTTCTCGGGATTGCCCATGAGCATGGTCGCCATCTCGACCGGCACGACGTTCCGCTTCGCCGCGTCGAGAATGGCATCCGGGCCGAGCGACTGGATCGACTTCTGATAGGTCTCGAGGAAGTCCTTCGGGTAGCCGTGGTACTCGTAGAGAGCGAGACGGTTGAGGACCGCACCCTTGGACGCGTTCTGGAAGACCATCGAGTTCAGGATCCCGTCCTTCGCGTGCTGGACTTCGTCCGCCTGGAACGGCTGCGCGAGCGACTTCTCGATCTCGTCCCGGATGTAGCCGAGCGTGGCCACGGTCGAGTCGGATTGGGTCGCGGCGAAGAAGATCTCTCCGCCAGGCTGCGCCATTCCCGCGCCCGCGCTCGAGCCGGCAGCGTAGGCGAGCCCGCGCTTGGTCCGGATCTCGTTGAAGAGATGGCTCGAGAATCCGCCGCCCATGATCTCGTGGTAGAGCTGCATGGCCGGGTAGTCGGGATCGTCCATCCGGATTCCAGGGTGACCCATCAGGACGAAGCTGTTCGTCATGTCGCCCTTCTGGATGAGGAAGTTCCCGTGGACGTTGGCGAACTCGACCGGAGGAACCGGCGGCGGCGGCTCGGTGGCCGGTGGCCAGTCCCCGAAGACCTGGTTGAGCTTGGCCTTCACCGCGTTCGGATCGAAATCACCGTAGACGGTGAGGATGATCCGGTCCGGATGGAAGAAGCGGTGGTGGAACTCGACCAGATCCGCCCGCGAGATCGCGTCGATCGTCGCGTACTCGGTCTGCCGGGCGTACGGAGAGTCTGCCCCGTAGATGAGCTTGGGGAACTCTCTCTGCATCACCTCGAACGGATCGTCGTTCCGTGCGCCGATCGCGGTCCGTTCCTGCTTCTTCGCGAGATCGATCTTCTCTTCCGGGAAGGCGGGACGACGGAGGAGATCGGCGAGGATCTCGAGTCCGGTTCCGAAGTCCTCGGAGAGGGTCGAGATCGTCGCCGTTCCGGAGTTCTGGCCGATCGAGGTCTCGACGCTCGCGCCGAGGGACTCGAGCTTCTCGTCGAGGGCGTCGCCGTCGATCTTCGTCGAACCGCCGGTCCGCATGACTTCCCCGCAGATCGAGGCGAGGCCGACTTTGTCGGCCGGTTCGTAGATCGATCCCGCGCGGATCCGCGCCTGCGCGTCGACGATCGGGAACTCGTGGTCCACGACCATCATCACGACCATGCCGTTGTCCATCTCGTAGCGGATCGGGTCCGGGATCTCCACCGCACCGAGGGGCGGCACGGAGATGTCGCGGGGATCACCGAACTGGGCGGACGCCGTGCCAATGAAGGCGAGGAGCCCGAGCCCGGCGATGAGAGCAACCTGATGAGTGTGTTTCACGTCGAGTGTCTCCCTTTCTCTGGGATTCGCTTCTCTGCAGTTCGCTCGGGGCCTCTGGCGTCGGGGTTTGCTTCTCCGCGATTCGCTTGGCCCCTGGCGTCAGGAGGGGCTGCTGGTGGGCTTCTTGATCACACCGACGACGGAGTTCTCCTTTCGGAGCACCTCCCCCGCGACCTTCTGGATCTCTTCCGCGGTGACGGACTCGATCTGGTCGTTGACGTCGAAGAGGAGCTTCCAATCGCCATGCATGCCCTGATACATCGCGAGCTGGTTCGCGAGCCCCTGGTTGGAGCGGAGGCCCCGCACGAACGCAGCACGGTTCATCGTCTTCACCTTCTCGAGCTCCTCGGGCGTGACGCCGTCGCGCACCAAGGTCTCCATCTCATCACGGAGCACACGCTCGACATCCTCGGGACTCGCATCCGCGTTGAGGAAGCCGGCCACGACGAGGAGGTTCGGATACTTCTCACCGGGGAAACCGACACCGCCGAAGATCTGGCTGCAGAGCTGGTCTTCCTTGACGAGGCGCGTGTAGAGACGGCTGGAGCGCCCGCTGGCCAGCACGTCGCCGAGAAGCTGATAGGCCTGCCAGTTGGGATCGTCGCTGCCGGGGATGTGGTAGCCGATCGCGTAGATCTGCTGCGAGTCTTCCTCACGAGTGAGACGGATCTCGGAGCCGTGCTCCGGCTCGACCGTGCGGACGCGGCGCGGGTCCTTCCCCGTGCGAACGCCGGAGAAGTACTTGTGGGCGAGCTGCTCGACTTCCTTCGCGTCGACGTCGCCGACCACGCACACGGTCATGTTCGGTGCGACGTAGTACTTGTCGAAGAAGTCCCAGGCGTCCTCGCGCGTGATCCGCTTGAGGTCCGAGGTGTAGCCGATCACGCCCGTGCCGTAGGGGTGCGCGAGGAACGCACTCAGGAGCACTTCGTCGAAGAGACGACCGGTCGGACTCGACTCCTGGAACCGCCGCTCTTCGATCACGACGTCCCGTTCGACATAGAACTCGCGGAGGACGGGGTTCGTCATCCGGTCCCCTTCGAGACGGGCCCAGAGCTCGAGACGGTTCGAGGGAAGCGAGTAGTAGTACCAGGTGAAATCGAGTCCGGTGGAGGCGTTGAGCCCTTGGACGCCGTTTTCCTCGAGCAGCTTGCTGAACTCGTTGCTGACGACGTACTCCTTGGCCGCCTCCTGGGCTTCCTTGAACTTCGTCATCAGCTCGTCGAGCTTCAGAGCATCGGCCTTGAAGCCCTTGTCGAACTCGTCGGCGTACGCGGACCAGGCATCGTCCACCGCCTTCATCGCCTCCGCTTCCTTCTCGTAGTCGTCCGTCCCGACAGTCGGCGTTCCCTTGAACGCCATGTGCTCGAACATGTGGGCGATGCCGGTCACTCCGGGCACCTCGTCCACTCCGCCGGCGTCGACGAACGTCACGAACGAAAAGACGGGAGCCTCGTGTCTCTCGACGACGAGGAAAGTGAGTCCGTTGTCGAGTTTGAACTCCTTCACCTCCGACTCCAGCTCGCCGAAGCCGCTCGCCGCCGCAGAGGAGATCATGGCTCCTCCCGCGAGGAGGGCGGCACAGAAGCCCAGGATCCTCTTCATGGGGTTCCTCCCTACCAGTTGCCGTTCCAGGCCCAAACCGAAACCGTAGCATAGCCCTCTGGCATCCGCACGGGGACAGCTACCCACGAGAGGCGTGAGGATTCAGGTGCGAAGCGGCGGGCGGGGCGAGGGGACGAATCAGTCTGAAGAGGTGCGCGAGGCGGCGCGATCTCCCCGATGGGGCGTCAGGCCGATAGCGGGGAAGTCGGATGGTCCCGCTCGATCCTGCCCAGCCAGAGGAGCTGGAGGACCACACCGCCGAGGACGACGGCCGCCACGAACTGATACGGCAGGTGGAGGCTCCCGGTCATCCGGACTCCGACCCCGGCGAGGAACGGAAGGAGGAAGCTCCCGGAGGCGAGGATCGCTTCATGGAGACCCGTGCTCCGGCCGTGGGCCCCAGGGCCGACCAGGGAGTAGAACAGGCTCCCCGAGTACGCGAACCCGAGACCGAGACCGACCGCGGGAGCGAGCGCCCAGATGAGCCAGGGACTCGAGAGCTGCGGAAGGACGAGGAGGGCGGCCGCGACCGAGAGCTCGGCGGCGAAGAGGAGACCGGATCGGTAGTGCCACCCGTCCCAGTGGGAGAAGAGCAGGAACGTCAGCGTCTGGACGAGGTACGCGAGGCCCAGGAACACGCCGAACTCGGTCCCGCCGAGCGCCATGCTGTCGAGTAGCTTCGGATAGTGGTAGTTGAGGGTGGCGCCGACGCCGAAGAGAAGGAAGTTCGCGGTCCAGCCGACGCGCCGCCACGCGACGGCCCGCTCAGGTGAGGTCGCGGATGTGTCGGCAGGTGGAGCCTCGGCGGACGCAGAGGCGGTAGGTGGAGCGCCGGCGGACACAGAGGGGGCAGGTGGAGCGCCGGCGGACACAGAGGCGGCAGGTGGAGCGTCGGCGGGTGGAGAACCGATGCGCGCCGAGGCTCTATCGGCCACGTTCCCGGGTGCCTCTCCTCCGCGAGCGCCTCCCCCTTCGTCCGGCCGGTAGTGCGTGACCTCCCGCTCGGACGGAAGAAGCAGCGAGGGTGCCCCTCCCCCGATCGTCGCGATCCAGATCGGCAGGCCGTAGCCGACCCGATCGACGAGCACGCCGCCGACCGCGTACCCGAGCATCTTCCCCGCCGACCACGAGACGTTGAACTGCCCGACCAGGGAGCCGAGTTTCCGGCGGGTCGCGAGAGACGGCAGCGCCGCCTGGAGACCGGGCCAGAAGAGCCCGTTCACCATGCCGAAGAGCGGAAGGACAGCAAGGAGATGCGCCGTCGAATCGGCGCGGAAGAGGAGGAGTGTGACGGCGGCTCGGAGGGCGGCCCCCCACTTCGCCATGGTGATCCGGGGCCAGCGATCGGAGAGATGTCCTCCGATCAGTGCCGCGAGGATGTAGGAGCCCGAGCCCAGCACCGGCATGAGCCCGAGCTGGAACGCGCTCGCGCCCAGGGCCACGGCCTTGAGCGGCACGAGCGTACCCACCATGTAGAAGGAACCGTCGAAGAGACCCGCGGAGAGGAAGATCCGTCCGAAGAGAGGACGACTCACGAGCTGCTCGCCCTCCCTTGGCGGATCCGGATGTGATGGCGTCCGCAGCGGCGATGCCGCCCGCGGCCGCGGCGCTGAAGCACCCGCAACGGCGTGCCGCCAGAGGCGGTGCCGCCAACGGCGCTGCCGGCCGGAGCGCTGAGGCGCCGACTAGTTCATCGAGTCGAGCTTGTCCCGGGAGAGGCGAGCCTCCTCGCTGTCCGGGAACCGCTCGTAGACCTCACGCAGGTAGTCGACCGCCTTCGCCCGGTCGCCGAGCTGGAGCTGCGCGAGTCCGAGCTTGTAGAGCGCACTCGGAACGCGATCGCCCGCCGGATGCGAGTCGAGCACCTTGCTGTACTCCCGCACCGCCTGGCGATGGTCGCCCTGCATGTAGTAGCTCTCGCCGATCCAGTACTGCGCGTTGTCCGAGATGTCCGAGTCCGGAACGCGACGGAGGAACTCCTTGAAGCCCAGGATCGCGAGCGAGTAGTTGCCGCGGGTGAGGTCGAGATAGGCCTGGTCGTAGACCCGCTTCGACTGACCGTCGGCGTCCGAACTCTCCGCGACGTACTCCCGGTCGAGGACGGACGGCGTACCGCCGGGCTCGGTCGACGGATCGCTGTCGAGATTCTCGAACCGGTTCCCGGCCTCGTCCTCGCTCACGCCACCGTAGCTGGTGGCGGCACCGGTCCAGTCGGGGGACGCGTCGCTGTTCGGGGAGGAACCCGACCAGTACGGGCTTCCATCCGAATACCCGGTGTCCCGACCGATTGCGTCGCCGAGCTTCGCGTCGATCGCGGTGAGCCGACTCTCCAGCTCCTTGTAGAGGTACTGATTCTCGGTCTGAAGGGTGCGGATCGTCTCCGCCTGGCTCGTGAGCTGCTCCTCAATGGACCGGACATCCTCACGAATCTCCTCCTGCCCACTACGGATCTCGGCGACGTCGCTCGCAATCTCTTCGACCGTGATCGGCTGACGCAGAGTCTTCGTTCCGTAGCAGCCCGAGAGCAGGACGACGGCCGGGACCGCGAGAACGATCCCCGTACCGGCGGTGCGGGCCTTGGAACGTCGTTTCATGATTCCTCCCTGCAGCGCGGCCGGTGCGGCGTGCGCTCCCTCGCTTCGTTCCGGTCGCCAGCAGAATCGTGACGACCGGACTCGGGAAGCGCATCTCCGGTCTGGCAATGCCCGCTTTCGTCAGCGAGCGAAGTGGACCCGGCGGTTCTGGGCCCAGGCGGCCTCGGTGTGACCGGTGTCGAACGGACGCTCCTCTCCGTAGGAGATCGTCTGGAGCCGCTCCCGCGGCACCCCGAGTTGCACCAGATAGCTACGGACGGAGTCCGCACGCTTCTGGCCGAGGGCGAGGTTGTACTCGGTAGTACCGCGTTCGTCGCAGTGGCCTTCGAGCGTGATGACCCGCCAATCCGGGTTCGCGTTGATCGTGTTCGCATCCTCCTCGATCACCCGACGGGCATCGGAGCGGAGCGCGAATGCGTCGTAGTCGAAGAAGACATCGTTCAGGGCCTTCGGAACCGGGTTTTCGACCGGCGTTTCCACGCCCCCGTTCTGGTTCCCGTTGTTGGAGCCGTTGTCGGTCTGTCCTGGCGGGTTATCAGAAGGGAGGGTGACCTCGGGTGCAGTCTTCTTGCTGCAGCCACCGAGCACCAGCGCCAGACCCAAGAGCGAGAGGCTCAAGAGAGGGGCCACCTTGCGTACGCTAACCATTCGACCGACTCCTTTCAGAAACCATAACTCACTGTGTGAGAACATATTGGACCCCATGACACTACTTTAGCGACGGAGACCATGCGGGATTGTATTGATCGCCTTGAGACCAGGTCAACTGACGTTTCCCTTGCCCATTGGCTGCCATGACGAAGAGGCGTCGCTCGCCGCCGTACGTCTTCGCATACACGAGGTGCCGGCTGTCCGGAGCCCAGGCCGGGTTCTCGTGGTTGCCCTCGTTCGCGGTGAGCCGCTTCCCGTCCGACCCATCCGGCCGCACGATGAAGACGTCGAACACACCGTCGATCCGGGCGACGAACGAGATCCACTCGCCGTCCGGCGACCAGTCGGGCGAATCACAGAACCCGTTGAGATGGCTGATCCGCCGGACGTTCCCGCCATCCTGGTCCATCACGTAGACCTGCGGCTGTCCCGTCCGGTCGGAGATGAACGCGATCTGATCTCCGGTCGGAGAGTAGGCCGCGGACGTCTCGATCGAGTTCGTGTCGAACGTGAGCCGACGGAGGTCTCCCCCTTCGGCGTTCATCGTATAGAGCTCGCTGTTCCCCTCGAAGGAGAGGGTCGCGATGACCTTGTTCCCGGTGGGATGGTAGGCAGGTGCGGAGTTGAGCCCCTGCCGCCGACTGAGCGCGCGCACGTCGGAGCCTCCCACGTCCATGATCACTAGATCGGGGTTGCCGCTCGCGTAGGTCATGAACGCGATCGACTTGCCGTTCGGCGACCAGGCCGGGGAGAGCGAGATCGACCCGAGCGTCGTGAGGCGAGAGAGGCGCGCCCCGTCGTAGTCGATGAGGTAGATCTCCTTGGACCCCGTCGCCGTCCCGACGAACGCGATCCGCGTGGACGCGACGCCCTTCTCCCCGGTCAGGTAGAGGACGACATCGTCACTGAAGGCGTGGAGGGCCCAGCGGTCCGGCGGATCCCCGAGCGCGTAGTCGTTCTGGTAGATGAGGTCGCCGTTCTCCGCGTCGATGATCTGCCCCTGGAGCACGACCTTGCCGAATCGCTCGACGACCCGTCCCCACACCACGGCGTCGTGGCTCTGCGACTTTTGGGGACCGCCCTCGCGGTCCACGAGGAAGAAGTCGCTGAAATCGAGGTCCTGGACGACGATCTCCTCCGGCGCTTCTCCCCGCGCGAGGAGCTTTCGTGGCGGACCGTCGTACGTGAAATCGCGAACGAGGATCGGCGTCTTGGGAGCGGCGTCCTTGCTGATCTCGAGCTCGAACTCGTCCTCGGCCCGCACATCGGCGGCGGACCCGAACGCGAGCACGGTGGCGCAGAGTGCGGCGAGGCCACACGTAGTCATCCTCGATCGCGGGCGGCCCGAAGTCGCTTCGGGCCGTTTCGTGCGGAAGACGTCCATTCCCTTCCTTCCTGTTGTGCCAGGGACTGAAGGCCAGATGAGCCTCGATCCCTCGATTCCGTCGTCCATCCGATCGGTCGCGTCGCGGCCCACGTTCACGCTACGTCAGTCCGTGCCTTCGACGAACCAGACGTGGAGTCCAAGCCACTCCCCTTCGTACTCGGCCGGGAGCGGCGGCATCGGGGACGCCAGCTCTAGCGCCCGCAACACGGATTGATCGAAGAGAAAGACGGACGACTCGTCCTCGAGCTTCGCGTCGATGATCCGTCCGCCGCGTTGGATCCGGAAGTAGACGCGGGCCTTGGTCTCCTGTCCCGGGAGGAGAGAGCCGGCGGGAACGGTCCACTTGAGTGCGAGCTTCCGCCTCACCTGTTTGAGGTAGTACGCGAACTCGAAGGGCGGGCCTTCCACTTCGATCTGCATCGGATCGTCACCCAACGTCGGGCGTTCCGGAGCCTTCTTCGGCACGACCTCCGACTGGAGGTCGCCGATCTTCACTTCCTCGGGCGGGGGTTCTTTCTTCTCCGGTGGCTTGACCGGCGGCTTCTCCTCGACCTTCGGCTCCGGAGGCGTGGGCTCGTACTTCTTCTCCGGTTTGTTCAGCGGGTCGGCGACCTGCGGCTCTTCCTTGGGGCGGGCCACCTGCTTCGGCTCGGGAGGGATCGTCACCTGAGGCGGGGCCATTTCCGCGACGAGCTGCACCGGGATCCGCTTCTCCTCCGGCGGCTTGAAGTCCGCGCGCGCCCAGACCACGGCGGCGAACACGCCCACGACGTGGAGGACGAGAGAGAAGATCACGGCCCGACGAAACGTCCAGGCCCGTCCCTTCCCCGTCTTTCGTGGCGATTCCGTCACGTCGTCTTCGGTCCTCATTCCTCTTCGTCCCGATCGCCGTCGTCCAGTCCCCAGTCGGGCCTCGGTGCCGGACGGCTCCGCAGTCGATCGATCGCCGCGAGCACTTCGACCACTCTCGTTGCGGCCAAGTCACCTGCGAAGAAGTCCCCGAAGCCGAGGAGTCCGGCTCGGTCCCACTCCTCCGAGAACGCACGGAGCATCCCGGCGACCGTCACGGGACTCTCACCCGTTCCGGAACGGGAAAGTTCCCCTGCCCGCCACGCCAGAACTCTCGCCAGAAAGCGCGCTTGCGACGGGTCCCGAAGGGCCTCGATCCCGGAGAGATCCAGCTCGATCCTTTCCACGAGGACGGATCTCGCGCCGAGAGTGCGTACACGGAGCCCACGATCACGGCTCGCGGGCGGCCCGGCCGCCTGTCTCCTCTCCGTGGAGATGGCGTCACGAAAGCGCGCGGCCTCTTTCGAGTCCGGCAGGATCGGATCGCGTTCCCTCGCGATCTCCTTCGCCCGTCCAGTCTCGTCGTAGGGACGGTACGTGTCCAGTACGAGAACGCGATCGGCCACACGAAAGTACTCACCGGAGCCGCCGACCACGAGAATCGACGAGACTCCGAGGTGTTCGAACAGCGTCCGGGCCTGGTGGAGGTAGGGCTGGATCGGCTCCTGATCCCGCGCCAGGAGACGCTCCATGAGCGGATCCCGGATCATGAAGTTCGTCGCGGAGGTGTCCTCGTCGAGGAGGAGACACCGCACCCCCGCCCGGAGGGCCTCCAGAATGGCCGCGGCCTGGGACGTCGACCCGCTCGCGTTCTCCGTCGACATGCTCTCCGTGCTCCGGCCGAGGGGGAGATCCCGAAGGAACGGCCGGAGGTCCACCTCGTGGATGGCCCGGCCGTCCTCGGCGCGGATCGTCTGCGCGTCGGGTCGGAGCGCGACCAGCTCCCGGCCGTCACCCGGAATGTGCGGGACGAGAGCGGCGCCGAGCGCGCGGAGGAGCGTGCTCTTCCCATGGAATCCACCGCCGCAGAGGAGCGTCACCCCCTCGGGGAGACCCATCCCCGAGACGATCCCGGCACCGGGCAGCTCGACCTCGCTCCGGAGGCCCTCGGGAGACGTGAACGGAACGACTTCCTCGCCGCCCAGTGGGCGGTCGTCGTTCCCGGCCCGCCGTGCGAGTCTCGACCCGTCCGCGACGAAAGCGACCCAGCCGCGCTCCGCCAGCGTCTCCTGGAGCGCCGCGAAATCCACCGCAACCGTGACGTGTCGATCCAGCTGCGCGACGTCGAGCCGCTCCAGGTGGGCGAGCAGACGCTCCGGTGTCTCCAAGAGACGCTCCGTCGCCTCACGCGCGAGGATCCGTCTCCCCTCGGCGGGAAGATCGACGCTGAGCCGGAGTTCGACGCCGTCGTCCAGGAGGAGGACGGACGTACGGTCTAGCATCTCCTGTCCGTGGGCCACGATCCGGACGGACGGTCCCTTTCCTCCCCTCGGCGCCTCCCGATCGAGCCACGCACCGACGGTTCGGCCGAGGAAGTCGCGCACTGCGACGAGCGCCGCCGAACGGGAGCAGACGATCCCAGGGACGGGTGTGGAGCGCGCACCCGGGAGCCGCGAAATCGCGGTGCCGCCGTTCGGAACCGAGTGAGGCGGCGTGGTGGTCGTCGCGTCACCCGCCTGTGTCCCCGGTTCCAGCGCCACGTGTGGTCCGAGTGGGAGCCGTCCCCAGGGAATGAGGAGCCGCACGAGCGACGGCCCCGCGAACGGATCCGGCTGTACCCGCACGAGCTCGATGTCGAGCCCGTCCAGGGCGTAGCGGCCGCGCAGGTCGCGGTAGGCAGGATATGGGCCGCGATCCCGCGACCGGAGTGCGTCGACGAGATCGGAGCGGTAGGGACCGATCGGCGCACGCGCGGCGCGACGCGCTCGGCCACGGTCGTCGGAACGTGGCCCGGCGGCCTCTCGGCGGCTGCGGTCTCGGTGTCGTTTCCAGTCGTAGGGCATCGCGATCTCGGAGGAACTATCGCCCGAGGCCGGGACGCGCGCCACCCTTTCGGCTATCCTCCTCCGATGTTCACCCGAACCGGGACTCTGGCCGACAGGATCCTCGGCCGCCCAGCGCCAGATCGGCGCGGGCTCGAGGAAGCCTGGGAGACCCGCGGGAAAGGAGTTCCCGAGTGTCCAACGACATCCGGATCGCGTTCTTCGGAAACGGATTCACCCGTAGCACGATCCTCCCCTGTCTCCGTCACGTGGACGGAGTGCGGTTCGTCGGGATCGCGAGCCCGAACGTGGAGAGGGCCCGCGAGACGGCGACGGAGTTCGGAATCGACGAGGTCTCGGACGACCACCGCGAGATCCTGGCGCGCACGTCGCCGGATCTCGTCTTCGTCGTGACGCCACCCCACCGTCACTACGAGCAGACGGTGGACGCGCTCCGCACCGGCTGCCACGTGGTGTGCGAGAAACCGACCGCACTCAGCGGCGGCGAGTCGCTCCGGATGTGGGAGGAAGCGAAGGAGCGCCCGACGCAGATCGCCTGGATCGACCACGAGCTCCGTTTCGACCCGCGCCGGAAGCTGCTTCGGAAGTGGATCCGGGAGGGACGACTCGGAGAACCGATCCGCGCGACGTACGTCATCCACTCCGGGAGCCGCCGCAGCAGCGCGTTCCCCTGGACCTGGTGGAGCGACGAAAACCAGGGTGGCGGTGCCCTCGGCGCGCTCGGCTCCCATGCCGTCGACGCGCTCCGTCACCTCCTCGGAGACGTGCAGGTGGTGAAAGGCACACTCCACACGACGATCAAGTCGCGGAAGGACCCCGTCACCGGTAGCGAGCGTGGCGTGACCGCCGACGACTTCGCCGGCGCCTGGATCCGCTTCCGCTCGGGCGCGCTCGCGAGCATGGAGGTCTCCGTCGTCGAAGGAGAGCGTCGCCACGAGCTCTCCGTGACGGGAACCGAGGGAACGGTACGGATTCCGGAGCAGGGACCGCTCCTCGCCGCTTTCGGCAGCTCCGGTCACCTTTCTCTGGAGGACGACAGCCCGGAGGACGATCTCCCCACGAGCGAGGCGCTCGGCATCCCGGACACCGACTGGTCGAGGGCTTTCTCCGGATGTCGCGGGAGCTCGTGCATTCGATCCGGACGGGAGAGCGCAACGACACCGCCGCGACGCTCGAGGATGGGCACAGGAACCAGCTCGTGCTGGACGCGATCCGCCACTCGTCGGAACGGTCCGACTGGACCGAAGTCCGGGGGGAAGGAAAGGAAGGACGCCAATGAAGATCGTGGTCGTGGGGGCAGGCGAGGTCGGTACGCACATCACGTCCCACCTCTCCCAGGAAGGGCACGACATCATCCTCATCGACAGCGATGCGGAGCGGCTCCAGCGCGCGGAAAGCGAGCTCGATGCCCTCGTCTTCCAGGGGAACGGGGCGAGCCTCAAAGTGCTCGAGCTGGCCGGCGCCGCCAATGCGGACATGATCATCGCCGTGACGAACATCGACGAGATCAACATCGTGGCGTGCGTGACGGGCAGGATCCTCGGAATCAAACGGCGGATCGCGCGCGTCAAGGACAACGACTACTTCCTCGAGCGATCCGGCCGTTCCATGCAGCGCGTGGGCGTGGACCTCATGATCAACCCGGACCTCGAAGCCGCGATCGACATCGAGCGACTCGTCTCGCTGCCGGGTGCCACGGACGTGACCGACTTCGGCGAGGCACGCGCGCGGATGGTCGGCCTCTACGTCGCGGAGAAGAGCGAGGTAGTGGGCGTTCCGCTCCGGGAGCTCGATCGGAAGTTCGGCCCCCTCCCCGTCACCATCGTGGCCGTGATCCGGAACGACAAGACCCTGATCCCGATGGGAGACACCGCGCTCCAGGTCGGTGACCACGTCTTCGTGATCGGCGAGAGCTGGCTCATGCCGGACGTGATGGGCCTCATCGGGGAAGACCTCGCGCCCGTCCGGAACGTCATGATCGTCGGCGCGGGCCCCGTCTCCCGGCATCTCGCGCGCTACCTCGTCGACCACAAGATCCAGGTCAAACTCGTCGAGGTGAACAAGGAGAAGGCGCGCTGGGCTGCGGGTGAACTCGACAAGGTGATGGTGCTCCACGGCGACGGCACGGATGTCGAGCTCCTCGGGGCGGAGAACGTCGGAGAGATGGACGCGTTCATCGCGGCGAGCAACGACGAGGAGACGAACATCATGTCCTGCCTCCTCGCGAGGCACCTCGGGGCCAAGAAAACGATCTCGCTCATCCGGCGGAGCAACTACGTTCCCCTGGTCCACGTGGTCGGGATCGACGCCGCCGTCTCGGTGCGTCTCTCCACCGCGACCGCCGTGATGAAGCACTTCCGCCGCGGGGAGATCCTCTCCTTCGCCCAGCTCAAGGAGACCGACGCCGAGGCGCTCGAGTTCCTCACCCAGGAAGGCTGCCGCGCCCTCAAGCGGCCGCTCCAGAAACTGGGTCTTCCTAAAAACGCCGTCGTCGGTGCGATCATCCGCGGCACGCAGGTCATCGTTCCGCGAGGCGACACCCAGATCAAGGAGGGCGACCGCGTCGTCGTCTTCGCGCTCCACGACGCGATCGAACAGGTCGAGAAGATCTTCTGCAACTGAACCGGGGAGCGGCGTCCGCGGAGGGCCGCTCGACGCGCCGCTGTCGATGGGGCCCTCAGGCCATCAACGTCGATGAGCCCTCTGGCTCCACCGGAGTCCGCCGGACTTCGTCAGGTTCGCCACGTCGTGTCAGACGCCATCCCGCCCGACCGGCGGTGGCCCGGCGTCCTCCGCCACCAGTTCCTCCGTGGTCTGGACCAGGCGACCGACGAAGAGGCTCGAGTTCTTGACGAAGAACACGGTCCGGAGCGGCTCGGCGAGATCGAGGAGGCGCTGCGCGTAGCTCTCTAGTTGTTGGTCCGAACCCGCGGCGTCGAGGTCGGGCACCGCGAGCCCCAGGAACACGACGTCTGCTTCGGCACTCACTTCGTGGATGATCTCCCGGACGGTGCGGTCCTTCGGTTGGATCCGCACGCAGACTTCGGCCGAGATCCGGATCGCGGGGATGAGACGCTCCAGCCGCCGCTCCGTGTGCACCTTCATCATCTCACTCGACGCGAGGCTGTGTACTTCGATCGTCGCGTTGCGCCACTCCGGGTTCCGCGTCACGAGATGAGCGAGGAGTAGCATCAGGTCGCCGTTCCGCTGGAGACCACCCCACCAGACGTGGACGATCCGGGACTCGTCCCCCTCGGGATGAGACCGGGCTGTACGCGTCCGATGAGGACAGACTTGTTGACCCGTTCGAGGGCGTCCACGGCGCGCAGGAACTCCGTCAGTCTCCCCGTCGTCCGCGGGAGACCGAGCACGATCGTGTTGCTGTCGAAGCCCGCCATCCCGTTGGCCTGCGACACGTCGACGATTCCCGAAACGACGTCCCGCACCACGTCGACCTCCCCGAACGCGACGAGCTCCTCGCGCTCGAGGAGGCGCTGGATCTTCTTCTCCATCTCGTCGCTGGAAACATCCAGGGAGGCCAGGTCTCCGACCACGAGTTCGCACACCGTGACCACGCCACGCCCCTGCGACAGCCAGGTCGCGAACCGGATGAGGTCGAGCCGCTTCTCCGCGTGGTCGACGAACGTGAGCACGTGCGGGCGCCAGTTCCGCGCGGTCATCGGCCTCCGGGCCAGCCGGACGAGCGACCAACGGATGAGCGCCTCGTAGATGTCCCGCCGGATGTCGCCGAAGCCGGCGCTCCGCTCCCTCCGCGCGAACGCGATCCAGAGCAGGACCTCGATGACGAGAGCTCCGAGTGCGGCGCGGGCGTCGATCAGGAACATCACCCCGAAGCAGGCAACCGCCCCGAGCAGGCAGATACTCCAGGGGACGCGAATCCTGGGCCGCCACGAGGGGTCACCGGAGAGCGTCTCCACCGCCGCGACGAGGTTCACCATCCCATAGACGGTGAGGAAGAACATCGTCACGACCGGGGCGACGGCGTTCAGGTTTCCGAGAAGGACGGCCGCGGCCGCAACGCCGGTGGAGAGGATCAGCCCGTAGACCGGTTCTCCCCCCGCCTTGGCCGTGCGGCCAACGAACTTCGGCATCAAGCCGTCGTGGGAGAGCGCCTGGAGCGTACGGGGCGCACCCAGAATCGAGCCCACGGCCGACGAGAAGATCGCACCCCAGAGCCCTGGGAGGATGAGTGGCGCCCCGAGGATCGCGATCCGGGTCCAGACGAGCGGATCGTGGAGCAACGCATCCTCGCTCGCGCCCCGGCTGAGGCAGATGGGAACGAAGAGATAGACGAGGAGTCCGGTGATGGTTGCGGTGAGCGCTCCCCTCGGAATCGAACGGATCGGGTCCCGGAGGTCACCGGAGAGGCCCAGCCCCGCCATGATTCCCGTGACCGCCGGAAAGAAGACGGCGAACACGGCCCAGAACCCGACGCTCTCCACCGGCCCCGTTCCAGGAGAACCGAGATGCCCGACGGCGGGTCGCGTGAACGCGCCGATCGAGAGTGCGAGGAGGGAGAGCCCGATCAGGACGAGAATCGGGATCTGGGCACGAAGAGCGAGGCTCGCCCCACGAAACGCGAGCGCACCGACCAGCACCACGATCACGAACGCCGCCGGCTGCACCGGCAGTTCGGGCCAGAGGATCTGGAACGACTCGGCGAGACCGAAGGCGTAGAGGGTGACGGAGAAGACCTGCGAGAGGAAGAGCGGGATTCCGATCGCGCCACCGAACTCGAGGCCGAGACTTCGGGAAATGATGTAGTACGCGCCGCCGACGCCCACTCGGAAGTTCGTCGCGATCGCGGAGAAGGAGAGGGTGGTGATGAGCGTGATGATGTTGGCGAGAACCACGATCACGAGCGTGCGCGTGAGCCCCATCTGCCCGGTGACCCAACCGAACCGGAGGTACATGATGACCCCGAGAATGGTCAGCACGGTCGGGACATAGACTCCGAGGAACGTGCCGAGGCCGCTACGAGAATCACCGGACTGCTGGATTCCGATCACGACAGCGACCTCCGACACCGTGCCGGCTCGGCACGTGCGTTCACGAGTCTACTCTGGAATCAGAGGTTCGTCAGGATGGCGTCCGTGAACGTCTGGGTCGTCGCCTCTCCGCCGAGGTCCGGCGTCCTCACCTTCCCCGCCTCGAGCGTCCGGTGCACGGCCGCTTCCAGCCGCGAGGCCTCGTTCGGGTAGCCGAGATGCCCGAGCATGAGAACGCCCGCGAGCATGACGGCGAGCGGATTCGCTATCCCCTTCCCGGCGATGTCCGGCGCACTCCCGTGGACCGCCTCGAAGAGCGCGAACCCTTCGGTCCCGAGGTTCGCACCCGCGGCGACGCCGAGTCCCCCCACGAGCCCGGCGGTGAGGTCCGAGAGGATGTCGCCGAAGAGGTTCGTCGTGACGATCACGTCGAACTCGGACGGGTTCCGCACGAGGCGCATGCAACAGGCGTCGACGATGACGTCGCGGAAGTCGACATCCGGGAAGTCCCGAGCGATCTCCCGCCCGACCTCGAGGAAGAGTCCGCTCGTCGTCTTGAGGATGTTCGCCTTGTGGACGAGGTGGAGACGGCGCCTCGGCCGGGCGTTCGCGATCTCGAAGGCGCGGCGGATGATCCGCTCGCTCCCCGCCCGCGTCACGATCGCGCGGCTCTCGGCGATGCTCTGGTCGCGGTCGAGCCAGGCTTCGAGCCCGGAGTAGAGCCCTTCCGTGTTCTCCCGGACCACGATCAGGTCGACGTCCGGGAACGGCGTCACGACGCCGGGGAGATTCTGAGCGGGACGTACGTTCGCGAAGAGATCGAACTCGGCGCGGAGGGCCACGTTGATGCTCCGGTAGCCCTTCCCCACCGGCGTCGTGAGAGGTCCCTTGAGGCAGACCTTCGTCTCGCGGATGGAGTCGAGGGTCGCCTCGGGCAGCGGAGTTCCGTGCCGCTCCTCGCAGGCGAGTCCCGCCTCCTGCTCCACCCACTCGATCGCCACTCCCGTGGCTTCGATCGCACGCACGGTCGCGGCGACGATCTCCGGTCCGATCCCATCCCCCCGGATCAGGGTCACCTTCGTCATCTCGTCTCCTCGAACAGGTTCCCGGGAGCGAGGATCCACTTCGGATCGAGCCGCTCCTTGATCGCCCGCATCGTTCCCACCATCCAATCCGGATAGAGTTCGCGGAACAGATGCGCCTTCACTTTGCCGATGCCGTGCTCCGCGGAGAGCGTGCCTCCGAGTTCGATCGCACGTCGGGCGAGGATCATCGCCATCTCCTCGGCGATCTCCAACTTGGCCGGATCCTCGGCCAGAAAGTTGAAATGCGGATGTCCGCTCCCGACGTGGCCGTAGCCGATCACCATCCCCGGGAAACGCTCGGCCCCGAGCCGGTAGGTCTCGTCCATCATCGTCTCGAGATGGGCGAGCGGAACGGCGAAGTCCGTCGAGATCTTGCGCCCGCCGGACAGTACGACCCGAGCGCCGGCCTCGTTCATGCGCGCCGGGATCGCGTGCCGGAGCGTCCGCAGAGTTTGTTTGTCCGCCGTCGACTGCGCGAGAAACGCCCGCTCCACGAGCGGGGTCGCCTCGGAGAGAGCGTCGATCCAGCGGAGCACCACCTCCTCCTCTCTCTCCGGCCCCGCCTCTTCCTCGAAGGAGATGGCGGCACCGGCATCCTCCGGGATCGCACTTCCGCCCGGTTCGTCCCGGACGAGGTCGAGCGCCGTGCGATCGAACAGTTCGAGGCAGCGAGGCGAGAACTGAGGAGATGCGTCCGCCGCGAGCACGAACCGGATCGCCTCCCGCCAGTCACGGAAGAACGCAAAGCCTGCGATCGCCTCGGGAGGCGCCGGGAGGAGGCGGAGTTCGACCTCCGTCACGATCCCGAGCGTCCCTTCACTCCCGATGAAGAGGTCGATCGGGTCCTGGAGACCGAAGTAGCCGGTCGCGTTCTTCCGCGCGGCCACGCGGGAGATCCTGCGCGGCGTCCCGTCGGCGGTGACGACGCTGAGTCCGCGGATCCACGGGCGCGTGGCGCCGTACCGATAGGACCGTGAGCCGCTCGCGTTCGTCGCGACCGTGCCGCCGACCGTGCACTCGTTCTCGCTCGTCGGATCAGGCGGGTAGAAGAGACCGTGCTCGGCGAGTCGACGCTTCAGGTCCCCCAGGTTCACACCGGCCTCGACGCGGGCGGTGAGAGCCTCAGGATCGATACTGAGCACACGATCCATCGATTCGAGCGAGAGCGCGACGCCTTCGAACGCCACGGACGACCCGGTCGTGCTGGAGCGGAGCCCCTGCGCCGTCACCGGTTCACCGAACGCACCGGCGAGCCGGACCAACTCGCGGACTTCCTCCTCGTTCCGGGGACGGGCGAGCCCGTCCGGAACATGGGAGAGTCCCGACGCATCGGACGATGCCGCCGCGCAGATCTCCGGGTCACGCGCGAGCCTCTGGTGTTGTGGGCGATCCACGGTGGACAACTCCCTCTTGCATCAACCGACGGTGTACGGCTCCCACCGCGTCAGTGTGTGGTTCGAGTCGACGCGCTTCCCGACGCCCGGGCCGATCAGCGCTTGTAGCCGAGTTTCCTCAGCGCGGCCGCCTTCTTTCTCCACTTCGGCATCGTCTTGACGCGCAGGCTGAGGAACACCTCCCGGCCGAGGAACGCTTCGATCGCATCGCGTGCGTCCTCACCCAACTCCTTGATCGCGAGACCGCGCTTCCCGATCACGATCGCCTTCTGCGAGTCGGCCTCGACGAAGATCGTCGCCTCGATGAAGTCCTTGTGCGTGCCGCGCTCGTCGAAACGGGTCACGAGGACCTCGGTGGAGTACGGGACCTCCTGCTCATAGCGGCGGAAGATCCGCTCGCGCACGATCTCCGCGACGAAGAACCGCTCCGGCTGTTCGGACACCTGCTCCCGGGGATAGAGCGGCGGCGCCTCAGGGAGCCGGGAGAGGATCGCTTGGAGGAGATCCGCCACGCCGTCTCCGCTCAGCGCACAGATCGGCAGGATCTCGTCGAAGAGGCCTGTTTCCGAGTAGCCTTCGAGCACCGGAAGGAGTTCGTTCTTCTGCGGAACGCGATCGACCTTGTTGAGCGCAAGCAGCCTCGGCTTCTGGGTCTTCTCGAGCGCGGGCAGGATCTCCGGCGCGCGTGTCGCTTCAGCGAGGTAGACGATGACGTCCGCGTCCTCGAACGCCGACATCGCCTCGTCGATCATCGCCTCGTGGAGCGCGTACTTCGGTTCCATGATGCCCGGCGTGTCGAGCATCACGACCTGGTAGGCGTCGGTGTTGAGGATCCCGAGCGTCTTGCGCCGCGTCGTCTGCGGCTTCGGCGTCACGATCGCGATCCGCTGTTCGAGGAAGCAGTTCATGAGAGTCGACTTCCCCACGTTGGGACGGCCCACGAAAGCGACGTATCCCGACCGAAACCCCTCGGGCGGCGCGTCCTCCTGGAGAACGTCCTCCCCACTTCCGGCGAAGAACTCGTCGAGCAACGCCGTCGTGGAGTCCTTGGGTGGCGTGTCGGAAGTCGGGCGCACGGCTCTTCCGGCAGCGGGGTTCGTGGGCCTCTTCGCGGCCGGAGTCGCCGCCCGCCCCGTCCGACTCGTCGGCCGATTCGCCGAAGGCTTCCTGGACGGACTCTCGTTCGCGGGAGCGTCCGTTCGGGCCTCGGTCGGCTTCCCGGTAGCGGTCGGCCTCCGCGCAGCGGAGGGCTTGCGGGACCGGGCGGATCCGGCGCCCTTGCCGGACGCGGACTTCCTCGCACCAGGCCTTCCCGGTCCGGTCGACTTGGAGGAACCGGAGGCCCTGGAGGCCCCACCCGACTTCGGCGCTCCAGAAGGCTTCGGGCGTCCCGAGCCGCGCGCGGCCCCCGCGCCCGCACTCCTCTCTCCCGCACCAGCCTTCCGGCCGCCTCCACCCGAGGCGCCACGCTTCGCGCCCGTGGATCGGCTCTTCGGGGAGGACTTGCGGGACGCCCCGCCCTTCTTCGGCTGCTCGGAATTCATCGGTCTCCTTCCGGACCCTGTCTCGGAGTCCGTGTTCAACGACGGCGGAGGCGATCCTCCAGCAGTTCGATCGCCCGCTCCAGCACGAGATCGCGGGAGTCGAAGCCAGGTGCCTTCTCCCGGACGTGCTCTCCTGGCCGGCCCGGCGTGCCGATCGAGTCCCCCGTTCCGAGTTCCGCTCCGAACGGGGACGTCTCCACCTGGACGTCGGGCGAGACGCCGCGTCCTTCGAGGTTCTCGCCCTGCAATGTGTACCACCCCACGCGGGGAATGCGGAAGCGCAGGCCCATCCCGAGTTCGATCTCGTCCGCCCCGATGACCGAGCCGGCCGTCGTCTCCCCGACCAGGATCGCGCGTCCCCCCTCGGCCAGACCGCGGGCCACGACCTCGGCGGCCGATCCTGTCCGTGGGCCGATCAGAACGGCCAGAGGAACTCGGGTGAGCGGCGCCGGGACGGCGCGGCGAACCTCGCCCCGCGGCTGCCGGACGACGCGCGGAGTCCGGTCGAGTTCCCGGAGGAACTCCTCCGGAAGATCGCCTCCGACGTTGTCACGGAGGTCGAGGATCAAGGCCTCACCCTCCGGCTGGAAGAGCTCGACCTCACGCCGGAGCGCATCCAGTGAAGTTCGGTCGATGGTCCGAAGCGCGACGTACGAAACCTTGCCCTTCGCTTCCTTGCGCACGCGCCCGGAGCGGATCCGTGCTTCTCGGGCGAAGTGGAGGTCCCGTATCTCCCCGCTCGAAGCGGGACGGACGGCTCCCCGACGCTCCTCCCCCTTCTCTCCGAACCAGACGACATCGACCGGCTCCGAGACACCGAGCGGCGCCGCCACCTCGAGCGCGGCCGTCCCGTCGACGACCGTTCTCCCGATGGAGAAGATCTGATCGCCCGCTTCGATCCCGAGCGCAGCGGCCGGACCACCCGGGAGCACGTCGCGCACACGAACACGGCCCCGCTCCGAGTAGACCGAAATGCCGAGCAGTCCCGCCGGCTCGGCGGGCGGCGTCCCGACCCCGAGATGGGAGGCGTTGAGCGCGCCGCTCATCTCGAGCAGGAGCCGCTCGAGCTCACCCCGCGTCCTCACGCCTTCGAGCCGGCCGCGGGTGCGCTCCCGGACCTGGTTCCAGTTCGCGAGATGGAGCGTGGCCTGGTAGAACCCGTCCCGCAACTCGGTCCATGCGCGATCGATCACGCTCCGTCTCTCGTCGTCCGGCACATGCGCCGCGCGGGCCCGGAACGGGACCTCGGCGACCGTCAGGAGTTCGGCGCGAGACCGCGGAGCAGACGAGACGTCCGGCCTGGACGCAACGTGGATCCGCCCGTCCGCGCTCAGGAGCCAAACATCGTCTCCCGCAACACGACCTGACGTAGATCCACACCCTGCGTGGACAGAACCGGGTCTCCCCCTGGGCCGGAGAGGAAGTAGAGGTCGTTCGCACCGAGCGCGCTTGCGAGGAGCGCGATCTGCCCGTCGTTCGCGACGACGTAGTCCGTCTCGTCGCCCAGGAGTCGGGTGAGCTGAACGGAGCGGAACGCGATCCGGTCGAAGTCGATCCCCACCCAACCGTTCGGCTCGGTCCCCGGCTCGGAGGAGGTGCGGAGCGGCAGGCCCCAGAGGTCGAAACTCCCCGCGCGGTCGGAGAGGAAGTAGAGCCAGCGGCCGTCCGGAGAAAACGTGGGCCGCCGGTCGGACGCGGGATGGAGCGTGACGTTCGACACCCCGCTTCCGAAGAGCGACGCGACGAACACGTCTTCGTTGCCCGCCTCGTCCGTCCCGACGAACGCGATCCAGCGCCCATCCGGACTGAATGCCGGGTTGGCGATGTCGACGGCACGGGCGATCTCGACATCCCGCCCGCCGCTCGGGTCTCCGAGGCGGAGCTGCGCCCCCTCGAAGTGCTTCACGTACGCGAAAAACTGTCCGTCCGGTGAGAGCACGGGATCGTCGAGCTCCGATCGATCCTGACGGAACGGCACCAGATCGAACGCCGCACCGGGCACCTCCGCACGGATTCCGCCGTCCACCCCACCGTGGGCATCGTCCCTCCGGCCGGTCGACGACTCCTCCGCCCCATCCGGAGGAACCGGTGCGCCTCCATCCGAAGAAGGACGGGGCCGGAGACGGTAGAGGTCCCGGGTTCCCGCCTGGTCCGAGACGACCCACGCGCGCACGTCGTCCTCGCCCCCGAGAACCAGGCTCTCCTCGAAGTACCCGCCCGCCACGACCGGTACGAACTCGAGAGTGTCCTCCCGGACAGAGGAGAGCGGTGCGCGGAAGACGTCGCCGCCGATCTCCGCGTAGAGCGAACTCGACGAGACGACGAGCCGCGAGGCTCCCGACGTCCACTCGCGCAGAACCGGGGACTCCGCCCGCGCATCGTCCGGGAAGTAGATCGGAACCGGCTCGGGCGCGCGCTCCGAGACATGCCCGGAATCTCCTACCTGGAGCTTCCAGATCCGGCCGTCGTGCTCGTAGAAGATCCAGCGACCATCCGCGGAGGCCTTCGGAAAGAGCACACCTTCGTCACGGTGCGCGGTGATCTGTTCGCGCTTCCCGTTCTTCGGATCCAGGCGCCAAACGTTCCGCTGGAACGATTCCTCGGTGACGTAATAGACGAACCGTTCGTCCCGCGTCGTCATCGGCCAGAGGTCCGGCCCGGTGTACGTAGTGAGCCGACGCAGGGCGCCGCCCGCCGTCCGTACCCAGAGGTCACAGTTGCTCGGAGCGCCTCCCCCCCGTCGCCACCACGGATCCTCGCCGCGCACGAAGATGAAGTCTCCGTTCGCGAAGAGCACGCCGTCACGAGCCGGCGCAGGCACGACGCACTCGATCTCCCCACCTCGGGCCGGCACCTGATAGATCGCCCCGCCGCCCGCACGTGCCCCATGGAAGAAGACGACCCCGCCGTCGGGAGAGAACGCACTCGGGTACTCCGAAGCGTCGTGACGCGTGAGCTGCCGTTCCTCGCCGGTCGAGACGTCCACGATCCAGACGTCCCGCCGCTCTTTCTCGCGCCGCGCGAACGCGACGCTCCGCCCATCCGGGGACCAGACGGGCCGTTCGTCCTCCGCCGGCCCGTCGGTCAGCCGCACGGCGATCCCGCCCGCGGCAGAGACGGTCCAGAGGTCTCCGGCCCACGAAAACGCGACCCGGGATCCGTCCGGCGACGGCGCGGGTTCCGCGGGCCCGATCGGGTAGGCGGAATCGCCCGATTCGGGAGACGGCGCGAAACCGAACTGCGTGAGAAGGATCCCAAGGAGGAGAGAGACGGCGAGAAGTCCGGGCACACGTCGTCCGGTTGGGGTCTCCCCCACAGATCTCCTATACTGGCGGGTACGTTTCACTCGGGAGACGCTGATGTCGAAGCTCCAGGACGGCAAGTACTTTCGCAAGGGCCTCGGAAACAGGGAGAACGTAGCTCCCCTCCTCCACGCCGACTATCACTCCGGTCTGGTCGAATGGTTCAAACACTCGGACTACCGCGTGACCCACGGCGAGACCGAGATCCGCCTCGCCCGCGAGTTCGGGTTCTGTTACGGCGTCGACCGCGCCGTCGAGTACGCCTACGAATGCCGGGACCGGTTCCCCGAGCGCCGGATCTGGATCACCGGGGAGATCATCCACAACCCCTGGGTGAACCGTCGTCTCGAGGAGATGGGGATCGAGTTCCTCCCTCCGCCCGATTCCGGGGACGGCCGTCTCTCCGGCGTCCGCGAGAACGACGTCGTCATCATTCCCGCCTTCGGGATGGAGAACGAGGAGTTCGAGAAGCTCCGGGACCTCGGAGTGGTGCTCGTGGACACCACGTGCGGCTCCGTCCTCAGCGTCTGGAAGAGCGTGGAGCGATACGCCCGCGAAGGGTTCACCGCCATCGTCCACGGCAAGAAGGACCATGAAGAGACGCTGGCAACCTGTTCCCAGGTGAGGAAGTACGAGGGTGCCCACTATCTCGTCCTCAGGGACGAGGAGGAAGCGAGCTGGGTCTGCGAGTTCCTGGAGGGGAAGCTCACCGGTGCGGAACTCTCCCGTCGACTCGGGGGAGCGTACTCGACCGGCTTCGATCCGGACCGGGACCTGGCACGGTTCGGGCTCGCGAATCAGACGACCATGCTCTCGTCCGAGTCCCTCCACATCGCGAAGATGCTGCGCGACGCGATGGCCCGCGCCCATGGCGAAGAGCATCTGGCCGGGCACTTCAAGAGTTTCGACACGATCTGCAGTGCGACCCAGGATCGTCAGGACGCGGTCAAGCAGATGCTCGAAGACACTCCGGACGTCATGCTCATCATCGGCGGGTTCAACAGCAGCAACACGACCCACCTCCTCGAACTCTGCCTTCCCCACACCCGCGCGTTCCATGTCGAGGATGCGGACTGTCTCGTGAGCCCGCAGTGGATCCGTCACCAGAGGCTCGGCGATCGGGGCCCGGTGATGGAGGAGAATTGGCTGCCCTCGGGACGCGCCCTCATCGGAGTCACCGCGGGCGCGTCCACTCCGGACAGCGAGGTCGGGGCCGCGATCGGGCGGACGCTCTCTTTCCGCGGTGTCCCACTGGAGTTCGCAGAGGACCTCGCACGCCAAGGTACCGAGATCGGCCAGGCCATCCGCGCCGCCCGTAACCCATCGAAGTAGCGACGCGCGCGTCAGGCGCGTCGGACGTCGTGACTCAGGTAACGCGGCCCCGGACCGCCAGGCGACTGGCCGAGTCAGGCGGCGTGGTCCTGCACGGTCAGGCGCGGCGCGGCACGCCGCGGCCTGCCGCACTCGAACGGTGGGACCGTCACTTCTGTCTGCGTGGCGGCCTGCCCGTTTCGATGACTTCAGCGATCTCGGCCTCGACGACATTGGCCTGATCGTGCGCGGCCTGCCCCATCCGGAGTGCGCCCGCGAAGTCCCCTCGTTCCATCGCATCCTCGATCGAGCCGAGGCTCTCCTCGAGATCCTTCAGCTCGGACTGGAGATCCTCGAGTGCCGGCCCGGACCTGGGGCCGGTCAGCGCCTGCCGACCTCGCTCCGACTCGAGCAGCGCATGCGCGGCTCCGATCTGCTGACGGATCGCGACGAGCAGAGCGTCCGCATCGTCCTGCGCGCGAGTCCGCGCTTCCGTCGCGATCGACTCAGCGCTCTTCGCCTTCTCGATCGCGTCCTGGTAGAGGGTGGCGGCGGCCCCGAACTTCCGCATCATCGCGTTCCGCTTCGCCTGTGCCGCGCTCTCGGTGTCTGCGAGGGAAAGCGCATCCGTCGCGGCGCGGAACTCACCGGGCGCGTACTCCTCGGCGCCGGCGGCACGCGCCGCCTCGACCGCGTTCCGGGCCTCGGTCGCGAGACCGTCGGGCGGCTTGGAGCACCCCGCGGTCATGAGCGCGAGGAACAATACGACGAGAACACTGAACCGAAGTCGACCTGAGAGCATCGAGACCTCCTTTGTCTCCCCACACGACTGGCTCCGTCAACGAGCACGACCCCACGGATGCAGTCGACGAACTCTCCCTCCGTCCGTAGAGTACCCCTCCAGGAACCCGATGACGACCCAACCACGAAATGAACGAACGGGCGCCGCCCTCGTCCGCGATCCGGAGATCTCGGAACGGCTCCTGGCGTGGTACGACCAGGCCGCCCGCGATCTCCCCTGGCGCGGGAGTTCCGATCCCTACGCAATCTGGGTCTCGGAGATCATGCTGCAGCAGACCCGGGTGGAGACGGTGCGGCCCTACTACACGCGTTTCCTCGAACGATTCCCGGACGTCGTCGCCCTCGCCTCCGCGGACGAAGAGGAAGTGCTCTCCTACTGGTCCGGCCTCGGGTACTACTCGCGGGCCCGGAACCTCAGGCGCGGCGCCGGAGTCGTCGCGGAGGACCATGGAGGTACGTTCCCGAGGACCCGGAGCGAGGCGCTCGCCATCCCGGGAATCGGCCCCTACACCTCCGCCGCCATCCTCTCGATCGCCTACGGGCTCCCGTTCGCGGTCGTCGACGGAAACGTGGCGCGGGTGCTCGCGCGCATCTGCCGGCTGGAAGTATCGCTCCAGAGGCGGCCACACCACCTCGAGGCCCAGGCCGAAGCCTTCCTCTCGGCGCACCGACCCGGCGACCACAACCAGGCGATGATGGAGCTCGGTGCCACCGTCTGCCTTCCGCGGGATCCGCGCTGCGATGTCTGTCCGATCGCGGAGCACTGCCGAGCTCACGTGGACGGAGTGGTCCAGGACTACCCCACACCACCCCCGCGCAAGCAGACCGTGGAGCTCGAGCTGACGCTCTTTCTCGTCGGCGACGCGACACGTGCGCCCGGGAGTCTTCTCCTCGAACGCGGAAACTGGCCGCTCATCCGGCACCTCTGGCTCCCGCCCATCGTCGAGTCAGCCGAGAGTTCGGGCGTGGCATCCGAAGCGGTATGGGCGAACGCCTGGCATAGGTGGTCCCGGCACCGCGCCGAGGAGCTCGATGCAAATGGCTGGAGGCATCTCGGAACGATCCGGCACACGATCACCCACCATCGGATCCGGTTCGACGTAGTGGCGGGAACCCTCGCGGAAGGATCCGAGGAGGTTTGGGCGACGCGGGAGGACCTCACCCTGGTCTCGGCGGCCGAACGTGAGGAGCTGGGGCGCTCCTCGCTCCTGACGAAGGCACTCACGCTGCAGGATCGGGTCGCGCGCTCGGGGCAACTGGAGTTCCCGGTGTGATCCCGGAGCGACGGCGGCAGGCAGCTCTCAGTCGCCGAAGATCGGCGGATCGAAGCTCTAGTACTCGTCCTCGACGAAGCGGCTGAGAACCGTTTCCTCGTCGATCTTCCCCGCCGTGTAGGCGCGAAGGTCCTTCATCTTCACCTTCATGACGAGGCGTGAGATCCGCTCGTCGATGAAATAGTCGCTGTCTTTGAGATAGGCAGCGACCGCGAGCCAGTGATTGTCGCTCAGCCCGGTCATCGTGTCGCCGTAGTCGAGGAGCATCTCTCGGATCTCGACCTTCCCTCGTTCGTAGAGGCGCGCTTCCCCGCGCCGGATCGGAGTCCGCTCTTCCGAGTCGTCCCGCTTCGGAATGACGATGACCTGATTGCCGTCCTCGTCCTTCGTGATCTGGGGCTTCCGATCGAAATCGAAGTTCCAGTCGAACTTGTCCTTGTCGACGAGTGACGCTTCGTACGTGAGGAGGACGCCGAACTCGTCGAGGAAGATGCCGCGCGTGTTGTTCCGACCGGGAACGAGGAAGTTCGGAGAGTCGATGAGCACCTGGTCGAGGATCTTCTCGAGCACGCCGACCTGGCGCTCCATCTTGCGCGCCTTCACATCGTCCTGCGCGACCGCTGGGTGGATCGAACCCATGACCGCTCCGAAGAGAAGGCCCAGGGCGAGAAGCGTGATGCGCGGCCGGGGCGACACGGTGGTGGTTCTGGGGAGCACTATCGACCTTCCTCTCTCACTTCGTTTTCCCGCGGGGCGGCGTTCCGCTTCGCCCCAGGCGAGATCGATTCTCCCTGGGGGAGATCATTCAAGTACGAGCCATCGCCGGGCCGGTCCATATCGTAGCGGATCGTCTCGATCCTTCCCCTGAGGTCCAGGTAGCTCTCCGCCTGCCGGTCTTCCAGACCTTCGTAGAGAGAGCGCATGTAGCCCGAGAACTGCTCGTTCTTCACCCGATTGTACTCGGCCGCGTGGAGGAGATCGCCGAACGCGAGGGCCACGCCCTGCGTGTAGGCCTGGAACTCGTCACGCGTGAGATACGGGCTCTCGTTGGATGCGGTTCCGAACCGTCCCGTCAGAGGGATGTGAGTGCCCAGGGAATCGGTCGCGAACTGCGCGAGGTCCGCTCCGCCGGCATCAGGAGCTCCTTCCGGCCCCGAACCGATCCGCTCCTCCACGCTCGGGGTATCCCCGAAGCGGAACGCGACACCGTTGCCTTCCCACTGGACGCGGAAGCCGGACCACGAGAGCACGAGAAGGAAGCACGCGGCCGCAGCCACGGCCCAACCGAGTTGCCCGCGATTCGTCACGAGACCACGGAGCCGCTCCCCCCAACTCTCCGAGGCACGTGCCGTCCGGCTGCCGGAAGCTCGGGTACGACGGGGTCCGGAGCTCGGCTCCATGAGGACGAAGCTCGGAGGCGTCTCCTCGATCTCCCAGCTCGCGAGAGCGGTGCGGGTGCCGCGCAGCTCGTCCCATTCGGAACGGAGTGCGGGATCTTCCGCGAGGAGCGCGTCGAACCGACGCAGCTCGTCGTCCGTCAGCTCCCCGTAGAGGGCCGCCACCATCATGTCGATGCGGGGATCGAGGGGACCGTTCGTCATCTCGTCATCCTTTTCAGAACGCATCGCTCGTGACTCCTCGCTCTTCCAGTGCACGGCGTAGTGACTTGAGTCCGTAGAAGATCCTGGTCCGAACCGTCGCGGACGGAACTCCGGTGATCTCCGCGATCTCCTGCGAACTGAACCCGTGATACTCCCGCAGCATGATCGCGTTCTTCTGATCCGGAGGGAGCAGGCTCAGCGACTCGGCGACGAGATCCGAGAGCTGCCCCCGCACCGCCGTCGTCTCCGGACTCTCGAGCCGTCCCTCGCTCGATGCCAACTCGAGTTCGTCGACGGTGACGTCGTCGAGCGAACGGAGCTCAGTGCGGGCCTTCTGGGTACGGAAGCGATCTCGACAGAGGTTGAGAGCGATGTGGTGTACCCAGGACTTGAACTTGTCTCCGTCACGCAGCCGCTCGATGTTCTGGTAGGCCTTGGTGAGGGCTTCCTGGCAGAGGTCACGGGCTTCGTCGGGATTCCCGACCGAACGCCGGACGTACTGGTAAAGGGATCCCTCCCATCTCTGGGCCAGCATGTTGAATGCCTGGACGTCTCCGTCCTGCGACATGGCAACCAGCTCCTCGTCGGTCATTGCGTGCAACCGTGGTTCCCCCACCCGCGGTCCTCCTACCCAATCAGCGCGCTCGTACCCTGAGACGGAATCGGGCCCCTGGCCGTTCAATCCGGTCCCACATCGCGAAGGAATGTCGCGCCGGGATGCCCCTGGCGGCGACGAGCGCACCTTTGGCGTCGCGTGACCTCATCAACACAAGCCGTTCCCGTGCATCAAGCTACGGGAACCAGCCCATCTACCCAGAGTCGATGGATCGGGACACCCGGCGAGAGTTCCGGATGGAAGGTCGCGCCGAGGAGCCGGCCCTGCCGGACCAGGATCGGCTCGTCCTTCCACCTCGCCAGGACCTCGACCCCGTCGCCGGTCCAAAGGATTCTCGGGGCCCGGATGAAGACCACCTCGGTCGGTTCGGCCCCCCTGCCCGGCCACTCCAACGCGGCCTGGTCGACGAAGCTCTCCCGTTGCCGGCCGAACCCATTCCGCTGCACCGTGACGTCGAGGAGTCCGAGACTGTCCTGCGCCGGCTCCTCCACCTCCTTCGCGAGCAGGATGAGGCCGGCGCAGGTTCCGAAGAGATGCCCGCCCCGCGCGTGGAACGCCCGGATCGCGTCGTCCATCCGCTCGAGCGCGAGGAGCCGGAGAAGCGTCGTGCTCTCCCCGCCCGGCATGACGAGTCCGGCGAGCCCGTCCAGCTGCGCCGGTCGGCGCACTTCGGTGACCTGCTCCACACCCGCGGCTCTCAGCGCGTGGGCGTGCGCGGCGAAGTCACCCTGGAGGGCGAGGACGCCGACACGAAGAGCGTCCGCATCGACTCGACGCGCACCAACGTGAGGAGCCTCCACGACTCGACTCACCATCCACGGGTCGCGAGCAGCTCGGACTCGGGCAGCTTCTGGCTCTCGATGCCGCGCATCGCCTCACCACACATGGCCGACGCTTCGACGAGCGCCTTCGGATCCATGTAGTGCGTCGTCGCCATCACGATCGCCTTGGCCCGCACCGCCGGATCCTCGGACTTGAAGATTCCGGAGCCGACGAAGACCGACTCGGCACCGAGCTGCATCATGAGCGACGCATCGGCCGGAGTCGCGATCCCGCCCGCACTGAAGTTCGGAACCGGAAGGCGTCCTTCCTTGGCGACCCACCGAACGAGCTCGTAGGGGGCACCGAGTTCCTTCGCGCGGGTCATGAGCTCCCCGGCCTCGAGGATGGTGAGCTGCTTGATCCCGCTCTGCAGCGAACGCATGTGGGTGACGGCTTCGACGATGTCGCCCGTTCCCGCTTCGCCCTTCGTCCGGATCATGGCCGCGCCTTCACCGATCCGGCGGAGCGCCTCGCCGATGTTCCGACAGCCGCAGACGAACGGCACGGTGAACGCGTGCTTGTCCACGTGGTTCACTTCGTCCGCCGGCGTCAGCACTTCACTCTCGTCGATGTAGTCGACACCGAGCTCCTGGAGGATCTGCGCCTCCGCGAAGTGACCGATCCGGCACTTCGCCATGACCGGGATCGACACGGTCTTCATGATTTCCTGGATCATCTTGGGGTTCGACATTCGGGCGACCCCACCGTCCCGACGGATGTCGGCCGGTACGCGCTCGAGCGCCATGACCGCGACCGCGCCGGCTTCCTCGGCGATCTTCGCCTGCTCCGCGTTGACGACATCCATGATGACGCCGCCCTTGAGCATCTCCGCGAGGCCCGTCTTGAGCCTCAGGCTTCCGATTTCCATCGTTCGTATCTCCTTGGTCCTTGGGTTCGCCTCTGAACTCACACGAAGGGTCGGGCCGGTTCCTCCCGACCCCTCGTCATTTCTTCGCGGATCGCTTCGGCCAGTCTGGCCACGCCGACCCGGATCCTGTCTTCGGTCTCGCGCACGTAGCAGAGCCGGAGATGCCGCGACCCTCCCCCATTCGGGAAGAAGAGCGATCCCGGCGAGAACTCGACGCCGAGGCGCCTCGCGGTCTGGAGCAGCGCGAGCGAATCGACTTCCGCGGGCAGAGTCATCCAGAACGTCATCCCGCCGCGCGGGGACTTCCACGTGACACCCTCCGGCATCTCGCGCTCCAGCGCTCCGGTGAGGGCGGCGAGGCGCCCCCGGTTCGTCGCGCGCACGCGCTCGAGATGCCGATCGAGGAGGCCGCGACGGCAGTAGAGATCCATCGCGTGCTGCACGAGGAGGCCGGACGAGAGATCCGCCATCTGCTTGATCTGCACGAAGCGCTCGACGAGCGGCGGCGGGAGGAGGAGCCACCCGAGGCGCAGACCCGGGAAGAGGATCTTGGAAAACGTGCCGAGCAGGATCACCTGACCGCGCGAATCGCGACGCTTGATCGGCTCCGGATCCTCGCCTTCGTAAACGAGGTCCGCGTCGAAGTGATCTTCGAGGATCGCGAGTTGGTGTTCGGCCGCAACCTCGAGGATCGGATCGATCCGCTCCGGGGCGAGCACGGCACCGGTCGGATTCTGGAAGATCGGCATGACGTAGAGAAGCTGGGCCGGCCCCTTCGCCAGCGAAGTACGGAGCGCTGCCGGGTCGAGGCCGTCTTCGTCGGTACCGACGCCGTCGATCTGCGCGCCGTGGGTCTGGAAGAGTCGGAAACCGTTCGAGTAGCTCGGTTCTTCGACCAACACACGCCCACCAGGTTCGACGAGCGTGCGGGCGACGAGATCCATGCCCTGCTGGGATCCGTTGACAACGAGCACCTGCTCCGCGGAGGCGGCGATCCCCTTGGCCGACAGACGGGCCGCGAGCCACTCGCGCAGCGAGAGCAGCCCCGCCGCCGGGCCGTAGTCGAGCGCGTGCACGCCTTCGGTCCGGAGAACCTCGTCGAGGATCCCGCGGAACTCCTCCGCCGGGAACAACGCGGGATCCGGCGTCGCCCCGGTGAACTGGACGGAGTCCTCCCGTGGCGGCTGCCTGAGGACGAAGTCCCTCAGGTCTTCATCGCGGGCAGAGTTGGACGCAGTGAGTTCCTCCCAGGAGAAGGCGGAGCCGGATCCGCCGGGGACGTCTCTCGAGCCCGCGCGGCGGACGAACGTCCCCTGCCCCACCCCGGCCTCGACCCAACCTCCAGCCTCGAGAGCCTGGAAGGCCTGGACGACGGTCTTGCGGTGAACCTCGAGGATCTCCGCGAGTTCACGCGTGGACGGAAGCCGCGCCCCCTCGGGCAGCGCCCCGGACTCGATCTGCGTGCGCACGGATGCGGCCAGCTGCGCGTAGAGCGGAACGTCCGAACTCCGGTCCAAGGAAAGAGCGAGGTCCGCGGAGTCGACCTTGACGGCACTTCCGCGAGATGTGGACGACGGTGCCATGGGAGGAGTATCGACGATTGGAACCGATCCAATCAAACAAAAACCCGGATCCATTGACGAAATGGCCCGGCGTGCTAGCGCAATCTCAAGACGGTATTGACGGATCTATGGGGTCCAATTGTGTTCTGTGGATTGCCCGAGGGGGCCAATCAGCCACGCAGCCTGTGTCCACCCGGGCGCTGGCTCCGAGAACTCCTCAGGCGCGTCCTCAGGGGACCCATCACGGGACTCATCACGGGACTCGTCGGGGCCCTTCTCGCCGACGGGGTCCCGAGGTCGCTCCCTGACCTCGTGGACGGCCGGGGCCCGGACTACCGTGCCCGCACCGCTTCCACCCGGAACCCGGCACGGCGGAGAGCCACGAGCTCGGGCTCGTCGAGCCAGAACTCGCTCCAGACACTCGACTCCGTGTACCCCTCGCTCCGGGTTTCCCCGCGCCGGGTCAGCTCCCGGAGCTTGGGCAGCCGGACCACGTCGCATTCCACGCGGACGAGAGTCCGGAGTTCTCGCACCTTCTCGGCGATCTTCCCGCGAAGTCGGTCGCGGTCGGCCGCGTCGAGCGCCGAGATGCGAAGCGAATCGGGATACGCGAGCCGGATCTCTTCCTCTCGACCCGCCATCGAAGCGCCAGCGCCGCCACTGTCCGGCTCCAGCCCGGCCCCGGAGTCGGGGTCGGCGAGACCACTGGGCGCGCCGGCGCCACCCGAGTTCTCCGCGCCGTCGGTCCCCAGGGGGCCGCCCGGGACGGGCGACGTGAACACGTCTGCCTTGTTGAAGACGAGAAGACGCGGCCTCTCCTCGGTCATGATGCTGTCCAGGACTTCGTCCACCGCCTCGATCTGCTTCCGGTAGGACGGATGGCTTCCGTCGACCAGGTGGAGGAGGAGATCCGCGGTCTCGACCTCACGGAGCGTGGCCTTGAACGACGCGACGAGATGGTGCGGCAGCTTGCGGATGAAGCCGACCGTGTCGGAGATCAGGACCGAGTAGCGTCCGTCCAGGAAGAGTTTGCGGGTGGTGGTGTCGAGCGTCGCGAAGAGCTTGTTCTCTTCGAGCACGTCCGACCGCGTGAGCCGGTTGAACAGCGTCGACTTCCCCGCGTTCGTATAGCCGACGAGCGCGACCCGGAACTCGCCCGACCGACGCCTCGACTGCGTATCGCGCTCCTTCTCCACCCCCTCGAGCCGCTTCTGGAGGACAGTGATCTTGTGGCGCACCGCGCGGCGGTCGACTTCGAGCTGGGTTTCTCCTGGGCCTCGCGTCCCGATACCACCACCGGTCCGGGCCAGGTGCCCCCACATGCCCACGAGCCGCGGGAGGAGGTACTGGAGCTGCGCGAGTTCGACCTGGATGCGTGCCTCCCTCGTCTGCGCGCGCTGCGCGAAGATGTCGAGAATGAGTTCGCTCCGGTCGATGACGCGGACTTCGAGCGCCTTCTCCAGGTTCCGGACCTGGGCGGGACTCAGGTCCTCGTCGCAGATGAGGAAGTTCGCGTCGTGTTCACGCACGAGTTCCTTCGCGTCTTCGATCTTGCCCTTGGAGAGGAACTTCCCCGGATGAACGGTCGAGCGCCTCTGGTGGATCCGTCCCACCACTTCGGCACCGGCGGTGTCGGCGAGGAAGGCGAGTTCCTCGAGCGTCTCCAGCGAGTCCTGGACGTTGTCTCCAAACCCCACGAGCAGGGCCCGTGGCGTCTCGGGCTTTAGGATGTCGGGCTTCGTAGAGATCTCCTTCTCGCAGCGTTCGACCACGCACTCGCGTCGCGCTATGGCGACTCTGGTCCTCTCAGCCTAGCGGCAGACGGCTCGTGCAGCCGGTATGGCGCGGAAGAGTACCAAAAAACACGATACCCCGGCATCAGTCGGAACCGGTGCCGGGGCTATCGTCGGGCCTACCGTACCCAACGGGTACGGAGGAGGCCCTTGGAACATCAGTGATTAGTACATTCCGCCGAAGTCGCCGCCGCCCATGCCGCCGCCGGCAGGCGCCGCAGGCTTCTCTTCCGGAATCTCCGCGATGAGAGCCTCGGTCGTGAGCATGAGACCGGCGATCGACGCCGCGTTCTGGAGAGCCGTCCGCGTGACCTTGGTCGGGTCGATGATCCCGGCCTCGAACATGTCGACGTACTCGTCCTGGTCGGCGTTGTAGCCGAAGGTCTTCTTGCCGTTCTTCACCTCGGCGACGATGACCGAACCCTCGACACCGGCGTTGTTCGCCAGCGTGCGGAGCGGCTCCTCGATCGCGCGACGGAGGATGGCGACACCGATCTCTTCGTCACCCTTCAGCTTCATGTTGTCGAGCGCCTTCTGGCAGCGGATGAGAGCCGTACCACCACCGGGGACGATTCCCTCCTCGACGGCCGCACGCGTGGCGTGGAGCGCGTCCTCGACGCGGGCCTTCTTTTCCTTCATCTCGGTCTCGGTGGCAGCACCGACGTTGATGACGGCGACGCCGCCCGCGAGCTTCGCGAGACGCTCCTGGAGCTTCTCACGGTCGTAGTCGGAGGAGCTGTCCTCGATCTGCTTCCGGATGACTTCGCAGCGAGCCTTGATATCGCCCGCCTTGCCGGCACCCTCGATGATCGTGGTGTTCTCCTTGGAGATCGTGATCCGCTTGGCCTTGCCGAGGTCGGAGAGCTGAGCCGTCTCGAGCTTCTGACCGAGCTCCTCGGAGATGACCGCACCACCGGTGAGGATCGCGATGTCTTCGAGCATCGCCTTCCGACGATCGCCGAAGCCGGGAGCCTTGACCGCGCAGACCTGGAGCGTGCCGCGGAGCTTGTTCACGACGAGGGTGGCGAGGGCTTCACCCTCGATGTCCTCGGCGATGATGAGCAGCGGACGACCGGCCTGGCTGATCTTCTCGAGAACCGGGAGGAGGTCCTTGAGGCTCGCGACCTTCTTGTCGTGGATGAGGATGTGGGCGTTCTCGAGTACCACTTCCATCGTGTCCTTGTCGGTCACGAAGTAGGGCGAGAGATAGCCGTTGTCGAACTGCATACCCTCGACGAGGTCGAGCGTGGTGTCGATGGAGCGGGCCTCTTCGACCGTGATCGTGCCGTCCTTGCCGACCTTGTCCATCGCCTCGGCGATGATCTCACCGATCTCGGTGTCACCGTTGGCGGAGATGGTCGCGACCTGCTGGATCTGGGAAGAGTCCTTCACGTTCTTGGAGAGCGTACGGAGCTCGGCGATGATCGTCTCGACGCCCTTGTCGATTCCGCGCTTGAGGTGCATCGGGTTGGAACCCGCGGTCACGTTGCGGAGACCTTCGCGGAAGATGGCCTCGGCGAGAACGGTCGCGGTCGTCGTGCCGTCACCGGCGACGTCGGAGGTCTTGGACGCGACCTCACGGACCATCTGTGCACCCATGTTCTTGTACGGATCCTCGAGGCTGATCTCCTTGGCGACGGTGACGCCGTCCTTGGTGATCGTCGGGGAGCCCCACTTCTTCTCGAGGACGACGTTACGACCACGCGGTCCGAGCGTGACCTTGACGGCCTTGGCCAGCGTCTCGACACCTTCGAGAATCTTCTGGCGAGCCTCGGTCTTGAAAACGAGCTGCTTCGCAGGCATGTCTACCAAACCTCCTGGTTTCTGGAGTCTCGATCGTTCTTGGAAATCGTCTGGGTTCTAGTACCGAGGGATGGTCCTACTCGAGGATGCCGAGGACGTCGTCCTCGCGGAGGATGAGGTATTCCTCACCGTCGATCTTGACCTCGGTGCCCGCATACTTGCTCATGAGGACCTTGTCGCCCGCGGAAACGTCCATCGGGATCAAGGTGCCGTCGCTCTTCTTCTTGCCCGGGCCGACGGCGATGATCTCGCCCTGGGTCGGCTTTTCCTTGGCGGTGTCGGGGATGATGATCCCGCCCTTCATCTGCTCGGCCTCTTCCACGCGGCGCACGAGAATGCGGTCACCGAGCGGACGGATCTTCGAGGCGGTCTTGGCTGCCATCGGGAGTATCTCCTCCTCGTTCCTGGTCTTCCTGTCTTTGGTCTAGATCGCGGGGCAGTGAAGCGTCACGACAGCGACGCACCCCGCTTCATGTGCATCCGATCGGTTAGAAACAACCTCCGTGCCAACGCCACAACCAGAGCGCCATCTCACTATTTTACAAGCGGTTAGACTGTGCACTGGGTACGAACCGTCCTCGAGGGTCCCGTGGTGTGTTTCGAAATGAGACCGCGGAAACAACTTCCCGAAACGACATCGAACAGGAGCGGGCGACCACATATTACTGCTGTGAAGGCACTTAGGGTACCCAGCCTCGTTCTGGATCAAGCGTCTCGATTTGGTACAGTTCCGTTGGGGTGTTTCAGTTTCGATCACCGCACGCTTTACCTGCCCCGGACGGGAACGGATCCAGCCAGTGGAAGGATCCGGGGCCGGACCGATCCATCGCTGCATCCCGGCCGCCGCGATCGGATCGAGCTTCCCCGTCGGCAACCGGACCCGGAATCCAACACGGCCGTCTCCGCATCGAGATCGGCACGGCTCGAGGCGACCCGGCACGCCGATTGACACAACGGAGGTAGGACTCCGAGGCGGGCAGCGTCGGGAACGGCAAACGGCGAGATTCGACAAGCCGTTCCGGGCGGAAGCGAGAGGCGAACTCGTTTCGCGGACATTGCAGGACGGGCCGTCACCCTGCAGTTCGCACCGTGACGGAGGTGTGATGACGACGCAGCCGAAGGAAAGACCGGGCGCCGGGGATCGATTCCTTGCGAACCTGGCTTATCTGGTGCCCGGGTACCAGGGGTACAAGCAGAAGCCGACGCGTCAGGAAGAGGACGCGAGACTGCGCCACCGCGTCCTGGCCCACATCGCCGAACTCCACGATCTGCTCGCGAACCGGCACGGCACCCTCCTCGAAGTCTCCCTGGACCGCGCCGCCGACGTACTCCAGCAGAGGATCGATCGACTCGACCGGCTGACGCAGGCCGTGCGCTACGCGCCCTACGGATTCGCGGGCTTCTTCGACGCGGACGAGGTGACCGAGGAGTTCCTCGAGCGGCTGCTCGAACTCGACCTCCTCCTCTTCCAGGACTTCGACGAAACGATCGAGAAAGTGCGCGGGCTCGCCTTTCCCCCTTCCAGTCGCGCGGGCTTCGATCGGTTCTTCCTCGCCGTGGACGCGGGCATCGAGCGGATCGAACGGAGACTGGTGTCCCGGGACAAGCTGCTCGGAAACCCGTGACCGAACGCGGGACAGGGTCTCGGACTCACGTTCTCGAGGGCGGACGGTTCCTTGCCCCGCACCCGACCTCACCTGCCGTCCGCGATGCGCAGCGCCCTTCCCCGGAAGTTGCGCGTCCCGAGACGGGCCTCCCAGAAGTACACACCGGACGGAACGAGCGCACCTGCCTGATCGCGGCCATCCCAGGTGAGGACGTGCCGACCCGGCGAAAGGACACCGGCCGCGAGTGAGGCCGCTCTCCTCCCCGCCGCGTCGAAGATCCGGACCGTCGCCGGAGCCGACTCCGGGAGATCGAGCTGGAACCCAAGGGTGTCCCGGAACGGGTTCGGACCGAGACTCCGGGCCGACCACTCGGGCGCGGGAGTGTCGGAACCGCCCCCGTCGAGCAGCTCACGCGGTCCGGCGAGGACGGTGAAGCTTCCGCGCGCCAGATCCCCTTCCGACTCGAGATAGGCCAGGGTGAGCGTTCCTCCGCGGGCCGCATCGAGTGCGACCGCGCCCGCCGGGCCCTCCCCGGTCACGACGCGGGCGCCCCACCCGGATGGGAGGGCACCTGACGGAGCGAACTCGACGACCACGGGAAGAAAACGCGGCGACGCACCCGGCCCGCTCCTCGCCCGCGTTTCGACGAGGACGTCCCAAGCGATGAGGCCGTTCCCTTCGGGACGGTAATCGGAGGAGAGGAGCCCACCGCCTGGAGTCGGTTCGAAAGCGAGACGCACACCGTCTCCGATCATCCGCGGCTCCGTGTAGTCGAACGGGTCCTTCGCGGCGGTCGCATCCGGGGCGATTCCGAGCGTGTTGTCGCCGTCGCGTGCACTCCCGGCCGACGCGGCCAGAGCGAGCGTCCAGCTCGCATCGGGACGCACGCCGACCCGCGGAACGGGGGCGTCTCCGCTCCGGACGGAATCATCCCGAAGGGCGCCCGCCGGCGCGGGCACCGGATCGATCGCGAGCGTCACGGCGAATCCGTTCGGGTTGAACCAGCTGTACCCGGTCCACGGCTCGAGAGTGGTGATCGAACCGGGAGAGTTCCACGAGCCGGCGTAGGCGTAAGGGCCCTCGACGTCCCCGCCGAGAGAAACGGCACTGGTCGGAATCGAGGAGACGAACGGATTCGCGATGTCGTTCCAACCGGGCGCGAGCTCGATCTCGAACGGAACGAGAGGCATCGAAGTCAGCCGTGCCGTGTCGAACCGGGCACCGGAGGCGGCAACCGGTACCCAGTACGCCTTGCCCACTTCGAGCTCGTCGGCCGAAGGATCCGGGTACTCTTCGTAGTTGCCCGATTCGTACCGGAAGAACCGCCACTTCGTGTCGTCGTACGCACCGAAGTCGTCGACCAGGAGTGTGTCCACGCTCCGGTTCGCCGCCACGCCGGGGACGGAGATCATCCGATACCCGGACTGTTCACTCCCGCCGGGGAGAGTGAAAGGCAGCTGCGAGGTCGTCGTCGAAGTGGAGAGTTCGAAGGTCGAGAGTGCGTCCGCCGGGAGCCGGGAACGGAGGCCCCCCTGCTCGTACTCGAAGTAGTAGCGGGAGCCGAAGAGCCGGATGTCCGCGCCCGGGATCGTAGCGGAGAAGCTCGTGGCGGACGCCACCGTCATCGTGCGCGAAGCCCACACCGGCTCGACCGTTCGGTCGCCGATGAGATAGTGGAGCGTAACGTCGGCGTCCCCGGGCGGCGGCGTCCCCGACTGCTGCAGCTCCAGCACGAGTTCGGTGGAACGACCGGTCGACACGGTGCCGAGCGCCGTGTGGCTGAGCGTGGGAAGCTGGTAGGTCACGCCGTCCCCACTCACGTCGACACCACCGCACTCCGTTCCCTCCAGGGAAACGAGGCAGGACTTCTCGCCGTCCGAACTCGGCGTGAACCGGATCGACTTCGTGGTCGAACCGCCCGCACCGACGGAGAACGCCGCGTCGTCCTGGAGCGTGAAGTCCGCGCAGCTCAGCGAGACGAGTCCTATCAACGGTTGGTCGCCATCGTTGAAGATCGTGAACGACTGGACGGCGCTGCTGTCGACCGGCACGGTCCCGAAGTCGACGGTGTCCGTGCTGAGCCTGCAGATCGGGCCCGGGACCCGCTTCCGGACGACGATGTCGTCGAGGAAGACGCCGCTCCCGACCGAGGTGACCGCGTCGCTGAAGAAATAGAAGGCCACGTACACTTCGTCCAGGTCCCGGAGATCCGAAACGCCGAACGCGTCACCGATGTCGAAGCTCTGCGCGACATAGCCCCCGCTCCGGGAGCTCTCGAAGTACCCGAGGAAGTCGATCCCGTCCGTGCTCACGCCGTAGTAGAGCGAGTCCCCCGGCGCGAGATCGAGGTACTGCCAGAAGTCGACGGTGGCGATCTCGGCGTCGCTGAGATCGAACGGCCCACTCACCATCCATACCTTGACGTCGTTCGGATAGGAGTCGGTGGCGGGATCGAGCGGCGGAAACTCCGTCGCGTTTTCGGAGGAGCCGACGCACCAGCCCGAGAACGTTCCGCCGTGGGGACGGAACGCCTTGTCGTCCCACCGATAGAGGCTCGAGCCGCGGCGGTAGATCTGCCAGTTCGACGCCGGGAAGCCGGCTTCGAAGCCTTCGCTGAGCAGGACCTGCCAATTGAGGTCTTCTCCGAACTCGTGGGTCACCCCTCGGCCGTGAGCGGCCGCGTGAGGGAACGGAGTGACAGACCGGTCAGAAGTCGCGAGCGCGCGCTCGCCGTTCGCGAAGAGCCCGAGCACGAGAGCGACGAGGAGGATCGAGACTCGCATCAGTGCTCCGGAGGCAGCGGCAGGCTGGTCGGTTGGTCGTCCGGAGGATCCGAGCTGTCGCCACCACCACCCGCGGCCAGGAGTGCAACGACGCCACCCAGAGCAGCGGCGGCTCCGCCGATGAGGAACCACTTCTTGTTTCCCCCGCCGCCCGGTCGCTCTCCTGTCGCCATGTCGGTTCCGGACTCTTCGCGGGAAGAGCCAGCCGGCGTTCCTTCGTTCATGCGATCTCCACGCCCGACGGTGCTGTTTCCGTCCGCGCCTCCGGCAGCGCTCCCGTTCTCGCGGCTCGGCGTTCCGTTCGCCACGACGGACTCGTGCCGGGGTCCGTGGGTCGGAGTCGCGGTCGGATCCCCCGTCGTCTCGACGCTCCACCAGCCGGACTGCGGAAACCGCGCGATCTCGTCGCCCGCACTGGTGGTGAGCCGAAGGTAGTAGCGGAGCCCCGCACTCGTGAGGGCGGAACTCGGAATGGACGAGAGGTAGACGACAGCGCCGTCGCGTTCACCGGTCGCGCGAAGCCTCGTATAACGAACTCGGCTGCTCCCCCCGACCTGGAACATCGCGTATAGCTCGCGCGTTCCGAGCTGCCCGCGCACCTCCGCTTCGATCTCGAGCGCGACACCGACAGGGGCCCGTTCGACCGGTGCATGCACGACGGTCGGGAGTGCCGCATCGATTCCGCCCGCCGACAGGGTGGAGTCGCTTCCGCCCGCCGAAGCGGACGACGTTCCGCCCGAGGACCCGCTCGGTTCCCCCTCCGACGACTCTCTCGGATCCGCGGCGAGCGCATCGAGCATCCGTCCGGCTGCATTCCCCGCGGCGAGGAAGAGCTCCTGTTCCTCTTTCGCGGAAACCTCGATCGCACCGAGCGATCGACCCGACTGTACGTGGCTCGCATCGACGAGTAGACGCAGTCCGGCGGGCGTGGATTCGACCCGTGACCAGAGGACTCGGTCCGCACCGAGCTCCCGGCCCACCCGCGCGGCACAGGCGGGGTCACCGCAGGGCCGCGGGTCGATCGAAACGAGCTGGAAACGGACGTCCTGCTCGACCTCCTGCCGGAGGAACTCTCCGAGCAGCTGCGACGTCGCCGCCGACACCGCATTCGAGGCCGGTGGCAGCACCACGACACGCTCGATCGTCGCCGCGACGGCACTGCCGGCCCCGACTCCGAGGTGAACTCCGACGAGGCCCGGCCCGACAGGCAGAGCCCCGAAGACGAGCCAGGCGCAGAGCCAGACGATGAGGGCGGCGCGGGGCCGCCCCACGGTCCATCGCGAACCCATCAGACCGGGACGGCCGCCACCGCGTCCGGATCCACACCGAGCGAGCTCATCGCTTCCTCGAGCGCCGCGTCTTCGATCTCGCCGTCCCGATGGAGCGCGACCAGCGCGGCGAACGCAATGTTCTCGGCATCGATCTGGAAGAACCGGCGGAGCGCTTCACGCGTGTCGGAGCGTCCGAAACCGTCCGTCCCGAGCGTAACGTAGCGCCCCGGCACCCACGGCGTGATCATGTCCGGCACGGACTTCATGAAGTCGCTCACGGCCACGGTCGGCAGACCGGCACCGAGCGCCTTCGTCACGTACGGTTTCTTCTCCGGCTTCTTCCAGTCGACCCGGTTCTGGCGTTCGACTTCGAGCGCGTCCCGCCGGAGCTCCACATAGCTCGTGACGCTCCAGACTTCAGACGCGATGCCGAAGGACGAAAGGAGCTCCTGGGCACGCAGAGCCTGCTGGAGGATCGAGCCGCTGCCGAGGAGCCGAACCTGCGCCTTCTTCCGCTTCTCGAGCGGTCCGCGGAAGCGGTAGAGGCCGCGGAGGATCCCTTCGTGCACGCCCTTTTCGGACGGCATCTCCGGCATCTGGTAGTTCTCGTTGTAGAGGGTGAGGTAGTAGAAGACGTCCTCACAGTCGTCGTACATCCGTTTCAGGCCATCCTCGACGATGACCGCGATCTCGTAGGCGAAAGCCGGGTCGTAGACGACACACGCAGGATTGGTCGAGGCGAGCACGATGCTGTGCCCGTCCTGATGCTGGAGCCCTTCGCCGTTCAGCGTCGTGCGGCCCGCGGTCGCGCCGAGCATGAACCCGCGGGTGCGGGCGTCGGCCGCGGCCCAGCAGAGATCGCCCACGCGCTGGAACCCGAACATCGAGTAGAAGATGAAGAACGGGATCGTCGGCGTCCCGGTGGTGGCATGGCTCGTGCCCGAGGCGATGAAGCTCGCCATCGAACCGGCCTCGTTGATCCCTTCCTCCAGGATCTGCCCGTCCTTCGACTCTTTGTAGCTGAGGAGCATGGCCGCATCGACCGGTTCGTACTTCTGGCCGAGCGCCGCATAGATCTTGAACTCGCGGAAGAGCCCCTCCATGCCGAAGGTACGTGCTTCGTCCGGGATGATCGGCACGATGTTGTCGCCGAGCTTCTCGTCCTTCAGCAGCTTCCGGAGCAGACGGACGAACGCCATCGTCGTCGAGACCGGAGGCGTGTCTCCCGTGCCCTGGTAGAACTCCTCGTAGAGGCTCCGCGCGGGGAGGGAGAGCGAGCAGTGGGTGGTGCGTCGCGACGGAAGCGGACCTCCGAGAGCGGCCCGACGTTCCATCAGGTACTGCACCTCGGGGCTGTCCTGGCCCGGGTGGTAGTACGGCGGATCGTCGAGCTGATCGTCTCCGACCGGGAGTTCGAGACGGTTCCGGAACTTGCGCAGCTCCTCGAACGTCATCTTCTTGATCTGGTGGGTCGGGTTCCGGCTTTCGAACTTCTCGCCGAGCGTCCAGCCCTTCACCGTCTTCGCGAGGATGATCGTCGGGGCGTTCTCGTTCTTCACAGCCGCCGCGTAGGCAGCGTAGATCTTCTTGATGTCGTGGCCGCCACGACGGAGGTTCCTGAGGTCATCGTCCGAGTGGTTCGCGACGAGCGCCCTGAGCTCGGGAGAGCCGAAGAAGTTCTCGCGGATCCAGGCGCCGGACTCGACCGAGAGACGCTGGAACTCGCCGTCGAGTGTGTTCGTCATCTTGCGGACGAGTTCGCCGTCGAAGTCGGCCGCGAGGAGGGCGTCCCACTCCCGTCCCCAGATCACCTTGAGGACGTGCCAGCCGGCGCCGCGGAAGTGCCCTTCCAGCTCCTGGATGATCTTGCCGTTGCCCCGCACCGGACCGTCGAGGCGCTGGAGGTTGCAGTTCACGACGAAGATGAGGTTGTCGAGCCCCTCGCGCGAGGCGAGGCCGATCGCGCCGAGGGCTTCGGGTTCGTCGGTTTCGCCGTCTCCCAGGAAGCACCAGACCTTCGCGTCGTCCTTGGGCTTGAGGCCCCGGTGTTCGAGGTAGCGAAGGAACCGGGCGTGGTAGATGGCCGAGATCGGACCGAGCCCCATCGAGACCGTCGGGTACTCCCAGAAGTCGGGCATGAGCCGCGGATGCGGGTAGCTCGAGAGGCCGTTCCCGCCGCACTCACGGCGGAAGTGGTCGAGGTGCGGTTGCCCGAGACGTCCCTCGAGGTAGGCACGCGCGTAGATGCCGGGCGAACCGTGTCCCTGGATGTAGATCGCGTCGCCGACGAAGTCCCCGTTCTTACCTCGGAAGAAGTGGTTGAACCCCACTTCGTAGAGGCTGGCCGACGACGCGTAGGTCGACATGTGGCCACCGAGCCCGTCGAACCTCTGGTTCGCGCGGGTGACCATCACCGCCGCGTTCCACCGCACGAGCCGGCGGATCCGCTTTTCGAGCTTCTCGTCCCCGGGGTAGTCGGGCTCCTGCTCCGGACCGATGGTGTTGATGTAGCGGGTGGTGGTGGTGGGCGGGAGTCCGACTCCGAGCATGCGCGCCCGCTTCATGAGGCGGTAGAAGAGGAACCGCGCCCTCTCCTCCCCCTTCCGCTCGACGATCCGGTCGAGAGCCTCGACCCACTCCCAGGTCTCCTGTGGGTCGATGTCGGGAAGCTGCTGCTTGAACTGGTCGAACACTGAATCCTCGCTTTTCTCGGTCCCTCGTGACGCGTGGAACTAGAGGACTCTAGTGGACTCTCGGCGCGGGCGAAAGTGTGGCTCTGGCTACGAGACCGTCGCCCGGGCTACGGCAGAGCCGCGGTGTTCCAGTCCGTGGCCCGGAACCAGAGCGCCGTGGGCACCCCGGTGACCTGGCCGAGCCCGGACGCGCGAAGCCAGGCCGCGTAGTCCGCCGCCGCTTCCTCATCGTCGGGGTGCACGACCGAGGCCCGGGCGTCCGCCGCGGTGGCGTACCAGTCGAAGAGCCCGAACCAGGTCACGCCCAGGAGCTGGGACGGAGATCCTTCGAGATAGCGGTGGAACCGCTCCAGGAACTCGTCCGCCTGGGCATCGCCTCCGACCCGGGGATACCCGACCTCGGTGACGACCGTCGGTTTGTCCGGGCGGAGGGCGACCGCCTCCCGGACGAGTTCGACGGCGTCCGCAGGCGCGAGAGCCGGTTCGTAGCCGGCGTCCAGGGGCAGGACGACCCAGCCGAGGAGGTCGAGGCCGGGCTCCAGCTCATCGAGCCCGGCGGGTGTGCCTCCGCCCGTGTACGTGAACGACGTCCCGATCGGGAGATCGGACTGGACGACGTGGGCCGAGTCCGCCGCGAGCGTGACGAGATCCGAGAATGCGCCGATCTCCTCCGGGTGGGAGGCGAGACGCTGGTCGACCGCACGGCCGATCCAGAGCTGTGAGATCTGCCCCTGTCCGCGTTCCACGACGAGCCGCACGAAGGACGGGAAGCGGACCCGAACGTTGGGGGACGAAAGACCCTGCCCCTCGAGATCGCTCGGAAACGCGGGAACCCGGGGGCCATCGATGAGGCGGATCACGACGGAGAGAGGAACGCCCGTCCGCTTGGACTGCTGCACCTGCAGGCCGAGCACACCCAGGTCGAAGGCACCAAAGCCGAGCTCGGCCTCGCCCCAATCGAGCGCGAGCTGGCTCCAGGCGAATCCTCCCCGGGACATGTCGTCGAACGCTTCGGCGAAGAGCGGATCACCACCGGGACCGCCCCGCTGCACGGCGTGTACGCCGAACGGAAGTCTCCGGACCGGATCCGGTTTGGAAGGATCGTCGCTACAGCCGAGTTGGGCGAGAAGAATGCATCCAGCCAGGAACGCGAGACGGAAACACACCCCGGTATGCCGACGAGACGTACGGTTCATACCTATCCCCTCCCTATGCCCCCGGCCGACGTTCATTGGACCGGCGATCGCGGCCCGGGTCAAGGGACACGTCGCGGTCCCCCACGAAGGCACCGGCGTCGACACGCAGGTATCGGGGTCGACACGAAGGCACCGGGATGCACGCATTCACGAACCCCGCCCCTGCCCGTACGCTCGTCCGCTTGCTATCCTGCGGGACGTGAACGGTGCGCGAATCGTCCTCCATTCCCTCATGGTCATGCTCGCAGGGACCTCCGCCCTCGCCGAGACGACCACGCTTCCGCTCGATCAACCGGTCCCCTACGAACTCGGGATCGCCGAGCCACCGTTCGATCTCGTCGACCGCCCTCACGCGGTCTACCTCGTCGGAAGCGAGACCGGCCGGATCCTGGCCGAACTGCCGGTACTCGAGCTCGGATCTGTGCTCGAAGGGCTCTCGGGGCAGCCACTCGACGTTCCGACGCCGCGGAGCGAGCTGCCGCCAGGCGTCACCGAGGTGGAAGGCTGGCCGGTCGCACTCCCGGCCCTTCCTTCCGGAACCCCGGCCGCTGCCGACCTCGACGGCGACGGACGCGAGGAGATCGTGCTCGCCCTCGTCGACGGCAGTCTCTACGTGTTCGACGGAGACGGGACCGTGCGCCCCGGCTGGCCCAAGCAGCTAGGGGATCCGATCCGGCACGGCCCGCGCGTCGCGGACCTCGACGAAGACGGGCGCCTCGAGATCCTCGTCGCGACCGAAGCCGGTTTCGCGCATGCGATCGGGTTGGACGGTGGACGCGCTGCCCGGATGGCCGGTGTGTATCGATGCCGTCCAGCAGACCGAGCAGGTGTGGGCCGCGCCGACGATCGCGGAACTCCACCCCCACCCGGGCCGCGAAGTCGTCCTGGTCGGTACGGACGGTACGGTGCAGGTCTTCGGAGCCGACGGGGTTCCCCTCCCCGGCTGGCCCGTGCGTGTGCCACGCCAGACGCCCGGACGTCGGCTCGGCTCCTACGCGCCGGCCGGAAGCGGGGATCTGGATGGAGATGGCGACCTCGAAATCATCGTCGGCACGGACCAGGATCCGTCGTCGCGTACCGGGCGGACGGGAGGCGACTCCGCGGCTGGCCCGCGATCCTCCCCGGCGCGGCGCGTGCGGGATTCGGGCCGGTCGTGGTCTCCGACCTCGACGGCGGGGGTGGGCCGGAGATCGTCGTCGCCTCGGATCGCGGCGAAGGGAACGGGGCGAAACTCTCCGTCCTCCGGCCGGACGGACGTCCCGTGAGCGGGTGGCCCGCCTCCTCCGAGGCGGCGTGAACGGCGGAGTCGCGGTCGTCGACCTGAACGGCGACTCGAACTCGAACTGATCACCGCGTCCGTCGGCGGCAACGGTGAGGTCGCGGTCCTCAGGCGTGACGGCACGCCGGCGCCGGGTTGGCCGCGCCGCTTCCCGAACGTGTCGTTCGACACGGGCGTCGTGGTCGCCGAGCTGGCGCCGGCGCCGGGCCTCGAAATCGTGGCGTTCGGAAGCGCCGTCGAATATGGCGCCCAGAGCCTTCTCTACGTTCTCCAGAACGACGGCCGGACGCTGCCGGGCTTCCCGATCGAAGTCGAAGCCACGGATGCGTACGCGGGCGGCGTGACCGTGACCGACCTCGAGGGCGACGGCCTGGCGGAACTGGATCGTCGCGCGCGGCGGGAGCGCGCAGCTCGACGTCTACCGGTTCCCGGCCGGCGGCCCGCGGCCCTGGCGCCGCTCGGATCTCGGCCGAGAGAGCGTGGCCCTCCCCCCGCCACCTCCGGACCTCACCTGGATGGGACCGCCGGCGGAGTCCCGAGACGGATCGCCCCGAACAGAGGGAACGGCCGGTCCGGGCGCGACCCGGGGGAACTCGGGCCCGGGTGTGGACGGACCGGTCTCCGACGGCACCGGCGGCGGAAACGCGTCTCTCCGCGAGAGGGCCCGCCAGGAGGCGCTCGCGGACGAACTCGGCGGAGAGGTTCCCGAATCCCTCGACCCCGAGTCCACGTTCCGCTCCTCCTCACGGAAGCGGGCCGCGTCCGTCTGAGAGTCCTGGACGTGCGGGGCGCGTCGATTCGGACGCTACTGGAAGCGGCGATGCCAACCGGCTTCTACGCGGTCACTTGGGATGGGCTGAAGGACGACGGTCAGTACGCGCCCACGGGAGTCTTCTACTTCTGAACTCGAAGTGGACGGCACCGCACTCCGAAAGCAGCTCGTCCTCTCGCTCAGGTGACGCCGGGCCCCGGCGGCCCGCGTCAGAATGCGCGCCGCAGCTCCTGGAAGGTCGCTCCGACTCCGACGCGGAAGAACGTCTCGCGGAGGCCGACCTTGGCGTCGTCCCCACGCCGACCGAACTCGGTGAGCAGATCGATGTAGCCGCGGTCGAGCTGGATCGGAAGCCCGACCCCTCCCGTCAGCGCCCACTCGTTGATCGGTTCCCCACGATCCGGCAGTCCCAGTTCGTCCCACCTGAATCCGGCTCTCCAGATCGTGCGGGACGAGACCCGGTTCGTCGGCTCGGGAGCCGAGCCGACGCACGCCGACTCCAAAGTGACGTTCATCGCCGAGGCGGTCGAGCGTGGTCTCCCCGCGTTCCGTCCCAGACTCGTCGAGCTCTCGCTCCAACGCGTCTCGGTGACGTCGAACGCAACCACCCAGCGGGGGGCGATCTGAACGGAGGCCCCGAACCCGAACGTGGGCGGAAGGTCGAACTTGAGCCGCTCTTCCGTACGAAGACCGGAGCCGGAGCGGTAGAGCGACTTGAGCGTTGCGTCATCGCCCCATCCGAGGAACCCTCCCACCGCGACGGAGTGGTGGGGCCGGAGCTGAGCGCCAACGGCGAAGTTCCGTCCGCGCTCGAGACGGGTGCGGAGCACGGACTCGCTCACCGTGAACTCGTTGTTCGTGAAGACGTCCTCGCGCACTTCACGGAGCGTTCCTCCGATCGCGCTGTACCGGAAACCGACCGAAGCGATGTCCTGGATCGGCACCGCGAGTTCGCCGTAGAGCTGGGCGATCCCGCCCGTGCCTTCGGCGTTCCGGATGTACTCGTCCGGGTCTCCTTCGTTCCTCGTCACGCTCAGCGCGTAGCGCGCGTCCGTGACGTCACCGTAACCGGCGGCGACGCGGACCTGCCCGATCGGGACGGCGACGCGGATTCCCGCGAGGCGCGTGCCGCCGACACGGTCCGAACTGCTCGTGTCACTCGTGCGGATCCACGTGCTCTCGGTGAAGAGCGCGGAGTAGAGCTGTGGCCGGTTCGTCCACCCGAGGGCCGCGGGGTTGAGAACGCTCGACTGGAAGGGATCGATCACTCCGATCGCGGTGCTGCCGGCACCTCGCGACGAGAGGTCGTAGCCGGAGCGCGGGAGGCCGAGCCCCTCCGCTCCGAAGAGCGAGCCGGCCAGCGCCGAACCCACGCAGAGCAACGCGGCGAAGGAAGCCCCGAGAACGAGTGCCGCGACGTGGAAGACGGCACGGCCTTCCATCCGGAGCAGAGAGCTGAGTCTCATTGGACCTCCCACCGCGGGTCCACGGCCTTGGAGCGGATGACCCGGACGTAGGGGCGGGTTTCCTCGGACGACTCGCTCGAGTAGATCCGGAACGCGCCGTCGTCCGCCCCCTCGCCGACGATGCGGAGGAGGATTCCCTGCTGCTCCGTTCCGTCGAGCCAGCGCTGGAGCTGCGGGCCGAAGTCGAAGCGGAGCGTGTCGCTTTCTTCGGTCACCGTGACGACGTCCGTCGCGAACGTCTCGCGGCTGACGGTGTCGGGAGCCACGCCCCCGTCCCAGTCCGAGAGGACCCGGTAGAGCCCGACGCTGAGGTCGAGCGTGTCCGCGAAACTACCCGGAACGACCCGGACGAAGAGTTCGGCCTTCTCCACCGTGTCCCCCTTCTCCAGCGAGTCGGGCATCCCGGGGAGAAGGAGCGCACGGTGCGGCACGAGCTGTTCGATGAGGAGCGTCTCCTCGGACGGTTCCTCGGGCTCTGCCCCTACCATGTGGTACGCGTCGTCGTCCGGTTCGAACGTGTAGACCGTTTCGTCCTGATAGCGCACGACGAGTTCGGGCGTCTTCACGGACTCGATCGTCCCGTCCGTGTTCGTATCGGTGACGACGGCTTCCGAGGAGTAGACCACGAGGAAGCCCTCGCTCTGCAGGCCGAGGCGGAGCGCGACTCCACGGTTCGTTTCGGGATCGGACTTCCACTGACGGATGAGCGCGGCCGGAATGGTGAGCACCTGGGAGAGATCCGAGGTGGAACCCGGGCTCCCCTGCACCGCTGTCGTCTGGGAATCGAGGAACGGCTGGACGACGTCGAGCGGTTCGATCGGGAAGTCGTCTTCGCGCCAGTCCGGTGCGTCCGGAGAGACCTCGAACAGCTGCATCCGGACGAGATCCCCGCTCCCTCCCACCACGCGGAAGCTCAGCTTGCCGTCGATGATGCCCGTCGTGTCGGGAAGGTCGTCCAGTCCGAACCGCAGGTACACGGTGGAGACGAGGCTGTCCGGGCCGGTGTAGAGGCGCACGAGCGGCAGGAGACTCCTCGCGCCCGTTTCCCCCTTCTCGATGTAGGTCCGGTCGAGCGCGAGGAGGACGTGATCCAGCGTATCCGGTTCGGCGTCGAGATCGCGGGTGGAGCCGGGGTCGAAGACCTCGCTCTCCCCTTCGCCGCAGGCGATCAAGTACGTGAGGCTCGCGAGCGCGAGAAGGAGCGCCCAGAAGCGGCGGAAGGCCGGGGGCGCCGGGCGATGACGGTCGGTTTTCTTTGTTTCGGTCACGGGGTCGCATCCTACGGAGCCCTGGTACACAGGTCAATCACGGGGCGGCGGCTTTCTCCCCAACCGGCCACCCGAAGCCAACGCCGTCTATCCCGGACCCAGTTCACAAGTTCCCGACACGCGGCGTCTCGGCGCGGGAGAGGATTGGGTCGGTTCTCCCGCACCACCTTCGGGGACGATCGCGTAAGTCCCATGAAACCGGCCTGGAACCGGTCCCGAGAACCGTTGGCACGGCGGTTGTTCCTATATACCCGAAGCCGCGCACCGCACCGAACCGGACCCGTCCTCTTCGCCAGCGGAAGCCGGAAGCCCGAACGAGACGACACGGACTCATGTGACACGACCCCTCAGCGGAGGAAGACTATCGAGACGACCCGCCGTTCGACCCCTAGAGACGGACCCCCTGGATCGGATGCCCACCCGATCCCACCGGCCGCCCCTCTCCCCGGGGGTGGCCGGGCCGCGTTAGGCCCGTCACGTCGTCGGCTCTTCGGCTATGCTCTCTGGATGAGTCCATCCTCGAACCCGTCTCGTGTCGCGACCACGGGCCTCACGCTCGCTCTGGTCTTCTGCTTCCTCTTCACCACCAGCGGACTCCCCCAGACGTCCGAACTCGTGCGGGCCGAGCGGCTGAGGGCCGCGACGCAGCTGCTCGACGACTCCGCCGACGTGGACACCGCTCCCCTCGAGGCTCCGGTCGACCCCGAGACCTACCGCCTCGTTCCCGGAGACCGGCTTCTCGTCGGGATCTGGGGGGACCGTCCCGAGTCCTATCGCACCGTCGTCACGCCGGACGGCCACCTCGTCGTGCCGGACCTGCTCGCGGTCGACGTCCGGAACCTCACCCTCGTCGAGGCCAGGGCAGCGGCCCGGGCGGCACTCGCCCCGCTCTACCCGAAGAAGCCGGTCGCACTCCATCTGCTCGGACTCGGTAGTTTTCGCGTCGCCATCACCGGCGCCGTCGCGAAGCCCGGCTACTACGACCTCACCGGCACGCAGCGGCTGTCCGACCTCCTCCGCGAGGCGGAAGGAGTCCGGAAGGAGGCGAGCCTCCGCCGGATCCAGATCCGGTCGAACGACGACGCGCTCGCCGACCTCGCACCCGCTCCGGGGGGAGCACCCGCCCAGACGGTGGATCACGCGGGTTGGTACCTACGCGGCGATCTCGAGTCGAATCCCCATCTGCGCCCGGGTGACCGGGTCGAAGTCCCGACGCTCGTCTCCTACGTGGAAGTCGCGGGCGCGGTGGGCGGTGCCCCGGGAATCCTGGAGGAGGACGACGAGATCGTCCGCCAGGAAGTGAACCGTCCCGAAGACCCGGAGCGGCTCCGGATCGAGTGGATGCCCGGGGACCGGGTTCGCGACGTTCTCGCGATGGCGGGAGGCCTAGACGACGAGGCGAGTGGACACGCCGTCCTCGTCACGTCCGAGGGGATGAGGACGGAGCTCGACCTCTTCGACCCGAGCGACCTCGACCGCGACGTCCCGGCCTTCTCGAAGCTCCAGGTGGCGCAGGAGGATCACTGGATCTACGTGATCGGCTCCGTGCGGACCCCCGGCCGATACCCGTACGTGCCCGGTCTCGCTCCGCGTGGCTATGTGCTGCTCGCCGGAGGCGAGACGGAGAACGGACGGAGCAGCGGCTGGAAGGTGGTGGACCGCGAGGGACACTCACGGAGCGTCGACCAGGTGGTGCTGTTGGAGCCCGGGTCCACCGTGCGCGTACCAGAGCGACGTTCCTACTGGATCAGCCGCGTCCTCGCGCCGCTGTCGAGCGCAGCCGCCCTCACCTTCTCCGTCGTCGCACTGCTCGACCGCCGCTAGCCGCCCGCGGGCGTGGAACCACGGCCGCCGGCCGTCCGTGGACGGGTGGAACGACGCCCGCTAGCGCAGGTCGCCGCGGGGCCTGGAGCGGCCCGCGAGCACCGGCGCGGTGAGGAGTCCGGCCCAGAACCAGAGGTTCTGGTTCGCCCCGATGTCGCCGCTGAACTGCGCGTTGACGAACGCGTAGAGAGTCAGCGTGGCGAGGATGCGGAGCCGGGAGCGTTCGGTCGGAAAGAGTGAACCCGGCCGGGGGGGAACCGCGTTTCCATCGAACATGGCCGCCTCCCTCCAGCGAAGCACCGTGGTTCGGCAGAGCACCCCGAGCCAGGCGAAGAGAAGCAGCACTCCCACGACACCGAGTTCGACCCAGATCTCGAGGAGGATGTTGTGGGGATAGACCCGGATGTCGCCCACACCGGCAGCGGCGGCAAATCCACCCGTCCCGAGTCCGAAGAGCCCGGGAGTCAGCCCCTGGTCGTAGACGACCTTGAGGAGAAGGGCCCGCACCATGTTCGAACCTTCGTGGGCCGAGAGCGGTGACCCCTCGAGAACCCACCCGAACTCCACCGCGAGGAGGAAGAGGGTGGCGAGGATTCCGAGCGCGGCCGCGACGAGTGCGCGCCCCTTGACCCTTCCTCCGAGCGTCCACCACATGACCATGGCGAGAAGGAGCGCGAGAAGGGGTCCGCGGGACCCGGCGAGATAGAAGGTCACTCCGAATGTCGCGAGGAGCGGAATCGCGACGGCGGTGCGGAGACGACGCCCCACCCACGCAGAGGACGCGAGGAGGATTCCCACTCCGGTGAACCGCGCGACCCAGATCGAGTTGACGCCGAGCACACGGATCCGTCCCTCCGACTCCCAGTACTGGGCGAACGAGTTCCACACCCCCACGATCGAGAAGACGAAGAGAAGTACGAGCGTGGCGCGCACGAAGAACGAGAACGCGCGTTCCCGACGGGACGCCTCTCCCCCGAAGTAGGCCAGGCCGACGAGCAGGAGTGGGAGGGTCGAGACGAAGTAGAGGTAGGTCTTGAGCCCTCCGTAGGTCGGCGACGGAGAACCGATCTCGCGGCAGCCGAGCCAGAGTCCGAAGAGCAGGGCCACGCCGAATGCCGGACTCCGAACGGAACGGAGGAGCTGGCGGACACGGTCACCGAACCGCGGAAACTCCCAGACCGCGTCCCAGGCGATGGCCGCCAGCGGAAGCACGAGAAGAACGGACGGTACGTAGTTCACGAGCTGTTCCTGCCCGAGGAAGACGAGCGGCCAGAGAAGTGGCACGCCGTAGACGGCCACGCTCGCCGCGAGGATCGGCTTCCGCACGAGCGCGGCGACGGAGAGAACCGCCACCGTGATCGCGAGGAGAACGGTCGCCTTGGGAAGGAGTGCGACCAGCACGAGATCGAAGGCGAGGAAGGCGAGCCATCCGATCCGACCGACCTTGCGCGGAGGGCCGACGAGGAGCGACGCATCCAACCCGGCGGAACCCGGCCCGGACACGGTCACCGCTCGGGGACCCGCTTCACCAGCCAGCCAAGTCCGACTTCACCCGCGAGAAGCTGGACCCGCTCGAAGCGACCCGGCTCCAGGGCCCGCATCCGGGCCAGTCCTTCCGCCGCGAGCGCAAAGCCGACGCTCAGGGTGAACGCGACGAGCGTGGCCGAGATGCAGAGGATCGACCGACGCGGGTGATGCTTGCGCTCCGCCGGACGCGCCGGATCGAGCACGTAGATGGTCGGTGTGTCGCGCTGTTCCTGGATCCGGAACTGCTCGTACTGCTGGCGCAGGAACTCGAAGATGGCCTCCTGTACCTTGACTTCGCGAAGGGCTCGGAAGTGATCGAGTGCCAGGTCCGGCAGTTCGCGCAGCGCGATCCTCTCTTCGGAGGTCGCCTCGGGCGGACCGTCCTCGAGTTCGGCGAGCTTCCTCTTCAACTCCACGACCTCGCGGGCGAGCGACTCGCGTTCGGGATGCCTGGGCCCGACGCGGGTCTCGAGGACCTGTAGCTCCACTTCCTTGAGGATGAGCTGCGTCTCGAGCTCGGTCAGCGCACGAACCGCTCCCTTGACCTGCTCCTCGGGATCGAGGAGTCCGGTCTCGACCTGGAGTTCCCGGACGTGCTCCTCGGCCGCGGCCAGATCGACGTTCGCCTCCGCGATCCGGCGCTCGAGAAAGATCCGGGCCTGCCCCGCCGCGGTGTGTCGCTTGGTCCGGTTGACTTCGTCCAGCTCCTCCACGAACGCATTCGCCATGTCGGCGGCGCGCTGCGGGTCCTTGTCGTCGACGAGGATGAAGACCATCCCATCGCCCGCCACATGGACCCCGAAGTGGGTCTGGAACTCCTCGATCGTTTCGTCGAGAGTCTCGAGTTCGTAGATCTCCTGCAGCCCGAACCGCTCGATGATCGCCTCCATCACCACCCGGCTCCGGAGCACGGATGCGTAGACGTCGGAAGGCGAGGCCCACACCGGCACGGCGGTCCGGCCCGCGCCGAGGGCGGAGACTGCGAGGAGCGAGGAGAGCGAGCCCAGGGAGAACGACTCCTCCTCGGGCGGGAAGATCGTCGCCGTCGATCGATACCAGTTGTCGAGCAGGAGTGCGTATCCGACGGAGAGCACCGCGACCACGAGCGTGTTGATCACGATCAGTCGCTTCCAACGTGTCAGTGCGAGGAGCCGGTCGATCCAGGTCATTCAACCTCCCGAAGACGGAAGTGTAGCACCTCGTCTATAGTTCCGCCGTGCGCATCGGATACGTACAGATGGAGCCCCGGGTCGGGGACCTGGAAGGAAACCGGGAGCGGGTGCGGAAGGCGGTCCTCTCCGCGCCGGACTCAGACCTCCTCGTCCTCCCCGAACTCGCGAACTCCGGCTACCGGTTCGAGAGTCGGGCCCAGTCCGCGGCACTAGCCGAGCCCGTGAACGGGCCGTTCGTGGCCATGCTGCGCGATCTGGCCCGGGAACGGGAGTCGACGCTCGTCTCGGGCCTGGCGGAGAAGGACGGAGAGTGGCTCTACAACAGCGCCGTCCTCGTCCGCCCCGACGGGACGACGGAGCGCTACCGCAAACTCCATCTCTTCCTCGACGAAAAGGACCACTTCGCCCCCGGAAACCTGGGGCTTCCCGTCTTCCAGGTGGGCGAAGCCAGGGTCGGACTGCTCATCTGCTTCGACTGGCAGTTCCCCGAAGCCTGGCGCACGCTCGCGCTCCGTGGCGCCGACATCGTCTGCCATCCGTCGAACCTCGTCCTCCCCGGACTGGCCCAGCGCGCGATCCCGACCCACGCCCTCCTCAACCGGCTCTTCGTCGTGACCGCCAACCGGGTCGGGACGGAGGCGGACCTCACCTTCACCGGACGCTCGATCATCGCCGGCCCACGTGGCGAACTCCTGGCCGAGGCGCCCGAGGCCTCCCCCGAGACCCGGGTCGCCCTGATCGACCCCACCCTCGCACGCGACAAATCCGTCACTCCACGCAACGACCTCCTCGCCGACCGCCGCCCATCGGAGTACGGGCTCTAGCCGACGCCGACGAGCACCTCCGGGCCTCTGTCGGCACGCGACGTCCACGCCAGGAAGGCGAACCGGCTAGGGGTTTCCACGCACAGTTCTCTCCGCGGAGAGCTTTCACTCAAGGAGTGAGGGGTTCCGGACGTTCCTTATGAGCGTAGACCGCGCGCGACCTTACGTGCCCTTCCAGCAACAGAGACCTCACGCCGACGGGATCCGCATGACGAAACGAGGAGACGAATCCTTCCGGATTCCTCGGAGCGCGGCTCCGGTGTTCGCTCTCTTCGTCCTCGTTGCGATCGGGCTCGCCCTCCCCGGCGTCCGGAACGACATCCTCCGGGCACCCGCCGACCGGACGGAGTCGGACATGGCCACGGTCGCGGTCGCCTTCCAGAGGTACCGGCACGACACGGGCTGCTGGCCGGAGTCGTACCGCGGAGAAACGGACCGGCGGGTGACGTTCCGCAACTTCCCCTCGCTCTACGAAAACGTCGACTCCCTGGAAGGCTGGAATGGGCCCTATCTCGAGCATGGCGTCGAGGTCGACGGTACGAGAACCGTGGCGACTCAGCAGGAGGAGCGGTGGCGCGGCATGGTCGACGCTTGGGGACGTCCCTACCGGGTTCTCTACTTCGCCCCCCGGCACGCCGGTGACCCGGGTTCGATCGTCCTCCTCTCGTCGGGACCGAACCTCCGGTACGAGACGTCGGACGAGAACGCCCGTGCACTGAAGCCGGTCCGCGACGACCTGGTCACGGTCATCGCGTCGGACGTACGCCCTCAGTAACGATTGATTCGGACCGCAGGCGCCATCCACTCCACGAGGGGTGCGCGAAGTGCGTCGTGCCAGGCTCCTCTGGGAACGGTCACGGCCGGAGCCGAGTACGCGTCGCCTGGCCGCGCATCGTGACGGTCAGCTCGCCTTGCGGCGTTCGATCTCGGAGAGGCGGCCGATCGTGTCCTTCAGGTCGACCGAACTGAACGGCTTGGTGAGGCAACAGTCCCCGAGCGCTTCGGCCCGCACCATCATCTCGCCCCGGGCCCGGCCGGTCAGGACGACGATCGGAACGTCCTGCCAGGCGTCGTTCGCACGGATCGCCTCGATCACATCGAGACCCGAGATACCCGGAAGGTAGAGATCACAGAGCACCGCGTCGGGAACGTCCCCCGACTCGAGCTTCGCGAGCGCCTCTTCCCCGGTCGCCGCGAGGTCCGTCTCGATCTTCTGGTCGCGAAGGAGGCGTGCAACCATCCTCCGGACGACGGTGTCGTCGTCGACGACCAGTATCCTACTGATCTTCATGCTGCTGTTCTCCACAGTCGGGTGAGGCGGAGCGTGTGACGCCCGTCCTTGGACTCATACCCGATACGATCGGTCAGTGAGCGGACCAAGTGGAGGCCGTAGCCTCCTTCCGCGAAATCTTCAGGAGCCGGAGGGCTCACGCGACCGGCGGCCGGATCGAACGCGGTTCCCCTGCTCGTCACCTCGGCTTCGAGTCCGGTCGCGTCGGCCCGGAACACGATCTCGATCCGGTCGTCGTTCGGAACCTCCCCGTGTTCGACGATGTTCGCGACGGCTTCGTAGACGGCGAGTTTGAGATCATGGCCCGTCCGGGCGACGGTCTCCTGATGGAGACGGTCGGGCGCCGCCGACTTCACCTTCTCGATCCAACGACCGAACTCCCGTGTCAGCGCGGCCAGCCCCGCCTTCTCCGCGTGGAAGCAGAGACACGCGTTGTACTCCACGGCGAGCTGCATTCCGGTCTCGACCGTGACCCCACCCCCTTCCACTCCCGAAGCGATGACGCCACCGCCGACTTCGGTGCGGACCTCGGCGCCGTTCCGCCCGAGATGGGCGGTGATGTCCCGCGACCGCGCGTCCCGTGGCTCCGGAGCGGCGCCGTCCCCGACCGTCGACGCCACCGCAGAGTGCGAGAGGATGAGGATGGTCTGATCGTCGGACTGCGGAGCGCCGCGGGCGAACCGCTCGACGTCGGCCAGGATCCGGCTCCTTAGTGACTCCGCCTCCACCATCCCGAGTTGGTCGACGAGCTTCTGGAGCCGCTCGTCTCCGTAGAACCCGCCTTCCGGATCCCGCGCCTCGGTCACGCCATCGCTGCACGCGAGGAACACGGAGCCAGGCCCGAACTCGAGCTCGATGGTCGGCGCCCCCGGTTCCGGCAGAACGCCGAGCGGAGGCTGCTCCGGTTCGAGCGCGACGAACTTGGCGTCCGCGTGTGCGCGGTAGAGCACCGGCGAGTGGCCCGCGTTCGCGATCTCGATCCGTCCCGCCCTCGGGTCCCAGAACCCGAGGACGAGGGTGACGAACTTCCCGACCTCTTCCAGGTCGTCGTAGAGGACCTCGGAGAGTCGATCCAGTACCACGCCCGCTCCTCCCGAGAGCGGCGTGAGGGAACGGAACACCGTCCGCGCCATCGCCATGATGAGTGCGGCCGGCACTCCCTTGCCGGTCACGTCGCCCAGGGCGAAAGCGATCCGATCGTCGCTCAGCTTCTGCACGACGAAGAAGTCTCCACCCACGCTGGACGCGGGTCGGCAGGAAGCGGCGACTCCCACTCCCTTGGGCTGCGGGACTTCGCGCGGCATCAACATGTCCTGGATCTGGCTCGCGATCTCGAGTTCGCGCTGGAGTTTCGTGTTCGCGACGACCTGATCCTGGAGTCGCGCGGTCTGGAGGAACCCAGCGGAGAGTTCCGCGAGCGCGGACACGTGCTTCATGTCGCGTTGACCGAGAGGGTCACCGACCGGCCGTTCCCCCGCTCCGAGCCAACCGACGATTTCGTCCCGCACCAGGATCGGCGCGGCGACGAACGGCTCGGGCTCCTCACCGATGAACGCGTCGGACTCACCCGCGCAGAGATCGAGGAGCGCACGCGCTCGTTCCCGCCGCGCATCGTCGTCGCCCGGCCAGAGCGCGAAGTACTTCTGGTCGTCTCTCGTGATCTCGAGAAACGCGAGCGAGGTTCCGATCTGCCGCCCCGCTTCCTCCAACATGACCTCGAGTTTGTCCTCGAGATCCCAGGTCTCGTGGGTGGCCCCGATGATGTGGTAGAGGGCGACGAGCTGGTTCGTGTTGGCGATGTGATCCTCGACCAACCGGTCGAGTTCTTCTTCGGTCTCCATCGACCCGATGAGGAACCGGCCGAGGGATGGGAGTTCGACCGGACCTCCGGCGGGAGGATCGGCCGCCCGCACGACGAGACGCCCCATCTGCGCCAGTGGGACGATCCAGGCCGGCTCGAGATGGGCCTTGCCGCCCGAAACCGCCTCGGGGGACCCGGCCGGCCCCGTTCCGGATGCGGAAGAACCGGCCTCTGGGCCAGCGCCGTCCGGCTCGGGTTCGGAGTCCACCCCGGGTTCGAGTCGCGCCTCAGGGGCATTGATGAACTCCGAATCCCACAACGGGTTACCGTGGACGTCCTCGAGTCGACATTCGGCCTCCGGGCCGCCGATCTGGTGGGCCAGATCCGTGATCGTCGCCTCGTGCTTCCACAGCAGTTGCTTCAGGACTTCGTCCGAGCTCACGCGTCCCTCCCTGTCGATATCCCACGCGTGGAGGATCGGCCGGGAACGGGGGCTTCTTGACCGATCCCCCGCTCCTGGGGTCCGGAACCCCGCCCCGACAACTCCTGGGGAATCGAGCCGCACGAACGCTAAAGACGGGCATCCCTCAGGCCGATCGAAACAGCTGTAGAAGGTGCGGGACCCAACGACTTCTTTTCTTTCGGGGAGGCGAGCAATGGAGCTCCAGTTCGAGGATCGTGACGGCATCTGCATCATCCGGACGTCTCAGTCCGAGCTCGGGGCCGACTCGTCTGAAGAGCTTCGGAGGCAGCTCCTCGGCAAGCTCGAGGAGTGTCCTTGGAGCGCGCTCGATCTCAGCAAGGTCGGGTTCATGGACAGCTCCGCCCTCGGCACGCTCGTCGCGGGCCTCAAGACGGTTCGAGGCCGCGGGCACTTCCGCCTCTTCGGACTCCAGCCTTCGATCGCGAACCTGTTCCGTCTGACCGGCATGAGCCGCGTCTTCCCGACGGATGAAGAAGAGACTGCGTCTCTCCAGGCCATTCGCGAAGAGATGCAGTCCGCGGCCTGAGCGAAGCCTCCACACCGGGAGACATCCTGTCTCCCGCCCGCCCCGGCGGCCTCGAGTTCCGATCTGCGAGGCGCCCTCTTCCACCTGACTCACGCACACGCTGACACGACGCGTGCAATGATGCGGGCCTCCCTGGTGTTCTCTTCGAAAATGATCCATGCTCCTCGCCACGTGAGGTAGGGCCTCGCGGCGACCAGAGCGGGGGTGGAATGAAGGGAATCGTGGTCGGAGCAGGCGGGACGACCCGGGAGTTGCTACGGCGCCTGGGACCGGCCTGGGAGATCACCGTCATCGAGCAGGACCGCACCCGGCTCGAGCAGGCCCGCCCCATCCGCCCGTTCCGCGCCCTTCCGGGAGACGGCTCCAGTCGGGTCGTCCTGCAGCGTGCCGGCCTCGCGGAAGCGGACGCCGTCGTGGCCGCGACGAACGACGACGCGGTGAACCTCGAAGTCTGCCGCCTCGCGCGGGAGGCCGGGATTCCCCGGGTCGTCGCCGTCTCCGCGGATCCCGAGCGGATCCCGGACTATCGCGAGTTCCAGGTGCCCGCCTTCTCCCCCGACCGCCTCACCGCGCGCCGACTCGAGGAAGGGCTCGAGTCCCGCAAGGTCAGCTCGCAGTCGTTCGCGCGGGGCCGGGCCGAAGCGATCGAGTTCGAGGTGGCGGAGAGTTCGGCCGTGCGCGGCCGCTCCCTCAAGGAACTGCGCGCTCGGAGCTGGGTGGTGGGAGCCATCCTCCGCGGCGACGAGCTCCTCATTCCGCACGGCGACACGGTGTTCGAAGCCGGTGATCTCGTCACGGTGGTCGGTGCGGGCGCGGATTTCGCGGAGATCGTGCGGACCTTCACGTCCGGCCGGGCCCGGTTTCCGCTCGACTTCGGCAAGGGCGTGGCCCTCGCGCTCGAGAACTCCGATCTCGAACAGACGCTCGAGGAGGCGGCGGGCCTCGTCCAGGGTACGCGGGCCTCCTCCCTCGTGCTCGTTCACCGGGACCCGTCCACGACGCGCGACGAGGACGAACGGCACCGGATCGAGACCCTGATCGAACGCGCCCGCGGCGTCGTGGGCGGCACCGAGCTCGAGACGAGGCCGGTCTCGTCGATTCCCGCGAACGCACTCGCCCAGACCGCGGCCGACGAGAGTGTGGGCGTCATCGTCCGCTCGCTCAAACAGGCGAGTTCGCCACTCGGCCTCTTGCGGGCACGGCGCGCGATCGATCTGGCCCGGAGGACGGAAACGCCGGTACTCGTCTCCCGGGGAACCATCCCCTACCGGAACGTGCTCGTTCCGGCCCGGCGGACCAAGGCGGGCCGATCGGCGGCGCGGACCGCCATCGACATCGCCGTCCAGCTCGGCGCGGAGCTGACCGCGATCGCGGCGGTCGAGCCCGCGTTTCTCGCCTCCCCCGACGCGGGGCACGAGGCGCGCCTCGCCATCGGCTTCGTCCGCGAGGAAGCCACCGTACTCGGCCAGCACGTGAAGGGACGGATCCGGCGCGGCAACCCGGGGCGCGTGCTCCTCGGCGCCGTCAAGGAGGGCGCGGATCTCGTCGTGCTCGGGATCGACCTCCATCCGAAGAACCGGTTCCAGCTCAGCATCGCCGCCTACCTCGTCGCCCAGTCACCCTCGTCGATCCTGATCGTACCGTCGCGAGAGTAGGTCGATCGTGAACGAAGCAACGACGCTCATCCTCATCGCCGCCGGAGCGCTCGTCCTTCCTCTCCTGGCAGGACGTCTCCTCGTTCCGGCCGTCGTCCTCGAGATCCTCTTCGGGGTCGTGATGGGTCCGAACGGATTCGGTTGGATCGAACACTCCGAGCTCCTCGACTTCCTGGCCGAGTTCGGGTTCTTCCTCCTCATGTTCCTCTCGGGATTCGAGATCGACTTCGGGAAGCTGGGCCGGCAGGGGCCGCGTCAGATCTCGGTCGCACTCGTCGTGTTCGCGGCGACGCTCGGACTCTCCTTCGTCTTCTCCCGTCAGCTCGGGCACGGACCGTTCGTGACGTTCCTCCTCGCCACCACGTCGATGGGCCTGGTCGTCCCGACCCTCCGCGCGACCCGGCGCACGCAGACTCCGCTCGGGCAGGCGATCCTGATCTGCGCGGCGCTCGCCGACTTCCTCACCATGATCGGGGTCACGGTCTTCGCACTCGCCTACGAGCACGGCGTCGGATGGCAGCTCGTGAAAGTGCCCGCCCTCTTCGCCATCATCACGGTCGTGCTCCTGGCCCTCCGGCAGGCCGCCTACTGGTACCCCGAGAAGTTCGAGCGACTCTTCCGGCCGGACGACCCGGACGAAATGGGGATCGGACCAGCCTCGCCCTTCTCTTCGTGTTCGTCGGGCTCTCTGCGTTCGACGTCGAACCGATCCTGGGGGCGTTCCTCGCCGGTACGGTCTTCCCGCTCGTCTTCCGTCACCGTGGGTCGCTGGAACGGGAACTCCCGGATTCTCGTTCGGGTTCCTCATCCCGATCTTCTTCATCAACGTCGGGGTTGGGTTCGACGTGCGTGCGCTCATGGACCCGACGGCCCTGATCCACGGGGGGCTCATCCTGGCCGCGGCACTCACGGTCAAGCTCCTCCCCTCCCTCCTCCTCGTGCTGCGGGGGATCTCGATCCGGGACAGCTTCTCGGCGGGCGTCCTACTTTCGGCACGCCTCAGCCTCGTGATCGCGGTGGCGTCCCTCGGAGTCCGCCTCGGGCTGCTCGGGAGGGACCTCCAGGCGGAGGTGATCCTCCTCGCGGCGGTGACGACGCCGTTCGCGCCGACGGTCTTCCGCCTCCTCTGCCCACCGCTCGGAAACGACTCTCCGCGCGCCCAGTCGATCGAGCCGTTCCACGAGTTCGGCGACGTCTGAGGGACGCACGGAGGGGCCGGCCACCGGGCGGGCGCGAGCGGCGACGACTCAGTCGTCGCCCAGGCAGATCCCCATTTCCCGGGCTGTGATGACGATGTCGCTGTCGAGCGGAACCGTCTTCATCCGGATCGCCTCGGAGAGCGGCACGGTCAGCACCTGAGGCGGATCGAGCGCGACCATCACGCCGAACTGCCGGTCCGCCACCGTGCGAACGGCGGCGGCCCCGAAGCGCATCGCGATGAGACGGTCCGTCGGGGTGGGCCGGTGCCCGCGCTGGAGGTGGCCCAGAACGACGGAACGGGTCTCCTTGCCGGTCTGCTTCTCGATGTCGCGTGCGAGGACTTCCGCGATGCCCCCGAGTCTCACCTCGGTCCGGCTCTCGTCCGCCTCCGCCTTGATCACCCGCTCCCCACCGACCTGCGCGCCTTCCGCGACGACGACGATGCTGAACCGCCTCCCCGCGAGCTGACGGCGTTCGATCTTCCGGCAGACGTTCTCGAGCTGGAACGGGATCTCCGGGATGAGGATCGCGTCCGCCCCACCCGCGATCCCCGCGTGGAGCGCGATCCAGCCGGCGTAGCGTCCCATCACCTCGACCACGAAGACACGTTCGTGCGCCTCGGCCGTCGCGTGGAGGGAGTCGATCGCTTCGGTGGCGGCACGTACGGCCGTGTCGAACCCGAAGGTGAGGACGGTGCCGCTGAGGTCGTTGTCGATCGTCTTGGGCACACCGACGACCGGGATCCCCTTCTCACCGAGCTGATTCGCGATCGTGAGCGAGCCATCGCCTCCGATCGAGACGAGGGCGTCGAGCCCGAGACGATGGAAGTTCTTCACGAGCTCGTCGGACCGATCGACCTTGTCGAACGTCCCGTCTCCTCTCGGCACCGGGTAGGCGAACGGATTGCCGCGATTCGTCGTACCGAGAATGGTGCCCGAGAGGTGTCCGATGCCGCGGACCGCGTCACGGGTCAGCGGGAGGATCTCGCGCGTGTCGAAGAGCCCCTCGAGGCCGCGCTTGATTCCGTAGACCTCCCACCCGCGCTGGATCGCACAGAGCGTGACCGTACGGATGACCGCATTGAGACCGGGCGCATCTCCTCCCCCGGTGCTCACCCCGATGCAGCGAATCGGCCTCGACGTGTCCATCGTCCTCACCTCCTTCGGAGCGTCCCGCCCCAGCGGGGGCATCCTAGAGGAGGGCTCGTCAGGATTCGACCGGATCCGTAGTCCGATCGCCGTTCCCACTCCGATTCCCCACGCCCGCCGAAACGGTCTGTTCCGTGGGCCCGGACCAGTCGCGGCTTTCCGGGCCCGACCTTCGTGCGACAAAGTGGAACGACAAGTCAGAAAACGAGATGCCGCTCCCGGTCCTCGCGTGAACAAGGGACTATGTGTTACTCTCGTTTGCGGTTCGCGAGGCCCGCCATGAGCCCTCTGGACCCGTGCAGAGATACCTTTCACCCACCGGGAGAATCAAATGAACCGTTTGCTCTCGTTTGCCGGCGCGTTCCTGGCCCTCGTGCTCTGGAGCAGCCTCTCGCTTGCATCCGTCCCCAAGAAGGTTTTCGGAGAGGAGTTCGGAGCGAGCTGGTGAACGTACTGCCCATACGCGCGGTGCGCGATGCAGCAGATGGAATCCGAGTTCGCTGGCCAGTTCATTCATGTCGACACGCACGTCTCCGGGGATCTCTGGACTTCCGGTACGACGTCTGAGCTCACGGCTCGCGGCTCGCGCTACGGCGTGGGCGGCATCCCCGACGTCTGGTTCGACGGAACCCTGCGTTCGACGGGTGCGGGCAGCTGCGCTTCCGCGGCCAGCACCTACCGGAGCCGGATCAACAGCCTCATCAACACGAGTGGCGGTGTGACCCCGATCGATCTCTCGGTCGAACTGGTCGTCACCGGCAACCAGGCCACCATCACCGGCACGGCCGAACTCGTCGACAACGTATCTCTCCCGGCGCTGCAGATGACGCTCTTCCTCGTCGAGGATCCGGTCGTCGACTGCTGCGACGCCCACGGTGGCGACACCTACCACTCGATCAGCCGCGGAATTCGTTCCTCGGCGATCTCGCCGACCTTTGGCGGTGGTACGGTCCAGGCCCAGCAGACCTGGACGGTCGACCCGAACTGGATCTCGGGGAACCTGTACGCGGTCGGCGTGGTCGAGAACGTTTCCGCTCCGCGGACGATTCACCAGTCCGCTCAGTTCCGGAACTTCCTCTCGATCGAGTTCGACCAGGCGATTGCGTCCGCTCCGAACGGAAACGGCGTGATCGAGGTTCCGGGATCGATCACCAACGGTAACGAGGCGGCCGACCTGTTCGACCTCAGCACCAGCGGTGACGAAGCCTGGACATACGAGTTCCAGCTCGCCGGCGATCCGAACTGGTACACCACGTCGACGATCTCGCTGGCTGCCGGCGAGTCCCATGACGTGATCTTCCGGATCAGCACGGACGGCACCGTGACCAAGGCGAACGCGTACCTCAACGCGGCCGCGCAGAACTCGGTGTTCTCCACCTCCGGCGCGCTCCGGATCTTCAACGGTTCGCCCGCCATTCTGCTCGTGGACGCGGACGGAAACGGCGCCTACGAGGATCCGTTCGAGAACGCGATCCCGGCCCTCGGCTACCTGCACGACCTCTACGAGGCCGCGTCGGGTCAGGGTCCGTCGGCCGTCGCCATGACCGGCTATGACGTCGTGATCTGGGAAACCGGTTACGTGGTCAGCCCGATGGCAGCGAGCATTGGTGAGGGAGTCGAGAGCTACCTGAACAGCAGGTCGCTCCTCCTCTCGATCCATGGGCTTCCTCTCCTCTCAGTCGAACACTCCGGCTCTCCGTGCCCTTCTCGGCGTCGACAGCTACGTCGGCGACACGAAGGCCGCGCAGGCGATCGGTCAGTCCGGCGACCCGATCTCGGACGGCACGTCCTACACCCTGGTGTGGCCGACCTCTCACTCGGACCGCACGGACACGGTCAGCCCGACCGCATCTGCTGCCACCGTCTACCGGAACCAGAACGGTGACTCCAACGTCCTCCGCAACGAGCTCGTTGGTGGAAACCGGGTCGTGTACTCGACCATCCAGCACACCGCGTTCGACGCGGGTGCCCAGGAAGTGGCCGAGCTCATGATCACGTGGCTCGCGGGCGGACAGGATCCGGCGGACGCACCGGAGTCGATCCCGGCCGTTTCGCAGGTCATGGGCGCGACCCCGAACCCGTTCTCGCCGAACACGAACCTGTCGTTCGCGCTGAGCGACTGGGCCGCCGCGCAGGACGTCTCACTCCGCATCGTCGATGCTGGCGGTCGTGTCGTCCAGACGCTCGTCCAGGGTCGTCTCGAGCCCGGCCATCACAACGTCAGCTGGGATGGCAAGGATGCGATGGGTCGCTCCGTCCCGAGCGGCGTCTACTTCGGCCTCCTCCAGAGCGCCGACGGTGATGTCCAGACAAAGGTGACGAAGCTGGCCCGCTAGCTTCGAGAGACAGAACACCGGTCTCGACCGGAAAGAGAAAGCCCGGCGCCTCACGGCGTCGGGCTTTGTCATGCAAACCAGTGGAGTGATGATCTAGGAGGAACGCAAGCGCGAGTCTTCGACGCGCGATCCCCAGCACGACGCAAGGAGCGAGAGCCGGCAACGCAAGCGCGAGTCTTCGACGCGCGATCCCCAGCACGACGTAAGAAGCGAGAGCCGGCAACGCGAGCGCGAGTCTTCGACGCGCGATCCCCAGCACGACGCGGAGACTGCCCCCCACGCCTCATCCGGGAAGGGGCCGCCCCGCCAACTCCCACCCGCAGGCTTGCGAGCCCCGCTCGCAAGCCCTGCGCGCCGACCCGCCACAAACGCAAGTCCGCGCTCAGCTGCGAGCCGCCAGGCTCGTCAGCTGCAGCGACGCGCCTGGTCGCTACCGCTCCCCGTGTACCCTCATCCTGTTGAGAGCCCGGTTGAGGGCCTCGGACGCGCGCGGTACGTCCCAGAGCTTCCCGCCCTCGTCGATCCGCTTCCGCGCCCGCTCGGCCGCCTTCTTCGCCCGCTCGACGTCGATCTCCTCGAGCGTCTCCATCGCGTCCGCGAGGAGGATCGCCTTGTTGTTCGACACTTCGAGGAAGCCGCCGGAGAGCGCGTAGACGTGCGTCTGCCCGCCCTCCGTCTTCACCGTCAGCTTCCCCGGCGCGAGCGAGGCAATGAGCGGCGCGTGGTGCGCGAGCACTCCGAAGTATCCCTCGCTACCGGGGACGACGATCGAGGTCACTTCCTCGTCGAGGAGCGTCCGGGTCGGAGTGATCACGGAGAGATGGAACGAAGCTGCCATTCGGATCAACCCTTCGCCAGCTGCGCGGCGCGTTCCCTGGCCTCTTCGATCGAGCCGACCATGTAGAACGCCATCTCCGGAAGGTCGTCGTGATCACCGTTCACGATCTGGCGGAAGCCTTCGACCGTGTCCGCGAGCTTGACGAACTTGCCGGGAGTGTTCGTGAACGCCTCGGCGACGAAGAACGGCTGGGAGAGGAAGCGCTGGATCTTCCGCGCACGCGCGACGGTCAGCTTGTCCTCGTCCGAGAGTTCGTCCATGCCGAGGATCGCGATGATGTCCTGGAGGTCCTTGTAGCGCTGGAGAATCAGCTGCACGTCACGCGCGACCTTGTAGTGGACGTCACCGACGATGTGCGGATCGAGCATCCGCGACGTCGAGTCGAGCGGGTCCACGGCCGGGTAGATGCCGAGCTCGGCGATCTGACGGGAGAGAACCGTCGTCGCGTCGAGGTGGCTGAAGGTCGTGGCCGGCGCCGGGTCCGTGAGGTCGTCGGCGGGCACGTAGATCGCCTGCACCGAAGTGATCGAACCCTTCTTCGTCGAGCAGATCCGCTCCTGGAGGGCACCCATCTCGGTCGCGAGCGTGGGCTGGTAGCCTACCGCGGAAGGCATCCGGCCGAGGAGGGCCGACACTTCCGATCCCGCCTGCGTGAAGCGGAAGATGTTGTCGATGAAGAGGAGCACGTCCTGCCCTTCTTCGTCGCGGAAGTACTCGGCCACGGTCACGCCGGTGAGCGCGACGCGGAGACGAGCTCCCGGGGGCTCGTTCATCTGACCGAAGATGAGCGCGGTCTTCTCGATGACCCCGGATTCGCTCATTTCGAGCCAGAGGTCATTCCCTTCACGAGTCCGCTCTCCCACACCCGAGAAGACCGAATAGCCACCGTGCTCGGTCGCGACGGAGCGGATGAGCTCCTGGATGAGCACGGTCTTACCTACACCGGCGCCGCCGAACAGGCCGATCTTTCCACCCTTCGCGTACGGCGCGAGGAGGTCGACGACCTTGATGCCGGTCTCGAGAATCTCCGGCGAAGTCTGCTGGTCTTCCAGCGACGGGGCCGGGCGGTGGATCGGAAGCGTCCGCTCCGGATGAGGGATCGGCCCCTTTCCATCGATGATCTCGCCGGTGACGTTGACGACTCGACCGAGGATCTGGTCCCCGACCGGCACCGCGATGGGCTGACCCGTGTCGAGCGCGGGCATGCCGCGAACGAGACCGTCGGTGCTCTTCATCGAGACGCAACGGACGACGTTGTCGCCGACGTGGAGGCCGACCTCGACGATGAGGTCGATCTGCTTCGCCTCGTCGACGATCTTGATCGCGTTGTTGATCGCCGGCAGCCGGTCGGACGGGAACTCGACGTCGACCGTCGGCCCGATGACCTGGAGCACCTTCCCGTAGTTCGCTTCACCCATCTGTTTGTTTCCTTCTCCCGAGCCCCCGTTCCGGGAGCCGTTGGGAAGCGCAACGCTTCCCGGTCCATCTGGACTATCGAAACCGTGTCGCGGGGCCCAGCTACAAAGCCCCGCATGTCACTTCGCGCTCGTGGCTCCACGCCACCCGCGCTCCACACGCCGGCCCCTGCCGCACGCGCCTCCCACCACCCGACCCACGACCGTAGGGCCCCTGCCCCACCCAAACTCGCCTGCGGGCGAACACCCGCCAACTCGACCTGCGGACCCGATCGGTCGCAGCGAACTCACCGCACGAGACCCAACCGACCCGCCAACCTCACCCCGATCACCCGCAGGCCTACGGGCCTGCCGGGTGCATCGCGCTCCAAACGAAGGCTCCGACGACGCCCGGTCAGCTGCGAGGCGCAGCCTCGTCAGCTGCAGCGGGCGCCACTCACGCCGACCAGCCCCGCAAACCGCCAACGCCTACTTCAGCGCCTCCGCTCCGCCCACGATATCGAGGATCTCCTTCGTGATCGCCGCCTGACGCATCCGGTTCGCCTGGAGCGACAGGTTCCCGAGCACTTCCTTCGCGTTCTTGGTCGCCGCGCCCATCGCGAGCATGCGTGCCGCGTGCTCGGATGCGATCGACTCGGCCATGGCCTGGAGCACCCGGTTCTGAACGTACCGAGGCAGCAGGGTGTCGAAGATCTTCTCCGGGCTCGGCTCGAAGATATATCCGGCGACCGCACCTTCCGCATCCTCCCTGGGGACGATCGGGAGCAAGTCCTCGATGACCACCTCCCTGGATGCGACGGTGCGGAATTTCGTGTACATGAGCTGGACCTTGTCGGTCTCGCCCGCAATGAAAGCGTGCGTCAACTCGAGAGCGAGGGTGCGTGCCTTCTCGAAGTCGAGCTGGTCCCCGAGCTGCGGCACCTTACCGTCGATCGTCCAGTCGCGCTTGCCGAAGTACAGGTTCGCGCGGCGTCCGACCGGGTAGAGGCTGACGGCCCGCCTCGCCGTGGCATCGAACTGACGCTCGATCTGACGGAAGACGTTCATGTTGAACGACCCGCAGAGGCCCTTGTCCGAAGCGACGACGACGAGCGAGGTCTTCTCCACCGGCCGCTGCTCGAAGAGCGGATGCGAGAGACTGGCCGCGGCTGCAGCCAGGCTCTGGAGCATCTCGGAAGTCTTCTGTGCGTACGGACGAGAAGCGAGGGCACGGCCCTGCGCGCGGCGGAGCTTCGCCGCCGCCACCATCTCCATCGCCTTCGTGATCTGCTGCGTGTTCTTGATCGAACGGATCCGTCGACGCAGCTGCTTGAGGGTCGCCACTTACGCTCTCCCCTGTCCCTTACAGACTCTGCTTGAACTTCGCGACGAACGCCTCGATACCCTTGCGGAGCTTCGCCTCCGTCTCGGGCAGGAGCTTCCCTTCCGACGTGATGCTGTGACCGACGTCCGGATAGTCGCTCGCCATGAACTTCAGGAACTCCTTCTCGAAACGCCGGACCGACGTGACCGGGAGTTCGTCGAGATAACCGTTCGTGCCCGCGAAGATGATCATGACCTGATCGGCCACTTCCATCGGCGAGTACTGATCCTGCTTCAGCACCTCGACCATGCGCTCACCTCGGGTGAGCTGGCGCTGCGTCGCGGCGTCGAGGTCGGACCCGAACTGCGCGAAGGCCGCGAGTTCGCGGTACTGCGCGAGGTCGAGACGGAGCTTACCTGCGACCGACTTCATCGCCTTGGTCTGGGCGTTACCACCGACTCGGCTGACCGAGATACCGGCGTTGATGGCCGGCCGGACACCCGAGTAGAAGAGGTCCGTCTCGAGGAAGATCTGACCGTCGGTGATCGAAATCACGTTGGTCGGGATGTAGGCCGACACGTCGCCCGCCTGCGTCTCGATGATCGGGAGCGCAGTGAGGCTGCCGCCGCCGAGCTCATCCGAGAGCTTGGCCGCACGCTCGAGGAGACGGCTGTGGAGGTAGAAAACGTCTCCCGGATAGGCCTCGCGTCCCGGCGGACGACGGAGGAGGAGCGAAAGCTCGCGGTAGGCGACGGCCTGCTTCGAGATGTCGTCGTAGACGCAGAGCGCGTGCTGTCCGTTGTCACGGAAGTACTCGCCCATCGAGCAACCGCCGTACGGCGCGAGATACTGGAGCGGAGCCGGATCGGAGGCCGAAGCCGAGACGACGATGGTGTACTCCATGGCGCCGTGATCCGTCAGCGTCTGCACGACGCGCGCAACGGTCGATTCCTTCTGACCGATCGCGACGTAGATGCAGAAGAGGTTCTTGCCCTTCTGGTTGATGATCGCGTCCACCGCGACGGCGGTCTTCCCCGTCTGACGGTCGCCGATGATCAGCTCTCGCTGACCACGGCCGATCGGAATCATCGCGTCGATGGCCTTGAGGCCCGTCTGCACCGGCTCGAACACCGGCTTCCGCGACACGACGTTCGGGACCGATCCCTCGATCGGATAGTAGTGATCGGTGACGATCGGGCCCTTGCCGTCGAGCGGCTCGCCGAGCGGGTTGACGACCCGTCCGAGCAACGCCGGTCCGACCGGGACCTGGGCGACCTTTCCCGTGAGGTGCACGGGATCGCCTTCCTTCACCAGCTGGCTGGGTCCGAACAGAACGGCGCCGACGTTGTCCTCTTCGAGGTTCAGCACCATTCCCGTCACGTCATTGGGAAACTTGAGCAGCTCCCCGGACATGCAGTTCTCGAGACCCCAGACGCGGGCGATACCGTCTCCGACCATGAGGACGGAACCGACCTCTTTCATCTCGAGCTTCGTGTCGAACTTCTGGAGCTCGGCTTGAAGGATCGAGCTGACTTCCTCGGGCTTGAAAGCCATGAAACGTTTCTCCCTCTCCTACCTCTAGTGGACGCGCGCCTGCATGAGCTCCTCGCGCAGCGAGCCCAGGCGGGTACGCAGGCTGGAGTCGAGGATCTGTCCGCCGACCGTGACGACGACGCCTCCGAGGATCGACGGATCCACCTCGGCGACGATCTGGATCTTCTTTCCCGTGGCTTGCTCGAGTCCCCGGCGCATCCGTTCGAGCGTGGCCGCGTCGAGCGGAACCGCACTCACCACCTCGGCTCGCTCCTCGCCCACCATCTGTTCGACGAGCTTGCGATACGGCTTCTGGACGAGCGGAAGGTGCTGGATCCGTCCCTTGCGGAGCATGAGCAGGACGAGCTGAACCGTCAGCTCCTCCGCACGCCCGCGCAGGACCTTCACGACCAGGGCTTCCTTGTCCTCGTCGAGAACCGACGGGGATTCGAGAAACGCCTGGAGTGCCGATCCCTTTCCTTCCAGCTCCTCGAGAGCCACGAGGTCTGCCAGGACCTGCTGAGTCACGCCTCGCGCCTTCGCGGCTCCGAAGAGCGCGTTCGCGTAGCGCAGAGCAACGCCACGATCTCGGATCACGACTTGGCTCCCTCACCTCGGACCGTGCCGAGCGAATCGATGAACGCTTCGACCTGCTTCTTGTGCGAGTCGGCATCGAGCTTCTCGCGGAGCATCTTCTCGGTCGCGGCCACGACCATGGTCACCATCTCGTTGCGGAGAGCGACCTGGGCCTTGTCCCGATCCCGTTCCACCTGCTCCTCGGCACGACGCTGGATGGCCTGGGCCTCCTGACGCGCCTTCAGCTTGATCTCGTTCCCGACCGATTCGCCCTCGGCCACGGCTGCCTGGATGCGCTCACGCGCCTCGTGCTCGATCCCGGCGAGCCGGTCATCGAGTCCCTTCCGGACCGTCGCGACTTCCGCGCGTTGCGCATCGATCTCGTCGAAATCACCTTGGATCTTCGCCCGACGCTCTTCGAGCATGTCGATGACCGGGCCCCAGGCGTACTTCTTCAGGATGAAGAGCACGACCAGGAAGCCGACCACCTGGGCGATGACCTGTCCCCAATCGATCTCGTGCATTCAGAACCCCCGTCGTTCGTGTTCCCGGATCAGAGCTTGCCCTGGAGAACGAACACGGTGACGAACGCGTAGATCGTGAGCGCTTCGATGAAGGCGAGACCGATGATCATGCTGACCTGGATCTTTCCAGCCGCCTCGGGCTGACGACCCATCGCTTCCATCGCTCCGCTCACGGCGCGGCCGAGGCCCATGCCGGAACCGAGAGCGGCCAGGCCGAGGCCCAGCGGCAGTCCGAGACCGAGCAGATTCATCTCCATCTTTCGATTGCTCCTTCTTCAGTTTTCGCACCACGCGAGTGGTGCGCCTCCACCCCCGTCCAGTTGCGAACGGGGCCACAAAAACTCGTCTCCCGGCCCGCTAGTGATCTTCGTGCGGAAGCATCTGGGAGATGTAGATCGTCGCCAAGAGCGTGAAGACCAGCGCCTGGATCGTGCTCGCGAGAAGGGCGAGAAACATGAACGGGATGTGGAGCGGCACACCCACGTGCAGACCGAGCGCGGGGATTCCGATCGTGATCAGGGTCGCGAAGAGCGCGAGGAGCGTGTCCTCTCCCATCACGTTTCCAAAGAGACGGAGGGAGAGCGAAACGGGCTTCGCGATCTCACCGATGATCTCGAGCGGCAGCATGAGTGGAACCATGGCCCAACCGACCGGATCGTTCGGGCTACCGGAGAGATGGTGGAGCCAGCCGAGCGGTCCGAGCCGCGTGATGCCGGTGTACTGGACGTAGAGGAACGTGCAGCCGGCGAGCGCGAGCGTCGTGTTGAGATAGGCCGTCGGAGACTTGAACCCAGGGATCAGTCCCATCCAGTTCATGCCCCAGATGTAGAAGAAGAGCGCTCCGATGAACGGAATGTACCGGCGCGCCTCGTGCCCCAGGATGCCCTTGACGAACTCGTAGAGGCTCTCGACCGCGTACTCGACGGTGTTCTGGAGCTTGCCGGGGATCATGGCTCGGGCCCGCGACGCCTTCGACGTGACGACGGCGAAGAAGATCGCCAGGAGGATGTTGAAGAAGACGTTCTCGTATTCGTTGAGCAGCTTCAGCCAGGTCGTGTCCTCGGAGACACCCGCCTTGGTCGCGATCCAGGTGATGTAGGTGACGAGGTTCGGGAAGTGCTTCACGGCCCCGTGGTCTTCCCCGTGTCCCTCGCCATGATCACCCGCCGCGGCGTGAGCGTCCCCACCGTGAGCGTCGCCCGCCACGTGGGCATCGCCGCCGTGCGCGTCCGTGGCTGCATGAGAATCCGCAGCATGCGCATCGGTCGCGTGAGCGTCGGTGCCGTGGGCATCTTCCGCCGCCTGCGCCGCCGGCATCGACTCGACGGCGAGATCCGTCGTCCAGCTCGCCTGGTCGAAGTGAGCCACGATCCGGGGCAGCTGAGGCGCGGCCGCGCTGAGACCGACGAAGAGAAGAGCGGCGCCGATCTTCGACTTCGTGCTCATCGGACCGTTCGGCTGCCGGCGCATCCGGAAGGCGGCGCCTTCGCGGGGATCTCCGATCGTGAGCCCCTGCTTCGCCACGAGGAGCTGGCCCAGAACCTTCAGCAGAACGACGACGAAGAGGAGCGAGAATCCGAGCGAGAACCAGAGGAGCGGGAGCTTCGCGACTCCGACCGCGAGGAAGACGGAACCGAAGATCAGCGGGAGCTTCGCTCCGAGCGCGGCGTACACCTTCGGCCCGAGCATCGGCTGGGGTCGGAGGACGCGCACGAGAATCCAGTGCAGGAGGATGAAGTTCGCGAGCGCGACGCCCGCACCCGCCGTCCAACCCAGTCCGGGCTTCACGCCCGCATAGAGCGTGACGAAGAGGGACCCGAGCAGTCCCAGGACGATGGTCGCCGTACGAACCCGGCGAAGGAACGCGTGATCCAAAGGCAAAGACCTCTCCGCGCTCACTCCACTCCTCCCCTAGCGCTCCCCCACGAGAGCGTCGATCAAAGCTTGTCGAACTCTTTCGAGACGCGCTTCAACTGTCGGTGCGCGGTACGCACCGCAGAGGCGAGTCCTAAACCGAGCAAGATGAGTTGGAGCCAGGGCTCTGTTCCGAAACGCGTATCCAGCCAGCGACCCGCGAAAAAACCGAGCAACGCGCCGATGGTCAGCGTCGTCGGTATCCCCGCGAGTCCCGCGAGAACGCGCGTGCGTCTGGCGCGCGGATCCGAGCTATCGACCAAGGCGACCTCAGTCCCGTGCGTTTCGGAGTTGTTTCTGTCGCAGTCGGACCGACCCCACGATGCGTCTCGAGCGGTCGGAAGGCTCCCTACCCAACAGGCTCGGGATTATCCAGACGGCCTTGGATCGTGTCAAGTCTGCTTGTTCCACACTTTCACAAAGTCGATAGCGATAAGCGGACCTTCCCGGTCTCCGGCCGCCTCCGGGCGGCCCGGCCTCCCCGATCGAATCGGGATCAAACGGTCAGAATTAGACCACCCAGCCTGGGAGGCTTGGCAGATTCGGGGCTCCGCTAACACGTTCCAACACATATTTGTACCTCCAAGGGCAGCCATCCGCCGGCGCGGCAGCCCCCTCCCGCGGCCCGGACCGGCGTGCCTGGTCCGGGCCGGCACGGGCGTTCCCACCTGGGACCATACTTAAGCACATCTGAACCATTGGGACAGATAATCACACCTCAGGATCGAAGTCGGACTTCTTTGGTGCCGGGCGGAACCGCCAGCCCTTCCCCACCGCCCCTTCTCCCGCGTCCGGGACCGTTTCTGCCTGACATCCCCCGTTTCGCGGGCCTATGGTCCGCCCCTATGAAGGCGATCGAAACACCGATCCTGGTCCTCACGGGCGCCGGGATCTCCCGCGAGAGCGGCGTTCCGACGTTTCGTGGAGCCGATGGCCTGTGGCGGAACTTCCGGCCGGAAGAGCTCGCCACCCCGGAAGCGTTTTCCCAGCAGCCCGAACTGGTCTGGGAGTGGTACGACTGGCGACGTCAGGCGATCGCCGAGTGTCGCCCGAACGCGGCGCACGACACGATCGTGGCGATCGAAGAGTGGGCACCGCCCGGAGAGTTCCTCCTCGCCACGCAGAACGTCGACGGCCTGCACGAACTCGCGGGAAGCCGGAACGTACGGAGGCTCCACGGTTCGATCTGGCATCTCCGCTGCGTCCGCTGCAGGTTCGGAGAGCTGAACCGCACATCGCCGCTCGAAACGATCCCCCCGGTCTGCCCGAAGTGTGCGGCGCTCCTCCGCCCCGGCGTCGTCTGGTTCGGAGAGAGTCTCGATCAGGCGGTGCTGGGAGACGCGTTCGCCGCGGCGGAAGCCGCACGCACCGTGCTCGTGATCGGAACGTCCTCGCTCGTCTATCCCGCGGCGGCGCTGCCCGAGATCGCGCTCAGGAGCGGGGCGCACATCATCGAAGTGAACCCCGAGGAGACACCGCTCAGCCCGTACGTCTCCGAACGTCTCGAAGGGCCGGCGGCCGAACTCCTTCCCGCCTGGTGGAAGGAACGATCCCGGTCGACCTGAATCATCCGAGCTCTGGCTGCCGTCCCGGGGACCAGCACGTCGTCCGGCCACCGATGGTCTCCCTGACGAGACCGGTCCCCGTGCGAGGACACCGGCCGCCGTCCTCCCAGCGGTGCGGGAAGAGCCAGGTCGCCGGCGGATCGACGCCCCGCTCCGCGATCCGGAGGAGCGCTTCCCGCGCCACGAACCGGGTCTCCTTCCAGAGACGTCTCACCTCCGCTTCGTCGAGATCCAAACCGGTGCGACGCGGATGGAGTTCGGCCCGCCACAGGATCTCGTCCGCCATCCAGTTCCCGATGCCCGGGAACATCGCCTGGTCGAGCAGAAGTGCCTTGATCGGCGCCCCCCGATGACGACGGAGATAGTCCTCGAGTCGGCGCAGGGTGAACGCTCGGTCCAACACCGCGGGCGGTCGCGCCGTCCAGAACTCGGGTGGACTCCCCTCCGCGAAGGTCACGCGTCCGAAGAGTCGGGGGTCGGTCAGCACGAGCGAGTGCTTCGCCTGGCGGAGGACGAGGTGGTCGTGACGTTCCGGAGGGTACTTCGGTGAGAGCGCGCGGAGCTCGCCCGTCATCCCGAGGTGGACGCCGAGATAGCACGACCTACCGGGACGCGTGGCCGAGAAGAAGAACATCATCTGCTTCCCGTGGGACTCGGAGCTCCGCAGCGTCGACCCGGTGAGGGCCGCCGCGAGATCGTCCGGCCGGATCCCTCGAAAGATCCGCTTCTCGGGATGGAGATACACCTCCCGGATGCGACTCCCGACGCCGGGATCCCACTCTCTCCGCATCCGTTCCACTTCCGCGAGTTCGGGCAACGCGAAGCCTCCCCTTCGTCCTGATGGCGGCAGATCCGATCCCGCCCCTTGTCTCTTCGGACAGGGGCTGCGACACTCGGCATTCCCCATCCCTACCACGAGTCCCGTGCTGAGATCCGCGGAGATCGATAGCCTAACGGACTCGGCGGCCGGGGAGCGAATGGACCGCGCCGCAAAGGAGGACGTCCCGATGAATCCGAGCCGCAATCGTACGAGCAACGCCGCGCCCCTGTTCCGAGATGGCATCGCCGCCGTGGCCTCGGGAAGGGCGAACGCGCGGGGCCGCACGTTCCCCGTCCTCGCCTCCGCACTGTCCGCGCTTCTCGCCTCGGTTTCGATCGCGTCGGCGGACACGAGCGTCCGGATGGAGAGCGACGGAGACGAGATCCAGATCCGATTCACGAAGGACTTCCTCAGGGTCGACGATTCCGGCGGCGACGGCACTTTCCTCTTCGACGCCAAGGGCAAGGTGATGCGGATCCTGGAGCCCGCGGAACAGAAGTACATGGAAGTCACCGAAGCCGACATCGAGATGATGGGCGACCAGCTGGCGGGAGCGCAGAGCCAGATCGCCGACGCGATGAAGCAGGCCGAAGCCGCACTCCAGAACCTCCCGCCCGAGCAACGCGCCATTGCCATGGAGAAGTTCAAGTCCATGACCGCGCCGAAGACGGCACAGAAGGAGGTCACGACGACCCGGTTCGAGAAGGCCGGAGGAAGCGAGACGATCCTGGGCGTGAAGTGCGAGAAGTACCGTGTCCTCGAGAGCGGCAAGGAGACCGGCGAAGCCTGGGTCGCCACGCCGAAAGAACTGGGGCTCTCGGGAGACGACCTCTCCGTGTTCCACGAACTCTCGGAGTTCCTGCAGACGCTCCCGAAGAAGGCAGGATGGTCCATGACCGCGTTCGCGGCACTCGATCCGAAGAGTGAGGCGTTCGTCGGCTTCCCGATGCGCATCGTGGGCCACGAGGGAACTACCGAAGTCCTGGCGATCGACCACGACGGGCTCGACCGGTCGATCTTCTCCGTTCCGGAGGGCTGGAAGCGGACGGGTCCGATGGACGGCATCCGCTGAGCCTGACGATTCCACGGAAGCCTCGCTCGGCGTCAGGGATAGGTCCGAGCGACCAAGGGAAGGACAGGCGTGAGAAAGACACACCCCGGTCGTCTCGACCATGTGACCTACGGTGATCCGTCGCGACCGGCTCTGACGCTCCTCCACGCGGGAGGCCTCACGCACCGTGAGTGGGACTCTCTCGGCCCTCGCCTCGCCGAGAGGTTCTTCGTCATCGCGCCGACCGCGCTCGGACACGGCGCGAGCCCTCCCGCCGACGCACTGAGCTTCGCCGACCTCGCGCGCGCCGTTCTCGATCTGCTCGACGATCTCGGCATCGAACGATCCCACATCCTCGGCTCCTCGATGGGCGGAGCGACCGCACTCTACATCGCGACCCGATGCCCCGAGCGTGTGGATCGTCTCGTCCTCTATCGAACGAACTTCCGAACCGGCCCGGCGGGAAGCCGTGCCCTCGAGGCGATGACGCGCCCCGAGACGTGGAGGCAGTGGGGACTCGAGAAGCAGATGCGTGAGCAGCACCTTCCGCAGGGCGGACCCGAGGCTTGGGTCGAGGTGACGAAGAAGGTGATCGCGATGGTTCGGTCCGAGAAGACCGGGGAACTCGCGCAGCCCGAGGACTTGGAACGGATCGCGGCGCCCACTCTGATCGTGTGCGGGGACCGGGATCCCCTCGTTCCCCTCTCCGACGCGATCCTCATGTACGAAAAGATCCCCGCGTCGGCTCTCTGGGTGGTTCCGGATGCAACGCACGTCATCCAGATCGAGAGCCTGCGGCGCGACTCCTTCCCGACCGAAGTGATCGCGTTCCTTCGCGGCGCTACCGTCACGCCCAAGGAGGGCGCCTAGCAGGCCGACCGTCGGCCCGGCCGGACTAGTCCCAGTCGTAGAACCCGCGACCGGCTTTCTTCCCGATCCGTCCCTCTTCGACCATCCGCTCGAGGAGGGAGGGCGGAGCGAATCGATCGTCGCCGAATTCGCCGTGGAGATAGCGGGCGATCTCGAGGCGAACATCGAGTCCGACCAAGTCCGTGAGCCTGAGTGGTCCCATCGGGTGTCCGTAGCCCAAGGTCATGGCGAGATCGATGTCTTCCGCGGACGCGACGCCCTGCTCGACCATCCGGATCGCCTCGAGCCCCAGGGCGATCCCGAGTCGACTGGTCGCGAACCCGGGGGCGTCCTTCACGACGATCACCGACTTGCCCATCCGGTCGCCGACCGCGCGCGCGGCGGCGAGAGTGGCCTCGCTCGTGCCCTCGCCGACTACGAGTTCGAGTAGCTTCATGATCGGGACTGGATTGAAGAAGTGCATGCCGAGGAACCGGTCGGCCCGGCCGGTTTCCGCCGCAAGGCGGGAGATGCTGAGCGACGACGTGTTCGACGCGAAGAGCGTCTCGGCCGGACAGTGCGCTTCGATCTCGCGGAAGAGGGCCGCCTTCCACTCCATCTTCTCCGGAATCGCTTCGATCACGAGATCGGCCCGCTCGACCGCGCTGGGAAGATCCGCGGCGAGAGTGAGACGCGACCACGCCCCATCCCTCTGGGCTTCGGTCACCTTCCCCCGTTCGACGCCCTTGTCCAACATCGAGGTGATGGTCGCACGGGCCCGCGCGAGCTGCGCCTCCTGCACGTCCTGGAGGACGACCTCGTAGCCGGCCATCGCGGCGACCTGCGCGATGCCCGCCCCCATATGGTCCCCGCCCCCACGACGGCGACGCGGTGATCGCGCCCTCTCCCACACCCACACCGTCATCCGTCATCTCGACACTCCTCTCTCCCCACCCCACACCGAGTCACCGACTCTTCCATGAACCGGCGTCGTCAACTGCGCCACCGGCAGCACGCCGCCTCCGCTGACCCGGCGTCCGACTCACCCCGGAGTAACCGTCAGCCGATCGATCCTCCGCGGACCCAATGGCGACTCATCGGCCGAACCGGCGCCGACTATCCGCGGCGCGTCTTCTACGCTCCAGGAACCGCGTCGCGGCGTGCCTTCTTGTCCTCGGAGTCGAAGAGCACGGCCTGGGCCACGGACTCGAGCCGGTGGCCGACCCGCCCTCCATCGAACGCAGAGTCGAGTGCGAGCTTCGCAGGCCTCGTCGCAATTTCCGTTCGCGAGGATCCGGTCCGCGAGCTGACGGGCGTGATCATGGGAACCGCCGTCGGGAACGACCTGATGCACGAGCCCCGATCCGCTCCGCTTCTTCCGCCTCGATGATCCTGCCCGTGAGCACGAGTTCCTTGGCCCGCCCGAGCCCGATGATCCGGGGCAGACGCTGCGTTCCCCGCCGCGGGAAGGATGCCCAGACCGACCTCCGGCTGCCCCATCTTCGCGGGCGTCCGGCGATCCTGAGGTCACACGCCAGTGTGAACTCGCAGCCGCCACCCAATGCATAGCCCTGGATCGCGGCGATCGTCGGCATCGGGAGCTGCTCGATCGGTCGAAGAGCCGCGCGTTGATCCGCGCGAGGGAATCGAGCGCGTTCGGTCTCAGCTCCTGCGATGTCCGCTCCGGAAACGAACGCAGACTCGAAGCTGCTGCGGAACACGACCACTCCGACGTCGTGATCGTCTTCGAGCTCACCGAGAACGGCATGGATCGCGTCGACGAACTCCCGGTCGAGCGCATTCCGCTTCTCTTCGCGGTCCAGCACGACCCAGGCGAGATCCTTCTCACGTTCCACCCGGACGAGTCCGCTCATGGTCCACTCCCCTTCCCGATCCGTTCTCTGGCGCGTTCGGAAAAATGGAGTGTGGCCGATCGATCGCCCTCTCGTCAGCAGAAAGTGGCGCGGGCGGAGCGTCTACCAGCCTTCCTCGACCAGGATCCGGAACACGAGGGCCGTGACCTGGGACGAAATCGTCGAGAAGCGCGCCTGCATGGTGTCGGAGAGGCCGACACCGGCCTCCGTGTCGTCCGGCTGAATGGCGATCAGGTCGAGGCCGGATGGGGGCAGGTCGTCTTCGAGCCAAAATGCGAGATGGTCGAGGCCCATCTCGTGCGGACGACCGTAGTGTTCGATGAACGTGAGCCCACCGCGTCCCCGCGACAGGTGCCAGTGGACCACGGTTCCAGGCTTCCGGCCGAGTTCGACGGCATCGATCAGCACGACCCGCTCGCGGTCCTGGAGGTACGGATCGAGGCGGCCTGTTTCGGTCCCACCTTCGATCCACTGGACCAACTCACCGTGCTGCGGGGAAACGTCGATGGCCAGGTTCCCCTGATCGACGATCAAGTCATCGGCGGCATCGACGGCACCCGCGGTCGCGGCGATCTGCCGCACTTCGGTGCGCGAGCAGCCGATCTCACCGATCAACGTGCGCACGCGTCCGAGAATCCGGATCGGGATGCCCTCGTCGCGTCGACCGGGATCGCCGAGCGCGACCACTGCGATCGGTGCCCAGTGTGCTTCGTCCATCTTCGCCTCCGAGAGCGCGGTCAGAGTCCGTCGAGTCGCTTCTCGGATCGGCGAAGCCAGGAGGCTCCTTGATGCGCCATTCTTCCGAGTTTGGCCGCTAAACGGGCGACGACCGCGACAAGACCGCACTACCCACGAAAGACGCTCCGGCGCCGAGAGTTACGCGACGCAGTCGTTCTCTCGGCGCGACGCCACGGGCCGGAATCTCGAGCTCCGAACGGGAGAATGGGCGGATCTGGGGCATCTAACGCAGCCAGCACGCTCTGCGCACGCCCACCAGAGCGGTGCTTTGCAGCGTGTGACTCGCGATCTCGGTTGCAAATCGCCGAAGTGACCGGCGATTCGCACGCCCCGAAGCGGCCGATCGTGCGCCTCACCATCGAGCCGAGCTCTCGGTGCAGCACCCTTGTCGACGGCCGGACCACGTCTTAGGGACGTCCGTCTCCGGGCCCCACCGTCTGGCGCGAAACCTGCACGGATCGACGGGGCGATCCAGGTCGCGTGACTTGGGGCAACTCGCCCACTCGTGGGGGAAGTTCTCATGTCGAGCAGAACATCGGTTCTCGTCTCCGCCGCTCACAACTCCAGCGTTGCTCTCCGTGTGGTGGGTGCCGGTCTCTTCGCCCTCGCCCTCGGTGTGACGGCCACGAACGCGGAGGCGCAGTCGAGCGTGGGCCTTAGGTACGAGCCGATCCTGGAATGGAACGGTCCGTACTTCATCCCGTTCCACTCGCCCGGACTCGAGATCGCGACGGACTATCCGCCGATCGAACTGCCGTTCCAGCAGCCGCGCGCGGTCGCCGTGACGTCCCACTCCGGACGTGACGTCGTGTACGTGCTCGACAGCGGGCACCATCGGGTCCAGGCGTTCGAGGTCAACGGAACGTTCGAAGCGCTGAGCCAGGACGACCTCGCCTACAACGCAGGCGCCCCGGCCGCAGGCGAGTACAACGATCAGCTCATCCGTCTTCCCGAGTACGTGGCCGTTCCCACCCAGTGGATCGTGCCGCGCTCCGAAGCCGTCTACGTCGACGGATCTGTGTGGCGCTGGGTGGAAGACCTCACCGGCTACACGGTCGCCGACGAGGTCTACACGATCGACTACGCTGGAGCCGCGGATCAGCCGCAGATCGAGCTGCCCGCAGGTGCGCTCGACGCGGACTCCCAGCTCGAGATCCGCTACATCGTCACCGACCTCCAGGACGCCGGCGCGGGCACGCCCGCGTTCGGCCAGGGAGACGTCGACTACGGAACACGCAACGCGGGTACGACCGTGACGAAGGTCCAGATCGACGAGGCCTCGGGCGGTCCGACGGAATGGGAGGAAGTGCGCTCCCTCGTCGCGGTACCCGATCCGGTGACGAGCACGACCGACCTCCTCTTCGTCGTGGACGCAGGCGACCTCAGCGGGTCGCAGAACGAAGAGGTGTTCTCCTACACGGTCGCGCTCGACGGCACGGTCACCGCGGGCGAAGCCTACGGCGGAGAACTCGACGGCCCCTACGACGTCGCCGTCCTCGACCTCGACGCGGGCAAGGGCGCGAGTGCGTCGCTGAGCGCCGACAGCGGCCCCTTCGACCAGGCCTCCTATCCGTTCGTCACGGACGCGAATCAGGTGACCGGACACGACTACCGCGTCACTGTCGCCACGGGCGTCGTCACGATCACCGACCTCGTCACGGGTCGCGTGCTCGTCGACGCGGCGGCGGAGGCGGCGTTCGCGGATCCGTTCCTCGGAATCCCCGGCCTCAGCCTTCCGCTCAACGCCGGTCCCTGGGGTGACGGCACGACGACCATCTCGACGTCGGCCGCCTACCCCGGCCGTTTCCTCGTCATCACCGACACCGGCAACGACCGGATCAAGATCGTCGGCCTTCCCTCTTCGGCCACCGCCGCCGGCAGCAACTGGAGCGGCGACTGGCTTCCGAAGGACGCGCGCACGGTCGTCGTCCAGCCGACCGGCGCCGGCACCGTCGGCGCGACGGCGGGACGGGACTACCGTCCGTCCACGCCTTCGCTCGTCCCCGAAGACTGGGTCTCCTGGACGACGACGGCGCCGCTCGCGGAAGGGACGCTCGACGAGATCGTCTTCGACCCGGACGTCGATCCGCGTTCCTGGCTCCGGATCGACGACCTCACCACGGCGAGTCCTCAGGACTCGGTCTTCCAGGTGGACTGGGAGTCGGGCCGGATCCGTTTCGGTGACGGCATCCACGGTGCCATTCCACCTGCTTCGACCGACTTCGAGTACGACTACGAAGTGAGCCCGGATCTCGTGCGCTTCGGCACCTCGGGAACAGGCGCGGGACGCTTCACCTCCCCGCGCGGCGTGAGCGGACTCTGGAACGACGCGCTCGGACGGTTCGACCTCTACGTCGCGGACTCCGGCAACCACCGGATCCAGAAGCTCTCGTTCGAACCTGCGGACACGACACTCGGCGTTGCGCCGCGCATCCAGCACCTCGTCACGTGGGACGCGAGCCTCGCCGGCGCCGTTCCGCTCCAGTATCCGTACGACGTGGAAGCGTCGGTCGACGGCGACGGCACGACCTACGTCGCGGTGAGTGATCCCGGCAACCACCGGATCGTCATCTTCCGCGATCCCGATCGGGAAGTGCCGGGCGCACACCTCGGCATCTTCGACGCCTCGCTCGGTCAGCTCGGCAACCGGCTCGGCAACTTCGTCTCCCCGGCCCGGGTCGCGTTCCTCGCGAACGGGTCGGACCTCGACGTCTACGTGCCCGATGAGAGCCGTCACGTCGTGACGAAGTACGAAGAAGGCCCGACGCCGACGATCACGCTCCTCTTCACGGGCGACAGCGAACTCCCGGCCTGCTTCCCTCCGGGCGCCGGCTACCCGATCCGGTTCACGACGACGCATCCGCCCCTCGGCGGCTGGGTCGACTTCTACTACGACACCCAGGAGACGTTCGACCCATCGCGCGCCAAGCTCGCCATCGCGGCCGGCACCGTCCCTCCGACGGCGACGTCCGCCTACTGGGACTTCGACGCAACCCCCGGCGGCAATCCCGGGGCAGGCGACTACTACCTCTTCGCGCGTCTCAAGGACCCGACGGGGACGGAAGTAGCGTGGGATCAGACGTTCGATCCGGAGGTCGTGTGCATCGACCCGACGCTCATCCCTGCGCTCCTCCTGACGGACGCGATCGACGGGGACCGCACGCTCTATCTGCAGAACGGGCTCGTGCGCGACGTCCACCTCCAGCTCGTCTATCCCGACAGCATCATCGGAGCCGGCTTCTACGGCACCTTCGACCCGTCGCTGGTCGAGATCCTCGGAATCACGCCGGGAACGGCGTGGGAAGGGATCGGCTACACCGATCACGTCTTCGGCGCCGTCGTCGACACGGTCGGCGGGACGTTCGAGGTCAACTCGACCACGCTCGGCGCCCCCACCGGTCTCTCCGGTGCCGGGCCGTTCAACGTCGCGACGATGCAGGTACGCGCGCGCTCCAACGCCATCTCGACGTCCGAGCGGTTCAAGGACAGCGTCCTCTCCCTCGACAAGTCGAGGTCCTCGATCATCGACGTGCGCGGTGAGGAGCCGGAAGCCTGGGCCGCGAGGTCCTGTCAGATCCGGATCGCCTACCTCGGCGACATCGCGACGACCGGCGCCGGCGCGGACTCGACCGTTCCGCACCTCCAGCCGCGTCCGGACGGCCGGATCGACTTCGACGATCAGATGGCGTTCACCATCGGCTGGAACGGCTATCAGTTCACACGCGACCGGATCGCCGACATGGGTCCGGCCATCGGTGACTCGCCGAATCTCTGGCCCGTCCCCGACGCCGAATGGGACGTAGACGACCTCCTCGCGTTCACGAGCCAGTACTCGTTCTTCGCGGACGCCGGCTGGAACAGCGCGGGCTTCGTCGTGACACTCGGAGAGGACTCGCCGCTCACCGCCCTTCACGCGGTCGGCCTCGAGACCCTCGGCACGAGGAACGCCGGCCTTGCTCAGTCCTACCAGGCGAACTACCTCGCGTGGGAGATCGACGCGGTCGCGGGAGGAATCGAGCTCCGGCTCCGCACTTCGGGAGTGGACCGGCTGGCCGGCGCGCACCTCGACCTGCGCTATCCGACCGAGAGCTTCGGTTACGTCGAAGGACAGGCCGAGTCGTTCCTCGAGTCCGGCGGCGCCCAGGTGCTCCACCTCGTCTCGGAAGACTCG
>JAWKQE010000022.1:0-101219 GCA_041390305.1 Candidatus Eiseniibacteriota bacterium
TCGCCGGAATGGGTGCCTGCTGTTTCGGGGATGGAAGCTGCCGATTCCTCACGGAAGCCGAGTGCGAACACCAGGGCGGGATCTTCGTATATCAGGGAACGCCCTGTGACCCGAACCCATGCCCACACGGAGGCACCGGTTGCTCCTTCGCGCTCTCGTACGAAGAGCGGATCGCGCTCCGTCGCCAGGTTCTCCAGGCGCAGGCGTCTTCGCCCGTGCGTCACCAAACCGAAACCGGGCGCGGCTCGGGATCGGTATTGGGCGATGCGGCCACATCGAACTGCGGCACGCTCTTCTTCAACGCGGACGGCACCTACGAGAACGGCTACGCCTGGCAGTACCAGGGCAACGAACGGCCCTATTGGGGCGCGTTTGCGGAGGGCTACGCCGTCGACGGCCTCCATGCGTGCTCGATCGTCCTGGATCTGACCCAGATCGGGAATGATACCGGCCAAACGATGGACCTCTATGTCTGGGACGACGCTGGCGGCGCGCCCGGCCCAGTGCTCGGCTTGGCCACGGGTGCAAACCCAGGACCGATTGCGTTCTGGCCTTCGCTCAGCCGCCATTCGTTCTCGATCTCGAGTGAGTGCGCAAACAGCACGACCTACGTCGGCTATTGGGGGAACTGGCCAGGCCAGCTGTCTGCCTGGTACGTCGGAGCCGATCTGGACGGGTTCGGCGGCTGCCCGCTGACGAACATCGCCCCCGGCATCGGCTACCCGACCGGTTGGAACAACGTGTCGATCGTCTGGGGACCGACCCAGGCGATCGGGATCGGCGCCGAGTTCGTCGAGTGTGGCGGGACCCCGATCCTGAGGTCCAGCTGGGGACGAGTGAAAGCACTGTTCCGGTGATTGTGGGGGGATCCGCGTACGAGGTCGAGGAGTGCCGCTACGCCCTGGTCAGCGGAACATCGCCTTGATCGATCCCCACGTGCCACTCCTCGTCGGAACCGGGACGCACGGGTTTGGGTCGCACGTCGATCCGTCGCCGCGGTAGATGCCGCCCTCCAACGCACAGTCGTCGAGCGTCGTGATGATGCAGTCGATGTCGTCGACGCAACACGCGCCTGCCGGAGGTGAGCACACCGAGACGTCACAATCGATGTAGCCGACGAACACGCCGCCGAGTTCGTCGCACTGGGCCGGAGTCAGCATCGTGCACGACCCGTCGGAGAGGCAGCAGGCGCCTGCTGTCGGCCCCACGGGACAGGGCAGGTGCCCGTCCGTCCCGAATCCCATCGTTCCGTAGCCCATGATCGCGTCCAAACGAGACGGCGTGGAATCATCGGCGAACCACCCACCCTGCGCTGGATGAGGTACGACCGAGAACAACTGCGGATCCCCATACACCGAGTATGCTGCGAACCAGTACACCTCGATGAGCGACTCGGTCTGGGCTTCGGCCCACACCACAGCCGTGCCTCTTCCTGAGCCTGGCCAGTACGGGTCGGCCAGCTCGAAGTCTCCGCACGCGCCAAAGCTGAGGGGGATCACGCACACGTCGTAGTCGATCCCGAAGGTGACTCCCGCCACACGCGGTTGCATTCCCGTCGGGAAGGACGCGAGCAGGAACAACACCGCGGGTTCGACGCCATCGACCCGCGAGTTTGCTTCCGCGCACTCGCGGATGCTCGAGGCTCCGCAGTACGACTCCTGGTCGGACGTGTAGACGACGGAAGCCTCGTGGTGGAGCAAGAGGGCGCCATTGGTGTTGGGCCCTGGCACACGATCCGCCCTGCCGAAGATCTCCTGGGGCGGGGCCGGCCGAACGACGTGGGCGACGGCGTCTCGGCGCAAGCTCCAGCAATCCACGATGCACGGGTTGGGATCGCAGGGGATGCCGGTGCCGAGAAAGTCACCCGAGCACTGGGTCAGGAGGACGAAGGAACACGAACCATCGCCGTGACAGCAGGCTCCTGGCTCCAGGCATGGGTTCGGGACGCATGTCGTTCCCTCCCCGAGAAAGTCGCCGGAGCAAAGTCGCTCGAGGACCACCGTGCATGCTCCGTCCGGTGCACAGCAAGCACCGGGCAGCGGACAGGGGTTCGGCTCGCACGTCGATCCTTCGCCGAGGAACTCGTCGTCGCAGTCGATCATCGCTACGAGTTCGCAGAGCCCGTTCGGATGACAGCACGCACCGGGCGCGAGGCACGGGTTCGGATCGCAGGGTCGTCCCAGACCCTGGTACTGACCGTCCGTGCTCTCGCAGTCTTCGAACGAAGACAGCTCGCACCGACCGTCCTCGTAGCAGCATGCGCCGAGTCCGAGTGGATCGGGACACGGAGCGAATCCGTCCCTTCCGAATCCAAGGGTTCCGAGTCCTGCGATCTCGTCCAGGTTGGATGGAACCGAGTCGTCGGCGAACGAGCTTCCCTGGCTTGGGTGTGGGCCCAGGGCGAACTCGTGCGCGTTCGGGAAGTCGTAGTTGTATCCGGCGAACCAGTACACTTCGACCAGGTCCGCCGTCTGGGTGTTCCCCCAGGTGACCGCGGTTCCCGTCCCCGGCGCCGGCCAGTCGGAATCCCAGAGTTCGAAGTCACCACACCCGCCCCATGCGAGCAGTACGATTCCATCCGGCTCGTAGTCGACACCGAAGACGACACCTGCAAGGCGGTTCTCTGCTCCCGGCGAAAAGGCCGCAAGGGCGTGAAAGACCACCGTTCCGCCGCCGTCGACGCGGGTGTTCGCGTCGGTGCACCGGGAGAGCCCGGACTGGCCGCAATACCCGCTGTGATCGGTGGAGTAGACCGCTTCCGACTCGTGGAGGATGAGGGTTCCCCCCTCGTTCGGTCCGCCTGACGCGACCCCGTGAGCGGAGGCGGTCAGGAGGAGAGCCGGGAGAAGGGCGGAGGAGACAGAACGGGAACGGAGACGGGGAACCCGGTGGAACTGAGGCAGGGAGCGGAAGGACGTCCTGCGGGGCCGCATGGTCGAACTCCTTCTTCGGCGACGAAGCGTCGATTCAGAACCCGCGACACGAACGGCGAACGTCCGTCGGTTCGACGACGAGCCGCACCGAGGGGTGCCGTTCGGTCGAAGACAGCCTACACCCAGGCTCTGAGGGAGCGTCCTTCACCTTTGTGAATTCCCAGCATCGTCAGGTCCAAAGAACCTCTCGGGTGAACCGGCCGTCGGCTTCAGCCCACCCGGCCGAGGTTCTCGTCAACCACAGAGCGATCAAACCACGAACTCGGATCGAATCCTCGACCGGGAACCGTCCACGTGCGTTCTCTGTGTCTGCGCACGTCCGCGCGAACCTGCCGCACGCAAGGTGTCGTGGGTAGTGCGGGCCGGCCAGCATGAGGCCCCACCAACTCCATGCAACCGCGATGTACGTCCAGCACTCCCGACCACACCATTGCGTCCACCCGGATGCAGACCCAGCCTCCCGCATGACGACAGTGTGTCCAGGTGAAGTGCGTGCAGCATGGCAGATCGCACACATGCTGCACCTCGACATACTGGACGTACATCCGCCCTGCAGACCGTGTGCGCACCCGATGTCGGGGCAGCAGCCCGCGATGCAACACTTGGAATCGCTGCTGTCGGGGCGCGCAAACGGTGGGACGCGTTGCGGTCACGGGGATGTTCGGCCAGACATCGGGGTGACCGACATGGTGTCAGGTGGATGTCTTCCCGGCATTCACGGCGCAGAGGTCGTGAATGCTCGATGCAGGGACGGCATCACGCACCGCGCACACCTGGGAACGGACGAAGCTGGACAGACATCTGCTCCGTGCCACTCGGCAGCGGGTCACACCGGAGATGACGGCTATCGGATCGCCCGCCGCACTGCGGCCTGGGCCAGGAGCCGCCCCGGATCGATGAGGTCGGCCGCGTCCGCCTCTGCCCCCAAGAGGAGCGGAATCTCGGTACAACCGAGAACGATCGCCGGACACCCTCGACCGCGTAGCCAACTGACGGCCTCGCGCGCGGCATCCCTGTGGACATCGGTCGTCGAGAGTTCGAGGGTACGAAGGATCGCGTCATCCAGCGCGCCCCGGAGTAGATCCGGGAGGCCGATCCACTCGACCGACTCCTCGGCGAACCTGCGGACGTATGCCTCGGGGACTCCCAGGCCCAACAAGCCGATCGGACGTTCGTCCGCGGCCCCGCCGCCGCCCGCGTCTCGCGGAGACGGAACGTCACACGGCGACGGGACGTCACACCGCGACGGAACGTCCGGCAGGGCCACGACTCCGCGCCCCCTCAGTTCGGCGACGACGACATCGACCATGCTGAGGACGTCCCGACCCGCCGCTTCGCGGATCTCGTCCAGGAAGAGGTGCGGCGTGTTCGCCACCACGACCAGGAAGTCCGCCCACTCGCCGAGCTTCCTCGCGGCATCCAGCACGCGCGGGTCGATCCGGAGTGGACCGGTCGGCGGAGCCTTCCTCGACAAGGATCGGCGCGTGCCGAAGGTGGATGGTCACCATCGGTGGATAGCCCCGGTTGAAGTGCGGTGGCAGGAGGCGCCGCGCCTCCTCGTGCACCTGATCCTCGAACACCGTGGTCGCTCGGGGGGCCGTGAACCCGCCGAGTACTCCGATCACCCATGGGCGGACTCTACCCGATCGGACGCACGTCGCGGGCCTTCCGCAACTTACCGGTTCGTCATCGTCGTCACGGCCGTCCTCTCGGGCCATCTGCCGGGAACCTTCACGAGGCCCGGCGACGAGGCCTCAACGACGTCGACGACACGTCGCACGAACGCGCTTCGTGACACAATCACAGGCTGGGGACGAGAAGGAGGAATCGATGCGCGTCGTCGGATTGGGGATCATCGCTACGGATCCGCCGTGTCGGCCTCGCGGGTGCCGTGCGAGCACGCCGCGATCCGTGGCAGGTCGGCCCCCACCTCCTCATCGGGGTGATTCCGATGGACGACTTCCAGAACGTCTCCGGCGTCGGCGGTGGGCTCGGGATCCGGGGAAACTTCGAGCTCTCGGATGTCTTCTCGATCCGGGGCGACGCGGCCTATCTGTCCTACGGGCGGAAGTTCGAGACGCTCTACTTCGGCCCGAGCATCGGGTTCCTCCCGGCCGAGACCACGAGCCAGAACTACCGCGTCTCGCTCGGCCCCCAGCTCTCCTTCTACGGAAGGAAGTTCATCGTCTACACCTCGGGACAGGCCAGCGCGGACCTCTTCCGGACCGCGATCACCGTTCCCGGAACCACGTACTCGGACTCCCGCGACAACAACTGGGCGCTGGGGTGGAGCGGCGCGCTCGGCGTCCAGTTCGATGTCGGCTTGGGGCCCTGGCTCGACGTCGGCGTCGCGTACCAGACGATGTACGACCTCCCCGGCCCGACGACGGAGAATCCGGACGATCCGGACGCCGCCCCCATCCCGGGAGACGACATCACGGCCCGGGAGCTCACCATCGAGCTGGGAATCCAGTTCTTCCTGGAGAAGTGAGCCCGCGCCAGGACGACCCGCTATACTCGGTTCTCGTTCACGAGTGCAGCGCGCCGGCCGAACCCACGCAGAGACCCGTGATCCCAGACCGCACCGAGTAGGCTTGGCGGCACGCACGAACACCTGACGATCCACCCGACGTAGCGAAGCTGAACGTACCCAGGCAGAGACAGGAGATCGCCTCACTTGAGCCCCCACGCACGACGCCCACGACGATTCGCGCTCATCACGTCCAGGTGTGCCCTCTTCGCGGCTTTGGGCCTGACCCTCGTCCTCGCATCCTGCGCGAAGGCGCCCCAGGGGCCGTCGCTCGCCGACCAACTGGCGGGAGACAACCGCACCGTCACGCAGGAGGCCCGCGGACTCATCGTGAGCCTTCCCGGCATCCTCTTCGACTTCGACAAGGCGACCTTGCGTCCGGAGACGATCTCGACGCTCGAGCAGGTAGCGGAAGTGCTCCGGAACTATCCGACCCTCGAGATCCGCGTCGAGGGCCACACGGACGACGTGGGCAGCGAAACCTACAACCAGGATCTGTCGGAACGCCGGGCCCTCGCCGTCGCCGACTTCCTCGTCGACAACGGCATCGCCTCCTCCCAGGTCCGGAGCGCGGGCTTTGGGGAGAGCCTTCCGGTGGCACCGAACGACACCGCCGACGGCCGCCAGCGGAACCGCCGGTCGACCTCGTCAACCCGGACCCGCCGCGGCAGACGTTCCAGGGCCGACATCGGAATCCGCCGCAGCGACGCCGGCGCGGGGCCGTCTTCTTGATTCTGCCCCCACCCCGTGCGATCCTCCCTGGCGGTCGAGGCACACCTCGAACGTGGCCTCCCCGGTCCGTCCTCCGTACGGATCGCTCCCCCAGTCGTCCCTCCAGAGAAAGGACCATCCGTGGAGAGCCAGAGCAAGGGCCGAGCGAGAGATCCAGAGCGAGAACGAAGCGAACTTCGCCCACTGGGAAAAGGCCAAGGACATCGTCGATCAGTTCATCGACATGACCTTGAACTACCGGCAGAGCGGCCATCCCGAGGGTCACGCTCGAAGGTCCACGGCCTCCTCGGGACCCTGCTCGGCGACGTCATGCGCTGACATCCGCTGTCCGGAGAACCGCTACAACGACCGGTTCATCCTCGTGGCCGGCCACTGCACTCCCCTTCTCTACTGACCCCGCGACGCTCAACGAAGCGATGCGTCGCCGGTACGACCAGACCGGGAACGGAGCGCTATCCTGCCATCTGCGACTTCGAGAAGCCGCGCCCTGATCTGGGAAGACCTCTCACGTTCCGGCGTCGGGGCGGACTCCCCGGACACGCGGGCGAGATGGAAGGGAAGACGCTCTTCGTCAAGTTCAACACCGGCTCACGCCCGGCACACCGAGAATAGCCCCATCCGCGGCAGGGCGCTTCGCCATGGCGCTGAAGCGCGCCGGAGCGAACGACGTCCGCGTTCCTCGTTCCGAAGGCGAAGGCGGTCTCAACACGGGCGCGACCCGTTAGCGACCCGCAACCTGCCTGGGGGCTCGGCCTCGACAACATGGTCTACGTGGATCGACTGGAACGACTTCGGCATCGACGAGAGGTCCGCGTCCTCGGTCGTCCCGGGAACGCCGAACGACTGGTTCGCGCCCTACGGTTGGCGGGTCGTCGGAACGGAGCAAGGCTCGAGTTGGGAGCACGTCAGCCGTGCTCTGGTCGAGTGCATCCATGGAGACAATCCGCAGAACCGTCCGCGCTGTTCAAGCGGCTCAAGACCTGGAAGGGACGTGGCTACCTCGCTAAGTACGACTACGCGTGAGCCACGGCGCGCCGCACAAGTCGAACAGCGTAGATCTACTGGCAGACCAAAGCCGAGTCTACGGAGAAGTACGGCATCGAAGTTCGAGGGCTACGGGAAGCCCCGTCCCGAGGATCCGGATGCGTTCCGGAAGCAGGCCGAAGCGAACTCGCAAAGTCGCCCAGGTGATGCACGAGGACCAGGCACTCGTCGACTATCTCTCCGATCGCCTGCCTCGATCGGAGACTCCAGTTCCGAACGAGCACCGACCGTGCGGATCGACCTCGGCAGGAATCCGTGGACGACCCCGAACTCACCGACTTCGAGAACTACCCGGCGGACATGTGGATGGCACCGGGATCCCAGGCCCCGAACCGGCAGGCACTCGGCACCTGGGGCGCGTGGTGCAACGCATGGGGCAAGAAGAAGTACGGATCGACCGCTCTTCCTCGGGCAAGTCAGCTTCCCCGCGGACCTCGCCGACTCGACGAACATCTCCGGATTCGGGGCTTCAGCGACACCGAAGGATGGGGCTGGTAAGACCGGAACCAGAACGTCGACGGCACGCTCTCCCTCAGGAGATCACCGGCCGAGTTCGCGAACGCAGGCATGTCGGTCGGCATCTGCCACCGTCAACCTGTCCAGCCGTCCCTCGAGGAGTTCGACGGTTTCGGCGCGGCCTGTTCTACCTACGGCTCGTTCTCCTATCTCAAGTACGGCCCGATGCGTCTCTTCAGCCAGATGGCGCAGGACTCGCCGATCCAGCTCGGCAAGGTCATCTGGGTGGCGGGGCACTCCGGTCCCGAGAGACGGCGGACGACAGTCAACGCACTTCGGCGTCTTCGCCACCGGCGTGACCCAGCTCTTCCCCGACGGTCAGGTGATCGACGTGCACCCCTGGGAGTACAACGAAGTCCCGGTCGTGATCGCGGCCGCGCTCCGCACGAAGTCCCCGATCGTCGCGCTCCACCTCACCCGTCCGCCGGTCGAGATTCCGGACCGAAAGGCGCTCGGGATGGACTCGCACTTCGCGGCGGCCAAGGGCGCGTACATGATCCGCGACTACGACGCGGGCCGACCCAAGGCGGGTACACTCCTCGTGACGGGGACGTCCACGACCGCAAACATCGTGAAGCTCCTTCCGCAGCTCGCGAAGGACGGCCCGAACGTCAAGATCGTCGCGATCATCTCGCCACAACTCTTCCAGATGCAGGACGCCGCCTATCGGGAGAGGATCCTGCCTGAGGAAGACCTGGTCGTGACTCGACCGTGATCTCGAACCGCTCCCGTCGGGTCTGCTACGACTGGTTCCCGCACCAGATCGCGCAGAGTATGCGATGACGAGCGACTTTGACAACCGTTGGCGCACCGGTGGAAACATCGACGAAGTGATCGAAGAAGCGCACCTCTCTCCGGAGTTCCTGATGGAAGTGGATCGAACGGTTCGCAAAGGATCGGGCCACGCGATCGCGCGTCTCCGGACCGCGTTGAGAAGGCGGGCGCGTAGGAGTTGATTTTCGCCGGCCGGATGGGGCGGCGCCGTCTACGTGCGGCGCCGTCGCCGAAGCCTCGACCGGGCCAGATTCCCGACAGCCTCAGTAGCGGAGAGTCATCTGCGGGCGCTCGGACGGCTTCTCGCCTTCCATCAAGACCCGCCTCGCCTCCCACGCCCTCGTACCTTCCTCCTCGAGGATCGCCCGCATGCGGAAGACGAGTGCAGTCAGGATCGAGAGTGCACCGCGTAGATGCTGAAGAGTCGGCCGCCGAACACGTTCGCGATCACGAGCGCGATCATGTAGTAGAGGAGAGCGTTCCCCATCGTCTCGCAAAGGGCTCTTCCTCCTTTGCGAGGTAGTACGCTCTTCATCGCGATCCCGAAGAGGAAGAGCATGAGAAGAAGGCCGGCAGCCCCGTTTCGGCCCACAGCTCGAGGTAGAGGTTGTGGGCGACCCGGTCGTCCCCATAGCTGGTCTCGAGCATCGCCCGGGAAGCTGTCCCCACCCGACCCCGATGATCGACTCGACTCGATGACGTCGAACGTCGCTTCCAGATGTCGAGACGACTGCTCGGACTCCTTGCCGACGTCGTGCCGAAGCGACTTCCTCCTGGGTCTCGGTGAACCGCTCCTTCACGTGATCCGGACGAGGACGAGGAAGCTGACACCGGCGAAGATCACGCGAGATCGGTTCGACTGCCCCCGCGGAGCGCCTGGAACACGGACCTGGCCCCGCACGCGACGATCGCGCCTCTCGATGCAGGCAGGATGAGGCCGACGATGCCCGACCAGGGCCCCGACCAGTAAGAGCCGACTCCAGGCCTTCTGCGCCTTGGCCGCGATCATCTCGAGCGTCACGAGGACGGCGCCCGCGAAGTACGCACCCGCGCCGTTGATGTCCCCCATTCCGCCACCCACACGCCGTCCGTAGGAGTACTCCCCGTACTCACGCAGAACTCCGAGCGCTCCGAGACCCGCGCCCACGCAGTAGAGAACGGCCAGTCGTCGGATCTGATCTCGCGTCCGGACGGTATTGAAGGTCGTAAAGAAGAGGACGAAGCCCATGGCCTGGCTCCAGAGCCCTTGGAACGCCGGATAGAGGTCCGAGGGGCCGTTGCCGAGGGTGAATGCGCCGTAGACGGTACTGAGCGCCACCCATCCCCAGAAGAAGGCCAGCGGCTTGTTCCAGGGAGACCAGTCGAACACCGTCCGTCCGAGAAGCACGCTCCGCCCCACCCAGGAGAGGATCATGGAGCCGAGGAGGAGGTTCGCGGAGTTCGCGAACGGAATCGGTGACTTGGGGAGTACCTCGCTGTACGGAAGGATGAACGGAATGAGGTAGATCGTGTACTCCGTCCGCACGAGGAGGAGAACCGCGACCACCACGCCCGCGAGGATCTTGAACATCCGGTGCGGGGCCTGATCCAGGTTGTAGTGCACCCAGGTCGCGAACGCGACGAAGAGTAGCGCGACGGCGATGGCCGTCATGATCATCAGCGGACTCTTCAGCTTGTCGATGAAGGAGGCGTCGGGCTCCGGAAGGCGATGCCGATGATGGCCGTCGAACGGCGAGGAAGGATGGGACGCCTCCGGGCCGGACACCTCAGGGCCGAGCGACGACGGTCCGAGCGATCGACTGAGCGCTGCAGGGCCCGACGACGAGTCAGGAACCCCGACGGCCGGATCGGAGGCGCCATGGTGCGGCCCCGGGGACGACTCGCGTGAGGTCCCTCCGTTCTCTCGCGGCTCTCCAGAGCTCGTCCAGCCCTCGCCGGGCACGTTGCTCATCCCTTCAGCACCTCGATCCGCCTCCGGTCACTCGACAGGCATGCCATCGCCCCCGTTTCGGCGCTGCGCGAAACGGCCCAGGGGCTAGGTTCTAAGGTCGACAGCCGCCCATCCTTACTAGAGGCGCAAAAAGCCAGGGGCCGCCGGAGCCGGCGCCGGCCCGTCATCGTCCGTTCGCGGACGAGAACGCCTCGGACCACTCCGAGGCCGCCCGAACGAGACCGTAGGCATAGCGCGCCCGACGTTCGAGCGAGCCCCAGTCGATCGCATCCTCGGTGTCGAGCGGCGTTCCGATCTCCCGCGCCGCGCCACCGAAGAGGGTGAGCACCGGTACTCCGGCGCGGTACCAGGGGATGTGGTCGCCCGCGGAAGACAGCGCATTGTCCGTGTCGAGACTGACCGGAGCTCTCACCTGCTTGTTGACCGAACCGAGCAGCAACTTGAGCCCCGTTCCCGACCCGGTTCCCATCACTTCGAGCTCACTCAGGTTCCTCGACCCGAGCGCGAACATGTTGATGAAGAGATCGACCTTTTCGGGATCGATGACGGCGTCCCGGAGGAGCGCCTCGGAACCCGCGGCCGTCAGCCGCCTCCCCGAGGTCACGACGAAGTAGACGGTGCGCTCGGACTCGGGCATCTGCTCGACGACCCGTGCGACTTCGAGCAGCACCGCCACCCCCGTCGCGTTGTCGTTTGCGCTCGGATGCACCGCAGGTCTCGAGTTGTCCGGTCCCATTCCATAGCCGTCCAGGTTCGCGACCAGTACGACGGACCGATCCGTCTTCCCCGGAACCTTCGCGACCACGTTCGCCATCTCGGTCTCGACGCGACGCAGCTTGACGAGCATCTCCACGTGATTCGGGATGGCCAGGGAGTGCGGTTCGTGGTCGTCGTCGATCTGCTTCTGGATCGCGGCCAGATCGAGTCCGGCCGGCCCGACCAGGCTCTTCGCCGCGTTGTTCGTCATCTGGCAGATCATGATCCCGCTGTCTCGGAATGCGATGTCGGTCGAGATCTTCCAAACGCGGTCCACGTCCTTTGCGTAGAGCGGTCCGGGGGTGAGGATGAGCCCCTTCGCTCCGTGCTCGCGTGCCGTCTCCGCCTTCACGTAGAGGTCGCTGTAGGCGGTAGGCGCCGTTCCGTCGAACCGACTGTTCGGATCCCGCATCCCGGGCTCCCCGAGGAACGCGACCACGATCTTGTCCCTGACGTCGATGCCCGCGTAGTCGTCGTACTCGAGCTCGGGTGCAGAAATCCCGTATCCGACGAAGGCCAGCTCACCCGTGTGCTTTCCGTCGGTGGACATGCCGAGGGGCGTGTAGTCGTCGTTGAATCCGTACCCGCGGTTGTCGTCCCGCAGCCCGATCACACCCTCGACCCGCACTCCCGTGTAGCCCGAGTAGGGTTGGTAGTAGGCCCCCGCCTTCTTGCGTCCCTTGCTCTCGGCTGCGGGAGATCCATCAGGAGTCTCGCTCGTGCCGGCCGGAGTCAGGCCGTAGGCCCGGAACTTCGCGGCAACGTACTCCGCGGCCCGCCGGGCCCCCTCGGTACCGTTTTCCCGCCCTTCCATGTCCGGAGTCGAGAGCTGATGGACGTGTTCCTCCATCGCGCGCCGTGTGATCTGAGACCCGCCGACCGCCAGGGACGGAGACTCGGCTCCCACCGGAACCGCCGTGACGGCGGCGAACGTCAACATGGCGGCAATGGTCGCCCCCACCTTTGCTCGAGCCAGATACATCCGTGTCCAATGCCTCCCAGTCACCTGATCCCTTGGGTTCCGATGTCCCGCGCCCCGCGCCGCTACTCCGACGCAAAACTCCCGGCGAGGACGATGACGAGCCGCTCCGGACTCGCAAACTCCGCAGAAACGGCCTCGACCGCGGCCTCGGACTGCGCCCGGAGCACGCGCCCTCGCGACTCGATGAAGTCGACCCCGTATCCCGCGTCTTCCGCGTCCAGGAGCGCTTCGGCCACGTCGGACTTGGTCGCGAGCCCGATCGGGAACGAACCGGCCGCGTACTCCCGGGCCCGATCCAGTTCCTCGCCACCCACTCCATCCCGTACGAACTCCCGGAGCTCCCGCAGGGTCCCGTCGAGTGCCGCCTGCACATTCTCCGGGTTGACCCCGAGCGTCGCAACCCAGTGGCTGCTCTTCCCGAGGTCCGCGAAGTACGACCCGGCCCAGTAGGTCAGCCCCTCGTCGTCCCGAAGGGACCGGTTGAGACGGGAGGTGAACGCGCCCCCGAGGACGAAGTTGGCGATGTCCGCGGCCGGCCGGTTCGCCGCGTCGGGACGAACGCCCTGTCCGATGAAGACGAGATCGACCTGCGAGCGGTCTTCCATCGGGACCCGGATGATGTCGATCCCGGCCTCCGGGGCCGCGACCCGCGGCTCCTCGGGCGCGAGCGGAGTCCCCGAGGGGAGATCCGAGAGAAGCGACTCGAACCGGTTCCGCGCCGCCTGCGATGTCACGTCCCCGACGACGGCCAGCGTCCATCGAGCGCCCGCGAGGAGCGTCTCGTGATACGCGACGAGATCGTCGTGCCCGAGGGACTCGAGCGACGGCTCGCTCCCCTCCACGAACCGGGCGAACGGAGACCCGACGCCGTAGAGCTCCTCGAGACCACGGTGGTAGGCGACCTGGAACGTATCGTCCTGTTCCTCACGAAGCCGCGCGATCAGACGCTGCTTGGCCCGCTCGACCGGCTCGTCGTCGAACCGGGGATGGAGCCAGACGTCCGCGAGGAGATTCGTCGCGGACTCGAAGTCTTCGGCGAGACACCGCAGCTCGAACTCGATCGCGTCCGGCCGCACGTCGAACTCCAGCGTCGCGCCGAGGGACTCGAGCTGTTCCGCGAGCGCCTGGGCATCCCGCTTCCCCGCGCCGAGCGGCAACGTCTCGGCCACGAGCGCGGCGACACCTTCCTTCCCCGTCGGCTCGACGAGGAGACCGCCCCGGCAACGCCCCCGGATCGCAATCGTCGGGTTGTCGTGGCTCTCGCGCGAAAGGAGCACGACACCGTTGGCGAGTACCACCCGCTCGGTCCGGCCCGTCGCCTCATCGTGCGACTCGCGGGTGACTGCGTCTGCCTGCCCGCCGGACGTCCCGATTTCCCCCCCACCGTCCGCGACCGTCAACCGCCCGGCGGACGACGCTGCCGCAGCGGAAGGAGGCTCCACGCCGTTCGCCGAAGCCAAACCGTCGCCATCGGCCGCCAACTCGAGAACCCTGTCGGCGGCGATCTCGGTCGGACCGCCCGCGGGCTTCCCCGGCGCCATCTCACCGTCGACCGGCGCGCCGGACGCGGCGTCCTCGCCCCCCTCCGCGTCACCCTCGGCGGCGGAAACCGACGCGGATCCCGCCAGGTCGTCCTCCGGCCGCGCCAGCCAGCGCCCACCGGCGTTTCCTCGTGGGAGATAGAATCCGACGGTGCGGGCATCCGCGACGAAGTACTGCTTCGCGACACGCTGCACGTCTTCGGCAGTCACCGCCTCGAGCGACGGCAGATAGGAGTCGTAGAGCGCGTAGTCGCCGAGCGCTTCCGCCTCTCCGATTCCGAACATGACGGACTCGACGTCGTCCCGGGAGAAGAGGGTTTCGACCTTTCCCTGCTTCTTCACGCGCGCGAGCTCCTCGGCGTCCGGGGGCGTCTCCATGAGCCGTTCGACCTCGCTGTAGATGATCGACTCCACCTGATCCGGATCGCCGTCCTCGGTGAGCATGGCGTAGACGAAGAAGAGGAACGGATCCTCGAACGGTTGCGGATAGGCCGCGACCCACACGGCCTGCCCGGACTCGACCAGGGCGCGATGGAGCCGACTCGTCTTGCCGCCCGAGAGCAGCCGGCCCAGCACTTCGAGTGGCCGCGTGTCCGGATGCATCCCCTCCGGAGTACGGTAGGCGATGCCGAGGAGGCGCGTACTGCCGGTCTCGCGGACGAGAAAACGGCGCTCGCCCTTCTGCGGCGGCTCGACGGTCACGATCGGCGCCGGATCAGGACCAGCGGGGATGTCGCCGAAGTAGTGGACGGCCTTCTCAAGCAGCACCTCCGCCGGAAGGTCACCGACGAGCACCAGGTAGGCGTTGTTCGGCTGGTAGAACCGGTCGTAGTAGTCGTGCATCTGCGCCGCCGTGATCGACTCGACGTCCGACTTCCACCCGATCGTGGGCCAGTGGTACGGATGCTCCAGGATCGCCATGCTCGCGATCCGCTCGTCGAGTTCCGTGTAGGGGTCGTCCTCCCCCTTCTCCATCTCGTTCCGAACCACAGGCATCTCGTCCTCGAGGTCCTGCCCCGTGAAGAGCGCGCCCCGCATCCGATCCGCCTCGAGTTCGAGGGCGAGATCCACCTTCTCCTTCGCGATCGTCGCGTAGTAGTTCGTGCGATCGTTCCAGGTCGTCGCGTTGTTGACGCCGCCGTTCGCCTCGAGCAGGTCGTCGTAGACGCCCTTGCCGTACTGGGCCGTCCCCTTGTACATCATGTGCTCGAGCAGGTGCGCGAGGCCGGTCGTGCCGTTCGACTCGTTCCGGGTCCCGGCCCGGTACCAGATCGATACGCAGACGACGGGCGACGTCTCGACCTCCTTGATCAGGACGCCGAGACCGTTCGGCAGCCGCGCCTCGTAGATCCCTTCGGGGGAAGGCCCCTCGAGTTCGGGCAGCGCCCGTTCCGCGCGCGCGAACGCGGGCGATGGGAGCGCGACCGCCGCAAGCGCCGCGGCTGCGAGCACGACCGCCACGGCGGTCGACGCGATAGAGCGAGAGTGGTTCATGGGTAGGTCGGCCTCCATACCACGCAGCGAGATTCGTCTCGTCTCCAAACTGGTGAGAGTACCCCCGCGGGCCGGGAAGAGGAAGCGTCCGGAACGAAGTCTCCACCAACGTCCTCACGCTCATGCTGGTATCCTCCCTCACGGTGATCGAGGTGAGGGAGATGGAGACATGGCGCACCGGACGTTGAGGCAAGGGGGCCGGCGGATCTCGGCCCCGATCGCATTCCTACCCGTGCTCGCTGCTCTGACGGCACTCGGCCCGGCCGCTCCTTCGGCCCGGGCCCTCGATGCCCGGACCGAAGCAGCCATCCTCTCGTTCGAGGACGCGAGGGATCCATCCCCCGAGCTCCTGGACTTCCTCTCCGCGCCGGATGCGGCCACGCGCGGTCGGGCCGCCGTGGCGCTGGGCCGGATCGGACGCCCGGACGAGGTCGCCCCACTCGCCGCGCTCCTCCAGGACCCGGACGTCCAGGTGCGGCGTGACGCCGCCTTTGCGCTCGGCGAGATCGAGGACTCGACCGCGAGCTTCCCGCTCGAGGAACTGCTCCTCTCCGGGTTCGAGAAGGACGCCGAGGTGAGAGAACTCGCCGTCTACGGGATCGGAAAGCTGGGCCGCGGCGCCGAGGCGTGTCTCGAGGCTCTCCACGACGGAGAGGAGTCGGTCCAGGCCCGGGCTCTCCTGTCTGCCTGGCGTATCCCCGGCGCGACACCGGTGGAGGAGATCCTCCAGTTCTCCCGCCACAAGAAGGACGAGGTGCGGTGGTGCGCCGCCTACTGCCTCATGCGGATGATGGGCGCTCCCCCCTCGGGACGCACGGCGGTCCCGACCGGCGACGCCGTCACCGATGCCCAGCGGGACGAGATCGCCACGCGCCTCCTCGTCCTCACCGAAGCCTCGGATCCGCGCGTCGTCCTCCAGGCCATCCGCGGACTCCGGACCCGGCCCGAGGCGGACGTGACCGCACGGATGACCGCGCTCCTCCACCACGACGACTGGCGCGTCCGGGTGGAGGCCGTTCGCACGCTCGGAGCGGCGCTCCCGGACACGACGCATCGGCCCGTCGACTGGTCCGCACTGGAACCGCTGCTCGCGGACCCGAACCCGAACGTCGCCGCCACGCTCCTCGAAGCACTCGCCGACATCGGCGGTTCGGGCGCCAAGGAGCGCCTGTACAGCGAGCTCACGAACCCCGCCCCGCGCCTCAGGGAACTCGCACTCCGTTCGTTGGCCGCCCGTGAGCGGAGAGCCGAAGGAGACGGCACGGGAGAACCGACGCGGTTCCTCCAGGCCCTGGAGACGCTCGCCGCCGACCCCGTCTGGTTCGTCCGCGCCGCGACGATCGACTGCGCCGACCTCCTCCCCGAGGACCGCCGCGGCCCCTTCCTCCTGGAGCTGGCCCGACAGGAAGGGCGCGTCGCGAAGCTCGCGGTCGTCCCCTACCTCACGTGGCGTCACGCACAGAAGGACGGCTGGCCGCTTCGTTCCGCGTTCGAACCCGAACTCACCGAGTTCCTGACAGCGGACGATCCGATGGTGGCCCTCATGACGCTCGGTGCGTTCGACGAGGCCTTCTCGCGAGCCGAGAGCGCCGCCGACGCAGCAACAGGCGAGGCGACGACAACCGAAGCGACACCCGACCCCGCCGCCACCGATGCATCCGCGGGCGACGCGGCCGCGGCGCAGGCGAAGGCCGCCGCGCTCGAGGAGTTCGCCGCGTTGCTCGAGTCGATCCGTCTCGCCTCCTTGGAGGATCCGCTCGCCACCGACGTGCGGCAGTCGATCGTCGGAACGGCCGCCCCACGCGCGGACATCCCCGCGTTCGAGACGATCCTCCTCCACTCGACGAGCGACCCGAACTACCTCGTCCGCCGCGACGCCGTCGCCGCACTCGAAGCAGCCGGAAAGTCCGCTCCCCGCGAAGCCGGCCCGGTCGAGACCAGGTTCACGCGCGAACAGCTCGAGGAGATCCTCGAATGGTCGAAGAACGACCACCGGGTCGTCTTCGAGACCGCAGCCGGCACGTTCGAGGCGCGCCTCTTCACGCGCGACGCGCCGCTCACCTGCTGGAACTTCGCCCAGTTGGCGAACGACGGTTTCTACGACGACGGAGCCTGGCATCGTGTCGTCCCTGACTTCGTCCTCCAGGATGGATGTCCGCGCGGGGACGGCTGGGGCGGCCCTCCGCACCAGATCCGCTGCGAAGTGAACCGCCACCGGTACGAGCGCGGCGCCATGGGAATGGCGCTCTCCGGCAAGGACACCGGGGGCAGCCAGTTCTTCTTCACGCACTCCGAGCAACCTCACCTGGACGGCGGCTACACCGTCTTCGGCGAGATCGTGCGCAACCGCCAGGTCGCGGATCTCGTGGCCCAGGGCGACGCGATCCGGTCGATCCGCGTGGTCGAAGACTGACCTCGAGACCGGATGCGTACGGCGGGCGTCTCGGGCGTCCGCCGTACGCGCCGACTCCGACTTGGTCCAAGCCGGTCTTCCACGCAGTACGCCCCCCTCTCGCCGCCGACACCGCACCGGAAAGCATTTCCCTCAGGGTTTTGCGTCAGACGCCCGATCTCAACCTGACGGCCTGGTGAGACGCGAAGCGGATGCAACGTGGTATATAGTCTCAGTAAGGGAATGCCGGGGCAGGTGCGGAGACCTGGAGGGCTGGAGCCACTCCTCAGATCGGTCGCCGCAGGAAGGAAGGGATGCGATATGGCGGATCGATCCGCTGAACTCCCCCGTATGTGCAATCGCAAAGGTCTCTGGACGCTCGTTCCGCTCTTCGGGCTGATCTGTCTCGCCTCTCCGTCCCCGGCGCAGAGCAACATCGAACGGATCCAGGAGATCGCGGGGAGCTCGGACCTGCAACGCAACCGCGAGGTGTGTCGCGAAGTCCTGGCCAACAGTCCCAAGGCCTACGCCGAGAAGTTCTGTGACGGATACGAGGCCATCTTCCTCGGCATGCACAACGACGCCCGGGATCTCCTCGAGGACGCCCTCGCGGCGCAGCCGGACTTCGCCCTCGCCGCGCTCCTCTACGGACGTGCCTACGAAAGCCTCGGCGACGCCCGCCGCGCGGAAAACTACTACGAGCGCGCGATCGAAGTGCAGCCGAAGCGCACGGACACGAGGAACGCACTCGGCCGACTCTACCTCCGTCAGGCCCGCGGGGGCGACGCCGCCGCCTATCCGAAGGCGCTCGAAGCGTTCCGGCAGATGGCGGAGGCAGATCCAACCTCCCCCGACGGGTTCACGAACATGGCCGTAGTCCTCACCGAAATGGACCGGATGGACGACGCCCAGTCGCTCATGGAACGTGCGCTCTCCAAGAACCCGAACTCGGCAGCGCTCTATTCCAACCTCGCCGCCCTCCACCTCCGGAAGGGAGAGAAGGAGACGGCGGTCAACTACTGGCGGCAGTCGAACGCAGTCGACCCCGACTACGGCCCCGCTTTCCTCGAACTCGCCTCCTACTACGGACGTTCCGGTCAGCTCGAGGACGCGCTCCGGACGCTGCAGTCGGGTACCCGGACCGTACACCCCGCCCCCTGGAACGCGGTGGTGAGGAGGATCGTGGGGTTCGCACTCCTCGGAGCCGGAGCGGCCGCGGAGGCGCGCGACGCCTTCATCGGCGCGACCACCTCGGGCGCCGAAGACGCTCTCTCCTTCCTGGGACTCGCCCATGTCCGGATGCTGGAGGGGCTGACGCCCGAAGCCGCGAACCTCTTCCGCCACGGGGCCGCGCTCGACCCCGCCGCGGCCGCGCCCTTCGTGCTCGCCTGGCGCTCCACCCTCAAGTTCGCGGTCCAGGGCGAGGTCGGCCCGCTCGCGGAACTCCTCGGGACCGTGGATCAGAACACGGCCGCCCAGGAGATCCTGAACGGCGCCACCGGCCCGGACGCCACCGCCCCGCTCGTCCGCTCCGTCCTGGGAGAGTGGGACTACAGCGGCGCCGCCACCGCACTCGAGGACATCTCCAAGAAGCCGACCCCCGGCCCCGCCCGGCTCGACTTCGACGTCGCGCCCGAGCCGATCCACACGGTGGACGCGGCCTACCCGCGGTCCGCGAAGGAACGAGGGCTGGAGGGAGACGTCAAGATCCGGGTCCTCGTGAGTGCGGACGGGGAGGTGATCGAGGCCAAGGTCGAGTCGTCGACCGGCGATCCGTCGCTGGCCGACGCAGCCATGGACGCAGTCGTGAAGTGGAAGTTCTCACCGGCCATCCGGTCCGGGGCCCCCGTCGAGGCGAGCATCGTCGTCCCCTTCCGCTTCCGCAAGCAGTAGGTCGTGCGGGCGATTGCGGCCCACCACGCCGCAATCGCCTGACCACCAGCCACTTAGCCAACACCCGCCACGACCGCCCCCGCGTTCCTCTCCATTCTTCGATCCACGGCTCAATGCCCCCGCCAAAACGCCCGAAAACCTACCAGGGGACTCCTTTCGTTCGGGCTGGGGGGCACCGCGAATCAGTGCCAGGGCTCTCTTCGAGCACTCAGGGAAGACCCGTGCTCGGAACTCGGCAGCTGGGCTAACACGCCAATCTCGCAACCGGATCGATGGTTGGATGGGCACGAGAGAGGACGACATGCGCGATCGGATTCTGCACCTGGCCGACCTTCACCTCGGCGATCCGCACGACTACCTGGGGGAGCGGGCCTCGGAACGGAGGCGCGAGGCCGACGGGCTGCTCGGCCGGATCGTCGACCGGGTTCTCACGAGCAAGTCCAAGGTCGGCGGCGTGATCATCGCCGGAGACCTGTTCGAGCACTACGCCCCGAGCCCGTCACTCGTCGAGAAGGTGCTCGGCTCGCTCGGGAAGCTCGTCGGAGGAGGAGTCGAGCTCCTCACCGTCCCCGGCAATCACGACGAATACAGCTATCCGACCTGCGTCTACCGCTCCTTCCGGGACCGCTGGCCGGGAACGCTCGTCACCTGCCCGGCTCCGGAACGCGTCGCGACCTGGAACCTCGGCGACTCCGCGATCGACCTCTATGCGATGGCCTACGTCGCGGGCGCGAGCAAGCCACCCTTCGACCAGTTCGAGGTGGAGAAGAACGACCGCTTCAAGGTCGCCGTCCTCCATGGAACGCTCGACATCCAATCTGGTGACCGTTCGATCCCGATCTCGAGCCAGAGTCTCGAGAGGCGCGGGCTCGACTACGTCGCACTCGGTCACCTCCACTCCGCGTCGGAGCGTGCTCTCGGCAAGAAGGGGCAGGCGGTCTACCCGGGACGGATCGAAGGCGCCGGCTTCCGCGATCCGGGTGGCGCGCCGCTTCTCGAGGTGGAGTTCACGAAGCAGGGACCGATCCTCCATCGGGAGCCGATCGCGTCCCGCGCGATCGAGACACACGAACTCCCTCTCTCGGCGTTCGCCACGCCCCAGGAGTTGGACACCCGGATCGAGCGGATCTCCGAAGGCCGGGAGGACTCCATCGTCCGTCTCGCTCTCCGCGGCGTTCCCGGCTTCACGCTGGACCCGGACGCGCTCCGCGCCCGTTGGTCGGACCGGTTCTACCACCTCGAGGTGTCGCTTCCGGGTGAAGACGACGGACAGATGCCGCAACTCGACGTACTTCGCGATGAACCGACGGTACGGGGACGGTTCGTACGGATCGCACTCGAGCGGATCGAGCAGCTGGACAACGAACGAGAGAGGCGCGTCGCCGAGATGGCGCTTCGCGAAGGGCTGGCCGCATTCGGGAGCGGACGCTCCGAACGCTCACGCTGAAGACGAGGAGAATCGCCGTGCTACGCATCCGAGAGCTCACCCTCGCAGGCTTCGGTGTCTACGAACAGCCGACTCGGTTCCTCGTCCCCGAGGGGCCGGCCGTGTTCTGGGGCGCGAACGAGACGGGCAAGAGCACCTTCCTCTGGGGCATCGCCGCGGTCTGGTTCGGGCTTCCGCAGAACTCGGACCCGACCAAGATCGGCACTTCGCGTTTCCGGTCCTTTTCGCGTCCGGAGGAGTTCTGGGGCGAACTCGTGTGGGAACGCGACGGCAGAGTCTACCGGCTTCGTCGCGACTTCGACCGGCACAAGGTCTGTCTCACCGAGGAGTCATCCGACGGCGGCGTGAAGGAGCTCTTCCACGGAGAACACAATCCGAGTGGCCGTTCCTCGGCGGGAACGGTCTTCCCGATCCGTCTCAAGGAGACGATCGGCGTCGGATCCCTCGACACGTTCATGCAGACGTTCTGCCTCACTCAGCCGTTCGTCGGCGAAGCTCAGATCGAGTCGGAACTCCAGCACCTCATCTCGGGAAGTCGCTTCGTCAAGACAGACGACGTCCTGGCCCACCTCTTCAACGAGGTGAAGTCGCTGACCAAGAACACGGGGGAACTCGCACTCGTCCGTCCCGGCAACTCGCGCCCCACGAATCAGCGCGAGGATGGACGGCTCGAGTCACTCCAGTCCGAACTCGCCCGCGCGCGCCTCGATCTCGAACTGGGGCGGAAGCACCTCGAACGGATCCACTCGGAGGGCGAAGGCGTCCGGGAGATCGAAGAAGAAGCGGCGGAGCTCCGTGCCCAGATCGAGGAACGCACGCGCCGACTCGATGCGCTCTCCCGCTGGACCGAACTCCAGAACGAGCGAACGAAGCGAACGGAGACGGTGAAGCGGCTCGAAGGTTCCGTTGCGGAACTCGACGCGCTCACGCGGGACCGGAAGGAGCTGGCCGGCCACGACTCCCTCAGCCCGATCTACGCGACCGCACCGGAAGACGCAGCCGAGCGGCTGGAAGCTCTCGAACGGGCGGACCGCGACCAGGCGGCGGCCTCGGCCCACGAGACTGCGCACCAGCAGAAGCGGAAGGACCTCGAGGAACGGATCTCGGAGCTGGAGAGTCGACTCTCCGGCGAGTTCGCCGACGTCCGCGGCAGGCGCGACTGGATCGACGATCCGGCCGGCTGCGCGAAGCGGTCGCCCGCGCGGATCGCACCGAAGGCGCGCTGAAGAAGCTGCAGAACGAAGTGAGCCGACGCGAGCGCGATCTCGAAGCGACGTCGTCCCTCGACAACCTCTCCGTTGTCACGACCCGGAGTCACGCCGAGGCCGTCCTCGAGACGTTCGAGCGCGTGCAGAAGATCGAGACGAAGCTCTCCGCGCTGAGGAAGAAGACCGCCGAACGCGGCTATCTCGAGGACCAGGGCCGGATGGCACTCCTCCAGGAGAGCCTCGATCTCGAGACCGTACGCAAGGAGTCGGAGACCGCGGTTCGGGAGAAGCGCGCGGCCGTCGTCCTCGCCAAGGACCTACTCGAACAAGCCGAGGAACGCCTCGCGGCCGCTTCCGACGCGGGAGACGACGGTTCCGGCCTCGGCAACGGTGCTTCGGACCCGGGCCTCGCCACCGACGGGAGCCATGCCGCGGGGTCGGCAGACGGCACGTCACCGTCCGGTGACGCCGCCACGAATGTCGCGGGTGAGGACGGGAGCGACGACGACGCCCCGAACGCGACCCGTTCCGGGAGACGGTCCGGATCGCACTTCGACGTGCACGGACACAACGACTCGGGGGACGACGAGAGTGAGTCCGCAGAGTCGGACGAGGCCGATGAAGCCGAAGACGTGGAAATCGCGGCCACGCCGGCCGGCTCCCCGCCACCTCCAGGCGCCATCCCCGCCCTCTCCCTCGCCCTCGGCGCCGCCGCCGCCATGGTGCTGCTCTACGGCCTCAGCTGGGCGCTTCCGAGCGCGATCGGTCTCGGCCTCGCCGTCGCCGCCGTCACGTTCCTCGCCCTCGGGCGGTTCAGCGGCCCGAAGAAGTCGACGACATCACGACGGAAGCCGAAGCCTGAAAACCCGAAAGGCCGGGAAGCGCGGGACGCCGAGAGTGGAACGCAGAACCCGCAACGTCCCTGAACGGAGAGTCCGTCGCGCCGGGAGCTCGTCTTCGTCGTCATCTCGAGGAGACGCGTTCCGAACTCGCGAAGGCACCGACGGCCGAAGAGCTGGACGCCCCACGTCAGCTCCGGATCGCGCTCGAAGAGGCGGAGACCCAGCTCGCCGTCGCACTCAGGCGCCAGGCCGAGGTCGAAGCTCGGCTGGCCGAGCTCCGCCATGAACTCGGAGAGTTCGCGGACACCACGGCGAACGAACTCGCCCGGATGGACGAACGGTGGAAGCTCCTCGACGAGCAGATCGAAGCGCTCGAAGAGGAGCGGGCGGAGATCCTGGAGGAACGGCTCGGCACGAGCGACGACGACGACTGGCTGACCACGCCCGTCTGCGAGACGAACGAGGTTCTCGAGTCGCTCCTCCTCCTTCCCGGCGGACCGTCGCCCGAGGACAACCCGACACTCGACGATCTCCAGGAGTGGCTCGCGTGTCTGGACGAAGCGGACTGGGAAGCGTTCCAGAACGCCGAGACCGCGCGGTCGGACGCGCAACAGGAGCTGCGTGAGGCGAGAGTCCGCCTCGAGCAGGCCGTCACCCTCCCGAGCAACCGTCAGGAAATCGAAGAGCTGAGCGAGCGGTTCCGTCCCTTCACCCTGGAGACGGATCCGAAATGGCTCCTGGCCCAGCAGGAAGAGTCCGAGGAGCTCGAGCGACAGCTCGCGAAGGCGCAGACGCAGCTCGAAGCGATGGGGCCGGAGACTCTCGCGACGAAAGATCGGGACGTCGCGACGGAACTCTGGAACGCGCTCGCGATCGATTGGCCGGAACTCGGTGGCCCGGACCTGGACCGCGCGCTCGACGAACCTCTCCACGCATGGGCGGCGAGGGCGCGCAAGGAGCTCCGGGAGTTCCGCGACGTCAGCGTCCGGGCCGGGGCGCTCGACGAATCGTCGCCGCGCATCCTCCGTTCGGCCGGTGTCGCGTCGCGCGAGGAACTGGAATCCAAGCTGGCGGAAGAGCGATCCGCGCTCGGAATGGCCGTGCGCGAACTCGAAACGCTGGAGCGTTCCGAGATCGCCCTGGCGGACTCGAACGCCCAGGCGCAATCGTCACGCGCGGAAACGCTGGGCGCGCGCCGGACCACGGAACTCGCCGCCCTCGAAAAGGACCGCGGGCTCTCGACCGGGTCGATCTCGCCCTCCGTGAAAAGCTCCGCGAGCGCGGCACGCTCGAAGGCAAGGAGATCCCCAACCTCGCCGCACTCGAGCTCGAGATCGAGCGACTGGACCAGGGAAGTCGAGGAGACACAGCTCCGATGCGACGCGCTCGCGCAGGCGTTCCGTTGGGCCGAGGAAGCGACGGGCGAGTTCCGGGCGACGTACCAGGAGAGCCTGGCCGAGCGGATCGACCATCACTTCACGCGCCTCACGCGCACGACCGAGCGACGGGTCGAACTCGGTGACACCTTCGCGATCCGTCTGCGTGACGCGAACGGCCGTCTCCTCGAGCCCGAACAGCTCTCGCAGGGCGCGCGCGACCAGCTCCCTCCTCTCGATCCGCCTCGGCGTGGCGGACCTCCTCAGCGACGCCGTCCCGTTGCCGTTCCTGTTCGACGATCCGTTCGTCCACTTCGACGAGGCCAGACTCGTCCAGCTGCACACGGCACTCGAGTCGATGGCACCCGACCGGCAGTGGATCCTCCTCACCCACCGCAAGGAGATGAACGCCTGGGCGGACCCGGTGTTCACCGACTCGCTCGAAGACCACGGCGCTCCGATCGGAGTCGAGGTCGGCGCGCCGGCCCACTCCTTCGAGAGCGTGTCGGCTCAGGTCCCGGCCACCATCCGGTTGGTCGACGTGAGCGAGGAGCCGGAGAGCGAAGAGGGAGAGTCCGCCTCCGACCCGGCCGCCGACCGGAACGCGCGTCGCCGCTCGAAGCGGCGGCGTGGGAAGAACGGGGCCGGCAAGCCGGGCGGCCAGGGCAAGCTCTTCGATCTCTGGGGACGCTCGTAAAGGGGGGCCGAAGGAGGCGCCGGAGCAGGCGCCGGAGGAGGCTCCGGAGGAGGCTCCTGACGAGGACCCTGACCGAAGCCCCTGAGGACGCACTCGAGGCCGTACTACGTCGGCCTCCCCCGTCCGCCGGGGACCACAGCGGGAGTCGATTCTTCCGCCCGCGTCCTCTAGTATCGACCGAGCTTCAGGGGCCGGGCCAAACCGCCGATCCCTGAACTGTGTGAAATCGGCCAGATCTCGCGGTTGAGACGACGGCCGAGCAGGGAACCCGGAACAAGGAGGGTGCCGGGATGAAGTGGAGATCCAGGGTCGGGTCGATGGGAAACCGGCGCGGAGCGCTGGCGGCGTTTGCCCTCGCGGCGTGCCTCGCCTCTTCCGTCTTCGTCGACTCCGCTCGCTCCGAAGACGAAGCCCCATCCGGAAGCGCCCCAGATCCGGGCGTTCGGTCCCGTCTCACCCTGCGCGGCGAGTACGTGGTCGAGACGTTCTCCCAGAAGAACTTCCACCTGGGCGGCGGACCGATCGGCGAAGCCTCTTCGGACCACGATGCGTTCTGGGCCCAGAACCTCCTCCTCCGGCCCCGGTTCATCATCTCCGACAACCTCAACGTCAACCTGAGCATGGACGTGGCCCAGGGTGTCTGGGGGTTCGAGGGAGACTCGGACGCCGGGCCCTACCCCGTGAATCCGTCGCTGAGCAACCTTCGGGTCGACTGGGCCTACTTCGCCTATCGACACGCCGGAACGGCCACGCGCTGGTACGTGGGACGCCAACCCTTCACGCTCGGACACGGCCTCGTCCTCGAAACCGACGCCGCGGGCATCCAGGTCTACAGGAACTTCTCCCGGATCGGCTCCCTCGGTCTCGGCGTCGGCAAGATCTACGAGGCCGGCGGCTTCAGCGACCAGATCAATCAGGCGCCGGACGCACGCGGGTCGGCCGCGACGGACGTGACGCCGACCTCCTCTTCGCCGAACTCGCCATGGGTGACGAAAGCCTCTCGCTCCGTCCCTACTACGTGTTCTACCAGGACCGTTCCGGTGGAGACGGCGAGCTGTTCTTCCCGGATCGACTCCTATCTGGAAGCGCGCTTCAGCCGAGCGTCACCCGGGCGACCGCGTTCGGACTCTCGTTCGCACTCCACCGCGGCCTCTCTCGCTCGAGGGCGAATACGACAAGCTCCGCGGAGTGGATCGGATCCGCGACGCCGACTTCGGCGAGAACGAAGTGCACGACATGAACAACGGTGACCTCAGCGGCGGCAATCTCTACCTGCGCGCCGCGCTCGGCGGAGCGCGCGGAGAGCTCGGATTGATCCTCGCCCAAGGTTCGGGCGACGACGATCCCCGCACCGGCGAGGGCAACCTCACGCGGATCGCGACCGACGGCGGCTTCTCCATCACCGAAGTGTGGGAAGACTCGATCATGCCGGACCGGGGCTACTATCCGGGCGGGCTCGGATCGCCCCTCGTCCGTGGGTATCGCGAGCTCGAGAACACGAAGATCACCCAGGGTTTCGTCTCGTTCCGTCCGACCCCGAACCTCCGGCTCTTCGCCAGCGTCTCCATGATCCGCGCGAGTGAAGCGATCCGTGAGTGGAGCGACGTGAACGGGAACGGCATCCTCGAGCTGGACGAGTTCGGAGACGGCATGAGCGACGAACTCGGGAGCGAGTTCGATCTCCGCATGGAGTGGACGATCGACCGGAGACTCGAAGTGGAACTCGCCGCCGGACGGTTCCTCCCGCGCGTCGCGTCGAGCTACCTGCTCTACGGCCACGACGGAGCGCAGGAAGCGGCCAACGAGATCCGCGCGACCGTCACCGTGCCGATCCCGGAGTTCTCGCTCGGCGGCTGAGTCACGTCCCGCGGAGGCTCGCCCCTCGGTGGCTGAGTCTCCGCCCCCGAACCCTCGGCCTCCCGCGTCCCGTCCAAGTCCATACCGGTCAGCAAATTACACAGCCACCGCCGCACCCCGCCTCGATTCACCTCTCCAGCCCCCCCAGTTTTGAACCTATAGTGTTGGGTCCGAGTACTCAGACGAGGGCGTGCAGGTACCCGCCTCGGTCGGGGGACTCGAGTGAATCGAACGGCGCCGCGGAAAGGAAGCCCCCCTTGCGACACATGTTTCGAACGAGTCGATCCGAGCGTCTGACGCTCGCCGTCCTGGCGATTCTCTTCGTCGTCGGGTGCGCCACCGTCCCCGTCACCGGACGGAAGACGTTCAACCTCATTCCGGAGAGTCAGGCGATCGCACTCGGCGCGGACGCCTATCAGCAGGCGCTGTCCGGAGCGAAGGTGATCCGTACGGGACCCGAGTACGAAATGGTCAACCGGGCCGGTCGACGGATCGCGGCGATCTCCGGTCGTCCCGACTACGAATGGGAGTTCACCCTCATCGACGACGACGAAACGGTGAACGCCTTCGCGCTCCCGGGCGGCAAGGTCGCCGTGTATACGGGCATCCTCCCCGTCGCGCAGGACGAAGCCGGACTCGCCACGGTCATGTCGCACGAAGTGGCGCACGCCATCGCGCAGCACGGAAGCGAGCGGATGACAGACCAGCTCGCACTTCAGCTCGGCGGCATGGGCTTGGAAGCACTCCTCGGTCAGAAGTCCGAGGGGACCCGGAATCTCGTTCTCGCCGCTTACGGCGTCGGTGCGCAGGTCGGCGTGCTCCTGCCGTTCGGACGCGCACAGGAGAGCGAAGCAGACCACATCGGACTCGTCTTCATGGCGCGCGCCGGATACGACCCGCGGGTGGCCGTGGAGTTCTGGCAGCGCATGGGTCAGCTCGGTGGTGGCGCGCGTCCCCCCGAGTTCCTCAGCACGCACCCGAACCCGGAGACCCGCGTGCGTGACCTCCAGGGCTGGATGCCGGAGGCGCTCGCCGAGTACCAGAAGACCAGGTAGACGAGGAACGTTCGACGGAATGGACGAGCGCGCGAACGCAAAGCCGGCTCCTGACGGAAGACAGACCGCGCCCGAGCGGGGCGAAGGACGGAACGCGACCAAGCGGGACGCCCTCCGTCTCGTCACCGCACTCGTACTGCTCGTCCTCGGCGCGCTCCTTCCCTGGCTCGCGGAACGCACTCCGGACGTAACCGAGCGCGTCTACGATCCTTTCGTCTTCCGGCCGATCGCGAAACTCTTCGCCCTGGTCGGAGACGCCGTCCCGTTCAGCATCGCGCAGTTCTGGGTCCTCGCGTTCGTCATCCTGCTCGGCTTCCTGATCGTACGAAGCGTCCGCCGCGTCCGAAGGGATGGACGCAGCGCGTGGTTCTCCGTTCTCGGAACCTGGGTGAGCCTCGCGGCCGTCATCGTCTGGTCGTTCCACATCGTCTGGGGACTCGAGTATGCGCGGACTCCGTTCCGCGAACGAACCGGTCTTCCCGAAGTCGAGGTGACGACGGACCGGCTCACCCACCTCACCCGGATCCTCGCGGCGGAGACGAACCACGCCCACCAGATGGCAGTGCAGATGGGAGAGATCGCGGCCCCCGGAACGGGTGCGGACCCCGGAGACCTCGCGGTGGATCGGGAGCGGATCCTCACCGCACTCGCAGCGGGCTATCCGAAGGTGCTCCCCGACACACGCGATCTCGTGACCTCACGTCCCAAGTTCCCGGAACCCGCCGGCTGGCTCCTCACCCGCCTCGGCATCAGCGGTATCTACTTCCCGTTCACCGGCGAAGCGTCCGTGAACGGGCAGATGCCCGACGTCGCGATCCCTTTCGTCGCCGCGCACGAGATGGCCCACCAGAAGGGAATCGCACGAGAGGACGAAGCGAACGCGATCGCCTACCTCGCCTGCCGGAGCGCCGGTCTCTGGGCCACCCGCTACTCCGGCGCTCTCTCCGCATACCGACGTGCCCTCGGCGCGCTCTATCGGGCCGACGCGGATTCGGCCCGCGCAGTGGCCGCCGCGAAGCTCCTCCAGCCGGGGCCGGAAGCGGATCGGTACGCGATCCAGGAATTCTGGCGACGGCACGAGAGCACGGCCACACATGTCGCGACCACCGCGAACGACACCTACCTCAAGGCGAATGCGCAGCGCGCCGGGGTCCAGTCCTACGGCCGGATGATCGACATCCTCGTCGCCCTCGACCATCTCGGGATGATCGGGCCGTAGCTCAGGGTCGGACGTCCTCGATCCGCCGACCACTTCCCCCCCGAATAAGGCTAAACGGGAGCGCCTCCGAAGCCGTTCCTTGTACTGAGCCCCCGACAAGGAGTCGTTGGGGCGAATGCCCCAAGGAACCAGATGGCGCAGCGCATCCTCATCGCCTGGGAAGACGAACGGGCCCGCACGGAACTCGCGGGGCAACTCGAGGCGCGGGGGTACACCGTCCTCGGGCTCCATCCCCATGCCGAGTGGCTGGGCGACCTCCTGCGCAGCTCCGTCGACGTCCTGATCGTGGCTCCGGGACCGGAGCAAGAGCGGATCCTCCGGCTCCTGGAGCGGATGGAGGAGCCCCGCACGACCGTCGTGGCCCGCACTCCCGACGACCTCGCGAGCCAGTCCACGCAGCCCACGCTCCTCGACGAAATCGAGAGGGCACTCACCCAGCGGCGTCTGCGTCTCGAGATCCAAGCGCTCCGGAGCCTGGTCGCGGACCGCGTCTGGAACGGAGTCCTGGCGGGCACGTCCGCCGCCGTCACCCGACTTCGCCGGGATCTCGAAGCCCTGGAGTCGTCGACCAGTCCCGTCCTCCTCGTCGGCCCGAGCGGCTCCGGTCGTCGCTACGTCGCGCAGGCCATCCACCTGCTCAGCGCACGTGCCGGCGGTCCCTTCCACGAAATCGACTGCGAGATCCAACCGCACGAACGGAGCGCATCCCTCCTCTTCGGCCGGCTCGACGAACCCGGGAAACGCCGGCCCGGTTGGATCGAGCGAACCCACGGCGGAAGCCTCGCCCTCCTCGGCGTCGGTCGTCTCTCCTTCTCGACGCAGGTGCTGGTCGCGGACTATCTCCGCACCGGAATGGTCGCGCCGATCGCGCCACCGGCGGGAGACGCACGGCCTACGGAAAGCGCCCGATCAACGGGGGACGCTCCGTCAGCGGAACACGCACGGTGGCCGGGCCAGGTCCCGGCGAAGCGCGGCCGCCCCATCCCACCGCCACAGGTCGCGATCCAAGCAGACGTGCGTCTCTTCGCGACTCTGACGCGTGATCCTGAAGTCGAGATCGCGCAGGGCTGGCTCGCCCCTGCCTTCCATGGCGCGATGCAGGGTCTCCTCGTCCGTGTGCCCTCGCTCCGCCAGCGGATCGAGGATCTTCCAGAACTCGTCGACGTCTGGCTCCGGCACCTCGGTGCCGACGGCGTGATCGTCACGGACGCGGCCTGGGAGTGGCTGAGGGAACGCACGTGGAGAGGGAATCTCGCCGAACTCGAACTCGTCCTCGGCCGGGCCCTGCTCCGCCGCAAGGTGCGCAACCAGATCGATCGCACCGACCTGGAAACGCCCCGCGACTAGCCTCGACAGCCCGTAGGTCGAGGTCAGGCTCATTGGTCGAGGTCGACGTGATCCCACGGTCGAGGTCTACGTGGTCCCAGGGTCGGGGACGACTCCTCGACCTAGCAGGTGGGTTCCGCGGCTTCCAACGTCGAGACGACTTCGAAGAGCACCGGCACGAGGTCGGGATCGAACTGTTCGCCCGCGCGGTTCTCGATGATCTGCTTCGCTTCGTCGAGCGGGAACGCGGGGCGATGCGGACGGTCGTGCACGAGTGCGTCCCATGCATTCGCGATCGCGACGATCCGCGCCGGAAGTGGGATCTCCAGACCGCGGAGCCGATCGGGGAAACCGCTCCCGTCCCAGTGTTCCTGATGGTGGCGAAGGATGTCGCCGACTCTGCCGAGCCGTTGTCCACCGAGCAGAACGTCGCCGCGCGCGGCGGACTCCTGGCGTAGACGTCGCCGTTCCTCGTCGCTGAGGATCCGTCCGCTCTCCATGAGGTCGCTGTAGCGATCGAGTTCACCGAGATCGTGGAGAAGTGCGCCGAACCGGAGCGTCTCGAGCTCCACCTCGGTCTGACCGAGCCGGCGTCCCATCTCGAGCGCGATCTCCGTCACGCGCATGGAGTGCCCGCGCATCTGCGGATAGAGATCCTCGATGTTGCGGATGAGATGAGAGGTCGTCTCGAGGAACGTGCGCTGGGTCTCGGAGTTCTCGGACGCGTTGCGGAGCGCGGTCGCGATCGAGTTTCCGAGGATCTGGAGCATGCGGGTGTCGTAGCGGCCGATCGGTTGCGTCGAGGCGCGATCGCCGAGCCCGAGAATGCCCCGGAGCTGTGTTCCCGTGTAGGCGGGAACGAGCAGGGTGAGCCCCGCCGCGGAGAGACGCCCGAGTTCGGCATGGACCTCGGGATAGTCCTCCAACTCTTCGATCCGCACCGGACGTGCGATGTTCTGCACCATGCGAAGGAGTGGCGCGTCCTTGCGGAGCCTGAGGCCCCGAACCGCCGTCTCCGGCACTCCGCGCCAAACACGTGCTTCGTGGGCGCCGTCGATCCCCTCGGTCAGGAGTGCGACGCGCCGGAACTCGAAACCGTCCACCGTCGAGACGACGAACCGCTCCAGCACCTCCTCGAGAGTGGGCGCCTGGTTCATCTCGAGGACGCGGGACATGAGAGAGCCGATCTTCGCGACGCGTTCCGACATCTCCTCCTGCATCTGGAGGAGCGTCTCCCGGCCACGACGGAGTTCGGACTCGAGGACTTCGTTCCGCATCCGAAGGAGCTCGCGGTCGCGCGAGCGATGGAGCACACGCCGGATCCGGAGGATGAGCTCCCGCGGCGAGAACGGCTTCGTCAGGTAATCGTCCGCACCGAGCTTGAACCCCTGGAGCCTCGACTCCGTGGCCGCATTGGCGGAGATCAGGATGACCGGGATGTCGGCGAGCTGTGGATCCTCGCGGATCGCCCGCAGGATCTCGAATCCGCTCTTCTTGGGCAGCCGGATGTCGAGGACGACGAGGTCCGGCTTTCTGGAATGCACGGAATCGAGCGCCGTCTCCCCGTCGTAGGCGGTCAGGACTTGGTAGCCCCGGCCTCCCAGGGTGATTTGGAGCAACTCGACGACACGTACGTCATCGTCGACGATGAGAAGAGTCTCCGACGAACTCGACTCGCGGGCCACGAAACCTCCGGAGCAGCGGCAGATGCAGGGACGAACAGGTCCAAAGGAGGATTCGGCCCTTCGCGGAGGTTTCTGGAGCGGAAGCCGTCAGAGCGACACGACGAGTTCGCGCGCTTCGTCCTCCCCGAACGGGAAGAACAACCTCGGAGCGTCCCTCAACCGCCCGGGCGTCGCATCGGGAACCATCCGCAGGCGGGACCCGACCCCCACCCAGCGGATGTCGGCAAGATCCTCCCGGTGGAGTGCGTTTTGCAGCGACCTCGGAACCGGCTGTGACACGTCGAGAAACACCGCCCGGAACTTCCGCGGAAGGAGGCGCTCCGCGGCGCGATCCAGATCGGCCAGCTCCTCCACCTCCCAGCCCATCTGCCGAAGCACACGGCAGACGGAGATCCGAGCCGGCAGGTATCTCACCGCTACCAAAGCACGCCGAACTCCCACGGGCACCGGCTCCTGGGATTCCGACTCGGCCGCGGCAAACGGCTCGACATCCCACACCGGCTCCTCCGGCGCGGGCAGAGAAGCGGCTTCCGTCGCGACGGATCCGTTCTCCACGTCGGGTGCGGCGACTTCGGCGTGAGACGCCGTGGACTCTTCCGTTGCGGTCCCGAGCGCCGCAGCGGGCTCTGGCGCCACAGCGGGCTCTGGCGACGCGGTGGGCTCTGGCGCCACCACGGGCTCAGACGCCGTGACGGGTTCCGGCTCTGGCGCCGTTTCGAGGTCCAACGCCGTGGCAAACTCCTCCTCCGACTCGGACGGGACACTCGGTGCGCCGTCGGCCGCGCTCGCATCGCACTCGCCTTCGTCTGTTTCGTCGTGTCCGTGCCCGTCCTGAGGGCCCCAATCCAGGACACCAGGCCGGCGACCGCCCCATTCGATCCGTTCGACAGGCTCCTGTGCACGGGCTCGGTGGCCTTCGTCTCCGTCCGCAGGCGGCTCCGGGACGGGCTCGTCCCCCGGCTCCGGTTGCGACTCGAGTTCGGCGCACTCGAGTGCGGCCAAACCGCGTTCGTCGGCTTTGGGTACATCCGCGGCCTCGGCCGGGCCGCCGGCTTCCGTCGTCCCCTGCGCGCTCCCGGCCCCTTCCCACGCTTCTTCGGGCGCGGCGCCATCCGTGCCCGACGCGAACGGCTCGTCCGCCGCCTGCTGGGTCAGTTCACCCACATCGAGTCCGTGAGCGTCCTCCGACTCCGTGTCCGGCACCTCGGCATTCGCAACCGAAACGTCCGTCTCGGCGGCCGTCTCGGCAGGCGTCTCCGCCTTCGGCCCCGCGGGCGACTCCGCCGCCGATTGCGCAGCGGACTCCGCCTCCGATTCAGCCTCCGACTCATCCGTCGGCTCATCTGTCGACTCCACCGTCGGCACGACCGTCGTCTCCATCATCGTGTCGACCGTCGGTTCCACCACCGGTTCCGGCGTCGCCTCGGCCGAATCCGTGGCGTCGATCGGCTGCCATCCGGGAGGTGCGGCCCACGCGAGTTCTGCGGGCCAAAGAACGCGTTCCACTTCCGGTCCCACCGCGCTGACGGGCAGGAGTTCTCCGATCCGTTCGCAGGTGATCACCGCAGTGCCGCCGTCGTGTGCGAACAGGATCGCAAACCCTTCCTCTCCACCGGCCTCGACGCCGAGAAGCGTCGCGAGCGAGTAGTGGGACGCGGCGCCGACCGGGATGGGAGCGTCCGACGTCAGAGCCACACGGTCGATCCGGTCCCACGGAAAGCCCACCGACTGACTTCCACTTCCGAGCACGAGCAGGAGTTCATCGGTCGACTGCTCCTGGAGCTTCGCGTGCGGCACGGAGACCGGGTGCCCGTTCCTCTTGCCACTCGTGGCCTTCGAGTCCGCCACCCGAACCGGAGACGGTTCCGAAGCAACGTCCGGCGTCGTCGCGATCGGGCGTGCCCCGGACTCCGCGTCCGATGCGGCGGAAGTAGGCGCCGCCGGCTTCGTATCCGGAGTCGCCAGGGGAACCGACGGAGCCTCCGCGTCGCGCGACTCCGGCGCATCCGCCGGGACCGCGGGAGCCGATGGCTCCTCCACGCTCGGCGCATCGCTCGATTCCTCCACGTCCGCCGCTTCCAGCTGCGCGAGCAGGCGGGAGAGGCTCTCGAGCTCCACGCGTCGATTCTCCAACGTGGCCCTCAGCCAGCCCACCATCTCGGACCGCCACTCCGCAGTCATCGCTCCTCCACCTCTTCCAGCCTCCGCTCCAAAGATCCGAGATCCTCGCGGAGGCGCTGCCATGCCGCATCGATGTCTTCTTCCGCCGGACCCTCGCCGGCCGCCGCGTCGCGAAGCACCGCCGCAGGCGCATCGTCCCGGTGCGGGTCACCGAACCCAGGCTCGTGTTCGAACGCCTCGCATCCGGCCGCCACGTTCTCCAGCCGATCGATCGCGGCGCGGAACTCACCGTAGAGACGTCCCACTTCCCCGCTTCCCGTGCGTGCCCGCTCGGCCTCGAGGGAGATCACCGTCCCCAGCCGGCGAAGTTCCACCACGAGCAACTCGAGTTCCTCACGGAGGCGAGGAATCTCCGCCCCCTCGTCCTCAGCCGAACCCACACCTTCCACGAATCCGGCGGGCACGGCCGACGACGGCGAAGCGGAGGGCATGCCCGACCCGGCCACGGAAACGGTCTTCCCGTTCGCGAGCGGAGTGACGGGTTCAGGCACCCGGCAGACCGCTTCCAACGCGTCGAGCTGTGTGCGCACCTCCACCGTGCGGCTTCGGAGTTCGCGGAAGAAGTCGAGGAGTCGTGACCGATTCGTCTCGAGCAGCTGCGTCACGTGGAGACACGGCCCTTCGATCCGGCCGACCGGCGCTAGCACCCCGTTCTGGCCGGTCTTCGTGAGCCTCGAGCGGAGTTCGTCGAAGGAACCGCGCAGCTCCTCGAGTTCGGCGAGCGCCTCGGCCCCGGATCGGTTCTGTTGGATGAGCGCGTGGATCCGCCGGTAGAGGAGGAAGATCTCCCAATCCCGGTGGTGGACGAAGAGGCCCGCACCACTCGGGAGCTCACCTGACTCCGCGAAGTGACGCAGCAACCGGATCGGCCGGAGGATCCGGTCCGAGAGCAGGTAGCCGGCCGCGATCGCGAGAACGACGGCGAGGAGGATGAGAAGGGCACCACCGAGCCGGAGGCCGACGAGCGACGACCCGACCGCGAGTTCGTCCATGTCGACCGCTACGTACTCGACGAGCAGGAAATAGGAAACCCCGAGCACGAGGACCGGGACGAGCATGAAACCGATGACTCGGCCCCGAAACCGTGCGCGCGGACCTTCACGGTCATTCCGCGCCATGACTTTGGAACTCCTTGGGCGGCGTCTGTCTCGCGTCTTGCCGCAAACGGCGAACGCCCCATGCAGGATGCATGAGGATTCCGGGGGAGATTCGTGCTCGAGAAAACGCTCGGGATACCGGAAGACCCAGTACCCTAAGGAGGAAACCAGCCCCAAACCATGCCCAAGACCCGGCCACCCGGCACTGGCACACGCCTTGCGCATACCGACGGGGGCGACAAAAAGTCTACCACAACTCGAGTCCGACTCAGCCTGCCGCCTTTAGGGAGACCGGATGCCAGCACGTCAGCACTACATCGAGCTTCCGCGAAGCGACCGCAACCTTCGCCCGACCTACCTCTTCATGATGAAGTGCCTGCTCTACAGCCGGATGGAGACGGGTCTGGTCTCGAACAAGGACTACTACGACGAGGACGTGAACGTCTACATCGCGCACCTCCTCAACTCGTTCATCCACCCGGACTTCATCGAGAAGGCGCGACCGTACCTCTCCAAGTACGACACCGAGGTCTTCCATCGCCTTTCGGAGTCGAAGGACGCCCGTCTCAAGTACATGCTCTACAAGACGAACGCGGACTTCCTCCTCGTCTCCCTGGGCATCTTCGACGACCCGGATCTCGGCCTCTCCGACGGTGTCCCGAGCCAGCACTCGGCGTCCGATCGGCCCCATCTCCGGCCGTCCGAGGAGGCCCACATCGGCCGCGGACGGACCTACTACCAGTTCGCCTACTCCTACAGCCAGCAGATCCACGGGCAGAATCAGGCGATCTCCGAGGTCCTGGAGAAGCTCTCCACCGGATTCGACAAGTACCTGCGGATCCTCGCCCACATGCGCGGCGAGTACCTGGACCTCCTCAAGCGCCTCAGCCGCGGCGAGGTCTACCACCTGGAGCGGGTCGTGAACGAGTCCCAGCGCCAGGAAGTCATCCGCGAGAAGCAGGACCAGATCCTGGACCTCTACTTGGAGTGGAAGCAGAGCCACGACGACGAGGTCCGGAGGCAGATCGACACCGTACTCGCCGAGATCCGCGAGCTGGATCCGGAGTTCAAGTTCGAGGTCCCGGACCTCTAGGAGGTTCTGGCCTCGGAGAGGTCTGGGGTCCCCGGTAGAGGGGAGCCGGGGCCTTGGACACGATCTCGAGACGGCCGGGGCGATGCCGCCCATCCACCCAGCCGGACCGGGCAGAAGAGACACACCGAGAAGAAGCGACACACCCTGTGGGGGGTCCAGTGTCGGTGTCCCGCGAGGCGCCGCAGGACCCCCCACCCCTTTTTTGTCTCTCTCGAACGAGAATTCCAGTCCGGGGTATGTTCCCCGTGATGAAGACCGACCGAACCGACCTGTCCACGGCCGCAACCGGGCGGTGCTGCGCCCCGAAGCGCGGGCCGAACGACGTCCGTGCGCGCCATCGCCTACGGCGCCTCCCGACCGTCCTCGGCCTCGCTGCGTTCCTCATCCTGGCCGGACTCGGCCTGGCGGACTCCGCACGCTCCCAGATGCGACCTCAGGGTCCTCCTCCGGTCGAACGGACGCCGGACGCCCCACCCTGGCCGAAGGACTTCGAGGTCGGTCTCGAGGCCGCGCGGGCCTTCGCCTACTACTTCGGGCTCGTCGAGACGGACTCGCTCCTCAGCCGGGTGACGGAGATCGGCTACGAGATCGCGAGCCAGTCGGGCCACCCCGAGTACCTCTTCACGTTCAACATCCTCGACATGGACGACCCGAACGCGCTCGCGCTCCCGGGCGGGTTCATCTTCATCACGAAGGGGATGCTCGATCAGGGCCTCTCCGACCAGGCCCTCGCCCACGTGATCGGCCACGAGATCGCCCACGTCACGTCGCGCCACTTCGCCCGCTCCGAGAAGGTGGAGAGCCTCCTCTCCCTCCTCCAGACCGCCGTCACGGTGGCAGCCGTCATCGCGACGCCGGAGTCCAACTCCGGGGGCTACGACTACGACGAGTGGTCCGGGCAGTACCGGATGAGTTCGTCGGGCAAGATGGCGGCGCTCCAGGGAACCACCATCTTCGGCGGCCTCTTCCGCGAACTCCTCGTCCGCGGCTACAGCCGGGGGCTCGAGGTGGAAGCGGACCAGGTCGGACGGAAGTACGCGGGACGCGCGGGCTTCGACATGAGCGGCGGCATCGAGCTCATGACGAAGCTGGAAGAGCGGACGTACGAGAACCGCGAGTACGGCTACTGGACCACCCACCCGCTCTTCGAGGAACGGATCATCAAGGCGCGGGCCGCGGTCGACGGTAGCTCCATGACACCTCCTCCGGCGCAGGAGGTGCGCAGCTACCGTACCGAGGTCCAGGCGCGGATGGCGCGGCTGGCCCAGACGATCAAGAACGACGACCTCGCGCTCTTCCTCTTCGAAACGGCGCTACGGGTCGGGCCTTCCGGTCCCCAGACAGTGTCGATCGCGCGGGAGAAGCTCGAGCGGCAGGTCGCGTTCGAGCGGCGCAAGCCGGACGTCTTCCGCGAGTACACCCCGATCGCCGCCGAGTACGACTCTCTGCTCGACGCCGTCCACACGGCTCCGCAGGGCATCCCCGAGACGGAGATCCGTCGGATTACGACCTCGCGCGACGAAATCGTCCTCGACCGGAAGAACGTCCGCGGCGAAGCCCGCTCCCGGGTGCTCGCCCCGAACGCCGGCGTTCGGGTGCTGGAGACCTACCTGGTCAACTTCCCCGAGGATTCGCTCGCGACCGACCTCCGCTTCCGCCTCGCCGAGCAGTATCGACTGACGAAGCGCGCCGACCGCGCCGCGCTGGAGCTGGACCGACTGCTCGAAGAGTCCCTGGAGAGCGAACCGGAGGACGACGCACGCATCTCACGTTCCCTCGACGCGATCCGGCGCACGATTCCCGACACCAAGGAGCTCGTCACGAGTCAGAAGCTCATCCTGACGAGCCCGTCCGACTCCGTCCGCGCCTGGGCGACGAGTCATCTCGAACTCCTCGCTGCCGACCTCGACTCCCTCGAGATCGGGAGCCGGTTCCTCGCCAGCTACCCACACAGCGAACAGGCCGACGTCGTCCAGCAGAAGGTCGAGGAACTGGCCAATACCCGCTACAGACAGGCCCGCCTCCACGAGTCCCTCGGCAACTACCAGGAGGCGCTCGACGAGTACCACGCGGTCGCACTCCTCGCCCCGTCCACGGAGGCGTCGAAGCAGGCCCGCGCGGGGATCGAGCGGATCAGCGCCCGGGAGACGTCACGCTAGAACGGCGCACGCCAGGCCGAAGCCCAAGATTCCACGGAGGGCGTCGCGGAAGGACGCCACGGGCGGGAGCAGCGGACGGGAGCAGCGAACGCGGTTCGGACGCCGTCATCGACGCCGCTATCGTGGTGACTACGTAGACGGTACGCACTTCCCGCAATCACGAAGTCTTCGCGTCCGAGTCGATACATCACGTGTTAGTCTGCCGCCTTCGTGCCCGGAAACCGAGCAGGGAAGCCGAGCGCGAAGGCAGAGTTCACCAAGAGAATCATGACGAGTTGTGAACGCGGCCGGGGAGCTCACGGAAGAACCCAGGCGGGCGTTCTACTGGGAAGACACAATGACCACGGGAATCACCTCCGCTAAGAACCTCTTCGTCTCCGTCATCATGGCGGTCATCGCACTCATGCCGATCCTCTTCGTCATGGCCTTGGTCTGGCAGCTCATGGCGAGCTGATCCCCTCTTCCACCCGAAGATCAGAGAGTGACCGGATTCGGCTCCTGTGGGGTCTCCTCGGAAGCGAGGAACCTCACGAGTCCGCTCCACTGTGGATCGAGCACGAAGTTCCGCTTCTCACAGAACGCGCGCATGAAGAACCCGGTCTGCACGAACTCGACACCGCGGCTCGCGAGCCGTGAGCAGAAGTCGTCGAGGAGTGCGGTCGCGATCCCACGTCCGTCGAGAGACGGAACGACCACGACGCCGTCCATGTGCGCCACGTTCTCGCTCGTGATCTGATAGCAGACGCCCGCCACGAGCCTCCCGCTCTCGTCGAGACAGAGGAGGTGACGGTCGAACTCGCCCACCTTCTTGGGGAAGCGACGTCGGAAGAAGAGCCGGTAGAGGAGACCGATCTCCCCCGGCTCCACCGGATCCCGCACTTCGTAGGAAGCACCGACCCGATCCTGGAACCGAGTGAGCATGGTGACGCGCCGGTGCGCGGCATCCCCGAACGCGATGACCTCGGGCCGACTCGCGGAGAGTGCACGCGGGAAGGCGAGACTGCGGAACGCCTCCCGTTCCCGATCGGTCTCGAGTTCGGTCTGGAGGTCCGATAGTTCGACCCGGCGCAGGGCCGAGACCCGAGGGTCGCGCTGGAGGCTCGCGATGAGTCGGTCGAATGCGTCGTGCACGGACGCGGACGACGACTGGAAGAGCGTCCCGAGGAAGAGCTGGTACCGCGCGCTCTCTCCATAACGGTCCAGCCGGTAGAGAGACGCGAGCTTCTCCACGTGATCGATCTGCGCGGCGTCGGTCGAGGACGGGTTCGCCCGCGTCCACGCCTCGAACCGCTCGATCGCCGCCTCGACCGCGATCGGCTCCCAGGGTACGGCCTCGAGGTGCTCGATGTAGCGCGGGAGTGACGACGCGAGTTCTTTCGCGTCGGCGTCCTCCGGAAGAGCGTCGACCGAGCGATAGAGACTGCGCAGGAACTCCAGCGCATCGTCACGCCCGAGCGCTTCGCGGCAGGCATCGTAGATCCACTCGACCCGGATCCCGCCCGAAACGGCGGGCACCTGCGCGCGCAGCTTGTGGATGAAGTGGACGAGCATCGGCGTCACGAGGGAGAGCGGGCCACCGTAGTGGTCCCATCCCGCGAGCGACAGGATGACCGGGTCCTCGCGGAAGTCCTGCTCGGGAACGACGACGTTGATCGGCGCGACGAACCCGGGAACGATCCGGCGGCCGCTGTGATCCCAGGCCCGGAAGAATGCGGTGAGACCGGCCACGTAGAGACGCCGCCAGTCGAAGGATCCGGTCATGAGGACGTCTTCCACCCGACTCGCCGAAGCGAGCGCGCGGATCCGCTCCTCCGCGTTCAGGTCCCGCACGTACTCGAGCGCGATCGCACCGAACTCGGGACGCGAGCAACCGAAACGCGGAAGCGTCCGAGAGCCGAGCGCGTACCCGCCGATCGCGAGCATCCAGTAGTTCGTCCGGAGCACGGCCTCCGCGTCGACGTCGTCCCGCAGGATGACGAGGACGTCGTAGTGGAGCCCGGCTTTCGTGTTCACGCTCAGCCGGAGGAGCTGGAACGTCTCGCGGATCTGGATGCGCGAGACCCAGAGGCCGCGGCGCGCAATCTGATCGAGGGCAAAGGTCTCGTCCTCGAAGATGAGGATGATCGCCTGCTCGAGGAAAGAGGTCCGCGCCACCAGGTGGTAGACCCGCTCCTTGAGGCCCGGGCCGATGTCGGAATCGAAGACGACCCGCAGGTCCCAGTCTTCACGCTCGAGCGACACGTGCCGCTCCTCCAGGCGCCCTTCGAACCACTCCACCAGATCGAAGAGGAGCTCTCCCGCGAAGCGCGAGAGCCGCGGATCCTCGTCGAGAAGCGCCCAGCTCGCGAGCTCCACACGCACCGGTGCGTAGTAGTAGGGATCCTGCCGCACGAACTCCGCGAGCATACGGAAGACGTGTTCGAGCTGGTGCCTCACCACATCGTCGGCCGGCCAGGCGAGCCGACCCCGGTAGTGCGCGAGACGACGGCGGAGCGCTTCCAAACGCCGCGGCCCGAGCGAGGCTTTCGCGATCTCGCGGAGGCTCGACTCGTTGAGGAAAGGCAGACCGGACTCGAGGAACGCCGCGAATCCCGAGTCGTCCCGTTCCCTGGACTCTCCGAGGAGGAGCGTCTCGTACGCCACGCACCTCACCGCCTCGTCCGGATGACGGGAGAGCGCGACCAACCGCGCCCGGATCACGCGAGGCAGAGGCTGTTCGAGCCGTCCGGCCTGATCGGCCAGCTCCCGCAAGGCGGTCAGCGCGTCGGTTCCCCTGCCGAAGAGTGCGCGAGAGAGAACCGCGTGCAGATCCCGCAGCTCTCGCCGGGTTTCGGGCGTTCCGGTCTTCGCATACCCGACGTCGGACGCGACGAGCAGTGCGGTCGCGTCGACCCGGGAATGAGGCACGTCCCAACCTTCCTTGCAGGGCAGGAACGCGACGAGCGCCGGGTTCCCCATCCAGAGAACCGGCTGGCGCGCGAAGAGTCCGAGATCGACCGTATCCCCACGGATCGAGTAGTCGAGGTTGCCGACGCGCACCCGCGAGCCGACCCGCGCGAGCGGGAGCCTCAAGTTCCTGCGGCGATCGACGAGCGCGTCGTTCTCGGCGACGAGATCCTGCTCGAGCACTTCGAGGTCACGAAGCACCCAGGCAGGAACACGCACGCGGGTTCCGCGCACTTCGAGCACGAGACGAGACGTGCGGTAGAGCTCCGCGATCGTCCCTTCGAAGTTCGCTTCGATCACCTTGCGCCGGTAGGTCTGCTTCGGCGTCAGCTCACCAAGGTCCGCGTCGAAGTCACGACCGAGGACCGCGAAGTCGATCGCGCGCTCGTACGGAGCCAGGTTGTGGTTGGCGGCCACGACGATCCGCTGGAAGTACTCGCGCTCTTCCTCCGGAGTGGAGAGGGCGGCGAGAACGGGATCCTCGCGATCGGGAACGAGGAGGAGCACGTTCCACGACCGTCCGTCCCCCACGAGGAAGGCGCGCTTGACGCCCGCCACCGTCTCGAGCGGCGCTTCGACGCGACGCGGCGCGATCGTCTGGCCGCGGTCGTTCTTGTAGATGTCCTTGAGACGGTCGACGATCGTGAGGTGCCGGCGCTCGAGCTCGCGGAAGAGGTCTCCGGTACGGAGCCATTCCTTTCCTTCGAGCTCGACGCCGGGATCCGTCACGAGTCCGTCGGCATCATGGGTCAGGTAACGGGCGACGTAGGGACCCGAGATCCACATCTCGCCTTCTTCGCTCAGGTGGACGTCGATCCCGGGGAGTGGCCGGCCGACCGTTTCCTCGACGTAGTCACCGGGGGGGCTCATCGTGATGCCGCCGGTCGCTTCGGTCATCCCGAAGCCGCTCCCGAGTTCGACGCCTCGCCCCTGGAAGAAGCGGAACGTCTTCGGATGGAGATATCCGGCCGCGGAGAGCCCCCAGCGAAGGCGCGGACCGACGACTCTCCGGAACGCGGCCTCGCGATCTTCCTCCGTGCCCGCCGCGTCCATCTCCTCGAGGATCCGATCGCGGATCTGCGCCCAACGGAGAGGGATGCTGATGAGTCCGGTCGGCGCGACTTCCGGAAGGGCGGCCAGGAGCGCATCGGCGGAAGGATTTCCGACGAAGACGTACGTCCCCCGCCAGTAGATCGAACCGAGCATCTCGAGGAAGCGGCCGAAGGTGTGATAGAGCGGGAGGTAACAGAGGAGAACCTCGTCGTCCCCCACCTCGGGAAGCGCCGCGGATCGCATGAACCGCTTCGTGACGAGGTTCCGCCGTGAGAACACCACGCCCTTGGGATGACCGGTGCTGCCGGACGTGAACATCACCGTGCACGGCTCGTCGATCTCGAGACGTCGCCGCTCCGAGAGGACATGTCCCGATTCTGCCGGGCTTTGCGCCGACACGATCTCCTCGAACAGCTTGACCCGCCCGTGTTCCACCGTCGGCCCGGTCTCGAGCGCGAACACCTCGAACGGGCGCGGCACGTGACTACGGATCTCCATGGCGCGGCGTACGCGCTCGTCCGTATCCGCGAGCACGACGTCGATGTCCATCCGCTCGAGGATCCAACTCAGCTGGTCGGCATCGAAGTGCACGCTGAGTGGGGCGACCACGATGTCGTGGAGCAGGCAGGCGAGATCGGCCGAGGCGCCTTCCACTCCGTTGTCCGCGATGATCGCGACCCGCGGCGTTCGGCCCGGCGTGATCTGGAGAAGCGCCGACGCCATCCGCCGAATGCGGCGCTGAACGCGATCGTAGCTCCACGTCCGCGGCTCGCCACCGCCACGCTCGACGAACAGATTCTTGGCCGGGTGCTCCTCCACGCGTGTGCGGAGCATGTCTTCGAGGGTGTAGTCGATCCGCTCGATCACGCCGAGGACGGTCGTTGCCCACTCGGCCCGCTGCTCTTCGCCGAGCGCGGTGAGAAACGTCGGACGAGAGGTCGCCTCGAGCCACGCGGTCCATTCACTCCGTGACGCAGCCGTCACGTCCGCGCGTCCCGGTTCCCAATCGGCGGTCAGTCCGGTGGCGAGCGAGAGTAGAGTCTCCGCATCGCTGGAGCCGGTCTTCCAGGCTTCGATACCCTGCCCTAGATTCATGTGCCCCATACTCCTCCCGCGCCGGCGATCCCACAACTCCGAAGAAGCCCGCACACGGACCCGGGACGGTTCTCCCGTCCAACCCCCGCACGATCTGTGATTTGGAGCGACACGCAGACGTTTGGCGGAACGCCGGGTCGGCATCCCCGACGCGGGTCGCCAAACGCCGACCGACTTCGCCTCCCTGCTCGATTCCTCACGGAAGCCTCGCGGAACGATCGATCAGTCGGTGTTTCGAATGGTGCATTTGCGCCATAATCCTGTCGCTCACTTCCCGGATGGCGTCGTCTCAGGTCCGCCGCAATCCACGGGTCGACGTCTCGAACGGAAGAGAGCGACTCCCTCGCTTACATCTTGGCTGTGCATGAATCTTTGGCACCTACCGCTTGCGGCAACCGGAGGATTCATGAAGAAAACCGTACTCATCCTGTCGGCGCTTCTCTTCACGGCAGGCTCCACGGTGACTGCCTTGGCCGAGGAGCGCACGACGATTCCCGATGGGGTGAACCCTGCTGTTCCGTCCGGAGAGGGGAACGTTCCGTGTGACACGCTGCTTCGCTATGACGACGGCAGCGATGACACACCCGGATCCGGTCCGACTCTGGGCTACTACAGCGGCAATCTGCACCAGTTCTTGGGCGTCGTGTTCACACCACCGAGTGGCGGTGACTACGAAGTCCAGAGCGCCAGTTGGTTCTCCGACTTCTGGGTTCTGCCCGGCACCGTCGACGTCACGGTCAGCGAGATGGGGAATCCCTCCAACTCCACGACCGCTTCGATCGCAGTGAACGACGGCGGAACCTGGGAGGTGGCGTTCGAGACACCGATCTGCGTTCCCGCCGGTAGCGACTATGTCGTCATGGTCTGTCCGCGGGTCGGCTGCTTCGGCGTCGTCGGTGAAGACCTGGCGGCTCCTGATGGTCGTTCCTACTGGTCCGCCGCCGAATGCGCTCCTGTGAACGCGTCGGGCGGGAACGACTACATGATCTGGTCCTGTGTGACTCCCTGCGGCCCGACTCCGATCGAGAACGAGAGCTGGGGCGGAGTGAAGTCGATCTATCTCCGCTGATCCCTTGGGGATCAGTGAATCCTGCCGGATCGGCCGGGCCCCGTCGGGCTCGGCCGTTCTCGTGCCTTCCCGACGCTAAAGATCGCCCCCCATTTCTGCCGATCCCAACCAGGAAGAGGCCCGCCGGGCACTCGACGACCATTTGGCCAAGTCGTTGCAAACACGACTCGGGAGTCAGGAATGTCCCATCCCCGTCCCACACCCCGCGACTCGGAGCGCGAGTTCCGCGTCGAGGAGCTGTTCTTCTCCACCACCGATCTCAAGGGACACATCGAGGCCGGCAACGCGACGTTCGCGCGGATCGCCGGCTACACCCTTTCCGAGTTGATCGGGGAGCCGCACAACATCATCCGCCACCCGGACATGCCTCGCGCCGTGTTCGAGCTCCTCTGGCGGAAGATCCAGGCCGGCGAGCCGGTCGCGGCCTACGTGAAGAACATGGCGAAGGACGGTGGCTACTACTGGGTCATGGCCCTCGTGCTCCCGGTCGACGACGGCTACCTCTCGGTTCGCCTCAAGCCCACCAGCGCCGTCTTCGAGTCGATCCCCGCGGTCTACGCCCGACTCCTCGCCCACGAGCAGGCGGTGGAGAAGCGCACCGGAAAGCGGAAGGAGTCGATCGAGGCCGGTCTGTCGTTCCTGCAGGAGACGCTCGCCGGGCTCGGCTTCGCCGAGTACGAAGACTTCATGTGGACGGCCCTCCGCGCGGAGATGACGAGCCGCGAGGCGGCCTTGGTCAAACTGGAGCGCGCCGGAAACGGATTCACGGGCAGGATCGAGGATCCGCCGTCGAGCCTCTCCGGCCTCTTCGCGCGCTGCGAGTCCCTCCGGAGCGGACTCAAGGAACTCTTCACCGACATCGAAGGGCTCTCCTCACTCGGCGGACGGTTGGGAACCGAGTCCCAGTTCATCCGGGCCTGGGCCCACGACATCCGGATGATGGCGCTCAACGCGCAGATCCAATCGTCTCAGCTCAGCGGAAGTGGTGAGGCACTCGGCGTCGTCGCGGAGTGGATCGGACGGACGTCGGCAGAGGCGTCGGAGAGCATGGGACGGTTCGACGAGCAGGCGAAGTCACTCGGGAGGCCGCTGCGTCACGCCATCTCCAGCATCATCGCCGGGAAGCTCGAGGTCGACGTCGTGCGGGAGTTCCTCCTCGAGGTCGCGGCCGAAGCCGACGACGAGCGGACTCACCTCAGCCTCGATCGTCCCACGAACGCGACGGAGAAGAGCTGCGCAATCCTGCTGAAGACGTTCCTCCGGAGCACGAAGGCGCTCCCGGAGACGCTCCGTCTGCTCGAGCGCGAGCTGAAGACGCTCGACGCCGAGACCGAGGAGATCGCCAAGCACGTCCGCACCCTGGAACTCATCCCTCTGACGGGCAAGGTCGAAGCGGCACGGGAAGAAGCAGCGCGCTCCTTCGTCACGATCTTCGAGACCTTGGGAAGCCGCGTGGAAGAGACCCGCGTGCGTCTCGAGTCCTTCGCTTCGGACGTGCAGAACTACGTCGACCAGCAGCGGAGTCTGCAGAGCGTGCTGCGTCGCGTCGAGCGTCACTCTCTCGACGTCCAGGAAGTGAGCAAGGCCGCCTAGCGGCGGCCTGCGCATCCCAGCCCACTCCGGCGGACGGAAGCGGCCTTTCCCCCGAGCCACTGCCGGCGCGACTTGCTGGCCGCTACGGTTCCTCGCTACTGCTCCTTGTAGTTCGGAGCTTCCTTCGTGATCGTCACGTCGTGCGGATGGCTCTCCCTGAGCCCCGCGCTCGTGATCTGGACGAACTGCGTCTTGGTCCGGAGGTCTTCGATCGTCCGCACTCCGCAGTAGCCCATTCCGGCCCGGAGCCCGCCGATGAGCTGGAAGACGACGGCGGAGAGGTTGCCCTTGTACGGCACGCGGCCCTCGATCCCTTCCGCTACCAGCTTGTTCTCGTTGACCGGTCCGTCCTCGTCACCCTGGAAGTAGCGATCGCTGCTCCCGGCGCGCATCGCGTCGATGGAGCCCATGCCGCGGTAGAGCTTGTAGGCGCGTCCCTGATAGAGCACGGTCTCGCCCGGGCTCTCTTCCGTTCCGGCGAAGAGGCTACCGATCATGACGGCGCTGGAGCCGGCCGCGATCGCTTTCGGGATGTCGCCCGAGTACTTGATTCCGCCGTCCGCGACGACCCGAACTCCATAGCGGTCGGCGGCCGCCGCGCAGTCCATAACGGCCGTCACCTGTGGCACGCCGATCCCGGCGACCACGCGCGTCGTGCAGATCGCGCCCGGCCCCATGCCGACCTTGATCACCGACGCGCCACGCTTGCAGAGCTCTTCGGTCGCTTCGGTCGTGGCCACGTTGCCACAGGAGATGTCCGTATCGGGGAACGCCGAGCGGAGGTTCGAGAGGACGTCCATCACCTTGGTCGAGTGCCCGTGCGCGCTGTCGAGGACGAGGAGATCACATCCCTTTCGCACGAGCTCGGCCGCGCGCTCCATGACGTCGTCACCGATCCCGAGGGCGGCGCCGACCCGGAGGCGTCCGTGCGAGTCGACGCACGCGTTCGGGTACTTCGCCTTCTTGAGGATGTCCTTCACCGTGATGAGTCCGCGCAGCCGGCCCTTCTCGTCGACCACCGGCAACTTCTCGATCCGGTTCTTGTGCAGGATCGACTTCGCATCCTCGAGCGTCGTCCCGAGCGGAGCGGTCACGAGTCGGTCGCTCGTCATGATGTCGCGGATGAGGAGCGAGGGATCCTCGATGAAGCGGAGGTCACGGTTCGTCAGGATTCCGACGAGTCGTCCATCCTGCGTGATCGGAACGCCGGAGACGCGGTAGCGGGCCATCACTTCGAGCGCGCGGCCGACCGGCAGGTCGGGCGGCAGCGTGACCGGGTCCGTGATCATCCCGCTCTCCGAACGCTTCACCTTGTCCACTTCGTCGACCTGTCGATCGATCGGCAGGTTCTTGTGGATGACGCCGATCCCGCCACTGCGGGCGAGCGCGATCGCGAACCGTCCCTCGGTCACCGTATCCATCGCAGCCGAGAGGAGCGGGATGTTGAGGCGGAGCTTCGGTGTCAGCTCGACGCTGACGTCCACTTCCGCCGGGACGACTTCGGAACGTGCGGGTACCAGCAGTACGTCGTCGAACGTGAGCGCCATCTGCCGGATCCTGTCCTCCATCATCGAGCCTCCATAGACGGACGGCGGCCACGCCGCCGCCCGGTCGGTTCCAATGTCCTCAGCAGATACACGAACGGCCGGATTCACACCCGGCCGTTCCAAACTCACCTTGGGGCTTTAGGACCCTGACTGCCCAGAGTCCAGGGTGAGCCCCTGGTCTTCCTCCTGTTCCCAGAGAATCCCTTCGTACGGGGAGAAGTGGAAATGGACCCCGAGCCGGAAGGCGTACGCTTTCAGGTTCTGGTCGAAGAGGAAGTCGAACTTGTCGTCGCCCGAGAAGATGTAGTGGTTCTGCGCGGACCCACTCAGCGTGATGTGGTCCGTGATCCGCTTCTCCGCCTCGACCGTGAGCACGACGCCCGGCTCGAAGCCGCGATAGAACTGCTGCGAACCGCGATCTCTCAGAGTGTGGCCGTTGAACTTGTAGTTCCAGCGATAGAAGCCGAGTCCACCGCCGGCCCGCCAGTCGAACCCCTGGAAGCCACTGATTTGACGCAGGACGCTGAGCGTACCGAAGTTGACCGTGAGCACCGTGTCGCCCCGCGCTTCGAATGAGTTCCAGCCGAACCCGAAGTCGCCGGTGCCGATCCAGTCTTCGTTGAAGCGGTAGCGGTAGTTGCCCTGGAGCAGGAACCGGGTCTTCGCGCCGTCGACCGCATCGCTCCCGTAGAAGCGGATCGTGCCGAGCGCGGCTCCATACCCCGTGAACCCCTGCAGGGATTCGAAGACGTCGTCCTCGTCGCCCGCCGCTTCGCTCACGAAGATGTCGGAAGGTCGGGACTGCGCACCCACCGAGGTCACCGTGAGGAGTGCAAGGAGGCCAAACAACACCACCCGGCCCATCCACCGCACCCTGTTGAACGTCATTCATCCTCCTCGGCGTCCGCCGACCCCGCACCCCGGTCGCGGCGGTCTTGGAAGCAGCCGTTGCCCTGATCCGATTCCGGACGCGCGGGCCCTGGCGACCCGTCCGCTGCTCTCGGAGGAGCGGAACCGAACCGGAGATGGCTTCCGGCCACCGTAGGGCGGCAGTATAGGGAGCGCGTTAGCAGGGGGTCAAGGCGAGCCGCAACGGTCGGGCCGCCTCTTGACAGTCCGGCCACCCGGAGTCCATGATCCCTAACCTCGTTGCGCGAGAGCCGGCGTAGCTCAGTTGGTAAGAGCGTAGGATTCATAACCCTAAGGTCGGTGGTTCAATTCCACCCGCCGGCACATCTCTTCTCCCCCTCCCGGACACGAGCTTCCCATGAACTGGACGAAGGCAGACGTGTCGATCCGGGCCCGTTTCCGTCACGGAATCCGCCTTGCGAAGATCGAGGACGGCGCCCCCCTCGTGGTCTCCGTCTCGGGGGGCGCGGACTCCGTTGCCCTCCTCGACCTCACCGCCCGGGAGGCCCGGGGCCGCGGGTGGCGGCTCCACGTCGTCCACGTGGACCACGGCTGGCGTCCGGAGTCAGGCGACGACGCCCGATTCGTCCGGTCCCTCGCGAAGAGGTTCGGAGTCCGCGGAACCGGCTACCGGATCCGTCCCGAGGCATGGGAACGGAGCCGCCTTGGGTCCCGGGAAGCAACCGCCCGGCGGATCCGGAGGCGGGCCTGCCAGCGGCTCGCGGCCCGTATCGGCGCCGGCACAGTGCTCCTCGGCCACAATCGGGACGACCAGGTGGAGACGATCCTCCTGCAGTTGCTGCGGGGCACCGGGATCCGCGGACTCATCGGAATGCCCCCGACGTGGGCCCTGGGTCCGACCGCTTCTCGAGGTGGGCCGGGACGAACTCCGGGCCTACCTCGAGCGGCGAGGACTCCCTGGCGGGAAGACTCCTCGAACCAGGACCTGAGCTTCCTTCGTAACCGCATCCGGCATCAGCTCTTGCCTCTGATCGAGGCGGAGATCCGGCCGGGCACCGGAAAGTCGCTCCTCCGGATGGCAGACGCCCTCCGCTCCCAGGTCGTGAGGTTCGAAGGAGAACTCCGGGAGGCGTGGCGGACGATCGATCCGGACAAGGAGCCAGGGTCGATCCGTCTTGATCGTCCCAAGCTGGCGAACTATGATCCCGATCTGGTGGAAGGTATTCTCCAGTGGGCGTTTCGGGCAGTGAGCAAGGGCCCGGCACAGCTCGGTCAGGCTCACCTTCGAGCGCTCGAGAAGGCTCTCGGCGACTCCGTGCCCCGGCAGTTCGACCTTCCCTCCGGGGTTCGGGCATTCGTGAATGCGCGGGAGGTTCGGCTGGTAGTCACGACCGGCCAGAATCGAACCGGGCCTCGCCCTCGCCTCACGTGACATAGAGAGGACCCTCCGCTGATCGACCGCCAGTTCTCCGTCGGGGACGAACTCCGACTCGGCACGACCAACGTCCGCGTGCTCGTGACGGAACAGCAAGTCCGTGAACGGGTAAACGACATGGGTGTCGTAATGAGGAGCCGATTCGAGGGTGAAGTACCGATCTTCATCGGTCTCCTCACCGGTGGGGTGGTGTTCTTGAGTGACCTGGTGCGCGCCTATGCCGGCGAACACCAGGTCGATTTCCTGAAGGTTTCACGTTACGACCCGACCCGAAAGGACCCGACCGCGCTCCGGGTGGTGCACGATCTGGGTACGGACATCCGGGGTCGAGCCGTGGTGCTCGTGGAGGGCGTGCGCGCCCGGGGAACGAAGATCCAGTACGTCGACCGGTTCCTTCGCCTCCACGAGCCTAAGTCGATCGATTACTATGCTTTGATCGAGCCGGTGGATGCCCAGCGTTCTGTTCCACTGAACGACACGGGCTTCCGGATCGATAAAGAGTTCGTAGTGGGATACGGACTCGACTTCGAGGAGCACTACCGTAACCTCCCGTTCATTGGTGCTCTCACAGTCGAGGGAATGCCAAGGGTCCCCTAAGCGAGGACTGTAGATGATCAGGATGGATCGCCTCTTCCGCTCGGATCCGAGCGGATCCGACAGAAACGACGACGACTCCGATGGACCGAAGCGGTCGATGGGGCAGTTCCCGGGACGACAGTTCCGTGCCTTCACCTTCTGGCTGCTGCTCGTTCTCGTAGTCATCTTCGTACTCAGCTATGTCTCCCAGGGCCGCACGAACGACCGGGAGGTGAGCTACTCCGAATTCTGGAACCAGCTCGACGCCAAGAACGTCTCCGAGCTGACCATCGGCCGGGAGGACATCCGGGGCGAATTCCTGAAGGAAGTGCAGCTCGACTCCAACCCCGGGCGTGGTGCGATCAAGCAGTTCCGGGTCCTGCTCCCGGGCGAGCTTCCGGACCTCGCGGACAAGATCCGCGCGGAGTATCCGGACGTCGTCGTGAGCGGACGGGAAGAGAGCACGCCCTGGTTCAACATCTTCTTCTCGTGGTGGATTCCGCTCCTCGCGATCTTCCTCCTCTGGATCTTCTTCATCCGCCAGATGCAGGCGGGGGGATCCGCGGCGCTGAAGTTCGGGAAGTCGAAGGCGAAGATCCTCAACGAGAACTCGGTCAAGGTCACCTTCCGTGACGTCGCGGGTGCGGACGAGGCCAAAGAAGAGCTCCAGGAGATCATCGAGTTCCTGAGGGACCCGAAGAAGTTCCAGATGCTCGGCGGTCGGATCCCGAAGGGTGCGCTCCTTCTCGGCCCTCCAGGGACGGAAAGACGCCCTCGCCAAGGCCGTCGCGGGCGAGGCCGGTGTCCCTTCTTCAGCATGAGCGGTTCGGACTTCGTCGAGATGTTCGTCGGAGTCGGTGCCTCGTGTCCGTGACCTCTTCGAGCAGGGCAAGAAGAACGCTCCGTGCATCATCTTCATCGACGATCGACTGTCGGTCGGCACCGTGGCGCAGGCCTCGGTGGCGGGCACGACGAGCGCGAGCAGACGCTGAACCAGCTCCTCGTCGAGATGGACGGATTCGAGTCGAACGAGGGCGTGATCCTCATCGCGGCAACGAACCGTCCGGACGTCCTGGATCCGGCGCTCCCTCCGCCCGGGCCGGTTCGGCCGTCAGATCGTGGTCGACCGCCCGGATCAGCGGGGACGTCTCGGCATCCTCAAGGTCCACACCCGCGGGAAGCCTTTGGGTGACGACGTCGATCTTCCGTCCTGGCCAAGGGTACGCCTGGCCTGGCCGGAGCCGAGCTCGCGAACCTCGTCAACGAGGCCGCCCTCCGCAGCGCGCAAGAACAAGAAGAAGATCAACATGCGCGACTTCGAGGAAGCCAAGGACAAGGTGATGATGGGAGCCGAGCGGAGTCGATGCTCCTCTCCGAGGAGGGAGAAGAAGACGACCGCCTACCACGAGGCCGGGCATGCACTCGTCGCGTGGATGCTCCCCCATGCCGACCCGGTGCACAAAGTGACGATCATCCCGCGCGGCCGGGCCCTCGGTGTGACGCACTACCTCCCCGAGGAGGACCACCACACCCGGTCCCGAGCTACATGCTCGACACCATGGCCCACGCCATGGGTGGCCGCGCCGCGGAGCAGATCATCTTCGGACACCTCACGACGGGCGCTTCGAGCGACATCCAGAAGGTGACCGAGATCGCGCGGAAGATGGTCACGGAGTGGGGCATGAGCGACAAGCTCGGCCCGCTCAACTACAGCAACCAGAACGACGCCATCTTCCTCGGCCGCGAGATCCAGCAGCACAAGGACTACAGTGAACGGACCGCGGAGCTGATCGACACCGAGATCTCGGGCTCGTGAACGACGCGTACGACCGCGCGGTCACGATCCTCAACGAGCATCTCGACAAGCTCCACGCCCTCGCTCTGGCCCTCCTCGACCGGGAGTTGCTCGACCGGAAGGAGATCGGAGCGGTGCTGGACGGCGAACCGCTCGACCCGATCCCGCCGAGGAGGGCCGACCGAGACGCCACCTCCGTCTCCGGTGGAGACCCCAGAGCCCCGTCCGCTGATCCTGGCCGGACCTGCTCCCGGGGCCGTCCGGGAGCGTAGCCGGAGAAACACTGGTTCGAGAATCGAGGGGCCGTCCCGCAAGGGGCGGCCTTCCTCTTGAGGAGGCATGGATGCAGGAGTTCGCCTTCGCGCCCCGGCCCCGATACCGCCTCGAAGTGCGGGGCACGAACTCGCCCTCGGCGACAAGACGCAGGTCATGGCGATCCTGAACGTCACCCCGGACTCCTTCTCCGATGGAGGCAGCATCGACACCCTGGACGCCGCCCTCCACCGCCTCGAGGACGTATGGCGGCAGGGAGCCGACTGGGTCGACCTGGGAGGCGAGAGCACCCGCCCCGGCGCCCCGAGGTGGACGTGGAGACGGAATGGCCCCGTCGGAGGAGTCCTGGAAGCCGCCCGGCGTCAGGCTTCCCCTCCCCATCTCGGTCGATACGACCAAGGCGGAAGTCGCGCGGCGGGCGCTCGACGCGGCGCCGCGGCGATCAACGACGTGAGCGGGCTCCGCTTCGACCCCGGCATCGCCGACCTGGCGGGAGGCCCGCGCCGTCCTCTTCCTCATGCACATGCGCGGGAATCCGCGCACCATGCAGCAGGACACCCACTATGGCGACCTTCTGGGCGAAATCCGGGCGCGCTCTCGGCATCGATCGAACGCGAGGTCCCGCGGCGTGACGTCGGATCAGATCGTCGTCGATCCGGGCATCGGATTCGGCAAGGACCTGGACCAGAACCTGGAACTCCTCGGCGCGGTCCCGGCCCTGGCGAAGCTCGACCGGCCGGTGCTCATCGGGGCCTCACGGAAGTCGTTCCTCGGGCGGATTCTCGACTCCTCCGGAGCTTCGGGGCGCGGGCTCGGTGAGTGCACACGTCGGAGCGGTCCTGGCCGGGGCCCATTTCGTGCGGGTTCACGACGTCGGCGCCACCGTGGAAGCCGTTCGGGTGGCCGACGAGATGCTTCGGGTGATGAGGAACCGCCAGACGGCCGATTCGTAAGGTAGGGAGTCTCACGCGAGCCGGTTTCCGTCAGCAGTTGGGTCCCTTATGATCTCGGCGGGATCCTAGAGGCCATTGCAGGAACCGTTCGTTGGTCGCGTCGCGGCCGGCAGGGCGGATCCAGGGAGGCACGATGAAGTTCACGGAGATGGGTTGGATCTTCAACCTGATCATCGACTTCGTGATCGTCACGTTCCTCATCTATCACCTGTTCCTGCTCGTCCGCGGCACGCGCGCCCTCCAAATGTTCCTCGGCCTCATGGCCATCATCCTGCTCTCCCTGCTCGCGGACGTGTTCCACCTCTCGATGGTGCAGTGGCCTCGCCTCCTCCGGACCGTCTGGGTGGTTGCGTTCCTCATCATCTTCCAGCCCGAGCTCCGGCGCGGCCTCTCCATGATGGGAAACAGCAAGCTGTTCAAGCGCGTGTCTGCTGCAGGAAGCCTCGCACCTCGGCGAGATCGAGGACGCAGTGCAGAACCTCCGGAAGCGCGGCCTCGGCGCGATCGTCGCTTCATGGAGCGGAACTCCCAGCTCCGTGGCTACATCGAGACCGGCACCCTCCTCGAGTCGAACCTCACCGCTGAACTCATCGAAACCGTCTTCACGCCGCCGTCCCCACTCCACGACGGCGCGATCATCGTCCGCGGGAACCAGATCGTCGCGGCCGGATGCATTCTGCCCCTCAGCACGTCCACCACGCTGGACCGCTCCTACGGGACGCGTCACCGCGCGATCCTCGGCATCTCCGAAGAGACCGATGCGCTCGCGATCGCGGTGTCGGAGGAGACGCGACAGATCTCGATCGCCGAGAACGGCCGCCTCATCCGCAACGTCGACCCGAACGAGCTCAAGGGCGTCCTCGCCCAGTTCCTCATCGCGGCCGACGACCGGGGGGAGAAGGCCGACGCCGACACGGAGCGGGCGGAGAAGAGCACGACCCGCCTCGACCGCAAGGAGAAGCCGGCCCGTCCCACCGAGCGCAAGGAGCTCGGAGAGCGCGCGGACTCCGGCGACGCCACGATCGGGTCCAGCTCCGGGGACGAGACACCGCCACGTCCCGCCAGCGCCACGTCGCCCAGCTAGCACGTCGTCGCTGAGCCGGCGCCACGGCCCGACCGACTTGTGATAGCGTTCGCGGCGCCATGTCGCGTCGCACTCACACATCCAGGGACCGAACTCAGGCGTGCGGAACCCCGTGCGGAACAGCGCTCGGGATCGTGTCCGGGTCCCTGTTGGGCTCCGGGTTCGTATCCGTATCCGTGTCCGTGTTCGTCATCGCGATGGCAACCGCCATCACCTTCGCCATCGATCCCCTGGTCATTCCAGCGTGGGCACAAGAGCCCGGGCCCCTCGGGCCGGAGTGGACGGAGCCGTCCGAGCCGATACGCGAAGACCTCCGCATCCTCGCAGCCCAGGGAACCGTTCCACTCCGTGCCATCACTGGCTCGGACCTCCTGCGCTCCCGCATTGCCGGTTGGTGGGCGGAGCGTTCCGCGGGCGGCGACGCCGGCACCGGCACGGGGCGCTCCGCGGGCAGCGGCCCGGGCGGCGACGCTTCCGCAAGCAACGACACGGGGATCGCGAACCGTCGCGTCGGGAGAGAGCTCGCGGAAGAGATCCAGGGACTGCCGGGCGGCAGAATCAGCGCCTTCCCTGCACTCACGCCGTTCATCGACCGTCCGCTCGGTACGGCCCGCCTCCGCCTTCGTCCCTACGCCTGGTTCGAGGGAACATGGCGCGGCGGGAACGACGCAACCTGGGGCGATCACCCACGCGCCGGAGTCCGCGGCTCCCTCCACCTCACGCCGAACCTCTCCCTGAACGAGGACATGTTCGCCGGGCGGGTGAAGGACGGCCAGGCCCTGGGCGACGCGCTCGTCAACCACACCGACTTCCTCCTCTTCGTCGAGTCGATCGACCTGACCTGGACACGCGGCGACCACTACGTCCGCGTCGGCCGGTTCCGTCATGACTGGGGACCGGGACGGAACGGCGACCTCCTCCTCTCCGGCTCCGCGCCACCCATGGACCAGGTCCACTACGGACTCGCGCTCGGACCGTTCTCATTCTCCTCCTCGTGCGGCCCGCTCAGCCGCACGGCCGAGAAGAACGTCGCACTCCACCGGCTCGAGTGGAGCCCGCATCCCCGGTTCGTGCTCGGCCTCTCGGAAGGCGCCACCTTCCCCGGCTCGCCGTTCGATCCTCTCTACCTCCTCGGCCTCGTCCCCTACTCCGTCCTCGACCGGATGCATGCGCAGGACGTCTACGCGGACGACGACGCACTCTCCGTGCGGAACAACGTCCTCGCGCAGATCGACCTGGCCGCGCGGATCCGGAGCACGCTCGTCTGGGCGGAGATGCTGATCGACGACGTCGGCACCGAGGACTCGCGCCATCCCTCGCGGCTCGGCTTCCTCGCCGGGGCCGAAACCGTCTTCGAGTCACACGGGCTCTGGTCCGCCGGGGCCGAAGCCGCCAAGGTGTACGACTACGTCTACAGCGTGTACTACGAAGACAGCGACTGGTCGCACCAGGGCGAAGCGATCGGCTGGCCGCTCGGCCCCGACTCGGAGAGTCTCCAGGCGTTCGTCTCCTGGCAGCCGAGCATCGAGTGGCAGGTGCGTGGAGAAGGCATCGTGCTGCGGCATGGAGAAGGACGGATCGGCGACCCCTGGTATCCACCTGACGATCCTCGCTCTTCGGGTAACGACTCTGGCCCGTCGTCGCTCCGCGGTGTCGTCGAACGGAGGGCCGGCGGGGCACTCTCGCTCGCGTACGAGCCGTCGGCAGAGATCCGCATCGCCCTCCGCGCATCCCATGTCGCCATCGACAACGCCGGCAACGTGGACGGAATGGGCGCAGACGACGACCGGTTGGAACTGTCGGTCCGTTGGCACCGGTAGAACGCGTGGACACGCCGCCCCCTCCGTCGACCGCGCCAACTCTCATCGGAGCTTTCCTGCGGCAGACGACGAATCAACTCTGGAGCGCAAGGAGTACCCACGAGTGAACGACGTGATCCGGCGAATCCAGCAATCGGCGAACGATCCGAACCTCCTCGCGAAGCTCGTCGCGCTTTCCGGGACCGACCTCCAGTCGCTACTCATGGAGGTCTACCGCCAGAAGACCGCGCGGCTCACGCCCAGCGACGTCCTCCGCGACTACACGACGAACCGGTTCACGAAGCCGACGCCACTCCCGCCGAAGGGCTTCGCTCGTGTCGAGCGAATCACACATCCGATGTTGGATGCCGCCGGATTCCAGACGCTCGAACTCGCGCCGCTCGCTCCGCTCGGCTCCAGCTCCGCACCCGCCACGGTCAGCCAGAACAAGGTCGTCTCCGCACTGCGCGGTGAGGTGGTGTCCGATCCGACGAACGTGCTCGTGCTCGAAGCGGCGAGGCGGCGCCGCGAGCGACTCGCCATCGATCCGCGCGACTCCGTTCCGGTGAAGCTCGCGGCCAACCACCGGGTCACGCGCGTGTTCTCCGGAGTCGACGAGCGGCACTTCGCGCACTTCCGGATTCTCGGACTCGTCACCGCGGGCCGCGATCCGGGAGACCGTGCGTTCGAGGAGGACGCGCTCGCGTCCCATCTGTCTCTGCACGTAGGGGTCGTGCTCGCGGCGACGGGACTGGAGCCGAGCGCGGTCGAGATCTCGCTCACACCGCTCGACGAGGGCGCGTTCGGACAACGCGTCGAAGCATGGGCATCGGAACTCAGTGGAACCGCCGAAGACGGAACCGCCGGCCGCGGATTCACGGGCGACGAAGCCACCGGCAACGGAACCGCCGGCCAGGGGAGGCCAACGATCCCTCCCGGCGTCCGCATCCGGATCGACCGAGAGCGGTCGACCGGGCGCGGCTACTACGAGAGCTTCTGCTTCAAGATCCACGCCGACCACCCCGAGCACGGCCGGATGGAGTTCTCGGACGGCGGGTGCGTCGGCTGGACCCGTGACCTTCTTGGATCGAAGAAGGAGCGATGCTTCATCAGCGGGACGGGAATCGACCGACTCGTACTGGTCCGCGGATAGATCCGCGCGGACGGCGGACTCGCGACGAGGCAGCAGCCCGGCCACGTCCCGGCTTCGACCCGAACTCGGCAGGTTCTGCGCTGCGAGACGGCAAGGGAGACGTAGGACTACGGTCCCTCAGCCACAACGACGGCAATGTTCGTCGAGGGAACACCGTCTACCGCACCAAAAGCCCCACCTAGATACACCGCCCCCTGGAACGACGCTGCCACCTCGATCCCGTCCCGGTCCGTTAGGCCGATCTCCCGGAGATCCGACCCATTCTCGAGCAGATACACCATGTTCTTGGTCGCGAGAGCGAGGTCGTCACCCAGTCGACCCGCACCACGTAGGCGACTCGGGGTTCGGAATGTATCCGTCCAGACTCCATCACGACGAACGGTGACGCCGCGCCCCGATCCCCAGGTGCTCCCGGCGCCCCAGTCCATGACGACGTCGTTCCCGACTACGGCAAGGAACTCGACCCACGATCCGCAGAGGTCACACGGCATGCAAGGAAGCTCATGTCCGGGCTCCCAACTCTCCCCGTCGTAGACATCCACGAAGTCGTCGTCGGGACAGGTGCCCGGCCGCGTCAGTGTGCCCCACGCCCAGAGTTGCCTTGGTCCGGGAGTGAGAAGGCGATAGTAGAACGAGTAGTGCGTGCGCGAGGTACTGCCCATCGAGGTCCACTCGTCATCGGCCCAACGCCACGCAAGTCGATATGCGCGGCTCGTCGTGACGAGTGCGACGGGGTCTCCACCGAACATCAACGCATCCTCTGAGCCATCGGGAGCGTCGAGAAGGAACTCCCAGCCGTCGCCATCCCAGCGATAGAAACCGCTCTCCGCCCCTGTCGCGTACAACGTACCGTTGTCGACCTGGACGCGCTGTGTTCCGATCGGTACCACCGCCATCGCCACCCACCCGGATCCATCCCACGCGGCGATTCCGGGCGATGGCATCGCTCCGATTGCACTGAAGTCCCCGGTCACGATGAGCTGCTCACCGAATGCCACCAGGCCCGTCACTTGCCCGTTCGGCGCGTTTTCCGGACGGAACCAGGCCTGCCAGATCTCATCGCGCACGCGAACATGCAACTCGCCGGATTCGTGGACCACGATGCCGTCGCGCAGCAGTTCCAGGCGGATCGACGTAGCCCCAGCCTCCAATGCGTCCAATCGGAGCGTCCAGTCGTCATTCACATCGAGGGTCGCTTCCACTACGCCTGCGGGCGTCGCGGTGGCACGGATCGAGATCCCGGAACCGAGGCGTACCGGATCGATCACGAGCGACTGCGCATCGAGCAGCGACACGACGAGCTGTTCTTTCCAGCCCGCCTGGACATCGATCGGGGCTTCCGGGTCACCGCCTAGGTCATAGATCCAGCCCGTGCCGCTCGTCAGACGGATTCCACGGACCTCCGCGGAGTAGACGTGGACCGGGATCGGAGGCGATTCGTACGCGCCAAAACCGACAGCCTGGCAGCCGATGCGAAGCACTGCCGTCCCCCGATCGATTCCGTTCACGCGGATCTCATCCGGATCGGTCCGACCATCGTCAGCTGCGCAGCCGAGACGTCGAGGATGGCATCCCACGTGCGATCCTCGCCCGCACCGGCCACCCAGTTCAGTTCGACTCGGAAGGCCGCCGAATCAGCGATCCCAACGGACACGGCCCCAAAGACCTCTCCGTCGATCACCGTTGCAGCGATTCGTTGGGATCCGGCGTAGTAGACCGTCAGGCCGGACGCGGCCGCCTGTTCGCTCGGCGGCGAAGTCGTCTCGTCGGAAGAGCATCCGGCACTCGCGACCAGGGCGATGCAGCAAACGAGAACAGGGAGGCGGAGGGAGAAGAAGGAGTGCATAAAATCTCCGATTGCTCGCGCGTGGGATGGACTCGCGTCCATGTCTCCTCAGGGCCGGCGCTGTAGCAATCGGTCGATATCGCATCCTCAAGGTCCGTCGAGAGTATACCGCGGTGGGTTATACGCAGTCCAGCTTCTGCTCGGGCCTGGCCTCCGCTCGGAACCGCGGAGTGCGGGGCGACCAGTACGAAAGGGCAACGAGAACGGAGGGACGAACGGCCAGGAGGTCCCTAGAACTCCTCGAGCCGCGTCACGACGATCCCCTCGAACCGGCCCACCCGTTCGAGGTACGTCTTGAGCGCCACCCGCACGACGCCCGCTTCTTCGTAGATCCCGGGCAGCGGTTTCATCGCGGCGTGGATCAGGTCGACCGAGCCCTGGCGGGCGTCGATGAAGCCGACGTGGTGGATCCGGGTCTCCCGGCCGTCGTCGACCGAGTCCGGCGGACGCTTCGCCTCGCCGACGAACCAGACCATGTCACCGGTTCTGAGCTCGCGGTAGGGGATGTCCTTGGTCGGAATGAAGGTGATGTCGCCGGACTTCTCGAGGCCCGCTCCGAGCGTGGCCGTGACGTCCTGCCCCCAGATCCCGCTCGCGATCATGTCCTCGGAGTACTCGAGGTGGGACGGGTCTTCATAGTCGACCTTGCCGTCCGCGGCGACCGCGCGCTCCACCGAGGCTCCGTAAAAGCGAGTCCCGAACGCGAACTGGACGGCCTCCTCGGCCGTAGTCGAGCGTGCGAGTTCGGTGACGCGGTAGAGGAAGAGGATGCAGTCGGTGGCGAAGTCCTGGCAGAGACGACCCTGGGCCACGTAGCCCTGGGCGTCGAGCCCGAAGACGTAGCGGCTCCGGCCGAGTTCGCGGAACCAGTTCGCCCAGGACGCGATCCGCTCGCCCAAGGGGAGATCCGCGAAGAGCCCCATGGCGGCATCGAGGCGGCCCGAGTCGACGACATAGGGTTGGTCGAGATTCATGCGGACCATCTTGTCGAACCGCTCGAGCAGCGGGTCGGCTTCCTGGCCGCGTACTGGCGCAATCATGCTCACTCCCACGACGGCCCAGATGAGGCCCCGTACGATGGTCGACCGTGTCCGCATCCTACTCCCTGGTGAGGTGAGAGACCGCCTTCGTCCCCACCCAACTAGAACTCCGCCCGACGGTCCCCCGTTCCCGCCTTCGGAAGTCTAGCGCCCCCGGAGGTCCGTCGCCACCGCGCCCGGACGCCTGGGGGTCCGGCACCGGCTTGCCCGACACGACGGCTTCGGCAACGGACCCGGCACCGGCCTGCCCGGCACCACGGCTTCGGCGACGGATCCGCCCCTTGGAGCCCCAGCTACGCGGTCTGCTCCTTCTGCGAGGACAGAGGCTCGTGCAGGTGGAGGCGGGTCCCCTCCGATCCGGCCCCCTCGACCCGGATCAGGCGGTCCGGCTCCCGGCTCTGCGCCACGAGATAGCGGGTCAGGTCGACGCCCATCTCCCCGAGGGACTGGATGTACTTCGCTTCCTCGAGGTTGAGGGCGGAAGTATGGACGAGGGCGAGGCCGTCGAGCTCCTTCTTGGATGCGACTGCGAGCCTGTGGTCGTCCTCCCGCTCCCGCCGCGCCGACTCCCCGGCCAGGCGCTTCATCGCCTGCTCGTGCTCGACCCGTGCCCGCTCGAGCGCTCTCTGCTCCTCGGAGCGGGCGGCTTCCCGCGAGAGACGGAGGTCCGCCAGCTCCTGCTCCTGCCGCTCCGTTTCCGCCTGGAGCTGGAGCGCGGTGCGGGCTTCGATCGCCTGGTCGTGCATGTTCTGGAGGGTTTCGCTCGCTTCGTAGCCCCGGTAGACCACCTTCGCGACCCGGTAGCCGATCCGGCTCGCCCGCGCGGTGAGGTTCGCGTAGGACTCGATCTCGTTGAGCTTCTCCGTCTCCCGTTTGAACGTCTCGAACGGACGACTCGCGGCGAAGTAGATCATGTCCGCCGTCACCGCGTTGAGGAAGTCCGCGATCGGGTCGTGGGTCTGGTCGAGCATCTGCTCCACGTCGACCAGTTCGAAGAACACCATCAGCTGCACGATGAGGAGCGCGTCGTCCGCAGTCCGGACGTCCTCCACATCGATGTAGGTCTGATCCGGGATCACGCGGAGTCGCTTGAACTGGAGCGCGTGGGGGATCTTCCGCCTCGGATCCTTTGGGTCCGCCCCATGCCATGAGAACTCGTGCAACCACTCCTCGGGAAGCGGCATGTAGACGGAAGGGCCGCGCAGGACGCGCCTCGACACCTGTCCACCCGACTCCGGACGGTAGATGACGAGCGCTTCGTGGGCATCGATCCGCAGCATGTCGTGAGTCTCGATCGAGTCGTGGAGGACAGGGTCGTGCCAGACGTCGCACGGGCCGGGGAGGTGCTGCGTCGTTCCATCGCGGAAGCGGACTTTCAGGTACTGATCCGTCTCGGCGGTCGCACGATGCAGGTCCTGCACGATCTGTCCCCACAGGAGGAGACGGTCCGGCCCATCCACGTATCGGACCTTCCCATCGTTGCTCCAGATGGCGACGCGCTGTCCCGATCGAACGGTTCGTGTGCCGATCATGGTCGAGTCCTCCTTTCAGATCTCGAAGAGGAAGCCCTTGCGGGACATCCGGTCATACGCCTTCTTGTCGAATCGATAGAGACGCGCCGCACGATGGGCGACGTCGGTCTCCACTTCGTCGAGCTCGACCAGCACTTCCATGCCGAGGATCTTCTTCCGGAAGTTCCGCTTGTCGAGTTCGCGGCCCAGGATCACCTCGTAGAGGTGCTGGAGGCTGCGGAGAGGAAAGCGCTTCGGAAGAAGCTCGAATCCGATCGGCTGATACCTGACCTTTCCCCGCAGCCGCTCCAGCGCCATTTCGACGATCGCCTCGTGATCGAATGCAAGACGGGGAAGATCGTCGACCTCGAACCATGCCGCCGCCTTGGCGTCGGTGTCGGGACGGATCGGATGTCCGGAGAGGTTGACGAGGGCGTAGTAGGCGACGCTGACGACGCGATCGCGTGGATCCCGTCCGGGCGCGCCGAAGGTGTAGAGCTGCTCGAGAAAGGCACCGCGAAGCCCCGTCTCCTCCTCCAGCTCACGCCGCGCCGCTTCCTCCAGGTCCTCGTTCATCTGCACGAACCCGCCGGGAAGGGCCCAGGAGTTCTCGAATGGTGGAAGGGACCGCTGGATGAGGAGAACCTTCAGCTCTTCGTCGTCGAGGGCGAAGACCACGACGTCGACGGTCAGTGCCGGCCTCGGAAACTCGTAGCTGTGCATCTCGCCTCCTTAGTGTTGTCAACACACTTAGTATCGTGTCAGGACAACACTAAGTAAAGAGTTTGTTTCGAGAGAAACGCGAATTCGCCATAAGTTCAGACGTGTGAACATCTTGCGATGCCATCTCATCGGCGCGCATCCTCGTCCGGCAGCACGAGAAACGTAGTTCCCGTTCCTGGCGGCTACCTGAGCAGCCCCCGGTTCCGGGAGAAAAACCGCCTGGCTCGCGGGTCGACGCCCTGCGGGTGGGTCGACGGCCGGGGCTCATCCGCTATGATCCGCCGATGCGGAAGAACACGGTCATCGCCCTGGTCCTCTATCTCCTCCTCCGCTGGGTGCTCGCCACCCAGCCGGGGTACGTCTACGACGTCAAGCTCTACAAGAACTGGGCACTCTATGCCGCCCGCGATGGAGTCGAGGAGATCTACTCGCAGCAGTCCGGGATGGACTACCCACCGCTCTACGCCTACATCCTCTATCCACTCGGCAAGATTTACCTGAGCGCGGTTCCGGAAGCCGCGAGCGCCCTCGACGAGAACAAGCTGCTCGACTCCCCCACCTTGACCGTCCTCGTCAAGCTGCCGTGCATCCTCTTCGACCTCCTCATCGCGGGGCTTCTCGCGCTCTGGGTACGAAGGCGAGCCGTGATCGATGGACAGGGAGACCGCTGGACGCGGCTCCTCCCCTGGTTCTATCTCCTCAATCCCGTCGTGCTCTTCGACAGCGCGTACTGGGGACAGCCGGACGCGATTCACAGCGCACTCACCCTGGCCGCGTTTCTCTGGCTCGGTTGGGGACGGTCCGCCTGGCCCTCCTGGGTGCTCCTCACGCTCGCCACGCTGATGAAGCCACTCGGAGCCCCGTTCTTCCCGCTCCTCGGCGTCATCAGTCTCGTGCGGCACGGGTTCCGCTCGACCTTCCTCGGCGGACTCGCCGCGATCGCCACCGCGCTCCTCGTATTCGCGCCCTACATCGCGACGGGCCGGATGGACGAGACGATCGCCCGCGTGGTGGGAGACGTCGGCGCGATGTCCTACACGTCGACCAATGCGCACAACCTCTGGTGGGCGATCGGCGGATGGCAGAACTCGGAGGTGCCCTGGCTCGGGCCGTTCACCGCGACCCACGTCGCGCTGGCGATCTTCGGAGTCTTCTACCTCGGCGTGCTCCTCGTCGGGCACCATCTCCATGGACGTGGGTGGACCGTTGCGTCCCTCCTCCCCAAACCCAACTCCGAAGGCGGAATCACGCACCCGCAGATGCTCGGCCTCGCGTTCGTCGTCGGATTCGGATTCTTCATGATCTCGACGCACATGCACGAGAACCACATGTTCATCGTGGTGCCCCTCCTCGCCCCACTCACGGCCCTTCCCGGACCCAGGCAACGCTGGATCCGTGGGATGTTCCTCGCCGCGACCGTCGGCTGCTTTCTCAACCTCGTTCTCCACGACGTGGACCTGTCCAAGCAGGAGGTGCCCCGGCTCGCATTCCTCATGGCGGGTGGACAGAGCGGCGTCATGAACGAACACCTCCACCGACCGTTCTTCGTCGCAGAGCTCTGGGCGATCCGGTTCTCGCTCTGGTGGAACCTCGCGCTCTTCGCGGCGGTGCTGATCGAGACGTTCCGGCCGAAGGGGTGGTTGGAGAAGCTGCCTCGGCCGTAGAGCCGGTCAGGACTCGAGACTCCTCCCGGACACCCAGTCTGTGTAAGATGGCGTCGGCACCGGGGAGCAGCCACGATGCGAGGTGGAGCTTGCGCCGACTGACCGGACGAACCCCACTCCCCTGTCTCCGCGCGATCGCGGCGGGCCTCATCACCAGTACCGGCGCCGCGAGTTCCGGCTTAGCGGTCGCGTTGATCGGGCCGTCGACACCGGCCGTAGCATCACCTGTGACTTACGTTTCGTGGGCGCAGACCCCCAGACCGTACATCCGGATTGCACCGCACATAGGGCTCGAAGACGCCATGGCCGCGATCGAGGCTGCCCACCGGATCCCTAGCTGTCCGGAACGCCCGGCGGCGTGGTGCGTGTCGACACGCCGAGTCCAGAGGACGAAGCTCGACGGGCCCCTGCCACCGCCGCCTGAACCGACGTCAGTCCCCTACTCGGACGACTGGTGGGAGGAAGTCCTGGCGGGTCACTCGCTCGAGGTGTTCGAGGTCGAAGTCACGAACGGGGACAGACGCACCGGAAACCGGTACTGGCTGCTGAAGGCTGGCCTCACCCCGGTACAGGAAGCGCAGTGGCAGGACATCCGCTGCAGCCACTAGAACGGAGGATGAGAAGATGCTCGAGTTGACCGAGATCCGAGTCCACCGCATCCGCGTTGCCCGCCTTCGAGCCCTCGTGAACGTGGTTGTCGACGGGGCTCTCGTGATCCGAGGAATCAAGGTCATCGAAGGCCCGGATCGTCTGTTCCTGGCCTGGCCCTCGAGGCCGCGGGAGGACGGAAGGTATGAAGACGTCGTCCACCCTGTCACGATGGAAGCCAGGACGCAGATCGAGGAGGCCGTCCTCGCGGCGTACGACGAGTCCGGTGGCTTCGAGGATGCGGGATCCGGTGCGCGGCTCCGCCCACCTCCAACTCCGCGCTTTGGTAAGGCGGCACGTGAGATTCCGAGGTCCTGAGAAGGGAACGGATGTCGATGCGAGACGGGCACGGATTCATCGGTGAGTTCGCACCTAGGCCAGTAGGGAGAGCATGGGTGCTGGCCGGCCTCGTCGCAATTGCAGCGGTTGCCTCGCATTCCGTCGCCCAGACCTCTGGCCACGGTTCCGACCCCAATGCCGAGCATCTCGCACCCGTCGGCTCCTGGCCAGCAGGGTTCTGGGTCGTCCTCAGCCGCGAAGCCGCGCTCACGCTCGTCCCGAGTGACATCGAGGACGCGGAGTGGCCAGAGCACCTTGCCGAGCTGGGCACCATCGTGTCCGACCTGGGCTCTCCGGCTCGTGGATGGGTCTCGCGCAGAGGTGTCCGCGTGGAGTTCTCGGGCGAGGAGAAGTCGCCGGAGTGGTTCCAAGAGATCGCGGCACGGGCACGAGCGGTCCCTGGAGTCGTGGACGCGGCGTGCCTTCCTCCGACGCCTCTCCCGAACTTCATCGCCGAAGAAGTTACACTGGCAGCCGGCTCACCGATCCAACGGCCCGGTCCCAGTCTCGTTCATCATGCCGGTTCGGATCGAGTGAGTCACTCGGCGCGAGCAGGTCACGGCATCACAGAAGGCGGTCTCGGATGATCGGCATGACGCTGCTCCTCGCCTCACTCATCGTCGTTTGTCCGGAGCGACCGGACGACGACAACGCATCTCTCGTCGTTGGAGTGCGCCACGACCTCGGGTTCCCCGCACCGTTCCGCGGCTGCCCGAGCGACATCTCGTGGCCGGACGAACTCGAAGCGCTCTCCCGAATCGTGGCCGAGTTCGGCGAGTCCGCGTACGTCACCGCGACCAGCCGGATGCTCGCGGTGACGTTCGACGCTTCGGGACATCCGCCGGAGTGGTTCGACGACGTGGCCAAACGAACCGAAGAGATCCCAGGCGTCCTGAGTGCGGCCTGCCTCCCGGCCCCGGAACTGGATCCCCACGTGTTCTACGCGGACGGCGGCCGGACATCGATCGCGCCCCTCGACTGGCGCCCGTTCGTTTGTGACTGTTCCGGAGAGACTCTCCAGATCGACGTCGTCGTGTCCAAGGAGGGGACGCTCCTGGATCCCGTCTTCTGGGGACGCGGAGTGTCCCACGAAGACGCAATCGGCGGGTCACGGGAAGGATCAGTCGCGGTTGCGACGTTCGGACCCGAAGCAGGACCTGACTGTCTCGAGTGCCTGAGGGAGTGGGTGGCAATGCTCCGGATGGAACCAGCACGACGACTGGGCCTCGCGTATCCTACCCAAGTCAGTATCCCCGCGAGATTCGAGGTCAGTCCCGACTTGGGTCCTCGGAGAGAATGAACCCGCGGAGTGAACCCGCCGGGACCGCGCACCGATCCGAACCAGGTCGGCCACGAGGAGACCATGACCGTACGCCCCCCGCTCGACTCCGAGGTCGACGAGCTCGCCACCATCTGGCATCGCGGCTGGCAGGACGCGCATGCCGCGATCCTCCCGCCGGAACTCGCCCGACACCGAACGCTGGAGAGCTTTCGGGAACGCCTTCGGGACGGGATATCCGACGTCCGCGTCGCGGGGTCACCCGGCCATCCCCTCGGCTTCTGCTTCACGAAGGACGCCGAGATCTACCAGCTCTACGTCTCGTCCGACGCACGCGGGACGGGAGTCGCAGCCGCCTTCCCGCTCGAGGTCTGGCGCTACGAGAAGCGAGTGCGTTCCTAGTCCGCCTGCTTCTTCGCCCGCTGCAGGAGCCCGATCATGTGCCCTTCCGGATCCTGGAAGAACGCCAGCCGGGTCCCGGTTCCTACCTCGAACGGTCCCTGAAGGATCGGCAGCCCCTTCGCCTCGACGCGGCCGGTCACCTCCTCGATGTCCTCGACTTCGACGTAGAGACAGCGGTGGGCGGGCAGCCGTCCCTTCCCCGTGAAGATGCCGCCCGTGATGGCAGCCGGCCGGCCACCGGCGCTGTCGACTTCCCAGATTCCGGAGTCCTCGTCCAGGGGGCAGTCCCACTCGAACACGTCGCGATAGAACTCCGTGAGACGCCCGCCGTCCTTCGCGTTGATCTCCCACCAGATGACCGGATTCTTCGCCATGTCGTCCTCCGTCCCAGTGCCCGGGCCCAAGCGCCAGTCTCCTCCTCGGCTTTCCGCGTGCCAACCCAGTTTCCTGAGGTAGGCTCGCGCGGCGTCACGACCTCATCCCCGCTCGAAATTTCCCGCCGTCGGCCGAAACGACGGACGGTGGAACGTGGGTCGAGCGTGAAGGAGCCGCCATGGAACTGATCGCGTTCTTCTTCGGACTCGCGCTCTACTTCTTCCTGAGAGTGCTCGCGAGTGGGTTCTATACCGTCCGTCCGGACGAGCGAGCCGTCATCACGAGCTTCGGCCGCGCGGAACGGATTGCGGTCCAGACCTCGATCCCAACCTCTCGGACGCGGAGCGCGAACGGTACCCGTACCGCGTGTGCGCGTCATCCAGCCCGGTGGCCCCTATCTCAAGCTGCCGTGGCAGAAGGTGCACAAGGTGAGCGTCGCGACCCAGGCGGTCGACGTCGTGTGGGATCCGACGAAGGAGCAGACGACGATCGAGGCCGTGACGAAGGACAACCTCACCACGGGCGTGAACGGACAGATCCGGTACCGCGTGAGCGAGAACAACCTCACGCGTACCTCTTCGGGTCTCGAGCCCGCTCGAGCACGTCATGGGATTCTTCATCTCCGTCCTCCGCGAACGGATCGCGAACTTCGTGGACCCGAAGGGCGGCGGACTCATGACGGAAGGCTTCGACGCACCGCCACCTCTGTCGCCAGAAGACACCTTGCCGGGCGGAGCGGGCGCGTCCGGTGGACCGGCGCGCGGCCGCTGGAAGCAGGTTCGCCGGGGCGGACGGCTCCGGTGGTTCGGGCGGAGCGCGCCGACCCGGCATCGAACTCTCCGAGGGCGTTTCGATCAACGACCTCCGAAAAAACCTCCCGCTCCTCAACCAGTACATGGAAGAGCAGTGCAAGGCGACGCAGGGTCGGTACGGCATCGAACTCGACGCGGCGCTCATCACCGAGATCGATCCGCCGCTCGAAGTCGACCGGGCTCTCTCCGCGATCAACAGCACGCGAAACCAGGTCGCGGCGGACATCTCCACCGCCCGCGCCGACGCCGAACAGCAGATCACGATGAGCGAGCGCGCGGTCGAGATCGCACAGAACAACGCGGAAGCAGAAGTAGCGCCGCTCCGCGTGCTCGCCGACGCGCTCACCGGGATCAAGCGGGAAGCAGGTCAGGACGCGCTCGTGGCCTACGTTCGGAACCAGCGGGTGCCGCTCCTCACGCGCGCCCGTCGCATCGTCATGCAGGCGAAGTAAGGAGGCACCCGATGAACCCAACCATCATCATCGCCGGCGTCGTCGGATTCCTCTTCTTCCCGATCCTCTTCCGGCTCGCCACCTGGTTCGGGCTCTACACGATCGTCCAGGAGCGGGAGGCGCAGGTATACACGCTCTTCGGCAAGGTCGCGGGGACGATCGATGAACCGGGGCTCCGCTTCCCGGTCGCGAAGTTCGGACCCAAGGCGCTCCTCCTCCCGTTCTTCGGGAAGCGGTACCGCGTACCGACCGCGCTCCGTCAGCACTACCTCCGCGGCCAGATGGTGAACTCGGAAGAGGGCACCCCGATGGGAGTGGGGATCTGGTACGAGATGCAGGTGAGCGATCCCGTCTCCTACCTGTTCACGAACGCGAACCCCGAAGGCTCCCTCCAGGCCAACGTCGCGAGCTCCACGGTGTCGACTCTCAGCAACCTCGAGATGGAGAAGATGCTGGAAGACCGCCACAGCCTCAGCCGCACCGTACGCGCGGCCGTCTCGCCCCTCTCGGAGAAGTGGGGCTACCGGCTCGGCTCGGTCTACATCCGGAAGGTCGCGTTCACGGATCGACACATGGTCGACAACATCACCGAGAAGGTCGTCAAGCGCCTGGTCCAGGTTACGAGCGCGATGAAGCAGGACGGTGAGAACCGGGTCGGCCTCATCAAGTCCGAGACGGCAAAGAAGGTGTCGCAGAAGCTCGCGGAAGCCGCGGCGGCGCGGCCCGCCGTCGTCGGCAAGACACTCAACGAGATCGGACGGAACGATCCCGCGATCCTGGAGACCGTGCTCGAGGTGATGGAAACGGACCGCCTGCTCGCGTCCGGCGCGGCCGTGGAGCTACTCCCGGAGAAGGCGACGTTCATCGCGTCGATCGGTGGCGGAAGTGGGTTCGGCGGTGGGGGCGACGCACCGCCCCGACTCCCGCACGCCTAGGAACGACAACGGCCGGCCCTTGGACCGGGCCGGCCGTCCGCGCCCAGTCGTCTGCGCCGAGCGGCTACGCCGCTCGGCCTTTTCGTTCCGTCGACTCCGACTCCAGCCGGAAGTGCGAGAGGAGTTCCTCCAGCTCCGCCGCAAGGCCGGAGAGTTCCGCGGCCGAGTGCGCCGCCTCCTCCGCACCGGTCGCGGCCTGAGACGTCACGCTCGCCATGCTCTCGACGTTCGTGTTGATCTGGTCCGTCGACGCGGCCTGTTGTGACGTTGCCGCGGCAATCTGGGAGATCATGTTGCCGACCTCGTCGGCCATCTGGATGATCTGCCCCAACGCCTCACCGGCCTGCTCCGTCGCCGTGACACCGTCCGAGACGAGCCCGGTGCCCTCGTGCATCACGACGACCGCCTTCTTCGTCTCGCCCTGGATCTCCTGGATCACCTCTGCGATCTCCTGAGTCGCGCGACCTGTCCGTTCCGCCAGCTTGCGGACCTCGTCCGCGACCACCGCGAATCCGCGTCCCTGTTCCCCGGCTCGGGCCGCTTCGATCGCCGCGTTGAGGGCGAGGAGATTCGTCTGCTCGGCGATTTCATCGATGACGGCGATGATCTCGCCGACACGGTCCGACTGCCTTCCCAACGCTTCGACCTGTTCCGCGCTCCGCTCTACGGACGATGCGAGGCGACGCATCTGGGACACGGCGGTCTCGACGACGGTGCCGCCGGTTCGTGCCGTCTCGGTGGCCAGGCGGGACGCCTCGGATGCGGAGCTGGCACTCCGCGACACCTCTCCGACCGTGGCGGACATCTCCTCGATCGCCGCCGCCACCTGTTCGGCTTCGCGGCGCTGCGACTGGACACGGTCGCTCTGCCCCGCGGAGTTCTCCGCCAGTCGCCCGCTCGCTTCGTTGAGGCGGAGTGTCGTCGCGGACACCTGCCTCATCACGTTCTGGAGCTTCTCGAGGAAAGCGTTGAGCGCGGCGGAGATCTCCCGATCTCGTCCTGCGAGGTCACCGGGAGCCTCTGGGTGAGGTCTCCATCCCCTTCCGCAACCGCGCGGATCCTCGCCCCGATGAGCTGGAGCGACCTCGACACCGTGCGCACGAGGAGCACTCCCGCGACGGTCAGGATCGAGAGAAAGACCCCGACGCTGATCCACACGGACTTCTCCGCCCGCAGAATGGCCGCACGTTCCACGGCCGCGTTCGCCTCGAGAGACGCGAAGCGTTCGTCCTGCAGGCTCGCAATCTCGTGGAGGAGATCCTCGAAGATCGGATTGGACTGCTCGATGAACATCTGGCTCGCCTGTGCCCCGCGACCGAGGAGGACGGCCTCCGTAGCCTTGGAGTTGGCGGCGTCGAGCAGTTCGAGAGACTTGGCGACGTCACTCGCCTCCTCTCCTTCCTTCGCCACCGCGTCGCGGAGGGAAGTGAGGGATGTGGAGTACTCTTCGATCAGCGCCTCGAGAACGTCGGGATCCTCCTCCCGGAGGATACGAAGCGTCACCCCCTGGAGCTTCGCGAGACTCTCGATCAGGCCAACCGAGGCCTGGGTGTTCTGCTTGGTCGAGTCGTTGAGTGCTCGCCAGGAAGCCGAGGTGTCACGCAGTAGGTGAGACACGACACCGACGACGCCGATCGTCGCGAGTGTCGACAGTCCGAAGTAGATGCCTAGTTTGGCACCGATGCCCATTCTCATGGTCGCTCCGCGCTCCGAGGACGGGAGCTCCCGCCGTCCGCCCAAGTCAGTCGGTAGAGCGGTACGGGATTTCTGGGAGAGCACCGTACCGCCCCTTCGTCGATCGAGTAACTACCGTCAGACCCGTTTCAGAGTCTCTCCAGACTCGTCTGACGCAAGCATGCTGGGTCCTTGACTCCGACGAGTCCGGCGCTCGACTCGCGGTCGAGATCGCATTCCGATTGGGCGGCCTTGCGCGGATCGGATGCGAACGAGGCCTCGTCCTAGTCCTGTCCCGGATCAGGAACCGAGCTTATCGAGGGCGAGGCCCACGACGACCGAACCGATCGGCGTTTCCCCGTCGAGGACCGGGAAGCCGACCTGGATCTGCTCGACGCCCGTGGAGTCATCCACCTCGACGTCTCCGAACCAGACCTCACCCTTCATCGGAACCTCGTGCTTCGCCTTTCCCTTGTGCGACCAGCTCGAGGTCTTCGCGAAGAAAGCGACCTTCGTTCCGTCGGCTGCCGAGATGAAGAGCTCGGAGACGGCCGGGTCCTGCTTCTCCTTCAGGTGCTCGACGACCGCGTTCTTGGAGAAGGAGCGAACGAACTTGTCGAGGATGGTGAGTCCCTTCCACGTGTCGTTCGTCATCGCCGTGGCTTCCGGGGAGGGATGTGCGTTGTGCTCCTTCACGGCTTCCACGACCACTGGGTCCGTACCGATCCAGGCCAACGCTGTCGCCTTTGCCTGCACCGCTGCAGGCACCTCTGCGACGGCGGACTGGCCGACGCAGAAGCCGAGAACTGCGAGACCGACGATCGCAGCCTTGAGAGTCGTCATCATGGTTCTGAGATCTCCCTTGGGTTTCGTCGCGGTTCGGCCCGTATCCAAACGGTTCGGGCTCCGCAGGCGTCCAAGTTCGTTTTCGGAGTCGTGCCACCGCTCGATTAAGAGATTCGAGGGATCCCCCCAAGGCCGTGACGTGTGTCCCCAAATGGCGTTTCAACGCGGAACCGGGGCAAGCCCATGCCTGCCAGCAGATACCGCCCAGAGTGCGCGGGACGACACAGCATTGGCGAAACCCACATCAGCCCGAGAATCGGAAGCACGAGGCGACAAAACGTGAGTGACGCGCTACTCGCCCTCGGAACCGGCTCCATACATCTGACCGAGAAGAGCCTGCATCTGCTCGGCGTTCGTCGGAGCGGAGCCGCCGTGACAGTTGTTGAAGAAGACGAAGGTCTGACGGGTGCGGGCCGCGGTGTCGTGGATCTTCGCCGCCCACTCCCGCAGTTCGGCTTCGTCGTAGAGGTAGTCGTACCGCGTAGAGTTGTCGCCGTCCCACCACCGCTCGGCGTTTCGTCCATGGAAGCGGAAGTACGCAACGTCGTTCGTCTGCTGGACGACGGGAGGAAAGAGGCCAGGAAGTCTCGGTTCGTCGACGACACAGAACCCGACGCCGAGTTCGCGGAGCAAACGGTAGGTCGACTCGCGCGCCCAGCTCTCGTGGCGGAACTCGACGAAGAGAGGACGTTCCCCGAGTCGATGGCGCAGTTCCTCGAGATGAGACGTCTCATCAGGCCCAGCGCGGAACCGATAGGGAAACTGGGCGAGGATCCCATCGAGCTTGCCGGCGTCCTCGAGGGGCATGATCGCGCTCAGAAACGCGCGGCAGCCTTCCGCGACACTTCCCCCGTCCGCTTGGGACTCCTGGACCGGAGCCGGGTCGCGGAGCAGGCTCTCCTGGACCGGCGTAGTGGACTCGGGGCCTGAGAGGGCCCCGGAGCCGGCAACAGGGCGGGAACCAGAGTCCCCTCCCACTTCACCAGCGGGACTTCGCCGGCGCCCTCGAGTTCCCCCGCCAACTCCGTGCGTGAGGGAGCCACTCAGCTTGACGACGAAACGGAACCCAGGAGGAGTCCCCCGCGCCATCCCCTCGAACGTACGCACACTCGGGAGTCGGTAGTACGTCGCGTTGATCTCGACGGCCGGGAAGACCCGTGCGTACCGGGCGAGCATGTCCTGATTGCGCGTGCCTTCCGGATAGAACGGGCCGACCCAGTCTCGAAAGCTGTAGCCCGATGTCCCCACGAAGATCACGTCAGAACTTGGCCTTCCGCATGAAGCCCCGCGGAAGCATCCGCACCGCGGTCATGACCCACCGCCAGATCCAGGGCGTGTAGATCTCGGACGACTCCCGGTCGATCGCCTTGACGATGTCCGCCGCAACCGCCTCGACATCCCCCGCGAACGGTGGCTCGGGAAGATTCGCCGTCATGGTCGTGCGGACGAAACCCGGCTTCACGACGACGACGCGGAGTCCGTCCGCGTGGTGACGCGCATCGAGTCCGTTGAGGTAGGCAGTGAGCCCCGCCTTGGTCGCGCCGTAGATGACGACCGGCTTCCGTGCCTTCTCGCCGGCGACCGAGGAGAGCACGCAGAGACGGCCTCCGCCTCGCGAGAGGAGCAGAATCTTCGCCGCCTCGCAGAACTGGATCGTCCCGACGAAGTTCGCCTGGAGGACGCGGTCCCGGAGGCCTGCGTCCTGCTCGATCTCTTCCTGCGTTCCGAAGAGCCCGGCCGTCACGACGACGGTGTCGAACCCACCGAGCGCGCGGTCCGCTTCGGCCAGCGCCGGCCCGATCGTGCTCGCGTCGAGGAGATCACAGTGCGCCGTTCCGACCGAGAGAGACGATCGCCGCGCCTCGAGATCCTGCTTCGTGCGCACGAGCTCGTCACCGTTCCTTCCGAGCACGAAGAGAGAGTCTCCCCGCTCGGCCAGGATCCGCGCCACGGACCGGCCGATTCCTTTGGTCGCCCCGATGATCACTACCTTCACGTTCGACAACCTCCACTCATCCGATCCGGCCCCCCACCAATCCGCGACAGCATCCACGATGGCGACCGAAGCGGTGCCGACAAACGAAGTCCGACTCGGCATCTGCGAAGTGCGCTCGCCCCTGCGTGCCGGCCGGCTTGGACCTACTCCGCCGGATCCCCGAACACACGGACCGACTGCGCACTCCTGAGATGCATCTCCGGATCCCACTTCCTGCGCACGTCGCGGAACGTCTCGAGCCTCGGGTCCATCCGCTCGAAGTCTTCCCGGCGCGTGAGAGAGTCCTTGGTCAGGTAGATCCGCCCTCCCGCGGAGACGACGATCGCGTTGAGTGCGTCGACCAGCCGCTGGGTCGCGTCGCCCCGCATCGGAATGTCGCACGCGATCGAGATGCCCGGGCGCGGGAAGGAAAGAGTCCCTCTCCCCTCCTCTCCGCAATCCTTCACGACGGTGAGGAACGAACCCACTTCGGCGTGGATCAGAACGTCGAAGAACCGCCGCGCCACACCAGGATCCTGCGCGACGGGAAGGACTGCCTGGTACTGGACGAACCCATCGGGACCGTAGACACGGTTCCACTGGCGTACGAAGTCGAGCGGATAGAAGAAGTCCTGCGGGTGCTCGATGCCACGATGCACTCCCGCCCCGTGCTTGTGGAAGTATGCGTAGTTGAAGAGACGCATCGACCACGGAGCGAGGGCCCAGCGCGGAAAGTCGAACGGCACGGCCACGGTGCGGCGGATCTCGGGCGTATGCGACGGCGCCTCGTGCGGCTCCGCCCATCTCCCCTTCATGAGGATGCCACGCCCCACGTCCCCATGCGTCCGCACCGAGTCGACCCAGCTCACCGTGTAGGGCCAGTCGTGGCTCGCTTCGCGAAGCCGCTCGATCAACGTCCCAAAGTCCGGAACCTGCTCGCTCTCTCCGTAGATCCAGGGGCTCGGGACGCGCTGCATCCGGAAGCTCACCTCGAGGATGTGTCCGGTCAGCCCCATTCCACCCAAGGTCGCGCGGAAGAGATCCGGCTCCGACTCGTCGGTCACTTCCACGACCCGGCCGTCGGCGAGCCGCATCCTGAGCGCGGTGACGTGCTCCCCGAAGCACCCTTCGACGTGATGGTTCTTCCCATGGACGTCCGAAGCCACCATCCCGCCGACGGTGACGAACTGCGTCCCGGGGGTCACGGGCGTGAACCAGCCCCGCGGGAGGAAATGCCTCACGAGTTCGAAGAGCGGGAACCCCGCCTCGGCCCGGAGAATCCCGGTGGATTCGTCGAAGGAGATGAGCCGATCCGCCGCCGTAGTGTTCACGACGGTCGCGCCCTCGCGGGCCGGGAGCGAAGCGTCGCCGTAGGAACGCCCGAGTCCCCGGGAGAGCGGGGCGCCCTCCGTGATCCGCTCGAGCGACTCGGACTTCACCTCTTCCGCGCGCACGCGTGGGTGTCTTCCCCAGCCAGAGAGCTCGATCACCGTGGCTCCGACGTTGTGGCGCGAAGAATGTTCCTCACCGCCTAACCAGAAGAGACGCAACGAATTGGCAAACAGCCGGGACGCGGACCCGAGTCGACATCAAGTCACCGCCCGGATTGAGTTTACGGCGATCGGTCAGCCGTTCAGGAACATTTTCCGATCCACCCTCTACAGGTCCGGAAAGCGGTCGTCCAGGACCTGGGGGCGAGGGCCGACCGTATCCCAGCCATCGAACCGACCCAACTCGTCCGCACCCAGCCACTCCGGGATCCTCCCGCTGTCGAAGAACTCCTCCGAGAGGAGTGGAAGCGGATAGGCGAAGTCCCGAAGGTCGGAGAGACCCAGGTCAGGCAGGAACCAGGGCAGGTCGATGTCGATCTCCGGGAAGTAGGCGGTCGATCCGAGCCGCGGATGCTCCGGGATTTCGTCGCCCTCGACGACGTTCCGCCACACGGCCATGGCCGAGAGACGATGGGTCCCGTGCTTTCTCACGTAGAGGCCCTCGATGTCATAGAACGTGACGAGGTCGAGGAGGTCGCCCCGGTCGACGATCCGCTCCCGGTGGACTCGGCCGGTGTAGCCGGACTCGTAGAGGAGCTCGAGCAGGCTTCCGTCCCCGGTGGCCCACTCCCGATCGAGCACGCGGACCTTCTCGCCCTTGTGGTTCTTCGTGTCGAGCGCGTGGACACGGATCTTCTGAAGGCCGAGGGTGAACGTCTCGTCGTACTGGGGCGGGATCTTGTAGCGGAGGCAGAACGTGCCTTCGCCGACCTGGGCGGCCTCCACGTGCCGCAGAGGATACATGGCCGCGTGGTAGTACCCTTCGATGAGTGGGAGGAAGTGGCCGGATCCCTCCATCCGCGCGACGCCACCGCGGAGATCCGTGAGGTTCGAGATCGTGTACATCGCGCTCCAGGAGCGGATCTGGAAGTACTGCCGCGCGGCCCGGATCGCGGACTTGCTCCCTGGATCACCGAAGTGCCCGTTCTCGAGCAGGCTGCTCGCCCGAGCCATCACCCTCTCGTTGTGACGGGAGAAGGCCTGTCCGATCGAGTCGACACGGGCGCGGTCGAGCTGGATGAGGACCGGCATGTCCGTCCGGTCACACATCTCCTCGGGCGGAAAGTCCCGTCGGAGCTCCGGCGGACCGTGCCATGCGTCCGGCGCGGATCCGGCCGAACGAGGCCCCCCGACGAACGCGAGCGCGAAACCGAGCGCGATGGTCGTCGCGAGACCCGAGGCACGGGTGGCCCCGAGCCTTGCGAGGATGGCGCGAGAACGTCGAGACATTACGGGATCGACATCCACTTCAGGAGAATGAGCGAGAGCTCGGGAACATAGGTGATGACGAGAAGCGCGATGAGGAGCACGACGAGCCAGCGGATCGACGCACGGTAGACTTCCACCACGGGCTTCCCGAAGCGATAGGACGAGATGAAGAGATTCAGCCCGACCGGGGGAGTAGAGTATCCGATCTCCAGGTTCGTCAGGAAGATGATTCCGAGATGCACCAGGTTGACGTCGTACTCCTGCGCCAGTGGAACGATGAGCGGTACGACGACGATGAGCGCCGAGAAGATGTCCATGAGGAAGCCGACGACGAGCAGGAACGCGTTCAGCACGAGAAGGAAGACGAGCCGGTTGTCGATCGTCCCCCGGACCCACTCGAGCAGCTGGAGCGGCACTTCGGCATCGATCAGGTAGTTCGTGAGGCCGAGCGCTGCCCCCAGGATGACGAGGATCCCTCCGACCAGCGTCATGCTCTCGGCCGCGATCTTGGGAAGGCGTGCAATGCTGACGTCCCTGTAGATGAAGACCTGGGAGACGAACGCATAGAGCGCGGTGACGGACGCGGCCTCGATCACGGTGAGCTTCCCGCCGTAGATGCCGCCGAGCACGATGACCGGCAGCGGAATCTCCCAGAGCGCGCCCTTGAGAGCGGGCAGGATCTCGGCCCAGCGGAACGGAGTTCGCGCGATCTTCCGTTGCCCCCCCTCGCGTACGCAGAGGAAGGAGAGCGCGACGATGAGGAAGATCCCGGGCAGGAGGCCGGCCACGAAGAGGCGATCGACGGTCGGCGCCGCGGAGGGATCGAGGAGGAGCCCGCCCGCCGCGGACGAAGCGACGTAGCTGTAGAGAATGAGCGGCAGACTCGGCGGGAAGAGGAGGCCGAGACTTCCGGACGTCGTGAGGAGGCCGAGGGAGAACCGCTCCGAGTAGCGTTCCTGGAGGAGCGCCGGCATGAGCAGCCCACCCGCCGCGACGATCGTCACGCCACTCGCACCGGTGAACGCGGTGAGAACGGCGCAGGTCACGAGCGACACGATGGCGAGGCCACCCGGGATCCAGCCGAACGCGGCGCGGGAGAGCCTCACGAGCCGGGCCGCGGTTCCTCCCTCCGCGAAGAGATACCCCGCGAACGTGAAGAGCGGAATCGAGACGAGGACGGGCGACGTCGCGAGTCGGGTCATCTCGGAGATGACGGCGGAAGAGGAGATGTCCTCGCTTCCAAAGGCGATGAGGGAACCCAGCCCCATCACCGTGAAGAGCGGCATGCCGAGCAGCGCGAGGGCGAGGAGGCCGAGTACGACGATCCAGACCATCACACGCCACCTTCGGCCGGGCGCGGACCGTCGGCACGAATCGAACGCGCCTCCGTGCCAACGGAGTGAGTGTCGGCGGCGGCTCCATCGGAAGCGTCTCCCTGAGACGAGCCGATCTCGCCTGGACCGGGGGCAGGCTCACCGGCTCGTCCGGCTTCGTCTTCCGACCGCACGCCGAGCACGGCCGCGACGAGGAACCGGTAGGCGAGGAGGATGAAACCGAGGAGTAGGATGCTCTGGACGTGCCAGGTCGCGAGCCCGAGGAACGCATCCGCCTCGAACTCCTTCTCCAGCGAGAGATACTCGTACGCACCGTTCGCGAGCGCGATGCAGACGGCCGCGGCCAATGCGGAGAGAAGGCGGAAGAGCGCCTTCCGCGGAGTCTCGGGAAGGAGCCGCCCGACGATGTCGATGCCGATGTGCCGTCCTTCCGCGGTCGCGGCGAACGCCCCGAGGAAGGTCAGCCAGAGGACGAGGCTCCGGAGGAGCGGATCGATCCAGATGAATCCGGACCCGAAGACGTTCCGGTAGACGATCTGGAAGGCCGAAAGCAGCACGAGAGCGAGGAGGAACGCGGTGAGGAGCCATCGTTCGAGCGGACGAGTCACCCCGACGAATCCGGGTTCGTGACGTCGGTGGATGAGAACCCGTACGGCGAGAAAAACCACGAGGACGCCGACGAGTCCGAGCACGAAGCCTCGCCCGGGGGCGAGGCTCCCAAGAAGGAACGTACCTTCGTTCACGATCTGGTCGAACCCTTGGTCACCGCACGAGCGCCCCGGTCGTTCCCGCCTTCGCCCGGCACGCGCCGAGCTCCGACTCGACCTGCTGGAGGAGCTCCGCCGGATAGAGCTTCCCGGTCAGTGCGGACGCAACGTCCTTCCCGATCGACCGGAGGCTCTCCACTTCGGCGTCCGACACGTGCACTGTCTTGACGCCGCTATCGGCGATCACCTGTGCGCTCTGAGCGTTTTCCTTCGTCGTCGCCGCCTGGAGCTTCGCGAAGTACTCGTCGGCCAACTTCCGCACCGTGGCCCGGTGGGCTTCGGGGATCTTCTCCCACGCCTCGTTCGTCACGACGACTGCACCCATCGCGTGTGTGATCGGAACGTCGGTCGTGTACCCGACGCGCGTGAACCACTGGAGTGCGATGCACGCGAGCGGCGAAACGTAGACGGACGTGATGAGCCCGGTCTGGAGCGACGTCATGACATCGGTGATCGAGAGCGGCACGGGCGCGACTCCGGCCTTGGAGAGGAACTCCTCGGCGAGCGGATCGCCTTCCCAGAGCCACAGCTTCTGGCCGTTGAGGTCCGCCTTCGTCGCGATCGGCTCCTTGCTGTACAGGTAGACGAATCCGACGTCGGCCCATCCGAGCAGCGTGTAGCCCGCATCGTGGAGGATCGTCTCGAACTTCGAGTCCATCCGTTCGTGGATCCATGCGATCTCGGACTCGTCACGGAAGAGGAACGGCAGTTCGAGTACGCGCAGCTCGGGCGCGATCGTGCCGAGCCCGACTCCGGTGAGTCCGCCGCCGTGGAGCTGTCCCGTCGCGATCTTGCGGAGGACGATCGGTTCGTCACCCTGGATCCCGCCGGGGTAGAACTTGAGCCCAACTTCGCCGCCGGTCTCGGCCTGAACGGCATCGTCGAGCTCGTGCATGATGTTCATCCACGTCGAGCCGTCCGGAGCGATCGTCGCGATCTTGAGCTGATGCTTCGGCTTCGCGTGAACGATGCTCGGAGCGAACCGCTCCACGATGGTGAGGATCCCGACGAGAGCGAGACCGGTCAGGAGGATCGTCCGACGGATCGAACGCCTCGGGCGGGAGAGCACAGCGCTAGAAATAGTCATCCCGGGTCTCCAATAGGTACGCGGCTTTGTCCTTCGCCACTTCGTTCCAGAGCTGGAGTTCCGGCAGGAGATCGTCCGGTGCGGCGATCACCTCTTGGAGCGTCTCGACGAAGCACTCTTCGTCGAACACCCGCTTGCAGTAGAACTCCGCGTACAGAACCTTGAAGTAGAGCATGCGGTTCCCCGAGACGCGGAAAGCCTCCTCGAAGTTGGACTTAGAGGCCTCGGGCTTGCCGCCGAGCATCTCGGGCCTGAAGCTCTGGAGCGACGCGACCATGGCGAGCGGCAGTCCGTAGTAGTACTCGGGCTGGAGCTCGATGACCCGGCCCAGATAGAGCTCGACGCGGGCGAGCTGCGCGACCGCCGCCGGATCGTTGAGGTTGAGGCTCACCCAGCGGGTCCAGTTCGCGAGGGTCCAGAAGAGAAGAGGAACGTCCTTCTCCTCGATCTTCTCCAGCGTCTCCCGGCTCGGCACCGGCTTCTCCGCCTGGGCTTCGCGGAACCAGTCCCGGCGCTCCAGGAGTTCGCGGCCGAGCCGCCAACCTTCGGAGTAGAGGAGTTCGGCCCGGTCCGGTTCGTAGTCCTCGACGAACCCGAGCGCGAACGAGAAGTAGGACTGCGCGGCGAGGATCCGGAGCGTCTCGTCGCCGTCGTACTCCTCGGCGAACCCTCTGAGTAACAGCAAGTTGGCGGGAATACCCTCTCGCACGGTCTCGACGTCGCGTTCCCGGAAGGTGGACTCGACGGTCGACTCGAGGAGGGGAACCATGGTGCTGACGGCAACCTTGTTGGTCACGCCACATCCAAGGACCTGGGTCAGGACGGCGCCGATGGCGAGTCCTCCCAGAACACGGAAGGCGCGTACGCGGTTCGTCGCGCCACGCGCCGGGTTTCGGTAGTCGGTCTTCATCGGGCGGGATCATAGGAGATCGCCCGACCTGTGTCAAAACAGCCCAAGCTGTGGGTTTTCTTGACGATGCAGGCCGAACAACGTACCCTTCGCAGGATCGTTCGGCATCGGGACCGAACACGACCTCGGAGCCCGACTCTTCGTCGGAACCGAGCATGGATGCAGGAGGTGTGTCTAGAGTATGCCACCCAGGAAGCGCCCGACCGGGACGTCCGGAAAGGGCAAAGCACGTAAGCAAGTAGGCAACGACAGGCCGCGCGAGGAAGAACGGCAACAACGTACCGACGCGATCGAAGTGACCGGTACGGTGATCGAGCCTCTTCCCAACGCGATGTTCCGAGTGGAGCTGGAGAACGGACACGTCGTTCTGGCCCACATCTCCGGCAAGATGCGCCGGCACTTCATCCGGATCCTCCGCGGAGACAAGGTCACGGTCGAGCTCTCACCGTACGACCTGAACCGTGGTCGGGTCGTCTACCGGTACAAGTAGCCCCCTCCCCGCCAAGGCAGCACTCGGCTTCGCTCCGCGTCGCGGGACGGGCCCCGACACGGAGGATCGCCCATGTGGTGGGACGACGACGGTCCCCTGGAAGAGGGGTACATCCGCCGCTTGGGATTTCGGGAGATGCTCTCCCGGCTGGCGGGGCGCCTTCGTCCGGAACGTGCACGCCTCGGACTCGGAGTCGCCCTCCTCCTGAGTTCGGTCGCGGCTGAACTCATCGGACCGCTCATCCTCCGCCATCTGATCGATCGCGCGATTCCCGCGGCACAGTCCGGTGCCGACCCGGGCGCGATCCTGCGGACCGGGCTCATCTACCTCGGCGTCTTCCTGATCGGTAGCGCGTCGACCTACACCCAGGTTCTCATCGTGGCGAAGGTCGGACTCCGCACGATCGCCCGGCTGAAGCAGGATCTCTTCGACCACCTGCTCTCCCTCGGGATGGATCACTTCGATCGGAACCCGACCGGCAGGCTGATGACGCGCGTGGAGTCGGACACCGAGCGTCTCCAGAATCTCTTTGCGGAAGTGACGCTGTCGATCCTCCGCACCGTGATCCTCCTCGTCGGGACGTTCGCGGTGATGCTCCAGACGAACGCGGCCATCACCGCCTCGGTCCTCGTGCTCGCGCTCCCTTTCCTCGTCGGCGCGCTTCTCTTCCTCCGCTGGATGCGGCCGCTCTACCAGAAGGTCCGGCGGGTCTACGCGAACCTCTCCACCTTCGTCACCGAGTACGCGCAGGCCGTCCCGATCCTCCAGGTCTATGGGCGGGGGCCGTGGGCCATGGAACGGCTCCGTCGACGGAACCGGGACCGGTACCACACAGAGGTCAGGACCGAGTTCCTCGACTACTGCTTCTGGGGAGTGGTCGGAACGCTCGAAGTGTTCGCCGTCATTCTCATCCTCTTCCTCGGGTTCAGTGACAAGTTCGGCGGAGGGCTCACGCTCGGCACCGCCGTGCTCTTCGTGGAGTACACGCGCCGCCTCTTCTGGCCGCTCGCGCTCTTCACGGAGCAGCTCGGATTCATCCAGAAGGCGTTCGCATCCGCGGACCGTGTCTTCGGCATCCTCGACACGGAGAGCACCGTGGTCGACCGCGCCGGGGCGCGCTCGGAACTCCCCACGGACTGGAACGAGATCCGGTTCGAGAATGTCCGCTTCGCCTATGACGCCCGCACGATCCCCGAGCTGGGAGACGACGATGTCGACCAGCTGGAGCACGCAGTGCAGGGCAACACGTCCCTCCTCGCCCTCGACGGCGTCAACTTCACGCTTCGGCGTGGCGACCGGGTCGCACTCGTCGGCCCGTCGGGCGGAGGAAAGACCACGATCGTCGGCCTCCTACTCCGGTTCTACGAGCCCACCTCGGGGCGGATCACGATCGACGGAGTCGACATCCGCGAGTTCTCCCTCGCTGCCTGGCGCGGCCTTCTCGGCCTCGTCCTCCAGGATATCCACCTCTTCCCGGGCACGGTCTCGGACAACCTCCAGGTCTTCCTCCAGGCCGCGTCGCGTGATCGTCTCGAAGGCGCGGTGCACGCGCTCGGAGCCACGGACGTCCTCGCGCGACTTCCGCACGGACTCGAGACCGAGCTCTCCGAAGGCGGGCAGAACCTCTCGATGGGCGAGCGTCAGATCGTCTGCTTCGCGCGCGCGATGGTGCGGGAGCCGGAGCTGCTCATCCTCGACGAGGCGACTTCTTCGGTCGACCCGGCAACGGAGTCCCGCATCCAGGCGTCTCTCGAACGGATGATGGAGGGACGCACGTCGCTCGTCGTCGCGCACCGGCTCAGCACGATCAAGAACGCGCACGAGATCCTCGTACTCGAGAAGGGGAAGATCGTGCAGCAGGGGCAGCACGAGGAGCTGCTCCGGGAAGGCGGGCTCTACCGCGCCCTCTACGACCTCCAGTTCGCGGCCGGGGAGGTGGCGTAGTGACCGAACCCACGCCCTCGGCCTGGAACCCGTCGCTCGGCGACCGGCTCCGGTGGATCTGGAGCTACTGGCGCCCGCACTGGCCGTTCGTCTTCCTCCTCCTCTTCCTCACGCTCGTGTCGAGCGCGGTTGCGATCGCCTATCCGCTCGTTTTCCGTCACGTTCTCGACCGGATTGCGGAGGGAGTCGGCGCAGACTCACTCGACTCGATCGTCAAGGGCACCGTCCCGCCGGACGAACTGCAGAGGATCATCGGCATCCTCCTTCTCATCGCGCTCGGCCGGTTCGTCGCGAAGCTCTACCCCGCCGCGCGCGCCTGGGTGAACCTCAAGCTCGACATGGGGATTCGCGAGCGCGTCTTCGGGTCCGTGCTCGAGAAGGACCATCGCTTCTTCTCGCACTTCCGGACCGGTGACCTCGTCACCCGGCTGATGGACGACATCACGGAGTATCCGAAGCTGGCCTGGTTCTGCTGCTCCGGCATCTTCCGCGCGCTCGAGTCCGGCTCGAAGCTCGTCTTCTGCGTCGGCGCCATGGTCGTCCTCGACCCGAAGCTCGCCGTTCTCGCCGCACTTCCGCTCCCGCTCATGCTCGCACTCATCTACCGGATCCGGATGCGACTCCGGGAAGCGATCCTCGCCCAGCAGAAGTCGATCTCGCAGACGAACGACATGCTCGAGTCCACGTTCTCCGGGATCCGGATCGTGAAGGCGTTCGCGGCCGAAGCCGGCCCGTCCCGTCATCTCGACGAGATCCTGACGGAGCGGGTCGAGATCCAGTTCCGCGTGCGCCGCCTCTTCGCCACGGTCGACGTCCTCGATACGGTGGCGAGCCGGGTCGGACAACTCGTCGTGCTCGTCGTCGGCGGCACGATGGTCGTCCAGGGCCAACTCTCGCTGGGAACGCTCTACGCGTTCTACATGTACCTCGACATGCTGATCGAACCGATGGTCGACCTCCCGAACCTCCTCGTCACCTCCCGCCAGGCGTTCGTCTGCATGGATCGCGAGGAGGAGCTCCTGCGCTACCCGGTCACGGTGAAGCACTTCATATCTCCGGCTTCGACGGATACGCCGGTGACAGTCGCGGCTCCCGCCACCGGCGTCGCGGAGCCGGCACCACGCGAGCCGATCGAGAGCATCGAGCTCGCGAACGTGACGTTCTCGTATGGCAACGGCCGGCGTCAGCTCGACGGGGTCGACGTGATCCTGCGACGGGGAGAAACGGTCGCGGTGGTGGGCGAGGTGGGCTCGGGAAAGTCCACGCTCCTCTCTCTCCTCGCCGGATTCCTCGAACCCGACGAGGGCACGCTTCGGATCAACGGACGCCCGCTCGCACCCGCGGAGTTCGGCGAGTACCGGTCGCAGCTCGGATACGTCCCGCAGCAACCGCTCCTCTTCAGCGAGACCATCGCCGAAAACGTGGAGATGGGAAGGCCCTCCCCGAACGGATCCGGATCGGACGGATCCGGATCGGACGGATCAACCCCGAATCGTTCAGGCACGACTGGATCGGGCGCGGACAGATCGAGGACGACGGAATCAGGCTCCGAGGGATCCGGCCGGTCCAAACACTGGACGGACGAACTCCTCCGGATGGTGCGGATGGAGGACGAGCTCGCCCGGATGCAGGAAGGGTCCGCCACGATGCTGGGGCAGAAGGGCACACGGATCTCCGGGGGACAAAGGCAGCGCCTCTCGATCGCGCGCGCACTCTACGCGCGTCCTCGCCTGCTCCTCCTGGACGACTGCACGGCCAGCCTCGACGCGGAGAACGAGGACCGTCTCTGGGCAGGCCTCCGTGCCATGGTTCCGGGTGCGATCATCGTGCTCGTCAGCCATAGACTCGCAACGGTGAGGCGCGCCGACCGGATCCTCGTGATGGAAGAAGGACGGGTCGTGGACAAGGGACTGCACGACGAACTCGCCCGCTCCTCCGCGATCTACCAGCGCGTCCTCCAGCGTGAAACGGAGCGGGAGCAGGTCGCCGGGGCATCGCGCGAGTAGGGACGCCGCGGACCGCGAAGTCTACTCAGGCAGACCCGCACCAGGAGGCGCGAGTTCGAAGCCGCCAAAGCGGAACGCCGGACTCACCGTACAGCCGACCAGGGTCCACTCCCCCAGACTCCGCGCCCGCTGCCACGCCCCCGCGGGAATCACGATCTGCGGACGTGCGCCCGCGCCGAGATCCGTCCCGAGCACCGCGGGTGCGATCGCCCCTCCCGGCCCGTCCTCGAACTCGAGCTGGAGCGGCGCACCCGCGTGGAAGTGCCAGACTTCGGCGGCATCGACGCGGTGCCACTGCGAACACTCCCCAGCTCGGAGAAGGAAGTAGATCGCGGTTCCCGCCCCTCGTGACCCATCGCCGGGTTCGTGCCGCCAGGTTTCCCGGTACCAGCCACCTTCCGGATGGGGCCCCAGTCCGAGAGCGGTGATGATGTCGTCAGCGTTCATTCGTCAGCGATCCGCCTACGGCAGCAGCGTCACCTCTCGCGTCTGCCATTCGGAGCCGACGCGCAACGTGGCATAGTACATCCCCGACGGGAGGCGACGTCCACGATCGTCTCTTCCGTCCCACTCGATCGCGTGTCGGCCGCTGGGGAGTGCTCCCTTCCGCGCCAGGACCCGCACCGCGCGTCCCTGGACATCGAAGAGTTCGAGGGACACCACACTCTCCTGCCGGAGGTAGAACGAGAACTCGGTCTCGCCGCGCGCGGGGTTGGGACGCGCTGAGAAGAGGAGCGCACTCGTGCCGAGGTTCATCGGCACCGAGGAGGCACCGTACCCGAACTCGCGCAGGGCCTGATCGACGACGGTCTGAGCGTCCGCGGACTGGATGAAGTAGAGAGGCACGTCGACGAGGATCACCTGCGGCGACACGGCCGGCCACTTGAGTCCGACCGGGAGCCCGTCGTTGAGTCCCGGCGGGACGAAGGACGAGCGGTACGCGAACAGCGGTGCCGCGCCCGGGGCGCTCCCCGTGAAGGCATCGCCGAAGTTGAGATTTCCGCCCTGGAACGGCCACTTGCCCGTGTCCACGTCGAGCGCGGAGTAGGAGCTGTCGAGCGGATCGGCGCCCTCGAAGTCGGACTCACCGTTTCGCGCGGTGCGGACCGACTCCACCTTGAGGACGTCGTAGAAGAAGTCGCCGGGCGCGAAGTCCGAGAACTCTCCGTCGTCGTTCGTCAGGTTCGCCTTGAGCCCCCAGCCGCAGAGGAAGAGCTGCCCACCGTTCTCGACGTACTGACGGAGCTCGGGACGGATCAGGTCGATCGAAGCGTTGTTCCGGAGGTCGCAGTGGAGGAACACGGTTTGGTACCGCCCCATGTCGGCGTCGGTGAGCGGGATACCGGCGACGTCGAACTGGCTCGTCCAATCCCAATGGGCGAGAACCGGTGCCCCACTCAGGAGTCCGGCGTAGTAGCCGTCGACTTCGGCGTCGTTCGGGCTCCCGATGCCTCCGGGTCCGTTGCGGGTCGCGTCGACCACGAGAAGTCCCGAGTCGAGATCCTGGAGACGTCCCTTCTCGGCTTCGGTCTGCGGGCTCTCGAACCCGTCGAGGTCGACCGAGGAAACGCGATAGTAGTAGTCCGTCCCCGGAACCGCGGACGCGTCCTGATAGCCGGTCGCACCAGCGCCCACCGAATCGATCTGCGAGAACCCGAAGTCGGGATCGAGGCTACGGAAGATGTTGAAGTGGTCGAGGTCGAGTTCCTGCGCCACCCACTCGAGTTCGATCCAGTCCGGGAGGGACACGGCCTCGAAGCCGGACGGAGCGTGCGGCGCCGTTCCCGGTGTCACCGTCTTCTCGTCGGTGAAGAGGGACTCGTGGCCGTCGGCATCGTAGGCCGAGACGGATACCGCGAGCGGAACGTCGTCGGTGAGACCGAAGAGGTCGAACGAGGTCGCGCTTCCGGCGTCGACGACGTCGGCCCAATAGAGCGTGTCGCCCTGATCGACGTAGCGGTAGGCGATCCGGTAGCCGGCGACGTCACCCGTCACCGCGGGCCACTCGACCCGGATTCCGCCGCCCGTGCCGAGGTCCCAGACGTCGGGCGCGCCCGGCGACTCGGGCGCCTGGGCCAGGTTCCCGATCACGGCGAGATTCACGAGCACGTTCCGCCGGAAGTAGGAGAACTCCATGTTGAAGATCGTGTCGTTCGCGTTGTGCTGCTGGAGCGTGTACTCCAGCGTCTCCATGAACCGCATCGAGGGGAATCCCGCTTCGTAGAACGGGATGTGATCGCTTCCGCGTCCGGGACGGTCGATCGCGGGCTGGAGACGAACCGTCATCTCGTCGACATACCCTTCGCCGATCATCTTCGCGAGGCGCGCGAGCTGGCGCGACGCGCCCGTGGCCGGATCCCCCGAGAACGCACGGATGCTGAGCGAGTCCTGGTCCGTTGTCGGTCCGCCTCCGCAGTCGGGAACGCCGGGACATCCATCGACGTTGCCGATGATGTCGTTCGTGATCATCGCCTCGATGTCGAGGTCGTTGGCGTGCGCGAACGCCGCGTACTTCTCCGATCCGAGCAGGCCCTGCTCCTCGCCCGTGAACGCCTGGAGAACGACCGTGGTCTCGAGATCGAGCGCGGGAAGCAGGCGCGCGATTTCGAGCAGACACGCCGTGCCGCTCGCGTCGTCGTTCGCGCCCGGCTGGAACGCCGTCAGGTTGCAGATGTCGACGGTCCGGCTGTCCAGGTGAGCGCCGACCATGACGACACGGTTCGGCTGGCTCCCCGGGAAGGTGCCGAGGACGTTGCGGAACGTCTGCGAGACGTTGCAGACCTCGTCGTCCCAGTCGAAGTAGTTGCCGAAGGCTCCGTACTGCTCGAAGCGGTCGCGCACCCAACGGCGGGCGGCACCGACTCCGGTCGTCGTCGAGAGCGTGTCGGAGGCCGTGTTCCGGGTCTGGAACTCGTAGAGGGTCTCGACCGAGTTGAACAGGCTGTCCTGTGAGACCTGGGTCAGGATGTCGACGATGGTGGGATCGAGTGCGACCGGTGCGGGCGCAGCGAATCCGCGGCCGGCGATGAGCAGGGCGACGGCGAGTCCGGCGAGCTGGAGGCGGCGGAGCATGGGGACCTCCCATAAGGAGTGGGAAACTCTGAGTAGAACAGTGCGAATGATGATCGCCGCCCGCGGGGCCGTCAGTCAACCGGCAGGAGCGGAGGCGGAACGGTCGATCTTCTTCGCAGGACTCGAGATAGGAGGGACAACATCCGTCCGTGCGAGGTAGTATCGTAGCGCGCCATCGACAGCGCGGCCGTGAAGGTACAAGTCAGGCCCTGGGTCTCCGCGCCACCTGGTCGCTCCCCTGGGCCAAGGAGGGTGGAGTTGCGAACCGTCGCCGCCGTACTCGTTCCCTGGATCGTCTGGGGCCTCCTGGACACCGTCATCTACATGGCCGTGTCCTCGCTCTACCCTGACTCGTTCGGCGTCGACGGCGAACCGCTCACCCGCATCATGCTGTTGCTGTTTCTCGTGTTACGGGCCGGGTACTCCCTGATCGCCGGCTGGATCGTGGGCAGGATGGCCGGCCTCGACAACACGGCCTGCCGGGCGACCGTAGTCCTGCTCCTCCTGACCGGCGTCGTCGCGCAGGTGGTGAATCGAGGGATGTATCCCCTCTGGTACCACGTGGTCTTCGTCCTCTCGATCGTCCCCTGTCTCAAGCTCGGGATGCGGCTCGGCGCACGGCCCGGTTCCGAACTCGATCCTCATACCAGCGCCGCCTGAGCCAGGCCAGCGCGCCGGAGACAGCCAGCGCCGCCGGAGCCAGGCCAGCGGCACCGGTAACCGGGCCACCACAGCCATGGTGCAAGCCCTCACTCCCTGAGGGGTTCCCCTCTTACTTCTCAAGGAGGTCCGTTCCGGTACCGAACCGGGAATGGTAGCCGTGTCGGCTACATGGAGGGCTGGCCGTGCCCCGAAACCGGAGACGTGACATCACGCAGGCGCTCGCCCGTCTGATCCCCAAGGTCGGCGCCAATGACGGCGACCCGGGCGACGGTACCTCTGCGTCCTCCCACGGAAACGGGGACAACACCGGCGCACTCGGACGTGGATCGCGCACGGGTACCTCCGCCTCCACCGGCGCCTTCCCGTCGCGTGGCGTTCGTACGGACGGTCCACAGTCCGCGGATTCCGCCCGCTTCGGCCCGATCTTCGAGCGCGCGCACAGGATCCATCAACTCTTCTCCCTGGCCCAGGACGCCGCGACTTCGAACGCCGCACTTCTCGATCGCATCCACTCGATGACGAGTGCCGCGAGCGGTGGTGGGTTCGCGGCGGTGACGCAGAGTCTCGTCGGCACGACCGATCGGCTCGATGTCCACGCAAACGAAACGGTCTCGGCGATCGAGAAGGCGCTCGAAGAGATCCGGTGCCTCGAGAGCTCGATCCGGGATCTCGAGAACGCGTTCGACTCCCTGCAGGAACGCGTGTCCTCGATCCAGGACACTGCGGTCAAGATCGCGGACGTCGCGGAGATGTCCCATCTCCTCTCCCTCAACGCCCGGATCGAAGCGAACCGCGCCGGACAGCAGGCCGCAGGCTTCAAGGTCGTGGCGCAGGAAGTCGGGGAGCTGGCCCGAACCACACAGACGCTCAGTGACGAAATCGACCACGAGGTCTCCGAGATCGGAGAAAACCTCGGCGCCTTCCGCGGCCTCTTCGAGACCAACCGCACGTCGCTCGAACATGCGGGGGAAGCCGTCTCCACGCTCGAGGAAACGGCGCAGGGGATTGCCGACGATACCGAAGTGCTGCTCGGAGTCACCCGCGACGTCGAGGCACTCGCGCACTCCCAGGTTTCCATCCAGGATGGATTCGACTGGCTGCGGCGCCACGGCGAATGGGTCGAACAGTCCGCGGCCGCGCTCGTCGACGGACTCTCCGGCGAATGCGACGCCGTCGATCACGCCCTTCGCCGCGCGGGCGCGGGGCAGATGGTCACGGACGTCCGAAGGTTCCACGACGACATGGTGAGGGCACTCCGCGACGACCTCCCCGACCTGGGCGAGCGGTCCGTGTCGGCCGCGGTCGCCTCGGGGCATCCGCCGGCCGTCCTCCTCCAGGCGCTCGCAGAGGCGTCGATGGACGTCTTCCTCGGACAGACCCGTCGCGACGAACCGCTCGAGACCTACTACCGGAACGGGCGGATCCTGCAGCACGCCGTCGAGTCGATCGAACCTCTCGTCCCCGATTCCTTCTACACGAATGCGCCGGTCGTCGTCCTCGGTAACGCCCACGAGGACTATCACGACCTCGGCCGCCGTCTCGTCGCGACCTCGATGCGGGCCGCGGGATTCCGCGTCATCGACCTCGGACTCAGCGTATCGAACGACGCGTTCGTCGAAACGGCGATCCGCGAGAACGCGCACGTCATCGGTGTCTCGTCGCTTCTCCTCCACACGGCGAAGGCAATTCCCGACCTCAAGCAGTCGCTCGTCGAGAAGGGACGCCGGGACATCGGCGTGATCGCGGGCGGCGCGCCGTTCATCGTCGACCCGGACCTCAGAAGGCGGTACGGAGCCGACGGTGTCGGGCGGAGCCCGTACGAAGCGATCCGGCTCGTACGTCACCTGGTCTCGCGCTCGGGGCGCTCCGGGGTGGTGGCGGGAAGCCCAGGCGTCTTCGGAAGGGGCGAGATCGGAAGCGGATCTCGGAGCGACATCCGTCAGCCCGGCGGCCACGGAAGGGAGGCGGCATGAACTCGCTCGAGCGGATCCTCGAGGCCGTGCACATGCGCCCGGTCGACCCTGCTCCCGTTGCGCCCGTTCTACTCCAGCAGGGCGCGCGGCAACTCGGGATGACTCTGACCGAGTACTTCGGCGACCCGGCCCACGCATTCGAAGGACAGTGTCGCGTGGTCGAACGGTTCGACCCGGACGCGGTGTTCGCGATTCCGCATGTCGTCCAGGACGTACTCGGCTGGGGCTCCCCGCTCACCTTCCACCCCGATGGAGCGCCGTCCGTCGGCGGAATGGTGATCAAGCGCTACGAAGACATCCCGAGCCTGCCGAAACCGGACCCGACCGCGCATCCCTACCTCGCCAAGACCCTCCGCAACGCGGAACGCCTCGCCAAGAAGTACGGTGGCGAGAAGCTCGTCGTCGGCGCGGTGATCGGGCCGTTCTCGCTCCACTCGCTCCTCATGGGCATGGGCAAGTCGATCGGGCTCCTCGTCGAGCACGAAGAGGCCCGCCGTCAGTTCTACCCGATCCTGATGGAGCGGATGATGGACTACACCGTGCGGTGGGCCCAGGCGCAGCTCTCCGCGGGATGTCATGTCGTCGTCGTGGCCGAAGGAGTCGCATCCGCGACGCTTCTCCGTGAGAGGACGTTCGTCCAGGATGCGGTCCCCGTGATCCGGGAGTTCGTGCGCCGCGTGAACGGGCTCGTCGCGTTGGAACTCGTGGGAGACGCGAGCCCCTTCCTCAAGCACCTGGCGGACCTGCCTGTCGCCGTCTTCCTCATCGGATCGCAGGATCCGCCGCGGGAGGCGAGACGTTCGATCGGCCAGCAGGCGCTGATGGGAAACCTCAACAACCTCAAGCTCATCCACTGGGGACCGGAACGCGTGGAGTTCGAGGCCCGGCGCGTGCTCGCGGAAGCCGGACCCGGGTTCATCCTCAGCAACCAGGGCCCGGAAGTTCCCTTCGCCGTCCCGGACGAGAACATCGATGCACTGATCCGCGCGGCCCGTTCGCGGGCGCAGACGCGCGCGGCGTAGCCAGAGATCCTGAACCCCGCTACTCTCTTCCGATGCACCCACAGTCCAACGACACCCCGAAGGCACCATCGGTGCTCTTCCTCTGCACCGGCAACTACTACCGCAGCAGGTTCGCCGAAGCCTACTTCCGCCACCTCGCGTCGGAACGGGGCCTCGCCTGGGAAGCCGACTCGAGCGGCCTCCGGCCGGATCCCCGCAACGAAGGGAACCTCTCGATCCACACCGTGCGCGAGTGCCAAAGGCTCGACATCCCGATCGATGCGCGGCCGGCGCGGGTGACGGCGGAGAGCGACTTCCACTCCGCGACCCATGTCGTCGCGGTGAAAGAGAGCGAGCATCGTCCCCTGATGAGAGAGCTGTACCCGGACTGGGAGAACCGGATCGAGTACTGGGAAGTCCATGACCTCGACGTCGCGCTACCGGGCGATACCCTCGCACGGCTCCGCGCGGAAGTGGAGCGACTCGTGAGCCGTCTGGCGGGCCCGGGCGCCCCATCCTCCCGGTCCAGCGGCGACGGAACCGCGTCCTAGCGTCGTCTCCCACGAGTTCGCGCACTCGCCCCTACCCCGTCCAAGCCACTCGATTTGTCACACCACCTCGCCTAAGCTCCCGAGGAATGGAGACGCTCCTCATCCTCGTGGCGGTGCTGGCCCTCCTCTCCGGTCCGGTCGCGCTCGTCCTCTCGATTCTCTCGTTCCTCCGGACGAGACGGATGGAGCGTCATCTCCGATCCATCTCCGCCGAGCGAGGGGAAGCCGCTCCCTGGCACGCAGGGGACGACAGGGCCGCGCGACCAGCTGCGACAACCACTGCGGCGACGGGGACAGCGACGTCGGTCCCACCACCTCTCTCGACAGCGACCACGCGCAGGGACCCGACCCAACCAGGACCCGCGGCACCGGAACCGACCGGTGCCGCCCGAGGACCCTCGGGCCCGTTCCCTCCGGCCACGACTCGAACCCAGGCACCGACCCGGGACCTCGAGTCACGCATCGGCGGCGAATGGCTGACGTGGATCGGCGTGCTCGCGATCTTCTTCGGCACGGCGTTCTTCCTCGCGGTGAAGCTCGGCGAACATCCGCTGGCCGGTCAGGGACAGGTCTGGGTGGGACTCGGTGTCGCGGTCGCGTTCCTCGGAACCGGACGGTTCGTGGCCGGACGGAGCGGACTCTTCCTCGGGCAGGGACTCCTCGGCGGCGGAACCGCACTCGTCTTCCTCTCGATCTTCGCGGCCTCGGCCTTCCATCACATCATCGGTTCGACGACCGCATACCTGCTCCTCGCCGGGGCCGCACTCCTCGGCTCCGTCCTCGCGTTGGCGGAAGGATCACGCACCGTCGCGGGGCTCACGTTGACGGGCGCACTCTTCACTCCGATCCTCCTCGAGCCCACGTCCGCCCATCCGCTCTTCTTCCCCTACCTCGCGTTCGTCAACCTCGACGCAATCCTCGTCCGCATCCGGAAGAACTGGCCGGGCCTGGTCCTCGGTGCCTTCGTCGGCACGACCTTTCTCGTCCTCTTCTGGTGGGACGAGTTCTTCGGTCCGAACACGCAGGTGCAGGCGCTCGCGGGAGTCGGCGTTCTCTGGCTCCTCTACGTAGCGTTGCCGTTCGTCACGCGAACGGCCCACCCGGTCTGGCGACTCGCGAGTAGCGTCCTCGTCCTCGCGAACGGCGGAGCCGGCGCACTCTTCCTCTGGGGCTGGCTCGACGACCTGTCCTATCTCCGTGGCATCGCCATCGCGCTTCTCGGACTGATCTACGTCGTCCTCGGACGCCTCGCGCCGAAGACTCCCGATTTCGACGCGGACGAGCACGGCAGGGCCGACTTGCGCGACAGCGCCAACGCCGCCCTCACCCCAGGACGCAGCAATGCCATCCACATCGTCTACGAACTGACTGGGCTCGCGCTCGGCGCGATCGCACTCCCGATCCACTTCGACCTCGAGACCGTCACCGTCGGTTGGGCGCTCCTCGCCTTCGTGCTGGTCCACCTCGGCGTCTCGCGCGGCGCGGTCGGGCACAGGTTGCTCGGATACCTCGTGCTCGCATTCGCGCTCTTCCACCACGGTCTCTTCGACCTCGAGACCTCTGGCCTCTTCCATCGCCATCACGGCGGGGACCTCGGTGCCCAATGGGTCGCCGGCCTCGTCACGGCCATCGCCATCCTCGCCATCGCGTGGCGTCTCCAGAGAGCGCGCAGGGACGGAGCCGAGCTCCTTCCGTGGGAGGAGCGGTCGGGAACGCCCCTCGTTCTGCTCTCCTCCGCGTTCGTCCTCTACCTGCTCTCGATACAGGTCTGGCGAGGACTCGTTGGAAGTGGTGAGCGTCGGGCTCTGCTCGGCCTTTCGCTCACGTGGGCGCTCTACGGCGGAGTGCTGATCGGGATCGGATTCCTGAGGAGATACCGTCCCCTGTGGCTCGCCGGAGTCGGGCTGCTCCTCGCACTCGTCGCGAAGGTATTCACGCTCGACATCAGTGTTCTCGACCGCGGAGAGAGGATCACGTCGTTCATCGGGGTCGGTGTGCTTCTCCTCGTCATCTCTCTCCTCTACCAACGCGGAAGACGACGGCCGTCCGGCGGGAAGGAAGACGTGTGATGACGCGGTTCGCGCATGCGCTCGAGAAGGCGCGAGTTCAGTCCTCCGCGCGTGCGGGATCGTCCGTGCGGAGCGGCGCTGCGGCCCGTGCTGGTCTCGCCGGCTCTGTAGCGCTCCTCGCGCTGTCCTCGGTCTCTGCCGTCCACGCGGAAAGCGATCCGGATGCCCGCGCCCAGGCGTTCGCGCGAACGATCGAACTCTCGACGAGCGCAGCTCACGTATCTGACACCGCGGACGCGACGGAGACGATCGACACGACGGACACCGCGGACGGGCCGAATGCACCGGAGACGTGGGCGGAGGTGACGCTCGACGACGAGATCCGGATCCGCTCGGCCGAGGACCTCCGGGACATCCTGATCGTCGACGGGTCCGGGAAGGTACTTCCGCAACGGTTCCGTGCCGTCAGCGCCATGGATACCCACTGGGACGAACTCCTCCGGATCGACGTCGACTGGCGCGAGGATCCGGGTCGCGGCTGGTTCGCGGATCTCGAGTCCCCGGACGTCCCCCCGCGGAGCCTGCTCGTCTTCTCAGATCCGGGCATCCGACTCGAGGAGTGGAGGCAGGAGGACGGCCGTGGTAGCAACCTGTTCGCGGAGCGGCGTCACGTCCCGGACCTCGAGAGCCGGTTCGCGGGAAGCGGGTTCTCGGCGTTCGTGGTCGACGAAGGAGTCCCGCGCTATCGCGCCTACGTGTCCTCGCTCGCGCGTCGTCCGGACGGAGAGGCGGTCCTCTATGCCGAGAGGCGGGAGCAGACCGAACTCGAAGAGGTGGGGTTCCGACAGCGCGATGCCGGCTCGATGACGAACCGGTCCAGCCTGATCGTGGAGCTGGACGGACCCGCCCGGGCCATCTCCCAGCTGCGGGTCCGGGTGGATGGAGAGCTCCGCGGCGGGCTGCAGCTGGAAACCGAGGTAGCGGATCCGGACGGATCCCGCGAGTGGGTCCGCCCCCCGGATCAGGATCTCCGGATCGTGGCGCGCGACGGAGCGGCGGGAGAGTGGACGATCGACTGCCCGAGCCCGCGACATGCACAGAGGCTCCGGCTCCACGGAAGCTCCTGGCCGAGTTCGGACTACGTTCGGGTCGTCTCGATCCTCGCGGTGCCGGATCGGATCGAGTTCCTCCCCGGCGGCAGGCCGCCCTACCGGCTGCTCTACGGCGACGAGCAGGCACAGGCACGGCGCGCCACCGTGCTCCCGCCGGCGGTGCTGATCGAAGCGCGAACCGCGACCCGGCTCGGGCCGGAGGAGGCGAACCCATTCCACGAGTCCCCGCGTGGGTTCGAATGGCTGCGCCGCCACCCCGCGGTGCTCTCCGGTGCCCTCTTCGCCGTGCTCGCACTCCTCGCCGTCCTGGCCCTCACCGGGAGGCGCCCCAGGGGCCAGACGAGCGGAGGCTGACCGGGCCGGAGGCGAAGCGGGCCGTTCGACCGCGCTACCGCCTGCCTGCCTTGGCCTTGACCCCTCCCAGGGGTGTTCCTATACTCCATTTTTCGTGCCCTCCGGACGTTCCTCTCCATGCTGGAAGGTCCCCAATCGGAGCTGTGTGGAGGGCACATCGGGCGGCGCCCCGTGCGGCACACGGTGCTCGGCCGGACGCCCCAACCAACCCGGCGGATCACATCGAGAATCGCTTATGGACCCTCGAGTGCGGTTCGGGGTTGGACGCCTCCGTGCGGCCGAAAGAACGGCTGCCAACAGATCGACACGCAGATGGAGAGCGAGGAGCCATGATCGAGGTTGAGAATCTGACCAAAACCTACGGTCCGACCGTCGCCGTCGACGGAATCTCCTTTCAGATCCCGAAGGGCGAAGTCGTGGGATTCCTGGGCCCGAACGGCGCCGGAAAGACGACGACGATGCGGATCCTGACCTGCTACCTCCCGGCGGACTCCGGGGCCGCGCGGGTCGCGGGCTACGACACGTTCACCGAACCAGTCGAGGTGAGACGGCGGATCGGGTACCTCCCCGAGAGCGCACCGGTGTACGCCGAACTCGGCATCGTCGAGTATCTGCAGTTCGTCGCGGAGATCCGGGGGATCCCGAAGAGCGAGCGGGAGTCACGGATCGCGCGGGCGATCGAGCGGACGGCGCTCGGTCCGATGATCCACAAAGACATCGGCCAGCTGTCGAAGGGATACCGTCAGCGCGTCGGGCTCGCCGCAACCCTGATCCACGACCCCGAAGTGCTCGTGCTCGACGAGCCGACCACCGGTCTCGACCCGAACCAGATCATCGAGATCCGGCAGCTCATCCGCGAGATCGGCCGTGAGAAGACGGTCATCCTCTCGACGCACATCCTCCCCGAGGTCGAAGCGACCTGCGACCGTGTCCTCATCATCAATCAGGGCCGGATCGTCGCGAGCGGCACGCCCGCGGAGCTGACGAGGGCGGCCGAGGGGAAGGTCGTCTGCAGGGTCGGCTTCCGGGCCGAACCCGCGATCGTCGAACCCGCCCTGCGCGCCGCTCCCGGAATCGAGGAGCTGCTCCCGCTCGACACGGGCACGAACGGAACCTGCCGCTACGAGATCTCGTCGAGAGAACACGACATCGCCGAGCGCGTGTTCCATCTCGCGGTCGGGAACGGCTGGACCCTGAACGAACTGCACACCGAGCGCCTCAGCCTCGAGCAGGTCTTCACCCAGCTCACCTTGGGAGACAAGTAGTCATGAGTGCTATCGCCAGCGTCGCGAAGAAGGAGTTCCGGGCGTTCTTCCAATCGCCCATCGCCTACGTCTTCATCACGCTCTTCCTGGTCCTCTCGCTCTGGATCTTCTTCTTCCTGAGCAACTTCTTCCTCATCGGGCAGTCGACCCTCCGGACTCTGTTCGACTGGATCCCGATCACGTTCCTCATCTTCGTCCCTGCGGTCACGATGCGGATGTGGGCGGAGGAGCAGAAACTCGGGACGGCCGAGATCCTCCTCACCTTCCCCGTGCGGGACTGGGAGGTGGTCCTCGGGAAGTTCCTCGCCGGACTCTCCTTCCTCGCGGTCGCCATCCTGCTCACGCTTCCACTCGCGGGAACGATCGCCTGGCTCGGCAATCCGGACGACGGCGCCGTCGTCGCGGGGTACCTCGGATCGCTTCTCGTCGGCGCGACCTACCTCGCGATCGGCCTCTGGGTCTCGTCGCTCACGCAGAACCAGATCGTGGCGTTCCTCATCTCCGTGATCCTCTGCTTCGTCCTCTACATCGTGGGAGTGCCGATCGTGCTCGCCTCGCTCCCGGACTGGCTCGTCCCGTTCGTGGCGCAGCTCAGCCTCGGATCACACTTCGACTCCATGGGCCGCGGAGTGATCGACTCGCGGGACGTCATCTACTACGTCTCGATCATCTTCTTCTTCCTCTTCCTCAACGTTCAGACCATCGCGAGCAGGAGGTGGAGCTGATGTCCAAGGTGAAGTACGGAGTCAATTCGACCGTCCTCGTCCTCGTCGTCGCCGGCATCCTGATCGCAATCAACGTGATCGGATCCCGCGTCTTCACGCGTCTCGACCTCACCGAAGGCAAGGAGTTCACGATCTCCGACGCGACCAAGGGGATCCTCCATCGTCTGGACGACGTCGTGAACTGCAAGGTCTACATGAGCGGGAAGCTGCCTGACCAGATCACCACGCTCGAACAAACGGTGGAAGACATCCTCAAGGAGTACGAGGTCTACTCGGACGGCAAGCTCCGCGTGCAGTACATCGATCCGACGGACGACGAAGACGCGAAGGGTGCCGCCCAGGCCGCGGGGATCCCCCAGCTCCAGGTCAACGTCTACGAGCAGGATCAGTACCAGATCCAGAACGTCTATCTCGGCGCCGCCATCGAGTACGGCGGGAAGACGGAAACGATCCCGGTCCTCGACACGAACACGCTCGAGTACGACATGTCGTCCGCGATCGTGAAGCTGACGATGGACGAGAAGCCGTACATCGGATTCCTCCAGGGACACGGTGAGAAGGTCGTCTACCAGGACCTCAAGACGCTGCCGCAGCTCCTCCAGGATCGCTACTCGGTCCGCCCGGTCGACCTCTCGGGCGGTTCGGTTCCCGTTCCCGCGAACATCGACGTGCTCGTCATCGGCGGCGCCGAGGGGATCACGGAGCGGGAGAAGTACGAGATCGACCAGTTCGTCATGCGGGGCGGCCGCCTCGTCGTGCTCGACAACGTCGTCTCCCTGATCGAGACCGATGGCCTCTCCGCGCAGCCGAGGGAGTCGGGGATTCGGGACCTGGTCGCCTTCTACGGATGTGAGATCGAGCCGGCGCTCGTCATGGAGCATCCGCGCTACTCGGGGCAGGCCCGCTTCAGCCAGGGATTCCTCTCCTACATCGTCCCCTACCCGCTCTGGCCAAAGGGCGCGCCGGGTCTCCTCAACCCGAACAACCCGATCACGGCCCAGCTCGAGTCGACCCTGATGCCGTTCACCGCGCCTCTCCGTCTCCACGTGCCGGGTGACGAAGACGCGGAACTCGACCGCGAGAAGGCAGAGGACGAGGGGCTGCCCACACCATCCAACCCGAACCTCGGCAAGGACCAACCGGACGTGGAGGGCGTCGTCCTCGTGCGGACGACGGAGCGCGCCTGGATCCAGTCCGGGAGCTACGACCTCGATCCGCAGTCTCCGGCCATGCAGCAGCCACCGGCCACCGGCGAGAGCTATCCGCTCGTCGTCGGCCTGACCGGGAAGTTCCGGAGCTTCTTCGCGAACCGCCCGATCCCCGTGGCACCGGGGTCGGACGGGGCTTCCATGGCCGCGGCCGACTCGACGATCACGGAGAGCGTGGAGACCCAGATGCTGATCGCGGGCAACTCCAACTTCATCACGGACCAGTTCCTCGGCATGCACCCGGAGAACTCGCTCCTCATCCAGAACGCGCTCGACTGGATGACCCTCGGCAACGACCTCATCGCCATCCGCTCCCGTGGAGCGACGGCGCGTCCGTTCGAACACGAACTCTCGAACGGCCAGAAGGCAGCGATCAAGTACGCGAACACGTTCGGCATCGCCGGACTCGTCGTCCTGCTCGGACTCGTCTGGAACGCAGCCCGCCGTCGCTCGCGGCAGCAGCTGCGTGATCGTTACACGGTCTGAGAGAGGAGGAATCGACCATGAATCCACGCATGACCGCGCTCCTCGCCGGAGTGCTCCTCCTCCTCGGAGGGCTCGCCTTCTTCCTCGAACAGAGGAACGAGGAGGCGAAGGCTCCGTCCACCGACAAGCTGTTTCCTGAAGCAACGGCAGACGCCATCGACGCGATCGACCTCGTGAAGCAGGGGATCGAGACGAAGATGGAGAAGCGGAACGGCACCTGGATCGTCCTCACCGAGAACGAGAAGGCGGCCGACCCCAAGGCCGTGGAGGAGCTCCTGGCCGACGTCGACAAGCTGACGAACTCGGACCTCGTCTCGACGAACAAGGCGAACCACGAGGTCTACGAGGTCGGCGACACCGGCGTCAACGTGACGTTCGCGAAGGATGGGAAGGATGTCGCCGAGTTCGTGGTCGGAAAGCCGGGCTCGGACTTCAACAGCTCCTACATCCGTCCCACCGATGGCGACGACGTCTATCGGGTCCAGACCTACCTCCGCCTCAAGGTGGACCGCGGCGCGCGGGGCTGGCGGAACAAGACCCTGCTCGACGTGCCGCAGGAGGACATCCTCGCCTTCAGCGCAACGTCGGGCGACACCGTGAACCGGTTCGAGCGCGATGGGGCCGGGTGGAAGGCCACGGTTCCCTTCGAGGGCAAGGTGATCGAGCCCAAGGTCATGGACATCGTCATGAACAGCCTGGCCAAGATCACGGCGACCGGCTTCGCCGACACGATCGACGTGGCCACGGCGGGCCTCGAACCGCCGCAGCGCTACGTCACGGTCGAGACCGCGGACGGGAAGAAGCACGTCATCGTGATCGGAGACGAGAACCCGAGCCGTCAGACGTACACGCGCGTCGAGGGAGACGACCAGACGTATCTGGTCCCCGTTGGCCGCTGGAACACGATCTTCCGGAAGGCGTCGGAGATCGCGGTCCCCGATGATGAGACCGCCGGAGACTC
>JAWKQE010000023.1:0-100848 GCA_041390305.1 Candidatus Eiseniibacteriota bacterium
GCTGGCCCGGTCTGCCGCGGTGAAGTTCATCCGGCCGGAGGTCATTGCGGGCATGCGTCCGAGCGACATCCAGACACTCAACCAACGGTTCGAGCACGAGGTGCAGGCCACCGCCGCGCTCGAGTCGCCTCACACGGTCGACATCTACGACTACGGCGTCACTCCCGAGGGTACGTTCTACTACGTGATGGAGCTTCTGCGTGGGATCGACCTGGAAACCCTGGTGAACCGGTTCGGTCCGGTGGCGCCGGAGCGCGTCGTCTACGTGCTGACCCAGGCCTGTCACTCACTCCACGAAGCCCATTCTCGCGGCCTCATCCACCGCGACATCAAGCCGGCCAACCTCTTCCTCTGTCGCTACGGGGAGGACTGTGACTTCGTCAAAGTGCTCGACTTCGGGCTCGTGAAGCGAGACCGAGCCGGTGACGAGACCGATCCGATGCTGACCCGCGAAGGTTCGATCACCGGCACTCCCGCGTACATGTATCCCGAAGCCATCACCGGTGCGAGTCCGGTCGACCAACGCTCGGACATCTACTCGATCGGCTGTGTCGCCTACTGGCTCCTCACCGGTCAACTCGTCTTTCCGGCCAGGACGGCCTTGGCCATGCTCGCGGAACACGCGAACGCGAAGCCGGTGCCTCCGTCCCAACGCTCGGAACTCGACATCCCGGAAGCGCTCGACGAGATCGTGCTCGCTTGTCTCGCGAAGCGGCCCGAGGATCGACCGAGCGGAGCGGAGGTGCTCGCCGCACGTCTCGCGGACGTCACGTTCCAGAAGCCGTGGGACAACGGGTCCGCCCGCGCGTGGTGGGATCTGCACCAGGTGGCCTGATCCACCGGCCTCTCCTTGTGCCGCTGACCCGGCTGTCGGGGGGCGTCAGCGAGTGCGTCTCGGGTCGAGGAGTCGACCGGCCCAATCCGGAAGCGTCGAGCGCTTCTCAGTCACGCCATTCGAAGAGCTGGTGCCTTCCCTGGCTGGTAGAGATCAACGTGATGGAGTGCCTGCCGATCTTCTGGGGGAGCCTGCATGTACTCGTCCCGGTAATCCAGGAAGGGAAGCGGTCGCTGGGATGCGAGGACGACCTGCCATGCCATTGCCCTTCCGAAGATGAAGTAGAGATGCTCGTGGGACCTGCGTAGCGAGGCGATCACGTTTTCGATGCTGCATCGGCCGGGATGGATCTCGACGACCATGGTACGGACCCGCTCCGCGAGAAGTGCCTCGTTTCCCACGAGGACGTCTTCTTCCGCGCCTTCGATGTCCATCTTCAGAAGGTCGACCGTGGACGGAATGCGACTCAGAACCGACCCCAACGTGACCGCGGGGACGGTCTCGTTGCCCGTCCCGCTCTTCGCGATCCTGCTGCCGGTGCTGAACTCTGAGTTCTGGAAGGCGATCCGGCCGTCCTCTTTCCAGATGGCGGCCTGGGTGGTCTTCCAGTCGAACTGAGGGTTGCGGCTCCGGTTCTTCTCGAGGAGCGCGTACGCCCTGCCACTCGGCTCGAAGGACGAGACCGCTGCCTTCGGGAACAACGAGAAGAGGAAGATCGGGAAGGCCCCAGCGTTCGCGCCGAGGTCGAGGACGACGGGTGTCTCGCTCCCTTCGAGAGCGCCGGCCACGAACGAGTACTCCCCATCGAGGAGGACTTCCCGCACGCCGTGCCACTCCGGCCGTCCGATGGCGAACGGGATGTCTCCGAAGCGAAACTCGTGCTGCTCCGTGACTCCGCTGCGTGAAACCGGTGAGGTGAGGAGAAAGCGAAACAGCTTCCACCGATCGGAGGAGACGGCGGCGTACTTCGATGTACTGGTGGCGGCGGCCTGGAGCCGCCTCGGGAACCGGATGGCTTCGGCCAGCGGTGTGCCTTTCAGGCTGTCTTTGAGCGACATGATCCTCGCTGTTCCCGCGCGCCGTACACATGAGAGAGTTGGAAGGATGCTCTCGATTGCCAGAACCTCGCCGAGAGCAAGGGCATACTACGCCGGTTCTCCGCCTCGAGGATAGGGTCCCTGGACCGCAGAGAGCGTCTGACGCTAGTTGAAAGCCCCCGGCTCGATCTCACCTCGCAGGGAGTAGGCCACGATCCCATCCACTACCAATCCACAAGCGCCGAGGATCATGGTGTTCCTGAGTCCGCTTCGCTGGATCCGGACGACTTCGTCCGGATGGAGTGTTCTCCGGTCGGAGCCGGAATCGAACGCAACGCCGCCCATGCGCCCCTCGAGGGACACGACGATGGCCTCAGGTTCCGGTTCGGTCTCCCGGCCGACGATCTCGACGACCGTGGCTCCGCGTAGGATCTCGCCGTTCGAGAGCTCGACACGAATGGTGTCGTGGACACGAAGGTCTGAGGGTCCAACCGTGTCTGATCGGTTGCGATCCATGAGGTAGCCGGTGGTGACGCCGATGGCGGTGCACCCGAGGGGGCCGAATCCAAGCAGCAGGGCGATGAGGCAGAGTGCGAACGCGTGGATGCGTGGATCGCGGAGGCGTCCCTGAGGGGGCGCACCGTGAACTTTGGCGCCGCTGGTGGAACTCGAAATCACTGTCATCATGGGGAAGCGTCGGGGATCGGGGACCCGCCCGCAATCACAGACTTCGCGATTCTGTACTACCTGGACGAGACCTCCCGCAAAAAGGCTCGATCACCCTCTCCGCCACCCGCATGCCGGCGCGCTGGCTGAGGAACGCGAGTCGGAGGACGAACTGCCCGTCGACGGTCGTGCTCGACAGGTGCAGCTCGTGCGTGGCATTCAACGCCTCGAAGATCCGCCGAGATTCGGCGTCGCCGGCGACGGCGCGGAAGGCGACGACCGACAGGTCGCATTTGCAGACGATCTCGAACGCCGGCATGGCCGCGATCTGCTGAGCGGTCCAGTCCGCGCGGTCGAGCATGGCGTCGAGAGCGTCACGGAAGAGGGCGACGCCGTGGATCTGGAGTGGGAACCATACGGTGAGGCCGCGATTCGGGCGGGTGAGCTCGGGGCCCAGGGCGAAGTAGTGGGGGAGTCCGCTTCCGGCGACGTCCTGCATGTACGAACCGCGGCCCTCGTGGGCCCCAGCCAATGTGGAGCGGTCGCGCACGAGCAGGCCGCCGATGCCGAAGGGCAGGAACAGCGACTTGTGTGCGTCCACGGTGATCGAGTCGGCCAGCGAGATGCCCGCGAGCCGCTCACGTCCGCGCTCGGTCAGCTGGAAGAACCCGCCGTAGGCCGCGTCGACGTGATGCCAGGCTCCTTCCGATGCCGCAACGGCCGCGCACTCGGCGATCGGGTCGATGCTGCCCGTGTCCGTCGTGCCGGCGTTGCTGACGATCATCATCGGCCGAAGCCCCGCGGCACGGTCGGAGGCGATCGCCGCACGGAGCGCGCCGACATCGATCGTGAGCTGCGAGGTCGTGGGAACCTGGCGCACGCGGTCAGGTGCGATCCCGGCGATCCTCGTCGACTTGCTCACCGAGTGGTGTGCGGCCGTCGAGGCGTAGATGACTCCTTCACGGAAGTCTTCGCCGAAGCTCGAACGCGCGGTCACGACCGCGGTGAGGTTCGCGAGCGATCCGCCCGAAAGCAGGATCCCCCCGGCGGCCTCCGGTAGGCCGAAGAGCGAAGTCATCCACCGGATGACGCTCTCTTCCATCGCAACGCACCCAGGGCTCGCGTGGCTGCCGCCGGTGTACCGATTGGTGACGGCGCCGAGAAAGCCCGCCAGTGCCGAACTGTAGATTCCGCCGCTGGGGATGTAGGAGAGATGCCCGGGCGACGTGGTGTCGAAACCGGTGCCGAGCGCGGCCGCGAAGTCTTCGAACACGCTGTCCAGAGGGCGGGCGCGCTCCTCCGGCGGGGCCAGGAGACGGCGCAACAGCTCAGGGTCGGCTGCGGGCAAGGATGCAGGGGCCGTCGCGCGTTCCGAGAGGAAGTGCTCGGTGAAGGACAGTACGGCGTCATTCAGCAGCGCACGCTGCGTTTCGTCGGGCTCGAGGGGGAAACTGGGATGAGTCATGGTCCGGGGAGCTTTCCAGTTTCTCGACGTGCGATCCAGGGGAAAGCGCGCTCGGGCCGAACCGGACGGTCAATACGACTGCACTGGGAGGCCAAATGTCCGGTCCTCGAGTGCGCGCCTACCGCGAGAACAGAACGAGATCGAACTCCACCGCTGACTTCGTCGGGAGGATGGCCGCGGAGTCCACGCTGTAGCGATAGGTGTCGTTCCACGTAGGCGTGCGGACGCAGAAGCCAATGATTCCGCCCGTGAACAACCCGACTGTAGTCCCGACGGTGGCGCCGGCCGGGCCGGCGAGATCCTCGAACCACGAATCGTTCTCATGGGCGGCGCCGATTGCGTAACCTGCGCCAAAGCCGACGAGAGCGCCGATGAGCATGCCCCTGCCGGTGTGCCGTTGGGTTCCCGTCTGCACCTGCAGGTGGGTCGAGTTGGCCGGGAGCGATAGCGTTTCCGGGACTCCTGATGTGGGCGCCACGCTGATTTCCGTTCCGGACGCTTCGAGGAAACGCGCCTCCACCCAGTCGCCGTCCTCGAGCCGAACGCGAACTCTGTCGCCGGCCGCGAGAGTCCAAGGGCCTCGAGTTTCCACCGCGGGTGGAGACCAGACATCCTGAGCCCGAATCTCCGTGGCAGTGGCGAGAAGACAGCTGAGACTGAGTGCAGACACGACGAACCGCGTGAGTGAGACGTATCGCATGACTGTTCCTTCCTCTGTGCCCCGGCGACGGCGTGAAAGCCCGGAGTCGGGTCACCTTCCGTAACCGAACCAAGGCCCGTTTGCCTGGTGGAGTTCCGATTCGACCCCGAATGAACAGGTGTTTCCGCTTCGGTCAGACTACGGCGCGAGGTGGGGAATCGATGAGTCGTACGGGTAACGGTCCGGCGGAAAGCTGTCACTGAGGCGCCTGGAGCCCAGCCCGACGGATCGGATGGATCGGTGACCCATGAGCATGAGTCGCATCCACTTTGGGTGCGCGAGCGCGGCCCTTGCGCGTGGAATGACGCCGGACCTGGTGCGCTTCTCTGGTCTAAGGGTTCGTTGCCCGGCCTCCGATCCATGGTGTAGTCACGCATACGAAGTGCGTGGCCGGATGGGTCATCGTGAGTCGCTCTTCCGCGGAGATCTGGGGGCGGAAGATCGACGGCACTGACCCTTCGCCGAGGGTGTCACCAGCAGTCCGCAGGGGGCGCATCGATCTCATGCGTTCAGCCTGTCGAGTCCGTTCGAGAGTGAAGAAGCTCATCGTCAACTCCAGGGTCCGGGTCAGACTGATCCTCGCATCGTTGGCCGCCGCGTGGATGGCTCTCGTGTGGTTCAACCTACGAGGAACGCGTCCGGCAACGGGAGAGGAAGTCGCGGACGTTCTCGCCTATCTCCGGCAGGTTGCCGCTTCGGGCGAGTTGGCACGCGTCTCCACCGAGCACGACGGAAGCTACGTTCGGTTCGCCGACGGAACGTGGATCATCGGTTGGCACCACAGCATGCACGTCAATGACGGTGTGGATGACTATGCTGTCGTGCTGACATCCTCGAACGATGCCTACTTCTCGAGAGAGCACTTCTGTGCACCGGGAGGGCTCGGACGCGCAACGGTGGAGGATCTGGCGAGCGTCTCGGAGTTCCTCGAGAGGACGCAGGACCGCCACCCATGGGTCAAGCTCGGCCGGCTCGATCGGTAGCTTCGGCGGCCCGGAAGCCACGGCGCTTCCGCAGCGGCTCTGGGCGATGATCCGTCGCCGTACCCACCGAGGTCCTAGAACTGCGTCGAGTTTCCCAGAAGCTCCGACCCTCGAGGACGCCCTGATTCGATTTTCACTTCGCGGAACAGTTGGAACCGTGCCTCGTCGATCATCGGAGCCTGAAGGGGCCAGGTCAGTGTCCATGGACAGACCCGGGGGCCGAACTCTGCGCGGTCGAGCAGGGGATGACAGGGGCTCTCGAGCCGAAAGACCATCGGTTGTATCCGGTCGATCGTCCGCGAGTACTGAATCGCCGTCGTTGCCAGATCGGGCTCATTCAAGCGAAACGCGGCTTCCACGACGGGTGCCATCAGGAAGTACCTGGAGGGCGCGATGGAAGCTTCCCGCAGGAGCTCGCGCGCCTCTTCGACTCGGTTCTGTCGGGCGTAGAGCTGGGCACGAAGCGGCCAGAGATGCTCGCTGTCGACGCGTTCATCGGCGAGCGCACGCCCCAGCACGCGGTCGGCTTCCTCTGGGTCTCCCAGCTCCAGCCTCGTCCTGAACTCGAAGGTGGTGAGGATGGTCAGGCTGAAGTGCGCATCCGCCCAAACGCGGGCCTGCCGGATGAGGGTGAGGGTTTCCTCCCACCGGCGCGTCCAGAAGAGGATGGCGACGAGCCACAACACGGCCACCCCTTCCTGAGGGTCGAGTTCGAGCACGCGCCGCGCCAGTCGTTCGGTCCGGGCGAGGTCTCCGCGAGTGAAGCTCGTGATGCCCAGATTGATCAGGGCCGGTGTGAAATCGGGATCGACGCTCAGGGCCTTCGTGAGAGCCTGAACCACCTCCTCGTGCGGAGCGCTCGTGGCGACCAGGATGTTTGCCTCGGCCTTGAAGGCATCCGGGAGCTTCGGGTCGAGTGCCACGGCTCGACGAACGGCACTCATGCCCTGGGCCGCGGTCGCTTCGGGATTCTCCGACCAGCGGTGAATCAGGAACTGACCACAACAGTCGGCGACGCCGGACCAGGCCAAGGCGTACTCGGGGTCCAGTGAGATCGCCTCCTGAAACAAAGCCAGGGCTTCCTCCATCGCGCCTTGCTCGTAGAGGGAGTACTTCTCACGTCCGCGAAGGTAGAGGTCGTAGGCCTTCACATTCTCCGGACGGTCACGGGCCATCTCCCGGATGTCGCTGGGAGACATGGCGACGCGCAGGGAGTCCACGATGGCGGTGGCGATCTCGTCCTGCACCGCGAACACGTCCTCCAGCGTTCGGTCGAAACGCTCTCCCCAGAGCTGGAATCCGTCGGCGGTGTTGATGAGCTGCGTCGTGATGCGGATCCGGTCGCCCGCCCGGCGGACGCTCCCCTCGAGGACCGCGCTCACTCCCAGATCCCGGGCGATCCGGGTCAGATCCACTTCCTGACCTCTGTAACGACTGACTGCATTCTTGCTGGCCACACGGAGGCCCTTGATCTTGGAGAGGTCCGTGAGGATGTCCTCGGTGATCCCCGCGCAGAAGTACTTGCTGTCCTCGTCATTCGCCAGATTCTGGAAGTAGAGAACTGCCAGGGAAGGAGTACCTACGGTGGCTTGGACCGGGTGGGAGGTCGAGCTGTGGGCATCCAGACTCTTCAGCTCACGGCCGATGTCTCCGACGTCGCGGGGGCGCAGGTTCACGTCCTTCGTGAGGCAGCGCCGGATCAGGTCCTGCAGTCGGGACGGCGTGCCCGATGGCATCCGGGTCCAGTCGGGCTCACGCTCCAGGATCTGAGCGATCACGTCGCTCGGCGTCGCTCCCGAGAACACCTGGCGACCGCTGAGACACTCCATGAGGACACAACCGAACGCCCAGATGTCGGCCCGCTTGTCCGTAGGCAGGCCGCGGGCCTGCTCCGGGCTCATATAGGCGGCCGTTCCCAGGATCATGCCCTCGGCCGTTGCCGGGTAGGCATGGGCATGCGTCTTCGTCAGCTCCGCTCCAGAGTCAGACGGCGGGAGTTCGTCCTTGGCCAGTCCGAAGTCGAGGACCTTGACCGTCCCCGAGGAAGTGATCATGACGTTTCCGGGCTTGATGTCGCGGTGGATGATCCCCTTCTCGTGAGCGGCTTCGATGGCGGCGGCGATCTGCGTCCCCAGGTGGATGGTGTCCGTGACGGGGAGTGGACCCTGCAGCAGCCTCTGAGCCAGAGTTTCGCCGTCCACGAACTCCAGGATCAGGTAGGGGCCGCTTCCGTCCTCGGCATCCTCGATCCCGTGGATTCCGGCGATGTTGGGATGGTTGAGCGCAGCCAGAAGACGGGCTTCCTGCTCGAAGCGGCCCCGGCGTCCGGCGTTGTCCTTGAGATCCGCGGGAAGCGCCTTGATCGCCACCGCCCGCTCCAGTCGCGAGTCGCGGGCGCGATACACCTCTCCCATGCCCCCGGCGCCTGCGGGGCTCAGGACCTCGTAGCTTCCGATGCGATGGCCGGGGGTCAGGAGCATGATGGGCGACTATAGCGCATCTCGCTCTGGGGTGACGGCGTCGACGTGCTGTCGCGCGGCGGCACTTTCAAGGCGATCGAGACTCAGCGATTCAACTCTTCGGTATCGGCCAGACGATAGCTGGTGCTCCGGCCTCCGCCAGCGTTCTTCATCAGAATGCCCCGGTCCAGCAGTTCGCGGATGTCGCGAAGCGCGGTATCGGACGAACACCCGGCGAGCTTTGCGTACTTCGACGTGCTGAGGGGTCCTTCGAAGTCGTCCAGCATCCGGTTGATGACCTTCCGCTGACGCTCGTTCACCGGGCGTTGATTGATGCTCTGCCAGAGGTCTGCCTTTCGGAGCACGGAGCCAAGGGTCCGGCCGGCGCCCTCGATCGTGCGATCGAGGCAGGCCAGGAACCATGTCAGCCAACGCGTGATGTCGAGCCCGCCGCATTGAACCGACTCGAGTTCCCGGTAGTACTCCCTTCGCTCGGCCTCGATCGCCGTGGACATGCTGTAGAAACGGTCCTTCGTGTCGTCGGCCCGGGAGAGTGCCATGTCGGCGATGGCCCGGGCGATCCGGCCGTTGCCGTCGGCGAACGGATGGATGGTGACGAACCAGAAGTGGGCGACTCCGACTTTGAGGACGGGATCCAGCTCGGAAGTCTGATTGAACCAGCCGAGAAAGCTCGCCATCTCTGCATCCAGACGGCCCGCGTCGGGTGCCTCGAAGTGAACTCGCTCGCGGCCGATGGGGCCCGAGACGACCTGCATCGAGCCCGCTTCTCCGGTACGCCAGGCTCCGGCGGTGATCCGTTGCATTCCACTTCTGCCCGTGGGGAAGAGGGCGGCGTGCCATCCAAAGAGGCGCTCTTCGGTGAGCGGATCGCCGAAGTTCCTCGTGGCGTCGAGCATCATTTCGACGACGCCTTCGACGTCCCGGCTCGGCCTGGGAAGGCCGACCACGTCGAGTCCGATCCGGCGGGCGATCGAGGAGCGGACCTCTTCTGGGTTCAGGTGCTCCCCTTCGATCGCCGAGGACTTGACGACCTCGTCCGTGAGGGTGGTCAGGCCGGCTTCCTGGCGGAGCTCGAAACCGAGCGTCTCCATCTTCCCCAGGTGCCGGCCCTGCTTGTGGCGCACCCCGGCCAGGGGACCTACGAGGGCGTCCGCGTTCCATGTCAGCTCCGGCCAGCCGGGCAGCTCGTGAATGTAGGTCATAATCACCGCATCTCCTGCGTCGATTATCGGTCGCATTCACCGCGTGGGCAAGGGGATTCGCCGCATCAGGAGCGGTGAATCCTCCGGAAGGGGAGCGGCCTGGTAGAGGGCTGGCAGTGGTGCGACTCCCAAGCTGACCTCGAGACCGTGTCGGGTCTCTCTTGTCCAGGGGGCCCAGTTTCCTACCGAAGAAGTATGCGAATGAGTATGATCATATGCACGGTGCTATCCAGGAGGTGCGCATGCCAAACACAGAGCGAGTGACCGTCACGCTTCCAGCTGAGGTCCTACAGCGAATCGACCGGCTCGTCCGCAACCGAAGCCGGTTCATCGCCGAGGCCGTGGAGCACGAGCTGGCCCGGCGGAGGCGGCAGGAACTGCTCAAGTCCGTCGCGAGTCCGCATCCGGAGGCGGCGGAACTCGCGGACATGGGGCTCGCCGACTGGGGCGAATCGCTCCCCGCCGATGAGGACTCTCTCGTAGACGATGCTGCGGGAACTGCGGTTCGTTGGATCGAGGGCGAAGGTTGGATCGAGGAGAAAGCGTGATGAAGCTCGACCGCGGCACGGTGCTGCTCGTCGAGCTGGACCCGACCATCGGGCACGAGCAACGCGGCACACGTCCCTGCGTCGCGATCAGTGATCCCGCAGTGAACTCGGACCAGCGATTCCCTTTGATCGCCGTGGTGCCGCTGACGGGAACGGCAGGGGAGGGAGCGCTCTATCCGAGCCTCTCTCCGGGCTCGAGCGGGCTCGCGAAACCTTCGTACGCGCTGATCGATCATCTTCGGTCGATCGACAAGCGCCGGATCCGCCGAGTCTTTGGGGTCGTCGCGGCCAGTGAGCTCGAGGCGATCGACCAGGGGCTGGGGCTGTTCCTCGGGCTCGACTCGGCCGTGAGGTAGGCGACGAACACGGTTGGTGCACGGTGGGGCGTCGAGCCCGGCAGGCGCACGAACTGGACCGAAAGTGACCACAATTCGGTAACTTCCCGGCGAGGAATCGCCAGGCGGCGATGGCACCGCCGGGTTTGTCTGGGTAAAACGTCCGCTGATTTACCCACATCCAGAAAACACTCCAGACGAAGTGTCGGTGCTTGAGCACATATACCGACATATTATAAAATCACAGCATGGCCCAGTCGAACGAAACAGCAGCCCTAGAGGTCGTCTCCCGGCTCGGGGTGGTCCGCCCGAGCGACCTCGAGGCGCACGGCATCCCGCGAAGCGTACTCGCCAATCTGCTCGAGAGAGGTCTGGTCGTGCGGGAGGCTCGCGGGATCTATACCGCCGCAGGGCACCCGATCACCGAGAATCACACCCTCGCCGTCGTCTCCAAGTCCGTTCCAACGGGCATCGTGTGTCTGCTCTCCGCTCTGCGCTTCCACGAGCTGACGACGCAGTCGCCGTCCGAGGTGTGGATCGCCATTCCGATCAAGGCAAGACGGCCACGACTCGAGTACCCACAGCTGCGTGTCGCGCGCTTCTCTGGGGACGCCCTCACTGAGGGTGTCGAACTGCATCGAGTGGAAGGCGTGGAGGTCAAAGTCTACAGCGCCGCCAAGACGGTCGCCGACTGCTTCAAGTACCGGAACAAGATCGGCGTCGACGTTGCGGTCGAGGCACTACGAGACTTTGGGAAGCTGTACCGCGGTCGTGCGAGTGAACTCGCTCGCTTTGCGAAGGTCTGTCGCGTGAGTCGGGTCATGCAGCCGTATCTGGATGCGATCGCGTGATGGGGAAGCCGTCAGACATTGGAGCATCCGTCGCTGCGAGGCTGCTCAATCGAGCCCGATCCACGGGAGAGGACTTCCAGACTCTTCTCACGCTCTTCTGCCTCGAACGGTTCCTTTGCCGCGTTGGCGTCAGTCCACTTCGCGACCAGTTCGTTCTCAAGGGGGCGCTGCTCCTCCGAGTCTGGACTGATCATCCCTACCGGGCGACGCGTGATCTCGATCTTCTGCGCCGCGGGGACGACTCGCGCGACGCGATCGCCCGCGACGTTCGCGCGATCTGCACTGTCCCTGTCGAACCCGACGGTGTCGAGTTCGATACTTCGCGGCTCGGAAGCGAACCGATTCGCGCCGACGACGAGTATGCAGGCGTGAGGGTGACCCTTCCGGTTCGATGCGGCACCGCTAAGCTCACACTCCAGATCGACATCGGTGTCGGTGACTCGGTTTGGCCACCTCCATCGTCAGCAACCTATCCGACCCTTCTCGACTTCGCGGCCCCGGAGGTACTCAGCTACCCGAAGGAGGCAGTGGTTGCGGAGAAGCTCGAAGCGCTCGTGGTGCTCGGTGATCGCAACAGTCGGATCAAGGACTTCTTCGACCTTCGTTACCTTGCGACGAGCTTTGCGTTCGACCGGATGACGCTCGCCGAAGCGGTTCGGAGGACGTTCCATCAGAGAGGAACGCCGATTCCGACGGAACCGCCGATTGGGTTGACGCCAGAGTACTGGAGCAATCCTTCGCGACCGACCCAGGTCAAAGCATTCGCGCGGCGCGCGAGGCTCGAGGTCTCCGATGTCCCAGGTGCCGAGTTCGTGGAGCTGCTGGCGGTGTTCTTGCTTCCCGTGCTTCAGGACGTTCTGAACGCCCAGCATCGCGATGGGATGTGGGACCCCGTGAGCGGAACCTGGCGTTCCGGTGTTGGCCAAGGTGCCGCAGACGCGTGAGTCGATCGCATCCGAGAGGAGGCCCCACGCCGCTCCACTTCCTGATCCTGACCATCGCCGCCTGGCTCAACCGCCACCAACGCGACCGGATCGACTACCTCCGCGAAGAGAACCGGATCCTCCGCGAACAACTCGGCGGTAAGCGGATCCGGTTCACCGACGCGCAGCGGATCCGGCTCGCGAGGAAGGCGCGTCGGCTCGGCACGAAGGGACTCCGAGGACTGGATACGATCGTGGCGCCGGAGACGTTGCTGCGCTGGTACCGACAGCTCGTGGCGCGGAAGTACGACGGTAGCAAGAAACGGGGTCCCGGGCGCCCGCCCAAGTTCGAGTCGATCGAGGCTTTGATTCTCCGGATCGCCGAAGAGAATCCCGGCTGGGGGTACACGCGGATCGAAGGTGTGCTCGCGAACCTCGGCTACGACGTATCGCGAACCACGATCCAGCGCATCCTGCGAGAGAATGACCTGGAACCGGCCCCAAGCCGACGGCTTCCGTGGAAGACTTTCCTCGAGCTCAACTGGGGAGCGGTTGCTGCGATGGACTTCCTCAGCGTCGAAGTGCTCACGTGGACTGGACTGATCCGGTACTTCGTCCTCTTCGTGATCGACCTCGAGACTCGCCGCGTCCGGATCGCAGGCATTACACACTCACCGGACGGGGCGTGGGTGGAGCAGCTGATGCGAACGCTGACCGACCCGGACGATGGCTTCCTCGCGGGAAAACGCTACCTCATCCACGACCGAGATCCGCTCTTCACGCGTGCGTTCGCGGACGTGTTGCGCGGCGGGGGCGTCGAACCGATGCGATTACCTCCGCGCAGCCCCAATCTCAACGCGCATGCCGAGCGGTTCGTGCGCTCGATCAAGGAAGAGTGTCTCTCCAAGGCGATTCCGATGGGGGAGAGGCACCTTCGCTGGCTCGTCACCGAGTACGTCGAGCACTACCACCTGGAACGGAACCACCAGGGAATCGGGAACGCGCTGATCGACGGGAGTCCGACGCCGGGGACGGGGGAGATCCGGTGTCGGGAGCGGTTGGGTGGGCTGCTGAAGTGGTACTATCGAGAGGCGGCGTAGGGGCGATCGAGTTTTGGGACACTTCTAGGTCGCCGAGGCCGAGGCATTCGTTGACTTCCTGCTGCGGCGCGAGGTGAATGGACGACTGTCCGAAGCGGTGACACGTCAGTCCGAGGCGTCGTTCTCTAGAGCCCGGAACAATCCCGAGGACGACGACTACGATGATCTATGAGTTCGAGGAAGAGAGCCATGCCAGCGATCTCGATGTTCTACGGTTTGATTGTCTACATGTACTTCATGGACAACAAGCAGCACAAACTGCCGCACATCCATGTGAAGTACCAAGATGCGGAAGTTGTCGTCTCGATTCCTGACGGCCGGGTTCTCGACGGTGGAATCCCAGCGTCGAAAATGAAGCTTCTCGAGGCTTGGGTCGAGCTGCACCAAGATGAACTCGTCGCCAACTGGCAGCTTGCCGTGGCTGGTGAGCCGCCCTACAAGATCGAGCCGCTGAGGTGACGGGCATGAACCCAAGAGTACGGAACGTATTCGCGTCGGCCGACCATAGGCTGCACTTGGAGTTCACGAATGGCGAGACGGGCGTCTACGATTGCTCCCCATTGCTGGACTTCGGTGTCTTTCGAGAGCTGAGGGACCTAGTCTACTTCCAGCGCGCGAGCGTCGTCGACGGGACCGTTGTTTGGCCCCATGACCAGGACATCTGCCCGGATACCCTATACCTCGATTCCGTCAAGGGCGTCGAGCCAGAGGCTCCGGCCGACGTTCGTCCTTCCGGCACCTGACCCCGGTGGGTCCGAGTGGCGAGTGGAGGAGGCTGGGGAGTTTCGGAACACTACGGGAGGGACGCCTTCCCGTCGTGCACGTTCCCGCTACGGTTCTCGACCCGAAGGATGTGACCTGTCTCGGCGACGTAGGCCGTGATCGGGTAGTAGCTCGGCACCTTGCGATGGTGCGGGTTGTAGCCACGTCGAGCGCGTTCGACCTGGAGGCCGGTCGAGATCACGGTGCCATCGACATCGATGGTCACGGTACGGAGATGACTTCCTTTGACCGCTCTCGCAACGAGCTCGGAGTTGAGGTTCTGGAACGGACGAACCGTCTTCTTCCGGAACTGCTTGAGCCACCGGCTCAGCGTGCGGTCTCCGGGAAGGACGCGCAGACCGGAGAACCGTCTCACGATTGGATCGCCTTCGAGGAAGCGGACGTGCTGCAGGCGTCGTCCGCCCACGATGAGGAGCCCAACGAGGAGCAGGACCATCGAGACAACAGGAAAGTCGCCACGAAGACCGACCGGACCGAGGTGACGGCGGAGAGCTCCCCGGAACCCGCTCCGACAGAGGTACTGGCGAACGACCTCGAGGCCCGCGTACGAAGTCAGGCCGGACGCACCGGATTCGAACTCGAGAGGACCGTTGACTCGGAGGCTCAGTTCGCGTTTCCTTCGTCTCACAGAAAGTGGCCTTTCGTTTGTGGCTTTGGGTGTGTGGTAACTTCCAAAAACCACGGCGAAAGGCCTTTCTGCAACCCCCAAACTCACTTCATGCCGCCTCGTTTTGACGAATCAGGGCTAACTTCGTCGGCCAAGCGGACGACGGTTGGGAGCGGGCCGCCCTCCGGCTCGCAGCGTTGATAGCTGTGGATGGATGGAAGGATCTGCCCGTTGTGTACGCGCCAAAGCTCCGAGAGTCCACGTTCCGCCTTCCAATGATCCGTTGAATAGTGGAGGAATGAGAGCAAAGTGTCTCCGGAGGAGAAAGCGATGCGACCGTAGACCGACGGTGGGCATTCAATCGAGAAAGTGGAAAGGGGGGCCGAAAGTTGTGGCGCGAGGAAGTGCGTGACAAGTGGGGTTAACAACAGCTGATCCTCAATGACGCCATCAACTACGCCCTCGAGAATGTAGTCCGCATTGGAGGCAAGGGAGGCGAACGAGTACCGTGATTCCATGTCTGACAAGGAATCACGGTATGCAGCAGCTCCCACGAGTCTGTTGTTATGATGGGTGCTGAGGGAGTCTACGGTGACGTAGCGAGCAAAGCCGTCGGCTGGGTCCGTGAGGAAGTGAGTTCCGTCGCCGCACTCGGTCAGATGCAGAAAGTACCTGTCTCCGATCTCGAAACGAGAATAGAGGTGCGGAAACGGTGCAGGCTCCGCGTCACCTCCGAAGACATAGAACGTGACGACGGAGTCCGAGGGCGTCGATCCTTTGAAGACCTCGTGGATGGCACATATGACTTCGGACCATGGGCCGAATCGGCCGAGAAGATTGACGGATGTCTTGGAGACAATGGTGGCGTCGCAAACCAGGTTGACGAGAGATAGGGTATACGGCCATCGAGAGGCAATCTCGTAGGCGAAAAGCCGCGTTGGGGGCCAGCCATGGTAGTTGCCACGACGAGGCTGAGGACGGGGAGTACGGCGAGCGTGAGTTTGGTGCGACCGAACGCAAAATGCGAGAAGGAGTGACCGCGGCGGCTGCCAGTGGTCGCCTGGGATTGTGGATCGGTGATCAGTGGATCTTCCGCGTGGATCACTGTTTGGACTCCTGATGAATGCCTCTCTCCGTCGCGCAGGCCGGGAAACATGTGGAAGACGTCCGGCGCAGGACCGACAGCGTAACACAGCGTTTGTTCTCCTCACAATGCTGAGCCCGCTGCGATCTAGTGGCGCGGCTCAGTGCGAGGTGCGCCTCTTCATGGAAACGCGACGTCCTTGCGGCAGACGAGCGGCATGTACAAGCCCGACCGACGCGATAGGGGCATTTGAGCGGCAGTTTTCGGCGCGAAATCGACGGTTTCGGTACCGTTCGCGAGGATGTCGGCAAGCTCGCTGAGCCGCTGCTCGGGCGTCATCTCGGACGGGTCGTCGAAGGAATCCATGCTCGCTCCTGCGGATCCGGAGCGAAGAGGTCAGCTGGCGGGGCTGCGACCGGCGGATACGAAAACGGCGTCGTGGTTGCCGGGTGGCAGTCCCACAACGCCTTCCACTTCGTGGCCGGGTCGCTGTCTGGAGTCTCTGTTCAGGCCACGCGACGATTCTCGTGCTCATCGGAGAAGCAGTTTCCGTGGAGTTGGTCTACGAGCCCAAAGCAGGATCCGATGATCAGGAGAGCTGCCGTCAATCTCAACCCCTCGAACCGATGGTTCAATCGATCAACGCTGCTGATCTCCACGACGATCCGGCTTGACAGCTGAGGGCTTGCGGCCCGCCGGGACGGCGTCGCTCTCTGAGCAGTGAGTAGTGGCAATGCTTGCTCGCGGCGCTGCGATCTGCCACACTTCCTTCCGTCTCCTTCTCCTCGATCCCGGCTTGCTCAGGGACTTTGCCTCGGAGGCAACTATGACTCTCGGACGTCCAGCTCCCAGCATCGGGACGAGTCTCCTCCTCGCTACGCTCGTTAGCCTCATGGCGCCTTCCCTCGAGCGATCCGTTGGTGCGACCACTCCCGCCCCTGCCCGAGTCGCAGGTCCTCTACACGGCCCCCTCACTGGCGGCGTAGATATCGACTGCGGAGACTTTCTCATGAACTCCGACGGGCTCTACGATGGTGGGGGGTACGCCTGGCAGTACAATGGTGTACAGAGGCCATTCTACGGTGCATGGGCGGAGAGCTACGGCGCCACTGGCGAGGTCTGCAGTGCCGTCTTCGACTTCACGAGGCTCGACCCGGGTGTTGCCAAGAGAATGGATGTATACGTTTGGGATGACCTCGGAGGGCAACCTGGCCCTGTAGTATGCGTCGTGTACGATGTGGATCCAGGACCGATCGACTCGTTTCCAAACGTGAGCCGCCACCAGATAGAGATGCCTGCTGGCTGTTGCGTCGATTCCGAGTGGTGGATCGGGTTCTGGGGAAACTGGCCCGGCGAACGCTCCGATTGGTTCGTGGGCGCTGACCAGGACAGCGACTATTCGCGGATGCCGCTTACGAACATCGCACCCGGTCTCGAGTATCCCTCGGGCTGGCAATACGTCAGCGTCGTTTGGGGAGCCACGGCCGCCGTAGGCATTGGGGCCATGATCAGACCATGTGAGCCAACCCCCACCGTGGCGACGACGTGGGGACGTGTGAAGGCCCTTTACCGATGAACGCCAGGCCGATGATCCCCCGCCCTCGTCGACGGTCGTCTCGGCATGTTCTTGTTCCAGTTCGTGGAGTCTCCCTCACGCTTTCGTCGACCGCGGACGGTGGCCCTGAGGAAGTTCGCTCGCGACGTGTTCCTCAAATGCTCTGCGGCGAGCCAAGTCCGTACCCACGGGATCTCACCGCCTTGCGGCCTGGATTGCGTCGGTTCTTCGCCCTCCTCCGGTACTCGCCAGATAGCCGTGGCCCCAATTTGCCTACAGGATGGCACAACGTCAGCGATCTCCGGGGGCGCCACTCCCGCGGCGGGCACCGACGCGGGGCAGGGCCTGCGCCCCCCCCCCGATCTTGGGGACGTCCTCCAATGGCCTGAAAGGACTGTATCAAGAATGCTCCGGACGAAGTCGAGATGTCTCGACCTATCAGTTTGCGTCGCTGTATCAGTGACTGGGGCGTCGATAGGTGTACTGGATGGGCAGTGCTCCAGTTACAGCGTGTGTCCGGGGGGCTACACTACCATTCAAGACGCTATGGATGCATCCGAATTAGGCGATACGATTTCCGTGTGCAGCGACACCTACACATTGACTTCGCCGATTCTGTTTAGATCCGGAAGAGTACTATTGTCTGAAGGGGGTCGGGACTCGACGACGATCACTTCCACCTCATCGATTCGTTTACTCACGATGGTTGGTTCTGACGACGGATCCCAGATAGGCGCTGCAGACCAAGGATTTACGGGTCTTCCGGGAATCGTGTGGGCAATCTCCTAGCTCCGAAGGCCTAGCCTCTCTGGATAGAGATCGAGTCCTCCAAGGTGAAAGAGGATGGCGATGCGGAAGTTCTCTGAGTTCCGGTACCCATGCGCCTTGCGCTTCACCTTCTGGATCAGTGAATTGATGCTCTCGGAGCCGGCGTTGGTGATCCGATGCGTGAAGTAGGTGCGGATGTTTGCCCAGTGCTCCCGGATCATGAGGGCGACCTTCTTGATCGGCTCGAGGTGACTGCGTCTTGCCCACCGGTACCACTCCGCGAACCTCTTCTCGACGACCCCGAGATAGACGTAGTCGTAGAGCACGAGGAACGTCTGGGCGATGGTCCAGGCTCGGCCCGTCTTCAGGGCGAAGGAGCGGACGAGCTGGAGGAAGCTCCGGCGTTGTCCGATCGTCATCTTGCCGGGGTTGCGCAGCCACCAGTACTTCGTCCCCTTGAGCCAGCCGACGCCCACCTTCAGGAACTCTCGGTGTTCGCTCTTCCGCACCTGGTCGACCGCCTTGTTCAGGTGCTGGACGATGTGGAACTTGTCGAAGACGACCATCTCTCCCGCTGCTGGGAGATGCGCCCACGTCGAGTTCATGTAGGGCTTCCACATGTCCATGGCGACGGCGATCACGCCTGCCAACTGCTCGGGGGTCCGGCTCTTCCAGAACTCGTCGAGAGTCTCCGTCTTCCGGTCGAACCCGACGTACAGGACCTTGCTCTCCTCGAGGTCGCTCACGATCGTCAGGTACTGGTGTCCCTTCCGCTCCGACGTCTCGTCGATCCCGAGGTAGCGCGACACCTGGACCTTCTGCCGAGCCTGGCCACGCTTCACCGCGCGCCTTTGGATCCCAATGGCCTGATCCCAAGTGATCCCGAGTCGGAACGCCACGGCCGTCACGCTCGCCTCCAGGAGCCAATCGATGACGAGAGCCTCGAAGAGCGCCGTGAACTTCGACCCGTCCTCGGCCCAGGGAACCCGCACCTGACGGACACCGTGCGTGGGACAAGAGAGTCGGGGGACCCGGGCGTGGATGAACGTCCGCAACTGGCAGGTGTCGAGATGGCGCCAGGTGCGTTCCCGGTGATCGTGGATCGGAAGAGGATCCTGACACTCCGGGCAGAACCATCGGAACTTCTCCGGTACGCCCACCGTGATGTGGACCTCGTTCGTCCCCATCTGGAGATCGACATCGAGGACCTCCCACGGAGAGGTCAGCCCCAAGATCGTTGCGTAGAGTGCCTTCGTGCTCGGCGATCCGTCGCCCATCGTGTGTCCTCCCTTCGACCTGGGAAGACTACCATCCCGAGACGAGCGCCTCAGACTAGGTCAACAGCCACCTCAAACCCCGAAGCCCCGGATTTACGTTCCGAAATGGCGCCCCGCCTTCCGGACAAAGCGGGGGCGCGTTCCACATTGACTCGACGGGTGTAGCGATCGTTGACTGTGCATTTGTTGACAACCATGTCACAACCTCCAGTGGGGGAACCGCGCGTGGCGGGGCTGTCTTCGCGACCGACACTGGGACTACCACAGCCGTCGCCTTAGTTGATTGTCTGTTTACTGGGAACGAAATCGAGCTTGAATCCGGAACCGGATACGGCGGAGCTGTAACTCTGTCGGGGTGTCCCGACGCTGTCGTCGAGAATTGCGTGTTCATTGGTAATCACGCTGACTGTGACGAGGTCGATCCGAAGGACTGCCTTGTGGGTTCAAATGCACGGGTTACGGCCGGAGCCCTCATGGTTGCCAGTTGTGACGGAGTCTCAATTCGAGGCTGTCGCTTCTCGGGCAACTCCTCAGTCGACGGCGGAGCTGTACAGGTGTGGTTTCCGCACGCGGGAGCGCCCGCAGACATATCCGACAATGAGTTCGAGGACGATCACGCATCGAGGCGCGGTGGCGCGTTGGTCTTCGACCACATGGACTGGGGCATCGAGGACTGCAACTTCGTCCGAAACAGTGCTGACTCCCTCGGAGGGAGTATCTTCGTCCTTGACACAACCGGTTTCATTCGCAACTGCACCTTTGCGGCGGACTCCGTCGCGGCTGGGTCGGGTGGCTCTGTGGCCATCAACAAAACAGGCGGTGTCGCGGAAGCCGACACCTTCGCCGTCGAGGGCTGCACTTTCAATGAGAGCTACGCCGCAAGGGGTGGCGCGATCTATCTCCACGAAGCGTCCGAGTATCGAATAAGCGGGTGCCAGTTCACGAGTACTTCCGCCGATAGGGGCGGCGGCGTGTTCGTTGACGGCGATGAGAGGACTGGCCCGAGTTCGCTCCCGGACACAACGTTTATAGAGAACTGCCTAGCGCGTGTGTGCTCTGCGACAGAGGGCGGCTTCCTGTACATCGATGACGGCCTGGCTCTCCTCCGGGAGTCAGTGATTGTTGGTTCGACTGGGAAGGGGGCGGGGGTCTATTGGAGAAAGGGTGGTGACCCGGGCCGTTGGTCCAATCTTACCTTCGCCTTCGGAGACGGAAACGGAGCCGGGGTTTACCTGGATGGAGCGGACGGGAGTATCGATCTAGATGTAGAGAAGTCGGTGTTTGCATACAACTCCGTGGGGTTGAATCAGTCCCTTGTTGCCATTGGCGACTCGGACAGCGTCACCGTGAGCTTCTCCTGCTGTGACTCGTTCGGCAACGTGGGCGGGAACGGCACTCCTGCCGTCGGCGATTCCTGCTTTGTCGCTGATCCGGACTTCTGTTGGGCGGAGCCCGACTCCGGGACGTTCATGCTGTCCGCGGAGTCACCGTGCTTGCCGGGCCTACACCCGAACGACAAGGAGTGCGGCGTGATAGGCGCCCGGGGGCAGGGCTGCTGGGTGGAGGAGTTCACGAGTTGCGACGGAACCTGGCTGGATGAAGGCAATCCCCTTGCGGTCCACTCCACCAGCGACACGCTGAGAATCGGTGCCTACGCGGATTCAGCTATCGCCGTGGTTCGATTCGGTTCGGTTGATCTTCCCGATACGACGACGATCTTCTCGGCTCGGGTCGATGCGACGCCATACAGATTGGTGGGTCAGCCGACCGTTGACCTTCGAGCGTGTCTCCGATCGGTGGTGATGAACCAGGCGAACTACCAGGTGTTTCGGATCGGCAGCGCCTGGGGTCTGCCAGGAGGAGCAGAGGAGGGCGTGGACTTCGGTGCGTGGAGCCTCGGTTCAGGCAGCGGATTCGTGACGCTCGATCCTGCTGTGCTCGGGGGTGGTGCTGATCTCGGGCGTTGGGTGAAGTCGACCGTACTGCCCTCCGACTCGGGTACGTTGTTCGTGCGCCCGTCGAACAACAAGGAACTCGTGATCTACAACTGCGATCAGATCGGCCTCCGCGTCTACTCCACGCACGAGCCTGACTAAAGGGGGCACCGGCGAGCGGGCGCTGAGATGGGGCAAGCTGGAGCAGAGCGGTGCCGCCGTTCGCAAACGGTCCCACCCGCCCTCCGCCTTGGACGAGTCCGTTAACCACTCTCCCTGGAGAGACGAGAGAGTCCGAGAGTCCCGCCCAAACTCACGCCGTGGGCGGCCAACCAACCGCCCCCAACGCCTCTCACGCGCCCCGACCGAGAGTCCCACCCCAAACCCTGCACCCGCATATCCCTGCGCCACTTACGGATATGGAAAGACCCCAGCAGCCCACGCCACCAGGGTCTCCGTCGACCGAATCGGCCTATCTATATGCAGCACAAGGAACTGGCTCCCCGGGTAGGACTCGAACCTACAACCCTGCGGTTAACAGCCGCATGCTCTACCATTGAGCTACCGAGGATCAATCGGTGGGTGACCCGGAGGTCACCGCGAACGAAAAGACTATCCAGGCGTCTCGGGATTGTCAAGCGGCTGCGATCCCCGGACTTCGGCTGGGGACCGCCAGTCACCTGGCATCGGCCGCCGGCGCGTCGCGGCTGGGCTATCCGCGTACCCGCACGAAGCGCAGCGTCTCCGCGCCGTGCTCGCCCTGCACTCTCACGAAGTAGAGCCCGGACGGCGCGGGCTCGCCGCGTTCGTCGCGGCCGTCCCATTCCATCGGGAAGGTTCCGGCGGATCGGAATCCGTGGCCGAGGGAACGGACGGCGCGGCCGGTCGCGTCGAACACATCCACGTTGAATGTGCCGGGGCTCTCGAGCGAGAGCTCGAATCTTGCGGTTCCGTGCGTTGGATGTGCGCCTGCGCGGCGGAGCTGGATTCCGGTGGTGCCGAAGGCGTCGGCACCAAAAGGATTGGCGTTCCCATCGCCGAGGGCGTCTCCGTTTCCGCCACCACTTCCATCGCCGACTCCCGCGACGTCGAGTGCGCCGAACTTGAGGAGTCCGCTGTCCTGGTTGCCGAGGAGGAATCCATCCCGCGTGGCTTCGACGCTGGCTGCGGGGGCGGACATAGGAAGGTCGGCGAGCTGCCAGGTGACTCCGCCGTCCTCGGTGTAGGCGGTGGGTTCCCAGTAGAACCCGCCGGTGGCGAATCCGACGTCTCCGAGGAACGCGAGTTCGTAGGCGCGGAGGGTCGTCTGCTCGGTCCAGGTGGCTCCGCCGTCGGTCGTGCGGAAGATGCCGGCGGTTCCGAGCGAAGCGACGCCGGTGTTCATGTCGAACCAGTGCATGTCGCGGACGAACCCGCCGGTGGGGGAGCTGACCTGCGTCCAGGTGGCGCCGCCGTCGGTCGTGCGGTAGGTGCGGTTGAAGGAGTTGCTGCCGGACTGCTGGATGCCGGCAACGTAGCCGTTGTCGCGATCGAGGAACCTGAGCACCCAGGGCGCGAAGGCGAATGGGAACGACACACCGACGTCGCTCCAGGTCGCGCCCTGATCGTCCGAGCGGTAGACGGTGCCGTCCCCGGACTGCGTGGCGTAGGCGCCGTGGAAGAGTCGGTCGCCCGCGATCTCGGTGTTGGTCACGCGCTGAGAACTCGGGAGCGTGGTGGAGTTCCAGGTGGCGCCGGCGTCCGTCGTCCTCGAGATGATGTCGTAGGCACCGACGATTCCGATCGACGTGGTGGGCCACACCATCGTCGACGGGCGGTAGAGGCTGGCGTCGCCTGTGAATGCGGACCAGGTCGCGCCGAGATCGGTGCTGCGCATCCAGGAGGCCTGGACGCCGCCCTGAGTCGGGACGACGATGGCGTAGCAGTCGTCGCCGGGCGTGGTCGCGATCACGCGGATGGGGCCGTATCCGGCGGGGTCGAGTCGGCTGGTGGCGTTGGTGGAAGTGTGCCCGAGGTCGTCGGAGTAGAACATGTCGCCGATGTCCGACGAGTAGAAGACGCGACCGCTCGGGGTCTGTTCGAGGTCGAGAAAGCCAACGGAGCCTTGGAAGGAGAGGAGGTCCCAGTTCAGGCCACGGTCGAACGTCTCGTAGATCGCGGCGCCTTCGATGAACGTGATGAGGGCCAGTGGTCGGGCGTGATCGCGAGGGTCTTCCTGGGGGTAGAGGGTTCGGTGAAGAGGTCCTCATGCGTCCACGACGCGCCACCGTCCGTCGTCGTCCAGTAGCCGAAGTCCTCGAGAACGCGGCCGAAGCTAGCGTCGTAGAACTGGATGTCACGGAAGCCGAAGCCTGCGAGGTCGATGAACTGGGTCCAGGTTGCGCCGCCGTCGGTCGTTTCGTGGGCGACGCCCGTTCCGACCACCCAGCCGTGTTGCGCGGACTCCCACCACTGGGACTCGATCGTGCCGAGTCCGGGGCCGATCTCGGTCCAGGTGGCGCCGTCGTCGGTCGAGCGGATCACTTCGCCGTTCTCGCCGGCCGCGTCGAGCCTGCCGTCGGGGGCCTCGCGGAGCTGGAGGAGCGTCCCCGTGGAGGGGTTCGGCACTTCACTCCAGGTGATTCCGCCGTCGGTGGACCGGAAGACTCCGGGCGCTTCTCCGACGGCGATGAGGTTCATGCCGTCCTCGGTGTCGACTCCGTAGAGGTCCTTGCCGAACGTGCGGAGGTCGGAGCGGAGCGTCCAGTCGACTCCCGCATTCGTCGTCGCGAGGACAGAGCCGGCTTCGCCCACGGCGATACCGAAGTCGTCGTTCAGGAACTCGTAGTCGATCATCGCGTTGCCCTGGGGGGAGGGGTGTACCCACGCGGGCGCGAGGTCAGGGGACATCGCAAACGCGGAAACCGGCACTGCGAGAGATGCAATGACCTGCATCGCGGTCACCGGAACGGCGACGGAAGCGATGACCTGCATCGCGGCGATCATGTGGCTCGCGGGGCGGAGCGAGTGGCGCAACGGAACCTCCTCCATGGGGGCGGATAGCTGATCTGACTCTACCGATTGGGCCGAGGCGCGATTCCTGCGCGCTGGTGCACCGGCTGGTTGGCGAAGGAGCCGTCCGGCCAGCCGGAAGCTCCCGGCCACGGGCCTCCGGCGCTCAGGAGTCGGACTCGGAAGCGGACTGATACCTGGGAAGGGAATGTCGTGGTCCCGGGCGTCCGGCGCCGGATCCGGCGCCGCCGAAGGTCCCTGGCGGTGTATCCTCTCCTCTTGGGGCTCGACTCGGGGCCCGACGTTCTCGGGTTCGATGTCCTCGGGCCCTACCTTCCCGGGTCGATGCCCTTCGGGCCGATACTTCTCGGATGAGCTTCAATGGGAGGCCGGACGATGCACCCGATCCGTTCGATGACGATGGTGGCGGCACTGGCGACACTCGGTGTCGGGACCGGGGTGCTGCTCTGGACTGCGCACGGAACGTCGCCTGACGCCGAGAAGGGCGCCGCGCAGACCGCGTCGCTCGGCTCTCTGGACGTTGCGGCGTCCGGCGCTTCTCCGAGTGCCCTTCCCTCGGGGGCGGATGCCGGGGCCACCGCCGAGCCTGCTGCCGGGTCCGTCTCCTCCCATCCTTCTCCCGGCCTCGCGCCTCCCTTTGGCGAGCACGGCGCTGTGCCGATGCCGGGCGTTGGTGCGGACCTCTCGGGCGCGGGGGCAGACGCCCGCGAAGCGTGGGACGAAGCGGAGTTCGAACGCCTGCGCGAAGGCGACGGTGTCCGGCCGGTGCCGCTTCCGCTCGGCACGCCGATTCCGATGACGCGGGGCACCTGGCCGAACGTCCGGGTGGACAGTGCGGTCTACGCGCCGGAGGAGACGGCGATCACGATCGATCCGGACGATCCGAACCGGATCGTCGCGGCGGCGCAGGGGTCGGGTTGCTACTCGTTCTTCAGCGACGACGCGGGGCTCACCTGGAGCGAGTACTCGCTGCCGGACCCGTATGATCTCGGGGACTCGGCCCTCACGAGCGATGAAGGCGGCTGGGCCTACTACGCGTACATCGGCACGTTCAGCCACTCGGGGATCTACGTCGCGCGTTCGACGAACAGCGGCGAGACCTGGTCCCAGGGTGTTCCGGTGCTCGATCACAACTCAGGGCAGCCGTTCGAGGACAAGGAGTATCCGATCGTCGACCGGACGGGCGGGCCTTACGACGGGAGCGTCTACATCGCCTGGACGCAGTTCGATCGCTACGGGAGCGCGAACGCAGCCGACAGCACCCGCATCCTCTTCTCCTATTCGCGCGATCACGCGGCGAGCTTCGCGACGGCGGTTCGCGTGAGTGACGAAGGCGGCAACTGCATCGACGAGGACGATACGGTGGAAGGCGCGGTGCCCGCGGTCGGCCCGGACGGCACGATCTACCTGGCGTGGGCGGGGCCGCGCGGGCTCGAGTTCGACTCCTCGACGGACGGCGGGCTCACCTGGGGCGACGACGTCGTGCTGAGCGACATCCCGGGTGGTTGGGACTTTCCCGTTCCGGGGATCTACCGCTGTAACGGCCTCCCGCAGACGGTGGCCGACTTCACGGACGGACCGTACTCGGGTCGTGTCTACGTGCTCTGGTCGGACCAACGCAACGGGGACACCGACATCTTCCTCCTCCGCTCCGACGACGGAGTGAACTGGCTTCCGATCCAGCGCGTGAACGGCGACGCGGTGGGGAACGGACGTCATCAGTTCTTCCCCTGGATGGCGCTCGATCCGCTCACGGGGAATCTCCACGTCGTCTTCTACGACCGTCGCGACACGTCGAACAACGAAACAGAAGTGTGGATCGCGAGTTCGACGGACGGGGGAGACACGTTCACCGAGCAGGTCGTGAGTCAGTCTCCGTTCAACCCGAGCCCCTCGGTGTTCTTCGGTGACTACATCGGCATCGCCGCGCACGGCGGACGGGTGCGTCCCTACTGGATGCGCCTCGACGGCAACCAGATGAGTTCGTGGACGGCGCTCGTCGACCTCGACACGACCTCCGTGCCGGAACCGAACGTTCCCTACAAGTTCGCGGTCTTCCCGAACCCGGTGCGGCAGGAGGCGCAGATCTTCGCCTGGAGCACGGACGTGAACTCTCCACTCCCGGTGGACGACGCGCGGATCTACTCCGCGGACGGACGGCTCGTGCGGTCCCTCGCTCCGACGGGTGGGGTGGGGCTCGCGGGTCGCGCGACGAGCCTGGCCCCGGGCGGCGCGTGGCCGTTCGCGACCTGGGACCTCGAGGACGAGTCGGGACGCCCCGTGCCTTCGGGGAGCTACTGGGTGAAAGGCCCCGACGGAGCGTCGGCCCGGATCGTCGTCACGCGCTGAGTGCGTCACAAGACCCACGTCGCGAGGCGTGAGCGCGTCGATCGCGTCGTCGAGAGGGTGATCTCGCCGCCCTCCCTCACCGCTTCGCACCTCGCCCGACGGGTACGGCCGGCGGCCGGGTGACTCGTGGTCGATCGATCCTTCAGAACTCGCTCCGCGGGCCGATGAATCGGGCAGAGATGGTTTCTGACGACTTGCCAGACATCCACCCGTGCCACGGCGTCGACGTTCTCCTCATCGGTGAGTCGAATGAGGACTGCGCCCGGTTCTTCGGCGGTGAGTGTGCGATGACCGAGGCTGCCGCGAGGGCGTTCGAGGACGCGTTCGGGGTCCGCTTCGAGACGGCGGAAGAGTTCCTCCACTTCTTCCGGGCGCACGGCTGTCATCTCGAGAGTCTCTGCCCGTTCCCCGTGGGTCCGTCCTGCGCCCGCGAACGGACCCGACACTTTCGCGAGAGCGTGCCCGGTCTGGCCTCGCGACTCCGCGAGCCTCCAGCCCGACGTCGTCGTGGCGCTACGCCAGCGGATCGAACCGCACGTCGTGAAGTCGATCGAGCTCGCGGGACTCGTCGTTCCGCTCTACGTCCTTCCGTACCCGCGGAAGAGCCAGGCCCACGCCTTCCGCGAAGGCCTCGCGGCGATCCTCCGGTCCCGCGCACGCGCCCGGCGCGCGGCGTAGACCCAGCGTCTAGGTAGCGCTCTCGGCGCTTGTGTGAGAGGGCGTCCGGCTGAGACGATCTTTCGCACCGCATGCGCGCACCGCAAGTGGCCACGACATGTGTCCACTGCATGTGCTCACCGCGTGCGCCGACCGGATGCGCCGACCGGATGCGCCGACCGGATGCGCCGACCGTATGTGCTCACTGCATGTGCTCACCGCGTGCGCGCGACAGTGGTTTTGGTGGGAGCACAGGCAGCGGAGACGACCGAACCCGAGGAGCGTCGACGATGATTCCTTCTCCACACGCTTTCGTTGGGCGCCCTCACCGCCTCGCGTCCGATGTTCGTCGGCTCGTGGTCGCCGCCGCGTTCGCTGCTGCCACGCTTCTCCTGGCGGCCGGTATCCCGATGGCGGGTGGCTATCCGGTCTCCGAATCGGTCGACGTTCCGATGAGCGACGGCACGCTCCTCCACACGGTGATCTGGTATCCGCAGGGAGGGAGCGGTCCGTGGCCGGTGATCCTCGCGCGCACGCCCTATGGCGCGGGTGGTTCGCTGCCGTTCGACGTCCTCGTCGCGCTGGGTTTCGTTGCGGTGGGGCAGGACATCCGCGGATTCCATGGGTCGGGTGGTTCGTTCGAGATGTTCCGCGCGAACGGTTGGGGTCCCGATCACGAGGACGGCAGGGAGACGCTGGACTGGATCCTCGCGCAGCCCTGGTGTGACGGGCACATCGGGACGTTCGGCGCCTCGGCTCCCGGCATCACGCAGAACCTGCTCATGGGGTCCGTCCCGAACGGCCTCTCCTGCACGCATGTCACGGTCGCGACGGGGGACCTCTACGAACAGCTCGTCTTCCCGGGTGGCGCGCTCAAGGAAGCGGACGTCGTCGGGTGGCTGAACGGGATCGGCTATCCGCAGCTCGTCGATTCGCTCGAAGCGCATGCGTCCAAGGACGAGTGGTGGGACTGGGTCGACATCACCTCGCGTGCGGCGCTCATCGAAACGCCGTCCTACTCGGTGACGGGCTGGTACGACCTCATGATCCAGGGCGCGCTCGATCTCTTCGAAGCGCTCCAGTACGGCGGCGGGCCGGGAGCGCTCGGCAACCAGAAGCTGATCGTGGGGCCGTGGCACCATGGAGTCGGCGTCGTGCCGGTGGGGGAGCTGACGTATCCGGACGCGGATCCTGCGCTCGGGGAGGCGATCGTCGGCAATGCGCTCGACTGGTTCAACTACTGGGAGAAGGGCGCGAACAACGGGATCATGGCGAAGCCTCCCGTCGCCTACTACCTGATGGGCGATCCGGACATGCCGGGCGCGCCGGGCAACGAGTGGCGCGCTTCGTCCGTCTGGCCGCCGGCCTCGACGTCCGTTTCGTACTACCTCGGCGCGGGCGGTGGCCTCAGCCACACCGAGTTCGATCCGGGTGCGGACACTTTCGTCTTCGATCCGCTCGATCCGGTCCCGACGCTCGGAGGGAACAACCTCGTCCTCGCGCTCGGTCCGTACGACCAGCGCCCCGTGGAGAACCGGAGCGACGTGATCCTCTTCGAGACGCCGCCGCTCGCGAACGCGCTCGAAGTGGTGGGGCAGATCGAGGTCGTCCTCTACGCGAGTTCCGATCGCCTCGACACGGACTTCACGGCCAAGCTCACCGACGTCCATCCGGACGGCCGCTCGATGCTCGTGTGTGACGGGATCCTGCGCGCGCGCTTCCGGAACGGGTTCGATGGTGAGGAGCTGCTCACACCGGGGGAGGTGGAGCGCTACGTGATCGATCTCGGTTCCACCGCGCTCGCGTTCGCGCCGGGGCATCGGCTCCGTCTCGCGGTGTCGAGCTCCAACTCGCCGCGGTTCGCGGTCAATCCGAACCACGGCGGCCCGTTCGGCTCGGACGATCCGCCCGTCGTCGCGACGAACACGATCCACCTGGGCGGACAGTCCCCCTCCGCGCTCGTCCTGCCGGTGGTGGATCCGGATCCGTCGTCGGTGCCCGGGGCTGACGGACTGCCGGATGGAGCAGGCGACGGAGTAGGCGACGGACTCGGTGCCGCCACGGGGTCCCTTTCGCTCCGCGTGCTCGGGAACCCGGCGCACGGGTCGGTGCGGATCGCGCTCGGCCTCGGGAGGGGAGAGGCGTCCGTGGCCGTCTACGACGGGCAGGGCAGGCGGATCCGTGACCTCGGCTCGAGAACGGCCCCGGAAGGGGCGGAGGCGAAAGAGATCCCGATGGTCTGGGACGGGCTGGACGATCACGGCCGGCCGGTCAGCGTGGGTGTGTACTTCGTCCGCGCGTCCCGAGGGAGCGAGGCCCGGACCGCACGTGCTGTTCTGATCCGCTGAGGTCGACAGCTCCGTGGAGACTGCACGTCGCACCCTCCACATCTGAGACGCGATCTCAGGGAACTCCCGTTCGGGGACGCGGTAGAGAGACGGTGGTTCGCGGCCGCCAGCCCTTCGAGGCACCTCTGTTCCAACCGTCTTGCCCGCCTCGGTGTTCAGGACGTATCCACATGCAGGCGAACCCTCTATTCTCAGTCATTGCCCGGCGCTGTGCCGGGTGGGTGCCTGCGTGGTGTGCCGAACGCCCTAGACCGGGAGCGGACGTTTGACGACTTGGATGGATGGCTGCGTTCAGGGAAGTGGTCTGGTGGGGCCGTCGGGGCGTGCTCGCCTCGCTGCCGTCACGGCCGCCATCGCCATCGGCGCGTCGGCCGCGGCCCTCGTCGGACTCTCGCCATCCACGGCCCTGGCACAGACTGCTCCCACCGGCGTGGGGAGCGGGCGTGCCGACGGAAGCACGGTCTCTTCCCAGGCCGAGACGATTTCGCTGGGAGACGCGATCGCGCGGGCTCTCACCCTCTCCCCGGCCGCCGTTTCGACGGAGACGGCGATCGCGCTCGCGAAAGCAAACCAGCTCGATACGCGCGGGAGCTGGCTGCCCTCGGTCACGGCGTCTGCCGGCTACTCGAACTCCAGCACCGAACGCGTCGACTCTTCCACCGGCCGCCTCACGTCCGAGAGCTACACGGCCGGGCTCTCCTCGAGCCTCGTCCTCTTCCAGGGCGGACGCCGCCTCTGGCAGAACCGATCGACAGGTGCTCTCGTCGTCGCGGCGGAAGCGGATCACCGCGGCCAGGTGTTTGGCACCATTCTCGAGACGACGAGTGCGTTCTACGAAGCGGCCGCCGCGTCGGACCTCGAGCTGCTCGCGCGGCAACGTCTCGAACGCGCCCGGCAGCAGCTCTCCTTCGCGGAGACGCGGATCGAGATCGGTACGGCGACGCGGTCGGACGTCCTTCGCGCGGAGCTCGAAGTGGGCAACGCGGAACTCGCGGTGCTGGACGCCGGGTCGGCCCTTCGGACGGCCGCGCTGCAATTGGGGCGGCTCGTTGGGACGGCCTCCGAGGTGTTCCCGGAGCCGGCCTCGCTTCCCGACGTCGCACCTTCTCTCCCGAGTGTGGAGCGGCTCGTGAGTCGCGCGGAGGCGCACTCGCCGCTCGTCGTGTCGACGGAAGCGGAGCTCACGAGTGCGCGAGCCTCGAGACTCACGGCGGTGTCGTCCTACCTTCCGACGCTCGGGCTCACCGGCGGGTATGACTGGTTCAGTACGGACTTTCCGCCGGACCGGCGGAGCTGGCGCGTGGCGCTGAGTGCGTCACTTCCGATCTTCGACCGGTTCGGTCGCGAGGCGGACGTCCAGCGGGCGAAGGCTTCACTCCGGCGCGCGGAGGCGACGGCCCGTGACGCACTCATCGCGGCGCGCGTCCAGGTGGAGAGTGCGGTGCAGGACGTCGCCGCGGCGGAACAGCGGGTGCGGATCTCGGACCGGGCGCGTGCGCTCGCGGAAGAGGATCTCCGCGTCCTGGAAGAACGGTATCAGGCGGAGGCCGCGACGATCCTGGACCTCCAGGCGTCGCAGGTCGCGCTCACGGAAGCGGAAGTGGGAACGGTACGGGCGCGGCAGGCGCTCGGCACCGCGATCGCGCGTCTCGAAGCCGTTCTCGGCGAGACCATCGAGGAGGCAAGTGGTGAGTAGGCGGGAGAGGTCGCGGATGCTGGGAACTTGGCGGGTGGCGACAGACTCGCCGCGGAGCGCTGGGGGCCTGACCGTGCTCGCCACGGTCGCGATGTGTGTGCTCCTCGCCGGTGCGGTTGCGATCACGGGTTGCGGGAGCGGCGACGCGGGCGGTGCCGGCGCGAACGGCTCGTCCGGCGCGGCCGGAGGCGCGAGCGCTTCAGGAGCTGGTGCGGCCGGTGGTGGCAGTGCGCCGGCGGCGGCCCCGCCGGGCGGGCGTCCCGGTGGCGGCGGTCGGCCCGGCGGCGCGCGCGAAGTGCCAGTGCAGGTCGCGCACGCGGAACTCGGGAAGATCGCGCGTGCGCTCACCGTATCCGGCGTGGTGGAGCCGATCCGTTCGGTTGGCGTGAACAGTCAGATGAGCGGCGCGCTCCTCTTCCTCGAAGCCGAAGAAGGTAGGGCGGTGCGGAAGGGGCAGGTGCTCGCGAAGCTGGACGACCGGGAGCTCCGGGCCCAGCTCACCGCGGCCGAGGCCGCCTTCCAGGTCGCCGAGTCGGCACATGCGCGCGCGAAGCAGCTCCGGGAGCGGCAGGTCATCACGCTGCCCGAGTACGAACGGGACCGCACGGCCTACGCGGCCGCGGAAGCGGAGCTCGACCAGATCCGCACCCGTCTCGGCTACGCGACGATCGCGGCACCGATCTCGGGCGTGGTCACGGAGAAACGGGTCGAGTCCGGGGACATCGTCGCGAACCAGTCCCGTCTCTTCACGATCGCGGACCTCTCGACCAAGGTCGTGCTCGTACAGGTTTCGGAACTCGACGTCGTGAACCTCCACGAAGGGAACGTCGTCGACGTCGCGCTCGATGCGTTTCCCGGTCGCGAACTCACCGGGCGGATCCGGCGGATCTTTCCGTCCGCGGACCCGACCACCCGTCTCGTGCCGGTCGAAGTCGCGCTCGAAGGAGAGTCCGCCGACCTCGCGCGCCCCGGCTTCCTCGCCCGCGTGACCTTCGCGCTCGGCGAACGGCAGAACGTCCTCCTCGTCCCGGCCTCGGCCGTCGTGAACGGGACGTCGAGTCAGGCGGTCTACGTCGTCGAGGAAGGGAAGGCGAAACGGAAGGACGTCCGCACCGGACTCATCTCGAGAGGACAGGTCGAGATCGAGAACGGCCTCTCGGAAGGCGACGTCGTCGTCACGGTCGGCAACAACACGCTCCAGGACGGCGCCGCCGTGCGCGTTCTGACCAGGGACGCGGAGGGACGATGAGCGACGGCCGGCGCCACAGTGGACTCCCGGCGTTCTCGATCCGGAGGCCGGTCGGTACGCTCATGCTCACGTCGGTCGTGCTCGTGCTGGGAGGTTTCTTCCTCTCCGGCCTGCCGCTCGACCTCCTGCCCAGCATCGTCTACCCGCAGATCCGCGCATCGGTGAACAATCGCGGCGTCGAGCCGACCGTGCTCGAGGAGACGGTGGCGAAGCCGCTCGAAGCGACGCTCGCGACGACCGAGAATCTCACCCGGATGGAGACGACCGTCCAAGAGGGCCGGGTCGCGATCAACCTCCACTTCTCCTACGGGACGAACATCGATTTCGCGCTCCAGGACGCGTCGAAAAACCTCGATCGGGCGCGGGCGCGTCTGCCCGAAGAGGCGGATGCGCCAACCATCTTCAAGTTCGATCCGTCGCAGATCCCGGTCTACGAAGTGGCGTTCTCGTCGGCCACGAAGGATCTCGTGTGGCTGCGTGACTGGGCGGAGTATCGCCTCCGTCCCCAGCTCCTCACGATCGAAGGGATCGCCTCCGTCGACGTGTCGGGTGGTCTCGTACGCGAAGTCCAGGTGATCCTGGATCAGGAACGTCTCCGCTCCTACGGGCTCACGGTGTCGCAGGTGAACAGTGCGCTCGAGGATGCGAACCAGGACGTGGCCGCGGGCCGGGTCTCGTCGGCGACGCGGGAAGTGGTCGGGAAGACGACCGGAAAGTTCCGCACGGTCGATGACGTGAAGGCCGTCCTCCTTCCTCTCCAGGGTGGAGGCCGCATCCCTCTCTCCGAGGTCGCCGAGGTGCTCGACACGAACCGCGAACAGCGGCTCTGGGCCCGACTCGACGGGGACCCCGCGATCAAGGTCTCGATCCGGAAGCAACCGAATGCGAACACCGTCGCCGTGGCGGACGGAGTCGACGCGCGTCTCGCCGATCTCGCGTCCTCGGGGTTCATCCCATCCGACGTGCCGTTCGAGGTGATCCAGAATCAGGCGGACTTCATCCGCGGGTCGGTGACCGCGGTGCGGAACGCCGCGCTCCTCGGCGCTACGCTCGCCATGTTCGTCGTGCTCGTCTTCCTCGGCTCTCTCCGGAAGACGTTCGTGATCGGCCTCGCCATTCCGCTCGCGGTGCTCGCGACGTTCGTCATGATGGGGCTGAGCCATCTCACGCTCAACATCATGACCCTGGGAGGGCTGGCCCTCGGCGTCGGGCTCCTCATCGACAACTCGATCGTCATGCTCGAGAACATCTTCCGACACAAGGAGGAAGGGAACGAGGGCGCGGAAGAAGCGGCGCTGGAGGGCGCGGCGGAGGTTCAGAGTGCGGTGACGGCGTCGACGGTGACGAACCTCGCGGCCGTCGTCCCGTTCCTCCTCATCAGCGGACTTGCGGCACTCATCTTCCGCGAGCTCATTCTGACCATCTCGTTCGCCATTCTCGCGTCCCTTCTCGTCGCGCTCACCGTCGTCCCGATGTTGGCGGCGCAGCTCGCGAAGGTTCGTTTCACGAGCCGCCTGGACCACTTCCGTCCGATCGTCGCGTTCGACCACTTCCTCTCGCGAGTTCGCCGGGCCTACATCCGGTTCGCGGGCGTGGTCGTGGTGCGTGGCCGTTGGGGCGTGCTCGCGGTCGCCGTGCTCTCGTTCGTCGGCGCAGGCCTCCTCGTGCGGGGGCTCGGAAGCGAGTTCCTTCCGCAGGTCGACGATGGCAACGTCAGCATCAGTATCTCTCTCCCGCCCGGTGCGTCGGCGGAGGAGACGAACCGGGTGACGAAGGAAGTCGAAGCCCTGGTGACGCAGATGCCGGACGTACGCGGCGTGTTCGCGACCGCCGGGGGCCGCTTCTTCGGATCCGGGACGGTCGAGAGCTCCGGTACGGGTGCGATCGACGTCGTCCTCGCGGGCCGGGGCGAGCGGGAGATGAGCGCCGACACCTGGGTGCGGACGATGCAGCAGAAGATCCAGCAGAAGGGGTTCGCGGGATCCCGGATCTCGGTCCGGCCGCCGCGGATCCGAGGGCTCCGTACGTCGACGTCCGGGTCCGCCGTCGCGCTCGACATCCAAGGGGACGACCTCGAGACACTCCAGGCCATCGCCGAGGATCTCGCTCTCCGGCTCGAGGACGTTCCGGGACTCGAGAACCTCGAGCCGAGCGCGGAGGAAGCCAGCCCCGAACTCTCGATCGAACTCGACCGCGAGCGTGCCGCCTACCTCGGCCTTTCCGTCGCTGCGGTCGGTTCGACCATCCGGACCGCCCTCGATGGCTCCATCCCGACCCGTTTCAGCTCCGGAAGCCAGGAGTACGATCTCCGCGTCATGTTCCCGAAGGACCGGTTCACGAGCCCCGAGGAACTCGGCTCGATTGCGCTCTTCCCGGGCGCGGCCAACGGCGCACCGATCTACCTGCGTGACGTGGCCAATGTGCGGACGACGCTCGGGCCGACCACGATCCTCAGGGAGAACCAGAACCGCGTCCTCCGTCTCACCGGCGACGTCATCGCGGAGGTGGCGAGCGTGGGCGAAGTGAACGACGAGATCCGGAACCGCCTCGCCGACATCTCTCTTCCGGACGGCTACGGAGTGATCATCGGAGGAGAGCAGGAGGCGATCGAGGAGAACAACAAGCAGCTCAGCATCGTCGTGGGGCTCGCGATCTTCCTCGTTTTCGTCGTGCTCGCGGTGCAGTACGAGAGCGTCGTCAATCCGCTCGTCATCATCCTCGCAATCCCGCTCTCGCTCGTCGGCGTGGGGGTCCTCCTCCACCTCACCGCGACTCCGCTCAGCGCGCCCGTCCTCCTGGGGGTGATCCTGCTCGCCGGCATCGTCGTCAACAACGCGATCCTCCTCGTCGAGTATGCGGAACGAGGGAAACGGGAACGTGGGCTCACGCGGGCGGCCGCGGTGATCGAAGCGGGTGGCGTCCGCCTTCGTCCCATTCTAATGACCACGCTGACCACGCTCTTCGGCATGTTGCCACTCGCGCTCGGCCTCGGGCAGGGTTCGGAACTCATGCAGCCGCTTGCGATCGCGGTCGTCGGCGGACTCAGCATCTCGACGTTCCTGACCCTCTTCGTGGTTCCGTCGGCCTACCTCATCTTCAACGCGATCGCGGAGACGCTCGCGACCTGGCTCACCGGCAGGGAACGGGGAGAGAAGGCCGGAACGCCGGCGACTTCCCACGCCGCGCCGTAGCGGGGGCTGAGAGAGGGCCCTTCCCACGTCGCGTCCTGGCAGAGGCCGCAAGCGGTTCTGCGGGCCGGTTTCGGCACGCCGTCGCCCGCATCCCGGCGCGCACCCCGCCTCTGTGCTCGGAGGAGGCGTCGGGTCTATGCTGAGGGCGGGTGAGAGTGCGGCGGGGCTCCCCACGAGCAGCGTCGCCGTGGTATCGAGCCGGCGCTCCCGCCTCGCAGGCTTCGTCCCCAGGGACGCCGGCCAGCCCCATCCGAGGATGGGACCGCCTCGTTCGCGGTGAACGTGTCCCCCGGGACGTCGGGCAGACGACGGAAGGAGGCGTTCATGCTCCCCCTGAACCTCACCAAGGAAGAACTCGGGATCCTGAAGGACGTGCTCGAGGGTGCGCTCTCCGATCTCAGGATGGAGATCGCGAACACGGACCGGATAGAGTTCCGTGAACTGCTGAAAGAGCGGAAGAGCGTCCTCATCAAGGGCTCGACTGGGTCACGGCCACGCCGACCTCGTCACGCGCGATGTGACGTCACCAGCTCTGTTCGTGTGCCTCACCGTCCGGTGCGTAGACCGTCCAGGTGCCGTGAGCGGGTGCCCACGCGACCTCTTCTCTCGGCACCCAGGCGAGAGATCCGTCTGCGCGGGTCTCGAGCGTCATCCGCCCGCTCGTGCCGTCGGGCGCGATCTCGGACGTCCACCTCTCGCCATCAGTCCATTGGAACTCGCTCGCGAGGCGCGTCTCGTCGGTGCCGTTCCAGTGGAGGCGGCCGCGCTCGTTCGCGGGCAGCGCCGTACCCTGATAGAACGTCCAGGTGCCCTCGCGCCGGTCGGGCGCCAGGTCCCACCGCCAGGACTTCTCGACGTTTCCGTACTCGACCGAGTAGGACTCGAACGTGCCCGTGCTCGCGTCCTCGTCCGTCGTGCCGGTGGTGACGTCCCGGCCGAACACGTCCGATCCACCCACGCCGCAGGTGCCGGTCGCCGAGGTGCGCCAGGTGAAGCTGCTCGCCGTCTCGCAGATGGTGATCGTGAATCCACAGCTGGAGTCGGACGAAGCCCCGTACTCACGGATCCGGCAGCTGATGTCGAGGAGCGAATACGTGCCCGTGTTGAACACACCGAGAGAGCTGTGCACCGTGCCCGTGAGGAGCCGGAGTCGGTTGTACTGGCCCTCGACGAACCCCCGCGCGTAGCGAACCAGCGAATCAGCCGACGCAAAGTCGGGGGAGACGAGTGGCGCGGGGTAGGGAAGGATCGGGACTCCGTTCCGCGTGAAGTCCGGTGGATCGACGTCGGCGGGACCCTCCGGTTCCGCTGGATCCGGCGGAGAGGACGGGGTCTCCTTGTCCGCGCAGGAAACGAGGGCGAGGACGGCGAGACAGGAACAGACGAACAGGACTGGACGCTCGAGTCGCTTCATGAGGAAGATCTCCCCGCGGATGCCCCCCGGCACATCGGGTCCGGTGGGAGCGTAGCGAGCCAGGAGCGCCGACGCAACCTCGACGGTACCGTGGGTTCGGGGGAGCGTATGAGCGGAAAGTCGGGCGGAGTGTGGCGCGAGCCTTCTCCGGCGGAATGGGGAGTGGCTCTACGATGACAGAGAAGACATCCATTCCGGACTTCAAGGCCAAGTCCGCGGCCGACCAGGGCGCTCTCGGGCCCGACGGTGTACGCCGGCTCTTCGCCGATGCGGCGCGCTTCTCGCTCGCGGACGTCACAGGCGCAGGCGGCTCCGTCATCTTCCCTCACGCGACGATCTCCGTCTGCGGACACCAGATCGCGGCCGCCGTCCGCGCCTGTCTCGAGTCCGGGACGGAGAAGGTGGTCGCTCTCGGCGTCGTGCATGCACTGAACGACGAACTCCACGCCGCGCGGGAGCGGATCGCCGCCGGTGGGCCGTTGGAAGGCGAGCCGACCCGGGGTGTACAAGGCCCGGGGCTCTCCGGTCGCTCCGACTGGGAACGCGAGTTCTCGCTCGACCACTCGCCTTCCTCTGGAACGAGGCGATCCGCTTGGGGATCTGCACACCGCGCGCGGGGACACCGCCGGTGCTCGTGCGTCGCTACGTGTTCCTCGCGGGCGGAAGGCCCGACACGCTGCCCGGCATCGAGGAACTGCGGGAGGAAGCGGCGGGCGCCACCCTCGTTGCAACCGCGGATCCGTTCCACCATGGCATCGGCTACGGCGATCCGCCGGACGTGGCACGAGCGCCGGAAGCGGGCGGATTGGGACTCGCGCGAGCCGCGGTGGAGCGCGCGCTCTCGCTCCTCTCGGCCGGGGACTATGCGGCGTTCGAAGCGCACTGCGCGGCAGTCAAGAGCGACGCACGCGACACGGGTCAGGTGCTGCGGTATCTCGCCGGCCCACGGGAGGGGCGGATCCTCGACCTCGTCGCCGACGACATGACCGGGCCCTACGGAGCCCCGGCGCCGACCTGGGTCGCGGGGGCGCTCATCGCGCTCCGCTGAGGCGGAACCTGTCGTCGGCTTCGCTGTCGGCACCGGTGTCGGCACCACGATTGGCACCGCATCTGGCAACGCGACTCGCTGTGCGTTCGGCGATACGTTCGATCACGCGTTCGACGGGCGGCCGAGGACTCCCTCCACGGGCCGGAGGAGTCGGGCGCGCACCATACCGCCGTGGAAGAGCGCACTCTCCGTCGTCTCCATACCGGCGTGGGCGAAGGCTGCGTCGAATCCCGGCAGACGATCGGCCTCGATCGAACAGGACGCGCGGAAGAACGTGTACATCAGCGACAGAAGCACGCGCGAGTACGCGCCGCGCATCTTCCCCGGGGCCGTCTGGAAATCCGTGTCGTGCCACACTCCGCCCTCCGCGAGGTGCGCACTCACGCGAGGGACGACGGTTCGGAGACGTTCGTCGCGAAAGAGGTCGAGGAAGAAGTGGGTGCAGACGACGTCGTATTTCGCGCCTTCGGGGATGAGGTCGACTCCGCCTTCGAGGAAGCGGACACGCGCGAGTGCATCGGGGGCGTTGCGGCGGATCCGTTCCTCCGAACGCGACAGCATCGCGGCCGAGATGTCGAGTGCGTCCACGCGCGCACAGCTCGTTTCCTCGAGGAGCCGTTCCAGGAACCATCCACTTCCGCCGCCGATCACGAGCACATGTGCCTGCGGTTTCACGCGGTGGAGGTAATGACGCTGGGCGTCGCGGAGCGAGTTTCCGAAGACGGTCATCGCGAGCGGGTCGTAGACCGGCGCGAGTCGGTCGAAGCCACGGGCAGTGGCGCTCGCTCGTGTACTGCTGGTCCCTGCCGCGTCATGCGCCGCTCCGTCACGCCCGCTTTTGCCGAACCTCGTCCCGTTGGTTCTCGTCCTGTTGGTCCTCGGTTCGTTGGTTCTCGTCCCGTTGGTCTTCGTGTTGCCGGTCTTCATCCGATTGCTCCGAGCAGGCGCACCCAGATCGGATAGAGCGCGGGGAGGAGGAACGCGCCGTCTCCCCAGGCCCGGTAACGCTCACTCTGCGCAAACGCCTTCGGCCAGAGGAGCAGCGCGGCGAGGATCGCCGTCATCGGGAAGTAGGTGATCTGGAGCGCGATGGAGGAGGCATGGGACGTCGGGTCTCCAGCCGCGCCACCCGCACCGGCGGCGCCACCCGCGCCCGCAACGCCTGATGCGCCGGCAGAGGAGAGGATCAGGAAGACGCCGAGTGCGGAGACGACGACGAGAAGCGCGGCCGCGATCCGTCGCGCCGACTCCTTGCCGACCGCGCGCACGAACGAGGTGTGGCCGTCGGCCTGGTCGATCTCGAGCTCGAAGAGGGAGAACTCGAGGAGGTTCACGACCGCGAGAAGGAAGAACTGACCGAACGCGATCCAGACGAACGGCGCCCCAACGTGGCCCGAGGCGAGCCAGGGGAGGCCCCAGATCCCGACGCAGTAGACGGTCGCAACTCCGAGCTCCTTGACGAGCCAGGGGGACGTGCGACTTCCGACCGTCCGCACGACGAGGAAGTGGAGGGCCGCGATGGCACCCATCACGAGCCCGAACACGAATCCGAGCCGCCCGAGGGAGAAGGCCGCGAGGGAGACGGCGAGGGTCGCTCCGATTGCGGTTCCGACGAGCAGCGAACGGAAGTGTCGATGATGGAAGCGATGACGTGGCGTGCTCGCGTCCGGCCCGAGCCGGTGCGCGTCGAGGAGATGGTCCCACGTGTACACCACCCAGACGGAGAGCGGCAGGATGAGATACCAGCCTCGTGGCATGGGCACGTCGAGGAAGGAAGCCGCGAGGATGCCGCCGGCGAGGGCTCCGAGCGCGACGTCGACACTGAGAAGGCGGAGCTGCGCGTAGCTCACGGAGTTCGCTCTCGTGGACGAGGAGTCTGTCCTCGTCGACAATACGGTGTGTCGCTTCGGCCCGGCGCGGCCTGCACGCAATGCGTCTCCTTGGGAATCCGTTCCTCGCACAGTGCTGGGACTCTACAACGCGCTACGTCGCTGCGTCCAAGGGGCACATCCAACGGTGCGTTCGGGGCCACATCCAACGTCGAATCCAAGGGGCACATCCAACGGTGCGTCCGGGGCCATGTCCAGCGTCGAATCCGAGGTCACGCCTACCGGGCGACCTCCGGCCCCCGGGGTGGGCCGGGAGCGGCCCATCTGCTACTCTCTTGGGGCACAAGTCGAACCCATGCGCGCGTCCAACTGGGGCGCAGAGGCCCGTGAGGCCCGTCCGCCGGGCGCGCATTCCTGCCCACCCTCGCTCAGGGAGACTCCCCACTCATGAGACCTACCCTGCTCATCGCAGCTGTTTCGCTCGCCTTCTCGCCACCGGTCACCGCCATGGCGCAACTCGCGGAGCCCGCGTCCTCCACCCGGGACTACCTCGAGCAGATGGAGCGTCACTTCCAGGAGACGCTGCCCGACTTCCGTCCCGAGACCGTGAAGGGGACGGGGTTCAAACAGTTCCAGCGGATCAAGTGGCTCGTCGAGCCGAGACTGGGAGATGGCGACGATCTCATCCCGGGCGCGCGCTGGGATGCCTGGGAAGTGCTGCGGGACATGGAGGAGAACCAGAACCGCGCGAACGTACCGACCTGGTTCAACCTCGGGCCGACGAACGTGGCCGGCCGGACGCTCGCGATCGAAGTCCGCCCGGACGACTCCAACACCGTCTTCACCGGAACGGCGAGCGGCGGGCTCTGGAAGTCTGTCGACCGTGGCGCGACCTGGACCCCGATGACCGATCTCCTTCCGTCTCTCGCCGTCGGCGCGATCGAGATCGACGCGGACAATCCGGACCACATGTGGATCGGCACCGGTGAAGGCTGGGGCGGCGACTTCGTCCACGGTATCGGTGTTCTCGAATCGTGGGACGGCGGCGTCGAGTGGGGCTATACCGGCATGCGCTACGACGTGGCCGAGGGCCGCGACATCTTCGAGCTCGAGTACAACGAAGCCACCGGGACGCTTCTCTGCGGGGCCGACAACGGACTCTTCCGCTCGACCGACAACGGGCAGACGTGGACCGAGCCGATGGAACTCGGGCAGTGGAAGGACGTGGAACTCAAGGCGGGCAGCACGGACACGTACTTCGCGTGCGCGCACGGTTTCGCCGACGCAGGCGTCTACCGTTCGACCGATGACGGTGTCACCTGGACGAAGCTGGGCGGCGGACTTCCGGTCGACGGAATCGCGAACTGCCGTCTCGCCGTCACGAAGGCCGATCCCGAGGTGATCTACTGGTCCGTGATCCGTGGATCCAACAAGGAGATCCACCGCTCCACCGACGGCGGCGATACCTGGACACTTCGTTCCACCCAGGATGCGACCCAGGGCTGGTACAATCTCGGGCTCGTCGTGAGTCCCACCGATCCGGACTACGTCTTCAGCAACGGCGTGCGTTGCTACCGCTCGCTCGACGGCGGCACGAGCTGGACGCAGTGGGCCGGCAACGTCCACGTCGACCATCACGCTACCGCGATCGACCCGTCCGACGACAACGCGATCTGGCTCGGAAGCGACGGTGGCTGCTTCCTCTCGACGAACGGCGGGACGAGCTTCTTCTCGCGGAACGCGGGCCTCGTCACGCTCCAGCTCTACGCCATCAACCACGGATACTCCGACCTCAACTTCGCCGCCGGCGGCACGCAGGACAACGGCACCTGGCGCTACACGGGAACGTCGTCCTTCGGCTCGATCCTGGGCGGCGACGGCTTCGAGTGCGAAGTCGGAAGGACGAGTTCGAGCATCGTCTGGGCGGAGATCTACTACGGGGAGCACTACCGGAGCACGAACGGCGGCTCCGGAATGGCCTGGGCCAACACCGGCATCACCGAGACCGGCCCCTGGCAGACCCCGACCCACATGGACTACGGCGACGACAACACGCTCTGGACCGGCCACAACAGCATGATCTTCAAGACGACGACCGGTGGGAACCCCTGGTACGCGACGTCGATCGACAACGGGCTGGGCGGGGGACGCGCCATCGCGCAGAGCTGGGGAGAGCAGGACTATCTCGCGGCCTGCGGCGGCACGCGCATCTTCGTCTCGAGCGACCACGGAGAGACCTTCACCCAGGTCGCGAACCCATCGACCGCGAACACGATCTCGGACATCGCCATTCACCCGACCGATCCGAACGTGATGTTCGTCACCGCGGACACCTACAGCTCTTCCGTCGGCAAGGTGCACAAGACGACAGACGGCGGTGCCACCTGGGTCGACTACACGCACAACCTGCCGGGCGAACCCTGCAACACGATCATCTTCCGGCACGACAATCCGGACTGGGTGTTCGTGGGAACGGATCTCGGCGTCTATGCGAGCTTCAACGGAGGGGACGTCTGGGTGCCGTTCAACGTCGGCCTCCCGCACGTCGTCTGCACGGACCTGCGCTGGCACCCGGATGGCTACCTCCGGGTCGGCACGTACGGCCGTGGGCTCTGGGAAGTCGATCTCGCCACGGTCGAACCGAGTGACGTGGACGGCGCGGCCGCTCCGGAAGTCGTCCAGCCGCTCACCATGCGGATCAACGGCAACCCGGCCACGGACGGCGCCACGACCACGGTCCGCTTCGGTCTCCGCCAGGCCGGCCACGTCGATCTCGGCCTCTACGATGCGAGCGGCCGTCGGGTTCGCGAGATCTGGAGCGGTGACCACGACGCACGGGTCGACTTCGTTCCGGTGGAGACCAGTGACCTCGCCGCCGGAATCTACTTCGTGCGGATGGATGCGAACGGACACACCGCGTCCGAGAAGCTCGTGATCGAGCGGTAAGCCGGAGCGCTGAGTCGAGCTGACGCGAGCCGAAGCGAACGGCGGCGCGTCGATACGAACAGCGCCCAAGCATCCGGCGGACCTCTCGGAATCGCTCGGTGCCTAGAAACGAGAAGAGCCCGGGGCGATGGCTCCGGGCTCTCTCCATGCGTAGAATGTCGTCGTCGAATGTCGTCGTCGGCGGTTCGTCGTCGGATGTTCGTCATCGGCGCACGGTGCCTTGGACGTCGGCGCGGGGAGATCCCCGCACCGTTCCGCTCTCGACGTTTCCTCTACTTCTCCGCGGCCTTCCCCGGACGGTGCGTGAGCCGGGTCGCGCCTTCGAGGCGCGGGTGGCCGTCGCGGAGGTCCGCGGTCCGGATGCCCTTGCCGCCGTTCATCGCGTCCATGTAGCGGAGCGTCTCGAACACGCCGTGGATCGCGGCGTCGACGTCCTTCGTATGGCCGGACTCGGAGATCGTGTGCATGTTCCGGATCGGGAAACCGATGGAAGCGCAGGCCGAGTCGATGGCGGCGAGCACCGCCGCCATGGCGTCGGTACCGGTGTCGCGACCCGCGAGCTCGTGCTGGACCGGGATGTCCTTCTCCGTCGAGACGGTCGTGATGATGCCGTTGAGCGAGGCGCTCGTCACCGCGCCGTGGGTGAGCGTGAAGCCCTTGCCCATCTCGACCGGCTCGTAGCGACGATCCTCGATCCCCGGCGCCGCGACGAAGTCGTGGGCCACGTCGACCGCGATCGTGACATCCGGACGGAACTGCTCGGCCAGAACCCGGCTCCCGAACCGTCCGATCTCCTCGTGCGAGGCAAGCGCGCCCAGGTAACGGACGTTCTTCAGCCCTCCCGCTTCCGCGACGAGCCGCGCGACTTCGGTGACGACGAAGCAGCCGAGCCCGTTGTCGAGGTAGGCGCCCGAGAACGTATCGGGCGAGAACCCACGCTGGATCGGTCGGTCGTAGATGATCGGATCACCCGGACGGATGCCGAGCTCCTCGATCTGCGACTTCTTGTTCTCGCCGTGGATCAGGAGCTCCAGATAGAGCTGCTCCGGCTTGATCCCCTTGCCACCCGTGCGGAGCGCGGGATCGGCGAAGTGGATCGCGCCCAGCGCTTCGATCGTGCCGCCCTCGATCGTCCTCCAGCTGCCCGGCTTCGCCGGATCCTCGCTGAAGAGACGCACCTTGTGGCCGATCAGAGTCGTCGGCAGCATCGAGTCACTGTTGACCCAGATCTTCCCGTCCTCGCTGATGCTCCGGACCTGCATGCGGATCTTGTCCGCGTGTCCGATCACCATGACGGAGAACGCGTCTTTGTCGTCCGGGGCCGTGTCGATGACGATGCCGGCGTTCCCCTTGAACGTATGGACGGCCCACCCGTCCGGAGCGAAGGAGCGCACGTGGGGCTCGACCACGCCGCGGGTCATGGCGGCTTCCAGGCCGATCGGGCTCGGCGCGGCGAGGATCCGTCGCATGAGCTCAAAGCGCTCCTCGGACATCGTCTGATTCCAGGGCTTGTTGGAGTCGGTCACGCGGTCATTCCTTTCCTAACGATGCGGACGGCCGGCGGAAGGGGGGAGTGGGCCGCTCCGTCCGAGTGTCACTACAGAACGAGGAGAATAGCACGACCGGAAGGCCCAGGGGACGGGCGGATCCAGGGCGGTTTTGGGGCGGTTTTGGGGTGGTTCCGGCGCGGGCCCCGGGCCAATCCGGGCGGGTGGGCTCCCGGGGACGGCCGTGGTGACGGCGGGCCTGCGGGGGCGGCGGCGAGGCGCGCTCCTGGGTGCCAGTCCGGGGCCGCGGCGGACATCCAACGTGGATGTGGATCCGGGGTGGCGGTGCACATCCAACGCGGGCGTGGATCCGGGGCCGCGGCGCACATCCAACGTGGATGTGGATCCGGGACCGCGGTGCACATCCAATGCAGATGCGGATCCGGTGCCCGTGCACATCCAACGCGGCCGCCGGGCCCGTGCCGCTCGCACATCCAACGCGGATGAGTACCTGGCGCCGAGTACACATCCAACGACGTTGCACATCCAGGGCAGATGCGCGCGTCCAGTAGCGACGAACATGCAGCTCGACCGAAGAAGTAATCGGGATCTCCATTGTCGTCCCACCGAGCAGTCAGTAGTATCAGCCGCGCCGCATTGGAACCCGCTTCTTCTCGGCCTCGGGGGCAGAATGACTTCTACAGATGGCCTTCACTCACCTCATCGTGCGTACCCTTCTCCGTTCTCGTGGACACTCTCTTGGATGAAAGGCACGCGGTACCGGGGCCTGATCGGCATCGGCATGGCGCTGGCGCTGGTCTTGGGCCAATGGACGCCGGCGTGGTCCAATCCGGAGGTTGCGAATCCGGCGACTACCGCAACGCCCGCAGAGCCGGGACCGGCTCCCTCACAGCTCGCTGGCGCGGAACCGGGCGTTCCCTCACAGCTCGCTGGCGCGGAACCGGGCGTTCCCTCACAACTCGCCGACGCGGGGCCGGTCGCCGTCTCACGGCTCGCCGACTCGGTCGAGTCGGACAAGCCCGCTGAGTCTGTGACGAAGTCCGGGTCGTCGAAGAAGTGGTGGCTCGTGGGCGGTGCCCTCGCCGCGGTCGGCATCGTGGTCGCAATCGTCTCGGGCGGCGATGACGACGGTGATGCCCCGGAAGACCTGCCGGCTCCGCCGAACTTTCCCGACCAAGAGGGCTAGCGGCCGGCGGGTGCTGACGACGACCGACCGACACGAGCGACCACGACGACGGAACACGACCGGCCACGAGTCCCGATCACGCCAATCAGCCGCGAAGGGGTGTCATCCTGATGCGCGAACACAATTCTCCGGTGAGACCAGCCCAGCAGCCGACCTACCCCCTACGCATGCTGTCGTGCCTCGTCCTGAGTGCGGCGTTTCTCTTGTCGGGCCCGTTCTCGGGCCGTGCGCACGCGTCTCCCGCGGATGCGTCGTCCACGACCGCTTCGCTTGCGGGAACACTGCCTGGGCACGCGTCTCCCGCGACCGCGTTTCCCGGAGACGCGTCGCCCGCGGACGCGTCGCCCGCCGAAGCGCGGGACTTCGACGGCAGCGGAATCCTCGGCGTCAACCAACTCCAGTGCTACGTCTCGAACTTCGGCCTCCTCGCGCGGGATCCCGACGGCGAGTCCGCCGGGCTCTACTATCCGACGGGCACGAAGAACACGGTCATGCGCGGCCTCGGTCTCTGGATCGGCGGGAAGGTCGACGGGGAGGTGAGGGTCGCGGTCGCCGAGGAGTCCTCGGAGTTCATTCCGGGGCGGCTCCTCTCCGATGGGTCGTTCGAGAATCCGGAGGATCCGCGCTTTCGCGTCTACCGCTTGGTGCAGCCACCGGGCGAGGACGACTCGGACGTTTGGCCCGTGGACGACGGTGCGCCGGTTGGGTCGGACGGCGAACCACGTCGAGACGGAGATCAGTCCGTCTGGACCGTGTTCCACGATGGGGACCCCGCTCGGCATACCGCCTCTGCGGGCGGAACTGCGCCGCTCGGGATCGAGGTCCGCCTGACGGGCTACGAGTTCGACCGGAGCGGGGGCCTGGGATCGACGATCTTCCTGTTCTACGACCTCATTCACAGAGGAACGGCGCCGGTCGACTCGATGTACGTCGGCTTCTGGTGCGACCCGGATGTCGGTGGACCGGACGACGACCTCGTCGGCTTCGATGCGGCCCGGAATCTGGCATTCGCGTACAACTCCACCAACAACGATGTGCTGTACGCGAACCGTCCGCCTGCGGTGGGCCTGCTTCTCGAGCGAGTCTCGGCTTCTCCGTCGTCCCAGGCGACCGCGTTCCGTCGCTTCGTACCGGGAGCGTCACCCACGAGCGCGATCGAGTCCTACCGGGCGTTGCAGGGTCTCGACCTCGACGGATCGGCGCTCGTCGACCCGATCGCGGGGGGCGAGACGACGTTCGAGGTGGGGGGAGACCCGAACTCCGGTTCCGGATGGCTCGACACGGAACCGGCCGACCGCAGGATGCTCGTCTCGTCGGGTCCCTTTACCATGGCGCCCGCAGACACGGAGTCGGTCGTACTCGCGATCGTCGTAGCACGGGGTTTCGATCGTCTCGCCAGCATCGGACTGCTGCGGGTCTATGCCTTGGATATCCCGGGAAGCTTCGACTACGGAGCGTGCTGCCGAATCGATGGCACCTGTACGGTGAAGCTCGAACGAGACTGCAACGGCTTGGACTTCTTCCTCGGTGAGGACTGCGATCCAAGTCCCTGTCCGTTGGGCGCGTGTTGTGAGAGTGACGGCAGCTGTCGGGTGACCGCGGGCAGTGAGTGCACGGGAATCTTCGAGTACGGGGGGACATGCGACCCCACGCCGTGCGGCGTCTGCTGCTATCCCAACGGGTCGTGCTTCTGGCTCAGCGAGTCCCAGTGTCTCGGCGGTGAGTTCCTCTTCGGCGAGACGTGTGATCCGAACCCGTGCGCCGTCACCGAAGGTGCGTGCTGCGACGACGACGGAACGTGCCGACTCCTTACCGAGTCCGCCTGCGCCGGCTCCTTCCTCGGCATCGGCGTCGATTGCTCCCCGAATCCGTGCAAAGGGGCGTGCTGTCACGGCGTCGAGTGCAGCCTCGTGACGGAGACCTACTGCGTGACCGAACTCGAGGGTACGTTCCATGGCAATGGCACCACATGCGGAGTCGCGGGCTGCACGAACCTCCTCTGGGACTGGGAAGGCGGCACGCGGTGGCTCACGTGGGTGGACGCCGGGTTCTCGACATTCAATGGCGGAGTCGGCGCCGGTTGGGAGTTCTTCGGATCGGAGCTGACGGTCGAGGACCTCGTGCCCGTCGAGATCCGTTTCACGGACGAGGAGTCGGAGTGGTCCGACTGCCAGACATATCGTCGCGACCTGGGCTACGCCGCTGCCGGGATCGGCCGCTTCCCCGGTTCCGCCTGGGACATCTCCGATCCGGCCCAGCCGCGCCGGCTCAACATCAACTTCGTCGAGACCATGGATCTGTCGTATCCCGAGGGCATCGTTCCGGATCACTTCTGGAGCCCCGCGTCGTCGAGCCTGGGGATCGTCGGCGCACGCGAATACCTCTTCATCATGGCGAGTGACTACTCGGGCGGCGTGGACTACGGCGACGGAGACGATCTCCCGATCGGTTTCGAGAGCGACGTCCTCTACGGGGCCTGGTTGCAGCTGCGGGGAGACCGTCCGCTCCTCGAGACGGTGCCGAGCGCGTTCCGGTTCCTCGTCAGCCCGATCGGGGATCCGGTCGGCGCGTGCTGCATGAACGACGGAACGTGCCGGATCACGACGGCGGACGACTGCGCCGGTGTGCTCTGGGACTGGGACACCGCGTGCGAGCCGGCCGAGTGCCCGTCCTCGCCACCGGAGATCGGATCGCTGCCCGAACCAACGGGCATCGCGGGTGAGCCCCTCACGGTCGAGGTCACGGTTACGGACGACACGGCCGTCTCGTCGGTGAGCTGCTCCTTCGGCCCGCCCGGCGGCCTCGTCAGGATTGTTCCGATGAACGCTCTCGGAAGCGACGCATACTCCGTCACGATCCCGGGGAGTGCCGTCACTCCCGCCGGCCTCGTCTATCGGATTCAGGCCTTCGATGACACCTCGCTGAACACGGATTCTCCGGACGTTCACGTCCAGGTTCAGTTCGCGTCGGTCGTGAACGGTTCGCCGCAACCCGCAGGTACGGCCGCGAGCGCGTACCGGATCGTTTCGTTCCCCGGAGAACTGACCGAGGACCACGCGTTCGAGGTATTGGCGGATGAACTTGGGGCGTACGACCCGACGATCTGGCGTGCCTTCCTCTTCACCGAGGCACAGAACTACGAAGAGTTCAGCTCCTCCACGCGTCTCGAGCCCGGCGTCGGCTACTTCCTGATCGTGCGGGAGTCCGGCCGCGTGCTCGGGGTCGGTAGCGGCACTTCGATCGACACGGCCGCGCCGTTCGAGCAGACCGTCCACGCCGGATGGAATCTCGTCGGGAATCCCTACGCGACCCCGATCTCGGGATTGGCTGTGACGCTCGCCAGTGGCGCCCCGATCGACCTCCGCGCCTACGCCGGCTCGTGGAGCGCGTCCGTGGACAGCCTCCATCCGTTCGAAGGGTACGCGCTCTACTCGGAGACCGCGGACGTGATGCGATGGGATCCGGCGACCGCGGGCGAGGGAGTTGTGGTCGGCGGGGCCGAGGTCGGTGCGGTCGCCCATGCATCCGCGGGCGCCGTCACCCGGAGCCAGCTCTTCTCGGACAGAACCGGCGCCGTGGACTGGAGCGTCCGCGTCATCGCCTCCCGAGGCGAGTCACGCGACGATGACAACTTCGCCGTCGTCGGTGCGAACGCGCGTGCCACCTGGGACGCACTCGATCGACCCGAGCCGCCGACGATCGGGGAGTGGGTCCAGGTGACCTTCCCGCATCCGGAGTGGAAGCGGGCCGCCACCGACTTCTCCACGGATGCACGCAGCCCGAACCGCGACGGACACACCTGGCCGTTGTCGGTGAGGTCCTGGGCTCCCGGCACGGTCGACCTGACCTGTGAAGTCGAAGGAGACCTGCCCGAGGACTTCGGGATCTGGCTGCTCGACACACTGACCGGCGAGATCGTCGACCTCTCGGGTGTGGGAGCATCGGATCGGAGCGCACCGCACCGGATTGCATCGCATCGGATGCCATCGGATCGGGTCGTGTCGCACCGGGTCGCATCGCCTGGTCCAAGCGGCCGGGCGTTCCAGCTCCTCGTCGGTACGGAGAACCTCCTCGCGGAGGGATCACAGGACATCGACGACACACTGCTCGGTTCCCGTAGTGCGATCAGTCTCCCGAACCCGTTCCAGCGCGTGACCACGATCGCCTACCGCATGACAGAGCCCGGCCCCGTCCGGATCCGCGTCTACGCCGCGGACGGACGGTCGATCCGCGACCTCTCGCTTCACGAAGCCGTCCCGCCCGGCATCCACACGATGCTGTGGGACGGCCGCGACGGTTCAGGCGCGCGCGTGCCCAGCGGAGTCTACTTCGCGAGGGTCGAGGTGCCCGGACGGATGGAGTCGGTGCGACTGAATCTGGTGCGTTGAGGCGAGGGCGGTTGGTGGAGATGTCGATCCCCCCAAAGGCGGCGATCTGCTTCGTGGCCGCGGCCTTCTGCTTCGTTGTCGTTGCGGTCCAGGTCGTACGTGGGTTGTGGGAGACTCTGAGGATGAGTTGGGAGGATCTCGACCGACCGCGCAGAATCGACGTCCTGGTTTGGCGGCCAGGCCGTCCCGACGCGAACGACGAAGACCGGGAACTCGCCGACGAGTGGCGTCGACGGAACGCCAGGCTGCTCATCTGGTCCTTTGCCGCCATGGCATTCTTCTCCCTTGGCTGGTTCTATCTGTAGCCCACCGGAGCCCTGACCGGAGGCTCACCGGAGCCCCGACGACTGGTTCTGGCACCCGTTGCAAGAGATGCACTTCTTCCTCTCCGGGAATCCGGTCCCGGTCGAGAGTCGCGAATCCGCGATCTCTTCCGGCTCCGTTGCCGGAGACGCGATCTCACGCGCCCGTAGGTCCTGGGAACCGTGCGGGCGCCGGGCGATGGAGAACCACTCGCGACGCGTCCCGACGTCGGGTATCTTGTCGCCCCGAACGTCAGAGGAACGCCTGGGGATCCGTCGGAACCCTGGGATGGCTTTGGCAACGGCAGACTCGCAGGATGGACGTCGCCCGAGAGACCACTCGGGACGCCCGCTCGGGATGCCAGTCAGGCGGTCCGCTCGAGACGCCACTCGCTCGGGAGACGCTGCTCGAAAGGTCACGCTCGAGACGCCACTCGGGAGGCCGCTCGAGAAGCCAGTTGGAGACGCCACTTGGGAGACGCCGCTCGAACGGTCTCGCTCGAGGAAGGAGAAGGAAGCCCGTATGAAGATCGACTGGTACTACCACCGGAACGGCTGAACGTCGTGCGGCAGGTCCTCCAAGTTCATGGAGGAGAGAAGCATCGAATCCAAGGAAACCGTCCCCGCCAGCCGCAAGCTCGGCAAGGACGAAGCACTCGAACTCGCGAAAGGTGCGAGCCGAGTCATCGTCGCGAAGGGGAAGAAGGTCACGGAGTATCGTCCCGGCAAGGACGATCTCGACGAGATCGCCGAAGCGATGCTCGGCCCGACCGGCAACCTCAGAGCACCGACCATCCGCCGCGGGAAGACCGTGATCGTCGGGTACAGCGACGAAGTGTTCGGAGACATCTTCAAGGACTGAACGCGGAGTGTGTCGGCCGTAGTGCGTCGGCTGCCGTGGTGCGTCGGCCGGCGTAGTGTGTCGGCGCGTCGCGGGTGTGGCGTGCCGACGCGTTCCGGCCACCCGCGTGCTATTCTCCCTCCCATGTACGGTTACGTCCCTCAATCTCCGGACACCGATCCGGACGCCGAACGGATCCAGATAGAGCGGCTGCGGGAGATGACCTACGCCGAACGGTTCGCTCTGCTCGAATCGCTCGTGCAGATGTCCGACCAACTCTCCCGTGCCGGGATACGCCTTCGTTATCCGGATGCCGACGAGCGGGAGATCGGACTCCGCGCGGCGGCTCTCAGGCTGGATCCAGAGATCATGCGGTCCGTCTACGGCTGGGATCCCGACCGCGAGGGACTCTGATGTTCGACCCCGTCGTCGCGGAGCCGCTCGGCCGCTTCCTGGACCTCGTCGAGCTTCTCGGGATCAGGTACGTCACCGGTGGGTCTGTTGCGAGTTCTCTCCAGGGGATGCCGCGCCAGACGATCGACCTGGATGTCGTGATCGAGCTGGTGTCGGGTGACATCGGTCGTCTGGTCACGGAAGCGGCCCGATACTTCTACGTGAGTGAAGAGGCGGTGCGTGGTGCGGTCCGTCACAAGTCGTCCTTCAATCTCATCCATGCCGAGACAGCCTTCAAGGTCGACATCTACGTGAGTGACGGCTCTCCATTCGATCGGGCCCAGTTCGACCGCGCGATCGAGGTCGAGCTCCCTCTGCTCGGAAAGCGCCGCGTGAAGATTGCGAGCGCCGAGGATGTGGTCCTGAGGAAGCTCGAGTGGTTCAAGCTGGGAAACGAAGTGTCCGACCGGCAGTGGTACGACCTGATGGGCGTCCTCAAAGTGCAGGGCCAGCGTCTCGACTTCCAGTACCTGGACCGGTGGGCGACGGCCAGAGGTCTGAGTCCGCTGCTGGAGCGTGCCAAGACTGAGGCCGGGCTCTAGGCCGGACATCCAACGCAGATCGCGCGTGCTCGGTGGCACTTCCTACGTCGGGGTAGTGTGACCGGGCAGATCCAACGCGGGTGTGCGCCGTCGCTGACACTTTCTGCGTCGTCGGCGGCAGTGTGATCAGGTACATCCAACGCGAATGCGCGTCGTCGGTGACACTTCCTACGTCGTCGAAGGTAGTGTGACCAGGTGCATCCGACGCGGATGCGCGTCGTCGGTGACACTTCCTACGTCGTCGAAGGTAGTGTGACCAGGTGCATCCGACGCGGATGCGCGTCGTCGGTGACACTTTCCACGTCGTCGTCCGCAATGTGACCATTCACATCCAACGCGAATGTGCGCCGTCGCGGCGCGACGCGTGTTTCTGCCTGCCCGTCGACGCTCGCCTTCTCTCGGGCCGGCCTCCCAAAGCACCATTGCCTCGAGAGCGTCGGATCAACGGTCGCGTCGACTCGCTACCGAGAGGGGTCAGTGCTGGCCGCTGTAGAAAGAAACCGATCGAACGTGCGTTTTCCCTTGACGGGTTTCACGTGTGTGTTCACACGTGGCCGACACAGGACGCTCAGATCCCCGCCTGACGCGCTGTACGCACCGTGGTCTGCCGATCGCGGAGAATTCGACGTTTGCGGTCGGCTGCGCCGCGTCAGGTCGAACAGGCGCCTTACAGAGACTCCGAATCAGGCCATGGTAGATTGAGCTGCAGGGGGTAGGAACGGTGCTGCGGATGTCCGTCGGCGAGTTCCGGCACACGTCGCACCGACTTCGACCGAGGAGCAGCCACATGATCCGCTCTCTGCGCCCCCATTCCACGTCTACGTCTACGTCTACGTCTACGTCTACGCCGACACCGACACCGACACCGACACCGACACCGACACCGACACCGACACCAACACCGACACCGACACCAACACCGAAATCGACGCCAATACCGACACGAACACCTACGCCTACGCCTACGTCAACGTCCACGGCCATCCGAAGGCTGACGAATCCGCAGCTGGTGGCGCACGCGGACTCCGCAATGCGCGAGGAACATCGTGCGAGCATCGGCGTGTTGGATGTGCTGGGAGAAGTCGACCGACGTTCGCTCTATCTGGACGAAGGCTATTCCTCGCTGTTCGACTTCTGCACCCGACGTTGGATGTACTCGCCAGCTACTGCCGCGCGCTACATCGCTGCCGCCCGTGCGGTGGCTCGGTACCCGGTCGTACGACGGATGCTGCTCGAACGTCGGCTGACCGTCTGTGGTGTCGCCAGGATCGCGAGTTCGCTCAGCCCGGAGAACCATCGCGAGCTGACGTCGCGGGCGGCAGGGAAGACGTACGTGGAGATCGAAGCGCTGGTCGGGGCGCGGCGAACGGCTCCGCGGGTGCCGGACCGCGTGCGCGTGATCGGAACCAGTCCGCGCGGTACGGCGCGCAGGGAAGCCGCGACGCTCGCTCTGGCCATCGGCGGTGACCGCGACAGCGATCGTGGCCGCGAGCGGATCGGGGGCGTCCGGGTTGGGCGTGACATCCAGAGCCAGGGCCGCAAGGCGAACGCGGGCGAGACGGCCGCAGACAGCGCGGGCTCAGGCGAAGGTGGTTCGGTCGGGGCGACCGGCATCCAACGCGGATGCGGCGGGGACGCGGCCGACGTCTCGAACATCCAACGCGGATGCGGCGGGGACGCGACCGACGTCTCGAACATCCAACGCGGATGCGGCGGGGATGCGGCCGACGTCTCGAACATCCAACGCGGATGCGGCGGGGATGCGGCCGGCTTCTCGAACATCCAACGCGGATGCGGCGGGGACGCGGCCGACGTCTCGAACATCCAACGCGGATGCGGCGACGGTACGGACCGTCCGAACATCCGACGTGGAAGCACTGCGCTTGCGGATCCCGACCGAGCCGACCGCGAGTGCCCCGCTACGGCTCCGGAGCTTCGCTACGAGATCCGGTTCTCCGCCCGGCAGCGGTTCGTGGAGAAACTCGAGCGCGCGAAGGCAGTGTGCTCCAGCTTCGCGGATCTCGAGGGCGTCCTCGAACGCGCACTCGACGACCTTCTCGACCGCCGGGATCCCGAACGCCGCGCAAAGCGTCGCGCGACGCGTCTGTCGAAGGGTCGGGTGGAGAGGCGGGACGGAGCGCGGGTTGCCCAATCGGAAGGTGCGTCACCAGCAGAGCGTGCGGTGCGTCTGACGCAGGCTGTGCGAACCGCGGACGCCGCGGGACCGTCGGGCGGTTGCGACTCCGCGCAGGAAGATGCAGGTCTCGCGGAGACCGTCGCGTCGAGCTTCGATGCTCCGGGCGCGCAACGTCCGTCCCGACACATCCCGTCCGATGTCCGCGACTCCGTCTTCCTACGTGACGGCGGAAAGTGTACGTACGTCGGTCCGTCCGGGGTGCGATGCAACGCGAGTGTGTTTCTGCAGTACGACCACGTGGAGCGATTCTCTCGCGGAGGCAGCCATTCGGTGGAGAACCTGAGGCTCCTTTGCGGAAAGCACAACCGACGTCGTGAGGCGGGCTGGGACTGACGGTTCAGAAGGGGAAGACGCAGTCGGCTCCGGTCGCTTTCCGGAGCCGACATGCCTAGTGTTGCCTCGGTCGGCACTGGGCACTCGCGAGCCAACGTGGTCGCGGCCCGCGGCACCGCCCGCGCGGCCTGTGCGAGCCTGCAACCGTCGCGGCCCGCGGCACCGCCCGCGCGGTCCTGCAACCGTCATGGTCCGGCGGTACCGCCCGCGCGGCCTGTGCGGGCCTGCAACCGTCGCGGCCCGGCGGTACCGCCCGCGCTGCCTGTGCTACCGGTGCGGGCCTGCACCGTCGCACACCGGCGCGCGACCCTCGCGGCTCGCGCGGCGGCCTGCCCGCACCGCCCGCGCGCCCGCGCTCCTCTGCCTACAGTTCGCCGGCTTCCTCGATCACGACCTTCTTCCGGGTCGCGCCGCTCTCGGATCCGACGGCTTCGACGGCATCGAGGACGTCTTCACCGTCCACGACCTTGCCGAACACGACGTGGCGGCCGTCGAGCCAGGGGGTTTCGACGGTGCAGAGGAAGAACTGGGAACCGTTCGTGTTGGGGCCGGCGTTGGCCATCGAGAGGATGCCCTTGCCGGTGTGCTTGAGGTCGAAGTTCTCGTCCGCGAACTTCTCGCCGTAGATCGACTTCCCGCCCGTGCCGTTGTGGTTCGTGAAGTCGCCGCCCTGGCACATGAAGCCGGGGATGACGCGGTGGAAGCTGCTTCCGGCGTAGCCGAACCCCTTCTCGCCGGTGCAGAGCGCGCGGAAGTTCTCGGCGGTCTTGGGTACGGTGTCGGCGTCGAGTTCCATCGTGATCCGTCCGGCGGGCTCTCCGCCGATCGAGATGTCGAAGAACACTTTCGGATTGGACACTACTGAACCTCCTCGAGGACTCGGGTGAAGACGACTCGCCCCGGCTCGGGGGCGGGACGTCCGCGCCGGTCCCGCGCTTCGGGAAGCCGACGGCAAGGGCGCATTGTAGCGGCCGAATCCGGCGGATGCACGTGCCTGTCTGGATGGAACCCGTCCGCCCGCGCGCGCCCGGGGCGATCACGACGCGGCGGCCGCCCGCTCCGCGCCGCCCGTTCCGCCCGCGCGCTCCGCCCGCTCCGCCCGCTCCGCCCGTTCCGCTCCGCCCGCTCCGCGCCGCCCGCTCCGCGCCGCCCGCTCCGCGCCGCCCGCTGCCCGGGACCGTTCCCTGCTGATCGGCACGTTCCGTACCGCTAGACTCAGCCGGTCATGGAACGAGAACCGCGATCGACCTGCTGGGGCTGTTGGCGGCCCGAAGACGCCTGTCTCTGTGCCGAGATCCGTCCATTCGAGACCCGGACCCACTTCGTCCTGCTCATGCACCCGAAGGAAGCCCGTCTCCGGCATCTGGGGACCGGACGGCTCACGCGCGCCTGCATTCCCGAGACGTCGATCCGGGTCGGGCGGGAGTTCGGGAATGATGCGCAGGTGCAGGCGTGGATCGACGATCCCACCCACCGCACGTTCCTGCTCTACCCGGGCGGCCCGACGTTGTCGCAGCTCGTTTCGACCGACCCGCGTCCCGCGCCGCTCACCGAACTGCCGATCCGGCTCCTCCTGCTCGACGCAACGTGGACGCAGGCGAAAGGGCTCCTGCTGCGCAGTCCCAACCTCCAGGCCCTGCCTCGCATCTCGATCGAGCCGAAGGAGACGTCCCGCTTCAACCGGATCCGGCAGCAACCGGCGCGGCTGTGTCTCTCGACGATCGAGTCGGTCCACCAATGGATCACGGAGGCGAATGTGGCGGGGATCGAATCGACCGGCGATGCGCATGACGTCCTCCTGCGCGTGCTGGACGAGCTCTGCCGGATCCAGCTCGAGTGCGCGAGCGATCCGGACCGGCCGGGCTATCGGCGCAAGCCGTACAAGGAGGAGGACGAGCGCGTCCCTCCAGGATGGTCTAAGCCGAGTAAGTTTCTGGTCGGCTAGCGGTCCGGTGCGGCCGGGCGCTGCAACGCCCCAGCAACGCCCACGCATCGTTCGCCTGCGCAAGGGAGCCTGACGACACCGCCGGCACACCGCCACCCGCACATCCGCCGCCCGCACATCCGCCGCCCGCGCATCCGCGGCCGGCGCAGCGGCTTCCGCCAGCGCCACCTCCCGCATGGGTGGGTTCTGTGCGTCCCCGAACAGCGATTTTCCCGTGCACGGACGTGCTCTGCACGTGTGCGGGACGGGTCCGTACGGCTCACGACGTGCTCTGCACGCGTGCAGAGCGCTCCGGTACGCGTACGGATGGACTCCGCACGGATGCAGTACGCTCCCTCACCCCTCGGGGAGGTCACTGCACGTGTGCACGACGCTCCCGTACGCGTACGGGAGGTGTCTGCACCCGTGCAGAGCGCATCGTGACGGCGGCGGGTAGGCGCTGCACGCGTGCGGAGCAAGTCCGTATTGTTAGGGGAGCTGTCTGCACGCGTGCGGTGCGCGTCCGTATGGGCTAGGGGAGCCGTCCGCACGCAGCGTCCGTACGGCTAGGAGCCGTCTGCATCCGTGCAGAGCGCATCCGTACGGCCAGGGAGCCGTTCGCACGCGTGCAGCGCGTCCGTACGGCTAGGGAGCCGTCCGCATCCGTGCAGCGCGCGTCCGTGGGTTGCGGTCGTCGAGATCCGTGCAGAACGTATCCTTAACGCGTGAGGGCTCATCCGTGCAGACGGCATCTTCCGGTGGAAGACGCGCGCTGCACCGGTGCAGAGGCCAGTCGTACGGAAAACGGCGATGGCGGGCGCACAGGCCTGTCAGGGGCTTCGTGTGTGGGCCCTCATCACTGCGGCCTGCTCGCGAGGCGGTCGATGCAGGGCGGGGACTGACCCTGCGAGCCTACTCGCCTCGAGAATCGGCCGCAGGTCGGGTCCCAGCGGCGGCGGTTTCAGTCCCGATCAGGTACTTGAACTGGGCTCTGAACTCCTCGAAAGATGGAGCCGCGCACGGCGAGGGCGTGCGGATCGGCGAAGTCGTCGCGGCGGAGGCGGATCATGTAGCGGCGGGCGATGGCGTAGGCGGTCGAGTGCATGTCGAATGAGGCGGACGCGCATCCGGCCGGTTTCGGGGTCCATGATCGAGCCGGGGATGGGGACGGAAGGGCTGCCCTGCATCGAGATGAGGCAGTCGGTGCCGCCGTTGAGGATGAACTTGGCCAAGTAACAGCCGAGGTCCCGCGTGTATTCCATGTCGAACGGGGATAGGTCGGCGCAAGCGGTCGTAGTCGATGCCCTGGCGACGATCGTCGCCTTGAGGCCGAACTCGGCGAGGCGCTTCTGCACGGCCTGCTCAGGATCTCGCCGAAGTTGACTTCCGCGATCCGGAGGTGGCCGTGGGCGTCGCGTTCGACGCTTTCGAGGCCGGCGAGGTCCGAAGGATCGATGTCGAGGACGACGCCTTCCGCGATCACCGCGACTCCGTCCGGCCTTCCGTCGCTCTGGCGCTTGATGATCGCGCCGGCGAGCGAGTCGACGATGGTCTGGAGCTTGAGCGGCGGCGTTCCGAACTCCTCGGGGATGAGCGTGAGCGTCGAGCCGGCGGCCTTTCCGATCCCGAGCGCGAGGTGGCCGGCCTTCCGGCCCATCGAGATGATGAAGTACCAGCGCGACGTCGTCTGGGCGTCGACCATCAGGTTCTTCACGATCTCGACCCCGAGGTGGCGCGCGGTCTGATAGCCGAAGGTCGAGATCGAGGAGGGGAGGTCGAGGTCGTTGTCGATCGTCTTCGGCACGTGGACGACCCGGATCCGTCCGGCCGCCTTCTCTGCGAGCTTCTTCGACGAGAAACAGGTGTCGTCGCCACCGATCGTGATGAGCTTGTCGACTCCGAGGCGGAGAAGCGAGATGACGGTGTTCTCGAGATGCTCCGGGTTCTTGGTCGGGTTGGCCCTCGAGATGCCGATGTAGGAGCCACCGCGGAAGTGGATCCGGCTCACCCGCTGCATGGTGAGCGACTCCACGTGGTCGATGTCGCCGTTCATGATCCACTGGAATCCGTCACGGATCCCGAGGACTTCGATGTCCTCGAGGAGCCCGCGGATGGTGGCGGCTCCGATCACGCTGTTGATCCCGGGAGCGGGACCGCCCCCGACGAGAATGGCGAGCTTCTTCGAGTGACTCACACCTGCTCCTTGCGTCGTCTTCTGCGCTCGGCGGTCCAGCCGGCCGGTGCCGCCCTTCCGCCCTTCGCTTCGGTCGCCCTCATCCGATGTGCCGTCAATGACACAGTGGGTTGGGCGCCGCCGTCTCTTTCCCTGAAACGGCATCGACCGTATCAGATGCGTTGTTGCGGAGGAATCTGCGTTCTTCCTCGCGCTCTCCTAACCGGCCGCAGGCTCGCCGACCCGATCCTGCGTTGGATGTGGCCTGCCGCTCCGGCCGCAAGCTCGCCGCCCAGATCCAGCGTTGGATGTGCCCCGCCGCTCAGATCCAGCGTTGGATGTGGCCCGCCGCTCCGGTGACCCGCATCCAACGTTGGATGTGGCTTGCCGCTCCCGCCGCCCAGATCCAACGCTTCATGTGGCTCAGCGCGAACAGGGCCGATTCTGCGCGTCGACGACGATCGACCCGGAGGCGTCGCCGGTGAGTTCGTAGGTCTTCTCCCTCAGGTCGAGCCGTGTGGCCTGCCAGCCGTAGGTGCCGTAGATGAAGATGTCCCGGTCGAGCGTGATGGCGCCTCCGCCGCCGACGACGACTTCTTCGGTGCCGGGGTTCGTGCCACCGGTGATCTGGAACGTGAGAATGCCGCCTTCGACGTTTGCGCCGAGCGCCTGCAGACGCACGCAGATGACGCTGAAAGTCTGGAAGTGCGTCACTCCACTCTCGAGGAAGTCGAGTTCGACGGCCTGCGGGCATGGGTCGGGAGTGCAGCTCGTGCCGGCGCCTTGGAAGTCGCCGAAGTCGAACTCGCACCCGAACGGGTTCCTGACTTCGCAGCCGAAGGAGAGGCAGCAGGCGCCCGCGCACGGATCCGGGTCGCAGTCGACTTCGTTGCCGAGGAACTCTCCGTCGCACGCCGTCATGGGGACGACCGCACAGCCGTCCACGGTACAGCACGCGCCCTCCGGACAGGTGAGGCCCGGGTCGCAGGCCGTTCCGAGTCCCTGGAAGTCGCCGTCGCACGAGCTGGGAAGCGAGAGCGTGCACGCGTTCCCCATGCAACATGCGCCGTAGAAGTCGCAAGGATCGGACGGATCACAGAACGAGCCGCTCCCGTGGAAGATCCCACCCTCCTGGGTACAGGACGACTCCCCGTCGATCGTGCAGTCTCCGGCCGGAAGGCAGCAGGCGCCGGTGCCGCAGGGGCTGGGGGTGCACGTACTGCCGTCTCCTTGGTACGCGCCGCCCTGTGACGCGCAGTCTTCCGAGGTCGTGATCGTGCAGATGGCGAGGCAGCAGGCCCCGGTCACGGTCTGCGGACAGGGGTTGGGATCGCAGGCCGTGTCGTTCCCCTGGTACTCGCCGTCGCAACGGCCCTCGTACGTGACCGTGCACGCACTCCCAATGCAGCAGGCACCGGAGTGACAGGGGTTCGGGTCGCAGCTCGTTCCGTTGCCGAGGTACGTGCCGGTTTGCGACGTGCAGGGTGACTCGTCGAGGACCTGGCACGTCCCGCTCGGGAAGCAGCAGGCTCCGGGCTGCGTGCACGGGTTCGGTGAGCAGACGGTACCGTCGCCGAGGTACGTCCCCGGAGACGCCGCGCATGCCGAGGCGGTGAGGAGTTGGCACGAACCGAAGTCGAAGCAACATGCTCCTTCGGACGGCGTGTCACAGAGGTCCGGTGTGCAGGACACGCCGACTCCCATGAACGTACCGTCGCAGCTCGACTCACGGAGATACTCGCACCTCCCGGCGGAGAGACAACACGCTCCGGCCAGCGGGTCCGTACAGGGTTCGGAGAAGCAGGTCGTGCCGTCTCCCAGGTACTCGCCACCGAGTTCGGTCGTGCAACGCGTCTCCGATCGGACCGTGCACCGCTCGTTCGAGTTGCCCCAGCAGCACGCGCCTTCGGGCGGCTGCGGGCAGGGGTTGGGATCGCAGACGGTGTCTTCGCCGAGGAAGCTCTCGTCGCAGTCGCTCCGGAGTGCGAGTACGCACCCACCTTCGGGATCGCAACATGCTCCGGGGAGTGGGCAGACGTTCGGCTCGCACGAGGTCTCCTCGCCCTGGAACTCGCCGTCACAGTCGGGAAGGATCGTGATCTCGCACGTTCCGTCCTCGAGACAGCACGCGCCCGGGACGAAGCACGGATCCGGATCGCACACCGTGCCCTCACCGAGGAACTCGCCGTCGCACTGAGCTTCCAGCGTCACGCCACAGAGGCTGCCGATGCAGCAGGCGCCGGGCTGGGGGCAAGGGTTCGGCTCGCAGGTCGTGTCGTCGCCCAGGTACTGGTCGCCGCACATGTTCTCCGTCGCGACGAGGCAGGTGCCGTCGGGGAGACAGCACGCGCCGAGGACGGGCGGACACGTCTCCGCTTCGCACGGCACGCCGGCTCCGCGCCAGTCGCCGCCGCCCGTGACGCAGGCCATCGAGTCGGCCGCGACACTGCATTCGCCGTGGAGGCAGCAGGCACCGGGCTGTGGACATGGGTTCGGCGAGCAGGACTCTCCGGACCCGAGCCACGTGCCTTCCGTCTCGGCGCATCCCGCTTCGGAACGGAGGGAGCACTCTCCGAGCAGGCAGCACGCGCCCACTGGATCGCCGACGACCTGCACTCTCGTCTCCGCCTCTTTGCCGAGGGCCTTCACCCGGATCCGGATCTCGCCCGGTTCGTTCGGGGCGGTGATGGTGCGGCTGCCCAGACCGACTCCGTTCAGCTTCACCACCTGGATCTGGGTATCGACCCAGGTCCAGATCCACTCGTTCGATGCGGGATCGCCTCCGATCCGCTTGAGGAAGAACTCGGCGTCGAACGACTGGCCGGTCCGTACCGTTTCCGGAGCGTCCACCGTCAAGTCCTCGGCGGGAAGGCCCCACATGAGGTCGCGGAGACAGTTGACGCCGCCGATCTCGACGAGCTCCGCGACCTGATCGGAGTAGGAGCTGACGTCTCCCTGCTTCGGACTTCCGGTCGCGCCTGCGGCGAGCTCCATCTCGATCCGGTTGATCATCACGCGTTCGAGCACGGCCGCCATCAGGTCGTCCGCGTCGTCGACCGCGCAACCGGTCCGCGACATGATGATGTGTCCCAACTCGTGGAGTACGGTCTCCGCGCCGCCTCCGAGGTCGAAGTCGTCGCCCACGAACTCACGGTTCTTCAGCGCGGTCACGTGCCTCGATGCGAGCACCATGTGGTTGAAGCCGTCCCACCAGATGAAGAGGCCGCCGTTGTGCCAGGCGGCGTTCCAGAAGACGGAGTTGTCCCAGGTGAACGTCGCTCCGTCGCGCGTGCCTTCGGGGAGGCCGCCGGGGAAGTCCGCTTCGTCGTGAAAGCGAGTCGCATCGTAGGCGTTCCGTAGTTCGCCTACGTCGAGCCCTGTGCCTTCGACGAGGTCGATGAACTCGCCGACCGCGTCCTTCAGATCGGAGTCGCCATCGGAAGGATCACGCGACGGAGTGAGAGGGCCGGTCGAGCCGGCTCCTGTGCGTTCCTCTCCGCCCCTCTCCACGGCCGGGCCGTCGATCACGAAGAAGTCGAGGTCGTCCTCCTGCAGCACGAACGGACGCCGGGAGAGCGCCTCGTCGCTCACCGTGACTCGAACGAACTCGTAGGGTGACACCTCCTCGTCGAGGAGACTCTGGAGGTCCAGGTCCGGTTCGGGGAGTGGCACCGGATTCACCCGATCCACCCAGGCGTCGATCGAGTCCGCGAGTGCCGCCGTTGCCTGGGCCGCAACGGAGCCGGCCAGTTCCGCGGACGGTTCGATCTCGAGAACGCGGATGTCCCCATTGTCGTCCGGGGGAGAGCCTTCATCGCTCGAACTGCAGCCGTGGATCGCGAGCGCGGACGTGGTGAGAACGAGCGCGATTACGAGCGTTGGGCGGACGAGCACCGGGCGGACGGGCGAACGCATGACGCCTCCTTGCCTTGATCCGTCGAACTTGGCCGGCTGTAGAGCGCCTGCCGCTCGCGCCATGGCACGCGCCTCGGGAAGGCTGGCAATCTGCCGGTCTGTGCAGCACCCCACTGGAACTGGAATGGAAGGACCCTACCACAGAAAGGCGCGGACGCAGCCCGAGGAGGGTTCGCGTCCGCGGCGGAGGATCTCGTTTCGTCGGAGTCGTCGTTTCGCTACCGCAGCACCTGCAGCTCGCCGCGGATCGTGCCGCGCTCCGTTCGCGCGGAGAGCCAGTAGACGCCGGAGCTGAGGAGTTCACCCGAGTCCGTGCGTCCATCGAAGGCCCAGGAGACCGACCCGGAACCGTCCGGCTCGGGCGCCCTCAGGGTGCGGACCCGCCGTCCCGAAACGTCGAGAATCTCGATCTCGAGACCGCCGAGGTCGAGTGCGCTCCCGAGCGCGCCCGCGAGCACCGTCCCGGGCGCAGTCTCGGACGTCGTGCCTTGCAGGTGGATCCTGGCCGGCCCAACGGCCGGATTCGGCGAGACGACGAAGCGGAAGGAGGACGCGAGGGGTGAGTCGTCGAACAACGGCTCGGCCGAGGCGGTCTCGGGCAGGACCTCGACGAGAACCCGCACCGGATAGGTGCGGAATGCCGACTCGTTCGTCCAGACTTCGAGATCGGCGATGTAGTCCCCAGGCGTCAGGGCGGACGCGTCGATGGAGATGCCGACCGTGCCGTCCGCGCCGGCGCTGAGGTCCAGCACCTCGGTGACGCCCAGCCAGGGGCGAGTCTCGCCCACCATCTGGACGAAGAGGTTCCTCCACAGTTCGTACGTATCGAAGAGTCCGTCGCCGTCGAGGTCGGAGATGTTGGCGCCGTCGTTGAAGGCGCGGAAGATCGTCCGCCCCTCGTTTGCGAGGACGATCGCAGCGTTGTTGTCGGTGTCACCGCCGGCACCCGTGTTTCCCGAGTACCGCGCCAAGGAGACCGCGCCCTGGAGTCGCTCGATCTGGTGACCATCGATCACGTAGTAGTCGCCGAGGGTCGAGAAGTCGGGGACGTCGTTCGGGAAGGACTCGAAGCGGGGCACGTCGTCGGTCCAGTAGACGGGCTGCGGATCGATGAAGGCCTCGCCGTACCGGAATCCGAGGGCGTTCCAGAGTGGGTGGCTGGGGCGTTCTCCCGCGAGCCAGCTGCTCATGATGAGGCGGCCTCCGGACTGCACGTATTCGAGCAGCCGGTCATAGAGGACGTAGTCGGTCTCGTAGAAGTTTGCGAACTGATGGTCGAAGACGACGAGATCCCAGGGGCCTTCGTCGACGAGGAGTCCCATGAAGTACGACACACCGCCGTAGACGACGGTGTAGGGAAGGTCGAGGCTGCGGATTGCCTGATCGAGATCCGTCTCTGGGGCATAGGAGATCGGATCGGGTTCGGTGAAGACGAGGATCCGGGGTGCCGTCGGGTCCGCGTTCCGCCCCAGGTAGCGATCGAAGCGCCCGATCATCGGGACGTCCCGTTCCGGGAGCGGATCCCGGGCCAGCGCGCGGAGGTTCCCGGTCGCCTCCGGACCGAAGGAGAGCTGGCCGGGGAGCCGTTCGAACTGGGTGGCCTCGAAGCGTGGCGCGATCGCCGCGACCGAGGCTCCGCCCGCGCCCCGTGCCCCCGCGGCCGCCTCTTCGATCTGTCTCGACCAGACGAACAGCTCCATGTCGTGCGCCGAGTCGTTCGTGAGGCCGATCGCACGGGTCGTCTGTGCTCCGGCGGGAAGCGTGATCCGGAGTTCCGCGGTCTCGACCCGGAGGTCGTTGCCGGCGGAGTCGCCGTACCGGAAGTCGTCCGCGATGTAGCGGGCCCCGGGAGCGGAGAGGACCGCTCGTGTGATCCCGCCACCTTCCACGACGAGGCGCTGGGTGAACTGGTCGAGAGCCGCCGTGTCCGTGTCGACCACCGCACCGTTCGCGTCATACGCCGTGAGCGTGACGGGGTACCCGACCTCGATGAAGGCGCCGACCCGGGCCTCTACGAAGTTCGTGGGTGGGTCGAACAGGATCGTCTGGGGATCCCGGGGGACGCCCCCGCTCTCGTACTCCGCGGTCTCGTTGAATCCGAGTACGTTGGGCGGCGTGATCCCAGTGACGAGGAAGAACGCGCAGGGGGCGAGGATGCCGCCGCCGTCGAGAAGGGATGGCCCACGGAACCGCACCTCGGGCGCGAACTCGTCGCGGAGGGCCTCTGTCTCCATGAAGAGGCAGGGCGGAAACGACTGGTCGAAGTCGACTCTCCGGAACGCGGACGAGTCGCCGTCGGCGTGGGCGACGGTCGACGAGATGAGCAGCAGGCAGGGAACGGCGTGGGCGATGGCTCGGGCCGGAAAGCGGGCCCGGCCGGCGGACAGACTCCTCGTGACCATGGATCCTCCGTGTCCGCAGCGGCCCCGGCGGGCTACTGGCGGAGACTTGGAGATCCCGGTTGCCACGGAATCTCCTCGGCTTCTCCGAGCCATCGGGATCTTCGTACGAGGGACCTATCTGGATGCGAAAAAAGTGCCGATCAGAGCGAGAACCAGCGGCTCACCTTGATCAGGAAGATGTCGTGCGGCTGGACGTCGAAGAGTCCCTCGACGTCGTCCCCGACCGCGAGCGTGGGGTCGTCGCCGAAGCCCTGTCGGCTCTGGTTCCAGACGAGGTAGAGGAGTGACCCAGGCTGGAACTCCCACCTCACGACGACATTGGAGTTGAAGTCGCGGAAGTTGAAGCTGCTGTCGAGGCCGTCGGCGTCCTCGTCCGAGACAGCGACGAAGCGGTCTTCGTAGCGATCGGCCTTGGGATCGGTGATCTGCTTGTAGTCGTGGTAGCGGCCGGTGGCGAGGAACGGCTGGCCGTAGAGCTGCACGGTGAGATCCGGCGCGATCGCGTAGTCGAGGCGGAACGTGCATGCGGCCGTTTCCTGGTCCAGCCCCGCGAAGTAGTAGCTCGGGTCGGCCGAGTCCCGGTTCCGGGTCGTGACGTACTGCAGTTCCGTGTCGTATGTCGAGTACGAGGGGCTCAGCGAGAGACGCATCTGGCCGTTCGGGCGCCAGTTGAGATCCACCCAGTAGTTCGTGTCACTCGCGCTGTTCTCGTCGGATGTCGTGCGGCCGGCGCCGAACCCGTAGGAGACCTGCTTCCGGCCGTCCGAGTTGACCCAGAAGCTCCTCTCCCAGGAACCGGGCCACTTCGACGACGGGCCGCCGCGGAGCGCGGTGTTCGACACGTAGTCGAAGTTGCGCGTCAGGCCCGCGCCCGTGCTCCAGTTGTTCCGGAAGTTCAGGTTGCAGTTCGTGTTCACAGCGTTCGACGTGTTCGTGCCGCCGTAGTCGTAGTTCGTCCACTGGTTCGCGTTCCACTGGATCCGATTGAAGATGCTGAACGGCTGATTGAACGAGAGCGCGCCCCAGGTGAACTGGTTGATCTCGTCCGCACGGCGGAGGAACCCCATGTCGTTCGTCTCGAACCCCGGGGATCTCCAGGCGACGCCGGTCTGGAAGCGGGTGATGCCGCCACCGCTCTTCCCGACCCGGACGGAGCCGGCGTTTCCGGAGAGGGACGTGCGCGTGGAGTCGAAGTCGACGTAGTCCGCGTCGGGACGCTGGTAGTACCGGGCCGAGGAGAGCTGGTCGAGCCGGATCGAGACGGGATCTCCCTCCACCCGGCTGAACGAGACGTTCCCTTCGACGTAGTAGCGCCGATCCGCCACCATGTGCAGGAAGTCGACTCCACCGGAGTAGGCGGCGTCGTGGAGGAAGGCGAGTGGCTCGTCCTCGATGTTCCGGTTGACGGCCGTGACCATCGCGCCGATCACGGTCTGTCCGCTCCGGAGATCCTGCCGGACGCGACCGACGAAGAAGTTCGTCGTCGGCTCGACCGTCTCCTGACTCCGGACGCCGCTCTGCTCGATGTCGGCCCGCTCGCGGGCGGTCACGCTCTCGAGTACCCCGACGGAGAGTCCGCTCTTCGTCTTTCCCGTGAGTTTGGCGGCGCCGATGATGCTCGAGTTCTCGGGCATGTCCACATGGGCATCGTTGTCGCCGGGGGAGTACCGTGGGGCGCGGCCGATCCGTCGTGAGTAGAAGAGACGGTCCTGCGTGAAGCTGCCGCCGGTGACGGCGGGGGCGAGCCTGTACTCCAGGATGTCGCTCCCTTCGATGAAGAACGGCCGCTTCTCGGAGAAGAACGTCTCGAAGGCCGAGAGGTTCACCTCCGACGGGTCCGCTTCGACCTGACCGAAGTCCGGGTTGATCGTGAAGTCCAGGGTGAGATTCCCGAGGACGCCGAGCTTTCCGTCGACGCCGAGGGCGAGGCTCTCGTCGCTGCCCGTGGCGAACGGGTCGTTCTCCACGCGCGGGAACCGTTCTGCGCGCGTGACTGCATACGGGAGGATCTCCACCTGCCGCTCCGGACGGAGGCCGCGGATGCCATGGAGCTCCCCGAAGCGACTGACCCAGCCGGGAGTGTCGAGAGGGATCGGCTGCCAGCAGGATCGCTCTTCTTCCCGAAAGACGCGTCTCGTGACCTGGATTCCCCACACCTGCTCGTCCTGATCCGAGAACCGGAGCTGGCTGAGCGGAATCTGCACTTCCGCGGTCCAGCCGCGGTCGTCGATTGCAGTGCGGAGGGTCCAGATCGGGTCCCAGTCGCCATCCCAGTTGTCGCCGTCCTGGGATATGAACTCGTCGCCGCGGACTCCGGACACGCTCGACGTGAAGGAGAACGCGGTTCGCTGATCGAATCGGCTGTCGATGTTGATCTCGACCCAGTCGCCCGGGAACCAGTCGCGCCGTGTCGTCTGGCTGCTGATCTCCTCCGGGTGATCGTCGAAGGCCCGGTAGGCGACGTAGATCGCATCGTCGTCGTAGAGGATCTTGAACGCGGTCTGCTGCGACGGATCGTCGCCCCGGTTCGGGTTGTGTTCGCGGAAGTCGCCCGCCCACTCGACGAGGTCCCAGGCGGGGTCGTCGACCCGGCCGTCGAGCACGGGCGGCGCACCTTCGATCCGGCGGGTCTGATAGATCCGCTTCGAGAAATCCTGTGCCTGTGCGTCCGAGACGAGGAGCCCGAGGAGGGGGGACGCGAGCGTACGCGCTTCCGACGCGAGCGTGGCGAGGATCGGCGAGCCGAGCAGCCGTTCGAGGGCCGGGCCCACGACCGGAAGGCCGGAGGCGGGGGCGACGAGCGAGAGAAGGAGCGCACCGAGACCGGCCAGGAGGGGGAGGCTTCCCAGAAGGAGGAGCGTTCGTGGGAACTGCTGGGCAGGCGTCTCGAGTCGAGAGTCGGACGGGAGGCGACGCTGGCGCATGGAGAGTCCTTCCTGAGAGCTTGGGAGTCGGAGCCGCATTCTCTCAGACGGGGATGTCCTTCCGAGCGTTTGAATGAACGACGGAAAAAAAGACCCACGCGGCGCCGGCCCGAGAAGAGGCGCCATGGCGGTGAGGCCGTGGTTTCGATTGTGCGACCGCGATCGGCTCGAGGCCGGGACTGCGGCGCTCGAGTGTGTCTCGACCAATCACACAGTGGGGAACACCAAGGTACACGATGCGTGACGGACGGTTGGACCGGTGTGTCCGGGATCCTCTAGACTCGCGCTCCAGCTCGCCGAGTCGCCCAGGTCCGTCACGAGGTCCGAGTCCCGAGGTCGGGACGGTCCGAGTTCCGGGCTCCGGTTCTGGGTCCCGGTGCCAGGCCCCGTCCGTGGTTCCAAGTCCAACAGCAGGCCATCGTCCATGAGTTCGTCGCTCGAGTTCGCCCATCCCGCCGTTCGCCGTTGGTTCGAGCGGACGTTCGACAGCCCCACCACGGCGCAGGACCGGGCGTGGCCCGAAATCGCATCCGGAAAGTCCACGCTCCTCCTCGCTCCGACCGGATCCGGAAAGACCCTGGCCGCGTTCCTCTTCGCGCTGAACCAGCTCATGTTCTCCCCGGAGCCACCCCAGCGGGAGCGCTGCCGTGTCCTCTACATCTCGCCGCTCAAAGCGCTCGGGGTCGACGTCGAGCGGAACCTGCGCGCACCGATCGCGGGGATCCGGGCCGAAGCGGAGCGGGCCGGAGAGACGCACCGTGAACTCGAGGTCGGCATCCGGACCGGGGACACGCCACAGTCCGACCGCGCCCGCATGATCCGGCGTCCCCCGGACATCCTCATCACGACGCCCGAGTCCCTCTATCTCCTCCTAACGTCCCAGGCCCGCGAAACGTTGCGTTCCGTCGAGACCGTGATCGTCGACGAGATCCATTCACTCGTCGCGACGAAGCGGGGTGTGCACCTGTTCCTGTCGCTGGAGCGTCTGGAAGCGTTGCGCAACGGGGCGCCACGTCCGCTCCAGCGGATCGGGCTCTCCGCGACCCAACGGCCGCTGGACGAAGTCGCCCGTCTCCTCGGCGGGGGCACGATCGGCGAGGGAGACGACGCACGGTTCCGGCCGCGTCCGGTCGAGATCGTCGACGCGGGGCGGAAGCGGGCGCTCGAGTTGGTGGTCGAGGTCCCGGTGGAGGACATGACCCGGCTCGGCGACCCGTCGGACGAGATTCCGTCCGGCCCCGCGGCGCAGCGTCCGCCCGTCAAGAGCATCTGGCCCTCGATCCATCCGCGCCTCGTCGAGCTGATCCGCGCGCACCGGAGCACGATGGTGTTCGTGAACAGTCGACGGCTGGCCGAACGGCTCGCGGGGGCTCTCAACGAAGAGGCCGAGGAAGAGATCGCGCTCGCGCATCACGGGTCGCTCTCGAAGGAGAAGCGGATGCGGGTCGAGGATCTCCTCAAACGCGGAGAGCTTCCGGCCATCGTCGCGACGTCGTCGCTCGAGCTCGGGATCGACATGGGCGCGGTCGACCTCGTCATCCAGATCGAGGCGCCGCCGTCGGTCGCGTCCGGGATCCAGCGGGTCGGGCGCGCCGGGCACCACGTGGGTGCGGTCTCGCGCGGGGTCGTCTTCCCGAAGCATCGCGGCGACCTTCTTGCGAGCGCGGCCGTCGTTCCGAAAATGCGGGATGGGGAGGTGGAGGCGACGCACTACCCGAGGAATCCGCTCGACGTGCTCGCGCAGCAGATCGTGGCGGAGGCTTCGGTCCGCCGCTGTCATGTCGAGGAGCTCTTCCGTCTCTTCCGGGGCGCGGCTCCCTTCGCCGACCTTCCGCGCGGTGCGTTCGACGGTGTGCTCGACATGCTGAGCGGCCGCTACCCGTCGGACGAGTTCGCCGAACTCCGTCCGCGCATCACCTGGGACCGCGTCTCGGGCGCGATCGAAGCGCGGCAGGGCGCGCGCCGCGTGGCCGTCGTGAACGGTGGCACGATCCCGGACCGTGGCCTCTTCGGCGTCTTTCTCGCCGACGGAGATGGCTCGGGCAGCCGGCGCGTGGGCGAGCTCGACGAGGAGATGGTGTTCGAGTCGCGGCCGGGCGAAGTGTTTGTCCTCGGTGCGTCGTCCTGGCGGATCGAGAACATCGACCACAACCGGGTGACGGTGCTTCCGGCTCCCGGCGAACCGGGCCGGATGCCGTTCTGGAAGGGAGACCGGATCGGCCGGGCCGCGGAGTTCGGCCGCGCCATCGGGGCACTCGCGCGCGAGATCGGCCGGGCGGACGAGAAGGAGGCGATCGCGCGGCTGCGCGACGGGCACGGACTCGAGGAGTCCGCGGCGAGGAATCTCGTCGCCTACGTGCGGGATCAGTACGACGCGACCGGTGTCGTCCCGAGCGAGGAGACGATCGTCGTCGAACGGTTCGTCGACGAAGTCGGGGACTGGCGGGTCTGTGTCCTCTCGCCCTTCGGTTCACGCGTCCACGCGCCCTGGTCGACCGCGATCCTCTCGCGTCTCGCGGACGAGCAGGGGCTCGAAGTGGACATGATGTACAGCGACGACGGGATGGTCTTCCGTCTGCCCGAGTCCGAGTCGGCCCCCGATCCGTCCGTCTTCTTCCCGCGTCCGGACGAAGTGGAGTCACTCGTCGTGCGGAAGCTGTCGGATACGTCTCTCTTCGCCTCGCACTTCCGCGAGAACGCGGGACGCGCGCTCCTCCTTCCGAAGCGCAATCCGACCACGCGCGCCCCTCTCTGGGCGCAGAGGAGGAAGAGCGCGGACCTGCTCAAGGTGGCGGCGCGCTTCGAGCGCTTCCCGATCATCCTCGAAACGTACCGTGAGTGTCTCCGCGACGTGTTCGACCTGCCGTCGCTCACCGACGTGCTGCGTGACGTGGCTTCGCGACGGATCCGGGTCGCAACGGTCGACACCCACGTCCCGTCGCCGTTCGCGTCGAGTCTTCTCTTCAGTACGTCGGCAACTTCCGCTCCGCCGGCGACGCGCCGCTCGCGGAGAGGCGCGCACAGATCCTCTCGCTCGACCACGCCCAGCTCCGGGAGCTGCTCGGCGAAGCGGAGCTGCGTGCGCTGCTCGATGGTGACGTGATCTGGGAGACCGAGAAGCGCCTGCAACGGCTCGGCGACGATCAGAAGATCCGCCATGCCGACGACCTGCACGATCTCCTCCTCTCGATCGGGGACCTCAGCCGGGAGGAAGTGGACGTGCGCGTGATGGCGGCAGCTACGGAATGGCTCCACGCCCTTACCCAGGCGCGGCGGATCGCACTCGTGCCGGTCGGCGGCGAGAAACGGTATGTCGCGGCGGAGGACCTGGGACGTTTCCGCGATGCGCTCGGCATCGTCCCGCCGCCAGGGATGCCCGAGGCGTTTCTCGAATCCGTCGCGGACCCGCTCGGCGACCTCGTCTCGCGGTTTGCCCGCACGCACGGTCCGTTCCGGGCCGAGGACGTCGCGCACCGGTTCGGACTCGGGGTGGCCGCGGTCGGAGATGTGCTGGGGCGTCTTCGCGAAGCCGGACGGATCGTGGAAGGCGAGTTCCTTCCCGGCGGACGTGGCACGGAGTGGTGCGACGCGTCGGTGCTCCGTCGACTCAAGCAGCAGAGCCTCGCCCGCCTCCGCGCCGAGATCGAGCCGGTCGATCCATCCGCACTCGGCCGATTCCTGCCCGAGTGGCACGGCCTCGCACGTCCGGCCCGCGGCCTGGATGGACTCCTCCGCGTACTCGAGCAGCTGCAGGGCTGTCCGCTTCCCGCCTCCGATCTCGAGACGGAGATCCTGCCCGCCCGCGTCGAGGACTACCAGCCCAGCATGCTCGACGAACTCTGCTACGCGGGCGAGCTGATGTGGCGCGGCATCGAACCGATCGGCACACACGACGGACGGATCGTGATCTATCTCGCCGAGCACTATCCGTACCTCGGACCGTTGGATGTCGCATCCAACGTCGGATCCGCGGCCGGCGACGCATCCACATCCAACTCTGGATCGACATCCGGCGATGCGCCCACCGGTGGCTCCCGACACGACCACCTCATGCAGTCGATCCGCGCGTACCTCCGTGACCGCGGCGCGGTCTTCTTTGCGCAGATGGCGAAGGATCTCGGTGGGTTCCCGCAGGACCTCGCCGACGCGCTCTGGCTCCTCGTCTGGAACGGCGAGGTCACGAACGACACGCTCGCGCCACTCCGTTCCTTCCTTCGTCAGAGCCAGGGGGAACGGGCGAACCGTCGCAATCGGCGGGAGCTGCGCTCGCGTGGATACCGTCCGCGGACGGTGGGTCCTCCGGGAACGGAGGGGCGTTGGTCGCTCCTGCCGGGAAGGGAAGAGGGGGATCCGACGGAGACCGAACGCCGCGCCGCGCTCGCCGAGCAGCTCCTCCAACGCCACGGCGTCCTCCTTCGGGAGAGCACACAGGCGGAGGGGCTCACGGGTGGGTTCTCGCTCGTCTACCCGGTGCTGAAGGCGATGGAAGAGTCGGGTCGGGTGCGTCGCGGCTACTTCGTCGCGGGGCTCGGTGCGACCCAGTTCGCGCTGCCGGGGGCGGACGACCGACTCCGCTCGCTGCGCGACGCGAAGGTCCACGCCGACCCGTCCACGTTCGTGCTCGCCGCCACCGATCCGGCCAACCCCTACGGTGCGGCACTCCGCTGGCCGGAGACGAGCGGCGCGCGGCCGGGGCGCGTGGCGGGCGCGCAGGTCGTGCTCCACGAGGGACGGCTCCTCGCGTACATCGGACGGACGGAGCGGAGTCTCCTCACGTTCCTTCCCGAGTCGGAGCCCGAACGGTCCGCCTCCGCGCGTGTGCTCGCGACGACATTGTCGGAGCTCCCCGCGAAGGGAAGGAGCCGTGCTCTCACCGTGACCAAGATCGACGGGGAAGACCCGTCCCAGTCGTTCCTGGCCCGGTTCCTCGAGGAGGAAGGGTTCCGCTCGACCTACAAGGGACTCTATCGGCGGAAGGGCCCGCTCGATGCCTGAGGGCGACACGATCCACCGCAGCGCTCATCATCTCTCCCTCGCTCTCGTCGATCGCCCGGTCCTGAACTACTGGGCCCGGCGGCCCGAACTCCTCCGGTTCCGAAGGCAGGAGTGTGTCGTTACCGCGGTGGAAGCACGCGGGAAGAGCCTCCTCATCCACTTCGACGACGGCGTTGCGCTCTACTCTCACATGAAGATGAGCGGGTCGTGGCACATCTACCGCCCCGGCGAACGTTGGCAACTCCCCTCGCATCTCAGCCGCGTCGCGATCGAGAACGACCGGTTCGTCGCCGTCTGCTTCTCCGCCCCAGACCTCGAGCTTCTGACCCGGGACGAGGTCGGGGCACACCCCGTGCTCGCAGCGCTCGGTCCGGATCTCCTCGGCCCGAACTTCGACCTGGAGGAGGCGCTCGCGCGATTCCGCGCCGCATCGGGTGCGAAGGTGCCGGGTGCGAAGTCGTCGGAAGCCGAGACGCGCGACCTCAGCATCGGGGAGGCGGTGCTGAACCAACGGATCGTCGCGGGGATCGGCAACGTCTGGAAGTCGGAGATGCTCTTTGTCACCGGGATCGATCCATTCCTGCCAGTCTCCGAAGTCGCGGATGATCTTCTCCGGAAGTTGCTGCGCGACGCGCGCGTGCTGATGCGGAAGAACCTCGACACCGTGGTCCGGACGACCCGGTTCGTGCCGGGAGGTGACCTCTGGGTCTACGAACGCGCGGGTGAACCCTGCTATCGGTGCCGCACGAAGGTCGAGCGGGAGCGGCAGGGGAGACCGAGCCGCAGCACCTACTTCTGCGTTCGCTGTCAGAACGTCGATCGCGGCTGATCCCCACTGCCCGCATAGAAATGTGCGGCCGCTGCATCACCGTGTCTAACGGGAGCCGCGGCCAACCCGTTGCAGGAGAAGCACGACCCCGCCTCGGGCTGCAGGCGGCATCGTTTCGCCTCGAAGCCGGAACCGATCGATCGATGGGCATTCTTCAAGAAGCGCGTCCCACCCTCCCGAAAGCTGAAGTGACGGAACACGCTACAGCGCTTCTTGGGGGAGCCGAAACATGCCCGGCCATTCATACGACGCCACGCCACGGCCGCACACAGTCCGAGGGATGTGGCACTCCGTTCGACTGCACTCCGTTCGACTGGGGAGGACGCTCTCCACCGACAGGGGTAGGCTGCTCTCCCTCGCTCTCTTCCTCGGGGCCCTCGCCTTCCCCGGATGCGCGGAACGTGAGCGGATCCTGGAGTCCGGGCCGGGAGATGATCCGGCGGACTGGCAGCTCGGAAGTGAAGTCGTCTACGACGAGTCGCTCGAGCCCGGAGGCACCCTCGTCGACGATGTCACCGGCTGTGTCTTCACCTTCCCTGATGGCAAGAGCGGCGCCCTCGTCGTCGCCGAGATCGTGGACGGCCCCGACGCGCCGCTCGCGGGCGACGGCTACCACATCGAGTACGAGGGATCCGGGCCCGCACTCCTCTCCATCGAGACAGAGGGGGCGGACCAGGTCATGCTTCTCGGCTACGGCCAGGTCGAAGGCTGCTTCGACGACGAACCCGCCGGGAACGCCCGGTGGGTCGGCATTCCACCTGAGGCGGAAGCAGACGGTTCAGTGGCGTTCGTCGTCGCGCCCGGAGACGAGGGCGCGGCCCTGACGGACGATGGAGCCGCTTCCGCCGGAGACCCCGTCCCGGCCCAGCACGACGCCGCCCGTCGCGCGCTGGCTCCGCCCACACCGTTCAGCAAGTACTGGATCTCCAAGATCACTCCGAACAGCAGCGATGCAGACCGCCGCATCAACCTGCAGCTCCAGGCCGAGACCTACATCGATGGCTTCCTCGGTGCACTCTCCCCGGCCATGCGGACCGCTGCGGAGGCGGAGATGTCGAGCCGTCTGCGTCTCCATCACGAATGGGACGGGGAGTACTACACCGGCTTCTGGTGGAGGAGTCTCGGCAGTGCGGGCCGGATCGTTCGGCCCACGGTCCATCTCAAGCTGACGTCGAATGCCGGTACCGTCGCGCACGAAGTCGGTCACTACCTGACGCACGTGGTCGTGGGCGACGACACGCAGTCCGCTCTCGAAGGGCAGGCGCCGCTCCTCTCGGGCCACGGGATCCGGGATGCAATGGGCCGCGAGTACATGGTCGAGGACTACGCCTATCTCGTGCAGTACTTCCTCACGGGCGGCGTCGGTGCGCTCGACCTCCTCGATCCCTACACGATTTTCCAGGGCTTCACCCCGCTCACGCGGGACTATCCTGGGCTCGAGGGGTTTCCGTCGGTCATGCTCGCGACTCTCGTGCGGTCCGAACCTTCTACGAGAGATCTCACCTCCGGGCAGATGGTCCCCGTTCCGGTCGTGAACCTGCCGTGGAGTGACGTGTTCGCGCTCTACGGCAAGCGGCATCTCGGCATCGATGCACTCCGCGCGGAAGTGGAGACGGCTCTCGGCGAAGATGCGAAGAAGCTGCCCGTCATGCTCCAGCGGGCCGGTTGGTCCTACAGCGTGACGGGGCGCCTGGTCGACGGGACCGGGAATCCGCAGTCGGGGTACACTCCGCGTTCGATCGTCCGGCTCGATGGAACCGTCTACGAAGGCGGTTGGACCGGCATTCCCACCGGTACGGACGGACGCTTCTCCCTCGTTGGCGACGTCTTCGGGGGAAAGAGTGAACTCCGCGTCGTGGCGGGAAGCGACACCGCATACGTCGCGATCGAGATTCCCTGGACGGGCGCAACGAACGCGCGCGTGGATCTCGGCGACCTCACGGTCGAGCGTGCGCCTGTCGTCACCGGAGTCACGCCCGAGTATGCGAAGCCAGGCGATCCCGTCACGGTTCAAGGGCAGAACTTCGGGGCCACGCAGGGTGACGGCGTCCTCACGATCGGCGGACTCGAGGCGCGGATCACGCAGTGGGTCGACTTCGCGATCTCGGCCGTCGTGCCCGAGGGGGTCGCGGTTGGCGAGTCGGAGATCGTCGTCACGCGCGGAGGCGTTTCGAGCACGCCCTACCCGATCGGGATCGACGACGAATGGCTTGCCGCGCTCCGCCGGACGGCCCGAATCGACTTCACGTTCTACGCGCCGCATCAGTACGAGCCGTGGTGGATCGGAGACGACGGCTCGCTCGACCATCTCCTCCAGGTGATGACGTGGACCGGTTTCGGGTTCACGGGGGGGATGGCGGAGACGATCGAGGGCGGCGTACGAACGCTCACCTTCCAAGGCTCCGTGAATCCCGACACGCGTACGGCTTCGGTCGAGTTCCTCTACACCGACACCCGTTCGAACTCGCTCGTCAAGTCGAAGCACGCGAAGGTCGAGAACCTCCCGTTCGACGCGATCATCGGAGCAGACGTGCAGTTCTCCGTCGACGGCACTGCCGGGCGTCCGTACGTCACCGAGGCCACCTGGGAAGGGCGCGGGATGGACGGCGGCGGACTGATCGACGGCTCCTACGTTGGAACCGACTGGACCTACCCGGAGGGCTACTACATCCTCGCGCTACGCTTCCGGATGTAGTCGGACGTAGCCTGGACTCCGCAGACGGACGGCGCGTCGGCAGGTGACGACGGCGCCGCCTAGGCTCCGCGGCTCGCCTGGAAGATCTGCCGCACCGTGTCGATGGTGTCGGCCTCGTCCGCACTCTTGTCGGACCGGTACGCTCTGACGCGCGCGAAGCGGAGTGCCATGCCCGCGGGATAGCGGGGAGACGGCTGGATCCCGTCGAACGCGATCTCGGCGACGACCTCCGGCCGTACGTAGACGATGTGCTTCGTCCGCCTCGTCTCGATTCCGAGGAACCGCTCCGTCTGCCAGGCGAGCATGGCGTCCGTCAGCCCCTTGAACGTCTTTCCGAGCATGACGAACTCGCCGGTCTCGGGATCCCGGGCGCCGAGGTGGAGGTTCGAGAGCCATCCCTCCCTCCGGCCGCTGCCCCATTCCGCGGCGAGGACGACGAGGTCGAGGGTGTGGGCGGGCTTCACCTTGAGCCACTTCGCGCCTCGACGGCCCGCTTCGTAGATCGACCCGCTTCCCTTGACGACGATGCCTTCGTGTCCTGCCGCCTTGCTGCGCGCGAGGAACGCCTCGGCTTCGTCGCCATCCTCCGTCCAGACGCGGGTGACGAGGGCATCCTCGGGAACGATCCGGTCGAGCGCGGCCCATCTCTCGGTGAGTGGGCGGTCGATCAGGTCCACGCCGTCGAGGTGGAGGATGTCGAAGAAGAAGGGACGGATCGGAACGTCGTCCCGTACGGTCTCGGAACCGACCCGACTCATCGTCTCCTCGAACGGGAGCGGACGTCCGTCCTCCCGAAGACCGAGCGCTTCGCCGTCGAGCACGATCGTTTCGGCCGGGAGTTCCCGCAACATACGCACGACCTCAGGGAGACGGTCCGTGATCTCGTTGAGGGCGCGCGTGAAGATCGCGATCCGTTCCCCCTCGCGGTGTGCCTGGATCCGGACACCGTCGAGTTTGCATTCCACCGACGCGTGTCCTGCCGATGTGATCGCCTCGGCCGCGGTCTTGGCGGTCTGTGCGAGCATCGGGAGAACGGCCGTCATCGGAGTGAGGCCCACCGACGCGAGCGCCTCGCTTCCGCCGGAGAATGCGAGCGTCGCCATGGCCGCGACGTCACCGGAAAGCATGGCGGCACGTCGCAACGCGTCTCCATCGACGCCCGCGGCCAATGCGACCCCGTCGAGGACCAGGCTCTCGAGCGCTCCGTGGCGGACTTCTCCGGTCAGCACTCTTCGGAGAAACTCCTGCTCGTCTCGGGTCGCGAGGGAGAAGAGAGTGGTGAGCCGTTCCGAGCGTTCGCTCTGGGAGCCCGCTCCACTCAGTCGTCCGAGGTCGGTCAGCGCTGCGTCCACATCCCGTGTGGTGAGTGACGATGCTTCCGCGGGTGGGGTGTCGATTGCGAAGGCCGCCGCGAATCCTACGCCGATCTTCCCTTGCCGGGGCTTTCCCACGATGAGGCCGACGATGACGGCGACATCGTCCGCTGAGAAGGAGACGCCATCCTCCGCTCGGCCGGTCCGAGTCGCGTCGGCCAGGAGCTGACCGATCCGCTCGGTCTTCTTCTTGCGCGATCGGGTCTCGGCGAGGTCCTTCGACGCATCGACGACATTTCTCAGATACACGACTGCTCCGCGGTTGGGTCCCTCTGCAATCCTCAGTCTGGACATAAGGAATCGTCAAGTTGCCGATGTCTGGAGGTATCGGTCTCCATCAGGTATGGTGCCCCGTTTCTCCAGAATGAGCCCTGTGCTCCTTTGCGATGGGGCATCGGGCTCCCGAGCGATGTGAGGAGTGTTCCATGGATGCCGTCTTCCTCTCGCGTCTCCAGTTCGCGTTGACCATCGGGTTCCACTACATCTTTCCACCCCTCACGATCGGCATGGGCATCGTGCTCGTCTGGCTCGAGGGAGCACATCTCCGAACCGGGAAGGCGATCTACGACACCGCGGCGCGCTTCTGGACGAAGATCTTCGCACTCAACTTCGCGATCGGAGTGGCCACCGGGATCGTCATGGAGTTCCAGTTCGGGACGAACTGGGCCACGTACTCGCGCTTCGTCGGCGACGTGTTCGGCTCCGCGCTCGCGGCGGAAGGGATCTTCGCCTTCTTCCTCGAGTCCGGGTTCCTCGCCGTGCTCGTCTTCGGTTGGGACCGGGTCGGGCCGCGCATGCACTTCTTCTCGACCCTGATGGTCGCCCTCGGCTCGATCTTCTCGTCTGTCTGGATCGTGGTCGCGAACAGCTGGCAGCAGACTCCCGCCGGGCACCACATCGTTCCGGTGATCCGGGACGGTGTGCCGGTTCTGAAGGACGGCGCCCCGCTCATGCGGGCGGAGATCGTCGACTTCTGGGCCATGGTATTCAATCCGTCGACCGTGCATCGGCTCGTCCACGTCTGGATCGGCGCGTTCATCATGGGCGCGTTCTTCGTCATGTCGATCTCGGCCTGGTACCTCCTCAAGCGGCGTCACGAAGAGTTCGCACGGCGCTCGTTCGACGGCGCCCTCGTCCTCGCCACCGTCGCTTCGCGCGCGGCGCTCGCTTCCGGCCCCATCCAGGCGGAGAGCGTCTACGAGCATCAGCCGGCCAAGATGGCTGCGTTCGAAGGGCACTTCGAGACGGGGCCGGCCGACATGTCGCTCTTCGGGATCCCGGACGCGGAGTCCGAGACGATCCGGATGAACGTGGCGGTGCCGGGCGGCCTCAGCATGCTCCTCCATCAGGATCCCAAGGCGACGGTGATCGGGCTCGATCGCTTCCGTCCGGAGGACCGCCCGCCGGTCGGGCTCTCGTTCGCGAGCTACCACGTGATGATCTCGCTCGGGATGGTCTTCATCGGCCTCACGCTCCTCGCGTCCTTCCTTCGCTGGCGCGGGAAGCTCTACGACCAGAGGTGGCTCCTCTGGGTGTTCGTCGTCGCAGTCATCCTTCCGGTTCTCTCGAACGAGCTCGGATGGGTCGCCGCCGAGGTGGGGCGACAGCCGTGGATCGTCCATCCGCCCCTCGAGTGGACGGCCAACGGGGACCTGGTCGTCGGTCCCCAGGGCGTGGTCGAGTATGACGAGACGCTCGGACTCCGCACGCTGGAAGCCGCGAGTCCGACCGTACGCGCGGGTCAGGTCCTGGGATCGATCATCGGCTTCGGGCTCATCTACCTCGGCCTCGCCGCGGTCTGGGTGTTCGTACTCGACCGGAAGATCAAGCACGGGCCGGGTGGGCACGACGAAGCCGACACTGGTGGCGGCCAAGGGCTGTTCGGCGCGGTGAAGGAACGAGCGTCCGAGGCAGGACGGATGACGGGCCGGCCCCAGTCCATGGATTCCTAGCGAGGAGGACCGATGTCGTACGAAGCACTGTCCATCACCTGGTTCCTCCTCCTCGGCGTCCTGCTCGCGGGCTACGCCGTGCTCGATGGGTTCGACCTCGGCGTGGGGATCCTCCACCCGTTCGTCCCCAAGACGGACCATGAACGTCGCCTCTCGATGAACTCGATCGGGCCGCTCTGGGACGGAAACGAAGTCTGGCTCGTGACGTTCGGTGGGGCGCTCTTCGCGGCGTTTCCGCATGCGTACGCCACCGTCTTCTCGGGCTTCTATACGGCGTTCATGCTGCTGCTCCTCGCGCTCATCTCGCGGGCCGTCTCGATGGAGTTCCGCTCGAAGGTGCAGTCCCCGGGGTGGCGACGGTTCTGGGACTGGGCGTTCTTCGCCGGATCATCGCTCGCCACGCTCCTCTTCGGAGTCGCGATCGGGAACGCGATGCTCGGCATCCCGCTCGACGCGGAAGGAAACTTCCACGGAACGGTGCTCGATCAGCTGACGCCGTATCCGATCCTGGTCGGTGCGCTCACCGTTGCCCTCTTCGCGATGCACGGCGGACTCTTCCTCTATCTGAAGACGGAAGGGGAGTTCCAGAAACGGCTGAGGGACTGGATGTGGAGGAGTTGGGGGATGTTCCTCGTCTTCTTCATGTTCACGACCGTGGCCACCGTTCTCTGGATTCCGAGAGCGACGGCGAACTTCGAGCACCATCCCTGGGCGGCGGGGTTTGCGCTCGTTGCGATGCTCGCGGTCGCGAACATTCCGAGGAGCCTCTATGGCGGCAGCGCCGGGCAGGCGTTTGCGTCGAGCTCTGTTCTGATCCTCTCGCTCGTCGGGCTCTTCGGCGCTGCGCTCTTTCCGAACCTCGTGACGGCGTCCAATGAGGTTGCGAACTCCGTCACGATCTGGAACGGCGCGTCGAGCCAGAAGACGCTCTGGATCATGCTCATCATCGCGATGATCGGGATGCCGTTCGTGCTCACGTACTCCGCCGTGATCTACTGGGCCTTCCGAGGAAGACGAAGATCGGCGAGCACAGCTACTAGCGGGTCGTCGGCCTGGTCGGAGTGCTCGCCGAGGCTCGCGGGTCGATCGGCCTGGCACCCTCGATCGGGCCCGCTCGGTCGGTCCATCCGCGCAGCCGGTCCGACGATTCGGTACGTGCGAGGGTGCGGGGGACTACTCCTCCCCGACCCGCCAGACTTCCCGCGTTCCGGACCTGCGCACGGACGTCCAGATCGGGTCTTTCGTGTCGAGCTTCGGCGCGACATGGACGATCCGGTTCGAGGCGACGCCGAAGTCCACGTAGTGGGTACGGGTGCGGTCCATCGACGCTATGTCGAGAGGTCCCAGCTTCCGCGGTGGGAATCCGGTCGCCGCCCAGGCTTCGGTGCAGGCATGGACGAACGAGAGCATGAGCTGCGTTCCGCCCGGGCCAAACGCCGCCTCGTAGTCCTCTCGAACCGTCGCGCCTTCCGCGTCGGCCCGCGTCTCGGGGGAATGGCCGAGCAGAGCCAGGCCTGACAGCCAGGTGCCGCCCGGACCCTCGCCGATGTAGGGCATCGGAAGCACGGTACCGTGTTCGAATCCGTATCCGTGGAATGCGTGGAGTGCTGCGGGCAGCACGAGCCGCTGGAAGCGAAGGACGGTCTCCGCCTGCTCCCGCTTCGCGTGCGTTGCGGGAAACGCATGGATGGCCGGGAAGTCGGTTCCGGTGCCCAGCGCGAGTTGCCAGGGGTGGGGTGATCGCTCGAGGCTTGCGGGCGTGAACACGAGGGCGGACCACCACTCCGGCAGTGACCACTCTTCCCCGGGAGCACGACGGAGTTGGATTCCGCCGCCGTCCGTTTCGATCGTTTCCATCATCCGGGCAGGATAGTGCAATAGGGCCGGCGTCGCTCTGCCGAATCACGCGTGGCGAGGACGAGTCATGCGGCGGCTCATGCAGCGTCTCACGCGGCGGTGCCGAGGACGGCCCGGCCGAGGAGGGCCGTGAGGACGGCGAGCAGAAGCACGACGAGGTAGGAGCTAACGACGATCCCGGCCGCCCGTTCGAGTTCACTCTTCGGCGGCGCACTTCGGAGGCTCTCCATAGGCAGGAAGTCCCGGCGCCATGCCGTCCAGAGGCAGAAGCCGTATCCCAACCACGCGACCACAAAAAATGGAGCCAGGTACGGCAGCCATCCGAGCGAAGGGGCCGAGAAGACGTAGTTCCAGAGCGAACCGAGCACCCAGGAGGCGGCCAGCACCGAAACGAGCTCTCCCTTCCCGAGGCTCCAGCGATCACGGTCACGAAACACGGTGATGTCGACGGCAGCCGCAAGAGCCGTGAAGAGGAGGGCGACGATCCAGTTGAATGCGAGTTGTGTCATGCGATGTCTCCTTTCCACGCAGCGTTCCAGACCGGGCGGCGGGACTCGGACGAACGCGCTTCGCCTCGAGAAAGGCAACAGCCGTGCCCAACTGCAGGCTCGGCCGGCGACCAAACCTGCGTGCGGTGAAGCGAATCCGGAGACGGCTGGGCGCGAAGCCCCCAGATTCAGGGCGTTTACCGAAGGTGAAGGGGGAAGCCGAGTCGCTGGGCCGGAGGAACGGACACTTCGGACCTCGGGGTCGTGACGCCCAGTCGAGGGCACGGCTTACAGCAGAGGTTGTCGTTCTTACAACCCCGCTCCGCTCGGCCGGAAGGTGGGGAGGCGCGATGCCCTGGTTTCCAAGGGTTTCGAGGGCGAGCAACGGTCGCGTCGGCCGTGGCACGGCGCTTGACTCTCAATCATCAGGACGCAAACACAGTCAGGACGTTCCCAAGAGGAGGAATCATGACGCCGGAGATGCAGGGAGCCGTGATCGCGATCGCCACGCTCGTGGGCCTGGGAGTCGTCGCTGTGTTCGTGAAGACCTTTCTCGACATCGGGCGGACCGCGCGGGCGACGAGTGAGTTCGTCGACGATGCGAACCAACTCATTCCCGACCTGCGCCGCGCCATCGGCCGCTCGGAGCAGTTGATCGCCCGGCTCGAAGGAACGGCCGGACAGATCGAGACGATGAGTCGGAGCGCGAAGGAAGAGGTGCAGGGACTCCTCGACGGAATCGACGAGTTGCGCGACAACGGTCGCCGCTTCTCCGCTGTCATCCAGGGAGCCAAGGCCGGAATCGACGCGTTCCGCGACTCACGCGAAGGGTAGGCCCAACTCCTCGTTCACGATCTCGAGGAAGAGCCGGGTCGCCGGTTCGAGGAGATCGTCGGGGAAGTCGTACTCCGGTCGGTGGAGTGCGGGTTGATCCGCCCCCGAGCCCAAGCCGAAGAGAACTCCCGCGCCGACTTCGGTGAACCGCCCGAAGTCTTCCGACCAGCGGAACGGGAGATCCGGCACCATGACGTTCATCCCCAACGTTCGGGACGCACTCCGGACGACCTCCACGCAGCCGACATCGTTGACGGTTGCGCGAAACTCCTCCGTCCTCTCTACCTCCACACGCAGGCCATGCGCGACGCCGGTCTCGCGTGCGAAGGCTTCGATCTCCTCCGTGAGTCTCGCGAGCGCTCTCGGATCCGGAGAACGGAGCGTTGCCATCACCTCTCCGTAGCCAGGGGTCACCCCGAACGCAGGTTCTCCGACGCGCACGTGGATCACCGTTGCGAGCGTTCCGGGGACGGCGCCGCTCTCTGGGCGCGTGGAGGGTTCGGTGCGGTCGTTCGACGAGGCGATGAACTCGATGATCGCTGCGGCCGCGCGCGCCGGACTCACGCCACGTTCCGGTTCTCCCGCGTGTGACGTCACTCCATGGAGCCGCACGATGAGTCCGAGCGACCCAGACGCGAACACTCCGTCCCTCACGACTACCGTGCCGAGTTCGAACCCCGGGAGATTGTGGAGCGCGTAGATCCTGTCCGGCGCTAGGTCCTGGAACACCGGTGCCGCGACGATCCGGGCGGCGCCCTCTCCGGTCTCCTCCGCCGGCTGGAAGAGCAGGATGACCTCCCCGCGAAGGGGCCGGCGTTCGGCGAGATGGGGCGCGAGTCCCGCGACGATGGCCATGTGGCCATCGTGTCCGCACTTGTGGGAGACGCCCTTGGTCACCGATCCATGGTCGAGTGGCAGTGATTCTTCGATCGGCAGTGCATCGAGTTCGGCGCGGAAGGCGATGCGTGGCCCGGGGGACTCGCCGCCGAAGACCGCCATCATCCCCGAACCGCCGATTCCCGTAGCGATGCGATCGGGTCCGTATGGCTCCAGGTACTGCCTCAGGCGGGCGGCGGTGGCCCCCTCCTGGTTCGAGAGATCCGGGTAGCGGTGGAGTTCGCGGCGGAGAGCGCGTTGCTCGGCATCGTGTCGGGACACAGTCTGTCTCACTTCTCATCGTGCGGGCCATGAGCCGAGCCTCGCACGGGACCGAATCGTACTGCCAGCCGAACCAGAACTCAGACCGAATCGGACGGCCTACTTCGCTGGTCACCCGGTGGGCCCGATCTTACCGCACCACGCTCCTTGGAATGGCATTGGGGAGTCGACAGAGAAACTCGTTGTTGAGCGCGTATGTGAACTCCGAGAAGGACCGGATGCTGATCGAGTTGTTCTTCTGCTTTCCGACCAGGACGACCTCGTCACCCACTCCGGCATCCGGGATGTGGGTGACATCGACCATGCAGGCGTTCATGTTGACGAGCCCGACGACCGGCGCCTTCCGGCCACGAACCAGCACCTGACCACGGTTGGAAACACTCCGGGAAGACCGGTGCCATAGCCCACCGGAATCACGGCGATCCGCATCGAGCGCGGCGCCTGGAAGCTCGTGCCGTATCCGACGAACTCGTCCTCCCGCACTTCCTTGATGTGCATGATGTCGGTCTTCCAGCTGAGCACGCGCTGGAGGCCGGAGCGTCCGCCGACCGTTCCGCGGACGAGCGCTTCTATGTCGGGACTCGGCCACATCCCGTACTGGACCGTGCCGATCCGGACGAGATCCATCACCGTTTCGGGAAATGCCAGCGCCGCGGCGCTGCACGCGGTGTGCCGGATCTCGGGCAGGCAACGGGCACTTCGGAGGCCCTTCGTCACCTCTTCGAACCGGGCGAGCTGCCTGCGGATCCTGAACTGATTCGAGAGTGATTCGATCCCCGCGAAGTGCGTGCACAACCCGGCGAACCGGAGGTCCTGTTTGTAGCGGTGGAGGATGGAAACGGCATCGGGAAGTTGTGCCTCTGGGAGCCCGAGACGGTTGCCACCGGTTTCCACTTCCAGATGGACCTTCGCCTGTTTTCCGAGGGACCGCGCGACCTGCGCGGACTCGGTGAGACGCTTCAGGTCGAACACGAAGAACTCGATGTCGTGGCCGATGATCCAGGGCAGGTCCTCCGAGTAGAGGATCCCCATGATCAGGATCGTCGTTTCGGGCGACGCGACCTTGAGGACGCAGCTCGCCTCGTAGCCCGAGGCGACGGAGAAGTGCCGGATCCCCTGGCGCTCCGCCATCGGAACGAAGTCGTCCACTCCGTGGCCATAGGCGTTCGCCTTGACCACGGAGGATACGACTGGGTCGGGTCCGATCCGTGAGCGAAGGAAGGCGAGATTCTTCCGGAGGGCCGACTCGCTCAGCTCGATCCGCGAGGAGTGGCGAACCGGGCGCTCCGCGGCGTCGCTCGGCGGTGATGTCTCGTCTGATTCGTGGGGGATCGGCTGTCGCGTCGTCATGAGTGGGGGCTGGCCTCCGATCGGGCGTAGCCGCCCAGTCTCGCATCCTCGCGTACGGTGCGTCCGAAGAGGACGGTCACGAGAACGAAGACGAGCGCGGCGGCGGAGACTCCGAACGCGTTCGGATCGAGTCCGAGAGGAAGCGCCCGTCCCGACAACTCCAGTCCGACCGTGATCGTGCCACCGGTGACCATCGCGAAGAGGGCTGCGGCCGGACTCCGCCGGCGCCAATAGAGCGCGCCGAGGACTGGGACGAGGAGTCCCGAGACCATGAAAGCGTACGAGTAGAGCATCAGGTCGAGGACGCTCGTCATCACCCAGGCGAGCGCGAGGGAGACCGCTCCCAGGATCAGCGTCACGATCTGGGACATGCGGAGGAGACGCGTGCCGCTGGGGAGGATCCCGATCCGGCCAGCGATGTCCGAGACCATGTTGCCGGAGCTCGCCATGAGGCAGCTGTCCGCGGTGGAGAGGATGGCGGAGAAGTAGGCCGAGAGCACGATCCCCATCGCACCGGTCGGAAGCGCGACGCGAAGAAGCATCGGGAGGCCCGTCTCCGCGTCCATCTCCGCGGCCGTGCCCGCGCCGAGATTCGCGAAGAGCCCCTGTTCCGCGGCGACCCGGGCCATGAGGCCGAGGATGACACCGAGGAACGCCATGATCGGCCACTCGAAGAGTCCGGCCAGGAACCAGGCGCGTTTCGCCGTAGCCGCGTCCCGGCAGGCGTAGATCCGTTGGTAGAGCGTCATGCCGACGAACCAGATCGGAAGGATCGTGATCATCCAGTTGACGAACGTCGCCGGGTCGACCGCGGTGAGGGAGAGCATCTCGGAAGGGACCGTGTTTCGGATCGCATCCCATCCCCCCACGTAGCGGTAGCAGATCGGGAGCCCGAAGAGCGTGAGCCCGGCCATGAGGATGATCCACTGCACCGTGTCCGTGTAGATCACGGCCTTGAGCCCACCGAGCACGGTGTAGCCGACCGCGGTCGCGCCCATGATGAGGAGCGCGGTCTCGCGATCGAGGGCGGCGAAGGTCCCTTCCGCGAGCTTCGCTCCGGCCAGGATCTGCGAACTCGTGAATCCGAGGTAGCCGATTGCGGAGATGATCCCCGCCACGAGTGCGACGGCCGGCCCGTACGTGACGCTGAGGAGGTCCGGGAAGGTCATCGCATTCGCGAGCCGCGGGTGGTTCTTGACGCGGGGGATGAGGAGGACCGCGCTGATCCACGCGCCGAGGAGTCCGGTGAAGAGAAGCCAGGAGCCGGAGAGGCCCATCACGAATCCGAGTCCGCCCAGGCCGATCGAGAACCCACCTCCGACGTCCGTCGCGACGACAGAGAGGCCGATGTGCGTTGCGCCCATGCTCCGGCCGCCGACGTAGTAGTCCTCGGCACCCCGATTCCTACGGTGGTGGTAGAAGCCGACGCCGAGCATGGCGAGGAGGTAGAGGACGAAGATGGCGAGGTCGACTGGATTCACTGCATCGTTCCGACGGAAGTGGATTGGCCTTCCGAATCCTGTTCTGCAAGCGACCTCGGCTCGGCGGGTTCGGTGCTGATCTGCTTGTCGATGTAGGAGTTCGCCATGAGGCGGACGAACGCGCCGTAGCCGACGCGGAACTTGATGCTGTCGCCGACCTTTCTTCCCGCCGGTCCGTCCGTCAGGTTGACGACGGAGAGGTCACTGCTCGCCCCTGCCAACTGGACGCCAGGCTCGATCGGAGTGAGTCCCGCGACTTCGGTATCGAGCTGTCCCACCGCGAGGACCGCGCGGTACCCACGCTGGCCGGGAGAGATCTCCTCGGTCGAAAGCGTCTCGAACGGCGTTTCCCCGGAAGTCTCCCCGAGCGGAACGAGCTGCTTCTCCTTGATCTCGACGATCTCTGCCTCGAGTTCGACGACGTCGTCCCGGAGGCCTGGAAGGATACCGCCGTTGATGAGGTCGGTGCCGAGGAAGAGGGCCCCGATCCGGAAGTGGTTGATGGCGCGAGGAAGTTCGCGCTTCAGCATGAGGGGAAGGACGGCGGAGGAGCCGGCGCTGATGACGGGAGCTTCTTCCGAACTTGAGCTCGAGCAGCTCGCGATAGAGCGAGAGCTGCGTGAACTGATCGACGTTCGGAACGGTGCCCGAGATGCACCCGAGGTTCGCCCCGATCCCGATCACCTCTACGTGCTCGAGGCGCAGGATCTCTTCATAGAACTCGACGAGCCCACCCGGGAGGATGCCTTCGCGGAGGTCTCCAGCTCGACCATCACGACGACGCGATGGTGCTTCCCTGGCGCGCGGACTCCGCCTCGAGCGCGAGGATGATCTCGCGCTCCGTGTTGAGACTCACTTCCGAGAGCGCGACGACCTCGGCCACGTTCGAGACCTGCGGGGGACGCAGGTACCAGCGCTCCCAATCGGGTGCGGCCCGGGTCACCACTTCGAGGTTTTCGAGGCGTGAGTCCGCGACCGACTCGATCCCGAACGCACTCATGGCGCGGAGCGTCTCTTCATGACCGCAGAGTGCCTTGCTCACGAACGTCCAGCTCGCGCCGTGCCGCTGCATCCAGAGGTCGATCGTCCGCACATTGTCCTGTAGGGCCGGTAGGTCGATCGTGACGCGGTTCATCGGGCGAGCCTCATCTCCGCGTACTTGGTCGTGAACCCGAGCCGCTCGTAGAGACGCTTTGCCGGGTTGTCGTACTCTACGTGGAGCTTCACCGGTCCGTCACACTCGGCGAGGGCGCGTTCGCAGACCTTTCGGCCGATCCCCTGTCCCCGGAGTTCGGGACTCGTGGCGACGAAGAGGAGGAGGTTTGCGGGGACGTAGCCACCCATCCCCGTGTTCAGCATGAGGAGCGCGGAGACGAGGGTCCTCTCACGCGTGCCGACGACGAGGAATCCTCCTTTGCCCTCTTCGGCCGAGAATGCATAGTCGAGCGCACGGTCGATGTCGTTCGGCCGATCCTCGTAGGGTTTCATCGTCTCGTGGAAGAACCGGATCAGCGAGGGGCGGTCGACTCCGGCCGGAAGATCCGGCTCGGCCTTCACGATCCGAGATCTCCACCTCGGGGGCTTCCTTCGGGGCGTCGTGAGAAGACCCAGAGTGTGGGGACGTGCCTGGGCTCGTGGTGGAGCTCATGGCTCCTCCTTTCGTTGTGGATGGGGACCGGATCGGAATGAAGACCGTTCCTTGGATATGGACCGATCCGGGAGCACTCAGTCGTCAGTGCTCCGATCCCCTGGGACCCTAGAGGGTAAGTGATTGCAAGTCAAACGATCGACGGTGCGGGGGACGCAGTGGGGCGGCTGGTGGAGCTCCAAGATTGTATGTTGGTCGAGCGTTGTAAGAGACTGCTAAACAAGGCTATGCAGCCTTGTTGGGGAGGGTGCTACACTCTGCGACGTCGGTCGTGGTCGCACCGAATGTGCGGGAGATAGTTTGAGCACAAATGATAAAGCCGGGATGCAGGAGCCCGAAGGGGAGGCCCTGGAGCTTCGGATCCTGCGCTCGATCCGCCGGGTGATCCGAGCCATCGATCTCGAGTCCAAGCGACTCGAGACGCAGTACGAGATCACCGGGCCGCAGCTCCGCTGCTTGGCCGAGCTCGGTGGAACGGAGAGGCAGACCGCTTCCCGCCTCGCGCGTTCGCTCCACCTCAGCCCAAGCACGGTCGTCGGGATCCTGGAGCGCCTGGAGCAGAAGGGTTGGGTGGAGCGGGAGCGGGATTCGACCGACCGGCGCGTCCTCTGGACCCGGATCACGAACAGCGGACGTGCACTCCTCGAGTCCGCGCCGTCCCCGCTCCAGGAAAAACTCTCGCAAGGGCTCGAGTCGCTCACGGTGCTCGAGCGCGCCGCGATCGCGCTCTCTCTGGAGCGCCTCGTGGGACTGATCGAAGCGGAGAATCTGGATGCGGCTCCGATCCTGGAGACGGGCCCGATTGCGCCTCCCGCAGCGAAGTGAGTTCCGAACTGCACCTAGACTGGTGCCTGGAGTGCCGTTTCCTTCCGCGTCGAACCTGGCGCACCGAGCCGCCCATGCCGACCTCGACGTTCGAATCACCCACCGTACCTGTTCAATAGGCTCGTGGCTTCGTCCCGCCTTCCCACGGATGCGTAGTACTGAACGGCGGCCTGGAGCGCCGCGCGGTGCCGGGGGGCGACCTCGAGCGTGCGGAGCCACACACGGAGGGCCTGGTCGTGCTGCCCGAGTGCGGACAGAGCCTGACCCAGGTTGAAGTACGCATCCGGAAAGGTCGGGTTGATCTCGATCTCCCGCGCGAAGAACTCCTTCGCAGCCTCGTAGTCTCCGCGTTGCGCCGCCAGGAAACCGAGGTTGTGGTTCACTTTGAGCTCGAGCGGGTTCAGCTGTCTCGCGATCTCGTACTGGGCTTGTGCTTCGAGGTACCTGTTTTCCGTCACGTAAGCGGCGCCCAGGCTCGCCCGCGCGTAGGCGGCATGGGGAGCGGTGGCGACTGCGGACTCCCAGAACGCGAGCCTGCTCGCGTACGCGGGTTCTCTCGTCAAAGTGATCGCTCCGAAGCCGGCGATGACCAGAGCGAGTGCGGCCCGGCCGATGGCCCGTCGGCCCAGTGCTTTGAGAGCGTCGATCTCGAGGAGAATCAGGAGGAGTCCGACGATCGGGACGTACATCCGCTGCTCGAGTGCGGCCTTCCTCGGCACGGTGAGCGGTGGAAGGACGAGGATGAGGAACCAGAGAAGGCCGAAGAGCACCCTTGGGTTCCGGCGCCGCCGCGAGAAGACGAGACCGAGTCCGATCCCGAGCACCGCGAGGAGTCCCCAGATCACGTTCGTGTCCTCGATGGTTGCGGTGACGGACAGGTCCAGAGGGAGGACCGACTTGCCGACGTACTGCAGTGGCACGAGGAGATGACGTCCCAGATTGGAGAGCAGCTCTCCCACAGGCTGTGGCGCACTCACCGACGTGGACCGGAGCGCGTACCAGACGGCGATCGTCACGAACCACATGGCAGCCGAAGGGAAGAGCCAGCGACGACCCGGTTTCGGAAGGCCGCGTTCCCACCACAGGAGCGCGAAGATGGCCGGGAGGACGACTGCGGACTCCTTCGTGAAGAGCGCGAGTGCAAACGCGGCCACGTTCCCGAGGACGAAGAGCCAGGCCGTCGTGACGCCCGTTTTGCCCGGACCCCCCGCGTGTCGGTAGAGCCGGCTCCACGAGAGCACCGAGAGCAGCGTGAAGATCGCGAGGAGCGAATCGGCCCGGCCCGGAACCCACGCTACGACGTTCACGAAGGCCGGATGCGCCGCGAAGAACGCGCCGACCAGGAGCGCCGTCCACGCCCCATAGCCGAGCTCGAGAAGCAGAACGGCGACGAGCGCGCTCGCGATGCCGTGCTGGAGGACGTTGTCCAGGTGGTAGGTCAACGGCCGAGCCCCGCCCACCTGTGCGTCGGCCATGAACGAGAGCGTGTAGGCCGGCCGGTAGTAGACGTTTCCGCCCTCGAAGCCCGGAACGCTCCACGCGCCCTGGCGAAACGCCTGCGGCACGTTGCCGAGGTCGGAGAGGAACGGTTGGTTCTGGACGACGAGCAGCGTGTCGTCGTAGCCGACGAACCCATAGCGGAGAGTCGGGAGATAGATCGCGATGGCGATGAGCCCCACGAGGAGGACCGCGACCCAGGGGCGGATCGCGCCTGGGGCTTTCGGTGGCGGTCCGTCCCGCCGGGTCTGGGGCGTGACGGGTAGGCAATGCTCGGGCGGGCCTGGCCGCGGCCGGCTGCGGGGAGTAGATGGACGCCTTCGCTCCGGAACGCGAACCATGACTCAGGACTCTGCTTTCGAGCCTCCGGAACCTGTCTGCCGTCCCCGGCCCGTGGGTCGTGCGACCAGGGAAGTGGTCGATCCGAACGATGGCGGAATTGTACAACGGGTCGTCGCGCTGGAACACGTTTCACTCGGTTCCTCGGCGGACCGGTGTGCGGGCACGGATCGCGCATCGTGACTTCGTGTGTCGAACCACCGTCGAACAGATGTTTCGGAGGAAGCCCTCACCGCCGGGCTCGGGCGGTTCGGCGTTCCCGGATTCCGTCCGGGGCAGAGGGAAGCCGTGGAGACTCTCCTCGCGGAGCATCGTCTTCTCTTCGTCGCGCCGACCGGCGGCGGGAAGAGCCTCGTCTTCCAGCTTCCGGGACTCGTACTCCCGGGGACGACGATCGTCGTCTGTCCTCTCGTCTCGCTGATGAAGGATCAGGTGGCGTCTCTCGACCGGAAGGGGATTCCGGCGACGTACCTCGCCGCGACAGTGGACCCGGAGGAGCAGCGCGAGCGGACCGCGAACCTCGTGCGGGGCGTCTACGAGTTTCTCTACGTCGCGCCCGAGCGTCTGTCGTCTCCGCGCTTCCGCGCCCTTGCCCGCGATCTCGAATGCCCGCTCCTCGCTGTCGACGAAGCGCACTGCATCAGCGAGTGGGGCCACGACTTCCGTCCGGACTACCTCGAGATCGGGAGCTTCGTCCGCGCGATCCAGCCTCCCCGGGTGATCGCCGTCACCGCGACGGCGACTCCGCGTGCGCAGGACGAGATCGTCGCGCGGCTGGGGATGGGGGAGGGCACCACGCGGATCGTGCGCGGGTTCGCGCGCCCCAACCTCTCGCTACGTGTCCGGAAGGTCCGCGATCGCACCGCGCGGATCCAAGCCGTCGACGAGGAACTCACGCGCGTGTTCGGCGGAGGTCCCGCGGGAGCCGCCGCGGACAACGCTGCGGGCGAGGCATCCGCGGGAGTTCCAGTCGCGGAGTCCGCGGGAGCCGCCGTGATCTATGCGCCGACGAGACGACTCGCGGAGGAGGAGGCGTCCCGGATCGCGGCGCTCGGCAGGTGGCGCTGTCTTGCCTATCACGCCGGTCTGCCGAACGACGTTCGCGACCGCGTGCAGGATGCGTTCTGCTGCGGTGAGATCGATGTGGTCGTTGCGACGAACGCATTTGGGATGGGGATCGATCGATCGGATGTGAGGCTCGTGATCCACCTGGGTCCTCCCGGCTCGATCGAGTCGTACTACCAGGAGGTCGGCCGGGGCGGCCGCGACGGATTGCCTGCCGATGGGCTTCTGCTGCTCGGCCCGGAGGAGGTAGCCCTTCGTCGTCGCTTCGCGGAGTCCGGCAACGACCCATCCCCTCGCAACCGTTCCGGCGCGGGCTCTGCCGGCGGGGGCCCCGCCGCCCGCGGCCGCATTGGAGAAGAGACGCCGGTCGCAGATTCCGCCGTTGCGGACCCCAGCGGCGCGGACTCAGGCCAGAGCCCCTCGGGGGTGGAGCGCCGGCGCGCGTTGTTCCACGAGCTGATGAAGTGGGCGATGGGACACTCGTGCCGTCATGCGGGAATCCTCAGGTACTTCGGCGAGTCGGGTGACGTTCTCGCGCCGTGCGGGCAATGTGACGTCTGTGAAGCACGCGCGCGCGTTGGCGGACGCGGAACCACCGGAGGCCGTCGCGCGGTACGTTGGCTCGTCCGCGTCTTCGGCCGATCGGCGCCTAGCGGCGCGGGCGGCCGGAGGTAGGTGTGGAGCGTTCCTCGAGTCGGGCCCGCGGGCGCGCCGCCTGCGCCTCCTGACACACCGTTGTCAGGAGAGTGACGACGCTAGGACCCTCCTGACACGATGCTGTCAGGAGACATCGCCGATTCTCTCCCTGTCGCGCCAACGAGTGCTCGCCGGTCGTCGGTCGGGTGCCGGCTCCAAGAGAGGAGCGAGGCGCTGCCAGGAACTGGGAGGTTCGACATGTCGCATCCGGTCGTTTGGTTCGAGGTCATGGGCAAGGACGGGGATTCGCTGCGTTCGTTCTACTCGGGGCTCTTCGGTTGGAAGATCGCCGCGGACAACCCGATGAACTACGGAATGGTCGAGGCCGCCGGTGGACGGGGGATCGCGGGTGGAGTCGGGCAGTTCGAGTCGACGAAGCAGGCGGAGGACGGCACGTACCCGTCGGTCACGTTCTATGTCGCCACGGAGAGCATCGACGCTTCGCTCGCGCAGGCGAAGAAGCTCGGAGGCAAAGTGGTGATGGAGCGCACGAAGCTCCCGGGGGGAACGGTTCTCGGGATGTTCTCGGACCCGGAAGGGAACGCGATCGGTCTGGTCGAAGATGGAGCCGCCTGAGATACTGCGGCGAACTCGGACCGGTAGGCCCTCGGGGAGTGAACGTGAGACGAGCGGACCGACTCTTCCAGATCATCCAGCTCCTGCGGGGGCGGACGCGGACGATGACGGCCGCTCGGCTCGCCGAGCGCCTCGAGGTCTCGGAGCGAACGATCTACCGGGACATCCGGGACCTCATGGCCTCCGGCACTCCGATCGAAGGGGAGGCGGGAGTCGGGTACACGCTGCGGCGTGACTACGACCTCCCGCCGCTCATGTTCGAGGTCGAGGAGCTCGAGGCGATCGTGGTCGGGGCCCGGCTGCTCCACGCGTTTGGCGACCAGGCCATGGCCCGCGCCGCGGCCTCTGCCATCTCCAAGGTCGAGGCCGTCATCCCGGCTCGGGTCCGGGAGATTTCGGAGAAGCCCCCGCTCTACGCGCCGCGCACGCCCCGCGGAGCGAGTGCGTCCGCCGCGCTCGAGGTGGTGCGGACGGCCCTCGCACAGAGACGGAAACTCCAGTTCGCGTACGAGGATGCGGGCGGGAGCTCCACCGAGCGGCTGGTCTGGCCGCTGGGCGCGTTCTTCTGGGGCATGAACTGGACCCTCACCTCCTGGTGCGAGCTCCGGCAGGACTTCCGGACGTTCCGGCTCGACCGGATGTCCGAGGTCCAGCTGTCCAGCGAGGAGTACGGCGAAGAGCCGGGGAGGACTCTCCGGGACTTCCTTCGGCGCCTCGGCGGCCAGGCGGAGCGGCTCCTGGACGAGTAGCCTGCCGGCATTGGGTCAGAAAACCCGATTGTAGGCGGCTCCCATATGAGACAATTGATGCCGTCTACCGAACCGGGGCCCGCGCCGACCTGCGTTTGGCTCGGGTCCCACCTCATTCCTGGGGCCAAGTCCACGGAGTCCGACCAGATGTTCCACTCACGACGTATTCTCCGCACCGTGCTGGGAGTTGCCTCGGTAGTGGCCTGCGGTGTGGCCGTTTCCGCCACTCTTCCGCACGCCGCCGATGCCTCCGCGCTCGTTTCCGACACCTACCACGACGACCATCGTTCCACCCCGATGGTTCTCTTCGCACCCACGTGGGACGCTCCGGCGGGCCTCAGCGGAGAGGCCATGGCGCATGCCTTCCTCGAGAGCCGGGCCTCGCTCTTCGAACTCCCGGGCGACCTCTCGAACCTCCGGTTCGGTCGTGCCCAGGAGAGCCTCCTCGGGACGCATTGCGAGTTCGGTCAGTGGATGAACGGCTACCCGGTCGAGTCGGCCACGGTCGTCGTCTCCGTGTCGAAGGACAGCGGTGATATCTACCGCGTGTTCAACAACAGCTACCCGGTGAAGAACGCTCCGGAAGCTCCCGTCTCCGTGATCGAGGGCGACGCCGCCTACGACATCGCGTGGAACGCGCTTCGGGCCCATGGGGACCTCCTCGCTCCGGCCAGCCAGCGTACCGTCTACGTGCCGGTCGGTGAGGGCTTCCAGCTCCAGACCATCGTCGACCTGTCGCTCTCCGCCCCGTACGGTGGGTGGCAGGCGCGGATCGACGCGACGACCGGCGCCGTCCTTTCGATCGCGGACACGCGGATCGAGCGGATGAAGACGGAAGGATCCGAGATCTCCGTGGACGAGCGGATCCGCTCGTACAACGGTCCGGTCGCCGACCGTTCCGCCGCCTTCGCGCGCCTCGCCGCCGCCGAGATCGGCTCCTTCGATCCGGCCCAGCGTGCCTCGGGTACCGGAGTCGTCTTCGACCCGGATCCGCGGACGACCCTGAACGACGCGACGATCCAGGACGGCTCTCCGTCCGGGACCTTCACGCCGGCCTACTTCACGCGGAACCTCCTCGACATCACGTTCAATGGGTCCAACTACTCGCTCACCGGCCCCTGGGTCACGATCGCGAACTGGGATCCCCCGGCGACCGCTCCGAGCACGACGACGGACGGCAACTGGACGGCGACGCGCGGGAACAATGCGTTCAACGACGCGCTCGTCTACTTCCACATCGATCAGAGCCAGCGCTACATGCAGTCCCTCGGGTTCACCGGCGCGACCGGGATCCAGGAACTCTCGATCGTCGCGGACTCGGACGGCGTGAACGGAGCCGACAACTCCTACTACCAGCCCGCCTCCAACCGTCTCGCTTTCGGCCACGGCTGCGTCGACGACTCCGAAGACGCGGACGTCGTCCTCCACGAGTACGGCCACGCGATCCAGCACAGCATCAACTCGAGCTGGAGCGGTGGCGACACCGGCGCGATGGGCGAAGGGTTCGGTGACTACTGGGCCGGCTCCTACAGCTACATCACGGACAATGGCGACATCTTCCACCCTGAGTGGGTCTTCAGCTGGGACGGCCACGGTTCGCCCGTGCAGTGCTGGAACGGCCGGGTCATGAACCAGTTCGGCGCGCAGTACGATCCGAACTCGACCTACGGTGCCCACCAGACGATCCCGGGTGGCTATCAGTCCGACGAGCTCTGGTCGACTCCGCTCTTCCAGACCCTCATCGCCGTGATGGACCTCGGCTACACGCGCGAGAGCGTCGATCAGATCATCCTCGAGTCGCACTTCGGGCTCGGGAGCAGCATCCGGATGCGGGACATGGCGAACATCACGATCGCGACGGCGCAGGCCCTCCAGCCGGGAAACCCGCACGCCGACGTCTTCGTGCAGAAGTTCCTCGTCCACAACATCATCGACGTTCCGTTCGTCGGTCTCCACGTGAGCGACGTCTCGGTGAGCGACGCCGGCCCGAACGGTGTGGCCGACCCGGGCGAGACGGTGCACATGCACGTGACGCTCGAGAACGCGGGAACGCTCGGTGCGGTTGCTGTCTCCGGTGTGATCAGCTCCTCGACTCCGGGCGTGGTCATCACCGCGGATACGTCCGCGTACGGTGACATTCCGGCAGGTGGGAATGCGAGCAACCAGACCGACTTCGTGGTCTCGATCCCTTCGAACCTCGACTGCGGTGACTTCGTCCAGTTCTCGATCGCGGTCGACTTCCAGGAAGAGACGCTCACGACGACCAACCTCGCCTCCTGAACTGGGTACAGGTGTCGTGCTCGGCGTATCGCAGTCGATCGAGCCGGGTCTCGCGATTCCGGACAACAACTCGAACGGCGTGTCGAGTGTGATGACGGTGAGCGGAACCGGCGCGACGGTGACGGCCGGCTTCAACGTCGACATCAACCTCACCCACACCTACATCGGGGACCTCATCGTCCGTCTCACCTCTCCAGGCGGCACGACGGTGACGCTCCACAACCGGACGGGTGGTACGGAGAACGACATCATCGGGAACTACCCGGGCACGCTCACTCCGTCGCAGCCCCTGAGCGCGTTCATCGGCGATCCGGTCGACGGGAACTGGACGATGTTCGTCTCCGACAACGCCGGCGTCGATACCGGTACGCTGAACAGCTGGGGTATCAACGACGTCCAGGGCTACGACTGCGAGACCGTTGCCGATGTGACGCCGATTGGCCGGACCCTCGGCTTCTCCCTCGCGCAGAACGAGCCGAACCCGCTCCACGACACGACCACGATCGGCTTCTCCCTGGCCAACGGGAATCTGCCGGTCGAACTCGACATCATCGACGTGAGTGGACGTCTCGTCCGCTCCCTCGCGCGCGAGACGCTTCCGGCCGGTGAGTACCAGCGGGTCTGGGACGGCCGCGACGACCTCGGCAACCCGGTCGGCGCGGGAGTCTACTTCTACCGTCTCCAGCAGGGCGACCAGGTGGCGACGCGGAAGCTCCTGACCGTCCGCTAGCGCGGTGTGTCACGCTGCCACTGGCGTGACGATCGACAGAACGATGGCCTCCCCCGGATTCGCAACCCGGTTCCGGCGGAGGACATGAACGACAGAGAGCCGCCCACGGTCACCGTGAGCGGCTCTCTCGTTTGTCCATGCGCACTTGAGGTCTCGGTCAGCGGGCGCGTTCCTGGGGCCCTGTGACCGCTACTCCCACTCGATCGTCGACGGCGGCTTCGACGTCACGTCGATCGCGATGCCGGAGACTTCGCGGTAGGTGCCGAGGCCGGCGAGGAGTTCCCGTACGCAGTCGTCCGGGAGAGACGCGGGGCGCGCCGTCATCGCGCGCTCGGAGAGCACCGGACGGACCACCACCATCTCCTGGCCCTTGCCATCGAGCGCGACCGGCACGATCACGGTCGGGCACTGCCAGACCGTCTTCATGAGGCCGTGACGCTCGAGTGCGTCCATGACGATCCAGTCGAGCTGCTGGAGGAGGGTGACGCGATCCTTCGTCACGGTCGCGCTCCGGATCGTGGCCGTTCCCGGTTGCCCGCCGCTCAGGAGATAGAGACAGCGGTTGATCCCCTGCACCTTTTTTGCGAGCGACGTCGCCGTCCTGTGGAGCGACTCCCAGTTCGGGCGGGGAGCTCCGGGTTCCGTGGGGAAGAGGAGCACCGGATGCTCGTAGCTCCGGAGGTCGGCCTTCACTCCGACGGACTTGATCGGCAGCGCGAGTCCGCGGAGCGGGCTCCCGGCGAGTTCTGCGTCGAGCGCGGCCTGGATGCCCGCGCGGTCCCACTCGTCCTCGGCGTCGGCGCAGGCGACACGGATGCCGAGGCCGGGGCCGGGGAACGGATGGCGGTCGATGCTCTCGGGGTCGAGTCCGAGGGCACGTCCGAGTTCGCGGACTTCGACCTTGTAGAGGTCCGCGAGCGGTTCACTCACCCGACCGGCCGCGATCATCTCTTGGACGAGCGGAACCCGGTTGTGGTGCGTCTTGATCGTGTCCGCGCGCTTGGAACCGCCGGTCTCGATCGTGTCCGGATAGATCGTGCCCTGGCCGAGCATCGCGTGTTCCATGTCGAGGCGACGCGCCTCGCGCTCGAAGACCGCGATGAACGTGTCGCCGATCGCCTTCCGCTTGGCCTCGGGGTCGACCATTCCTTCGAGCGCTCCGAGGAACTCGTCTCCCGCCTTCACCACCGTGAGGCTGGGGCCGAGGCCGAGCTGGCCGTACTTCTCGGCGACCTGTGCGCTCTCGTCCTTCCGCATGAGTCCGCTGTCGATGTGGACGAGACGGACGCGGTTCGCTCCGAGCGCGCGTTGGAAGAGGAGCGCGGCCACGGTGGAGTCGACGCCGCCGGAGGCGAGGAGCACGACGTGCCGATCGCCGACTTCTCTCCGGATCGCCTCGGCCCGTTCCTCGATCTGGTCGCCGACATGCCAGTCCGCCTTCGCTCCGCAGATGCCGAGGACGAAGTTTCGGAGTAGCCGCACGCCGCAGGGCGTGTCGTCGACCTCGGGATGGAACTGGAGACCGTAGTGCCGCTTGCTCTCGCACGCGATCGCCGCGTTCCGGTGGTCGTGGGCCGCGTCGACACCGCCGGTCGAGTAGCCGAGCTCGACGAATCCCTCGGGCAGGACCGTTACGGAGTCGCCGTGGCTCATCCAGACGATCTCGTCGTTTGCCAGCCCTTCGAGCAGGGGCGAGTCGCCCACCTTGCGGAGCGTCGCTTCGCCGTACTCCCGCGCGGTGTGCTCGATCTTGCCGCCCGAGTACTTCGCGATCTCCTGGTGCCCGAAGCAGAAGCCGAGGACCGGGATGCCGAGGTCCATCACACCGCGGCTCCACTGCTCCTCGTCGTCGAACGCACTGAGGGCGGGGCTGCCGGAGAGGATGATCCCCTTGTACTGGCGGAAGGAGTCGACCGGGTCGTCGGGGTCCCGGATCTCGGCGAAGACCCCGAGGGCGCGGATCTTGGTGGCGATGAGGTGGACGTACTGCCCACCAAAGTCGAGGACGGCGATCGTGTCGTGGACTTTCATCGCGGCAATATACGCCTTTCCCCGATGCATGTCATCTGGAGTCCACGGGTCCAAACGTGGCACAATGACGGGCGCGCAACTGTCCCGGGCACAGCAACCGGGGGAACAGCCCTTTGCCTGTAATGGAACCGACGCTTCGGCCGCGGGGTCGGCCCAATGGGGCTCTGCTCGGATGGGGACGAACGGTCCTCTCTCTGAGCGGCGCGATGCTCTGCTTGCTCGGCGCTCCCGGTCTCGGAAGCCTGGGACTAGGCGTCCCCTGGCTGGGCGTTCCCTGCCTCGGCGTGCCCGGGCTGGGCTTTCCAGGGCTCGGCGTTCCGGAGGTCGGTGCGGCGGAACCCCCCGCCGAGGATCCTTCTGCCGGCGCGCACAGCGCAGACTCGGTCCCGGAGTCCCGCACGCCGCTCGCTTCCGCCTGCGGCGCCCCCACGGAGTCCCCCGTTCCGGGTGCGAGATACCTCTTCCAGGCGTTCTCCGAGCTCGACCATGGCGCGTCCCCGCAGAGTTGGGTCGTGCGACAGGACGGGGTAGGGCGGATCTGGATCGGAAACACGACCGGATTCCTCGAGTTCGATGGCGTCGACTGGCGCCGGCACCAGTTGCCACGCCACCATCCGGTACGCGCGCTCGACGTGGATGCGGGCGGCACCGTCTGGCTGGCGGGTGGCAAGGACGCCGGGTACCTGGCTCCGGACGAGTTCGGGCGCACGGAGTTCGTTTCGGTTTCCCACCGGCTCCCGGCCGACGTCGAGTTCGGGGAGTTCTGGACGGTCTCGTGCAACTCGGCCGGCGTCTGGTTCCAGTCGGATCGTGCGGTGTTCTTCGAGTCCTGGGGCGCGGCTGACAGCGTCATGGTCGCCCACGTCGCGGCGCCTGCGGGGTTCGGCAAGGCCTCCATGGTGGACGACACCGTCTACTTCGTCGACGGGAACGCGAACCTCTACGCAGGTGGTGATGGAGGCGAGGTGCGGAAGGAGCCGCTCGAGCGGGATGGCCCGAGGCTCCTCGATCCGGACGAGAACTTCGTTTCCTACTCGATCGTCGGCCTCGCCGGGGATCTCCTCATCGCCTCGAACCAGGGACTCTTCCGCCGGAGTGCGGACGGAGTGCTCTCCTCGTTCGGAAGTCCGCTCCTCCGGAACACGATCGAACAGTATCCGGTCTACTCACTCGAGCCCGTGGGCGACGGGCTCGCGCTCGGCACGCTCGGCGCGGGCGTCCTGTTCGTCGACGGTGCCGGAGACCTCACGACCCACCTCTCCACCGACGACGGCTTCCCGGACGACATGGTCCTGGATCTCTATCTCGACCACGAGAACGCGCTCTGGGCGGCGCTCGACTCGGGCATCGCGCGGATCGAGGTCGCCGGACCGTTCCTGACCTGGGAGTCCCACAACCGACTCCGAGGCGGGCTGCAGGACCTCCACGTGACGGAGGATC
>JAWKQE010000024.1:0-93875 GCA_041390305.1 Candidatus Eiseniibacteriota bacterium
AGACTGCTCCCAAGATCGAGAACCGACCGCCCGAGCTCCGCCGCTTCGGGGTGGTCGAGCCCCGCGCGCACGCTGCCGAGGAAGTCAGCGTCGTCGCCGCCGCTACCGACGCCGACCTCGACCGCCTCGACTACTTCTGGACCGTGTCCCGCGGAACCATGCCTCTCGGCCGGATCGGTCCGATCATCAAGTGGCAGACCGCGGACACGCGCGGTGTCGACACCGTCACGGTTCGAATCACCGATCGCCAGGACACGATCTGGACGCACCTCGCGGTGTCCCTGGTCACGGCGCTCCCTCCTGATTCGGTCTGGACGCTCAACTCCCGAGACTTCGCCCAGGTGAACTGGTCCCCGAGCAAGGACGAAGGCATCGACAACTGGGTCGGCTACGACGTCTACGCCTCGGAGGAGAGCCTGGCCGGCGAGGAGCCGGAGTCGGTCGAGGCCTTCAAGGTGACGAGCGAGCCGCTCACGACGTATGCGACCCGGGTGCGGCCGCTCGAGCAGGGCAAGCGCTACTACTTCCACGTGCGGAGTGTCCGCGAGTTCGCGGGGACGACGGAACGCTCCGCGAGCGGTATGGAGACCGACATGTCTCCGCGCCCGAGCGGGAGCGTGTCCGGACTCAACGAGGTCGGCGGCGGCCGGCGCACGGTCTTCGACCTCTCGGAGGGCGCAATCCGCGCGTTCGATCCTTCCAATTCCGGAGACATGGCCCGGATGGACCTGTTCATCGAGGCGGACCCGGACGACCCGACCGAAGAGCTCAGGATCCGGAGCGTGTCCCATCTCGCGGCGGAGAATCCCGCCTGGGCGGAACGCGTGATCGAGATGAAGCTGCTGGGCGAGGACTTCGACGTTTCCGGGACGGGGGCCGGGGGAACGTGGGTCACCGAGGCCCGGATCGACGTGGGGCAGGTCTTCGCCGTGCGGACTCCGGAAGGGAACTACGGCAAGATCCAGATCACCGCGATCCAGCGGTTCATGCCGGACCGCACCGTCTGGCTCAACTGGGCCTACCAGACCATTCCCGACTACATCAGCTTCTGATCCGGTCAGCGGATCCGGACCACGGGGATGACGGCGTCCGACGACTTCCCGCGGGCCTCGATCCAGTAGCGACCCGCCGGGCTCTCCCGTCCCGCGTCGTTCCGGCCGTCCCACTCGTAGATCGAGAGACCACGCGGCGCGGGGCCGGAGGCGAGCTCGCGGACGAGCCGGCCGTCGGCGGCGTAGACGGCCACGGTGAGGTCGTCCTCGGCCGGGGCGTAGAGCCGCACTTCGGTCGAGTGCCGGAACGGGCTCGGCTGCGCGTGGAGCCGGAGCTGAGCGGCGGTCGGCCGGCCCACCGAGGTGCGACGGAGTAGGAAGCCGCCCGTCTCGTTCGGCGAGATCTCCCAGCGTTCGCCGATCTCGTCCACCGTCTCGGCCGGGTGGGTGCCGCGGAAGCCGAGGAGTCCGCTCCAGTCTTCGTCCGCCGTCCAGTCGATGTCGTGAGGCGGAGCGTCCTCGAGTGCCGCACCGCTCCAGAACCTGAGCGCGACGGATCGGGAGAGGTCGCTCGACGACGCGACGTCGACGAGGCACCAGGAGACGATGCCGGTGTCGGTCTGCCACTCGGTGCGGGACCGTTCCACGAGCTGGTCCGATCCGTCCTTCCACGTGAAGTCGAGAGTGATGAGGTTCGCATCCACGCTTCCCCGGACGGAGAGGAGGAGCCCTTCCGTGTCTTCGGGCGCGTAGGGAACGAGCCAGGCGGGATCGGTCTCGGACCGGCGCGTGTCCACGAACCGGATCTGGCCCCTGCCGTCGATGTCGAACGCGAGCACGTCCTGTCCGAGGAAGGACACCGGAACGGGGAGCTCGACTCTCGCTTCGTCCTCCTGGGCGAGCTCCATGTGGAGATCCCGGGCCACGAACCCGCGCTGGGCGAGGTGTGGTTCGACCTTGAGCGTGGAATCTCGAGCCGATCGGCTGCGCGAAGGAGAGCCTGTGCGGCATCGTCCCACGACGAATCCCAGGACTGTTCGCGGAGTGCGGCCAGGGCGAGGAGCTCACCCGTGTCCTTGCCGAGTTCGGTGCGGAGATCCCAGAGGAGGGCGCTGAAGAGTCGGCCGTCCTTGTGGACGCTGCCGGTGAGTGACTCCGGGTAGACGACGTCGTCGTCCACGCGACGGAGGCAGGGAGGTCCGTAGGAGGTGGCGTCCCAGTCGCCGACACAGGCGCCGTCCGTGAGGGAGGCGGCCCAGAAGTCCGAGAACCCCTCGCTGATCGCGCGTGTGTTCCCACCGCCGAAGCCGGGGACGAGCGCGTCGTGGATGGCGTGCCCCGTCTCGTGGATGATGATGTCCCCGTCCTCCGCGTCGTCGACTCCGCCGCTGCCGAACACGATCTCGCGGGTGGGCGGGGAGTACCAGGAGTTGTCGAGTCGGGTGCCGTGCACCACGATCTGGATCGGTTGGCCGAAGAGTCCCGAGAAGCCGAGTTCGGACGTCCGGTAAAGGGACCGGTCGCCGTGGTAGTAGGCCATCGTCTGTTCGAACCGTGGGTCGGTGGAGACGAAGTCGTAGACGTGGCTCGGTTCGATCGCCTCCTCGCCGAGATCCGAACGGACCCGCACCCATTCTCCCCGCAGCCGTCCGCTGTCCTCGAGACGATCGACGGGGACCCAGACGCGGTAGCTCTCGACCGGGTCTCCATCGCGGAGAGCGAGGTTTCCGCTCGTCACCACCGGATTCGGGTCGAAGACGTGCGCCTGACCGCTCGCCCCTCTACGTAGGTCGACCACCTCCACCGCCTCGAGTGTCTCGCTGTCGTAGACCACGCGAACGGGAACCGGTGCCTCGGCTGCGAGCGGGAGGGCAGGCATGATCTCGGCACCGATCGTCTCCATCCGGAAGTCGGAGACGAGGGCGCGGAGGGAGGGGGAGAGGGCGCCCTGCGGGAGAGCGGCGAGTGACTCGAGGGGAGCATCGTCCTCGCGGAGGAGCGCGGCACCGGGGACGACCCGCTCCGCGGCGAGGCGGATCTGCGCACCGGAAACGAGGAGGACGGCCGAGGGGGGCGTGGACAGGGGCGACGCTGGCCCCCATGCGCCGTTCGAGAAGGAGCTCTGCCCCGCGGCGCTCCGTTCCTCGATCATCCCCTCGAGCCTTCCTGCCTCGCGCCGCAGCCGGTCCCCATCGCGCTGCGGCTGTTCGAAGATCAGTCGTCCATCGTCCAGGACCCGCACATCGATTCCCCGGATCTCGACGCCGCCCACATAGGGACGTAGCCGGGCATCCAGCCCCCAAGGAGTCTCCAGCACCGAGATCGCGTGCCACTCGAGCCCATCCTGTCGTGCGAGGAGGGCCAGTGCGTCGGTGACTCGCCTGCGGCCTCGAGGCGTGCCGAAGATCTTGGGGGTGTCAGAGCCGGGAGATGAAGGCGAAGTGACGGATCCCGGATCCAGACGCACGAGCGCGATCGCCGCGCATACGGCGGCGATGGCGAGTAGCCAGAGTACGGTGGTTCTTCTGGGATGCGCCACGAGCCATGAACTCCCCAGCCTGGAGACAATCCAGGCGGGGCCCAGGGCTGCGCGCGGGTCGAGTCGTCGAGGGAAACTCGAAACCCAAGTATATCGGAATTGATCTCGCTCCGAAGCGGAATCGTCAGATCAGATCGAATTCGCCGGACCTCAGCTCATGTCGAGGTTGAGACGATCGAGCGACCCTGTTGGGGATGCGTCGATTACAGGATGGGTGCGGGAGGTGGGGGCAGCTTCCACCAAGTCCCGCCGGCACCGACCGCCGGAGCCCGAGCGGCCGTGAGGTCTCGGATCGTGGCCGTCAGGCCGGGCCCGTCACCGCCTACGGAAGCTATCGGCGACGTACTGGACCTCCGCCTTGCTCCCGATGTAGAGCGGCATCCGTTGATGGAGCGCGGTCGGTACGATGTCGAGGATCCGGTCCGGGCCGTTCGTGGCCATTCCGCCGGCCTGCTCCGCCACGAAGGCCAGGGGGTTGCACTCCGACAGGAGCCGGAGCTTGCCGTTCGGCTTCGTGACCGACGCGGGGTAGAAGTAGATCCCGCCGCGGAGGAGGTTCCGGTGGAAGTCGGCCACGAGAGACCCGACGTACCGGGAGGTGAGCGGACGTCCCCCCGGCCCCTCGCCGTCCCGGAGCACGCGCACGAGCTCGCGATCGTGGTCGGACCAGGTCGATGTGTTCCCCTCGTTCGCCGAGTAGATGGTCGAGTGCTCCGGCGTCCGGATGTTGGGGTGGGAGAGGAGGAACTCCCCGATCGAGGGGTCGAGGGTGAATCCGTACACGCCGCAGTTGCGCGCCGCGTAGACCATCATGGTCGACGACCCGTAGATGATGTAGCCCGCCGCGACCTGGGCGGAACCGGGCTGGAGCACGTCCTCGATCGTTCCCGGGCCGGACTCCGTCACCCGTTCGTAGACCGAGAAGATCGTGCCGGTCGACACGTTGACGTCGATGTTCGTGGAGCCGTCGAGCGGATCGATCGTGACGACGTACTTCCCGCACGGATACCCCGGTGCGACCGGGATCGGGTCCGCGTTCTCCTCCGACGACATGACGCAGACGTGACCGCTCGTCCCGAGCATCCGGACGATCGTCTCGTTCGAGAACTCGTCGAGAAACTGGACCTCTTCGCCCTGCACGTTGACCCGTCCGGTGAGCCCCATCTCGTGGACGAGTCCCGCCCTCCGCACCTTGCTCGAGATGATCTTGCCCGCGAGCATCAACTCCTGCATCACGCCGCTGAATTCGCCCGTCGCGTCCGGGAACGCCTTCTGGAGGATGTTGATGTGCTCGGGGAAGGTGATCCCGATCGTGTTCGGGTCTTCGTGTCGGGCGTAGGCCTCGTGCAGGTCACTCACAGGTCGTCTCTCCTCGTCGGATCCATTCTCTTCCGGGCGGACGCTAGCCTACCACTGTGCTCCGGACGGGGTGCCGAAGAATCGAAGTTACGATAGGAAAAGTCTTTGCGCCGCTCCGTCTCGCTTTGTACTCTACGGGCCTTCGGAGCACTCGCAGCTGGAAACCCGAGGCCGGCCGCAGAGATCCGCTTCGAAGGCCTTCGTGCCCCATTGGGGTATGGAGTCGTGTGGGGGCAGGGAGTGCCGCCGCATCACGCCGGAGGTTGGACGACATGCAGCTCTCCCCGTTGGACATCCGTAAGCAGACGTTCAAGAAGACACTGCGAGGGGTGGACCCGGAAGAAGTCCGAATGTTCCTCGAACTCGTCGCGTCCGAGTTCGAAAAGGTCGTACAAGAGAACGCGATGATGGCTGAGAAGATCAGCTATCAGGACGAACGGCTCGACGAGTATCGAGATCTCGAGAAGAGCCTGCGCAACTCCCTGGTCACCGCGGAGCGGATCGCCAGCGAGTCGCGGGAAGCTTCCGATCGCGAAGCGCAGCGGATCATCCAGGACGCCCACTCCCGCGCGGAGCGGATCCTGGAAGACTCTCGTGAGCGTCTGCAGCGACTGGTGCAGGAGATCGAGACACTCGCGAACAAGAAGGAGACCTACGTCCGTCGCTTCAAGGCGATGCTCGAAGGTCAGCTCACCGTGCTCTCCGACCACGAAGAGCAGTTCGGTGAGATCGACTCGATCGCGGATGACGCCCACGAGGCACTGTCCCGGTCGAGCGCCAGAGACAGAGAGAAGGAATACGCGAGCCTCTCCGTGCCGCGCTCCCAGCCGTCGGACCACCGGGCCGGGACCACGACGGCGCCTCGACGGTCGCCCGGCCGTGGGCCGGGCACACAGCGTCGCGGTCGAGACGGAAGCCGAAGAATGGATGGGCACGCGGGATCGCGAAGAGCTACCCTTCGATGAACGGAACACCTACCGCTCCGCGTCCGCCGCGGACGTGGCGGGAGGGGATCCGGACGGGTTCTTCGAGGTGCAGGAGCGTCGGGAAGGGTTCTTCCAGGTCGACGCGTCCGAAGATCTCGACGAGTACGAACCGCGTCGCGCCGACTAAGGGCCCAGCTCGGCGTCGACCATCCAGGCGGACTGCGGGCCGGACGACTCCACCAGGAGACGTCCGGCCTTGGCGTGTCCGACGCTGAGGGCCCCCCGTCGGGCCCGCGGGGGCTGTTGCAACGGGCTGTCAGCCGGAGGAGGCCGGAACAACGTGAGCGACCTCAAGGATCGAATCGACGAGTCAGTGGCGTTCATCAGAAGCCGCTTCGCCACCCAGCCGGAGTTCGGGCTCGTTCTCGGGACCGGCCTCGGCGGCGTCTCGGGGGACATGACGGTCGAGGCGAGGATCCCGTACGGAGAGATCCCGCACTTTCCGGTCTCCACCACCGAGAGCCACAAGGGCGAGCTCGAGTGCGGCCACATCGGCGGGAAGCCGTGCATCGTGATGAGCGGACGGGTCCACTTCTACGAGGGCTACTCGATGGAAGAGGTGACCTACCCGATCCGCGTGCTCCGCGGCCTCGGTGTCGAACGACTCCTCCTCACGAACGCGGTCGGCGGAATGGACCCGAATCACCGCGCCGGTGACCTCTTCGTCACCACGGATCACATCAACCTGATCGGCGCGAACCCGCTCATCGGTCCGAACGACGACCGCCTCGGTCCGCGCTTTCCCGACATGTCCGAGCCCTACGACCTCTCCATGGTCGAGCGGGTCGAGACGCTCGCGCTCGAAGAGAAGATCCCGCTCCGGAAGGGCGTCTTCGTCGCCGTGGCCGGCCCGAACCTCGAGACGCGCGCGGAGTACCGTTTCCTTCGTTGGATCGGTGCCGACGTCGTCGGGATGTCGCTCATCCCCGAAGTGCTGGTCGCAGTCCACGGCGGGATGAAGGTGTGTGCGCTCGCCGTCATCACCGACATGGGCCTGCCCGACGCTCTCGAACCGGTCGACATTCCGCGCATCTTGGCGGTGGCCGCGGAGGCCTCTCCCAAGGTGACGCGCCTCCTGGTGCGTCTCATCGAATCGTATTCGGCGGCGTGAGACGCGCCCTGGAGTAGGCATGATTTTCAGACTGTTCTATCTCACCGCCGGGCTCGTCCTCGCGCTCGACATCGTGACGAAGCAGATCGTGTACCGGTCGATGACGCTCGGCGAGTCGATCCCCGTTCTCGGCAACTTCCTCAAGTGGACCTACATCCACAACGACGGAGCTGCGTTCGGACTCTTCGAGGGGAATCGTTGGTTCTTCGTCGGCGTCTCGGCGCTGTCGATCCTCGTGCTCGTGACGTTGGCACATTCGGCACGTTACCGGCGTCCGTTCCTTCTCTTCTCGCTCGGACTCATTCTGGGCGGGGCGATCGGGAACCTCCTCGACCGGCTCTGGCTCGGCGAGGTGATCGACTTCGCGAACTTCGGGATCGGTGTCCACCGCTTCCCGTTCTTCAACATCGCGGATTCGGGCATCAGCGTCGGAGTGGCCCTCCTCGCCATCCAGATGCTGCGCGACGGCGGCTCGGATGCGGAGGCCGAATCGGACGCGGACGCAGAGTTCGCTGCTGAGGGTGCTTCCGGTGCAGACGCTGCTTCACGCGCCGATTCTGCAGCCGGTGGGGATTCCGCCGCGGGTGCGAACACAGCTTCCGGGGCCGGCTCCGCCGAAGGCCGGGACGCCGCCTCAGGCGACATCAACCGCTACTCGGAACCGAACCGATGAGCGACGTGTGGTCCAAGTGATGACCGATCCGAGTCACGACAGCCCAGAAACCACACGGGAGTTCCCGGTCCCGCCGGGCGAGCCGTCACGTCGCATCGACGCCTGGCTCAGCGACCGTTGTCCGGATCTCTCGAGGTCCCAGATCCAGTGCTGGATCAAGGACGGACGGGTCACGGTCGACGGGGAGCCGGTCGCCGCCCGCAACAAGGTGTCGGCGGGGCAGTCGGTGCGGCTCGTCATTCCCGCCCCGACACGGACGGAGCTCGAACCCGAGGACGTGCCACTCGGCGTCGTCTACGAGGAAGACGACTTCGTCGTGATCGACAAGCCGGCGGGGCTCCAGGTACATCCGGGATCGGGGCCGAAGCGAGCCACGGTGGTCCATGGGCTCCTGCACCGGTATCCGGGCTGGGACGCTCCCGGTCCCGAAGAGCGCCCCGGCGTCGTCCACCGTCTGGACCGGTCCACGTCGGGGCTGATGGTCGTGGCACGGACTCATCTCGGGTACCAGTCGCTCGGCCGCCAGATCCGGGACCGGACTGTCTCCCGGCGCTACGTCGCGCTCGTCTGGGGGAACCTCGGCGCCGAGGCCGGGCGGATCGATGCGCCGATCGGAAGGCACTCCCGGGAGCGGACCCGGATGGCGGTGCGTCGTCAGGGGCGGACGGCGGCCACGAATTGGAGGGTGCTCGAGCGGTTCGAGCAGCTCACGCTGGTGGAAGCGGTCCTGGAGACGGGGCGTACCCACCAGATTCGCGTCCACTTCGCACACCTCGGCCACCCGGTCTTCGGCGATCCGACCTACGGGCGGGACGCGCTCTGGGTGGAGCGGTTTGCAGGCCCCGAACGTTCGGTGTATCAGTCCCTCGTCCGTCGGTTGAACCGCCAGGCGCTCCACGCCTATCATCTGGCCTTCGACCGTCCGGGGGATGGGAAGCGGGTACGGTGCGAGGCGCCGGTCCCGACAGACATGGAAGAAGTTCTGTATCGGCTCGCGGAGAGGGGGATGAACGGATGAAGATCAAGCAAGAGGCCATTGGTGACGTCTACGTCGTCAGGCTCTCCGGCCAGCTCATGGGCGGGCCGGATGCCGACTCGGTCAGGGAAACGATCCTCTCGATCCTCAATCAGGGGTACAAGAAGATCCTGATCGACCTGAAGGACGTCTCGTGGGTCAACTCCACCGGCCTCGGCATCCTCATGTCCGCGCACATCACAGCGACGCAGAACGGCGGCATCGTGAAGCTGATGCGGATCTCCCGCCGGATCGACTCCATCTTCATGGTGACGCGGCTCAACACCGTGTTCCAGGTGTTCGACAAGGAAGAGGACGCCATCGCCAGCTTCGAGGGAGACGTCACGGGCCAGAAGAACTAGGCCGTGCGGCCTTTAGGGGCGTTCATGACTCTTCCTCAGTGCGACTTCCCGGCTGACCGCTCGATCGTCTTCCAGATGCCGAGCCGCTTGGAACTCCTGGTCGTGGTCGACCAGCTCGTTCAGGCGATTTGTCACGACATGGATTTCGATCGAGACGACACCGATGCGATCGCGAACTCCGTGATCGAAGCGGCGACCAATGCCGTTCAGCATGCCCACGGCCACGACGTCATGCGTCCGGTCGTCTTCCGTTTCTGCCTGGGAGACGACGAACTCCAGATCGAAGTGACGGACACGGGGCCGGGCTTCGACCTCGAAGAAGTGAGTGCGCTCGATCCCACCGGGCCCGAGGGAATCCTCAAGAGTCGGGGTCGCGGCATCTTCATCATGAAGGCGATGATGGACCGCGTGGACTTCGACATCCAGATGGGGAAGGGAACCCGGGTCTGCATGGCGAAGTCTCGCCGTTCGGCGGAGGCCGGAGACGGTTCTTGAGTTCGCTTCTCGCGATCGACTACGGCACGAAGCGGTGTGGACTCGCCCGCTCGGACTCGAACCGGATCCTCGCCACGGGGCTTCCCACGTTCGAACGACGTCCGGGGCAGTCCTTCCATCGGCATCTCCGTTCGCTCACCGAGGGTGGCGAGTACTCGTGCGTCGTGCTCGGGTTTCCCGAGAACGCAGATGACGACGAGTCGACCTTTCTCACGACCGACTCGTCCCGCGTCGCGGCCGGGGCGTCGCCTTCCGCATCTGCCGACGCCTCTCGTTCGGCCGACGGAGCTCCGGCGCCCGACGGTCGCGCGGAGGCACCGCCGCCCCCCGGTTCCCTGGCCGCGGAGATCACGTCGCTCGGGGGATGGATCGAGCGCGAACTCGGCCTCCCGGTGGTCTTCTGGGACGAGAGCCTGACGAGCGTAGCGGCGGAAGCGAGACTCCGTTCGGCCCGTCGTGAGAAGCGGCGCGACAAGGGGGCGATCGATCGCCTCGCCGCCGAGATCCTCCTCCAGGAGTTCCTCGACGCCGGCTGTCCGGGCGCGACCGGACAGCGCGAGGACCGCAGTTGATGCGTCGCTTCCTTCTCTCCTTTGCCCTCCTCGTCGCGCTCGCGCTGATCGGGGCCGGCGGCCTCTGGTACGCGCATTCTCGTTTTCTCGACGAACCGGTCGGCCCGGTGCGGCCCGGGGCGGAGCTCTTCGAGATCCGGAACGGCGAGACGTTCACGTCCGTGGCCCGACGGCTCGAAGAAGCCGGATGGACGGAACGAAGCCAGCTCCTCCGCCTGGAAGCGCGTCTCCAGGGTTGGGACCGGCGCGTCTTCCCCGGCTACTACTCCTTCCGCGAGGGGGAGACGACCCGCCAGCTCATGGAGCGACTCGCGAGCGGAAAGATCGAAGACACGCTCGTGACGATCCCGGAAGGATGGCGACTCGCAAACGTGCTGCCTCTCCTCGCGAACTCGACCAAGGCGCCCCTCGAAGAGTTCGAGCGGATTGCGAAGGACGACGGCTGGCTCGCGGAGCAGGGGGTTCCCGGCCCCGGCCTCGACGGTTACTTCCTTCCCGAGACGTACCGGATCCCGCTCGGACAGAGTCCGGAGCAAACGCTCGCGCAGATCGTGCGCCCCGGAACGAAGCTCTGGGAGGACAGCCTCAGGACCCCCGCGACCGAACTCGGGCTGGACCGGGCGAAGCTGTGGGCCCTGGCGTCGGTGATCGAGGCGGAAGCGGCCGTCGCGGAGGAGCGGACCCGGATCTCGGCCGTCTTCTGGAACCGGATCCGGAAGGGGATGAAGCTCGAGTCCGATCCCACCGTTCTCTTCGCGCTCGGGAGGCCTCCCGGACGCGTCCTCTACCGTGACCTCGAGGTCGACTCCCCCTACAACACCTACCGGTACCCGGGGATACCGCCGGGCCCGATCTGCGCACCCGGGCGGGACGCACTCTGGGCCGCCGTTCGTCCCGAGCCCGGGGTCGATGACCTCTTCTTCGTCGCTCGAGGCGATGGCACTCATGTATTCTCGAAGACCTTGGCGGCCCACAATCGAGCACGGATCGAGGTCAGGAAGAATCGCTGAGGAACCACCCGGTGGGTGGAACGTTCACACCGGTGACCGCGTCGGGCGACACGCCCTGCGACTCGGTCACCATTCGCGGAGTTTTGACCAGTCGAGTGTCGCCGAAACTGTTCGTCGACCATGTCGCCGCTGGGGGAGAGATCGTCACGTGATCCAGTTCCGCACCGCTGCTTCCTTCGCCCGGTCCGTCTCGACGACGGTCCTGTTCGCCGTTCTGTTCGGCACCATCCTTTCCTCGGGCGCGGCCGGGGACGATCGCAAGAAGATCGGCGATGGGCCGAATCACGAGGGTGGCGTCATCTACTTCGCCGTCGCCTCGGAGCTTCCCGGCGGTTCGCTCGTTGGTGACTGCTACTCGTTTCCGCGGATCGAGCCGCAGGATGCCGTGGCCGAGATTCCACGGACGGCACGCCTCGGGTCTGCGTCGTCTACGCGGCCTTCCCGAGGGTACCGAGATGGACCTGACGGGGGTCACGTTCGGGATCGACTACGATCCGTCCATCGAGCTGATGGATACGCGGCTACTGCCAGGGAGAGGGCGTGCTCCTCGCGACCCCGTCCTGGCCGAGTACCGGGTCCGGAATGGCGATGACCTTCGGCCCGCACATCACCGAGAATCCCGCACCGATCGTGTGGTTCATTCTCAAGGCGAACGAACCGGGCGAGTTCCGGCTCGTTCCGCACCCGATTCCGGCACACGGCGGTCGGTTCTCGAACTTCGACGCGTCCCCCTGGCTCGAGCCGATCACCGACTACGGTACGGTCGCCGCCGGCGCTCCCGGATACGTTCCGCTCCCCGGGGACCGGGAGCCTCTGGGCATTTGTTGCCTGGACCAGTGCACGCAGCTCACCGCGTTCGAGTGTGCCTACCACGACGGCCTTTTCCTGGGAGAGGGCAGCTGCTCCACCAGTCCGTGCGTTGCCGACGCAGACAAGGGCGCGTGCTGTCTGAACGGGGGGTGCGAACTCAAGTCGCGCGCGGAGTGCTATCGGCTGAACGGAGCCTTCGCGGGGGAGGGGACCACCTGCGACGCGACCCCCTGCGACGAGTCCGAGAAATGACGTTCAAGGCGGGCAGTGACGACGTAGGTCGACTCGAACGGAAGACCCACGCCCTCCTGGAGCATCTCCAGGGGCTCGAGCCGTTGGCGGTCGCGGTTTCGGGCGGCGTCGACAGTTCGTTCCTTCTCGCCGCGGCCGTCAAGGCCACTCCCGACGTCCTCGCCCTCCTCGGAGTCTCCCCGACGCTTCCCAAGGCGGCACGGGAGAGGGCGCACCGCCTGGCCGGGGCCCTGGGAGTCGCCGTCCGGGAGGTCGAGACCCACGAGCTCGAGGATGCCGCCTATGTGGCGAACGGCCCGGACCGGTGCTACTTCTGCAAGAAGGAGCTCTTCTCCGTCCTCCAGTCGCTCGATGCCGTGGTCCGCGGCGACGAGGCCGGCGCCGGCCGGACCCTGCTCGACGGGACCCAGGACGACGACCGGGGGGACGCTCGTCCCGGCCGGAGGGCCGCCCGTGAGCTCGGCGTCGCGTCCCCGCTCCTCGATCTCGGCTGGACCAAGGAGGAGATCCGGGCGGTCAGCCGCCAGTGGGGGCTCGAGACCTGGAACCTGCCGAGCGGGCCGTGTCTCAGCTCTCGCATTCCGACCGGGATCGCGGTGACCCCTCAGGCCCTCCAGAGGATCGAGGCGGGGGAGACCGCGCTCCGTGAACTCGGGTTTCTGGAAGTTCGCGTCAGGGACCATGGATCTTTGGCCCGAGTCGAGCTACCTTCCACGGACCTGCCGAGAGCCCTCGAACTCCGGGCGGAGATCGCGGAGCATCTGGAAGCGGCGGGATACTACGAGGTGACGCTGGACCTGCGGGGCTACCGGCCCGCCGGTTCGAGCCTCCGGACCCGGATGTCCGGGGCGAATGGCACCACCTCCGCGGAACCGATGGATCGTTCGGAGGTCTAGAGTCTCTTGGCACAGGTCGCGAAGAAGCCGTCGCGGAAGGCACGGCAGGCAGACGGGATCGCGGAGGAGCGGGCCTACCAGAGCCTGGACTTCGCACGGAAGAACTGGATCCTGTTCGGCGTGGGCCTGGCCTCCATCGTGGGGGGATTCCTCCTTCTCGCCGCCGGTGACATCACCCTCGCACCGATCCTCCTCGTCGCCGGATACCTGGGCCTGATCCCTTGGGCCCTGGTCACCCACGCCAGACGTGGGGACGGCGAATCTCCGGTTTCTGGGACGGGCGAATAGCTCAGCTGGTTAGAGCACCTGCCTTACAAGCAGGGGGTCACAGGTCTGAATCCTGTTTCGCCCAATCCTTCCCTTCTGGATCGAAGATTGTGCCTGCCGGACTAAGTTCTTGTGAGGGGATACCTTACGGAACTCCGCCTTCCGACGGTTTACTTCACTAACCTATTGTCCGACAAGCAGATATCGGACGTTTCCTGCGCAGAGGCGCATTCTTCGCGCCATTCCTCTATAAGATCCCCTTGGGGCGCGGATTTGGCGCTTTGACGGGGTGAACTTTTGTTGGTATACTTTGGCGCGTGCAAGCCTGTCGTGGAGACGTGTCCGCTTGCGGACCGGCTCTACGTTGGATGGAGGTGTCTCCGACGGCATCGTGGAAGCGAGACCCGTTCGGGAATCCCTCTCTCGCAAGACATCCTTGATAGTTCACCCCATTCCTGGGAGGAAAAACTCAATGAAGAAAGTGCTGTTCTCGCTTCTGGGACTTGCACTTTGCGGTTCGGTCGCTCAGGCGAACATTCCGGATCCGGGTTTCTGCACGGTTACGCCGGCTGACGCCCTGGGCGGCCTCGTTGTCGCTCCTCTGGACCCGGTTGCGCTTGCGGCCACGATCAACACGATCAATGTCCGCAACGACCAGAACGCTCCGATTCCGAACGCGGCCGTGACGATCGAGTTCTCGAACGCGATCAGCCTCTGCTCCGCGACGGTGACCTCGGGCACGACGGATGCCAACGGTGACGTGACCCTCACCCTCGGTGGTGGCGGCTGCGCGCACGTCGTTGCTCTGTCCGGCCAGGTCAAGGCGAACGGCGTGACGATCCGTAACTACGAGAACGTCAAGAGCCCGGACTACGACGGAGCCGCTGGTGACCTCGTCGTGAACCTGTCGGACCTGGTCGTCTTCTCGGCCGAGTTCCTCGGTTCGAACCCGGCTGAGTGCCACGACTACGACAACAACGGCGCGACGAACCTGGGTGACCTGGTCGTCTTCTCGCCGGCGTTCGTCAACCCGAACACCTGCAACTGAGGCGTTTGGGAGAGAAATCGATAGTGGATACGCCCTAGGGCTTCCGCTATACTGGTTGAAGTAGAGTTCGTTTCAGCCTCCAACCTGTCTGGAAAAATCCTCAAATCGGGTGGTGGTGGTGGGGGAGTCACCTTCGGGGTGATTCGACTTCGACGACGATTCACAGCTACGCTTGACAGAAGTCAAGGAGGTTCGAAGCAATGAAGAAAGTGCTTCTGGCTGCTGCGGCACTCGCCTGTATCGGTGGTACCGCGCTCGCCGGCCCGAACGCCAACGGATCGCTGATCGTTGCGCTGGCGGACGGTGTTGTGTACACGGTTGACATCGACAACTACTGCGGAGCCACGGGCCTGCAGAGCTGTGCCGATGCGACGGTCAGCACCACTGGTGCTGAGACTGTCGTCATGGGCATTCTCGCTGCGTTCCCGTCGGTTGCCAGCCCGCGTCTCTCTGGTGTCACGTTCGGTTGGACGTACGATGCCAATGACGTCGTTCTGGTCGCCAATGGTCCCTGCGGTGACTTCGAGCTCGCGACGGCCGGCTGGCCGAACTCGGGCGAGGGTACGGCCGTGACCTGGGGTGCTGCCCAGACCGGTACGCTTGTCGACGTCTACTGGGCTGCCGCCTACAACTACTACGGCAACCCGCAGACCCTCGATCTCGTCGCTCACCCGTCCCAGGGTGCGATGTTCGCGGACGACGATGTTCCTTCCAACCTCGACCCGATCGCGGCCCTCGGCTCGTTCGGTTTCGACACGGACGGATTCCTCCCCTGTCCGCCGGACGCCGCTCCGGGCGCCTGCTGCTTCACTGATGGCACCTGCGAAGTCGTCCTCCGTGAAGACTGCCAGGGCGTGTTCCAGGGTGACGGCACGAACTGCGATCCGAACCCGTGCCCGCCTCCGGCCATGGGTGCTTGCTGCGTTGAGGAAGCGTGCTCGGTCGTTTCCGAGGACATGTGCGCCCAGAACGGTGGCATGTGGCTCGGTGAAGGCACCGACTGCGATCCGAACCCGTGCGTCGTCCCGGTCATCGAGTCGACGTGGGGTACGCTCAAGAACAACTACCGCTAAGCCTAGCTTCGGTAGCTGATTCCTGAGGAAGGGCTGGGTCCGCAAGGGCCCGGCCCTTCGTCTTTTCTGTCCCTGTTGCGCCGACGAATGGCGGGCCATCGGTTTGGGAAGCGCTAGGGGCGGGGCTGGTCAGCATTTGTGCTTGCCCATCAGGCCGTGGCAAGCTAGCTTTCGCGAAAGATTGGCGCCCGCTGCCGGTTGACGCCGCGAGAGTCTGGCAGGGCGATGGGGATGGGGTACCGCAAGGACGATTCGCGGTCAGTTTTCTTCCGAGGAGGATAGGACGTCGATGAAGATTGCTACTCTTGGCTTGCTGGCTGCCCTCACCGCGGGCGTTGCCGGATCAGCGATGGCGGGGCCGAACGCGAATGGATATCTGCTGCTCCACACGGATGACACCGTCGTCTATTCCGAAGACGATGAGGGTACGTACTGTGATTTCCTGACCGTCGAGTGTCCTTTCGATCCGGAGTGCGACGACAACCACGACGGCTGCGCGAGCGCGGCCATGTCGCTCAACCCGACGTCAGGGCGCGGCTCGGAAACCACGATGATCTGGGTGGTCGCGGCGTTCCAGCCCGATGCGTGCCCCCGCGTGGCGGCGATCCAGTTCGGCATGTCGTGGCCGCCCGAGTATCCGGCGTCTCCGATGCTGGCTTGGGGAAACTGCGGCGACTTCGAGATCGCGACCGATGGTTGGCCGACCGATCTCAGCTCCGGCACCGCGGTGACCTGGGGCAATGCAATCACGCGGACCGCGTTCCCCGTGTACTGGTTCGCGGCCTACGCCTACTATGGCGCGATCGAGATCACGATCGACGACTTCACGAACGGTCCCGCCGCCTTCGCCGACGACCACGTGCCGTCGGTGATCGATCCGGTGCCGAACCAGAACTGGGGCGTGTTGGGGATGGCCGGCGCGACCGGCTCGAACCCCTACATTGCCAATACTCCGGTTCATGAGAAGAGCTGGGGCGAGGTCAAGGCGATCTTCGGTCGCTAGGCTTCGTGCTGGATCTCGGGTCGGTACGACCCCTTCGCGTGTTTGGCGAGCGGACGGTGGGAACCGTCCGTTCCCTTTTTTTGTGTCTGGTAGACTCTGGAGAGCGGTGATGCCGGTGCCGCCGTCTCGGAGTTCGTCGTATCCGCGACTGTATTCGTTCCCGGCTCTGGAGATCTGAACTGCCTTGTCTCGAGATCAGCTCTCAAGTCGTTCCCGGTTCTCCGGCCTTTCCAGGTCCACTTCCGGACCGGCGAGCCGGATGTTTCGCTGGGCTCTCGCTTCCGTCGTCATCGCCGCCGCCGTCCTCACACTCAGCCACTGCGGAAAGCCCGAGGGGCCTCCGCTGGTCGTCATCGGACTCGATGGGGCGACCTGGGAGAAGCTGGATCCCTGGCTCGAGCAGGGGAAACTCCCGAACCTCAAGGCACTTCGTGACCGCTCGGCCTACGGCACGCTGAACTCCGTCATGCCGTATCTCTCACCGCCGGCGTGGACATCCGCGACGACCGGAGTCAATCCGGGACGCCACGGGATCTTCGACTTCCAGCGCCGACTCGCGGACAGCGACAAGATCGTTTCCGAAACGGCGAACAGCCGGCGCACCCAACCGATCTGGAACCTGCTCAAGGGTGAAGGCTCCCGGGTCTGCGTGATCAACGTACCGATGACCGATCCGCCGGACGATGTCGACGGGATCATGGTCTCGGGCTTTCCGCATGCTTCGGGCCGAAAGTGGGTCTATCCACCCGAGCGGCAGTCCGAGATCGAGGCGATGGGGTATCTCCGCGATCAGATGGAGATGAAGCTTCCGGGTGGGGAAGAGCAGGCCGTTCTCGATTCGCTCATGCTGATCCAGGAGCGCCGGTTCGAACTCGCGAAGAAGCTCTACCAGGAAGAGCCGTGGCGACTCTTCTGGGTCGTCTTCACGCAGACCGATCGAGTGCAGCACCTGTTCTGGAAGTTCGACGATCCGGAGAGCCCGAACTTCGATCCCGCCATGGCCGAGCGGTTCGGCGGTTCGATCGAGAACCTCTGGGTTCGGTGTGACGAGCTGCTCGGGGAGTTCCTCGCTCTCATCCCGGAGAGTACGAACATCCTCGTCCTCTCGGATCATGGCTTCGGTCCGATCCATCGAGAGTTTCGGGCGGGCAACTTCCTTCGGTCTTCCGACTCCGGGTTCACGCAGGAGGAGGCGGTCGACGTGTTCTCGCTCGATCGTTCCGACGCGGCCCGTCTCTACGTCCGGCAATTGGGGAAGGATCCCGGTGCGTCGCGAACGAGCCAGCAGGCGCGGGAGCTGGAAGCGCGGTTGGCCGAGCGGTTCCGATCTCTCGTCGATCCCGAGACGGGGAAGTCACCGTTCGATCGGGTCGACGAAAAGAACACGATCTTCACGGGCGACCAGTCGGAGAAGGGGCCCAACATCAACCTCACCCCGGCGCCGGGCTATTACGTAGCGCTGGGTGATCAGGACGAGGGCTACCAGCTGCCGACCTTCGGCGATCCTCGATCTTCGCTCTCCGGATGGCACCGGATGAACGGGATCGTGATGATCGCGGGTCCCAACATCAAACCGGGTCCCATCCCCGCGAACGAGCAACACAGTCTCCTCGACGTGGTGCCAACCGCGCTCTATCTGCTGGACCATTCCATTCCTACGGACCTCTACGGCAAGGTGATCTCCTCTGGAATCGATGCCGGGTACTGGCAGGCCCATCCTCCGGTGCGCGAGGGGTTGGTCGAACCGGAGAGCCGTCCGCTGAGTCCGGAAGAGGAAGCGAAGATCAAGAACCTGCCCTACGTGGGGGGATGATCCGATTCGCGATGAGGTGCGATGAGGTGCAATGACCCAATGCAACGGTGCTTTGACTGACGGGGACGAGAGTCGCATCCGTTCTCGCCGTCGACTTGGCTTTCGAGTCGGGCAGGTTCTCATCCTGATCCTCCTCACTGCTCTCGTGCTGCCGCGTTTCTGGACGAACGTCGAACCACTCCGCAACCGCAAGGCTGAACGGCACGGGTTCTACGACATGCGACTCTGGATGGGTGCGGCGAATGGGTACTTCGACCGTACCGGTACGCTCTACGATACAGAGCTAGAGAGCTACTTCGTTCCAGGGAGTCACTCGGTACAAGTACCCACCGTTCTACGCGAGCCTTCTCCGCCTCATGGGCGGTATCCGACGGCTGCCGCTCGTCTATGCGTGGGCGTTTCTCGCGCTCTATCTCCTTTCCGCGGTCGCGACGATCTGGGCGTCTCCGTCCCGCTCGTGGATCCGGTGGTGGGGAGTCCTCCTGCTCGGACTGTCCTGGGTTCCACTCTACGAGAACTTCGGGGATCTAGCCATGGAGGGGGCTGCTGCTCTTCCTCTTCGCGGCCGGCGCCGCGTTCCTCTCCGGAGATCGACTCGCCGGGTGGGGCGGGACGATCGGGGTCGCGGCCGGAGTGAAGGTGTACCCGGCCCTTCTGCTCTGCCTTCCGCTCGCCTGGTCGGTCCGTCCTCCGGCAGGGCGTGGTGCACGTTCCTCGCGTTGGGCCCCGTTCCGCTCCTACGGCGGCGCCTTCATCGGGTTCGCGGCGACGCTCGTCGTGGGCATGCTGGTCTTTCCGCCGCGGGTCACGTGGGAGTTCTTTCGCGACATCCTCCCGCGGATCGGCGGCGTGTCGCTCAGCTTCGAGAGGTGGGGCTTGCCTCTGCCGTCGGGCGCACCCTCGTTCGATCGGCGGGCATGTTGCCACCGTTCCAGGACGTGGACATCCAGACGCTCGAGGAACTCGGCTCCTCGCTCCACCAGACGCTCACGTGGGGGATCTGGGGCGCCGCTTTCGGACTTCTCGGCATCCTCACGCTCCGGGGTTCCGGCTTCGCGCGTCGCAGTTCCAGGCGCCCTCGCGCTCCTCGTCGCGGCGCTGCCCACCGCCTGGGCGGCCTACCAGGCGCTTCTTCCTCCCCTGACCTACGCGTTCCGCGTCTTCCCGGTCTCGGACTCCCGACCGGCTCGTGCCGGACCGGCGCGACTCCGAACTCGGTCCGGCGCGGAGCCTGTTCGCGTGGGGGATCGCCGCGTTCACGATCGTGGGCGGGCACTTCGGGATTTCCGGGGGGGGGGGCTTTGGATGATCTCGTGGGTGCGCACACTGCTACCGTTCACGATCTGGCTGCTGCTCTACGTTCTCGAAGCGCGGCCGACAGCCGCGCGCAGCGAGCGTGAAGCGCTCGCGGGCGAGTAGGACGCGACCGACGGCGAGTGAGACGCGATCGCCTGCCAATAGGACTCGACCGACGGCGGCCGGAGTTCGACCTGGTCGGCTACGAGCCCAGGAGTTCCTGTCTCAGCTGCTCGATCCGTCGTCCGATCTCCGGTGACGGAGGGTTCGCGACACAGCCGTCGAGGAGTCTCCGCGCGTCTGCGTCCCGTCCCGTCTGGAGGTAGAGCTGCGCGAGCTGGCCCGCGATCGCGGGGCGGCACGGCGCGAGGCGGTTGCACGTCTCGAGGGCCCCCATCGCGCCGGCCAGATCGCCGGTACGCGCGAGCCAGGCCGCGCGCATCCAGTGCGGAAGGACGTGGTCGGGGCGGGCCTGCTCGATCTGCGTGATGAGGCTGTCCGCCATCGCCGCGTCGCCCTGTTGGAGTGCTCGGCCGATCTGGGCGAGCGTCGTGTTGAGCGGGTCGTCGGAGGGAAGACGCATCTCGTCGGGGATGAGCGACCGCTCCGTCTCGAGTTCCGCCTGCGTCACGGCTTCGAGGTTCGTCTGCGCCGTGCGGTAGTCCGGTTTGATCTCGAGAGCGCGGAGGAGGAGCGGCTTCGCGATGTCCCAGCGTCCCGACTGGATGAACATCCGGGCCGCTTCGTTCAGGTAGAGCGGGTTGTTCGGATGCTGGTTGACGAGCCGGGTCATGAGGTCGAGCGCGCGGCCCGCGTTCTGCTGTTCCTGCTCGGCGGAAGCGAGTCCGAGGAGCGCCGTCGCGTTGGTGGAGTCGGCCTCGAACGCGGCCCGGAACTCGCGCATCGCGTTCGGTCAGGCCTTCGCGCTGGTAGGCGCGGGCGAGGCTTGCATGGGCTTCGGGGTTCCCCGGAGCCGTTCGCACCGCCCGTTCGAGGAGCGGCGTCGCGTCTCTCGGCGCGTTCGAAGAGATCGCGAGGATCCCACTCAGACGATAGTCCTCGGAGGGATTGACGAGTGCGGCCGTGGGGGAGAGCGGTCCGAGGACGAGGGAGAGGCCGAGGGCCACGGGCAGCGCGAGGAGCGGAAGTGCGCTCCGTGCCCTTCCGCCCGCGAGAGAGCCGGCGAGTGAGGCGATGAAGCCGCCGGCGGCGAAGGAGAGGAGGAGGACGCCGGGCTGTCGGGCCGCGGCGGAGGTCGTCCCGAGGATGCAGGTGATGGCCACGGCGAGGAGGCCGAGTGAGAGCCCGCGCCGGATCGGTCCGCGCGGGGACGCGAGCCAGCCCGCGATGCCGAGGCCGAGGAAGACGGCGAAGGCCCAGCGTCCGAGCGCCAAGGCGCCGCCGGTCCGCTCGAAGACGAACGACGGGCTGGGGCCCGTGTCGGGGAGCGGAGAGACACCGAGAGTCGCCGCCACTTTCACGAGCACGACTCCGAGGAATTCGATCGGGCGTTCCACCAGCCTCTGGAGCCCGCGCGCGGAGTAGAAGCGGTAGATGTCGTACGACGTCCCTTCCTTCGCGATGGCCTCCCAGACCTCGGACTTGATGGAGCCATCGGTCCGCCACTGCGGAGGGGCGAGCGGTCGCTGCGTGCCGCCCGTCTCCGGGCTCGTCGCGTTGTAGATGCTGTATCCGGCGCCCCAGGAGAGCGCGGGCCCCCCGTCCCGCATCGAGGCGTGGTTCGCGGCCACGAGGGCGAACGCGGCCACGAGCGGAAGGAGCGCGAGGGCGAGTCCGGTCGCGCGTGTCAGGGCGCTCGGGGCGGACGCGGCCTTTCCGTCCTCCGCGGCGGGCACGGCCCAGCGCCGGTAGGCGCCGATCAGCGCGAGGACGGTGAAGAGGAGCGGGGAGAGCAGGAACCCCAGCGCCGTGACGATGCCGAACGTGAGCGAGCCGAGCGGGGTCCGCTTCCAGCATCCGGCCGCGCCGTCGAGGAGGAGGACGCCGGCGGCGAAGAAGAGGCTGACTGCGGACGTGGGCGCGACCCGCGCCGCGAAGAAGGCGCCGAGCGGGTCCAGCGCGTAGAGCAGCCCTCCGACGACGGCCGCGAGCGCTCCCCACCGGGACGCGACCCAGAGCCCGAGGAGGAGCACGGCCAACCCCTCCAGGACACCCTGAAAGAGCGGGAGCGACTTGACGCTCCCTTCGGCCATGCCGGGTAGCCAGCCGACGATCCGCGGGTAGAGGACGGATCCGCGTGGCAGCACCGGATCGTCGATCTCCGTCGAGTGGAGGGACTGGATGGCGGTGACGTAGGTGCGGTCCTCGAGCACGGGAGTGGAGAGAGTCCTCTCCTTCTGCAGTACGCCGCCCATGAGGGACCGGAGAACCACCACGATGACCGCGACGAGCACGATCGGCAGGACCTTTCGCGGCTCCATCATGGACGCCGTTCGCTTCGGGCCCTTTCGCTTCGTCTTCTTCGCCTCACCACTCACCTGAAGCCTCCTCGAGTCCACCTTCGTCCGAAGAATCCGTCTCGCTACCGTCACCGGCCTCGGTCCTGCGCGCCCGTGCTTTCATCGCTTGCGTTCGAACTGTCACCGTCCGTCGCTCGTGCTTCCGTCGCGTGCGTTCGAACTCCCACCGACCGCGCCCGTGCTTTCGTCGCCCTCGTTCGAGTGCGCACATCGACCGGACAGCTTCGCCTCGAGTGGCTGCCGGATCTCGGCCGGGAAGGTCGCTCCCTCGAGCCAGGCCCGCGCCGGCTCACAGCCGCGGGCGCGGAGCCACGCCTCGAGCCACGTGTCGGCGATGTTCGCGTCCGGTCGTCGCCCGTACGCACCCTCCGCGAGTCGGAGTGCCTCCTCCGGGTTCCGCTCCGTCACCGCGAGGAACCAGGCCAGCTCGTTCGCCCGCTCCGGGTCTGCCTGGTTCTCGTTCCAGAGGCCCCGGTAGAGCTCCTCGGACCGGTCGAGATCGCCGTCCTGCCAGAGAACATAGGCGAAGCGCTGCCGGAACGCCGGATCCTCGGGCTTGATCGACACGGCATTCTGCCAGTATCGCACCGATTCCGACCAGCTCGATTCGAGGGCGTAGGCCGAGGCCAGTCCCACCATCCAACGTTCGTCGTCCGGCTTCGAGCGGGAGCGTGCCTCGGAGAAGAACGCGAGCGCCTTCTCGCCGTCCTCCAGCGCGAGCTGCGCGTTTCCGAGCTCGATGAGCGCTTCCGTACCGCGCTTGCCGGCCAGGCCTCGGTTCTGTTCGAGCCACGGGATCGCTTCGTTCGGCCGCCCGAGCTGGACGAGCGCGCTCCCCACGGCCTGGATCGCGGGTGCGTACTTCGGGTCGAGTTCGATCGCCCGCTGTGCGCGCTCCATTCCGTCCGCGATCCGTCCCTCCTTGATGAGCGCGAGAGCGGCGTTCGTCCAGGTCTTGGCCGACCGGCTGGAGGTGTGCGTGGCCGCCTCGAAGAGCGTCACGTTCGTCTTCCACTCGGGGGCGCGGACGGCACTCCGGACACCGAGAGCGACGACCACGGCGGCGGTGAGTCCGATCGCGACGGTCCGTTGCCGGAGCGCCCGCCCCGCGAGGAGGACGAGGAGCCAGATCGATCCGACCGAGGGAAGGTAAGCGAGCCGTTCTCCGTAGACCGTGCCGATCGGGAAGACCAGGTTCGACGTGAGGATCCAGGTCGCGATGGTGAAGACCAGCCCCCAGAGACCCGCGCGGTCACGTCGGACGAGCGCCCACGCGAGGAGGGCGAGGACCGCGACTCCGAAGACCGCGCCGATGACCGAGTGCGTGCTCGTGGGCACGATCTCGGGGTAGCTGTAGTCCGGGCTCAGGGACCTGGGCCAGACGAGTTGACCGAACGAATAGGCCTGCACGTAGAGCGCGGTGAGGATCCGGTCGGCCGTGCCCACATGGGCGAGGACGTTGTCCGTCTGGGTGACCGGGCCGAGCGCGAAGAGTTCTCCCAGCACGCGGATCCGGGCGAGAAGCGCAATCGCGACGGCCACGCTCCAGGCGGCCCCGAGCACGATCACGCGCCGGGTGGCCTCACCGCGTGACGCTGCGCTCGGCGCCGCGTCGCCCTGGGCACCTTGGCTCCGTGATGCACCGCTCCGCGAATGCTTCGTCGCCGCGAGCAGGGAAGTAGATGAGGAGAAGATGGAATCCGAGGACGAGGAGGAGTCCGGTCGCACTCTCCTTCGCGAGGAGACCGAAGAGGAGTGCGAGTGCGGAGAGCGGCACGAGGAGGGGAGAGCCGCCTCCGCGCATCACGGCGAGCCCGATCCGGTACGCGAGAAGGGCCCCCAACGCCGCGCAGAGTTCTGCGCGTCCCGCGATGCCGACCACGGCTTCCGAGTGGAGGGGATGGACCGCATAGATGAGCGCCGCGGCGAGCGCGACTCCGTGGCGTTTCGGAAAGAGTGCACGCAGGCAGGAGAAGACGAGCATCGAGACGAGGAGGTGGAGGAGGAAGTTCGTCGCGAAGAAACCGGCCGGCGACCTTCCGAAGAGTCGTCCGTCGAGCCAGAAGGAGAAGGTCGTGACGGGACGGTAGAGTCCCGCCGTGTCCGACTCGGGCCAGTACCGGCTCTGCCACGGAGTGATCGGAGAGTCGGCCCAGACGGCGGGGTTCTCGAGGACGAGACCGCGGTCGTCGAAGACGAAGCCGTTTCCGAGTCCGGTGAGGAAGGGCAGCACTGCGGCCAGCGCCACGAGGACGTACAGTGCGGTTGCCTTGCCGGACCTACTCACTTCGTCGCCCTCGCTCCCGTCGATGCGTGTTCGTTCCGCCCGTTCCTGTCGTCGCCATTCTCACGACCCCGCCCCGATCGGTTTCAACGAGTCAGGTGAGATGAACTCGCGCGTGGGAATCCGGAGGACGACGCGATCGCCGCCGACCCAGTCCTGCCGATACTCGCGCAGGACGTCCACGGGTTCCAGGCCGCGCAGCGAGTAGACGAGGACGCTCATCGGGTAGGGGAGGTCGTTCGCCGTCAGCGTCGCGCGCGCGGCGGGGGGAGGCATCGGAAGCGCGCCGCCCGCGGGGAAGCCTGCGTGCTCCGTCCCGAGGAGCAGGGTGAGGATCCAGACGTTCCGGGTCCCCGTGGCTTCCCAGCGCGCCCGGAGTGCGCGGGCCTCCGACTCGTAGGCTGCAACGGAGTCGACCGGAGTGGGGAACACCGCGGCCGGGTTTTCGTCGAGCACGGCGGGGTAGGCGCGGAGATCGCCGAGACGGGCCCGCCATCCATCCCGGGTCGCGTAGTGCTCGAGCGTCGGACGTCCGAGGGCGGAGACGACGACAGCGTCCCCGTTCTCCACCTCGCTCCCGATCCAGGTGGCGAGGTCCCGGTCCGTGGCCTTCGGGTTGGACGTGGGTGTCCAGACGAGCCAGGCGCCGATCGCCATCCAGAACAGCGTGAGTCCCCATCCGATCCTGTGACGGCTGAAGCCCCACCCGAGGAGTCCGACGAACGGGACGAGTGCGAACGTGTCCGTCCTTCCGACCACGTAGGCGGGACCGATGACGAGTGTCGTGAGGACGAGCCCCGCGAACGGTGCGGCGAGGAGGAGCCAGGGGCCGAGCGCGCCCGCGCGAAGGCGTGGCCGTACCGTCGTGATCGCGGCGAGGACGATCCCGGACGCGACCATGGCCCAGACCACGTACGCCGCCAGCGTGTAGGCCGAAGGAAGGGACGCGAACGGCGTGGGCGGGCGGACCCAGGCCGCGGTGCCGTTCGCGAACACACCGAGGCTGTAGAGCGGACCGAGCCAGAGCGAGTGTGTCTCCCACCACTTGCCCATCCACTCGTTGAGCTCCGCGTGGACTCCGAGTTGGGAGACGGTCGCGGTCACCCAGGGCACGGCGCCGAGGGAGAACGCTCCGAGGAGGAGAAGGCCGGTGCGCCGATCGCTCCTATATCGCGGGGCGATCCAGGCGAAGGCGGCCAGGAGCGTCCAGACCGCGAGGTTGTGTGCGTAGAGAAGTCCGAGCGCCACGAGCAGGAAGGCGACCGAGTCTCGCCGCTCCGGACGGGGAGACTCCCAGATCCTCGTGCCCAGCCAGAGGAGCAGCGCGACTCCGAGGTGGAGGAGCGCGTAGCTTCGCGCCTGCTGCGCATAGAAGACGGCGATCGAAGTCGCGGACCAGAGGATCGCGACGATTCCTGCAGCACCGAGACGACGCGCCCAGGCCCAGAGCACGACCGTCGTGAGGGACGATGCGATCGCCGAGAGGAGGCGGACCGAGAACTCCGAGGTCCCGAAGATCCGTAGCATTCCCGACTGGAGGAGATAGTAGAACGGGGGCGCGTCGTCGGCCTGGAGCTGGGCTAAGAGCTCCCCGAGAGGACGGAGCGACACGTTCACGGTATAGGCCTCGTCCACCCAGAGGCCCGGAGTGCCGAGCGCGTGGAAGCGGAGAGCGAGCGAGACGATCAGGGCGACGGCCAAGAGTGCCCACTCGACCGGACGCACACGGCCGGAGAGCGGCCCTGGGCCCAGGTCGTTTGCGTCGGCGCCACTCCGCGGCTCCTGCGGGGCGGGCGTGGACGTTGCGACGGGGCTGTTGCCACCCGCGCGACTCATGTTCGTCCACTCTCCGCCCCCGGATGTGGGGCCGGCGTTCGGCCGGAACGGCCGATGTCTCGGCGCGGGCGCCGGGCGAGTGCGAGCACGCTGAGTCCGAAGGGGAGAGGAGCGGTCCGGAGCCAACCTCGCTCGATCGCGAGGGCCGTCTCCAGGGTGCGATTGACCTGCGCGGGCAGCGGACGGACGTCGCTCGGCGCCACGGGCGCGTCTTCCCGAGCGTCCCGTCGCCGCAGCCAACGGACCGCGGCGAGTGCGGGGAAGAGGAACCCGTTCCAGTAGTGCACCCGGAACGGTTCGAGGCCCGCCCGAAGAAGACGCTCCGAGAGCTCACGCCTGCTGTAGCGGCGCGCGGTGTGAATGGCGCGGTCGTGCGAAGAACGCAGGGACTCGAAGGCCGGGAGGTTGAGAAGGAGTGTTCCGCCGGGATGGAGCACCCGCCTCAGCTCATCCATCGCGGCAACGTCGTCTTCGACGCCCGCGTGGTAGAGCACGTCGAGGGAGACGACGAGGTCGAAGCTCGCTTCGGGAAAGGGGACTTCCGATACGCTGGCCCGCGCGATATCTGGAGTCCTGAGTGGAGACGTCGCCGAGGTGGGCGATGCCTGCATCGACGCGTGTGCGGCGTTCCGAGCCGCCCAGGAAACTGTTCGCTCCGCGGCGAAGGTGACCGCGTGCGGGCTGAAGTCGAAGCCGCGAATCCGCGCCGCCGGGTAGCGCTCCGCCAGCTTCCGCAGCATGCCGCCGGTGCCGCAGCCTGCGTCGAGGATGTCGCGAGGCTCTTCGGGGAGTGCGTCCGCGATCCGCTCGAGCACGAGTCGATGGAGTCCCTTGTACCACCAGAAGTGGTCTTCCAAGGACGCGAGTGTCTCGTACTCTCGGGGCTCCATCTTCGTTCTAGGAGCGGGAGACGAGGATGACGCCGATCACGATCACGAGCACGCCGATCCATCGGACCACGCTGATCGACTCGCCGAGGAAGAGGGCGGAGAGGACGAGGGCGAGGATGTAGCCCAAGGAGAGCATCGGGTAGGCCCAGGAGAGTTCGACGCGGGCGAGTGCGGCGAGCCAGAACACCGCGCCGACTCCGATGCTCGCGAACCCGGTCAGGATCCGTGGGTGCGTGAGGATCTTCCCCATGGTGGGGAGGAGATTCGAGAAACCGAAGGCGCCGATGTCGTTCATCCCGGCCTTGAGGAAGAGCTCTCCCGTCACGGAGAAGCAGACGGCGATGAACACGATCACGAGCGGAATCAAACAGGAACCTCCTCGGGATGGGGCTCGCCACGCAGCGACTCACGCACGGCGTCGATGACCCGCTCCACGTCTCGCCGCCGCATCTCCGGATAGAGAGGCAGGCTCACGATCTGGCCGGCGCGGAGCTCCGCGTTCGGGAACCGTCCGGCCGGGATGTCCAGGTAGCGGTAGGCGGGTTGCAGGTGGATCGGAATCGGGTAGTGCACCTGGCTTCCGATGCCCCGCGATTCGAGTTCGGCCCGGAAACGGTCGCGGTTCGCCACCCGTACGACGAAGAGGTGTTCGACGGACGGTGCATCGGCGTCTTCGCGTGCGGTGAGGAGAGGAAGATCGGCGAACGCCTCGCGGTACTCCGCCGCGATCGCGCGCCTCTTCGTGTTCCAGGCGTCCAAGTGGGCGAGCTTGACGCGGAGGAGCGCCGCCTGGAGTTCGTCGAGGCGCGAGTTGAACCCGAGCTCGACGTGATGGTAGCGGTCCTCCTGGCCGTAGTTCCGGAGGTGGCGGAGCCGCGCCTCCAGCTCGGGACGCATTCCGCTCACGGCGCCGCCGTCGCCGAGTGCGCCGAGGTTCTTGCTCGGGTAGAAGCTCCAGCACGTGAGGTCACCGATCGTGCCGGCGTTCTGTCCCTTCCAGCTCGCGCCGTGCGCCTGGGCGGCGTCTTCGATCACGGGAATCCCGCGGGACTTGGCCAGGTCGAGGAGCGGCCCCATCGCGGGCGTCCGTCCGTAGAGGTGGACGGCGACGATCGCGCGGATGCTCTCGCCTTCCGGCCCGTCCAGCTCGCGTTCGACGGAGGTGGGGTCGAGGAGTCCGTACTCGATGTCCACGTCCGCGAAGCAGGGAGTGGCGCCACACTGCACGATGCCGCAGGCGGTCGGGACGGCCGAGTTCGGCGCGGTCAGCACGCTGTCACCGGGGCCGACGCCGAGGGCACGGAGGGCGAGGTGGATCGCGTCGGTGCCGTTCGCGACCCCGATCGCGTAGCGCGCGCCGAGGTACTCCGCGAATTCGATCTCGAACTCCGAGCACTCCTCGCCGAGCACGAACCAACCGCGATCGAGAACGCGGGAGATGGCGGCATCGAGTTCCGGCCGGAGGGCCGCGACCTGCGCGCGGAGGTCGGAGACCAGGAGGAGCGGGGGCGTCTGACTCACGACAGGTAAGGCTCCAGGCGGTTTGCGTAGTAGGCGAGCGTGCGGCGGATTCCCTCTTCCAGGGTCACCTTCGGTGACCAGCCGATCTCGGTCCGGATCTTCTCGAAGCTGCCGTAGTAGTCGCCGATGTCGATCTTCTTGCTCTCCTCGGGGAACGGGACGATCCGGAAGCTGCCCTTGCCCGCGAGGGAGATGAGGAGTTCGGTGAACTCGAGGAGCGAGACGATCTCGTCCGCGCCGAGGTTGTAGATCTCGCCGTACGTGCGCTCGTCCGGCGCGACGAGGAGGAGCGCGTCGATCACGTCGTCGACGTAGTTGAAGTCCCGGCGCTGCGTGCCGTCTCCGAAGATCTGGATCTCTTCACCGAGGAGCGCGAGACGCGTGAACCAGGGGACGAAGCCCTGCCGGTTGTGCTTCAGCAGCATCCGCGGGCCGTACGTGTTCGTGAGGCGGAGCGAAGTCGTCCGGATGTCGTACGTGTTCGCGTAGAGGATGTGGTACCACTCGCCGGCCATCTTGTTGATGCCGTTCACGTCGACGGGGCGACTGAGATGCTTCTCGTCGACCGGGAGATAGTCCGGGCGACCGTACTGCTGGCGAGTGCCGGCGAAGACGATCCGGATCTCGGGGTTGTTCTGCCGGCACGCTTCGAGGATCGAGAGCTGGGCGCGACAGTTGATCTCGAGGTCCGTGAACGGATCCCGCATCGAGTCGATGTGACTGACCTGCCCGGCGAGGTTGAAGAGGTACTGCTGTCCCTGCACGAGGTACTTCATCGAGTGCGGATCGCGGACGTCGGCGATGTTGACGTGGACCTGGTTCTCGATCCCCCGGATGTTCTCGAGGTTGCCGCCGTACTCGGGGATGAGCGAGTCGACGAGGGTGACCTCGGCCCCGACCGCGACGAGGCGGTGGGCGAGGCTCGAGCCGAGGAAGCCGAGGCCGCCGGTGACGAGCACCTTCCTGCCGCGGAAGGCTTCGGTGAGCGTGGCGTCTTCCACGCGTGCGGTCATGTCGAGGACTCCTCGCCGTGCGCGGCGAACTGGCCGCGCTCGGTCACGAACACGCGCCACCAGAAGCCGAGCATGCCGAAGAGCACGCGGGTGACCCGCGGGAAGTTGAAGAACTGGGACGCGCCGTGCATCCGGTGGAAATGGTGGACCGGAACCTGGGCGATACGGAACCCAGCGCGGTGGATCCGTGTCATCAGTTCCACGCAGATGAGCCCGGAGTCGTACTCCAGCCGCACCCGATCGAAGACCGTGCGGCGGATGAGCCGGAAGTCGCAGTCCACGTCCTTGACCGGGAGGCGGAAGATCGTGCGGGTGAAGTAGTGGTAGGCCTTCCCGACCACGATCCGGTGGAACGGGTCGGATCTCCGGATCTTGAACCCGTTGACCAGGTCGACCCCCTCGCGCTCGGCCCAGAGCAGAGCCAGTTCGCGGACGTCGTACTGGGCGTCGCCGTCGGTGTAGAACACCCAGTCCTTCGTCGCCGCGGCGAACCCGCTCTTGAGGGCGCCGCCGTACCCGCGGTTCTGCGGATGGACGACCACGCGGAGCGTGTCCGGGTAGAGGCCTCTGAGCTCCTCGAGGACGTCCTGCACGTGGTCCGGGGACGCGTCGTTGACCACGATCACCTCGAAGTCGTCGGTGAGCTTCCGGGCCGTCTGGTGGGCCACGGCCACCATCGTGGCGATCGTCCCCCAGTCGTTGTACGCGGGGAAGAAGATGGAGAGGCTCTCTCGTCCGGTCGCGGTCAAGTGCTGGATCCTCGGTTCTGGCCCCGTTCGGCGCAGGCCGCGGGCGCTGGGCCCCCCGACCAGGCAGAATCGACGTTTGTCCTTAGCGTTACGGCGCTTAGAGTCCGTTTCTTGACCCGCTCCCGAGCTGCGATATGCTCATGGCTTCCGGGCCCGAACTGCGAGCGTACCACGGGCCGCGCCCGGCCCCTAGATGGGAGAACGTGAGAGGAGAGATGATGATACGGATGTGGGCGGCTCTGGCCCTCGCGACCCTGCTCCTGGCCTGCGGAGGGGAATCGAACCCCGTGGTCATCACCGTCGGGGACGAGACGATCCAGGCGGACGAGTTCCGCTATCTCTTCCGCCAGGAAGCGGCTTCCGACTCCTCCCTCCTGGGGGACGTGGCCGGCCGGATCCGGTACGCCGAGGATCTCGCGGAGGGGCTCCTCTACGAACAGCTCTTCACCGAACTCGAAACGGAGCTCGAGCCCTCGAGAGAGGACCGGATCGTCGACTTCAAGGAACGCCGGATGATCGAGCTCCTTCGGGTGGCCGAGTACGGTTCGGCGCGGGAGATCAGCGACGCGGAGCTGGCGGCGGCCTACGAGCGGCAGGGGACGCGTCGCCACGTCCGCCGGATCATCGTCGAGTCGCAGCAGAAGGCGAACGAGATCCGGCGTGCGGTGACGGAAGGCGGTCTCTTCGACCGGGTCGCGCAGCAGGTTTCCCTCGACGAGCGGACCCGGCCGATCGGGGGAGACCTCGGCTGGCTCTCCTATGCCGACGTACCTCCGCTGGAGCGTGACGAGGTCTGGGCGACGCCCGTGGGAGAGGTCAGCGCGCCGATCTCGGGCGGGGCGGCCTGGGCCGTGTATCAGATCCTCGAGGAGGAGCCGAACCACAGCCGGGGAACGCTCGAGGAGGAGCGCCGGGCGCTCGAAACCGGGATCGCCATGCGCAAGAACGCCCGGGCCGTCGAGCGGTACCGGCGGGATCTCTTCGAGAGGGCGAACTTCCGGATCGACCCGGCCCAGCTCGCCTGGATGACCATTCACATGAGGGAGCAGACCCAGTCGGCCGTACGAGGCACGGATATCCTCGGCGATCCGACGACGGAGGAGAAGGATGGGTACCTCCTCAGCCGCGGGCAGATCCCGTGGACCGGACTTCCCGTCCAGCCTGCCGACACCTCGCGCGTCATCGCGACGTACGACCCAGACGGGAAGGTGCAGCCGCTTCTCGTCTTCGACCAGCTGCTGAGCAGCCCGATCCCGACCTGGCCCACGTTCGACAAGAGCGACGACGTCGAGAAGCTGGTCCGCGATCTCGTCCTCGAGCGGCTGGAGCAGGCCGAAGCGTACCGGCGCGGGCTCGACCAGGCTCCTGAAGTGCGATTCGAGCTCCGCTCCCGGGAGCGGGAGGTGCGCCGGCGGCAGCTCATCCGGAATCAGCTCCGGAACCCGAACATCCCGAGTCGGGAGGAGCTGGAGGCCGAGTACCAGCGTCGGCTCGCCGAGTTCACGAGCCCCGAGGCGCGCCGCTTCGTCGCCTTCAACTCGAAGACCGCGGCCGCGGCCGCCCGTGCGGCCGAGATGATGCGGAACGGCATGCCGATGGCCGAAGTCGCGGCCCAGTTCGGTCCGGAGGAGAACGTGCAGGCGACGGGCGACTCCGGAACCCCACCGATGACGATGGGGCAGTCCGCGGCTCTCGACGACGTGCTCTTCGCGCTCGATCTCGGAGACGTCTCGGATCCGATCCCGGTCGGGGACACGTTCACCGTGGCGAAAGTGATCGAGATCATCCCCGCCGAGGTCGCCCCGTTCGAGGACGTGCGCGTCGACCTCCAGGTGCAGTTGGTGGACGAACGCGTGGAGCCTCTCCAGAAGGAGATGCTGGAGAAGGCGAGGGAGACCTACCCGGTGAACATCGACCTCGCCGCCATTCGCGCGCTCGATCTGGACGACGAGTAGCGGGCGCGGGCGAAGCCCGGGCGGGGTTCGCCGCGTCAACCGGCAGGTGAGGCTTTGGGCTCCACTCGAGACTGCAGTGGTGAGTTCCGGGCCGAACGGTCAGCCCAGGAGCGCGGTCTCCAGCCACTGGCGCCACATCGGTGCGAGCGTCCACTTGAGGACGATGTCGAGCAGGAAGAGCGCGACGCTGGCGTAGAGGAACCGCCGGAAGGCATCGGGGCGCCAGCGGGTGCGACGGAGGAAGCGCGCGAAGAAGAGGTGCGCCATCGTGATCGCCCCCGCGATGAACCCGGCCACGCGCACGTAGGACCAGATCGGCCATCCGACCAGAGCCCCCAGGGATGGAACCTCTCCCAGCCTCACGAGGGAGCCGACGTAGTAGTTCATGTAGTCGAGGAGGATCGCTCCGAGGAAGAGTCCGCCGAAGCCCCCACTCACGGTGGAGATGACGAGCGTGAGTGAGTAGTGGAGCGCGTGCTGGGGCAGGAACAGCCTGGGAGTGCCTTCCGGTCCGATCCCCGTTTCGATGTAGCGGAACATTTCCTCGCGATACATCTCTCCCCGGAGGATGGTGCTGCCGGCCGCGTCCGGGAAGTGGATGGTCACCTGGATCGTGGCGATCGAGACGCAGAGGGCCCAGAAGAGCATGTGACGGAAGCCGGCCCCCAGGTCCGACCTCTGGAGATCCGAGTAGAGGACGGCATAGGCGAGCGCGGATTGGACGACGAGGAGAAGCCAGGTCGAACGGGCGAACACGAGAGACGTCCCGAGTGCCGCGGCCAGGGCGAGCAGGACGTAGACCCTCGGTCCCGTCACGCTAGAAGCCCGCGTACTTGAGGAGGTAGGACGCCATGAACGCGATCTGGGCCGCGAACATCATCATGTACATGTGGCGCCAGGATACGTGGTTCTCGGTGCGGGCGAGCGCGTCCGGATCTCTCAGGATGAGGGAGACGGTGTAGGCACCCCAGGCGGCCAGTCCAAATCCGACGATGTAGAGCATCCAGGTCACACCGGTGAGATGTCCCGTATATGCGCCGACGGGGATCAGGAGGAAAGGGAACACGAAGAAGGGGGAGATCATCCACGCCGCCTTGCGCGGTCCGTACTTGATCGGGAGCGTGATGCAGCCGCCCGCCTCATCGCCCTTCATGTCCGCGAAGTCCTTCGTCGTGGAGGCGCCGAGGAGGAAGAGTCCGAAGATCATGCCGATGAACCAGGCCTCTCCATGGGCGTCGAGCACACTCCGGGCCGACGACCATCCCGCGACCTTGAGGAGCACGCCGCGGGGGATGGCGATCGTGAGGTTGGCGAGGATCGCGTTCGCCTTCGTACGGAACGGGGGAACGGAGTAGATGACGGTGAGGAGTGCGGCCGCGGAGGCGATCACGAAGCACTCCAGACCGACCAGTGCGGCGAGTCCGAGGGCGATCGCGTAGAGAACCAGGGTGACCCAGCCGGCCTCGCGGATCGACATCCGACCGGACGGGATCGGTCGACCTGGCTTGTTCACCCGGTCGACCTCGAGATCGTAGATCTGGTTGATCGCGTTGGAAGCCCCGTTGAGGACGGCTGCCATCAGCGTGCCCAGGAAGATGTCGAGGATGCGGTGCGGCGTGACCGGGACAGGGTGTCCCGCGCCGAGCGCGGTGAGGCCGCCCGAGAGCATCCCGAGCGCGGGAGCGATCAGGGTGAAGGGGCGAGCGAACTCCCAATAGAGGTGCAATCTGGGCATAGGGATCCTATGAAGGCAAAGTCGAAAGACTATCACAGAGCGGGGAGGTCGAGAAGGGCGGCGTTTTGGTCGCCATCGGCGGAACCCCATGGGGGGACTCGGGTACCCGAGTTCAGCCCTTCCGGTTGGTCTCCGCAGACGGGCGAACTCGATGGGGAACCCCTCCCACCCCGGAACCTTGACACTCTCGCGTCGTGGGTGCGACCCTCGGCCGACGAGTGCGCTGTCGCACATTGGCTTGGAGTTCCCGGGTCGAGCCCGGATCGGAGCAGAACGATGAAGTTCCCCCTGACCGCCTTCCTGGTTCTCCTCATGGCAGCCATCGGGCTCGACGTCCGCGCGGAGGCCGAGCCCGTGGAGTTGCTGAGTTCCACCCAGGACGAGGTCTTGGTCCGTGTCACCGTGCCGACGCCCGACTATCTCCCCACCCCCGAGAACGGTGACGTGGAGGTGCTCATCGACGGTTGGGCCAACGGCGGAGAGGTTGGGGCGCCCGAACTCCCGGTTCGCGGCGTCCTGATCGGGATTCCCGAGGGCGCACAACCGACTCTCGAGGTGGTGTCCGTCGAGTCGTACTTCGAGCCGGGCCGCAGGCCGCAGCCAGTGCCCACCGTCACGATCAGCGATCCCGACGGGGAGATCCCCCTGCAGGACGTCCAGTACCTGGCCGAGCGCGAGCTGTTCGCCCGAACGAGCCCGGTGGGCTGGGCGGAGCTGGGTTCGGCGGGGCAGATGCGTCACCTTCGGGTCGTGCCCGTCTCCATCCACCCCGTGAGGTGGGACCCCACCCGGGGCGGCCTGCTCGTGGCGAAGGAGGTGACCTTCCGCGTTCGCTTCCCTCAGGCGGCGGAGCCGAGGGACGCAGCCGCTCGGATCCCGCGCGACCACGAAGTCTGGGAGCGCCGGTATGCGCGCAGCGTCCTCAACTGGGACGAAGCCTCGAACTTCGTTCGGCTCGCGCCGCGCGCGGAGCCGCTCCCATCCTCGGCCCAGGCCCGGCGGGGTGGCGGTTCCTCGGAGTTCCGGATCGACGTGGACGCGAACGACATCTACGGCATCACCTATGAGTCCTTGGTCGCGGCGGGGTGGGACCTGGGGACGGTTCCCAAGGAACGGGTCGTGATGGAGGAGCGGTTCTGGCGTGAGGCCGACGCGACGATGGACACGAACGAAACGCCGATCCACGTCGTCGACGCGAACGCGGACGGTGAGTTCGGCCCCGGAGACACGATCGTCTTCTACGGCGTGATGATGTTCGACCGGATCGAACTCGAGCCGTGGGAGCGTCGGTCGGGCCGGACGAACTCCTACTTCCTCACCGTTCGGGACGAAGACGGCGCGAGGATGGGCGTGGGGTCATCGACGCTGAACCGGAACGACCTCACCTCCGTTTCCACCTGCGAATGGACGAAACGGTTCGAGGAGGAGAAGTACCACATCCTCTGGTCGATCCTGGGGGAGGATCAGTATCCGCTCGAGGAAGGCGTCCAGCATCTCATGAACGACCACTACGTGTGGTTCACCGACCCCGGGTCGAATCCGATTCACTTCGACCTGCCGGGATACGCGAGCGGCGTTGCGTTCGATCTCCGGGTCCAGCAGGCCTACCGGCTCGCAAACCGGTTGCAGCCTCTCGCCACCGTCCGGATCGGCCTGACCGAGAGTGTCGCCATCGAGTTCCCGGATCTGACCGTCGCGCGGGACATGGGAGCCCAGGAGTATCACTTCGAGGGGACCGATCTCACGGGGCTGCAACTCGGCGAGCGCGGCAACGACTTCTATATGAACTCCGCGTCGGGACGCACAGGTGCGTATGTGGATTGGTTCCAGTGGACCTACCGAAGGAACCCGAAGGCGTACTTCGATCGGATCGATTTCGACACCGATGGGCTGACCGGCGCCCGTCAGTGGGACTTCGCCGGATTCGGTGGGACCGATCTCGTGCTCCTCGACGTCACGGACCCCGTGACGCCGGTCCGTCTCGACATCGCCGCGTCGCAGATCTCAGGGTCTGGTTCGAACCGGGTGGCCCGGGTCCAGCTCGATCTCGGCGACTCCGGCGTGGAGCGGACTCTGGCGATGGGCCGGATCTCCGCGCTGCTTCCGCCCAAGGCCATCGAGAAGACTTCCGGTGTCGACATCTCCGCGCCGCGGAGTTCCGACGTCGTCGTCATCTGTCACCCGGACTTCCTGGATGGAATGCAGCCCTGGGTGGACCATCGCACGACGCAGGGGTGGGACGTGGAGCTCGTGTCGGTGCGCGACGTCTACGACCAGTTCAACGGGGGACGGGTGTGGCCCGAAGCGATCCGGAACTTCCTCCGTTACTCGTTCCGCACCCGTGAAGCGCCGCCGTCCTTCGTGCTGCTGGTCGGTGACGCGAGCCTCGACGTGGCCGGGGTGCTCAATACGAGTGCGCCGAACTACGTACCGACCCAGACCGTCTTCTCGAATGCGTTCTCCCCGGACCTGGGCTTCCAGCTCGTGGCGTGCGATCACTACTTCGTCGACGATCTCGTCGGCACCGGGAACGATTTCGACCTCTACCCCGACGCGTCGGTCGGACGGCTGCCTGTCGGGAGCCTGTCCGGGGAAGATGACCAGCTACCGAACCTCGTCGAGAAGATCATCGCGTACGACAGGTACTCGGACACCCAGGCCTGGAGGAACCGGATCCTCCTCAGCGCGGACGACGAGTTCTCGAGCCGGATCGACAACGACCAACCGTATCAGTTCCGCGGGGACCCGAATCGGGATTGGCCGAGGCGCTCGGAGTCGGTCTTCCGGTACGGGTGCCGCGAAGCAAGGCGGGCGGTGCAGGCCGGTGGGTTCTCCGACGTGGTGGTCGACACGTTCTTCGTCGCGGCGTACCTGGATTCGGTCGCCTGTCTCGGCCGTTGCGTGCCGATCGGAGATCCGCCTCCCACGGTGTGTGAGGACCAGTATTGCCGCGTGGGCACGGGCGGCGAGATCCTCGATATCATCGAGTTTCCCGCGAAGGACGGGCCTGAGACCGCCGCCGACGCTCGGGACAAGATCGGTGTGCCGGAGCTGCTACGGGAGAAGCTCGATCGGGGAAACCTCTTCTGGGTGATCCAGTCCCACGCGAACCGTGCGCAGGCGGGGCACGAGGAGATGTGGCTCGACTCGGACGCGCGCCTCGTGCACGACTCGGCCCTCCTCCAGAACGAGGGGAAGCCGTTCATCTTCTTCGGCTTCGGTTGCCACATGGCGGAGTTCGCCTCCCCCGACGAGGAATCGTTCACACGTGGCGATTCGATGACGGAGCGGATGCTCTTCCTGGACCGAAGCCGCGGAGCCGTCGCGGGTATCGCCTCGACCGCCTACGAGTGGCTTCCGGACAACGACCTCCCTCTCGTTCCCTTCTTCCAGCATTGGTTCCAGAGCCCGCCGGCCGGGCCCGACGGCAGCTCGCGCTGGCTCCTCGGGGAGATGATCGATTCGGGGAAGGTGTTCTCCCGGAATCAGAGCCCGAACGACACGAGTCGGAGGGGGATGGTTGCGACCTATGTGCTCCTCGGTGACCCGACCATGACGGTCGACCTCGCGCCGCCACGGAGCGACGTCGTGGAGGTCGATGGCGTTCCGTGGTCGGGTGACGACGACCTCAGGTCTTCGGCCGCCTCGGACGACGTCACGATCGAAGTCCGCTTCCGCGACGAGGTCGCGCTCGATGCGGTCGAAGTGACCGTCGCGGGCGTTCCCGCCGACACCTCCACCTACGAGGTGATGCCGGATCCCGACTACGCCCAGACCGACCGAAGGGCGTTGGTCCACTTCGAGACGTCGCTCGACGTTCCGGCCGACGACTACGACATCGTGATCAGTGCGACGGACCACGCGGGACGCACGCGGAACGTGGCCTTCCCGGTCCGCTACGAAGCGTCGTTCGCTCGGCTCCAGGGCACGTCCTTCGTCGATCTCTCCGACGGCGACATCGTCATTCCCGGCGATCGGCTGAGGGTCGAACTGTCCGTGCCCGTGCCCGTGTCCGCGGAGGAGATCCAACTGCTCGTGGACGGTGTGCCGCTCACGGTCGACGAGTTCGTTCCCGGGACCGAAGGGGCCGTCCAGGACTGGAACTGGACCGTGTTCGGCTGGCTGACCGAGCAGCCGTCTGAAGGGTTCGAGCTGCAGGTCGCGGTCTCGACGCGGGAGGGGGAGTCGGCCTATCGCACGGTGTCGCTCCTTCCGAACGCGGACGAGGCGGAACTCGAGTATGCCGTCAACATCCCGAACCCGTTCACCGATTCCACCGCGTTCGTCTACCGCCTGAGCGGCCTGGTCGAGTCCGTCGACGTCACGGTGTTCACGCTCGGCGGCCGGAAGATCTGGACCGGGAGCGGGCCGGTCTACGCGGGGCGTTCCTCGCTGGACTGGGATGGTCGGGACCTGGACGGTGATCAGGTCGCGAACGGGGTCTATTTCTACAAGTTCGTGATGAAGACCCTGGGTGGGAACGAGGTCACGAAAGTGGACCGGATCGCCCGCGTGCGCTGAGCCGCGCGCGGGTCACTCCGGGAAGAGCACCTGGTTCTTGCCGTCCCTCTTCGCTCTCAGGAGTTCGAGGTTCGCGGTGGTCCAGAGCGCTTCCCGGGTCTCCCCGTGGGTGGGGTAGAGCGCGCCGCCGATCGAGACGGTGACCTGTGCCGTCTCCGTTCCTCCCGAGAGATCCTCGAGATGGAACTCCTCCTGTTCCACGGCCTGCCGCAGACGGTCCGCGATCCGGAGCGCCTCTTCCTGGCTCACCGGAGGCGCCAGGATCACCACGAACTCCTCGCCTCCGTAGCGGGCGAGTGTGTCGGTACCGCGAAGCGCGGACTTGAGCACGCACGCGACGGTCGCGAGTACGCGATCCCCACCGTCGTATCCATGCCGGGTGTTGAACGCCTTGAAGTCGTCGATGTCGACGAGGAGGAGGGCCAGGGACTCCCGGCGACGGCGCGCCAGTTGGAGCTCCCGGTCCATGTGATCCTCGTAGAAGGACCGGTTGTACACTCCGGTGAGGAAGTCGTAGAAGATGAGCCCCTCGAGCCGCATGACGGTGGAGAGGAGCTCCGCGTAGTGCTGCGCCACCCAGACCGTCGTCACGATCCGCTCCGCGTCCCAGTCCGTGTCGCCTTCGAGAACGAGGACACCTCTCCAGCCGAGCGAGTCGTCTCCCATACCGAGAACGAGGCGGGACGCGCCGTGCTCCACCGACGTCCACCGATAGAGGTGGTCGCGGCGGCGGGAGACGTCCTCCAGCTGCTCGAGCTCGAGGTAGATCCGACCCAGTCGGGAAGGTGGGGGGGAAGGAAGCGCGTCCTCGGATCCTGACTCCCCGTCCGGGCCGGGACCCGGCTCTCCGTCCTCCGCCGGGTCGGACGCTCCGTCGACTCCAGGGCCCGGATCCGCGCCGAACTCGAGCGGGTGGAACCGGACCGTGTGCGCGGGCACGACCTCGGAGAGGAACTTCTCGAGGTTCGTGATGATCTCCCGGGGGCTGAGGATCCGGTCGTAGCTGACGAGTTCGCTCGGGGAGGCGAGGATGGCTCGGGTCACCCGAGCGGGAAGGACCCGCTCGTCGACGCCGGGCATGGGGAGTCGCTCAGGGGCCTTGGGCCCCGCGGCACGGAGCCGGAGCCGGAACCGGACGCGCCGGTTCGGGTCCCGCACGAGGATGGTGTCCGCAGTCGAGGAGAGCGCGCCCTCGGGCGCCTCCCAATAGCCCCGGGCCACGAGAGCACGGACGAGTTTCCGGAGGGGTTCCAGGTGCTCGGTCGACGATCGTCCGCCGTCGGGTTTGCCGGCGCGGACACGGAGGATCGCCTCGACCTGACGCTTCTCCTCGGGGAAGAGCTCCGGGTCGGTCGAGAGGCGCTCCAAGAACTCCTGGAACGAGAGGCTCTGGTGTCTCACGTGGATTCGGCCCTTCGGTGTCGGCTCGTGGTGCGTTGGCAAGTCGGGCTGTCGCCGGCCCCCGCCGGGCGACGTCTGCCTGGGGAAACAGCGCCGACTACGAGGATACCGCGCCCGGGGGGAGGGTCTCAAGGAGGGGAGAACGGCGTTGACGGGGCGCGGAACGCATCTATAGACTCTCGGTTATCCGGGGTAGTGGATCCTATCGTCGATCCAAGTCAGGAGGCGAACATGCGCCGTTCCTACAGGAACTCGATCGTGGCCGTTGTTGCCACGGCTTCTCTCGTCGCGTGGGTCGCGACCCCCATTCTGGCCGCACTGCCGGAATACGAACAGGCTCCCCGGGGTTGGCAGGGCGATGGCCCGCCTCCGCCGCCGAACGGCGGTGAAGGCGAGGACGAGGAGGAAGTCCTCATCCGCGCGCGTCCCCTCGTCGGGGATCCGAACTCCGTTGCCGAGCATCGTCTCGTCGACGATGTCGCTGTGTCGATCGATGTTTCCAATTGGCTGACCCATCTGTTGGAGCGTCTCGGCCTCCGGTTCTGAACCGGTTGACGAGTCCTGCCCTCGTCGAGGTTCGCCTGCGAGCCTCTTTGAGCCGAATCCAACGTGGAGGGGTAGCACGATGGACGATCGTATCCGCAAGTCGACAGATTCCGCATCACGGACCGACTCGGTACGCGAGACCGTTCTCGGGCGTCTCGCAACCGGCGACATGTACAGCAGCGTCGGCGATCACGGCCAGGCGCTCTCGACGTATCTCGGCGTTTGGCACCGCGCGCCGTCCGATCTCGTTCTCTCGATAGCGAGACGCGTTGCGTACTGTCAGTCGCACCTCGGGCGGCACGCCGAGATCGTCGCGTTCCTCGCTCCGATCCTGGCAGAGCACACCGAGCCCGAACTCCTCGATCCGGAAGAGCGGGTGGAGCTCGGTCGCTGTCTCACGGAACTCGGAAACGCGCACTTCGCTCTGGGCCAGCTGGCCGAAGCGCAGGAAGCAGGGCTCGCCTCCCTCAGCTGTCTGCGTCACGGGCCGAGCGAGCATCTCGGGACCGCCGAAAACCTCCTGGGTGGAATCGTCCTCCACGGCGGTGAGATCGACCTCGCTCGGACTCACTTCCGTTCCGCCCTCCGGTACTTCCGGTCCGCCGGCGATGTGACGAACCTCGCGTTCGCGTACAACAACCTCGGTCACGTCCACAAGCGCGGCTGCGAGTGGCAGCGGGCGCTCGAGCACTACCAGGCGGCGTACTACCTGCTCGCCACCGAAGGTGAGTTCCAGGATCGCAGTGCGCTCCATCACAACCTCGGCATCGCCCTCCTCATGGTCGGTCGGTTCTCCGAGGCACGTGAGCAGATGGACGCGGCGCTCCGGTCCGCGGCCGAACTCGGCAACTCGGCGAGAGCGTTCCGTTCCCACCTCGCCATGGTGCGTTGGTATCGCGAGATCGGCGACCTCAAGAGCGCGGAAGCGGAACTCGCCCGCTGTCGCGCCGGACTCACCGAAGCCGTGGGGAAGAGGGAGCGGTTCCTCCTCAGCCTCGCCGAGGCTCATCTCCAGGTGCAGCGTGGTCAGTACGAACTCGTGCGCGGACGCCTCGAGGAGCTCCGGTCCGAAGCCCGGTCCGTCTCGCCGGGAATGGTGGTGGAGACGGCGCTCCTGCACGCCGAGATCGCGCTCGACGAGTCCTCCTGGGAAGAGGCGGTCGCTCTCATCGAAGATGCGCGCGCCACGAGTCGGGAGCGGAAGGACCGCGAGCAGGAGAATCGGGCCCGTTGTCTCGAGATGCGTCTCCTCTTCGGGCTCGGGCGGGTCGAACCCGCCGAGAAGGTGTTCGAGGAGCAGCTTCGGCGCACGTCGGTCCATGGCGAACGCCCTCGCGAAGCGCAGCTCCGCTTCCACCGGGCCCAGGCCGCGATCGCGGGCGGGGACACGAAGGTCGCCTTCGCGCAGTACGAAGCGGCGCGCGAGCTCTGGCAGCGGATGGGGTTCCCGCAGCGGGCGGAGACGATCGAACTCGGTTCGATCCGCTGCCTGATCGAGTCGGGACGGATGGCGGAGGCCGCCGCGCGGTTCGAGGCGATCCGGGACCGCGTCGTGAACGTGGATCCGCGCGTTGCCGCCGAGGCGCAGAAGGTCGCCGAGCGGTTGGAAGCGCATCTCCTCGCCGAGCCCGAACTCGGTATCGACGGAGCCAGAGTCCTCCGCCGGTTGGAGGAGATCTTCGCGTGGGATGCCCAGCCGAGTGAGATGGTCCGGGCGTCGGTGATCCTCCTCGCGGAGGCCCTCCGTGCCGAGGGGGCTCTGCTCGGGCGGGTCCCGCTGGATCCGGACGGGCCTCTCGACGTCGTCACTTCGGTGTCCATGGGACGGCTCGGGGGCCGGCGTTCGATCGAAGCGCATGTCCTTGGCCTCGCGGACACCACGGTGGCCCGGACGCTCGAGCTGTCGTGTGATGGAGAGCGGATCGGTGCGCTCGCGATTCCGGTGCGGATCCATGGCGTTCCGCATCTCTTCCATCTCGAGCGGCGGACCGGCGACCGACGCCGCTTCGGTCGGATCGAGCTCGACTACGCGACGGTGTTGGCGGAGCAGATCGCCCGCTCCGTGCCGAGGACTTCGTCCGAACCGGCGCACGATGACGCCGCGACGATGGAGTCGCTGCGGCACGGGATCTACGTTGCGGACATCATCACCCAGGACCCGCAGATGCTGGGGATCCTGGACCTCGTCCGTCGCGTTTCGGCGAGTGATCTCTCCGTCCTGCTCCAGGGCGAGACGGGGACGGGGAAGAAGCTGGTCGCGCAGGCCATTCACCGGATCAGCCCGCGGCGGGATCGTCCGTTCGTGACCGTGGACTGCGCCGCACTCCCCGATACGCTCCTCGAGAGCGAGCTCTTCGGTCACCGCAAGGGCGCTTTCACGGGTGCCATGTCCGACCGGATCGGTCTCCTCGAAGAGGCGAACGGCGGGACGATCTTCCTCGACGAGATCGACAAGGCGGGCCTTGCTGTCCAGCGGCGGTTCCTCCACATGCTCGACTCAGGTGAAATCCGCCCCGTGGGGGACACCGGCTACCGGTCGCTCGACGTTCGGGTCGTGTGCGCGACGAGCTGCCCCGACCTCAGAACCGAAGTCGACGAAGGCCGTTTCATCAAGGACCTCTACTATCGCCTCAACGACATCGCGATCCAGATTCCGGCGCTCCGGGACCGTCCCGAGGACATCCTGCTCCTGACCGACTGCTTCCTCGACCGGTTCTCCCAGGAGATGGACCGGGACATCCGAGAGGTGTCTCCGGCCTTCCACGAGGCGATCCGGAACCACGACTGGCCGGGCAACGTGCGGGAGCTGGAGAAGGCCGTACGGCGCGCGGTCACCCTCGCCGAGGACGGTAGCGTGCTCGGGCCGGACCAACTGCCCCGCGCGGTTCTCGAGGCGGAAGCCACCGGGGAGTCGACGGGGACGCTCAAGGACAGGCTCGAGGCGATGGAGAAGGACATCCTCCTCCAGGCCCTCAGGCGCAATCGCTGGAACAAGAGCCGGGCGGCCGCGGAGCTCGGGCTCTCGAGGAAGGGGCTCAAGGGAAGCTGGAGCGGTTCCAGCTCGATCGGCGGCGCTCCCACTAGCAGGGGCGCCTGCGGCCTCGGGGCGTAGCGTCGCTGAGGTCTGTGGCGCTCCCCCTCGGGGCGCCGTCCGGAACCTTGACAACTCGCCCTATTTTGCTAACCTCCATCGCGGTCCGGGTCGATCGAACGGTCGACCCGTTTTTTCTTTTCTGTCGGGAGGGACCTCTCGTGGTCCGTTTGAGTGAACTCGTGCAACCCGAGTTCGTTCATCTCGGGGTCGAGGCGGAGACGAAGGAGGAGCTCATGGAGCGACTCGTCGACTCTCTCGTGGCCCAAGGGCGCGTGGCGGACCGTACGTCCGTCCTGAGTTCCCTCGTCGAGAGGGAACGGGTGATGAGCACCGGAATCGGTCGCGGCGTCGCCATCCCGCATGCGCAGTCCGGTGGGGCCAAGACGCTCACCGTGTCGATCGCGCGGCCGAGCCAGCCGCTCGATTTCGGGTCGGTCGACCACGAGCCCGTCCGGCTCGTCTTCCTCGTGACCGGGCCCGAGGAACGGGGCGGTTTCATCCGGGTGCTGGCCAGGATCTCCCGTCTTCTCTGTTCCAGTGGGCTCCAGGAGAGGGTGCTGGGCGCCACCGATCCCAACGCGGTCGTCACCGCACTCACCGAGGAGGAGGACGCCCTCGGATAGGGGGCACGGGATGCGGTTTCTCTACGCCTGGCTGCCGTTCCTCCTCCTGGAGGCGACCGTGATCTTCTTCTCCAGTCGCCCCGGCAGCTCGATCCACCTGCCCTTTGCGCGAGTGGACAAGGTCCTCCACTTCGGCGAGTATGCGGCCCTGGGATTCCTTCTCTATCGTGCACTTCGGATGTCGGGGGGCGGACGACGGGAGGCGGTCGTCTCGACGCTCGCTCTCATCGCGCTGCTCGGCCTCGGCGACGAAGCGTTCCAGAGCCGAATCCCCGGACGGGATTCCAGCATCTACGATTGGTTTGCGGACCTGCTCGGCGGGAGCGCCGGGGTTGCCTTCGGGGCACGCCTCGAGTCGCTCCTACCCTGGCTCTTCTCCTTCAAGACAGAAGGAGGGGAACCCACGACGAATCCGCGGGTCGAACACGAGGGCTAGGCCCGGACCCGCCCGACATCACCTCCTGCCGGTTCGGCGGAGGCTCAGGAAGGAGCTGTCATCAGAATGTCCACTCCCTCGGAGATCTACCAACCCGAGGCAAGAATCGCCCTCTTCATCGACTTCGAGAACATCGCCCTGGGAATGAAGGGTGGGAAGAAAAAGGCCTTCGAGATGGCCTGGGTCCTCGACCGTCTTCTCGAGAAGGGCCGGATCATCGTCAAGCGCGCCTATGCCGACTGGACCCGGTACGCCGAGTTCCGCGAGAACCTGCACGAGTCCGGTATCGAACTGATCGAGATCCCGAAGCGGAGCCAGGCCGGGAAGAACTCCGCCGACGTTCGTCTCGTCGTCGACGCGCTCGATCTCTGCTACACGAAAGAGCACCTCGACACGTTCGTGATCTTCTCCGGAGACAGCGACTTCTCTCCGCTCGTCTCGAAGCTCAAAGAGAACAACAAGACCACGATCGGGATCGGCCTCACCGGCTCGACGTCCAAACTCCTCGCCGACAACTGCGACGAGTTCCTCTATTACGAGGACCTCGCTCCGGTGAAGCGAACGAGCGGATCGGGCAAGGCGGGAGGCCGCGCGAGCAAGCTCTCCAAGGAGAAGCAGGAAGCGTTCGAGCTCCTGCTCGACTCGATCGAAGCGCTCCTCCGCGAGAACCGAGAGATCCTCTGGAGCTCGGCGATCAAGGACACGATCAAGCGGAAGCGGCCGAGCTTCAACGAGAGCGCGTTCGGCTACCGCACCTTCAGCGAACTCCTGGAGGACGCGGCCGAGAACGGATACATCCAGATCACTCGTGACGACCGGTCCGGTGGGACCTACGTCGTGACCGAAGTTCGTTTCCCGTAGGCTGTTCCCGGGCTGCTTCCCCTGACGGTGGGGTGTGCTACCATCGGCCGATGTTTTGGGAGGAGGAAACCGTGAGATCGAGGAAGTTGTTCGCCCCGTTCGGGCTCCTGCTCGCGGCCAGCGCGATCGTGCTGGTGAGCGGGTGCGCGCAGGTCAAACCGTGCATGATCATCCCCGCGCAGATCGAGCTCGCCGAATCGAAGCGAGACCAGGCGAAGCGGGCCTATGAGGACAAACTCGAAGACGTGAGTCGCTCCAAGAACAACTTGGAGGTCTCTCTCGGCCGCCTCGAGCGGCTGGTCGAGGAGAAGAACGAACTCGAGTCGATCCTCGGAGAGGGAGGGAACCAGTGAGGAACAGAACCTGGGCCTCGCCGCTTCTCCTCGCGGCCGCGTTCGTCCTGTCGATCCTGGCCAGTGGTGTCGCGAAGGCTCTCGAGCGCGATCCGCGGGCAGGCCAGTTCTACACGAACGAGGAGATCCTGAAGCTCTCCGGTTCGGAGCGGAACGCGTACTGCGAAGCGATGGAAGACTACCTGGAAGAGCTCCGCGAAGAGGCCGACCTCTACAACGGTCGCCTCGACAGCCTCGATGTGATGGCCGACACGCTCCGGACCCGCACGATCGAGATCTCCGCGCAGATCCGCGAGGTCAATTCCGAGCTGCGCGAACTCCGCCTCAAGCGGAAGTCGCTCACCGAGTACACCTCGCGGGACGGCGACACGCTCCGCTCGATCGCGAAGATCCTCTACGGCGATCCGCTCCGTTGGGAGGAGATCTACGACGCCAACAAGGCGAAGGTCGCGGATCCGAACGCCGCGCTGCCGGTCGGGACGGTTCTAGCGATTCCAAGAGGAGGGCGCTGACGCCCAGATGAACTCAGCTGAGCACCGCGCCGTCATTTCGATCGACGGCATCGATCCGCTTCCGCTCTTCGGTCAGGCTGACGCGAACCTCCGTGCCATCGAAGACCGGTTCGCGGTCAGGTTGAGTAGCCGCAACGGCGAACTCCAGGTGGTGGGCGAGGACGAATCGAGCGTGTCCGCGGCCCTCCACGTGCTCGGGATCCTGATCGATCGGGCCAGACGGGGCAGCCCGATCACGGCCGAGGATCTGGAGTACCTCTTCTCCGCCGCCGACCATGAATCGCGGCCCGCGGCGCCGAAAGGGGACGGGGTCGTCGTGCTCGGCGACAAGAAGGTCGTCAAGGTACGGACTCTCACGCAGGCCGAGTACGTCGAAGCGCTCCTCCAACGTGACGTCGTCTTCGGGATCGGCCCGGCCGGACCGGGGAAGACCTACCTCGCCGTGGCGGTGGCGGTGAGGCTCCTCAAGGAGAAGCGGGTCGACCGGATCGTGCTGGCGCGGCCCGCGGTTGAAGCGGGGGAGCGACTCGGCTATCTGCCGGGTGATCTCCAGGAGAAGGTCGATCCCTACCTCCGCCCGCTCTACGACGCGCTCAACGACATGATCTCGCTCGAGAAGCTGCAACGCTTCATGCAGCTCGGGGTCATCGAAGTCGTGCCGCTGGCTTACATGCGGGGCCGCACGCTCAGCAATGCGTTCGTCATCCTGGACGAAGCGCAGAATGCCACGCTCACGCAGATGAAGATGTTCCTCACGCGGCTCGGCCCGAACTCCAAGGCCGCCGTCACCGGTGACATCACGCAGATCGACCTCGACGATCCCGCCGAGTCGGGACTGGTGCGGATCCAGGGGATCCTCGAAGGAGTCGAGTCGATCCGGTTCGTCTACTTCAACGAGACCGACGTCGTCCGCCATCGTCTCGTCCGGGACATCATCCTCGCCTTCGATCGGAGTCAGCAGAGCGCCGGGAAGAAGGGCGCCGGCAGGCGACGGAACGAGGAGGACGGACGCGGCCAGAGCGGTCTCGGGACGCCCGGGCGGAGCGGACGGGCCAGGCGGGGCGGTTCCGGCGATCAGAACGACCAGGACGACCAGGACGGGGATCGGTAGGGAAACCGAAACCGTTCGGTTTCGTTTGCGCGTTTCGGCGGCGACGACCAGGAGGTCCCCGTGAGCCAGGGAGAGCCCAAGGATCCGGGTCGAGAACGGTTCCGTGAGTGGGGACGGGGTCTCCTCGTGCTCCTCGCGCTCTTGCCGTTGTTCCCTCCTCTCGCGGGAGACGCACCTCCGATCTGGTCCCTCGGAGACGTCGCTCCCCGGGCCGTGGTGGCGGAGTTCGACTTCCCGGTCCTCCGCGATCGCTCCGAGTTCGACGAAGAGCTGAGACGGCTCCGCGGTGAGATTCCGGCGCTCCTCGCGGTGAGCGACAGCGCGCGCGTGTCCTCCCGTGACCGTCTCCTCAGCCTGCGCACGCGGGTCGAAACCCTCCGGGCGACGTATGACCCGAGCGGCCCCGACTCACTCACCCTCGGCTACGATCCGGAGACCAGCCTCTCGCTCGTTCTGGGAGAGAGGGGGCTCGGCCTTCTCGATCTGCTCGACGAGCTCGGCGGCGAAGTCGAACGACGCGGCCTCGTCTCGGCCTCGCTGGGCCGCGATCTCGAGCCGTTCCGGACCGTCACGATCCTGGGAGCGGGAGACCCGGTCCACGTCGATTGCTCGCGTCTCCTCACGCCGAGCACGCTGCGGGATTCAGCGGCGGTGGTCGCGAGATCCCGTCGGCTCCCGGTTGGGCCGACCCTCGCGCTGGTCGACGACATCTTCACGCCGAACCTGGTCTGGCAGAAGGCGGAGACGGAGAGGCTCCTCGACGAAGCCGGCTCGGCGGTGCCGCGGCATCGTCGCTTCGTCCGAAAGGGGGAGAAGATCGTCGGGGCGAACGAGGTCGTCACCTCGGAGGTCGCGCTGGCCCTCCAGTCCTATGCCCTCTGGCAGGGGGAGGGCCGGGAGGGACACGAGCGGTGGACGGGTGTGGTCGATCGGGCGAGTCGGACCCTCCTCGCGGCCGCCCTCATCGCGCTCGCCTTCGTGCTGCTTCCGCTCGACGAAGGCGGGATCCAGCGGCGCCACCGTCCCGGACCGCCTCGGGGGGCGCTCGGGGAGCGGACTCTGTTCGCCATCGTGGTCGCGGGAGCGCTCGTCGTCTTCTTTCTCCTTCGCGGGGCAGGGTTGTCGCAGTATCTCCTCCCGGTCGCGGGGGCGGCGCTCACGGCCCGGCTCCTCCTGGGACGGGACTCCGGCTTCCTCGCGGGGGGGCTCCTCGCGACGCTCATCGCCCTTCCCGGGGGCGCAGGCTTCGCGGCCTGGGTCGTGTTCGCGCTCGGTTCCTCGGTGGCGGTGCTCGTGCCGACGCGGAGCCCCGCCGGCCTCGGCCGCTCCGCCGTTCTCGCCGCGGCGGCCCAGGCGGCCACTCTGCTCGCGCTCTTCGGCGCGGGCGTCGCGGCGCGTCGCACCTTCCAGATCGACGCCGTCATGGCGACGCTCGGCCCGCTTCTCGGCGGAGCCCTGGCCTGGGCCGCGGTCGCGTCGGTCGAACAGCGCGCGAGGTGGAGCACGCCGCTCGGCGCAGCGGAGCTCACGTCTCTCGACCAACCGCTCCTCGCGCGTCTCCAGGCGGAAGCTCCGGGGACGTACGCACACTCGGTCCGGGTGGCGAGCCTGGCGGACGCGGCGGCCCGTGCCATCGGCGCCGACGGCCGGCTCGCTCGGGCCATCGGGTACCTGCACGACATCGGAAAGCTCGCGCGTCCTCTCGACTTCCCCGAGAATGGTGGCGACCCGCCTCCCGCGCATCGCCACCATCTCCTCCGGGAGATGCACGTTCGTGAAGGCGTGGCGCTCGCGAGCGAGGCGAAGCTGCCGCGCGCGGTGGTGCAGGGGATCGCCGAGCACCACGGCACCGAACTCGGTGCCGAGAGTGCGCGACCGAGTTTCCCCGAGTCCGGGCTCGTCCTGATCGCGAATCGGGCCGTCCGCGCCCTTCCGGAAGGAAGGAGCGGGGAGCGGGGTGGGATGGAGGCGGAACTCGAGACATTGCTGGATCCGGTCAACCTGCTCGCGGACCTGGAGTGGAGCGGGATATCGTTGGACGAGCTCCGTACGGTGCGGAGTGAGATCACGGCTCTCTGTCGGAGTTGGATGCAGAGACCGCGGGCCACAGGGGGCGAGATGTTGGCGGACGAGGTGACGGAGTGAGCACGGGGCAGCGATCCGGCGTCCGGGAGGACACCGCCCGGTTCCCGATCACGGTGCGAACGGCCGCGGGCCAGGTCGACCGGTCCGGCGTGCGCGAAGTGCTCCGGAGCTGCCTCGAGGCAGAGTCCGTCGTTGCCGGCGCCTCGATCGGCCTCCTCTTCTGCGGAGACCGGGCGATGAAGGAACTGAACGCGCAGTTCCGCGGGAAGGACCGCACGACGGACGTCCTCTCGTTTCCGGAGGATCCCGGTTTGGATGGAGCCGGCGGGCCGGGTGGGCCCGGCGGAACAGGTGGAACCAGGAGGGGGGCGGCAGAATCACACGGTGCGCCCGGAGTCGGCGCCGTGGATCTGGAGCCCGGAGACGGCCCGTTTCTCGGTGACATCGCGGTCAGCCTGCCACAGTGCATCCTCCAGGCGCGGGAGCAGGCCGTCGATCCGGGTGAAGAGTTGGTCCGGCTCCTCGTTCACGGAGTGTTGCACCTGCTCGGACATGACCACATGGAGGCGGAGGAGCGGAAGCGGATGGTGGCTCGCGAGCGGGTCTGTCGGCGTCGGGCGAAGTCCCTGGGACTCGGCCCCGGGCTGCTCATCGCCCGGCCCGGTGGGCGCACGGTGCCGAGTCCGGGGAGCAGACGACGGTGAGCATGGTCTGGGTCTTCCTCGCGCTGGGACTCGTCTCGCCGTTCCTCATCCGCGCGGTGGCGCCACGCGGGTGGGCGAAGCCGCGCCCGATGAACGTCATGATGCTGGCGGCGTCGGCGTCGGCCTGGATCGCGGTCGGGGCCTACGCCGGCCGCGCGGACGGCGGCCTCAGTGAACACGGGCCGTTTCTCGTCGTGCTCTTCGTCGGGATGGTGATCGTCGAGGGGTGCCTTCTCCTCCGGCCGTCCCGTTGGCGATCGGGTGAAGGCGACATCGGCGAGGTCGACGAGGGGAACGGGACGAACGGGGAGGAGCCTCTCTCGCCGGAGGCGGAGCAGCTGCTGCAGCGCGCGCTCGGTTTGGAGGACACCTCGGTCGAAGAACTGATGACGCATCGGGACCATGTTCTGACGGTGCAGGGTGGGCTCACCGCGGGAGAGGTTCTCGAGGAGATGCGTCGGTCGTCGCGGACGCGGATCGTGATCGTGGAAGGCACGCTCGATCGGATCCTCGGCATCGCGCACGCGAAGGATCTCGTGCCGCTCGTCCTCGAAGGACGGGGCTCGGAGCCGGTGCGGCGCCATCTCCGCCGTCTCCTCCGCGTCCCGCGCAAACTCTCGGCACGCCGGCTCCTCGAGGAGTTCAGGCGGAACCGGGTCACGCTCGGCGCGGTCGCGGACGTCCGCGGGCGCACGCTCGGCATCGTGTCGTTGACGGACGTCTTCCACTTCATCGCCGACGTCTCCGCGTCCCAGAGTGGCGCGGGCGTGGTCGGCAACGGAGACGGTGCGGCGGGTGGCGCTCCCGTGCGGGGCTCGGCCGTCTCCCGCGGCGTTCAGGACGAGGAAGCGGAAGGGGGGAGGGGATGAGCCCGATCCAGCCGATTGCGATCCTCGTCTGGGTGGTCTCCGCCCTCGTCGTCTGGCTTCTCGGTTGGGAGACGACGACGGGGAACGAAGAGCGACGCTCGCGTCTCCATCGCGCGATCGAGGTCCACCTCGGGCTCTGGGCGTTCTTCGGGCTCGCGGTGGTGCTGAAGAGCGCGTTCTGGCGGACGGCGCCGCCCTGGACCGCGGCGCTCACGACGCTCGCGCTCGGGCCGGTCGCGGCGCTCCTCCTGGAGCTGGGCAGGCGGCGGGAGGGGACGCCGTTTCCTCGGGGTGGACTCTGGGTGCTCGCGCCGCTGCGCGGAATCTCGCTCTGGTTGCTCCTCGGTTTCGAGGCGTTGCGTGCGCGGATCCGCCGGGCGGAGCCGACGCCCAGCCACGATATGCGGTCCGAGGAACCGACGAGTCCCGTGTCACTGCTCGAGGCCGTTCGTGAACTCGACTCGCTCACGCTCGAGGAGATCATGGTTCCGCGATCACAGGTGATGGCGCTATCCGGGGAGGAAACACCGCGCGACGCTCTCGCCCGGGTGCGGGGTGCGAAGCACTCGACCTATCCCGTCCACGCGGAGTCGGTCGACCACATCCTCGGGCTCGTGCGCATGGTCGACCTGGCGAAGCCCGGCCAGATCGATCGCCCCGTGAGCGAGCTCGCGGCGACCGCGCCGATCTATCCCGAGACGATGCGCGGGCTCGACCTCCTCAGCGAGATCGGGAACTCCGAAGTGAAGGCCGCGCTCGTGGTCGACGAGTTCGGGAGCCCGGCCGGGCTCGTGACCGCGGAGGATCTCTTCGAAGTGCTGATCGGAGACCTCGTCGGTGAACACGAGGTCGTGAAGAGGCGGATCCTTCCCGTCGAGCCGGGCGTCTACAGGGTCGATGGGGCGTGTGAGATCGAGGAGTTCAACGACGAGGTTCGCGAGGTCCTTCCCGAAGGCGACTACGAGACCGTCGCCGGCCTCATCCTCGAGTACACCGGGCGGATCCCGCAGTCCGGGGACGAGGTGGATCTGGGACGTGCCGTCCTCGAGGTGGAAGAGGCGACGGACCGGCGCATCCTCTGGGTGCAGGTGACGCTGACCGACGTGAAGGGCGGTCCATCGCCTCAGGCGAGCTCGGGATGACCTCTCAGATTCTGCGTACCGACGGGTTGGTGCTGAGAAACCTCCGCTACGGAGACACCAGCCGGGTCGCGACGCTGCTCACGGCCGAACTCGGCAAGATCTCCGTCATCGGCAAGGGCGTGCGGGAACCGACCAGCCCGCTCGGCTCCAGCCTCGAACTCTTCGCGCGGTCCGAGTTCGTCGTCTACTTCCGCTCCGGCCGGAACCTCCAGATGCTGAAGAGTGGGGACGTGATCGAGCCGCACTCGGCCCTCGCGCGTGAGCCGTTTCGGTTCGTCTACGGGTCGGCCGTGGTCGAGTTCGTGGACCGCATGCTGCTCGAAGAAGAGCCGTCGCCGCCGCTCTACTCGCTCGTGCTGCGTGTGCTCGCGAGGATCGAGACGGTCCGTCGGTCCCGTGTGAACGAGGTGTTCCGCGCCTTCCAACTGCGCGCCGCTTCCATTCTCGGGTACGCGCTCCTCCTCGACGGTTGTCTCCACTGTGACCGGTCTCTCGACGAGGCCGTGTACGCTCCGCTCGATCCCTCGGGGCAGGGAGAGATCTGGCTGTTCCGTCCGAGCGAAGGGGGCGCGCTCTGCGCGGAGTGCGCGCGCCTCGTCGAGTCGGGGTATCCGCTCACCGTCCGCGCCCTGCTCCGGATCCGCTCGATGGTCCGGAGTGAGCCGGGGGGTGCGGGGCCCGGTGCGGCTCTGCTCGAACGACTGCCGGCGGCGGTGCGTGACGAGTCGCTCGAACGGCCGCGGGTCGGAGTGGGCGAGGAGTCGGCCGAACGGCTAGAGGCTGGAGTGGGCGGGGAATCGGGAGAGCGGTACCGGGCTTCCATGGACGAGGGGATGGACGAGCGCCGACAGGAGGCCGAGTTCCGCTGGGGCGAGGCGCTGGAGCAGATCGTCGAGAGTTTTCTCCACTTCCATGTCGAACGCTACCGTGGGCTCCGGAGCCTCCGCACGCACGGCTGATCGATCCGGCTCTCTTGACGCGGGCGTCGTGGTTCCCACATCCTGCCGACCATGAACGTGACACGAACGAACCGGACCACGACGGGAACGAACTCCTCACCGCGCGTCCGCGCGTCCGGCGCGCGGAACCTCGCGCTACTGCTCGGCTCCCTCTTCCTCCTCGCCTCGGTCGGCTGCGGGAAGGAGAGTCCGAAGGGCGACTCCGGATCCGGTGGGGCGACCCCGACTCCCGAGACGACCGGTTCGGCCCCCGGTGATGGCGCCGCCCCGGGATCCGGTCCGGCCGGCGGGGCCGGTGAACTCCAGGGCGCGACCGGCACGGTCCCGGGTGGGGACGATGCCGGGCTTCTGACGCCCGAGCTCCTGCGCCTCCTCGGGTCGGTCCAGTCCGACGACGAGGTCGGGTTCGAGTTCCGTCCGCCGGTCGTCTTCGAGCGGGCCGCGGACAACTTCGTCGAGCAGGCGAGGCGGGCCCTCGCCCAGACCCCCGGTTCGGACGGTCCCTACTTCACGCTTCCGCGCATGATCTTCGCGGTCCCGGGGACGGAGGCGCGCATCTTCGTCGGTGAGTTCGCTCCGGAGACGGAACCGGTGGACGAGGAGGCCTGGGTCGCCGGCTACGTTGCCGCGGCGGAGAGCAAGGCGGTCGGGACGCGCTTCCTCCAGGATCGGCTGGAGTTCGCCGGGCAGGAACTGCTCTTCGTCCGGATCGAGTCCGGGAGCTTCCGGAACGATCGCGTCGTCCTTCGTACGAGGAAGGGGGCGCGGCTCCAGGTCGACTACCTGCTGCCGGCCGTGAGTCTGCCCGATATCGAGGACGCCGTCGTCGCGTCGATCGCCACGATCCGCAGCCGCTGACCGGCCCCGCCCAACGGGTTCGGGTGACTCCATCTTCCCGCTGGCACCCGCCTGGGGGCAGCTGCTACCTTCCCGCGAGCGTTCGAGACGAACGCACACCGGCTTCCGCCTTTAATCTGGTCCCGCGAGACCAGAAAGGAGCCTCTCGAGATGAGCCTACCCAGAGGCAGCACCGCGCTCCGCCGCTGCGTGCGCCCTTTCCTTACCACGTTTCGGGCGGAATCGTGCACGACAGGGTCGTGGATCCGTTCCTCGCGTCGGAGGTCTACATGAACTTCAAGCACAAGGCCTTCATCGTCAACGCCGACGAGATGCGGCGGGCGATCGTCCGCATCTCCCACGAGATCGTCGAGCGCAACCGGGGGATCGACGAAGTCGTCCTGATCGGCATCCGGCGTCGCGGCGTGCCTCTGGCGGAGCGGGTCCAGGAGAACATCAAGAACTTCGAGGGCGCGACCGTCCCACTCGGCATCCTGGACATCACGTTCTACCGCGACGACCTCCAGAAGGTGGCGCAGCAGCCGGTGGCCCGTCCCACCGAGATTCCGTACAACCTCGACGACAAGATCGTAGTCCTGGTCGACGACGTGCTCTTCACCGGCCGGACCGTTCGTGCCGCGCTCGACGCCATCATCGACTTCGGACGCCCGCGCGCGATCCAGCTCGCGGTGCTGGTCGACCGCGGCCATCGGGAGCTCCCGATCCGCGCCGACTACGTCGGCAAGAACGTGCCGACGTCCCGACGTGAAGTGATCCATGTCCACCTGGAAGAGATCGACGGAGAAGACGGGATCCGGATCGACGAGCTCGATCGCGAGATCCCGCGTGGGGAGGCGGAATGAACGAGGGCGCGTTTCGTCGGAAGCATCTGCTCGGGCTGGAAGACCTCTCGCGGGAGGAGATCGAGCACATCCTCGATACGGCCAGCTCGTTCCGTGAAGTCATCGGCCGGCAGGTGAAGAAGGTGCCGAGCCTCCGCGGAGTCACGATCTGCAACACGTTCTTCGAGCCGTCCACCCGGACGAGGCTCTCCTTCGAACTCGCGGAGAAGCGTCTCTCCGGGGACGTGATCAACTTCTCCGCCAGCGGCTCTTCGGTGTCGAAGGGTGAGACGCTGAAGGACACGGTGCGGAACATCGAGGCGATGGCCGTCGACATGGTCGTGCTGCGGCACGGAGCGTCCGGCGCGCCGCACTACCTCGCGCGGAACGTCGACGCGTGCGTGATCAACGCGGGCGACGGATTCCACGAGCACCCGACGCAGGGGCTGCTCGACCTCTACACGATGCGTGACCACAAGGGGAAGCTGGACGGGCTCCGCGTCGCCATCGTCGGCGACATCGCGCACAGCCGGGTCGCCCGATCGAACATCTGGGGGCTGAAGAAGTTCGGCGCCAACGTCACGCTCGTCGGTCCGCAGACGCTCATGCCACGTGACATCGAACGGCTCGGCGTCCGCGTGACGCACCGGATCGATGAAGCGCTCGAGGCGTGCGACGTCGTCATCGTCCTTCGGCTCCAGCTCGAGCGGATGGAGAGCGGGTTCCTGCCATCGATCCGGGAGTACGCGCTCAAGTTCGGCCTGGGGCAGCGTCACGTGAAGAGCACGCCGAACCTCCTCGTCATGCATCCGGGCCCGATCAACCGCGGCGTCGAGATGGACTCGGAGGTCGCCGACGGGCCGGAGTCCGTGATCCTGGAGCAGGTCGCGAACGGAGTCGCCGTTCGCATGGCCGTCTGCTTCCTCGTCTGGCAGGCGAGTGGCGCGGCGCAGATCCCCGAACCGGTGGCGCTGTAGGAGGAGCAGGAACATGAGCGAGACGAAAGCGAACTTGCTTCTCCGCAACGTACGGAGAATCGGAGAGAACGGCGCGATCGATCCGTCGCCGTGTGACGTACGGATCGAGGACGGGAAGATCGCGGCCATCGGGCCAGAGCTGGTCGGGAACGGACTCGCCGAACTCGACCTGGGGGGCGCGGCGGTCGTTCCCGGGCTCTTCGACCTCCACGTCAACCTGCGTGAGCCCGGGGGCGAGGACGCCGAGACGATCGCGTCCGGTTCCCGCGCCGCCGCCGCCGGCGGGTTCACGGCCGTCGCCGCGATGCCGAGCACGCCGACGCCGAACGACACCCGCGCGGTCATCGATCTGATCCACGAGAGGACGCGGGGTACCTGTGGGACCAAGGTCCACCCGGTCGCGGCCATCACGAAGGGGCTCGACGGAAAGCAGCTCACGGAGATGTGGGAGCTGGCGGATACGGGTGCCGTCGCGGTCTCGGACGATGGTCACGCCACCGCGTCGAGTGAAGTTCTGCGGAGAGGGATGGAGTACGCCCGGATGTGCGGACTCCCGGTCCTCGTCCACTGTGACGACGCGGACCTCCGCGGGCGCGGTGTGATGCACGAAGGATTCGTCTCGACCACCCTCGGACTCCGCGGGATCCCGAGTGCGTGCGAAGAGATCGTACTCGCGCGCAACCTGTCGATCGCGGCGCTCACCGGTTGCCGGGTCCACGTGCAGCACGTGTCGAGCGAGGGCGGGGTCGAGATGATCCGGCGGGCCAAGGAGCGCGGGCTCGCGGTGACTGCCGAGGTCACCGCCCATCACCTCACGTTCACCGACGAGGCTCTCCGCGAGTACGACCCGCGGTTCAAGTGCAATCCTCCGCTCCGGGAGGAACGGGATCGGGCCGCGCTCCGGCGCGGCGTGATGGACGGCACGATCGACGTGATCGTTTCCGACCACTTCCCGCACACGCGGGTCGCCACCGACGTGGAGTTCGACCGCGCGCCGTTCGGGGTCGCCGGGCTCGAGTCCACGGTCTCGGCGGCCTACGCCGTCCTCGTCGAGGAGGAGGGATGGGCGCTCGGCTCGTTCGTCCGGGCGCTTTCGTCTCGGCCCCGGGAGATCCTCGGGCTTTCCGTGCCGACACTCTCGGTCGGCGAGTGTGCGGATCTCACCGTGCTCGATCTCGCCGCACGTCGTACGATCCAGGCGGAGACCTTCGAGTCGAGGGGGCGGAACTGTCCGTTCGTCGGATGGTCCCTCCCGGTCGCGGTCCGCCTCACCGTCTCGATGGGGACGGTCACGTTTCAGGAACCGGTAGGGTCCGAGCGGGGTGGGACAGGGACGTCGGCGGTAGCAGTCGGGGAGAACCAGCGCTGAGCGAGAGGACGTTGCGAGTGCGAGGCTTGGGTGGCCGGCGGGGCTCACGCCGCGGCGGTTCGGAAGTTCGTGAACCGGTGGCGGCGCCGACGCGCCGCGCCGGGTGGACGGCCCGGATCGCCCGGTGGGGACACGGCTCGGCGCCGATCCTGGTCCTCTTCCTGGCCGGGTGCGCCTACTTCAACACGTTCTACTTCGCGAAGAAGCACTACGCGGCGGCGGAGCGGATCCGGCTCACGGCCGAGAGGACGACGCCGACGGTAGGGGGGACGACGAACGAACTCGTCCCCCAGGAGGCAGTTCGTCGCTACGACGACGCCATCCTCCAGTGCAAGAAGGTGCTCAACTTCCACGGTGACAGCCGTTGGGCGGACGATGCCGTCTACCTGCTGGGCGCGTCCTACTACGGGAAGGCCGCCTACGACTCGGCTCTCGTCACGTTGGACGGATTCATCTCCGGCTTTCCGGACTCCGAGTTCCTGGCCCGGGCTTACTACGTCAAGGGCCTGGCCCTCTACCAGCGGGCCAGGTACGACGAGATGGAGACGGCCTTCGACCACGCGCTCGCGACCGACCCCAAGCTCGAGCAGAAGCCGGACATCCTCTACACGCTCGCGAGCTCCGCGGAGAAGACCGGGGAGCGCGCCGATGCGATCGGACGGTACCGGACGTTGGTCGATACCTATCCCAAAGACGGTAGGGGACAGGACGGCCTTCTCGAGATCGGTCGTCTCTACTTCGAGGCGGGGAGCTACGACAGCGCGCTCACGGCGTACGAAGAGCTCGCCGAGACGACGAAGGACCAGTCCCGCTACGAAGAAGCGCAGCTCCGTGCGGCGGAGTCTCTCGTTCGGCTCGGGCGGGCCGAGGAAGCGATCGACCGGCTCGTCACCCAGCTTCCCAAGGGGGAGGTGAACGTACGGGACCGGAGCGAGTACCCCGCCCGCGTCCGGCTCGGACTCGCGCAGGCCTACAACCGCGAAGGGCGTCCCGAACTCGCGATCGAGGTGCTCCGCGACGTCCTCGAGAAGCACAAAGGCTCTCCCTACACGCACGAAGCCCAGTACCAGATCGGCTACACCTACGAGGCCTACATGGACTCGCTGGACGCGGCGGAGAAGGCCTACGACGAAGCGGCCCGACTGAACCTCCGGCCTGCGTTCCGCGACCTGGCCCGAAACCGGGTCGCGGATCTCCGGAAGCTCCGCGCCCTCTCCTCGCAGGAGTCGGCCGAATCGGACACAGGGGAGGAACGTCGCGCGGGGGCGGCACTTCAGATCGCGGAGCTCTTCTACTACTCGAAGAAGGACGTTCCGGCGGCGCTCGAGCAGTACCAGCTGGTCGTCGACCAGTATCCCGAGTCCAGAATCGCCCCTCGGGCCGCCTACGCCGAGGCCTGGATCCATCTCCAGGAGGACGACCTTCCGGACGAGACGGGTTACGACCAGCTCCGAGCCATTGTCGAAGCCTATCCGGCGTCCGCGCAGGCCCGGTCCGCGAGCCACCTTCTCGCGGAGTCCGGCGCGGACACGACCGGCCTGTCGGCTCTCCTGGTGGAGCCGGAACCGGAACCCGAGCCGGAACCTGAGCCGGAACCCGAGCCGGAGGTCGTATCGCCTGCCGACGGGGAGGGCGCACCGAGATCCGAAGTCGACCTGCTCCGCGAACGGGAGAGGATCCGAGGCGGGCGGTTCGCCGGGATGGCGGTCGACTCCCTGGGACGGCCGATCCTCCCGGACTCTACCTCCATGCTGTGGGATACGCCCGGCCGGGGAAGGATCGGAGACGAGCTTCGGGACGCCCGACGCTTCTCGTCGCTCGATTCTCTGGGCCGGCCGGTCCCCGTGGCCCTCGACTCGCTCGGCCGGCCGATCCGGCCCACGGACCCGCGGATGCCGGGAGGCCAGGGCCGCGCCCCGGCCCTGGTCGACTCGACGGACCAGGTTCCTTCCGGCGCCTCGACCGGGAGTCCGGAGTCGACCGACGCGGACAGTCTGGAGGTGGTCGTCGAAGGGTCCGGACCGTCCGCGGAGCCCGCGGACGCGGACACCACCGGGTCTCCGGAACCCGCGGATGCGGATAGCACCGGGACCACGCCCGAGCCCCCCATGAGACACCTCGAACCGTGACCGAGCGGCCCCCGTTCCGGTCCTAGGAGGCCTCGTTGCCACTCCCAAGTCCCCGCATCGTCAGCGCGGAGGTCGTCCGGAACGATCCGCTGACGAAGGAGATCCGCGAGATCGTCTTCCGGCTGCCGGACGACTGGGGCCCGGCGGAACCGGGTCAGTTCGTCCAGGTCGATTGCCGCCCGGCCGACCCGTTCGTGCTCCGGCGTCCGTTCTCGATCGCCCGCACCCGCCGGGTGGGAGGGGAGTTCCACCTGCATCTCGTCTTCGCTCCCGTCGGGGACGGGACCCGCGTGCTCGCGGCGGGTCGCCCCGGTGAGCACGTCTCGATCGTGGGACCGCTGGGGCGGGGGTTCCGCCCGATTCCGGGACGTCGGCCGATCCTCGTGGGAGGGGGACGCGGGGTCGCGCCGCTCCTTTCCCTCGGCGATGCGATCCGCGCGACGCATCCCGAGGGGATCCTCCTCTTCGGCGTGCGCGGCCCGGACCAGCTGCACGAACTGGAAGACCCCGCGTATCCGGTCGAGATCGCGACGCAGGACGGTTCCGTCGGCTTCCGCGGCCATCTCCTCGGACTCCTCGATTCGCTCCTCGAGGCGGGGCGGATCGCTCCCGCACACGATGCGATCTACTCGTGCGGCCCGAACCCGATGCTCCACGCCCTCTCCGACTGGGCGATCGCGCGCGGCTTTCCCGCGCAGGTTTCGCTCGAGACGCTCTTCGGCTGCGGCTTCGGAATCTGCGCCGGATGCGCGGTGCCGGTGAAGCAGGAAGCGGGCGAGGAAGGCGACGAGTTCGGCCACTACCGGTTCGCGTGTGTGGACGGTCCGGTGTTCGACGCGGAGCGGGTCGATTGGGAAGGGGTGCGGGAATGAGTGGTGAGCTGGATCTCTCGGTACGGGTGGGAGACGTCGTGCTCCCGACCCCGGTTCTCGTCGCCTCCGGCACGTTCGGCTACGGATCCGAGTCCCCGGAACTGACGCGGGCGCGGGAGCTGGGTGGCATCGTGACGAAGACGATCACGCTGGAGCCGCGACGCGGCAACGAGCCGCTCCGGCTCCATGAGACCCCGGCCGGACTGATCAACTCGATCGGCCTCCAGAACGTCGGAGTCGACCGGTTCCGCGAGGAGAAGCTGCCGAAACTCCGTGCCCTCGGTGTGCCGATCATCGCCTCGGTGGGCGGACGGAAGGCCGAGGACTTCGTCGAGACGGTGGGGCGACTGGAAGGCGCCGGGGGAATCGTCGCCTACGAGATCAACGTCTCGTGCCCGAATGTGAAGGAGGGCGGGATCGAGTTCTGCCAGCGGCCCGAGTCGGCCGCGGAGGTCGTTCGCGCTGTGCGTCAGGTGACGAAGCTCCCACTCTGGACGAAGCTGAGCCCGAACGTGAGCCACATCGGCGTCGTCGCGAAGGCGTGCGCCGATGCCGGTGCCGACGCGTTCACGGCGGTGAACACGTTCGTCGGACTCTCGATCGACGTGCGGACGCGGCAGAGCCACATCCCGCTCGGAACCGGCGGGGTCTCCGGGCCGGCCATCCGTCCGCTCGCGCTCGCGAAAGTACGGGAGACGGTACGCGCGACGCCGCTCCCGGTAGTCGGATGCGGCGGCATCGCGTCCACGGACGACGCGCTCCAGTTCCTGGTCGTCGGGGCGTCCGCGGTGCAGGTCGGGACGGCGTCGTTCCGCGTCCCCGACATTGCGGCCCAGATTCAAGATGGATTGCGGGACTTCCTCCGTGCGGAGGGACGGACTCACGTTCGTGAACTGATCGGTTCCTACCAGGACCCGAGCGGGCCCGCTCGACGCGAGAAGGAGTGACGATGACAAAGGCAGCAACCGATCGCGCGCCACGAAGGCCGGAGACGGCACTCGACCGGCTGATCGTGGCACTGGACTTCCCGGATGGGACGACCGCGCTCGAGATGGTCGACCGACTCGGGGACGCAGTGCGGTGGTACAAGGTCGGCATGGAACTCTTCTATGCGGAAGGCCCGGCCTTTCTCGGCGCGCTCCGGGAGAGAAGGAAGCGTATTTTTCTGGACCTCAAACTCCACGACATTCCGAACACCATGGCGAGTGCGGTCCGTAGCCTGGCGGCGCATGGGGTCGATCTGACGACGGTCCATGTGCCGGCGGGTATTGCTGCTCTCGAGGCGGTTTCGGCCGCGGCCGAGGAACGGCGCCGCGCGGGCGGGGCCGCTCCTCTCCTCATCGGGGTCACCCGGCTCACCAGCCTCGCTCCGCCGAATCCGGAGCGACCGTGGGACGACGTGGTCGCGCTCGCGGGAGACGCGGTTCGGGCAGGGCTGGACGGATGGGTCGCTCCGGTGGACGCGGCCGCCCCGCTCCGGTCCGCGCACGGACCGAAGCCGGTGCTCGTTTGTCCGGGTATCCGGCTGCCGGAAGGGGAGAAGGGCGATCAGGTCGCGGTTGGCACCCCCGAGGCAGCGGTGGCCGGCGGTGCAGACTGGATCGTGGTGGGACGCCCGATCACTCGGGCCGAGGATCCCGCCCAGGTGGCCCGTACGATGGTCGAGAGGATGAACGGAACAGAGCGCTGAGCGGCCCGGAAGGCGGGCCGAACGTGGCCACGTCCCCGGCCCCACAGCGCCTGAATCCGGCGTTCGATTGACCTCTGAGTTCGAACGGCCTACCATTTACGCTTTCGTATCAGAGGGGACTACGGAGGAGTCGATGGAGAAGATCGCGATTCTGGGTACGGGGTATGTCGGCCTGGTGACGGGTGCGGGTTTGGCCGACTTCGGCAACCATGTCACCTGCGTAGACCTCGACGAGAGCAAGATCGCCAAGCTGAAGGACGGCAAGATCCCGTTCTACGAGTTCTCCCTGGGAGAGGTCGTGCAGCGCAACGTGGACAACGATCGTCTCGTATTCACGTCCGATCTCGCCAAAGCGATCAAGGGTGCGCGCACCATCTTCATCGCGGTGGGAACGCCTCCCGGCAAGGGCGGCGAAGCGGACCTCTCGCAGGTGTTTGGAGCGGCGCGCATGATCGCCGAGACCATGACGTCGTACAAGCTCGTCGTGCAGAAGAGCACCGTACCGGTCGGAACCGGGCGGAACGTGCACGAGTTGATCGGGAAGGTGCTCAAGGAGCGGAAGAAGAACGTTCCCTACGACGTCGCGAGCAATCCGGAGTTCCTCCGCGAAGGGTCCGCCGTCGAGGACTTCATGCGTCCGGACCGCGTCGTCATCGGCACGTGGTCGAAGAAGGCCGAACAGATCCTCACCGAGATCTACCGCCCGCTCTATCTCAACGAGACGCCGATGGTCCGGACGAACGTCCAGACCGCGGAGCTGATCAAGTACGCGTCGAACGCGTTCCTCGCGACGAAGATCTCCTTCATCAACGAGATGTCGAACATCTGCGAGGCGGTGGGTGGGGACGTCAAGGTCGTGGCCAAGGCGATGGGACAGGACCGGCGGATCGGCCCCAAGTTCCTTCACGCCGGGCCGGGCTACGGTGGCTCCTGCTTCCCCAAGGACACGCTCGCGCTCGCCGATTTCAGCAAGGCGCTCGGCGTCCCCAGCGCGATCGTCAACGCGACCATCGCGGTGAACAAGCGTCAGCGGCAGAGCATGCTCACCAAGGTCGAGAGCCTGACCGGTGATCTCGCGGGCAAGACGATCGCGGTGCTCGGGCTCTCGTTCAAGCCGCAGACCGACGACGTGCGGGACTCGGTGGCGCTCGAACTGATCAAGGCGATGCAGAAAAAGGGCGCGACCGTTCGGGCCTACGACCCGATCGCAATGGAGACCGCGGCCGTGGAGCTTCGGAACGTGGACTTCGCCCAGGACGCGTACGAGGCGGCCCGAGGCGCGGACGCGCTCGTCATCGCGACCGAGTGGAACGAGTTCCGTCAGCTCGACCTCGGCACGCTCAAGAAGTCGCTGAAGAAGGCGTGTGTCGTCGACTGCCGCAACATCTACGATCCGGCCAAGCTGCGCGACGCCGGCTTCCAGTACGTCGGAGTCGGCCGTGGGTTCGACGGCGGTTCGAACGGTGCGCCCGCCGGAACCGCAGGTGGTTCCAAGGCGAAGGCCACCAAGAAGGCCGGCAAGGCCAAGAAGAAGGGTGGAGCTGCGTGATCGACGGAGTCGTCGTCAAGAAACTCAACGTGCTCGCCGACGAGCGGGGGTATCTCATGGAGATCCTCCGCAACGACGACAGCTTCTACGAGAAGTTCGGCCAGGCCTACATCACCGCGGTCTATCCGGGAGTGGTCAAGGGCTGGCACTACCACGAGAAGCAGACGGATCACTTCTGCGTCGTCAAGGGCATGGTCAAGGTCGTGCTCTACGACGGGCGCAAGGAGTCTCCGACGCACGGCGAAGTGAACGAGTTCTTCATCGGGGAGAAGAACCCCTGTCTCGTCCGGATCCCGAAGTTCGTGCTCCACGGCATGAAGGGGGTCGGGACGGAGACGGGGATCCTGCTCAACATCCCGACCGAGCACTACGACTACGAGAATCCCGACGAGTACCGGGTCGCGCCGCACGACAACGACGTGCCGTACGACTGGTCCCGGAAGGACCAGTAGCCGGGGCTCGGGAGGTCCTCCACCGTCGTGGAGCGCCTCGGGCATGGAGGCCCGGGGACGGTCTTACGGAAGTGGGGGACGCAAAACGAGTTGACCCCGGGAGGGGCACTCCGTAGCGTTGTGCCTGACTGATGACGGAACCCGCCGACGGCCCCGCATTGCACCGATCCGTTCGGGGCGTTTTGGCCTCGAACGCGGGTTCCCCACCGTTCTCCGGATGAGGATACGCGCTCTGAAGTCTCTAGTCCTGGTGACCGGCGGCGCTGGTTTCATTGGCTCCCATCTCGTCGACGAACTGGTTCGTAGGGGCCGAACCGTTCGGGTTCTGGACAACCTCTCGACCGGGCGGCAGGCCAACATCGAGGCCCACGTCCGCGAGGGGACCGTCGACCTCGTGGTGGGGGACGTCCGAGATGCCGGAACGCTCGCCCACGCAGCCCGCGGTTGTACCACCATCTTTCATCTCGCCGCCTCCGTCGGAGTCGGGGAGGTGACGCGTGCGCCCCTCTCCTGCCTCGAGAACAACCTCGAGGGAGTGCTCTCCCTGGTCGGCTATGCCCGCTCGGTCTCGCCGAGCCCACGGCTCGTCTACTTCTCGAGTTCCGAGGTCTACGGCAAGAGTGGGGATGCTCCCCTCGTGGAGGACGGAACGTTCGTGATCGGGCCGGCCAACTCCCCGCGGTGGTCCTACGCGGCGGGGAAGATCGCGGGTGAGTATCTGGCCCTCGGGTCCGGCGACTCGCACGGGATTCCGGTGACGGTCGTGCGGTGCTTCAACACGAGCGGCCCCCGGCAGATGTCGACCTACGGGATGGTGATCCCACGGTTCTTCGAACAGGCGATGGCAGGGGATCCGATCACGGTCTATGGCGACGGGTCCCAGACCCGCTGCTTCTCCTACGTCGGTGACGTGGTCGAGAACGTCCTTCGGCTCGAGTCGGACCCGGCCGCGAACGGCGAGGTCTTCAACGTCGGATCGAACGAGCGGATCTCGGTTCTGGATCTCGCGGAGCGGATCAGGGGGCTGACCGGCTCGTCTTCCAGGATCGTGTTCGTTCCGTTCGACGACGCCTATGGGCCCGGGTTCGAAGAGTCGTCGCATCGCGTCCCTGATCTCGCCAAGCTCGAGCAGGTGACGGGTTCGCGCCGATTCACGTCTCTCGCGGACCTCCTCGGTCGCTACCTGGAGTGGGTGCGCGCTCGTGACGGAGCGAGCGACGTGGACGCTCCCGATGCGCCCGGAGGGCGGAACGGAATTGCCCACGGGGGGCGTCCTGCCGAGAGAGCCCCGCGGGAGCCGGGGGCGCAGGCCCCGTCCGCCGTGGGTCCGGATGCGTCCCGAGGACTGCACTGAACCCGTCCCCGCTCTTTGCGCCCGTCGGCCCGGGGTCGCCGCTTCTCACCGTCGTGGTGGTCGCGGCCGGCCTCACCATGGCCAGCATCCCGCTCTGGACCCGTAGGCTCGCGCGCGGCGCCTGGCTCGACCGCGCGCGGGAGGACCGGCACAGCTCGCGTTCCGTTCCACGCACCGGCGGCATTGGTTGGCTCACCGGTTGGGCCCTGGGCGTCGTCTTCGCCGCGCTTCTTTCCTACGTCCACACGCGGACCGGCGTCTACTGCGCGGGCCTCGTCCTCCTCGCATTCGTACTCGGCCTCCTGGACGACCAGGGGAGGGTTTCAGGCGTCGTCAAGGGGATGACCGCGCTCCTTCTCCTCGGCCTCTTCCTCCGCGCCACCCTCCTCTGGGTGGACTTCGATGCCTGGAGACCAACCTGGAGCGGATTCGCGCCGGCGGCTTCGGGGCACGCGGCCCTCGCGATGCTCGGCCGGGCCACCGCGAGTGTCTCGGCCGCGAACTCCAATCCGGTCTGGTTCCTGACCGTGCTCGGCTTCGCCGCCGCCGTCCACCTCGCGTTCCAGATCTTCGACAATCTCGACGGCGTGGTCGGAGCGGCCTCCCTGGTCGGCCTTCTTCACCTCGCGCTCGGGACAGGGACTTCCGAGTTCGCGATCCTCGGGCTGGTCGGCGCGAGCGCGTCCCTCGGGTTCCTCGCCTGGAACCACCCTCCCGCGCGGTCGTTCCTCGGCAACGGGGGGAGCCAGGCAGTCGGCCTCCTCGTGGCCGGGCTCCTCGGAGCCGCGCTCCTTCGGGCCGGTTCGCCCCGCTCACTCGCCGCGATCGCCCTTCCGTTCGCCTGGCCCCTCCTGGATCTCGGCTTCGTGGTGGTGTCCCGGCTCGCGCGGAGAACACCGCCCTGGGTCGGTGGGAGGGATCACACCACACATCTGCTCGCACGCCGGATCGGGGATGTGCCCACATTCCTGTTCGTGCTGTGTGTGAGCGCACTCCTCGCCGTCGTTTCCCGTCTCATCTGACCCCTCCGTTTGACCGTTTCGGGCGCGTGTGCTAGCTTGGCGGATCTCGACAGAGGTGTGAGACAAGGACTTCCGCGTCCCGGGGGGGACGAGTTTCGAGAGGGGCGGATGCTCGACATCAAGCGGATTCGGACCGAGCCAGACCTGGTGCGGCGCGGTCTCGAAGCGAAGAAGACGCAGGTCGATCTCGACGAGATCCTGAAGCTCGACGCGCGCGTGCGCGAGATCCTGGGCATCGTCGAGGTGAAGAAGGCGGAGAGCAACAAGGGCTCGAAGGAGATCCCCCAGAGGATGAAGGCGGGGGAGGACATCACCGCCCTCAAAGCCGAACTCGCCGAGCTCTCCAAGGAGATCAAGGAACTCGACCAGGAGCACAAAGAGGTCGAGACGGCCCTCTCCGAGCGTCTGCGCTGGCTCCCGAACCTCCCGCACGAGTCGGTTCCGATCGGCGGGGAGGCGGACAACGTCGTCACCCGCACCTGGGGAGAACCGAAGCCGGCCGCACCCTGGCGGAAGCCGCACTTCGAGATCGGAGAGAGGCTCGGTCTCCTCGACTTCGCGAGCGCTTCCAAGATCTCCGGTTCCGGATTCGCCGTCTTCACGGGATGGGGTGCACGTCTCGAACGCGCGCTGATCCAGTACTTCCTCGATCACAACCGCGAGAAGTACGGCTTCGTCGAGGTGTCGACTCCCTACATCGTGAAGCGCGAGACCATGTACGGCACGGGTCAGATCCCGAAGTTGGAAGAGGACATGTACCGGACGGACCCGGACGATCTCTTCCTCATTCCGACGGCCGAAGTCTCGATCACGAACCTCTTCGCGGGAGACCAGCTCTCGCACGACATGCTTCCGCTCTACCGGATGGGATACTCGCCCTGCTTCCGTCGCGAGGCGGGGACGTACGGGAAGGAGACGCGCGGTCTCGTTCGCGTGCACCAGTTCGACAAGGTCGAGGCGGTGAAGGTGGTCGATCCCGAGACGTCCTACGACGAACTCGAGTCGCTCGTGGGGATCGCGGAGTCGCTCCTCCAGTCGCTCGAACTGCCGTACCGGATCCTCACGCTCGCGTCGGGCGATCTCTCTTTCGCGGCCGCGAAGTGCCACGACCTCGAAGTGTGGGCGCCGAGCGAGGAGCGCTGGCTCGAAGTGTCGTCGTGCAGCAACTTCGAGGACTTCCAGTCGCGGCGGATGAACCTCCGCTGGCGGAACGCGGAGAACAAGCTCGTCTATCCGCACACGCTCAACGGCTCGGCGCTGGCGTTGCCGCGGATCGTCGTCGCCATTCTCGACAACTACCAGACGGAGAACGGAACGGTGCGCGTACCCACGGTGCTGCGGCCGTATCTCGGAGGTCTCGAAGAGTTCACCCCGGAGGGGAAGGGGGCGTGATCTCTGGTCGGGTTCCATCCTGTCTCGACCCGATTCCGGGGACGAGGAAACGACGTGCGCGTCCGATCCCGGAAGTGAGTCGCTAGACCATGTCGCGACGCAACCTTCCGTTCCTCCTCAAGACGTACCTGCTCTTCGGGACGCTGATCCTGGTGGCGGCCGGCGTCTTCTACACGACGCGGCAGGTGCGGAAGCTCAACGCGCAGTCGCGGAGCATGGCGACGCTCTTCGCGGAGTTCACGGCCGAAGCGATCCTTCCCGCCATCGAGAACGAACAGGTCAGCCGGATCTACAAGGAGGTCGTGGCCAAAGCCGACTTTCCGGTCGTGCTGACCGACGCGGACGGGCGTCCGTTCGTCTGGCGTCTCTCCGACCGGAAGATCGGGGACATCCCGGTCGAGACGATCGCGGAGATGGATCCCGAGAATCCGCCCAGGGTGGGGCCGCTCGCGGAGCTGCTCAAGATCCGCGACGAGTTCGCGGAGGCGAATCCGCCCGTCGTGATCAAGCGCCCGGGGGAAGACGAGCCGTTCGGCTACGTCTACTATGGAGAGTCCTCGCTCGCCCGCGAGCTCCGCATCCTGCCGTTCGTCCAGATCGGCGGCATCCTCCTCTTCCTCACGCTCGCCCTCGTCGGCTACCGCAGCATCAAGACGAGCGAGCAGCGGGCCATCTGGATCGGCCTGGCCAAAGAGACCGCGCATCAGCTCGGGACCCCGATCTCGTCGCTCCTCGGCTGGATCGAACTCATGCGGGAGCGTCAGCTCGAAGTGGACGACAAGGCGGATCGGGTCGAACTCGACCGCGAGTTCTTCTCCGAGATGCTCGACGAGATGGAGTCGGATTCCGAACGTCTCCAGAAGGTGGCGAACCGGTTCGGCCAGGTCGGCTCCATGCCACGCCTCGAGATCGCGGACGTCGCTCCGATCGTTTCGGAAGCCGTGCGGTACTTCCGTCGCCGCACGCCCCACCTTGGTAAGGACATCGAGATCCGTGAGCGCTACGACCTCGTGCCTCCGGTCAGCATCAACAAGGAACTGATCGAGTGGGTGGTCGAGAACGTCCTGAAGAACGGCGTGGACGCGACGGAAGGGGATCGCGGCGCGATCGAGGTCGACGTCGTGTACCGGAAGGACATCGAGTCGGTGATGATCCGGATCACGGATCGTGGCCGCGGGATGACATCGAAGGAAGTCCGGCAGATCTTCTCTCCGGGTTTCACGACCAAGGCGCGCGGATGGGGGCTCGGCCTCACGCTCGCGAAGCGGATCGTCGAGGACTACCACGGCGGCCGGATCTGGGTGGAGAAGAGCGCGCCCGGACGCGGCACGACCATGGCGATCTCCTTCCCGACCTAGACCCGCGCGAGGCGCCGAGCGGGCGCCCGTGGGCATCCCACCATCCCGACCTAGACCGCTAACGGCACGGGCAGAAGCGTCGTCCCGACTCCGTGCCGAACCCCAGCCTTCCCAGAGCCGCCGCGGGTTCGAAGCTCGTTGGAGACATCCCGCCGAAGAATCCCGCCGGTCCCAGTTCCGGGTGAGCCACGAGGTCGAACACCCCCTCCGAGCTGTATCCCTCGAACCAGCAGACCGGGAAGAACCGGTCGGTTTGGGGGGAGGCGTCCCACGTCGCGACGAGTCCGCTCGAAGAACCGGGCCAGGCGGACGTGAACTCCTCGAACGGAGCGCACGTGAACCAGCTCGTGATCTCGATTCCGTGGATGATGCCGAAGCGGATCGCGCCGACGTCGGGCGTGGCCGACGGCGGGAAGGCGGCGAACACGGCGAGCAAGACGGGTGCGTCCGCCGGCGCTTCCGTCACGATCTCGTCACACTGGTCGATCCCGATCCGGCAGGAACGGCCGGCATCCGAACCGGTGACACCTTCCGCGTAGTGGAGTAGTAGCACGCCACGCGCATTCGGGCCCTCGGTCGTGTCGGGCTCGACCACGCAGCGCGTGCCGTCGCCCCAGTAGTCGCCCTCCTGGACCCCACAGTCCTCCCGGGTGAGTTCCGCGCACTCCGCCCCGAGACAGCAGGCGCCGGTCTCCGGACACGGGTTCGGGATGCAGACGGTGTCGTCCCCTTGGTAGACGCCGGGAAGCGCGCATTCCTCCTGGAGCACGAGCGTGCACACGCCCACTTCGCAGCAGGCGCCGGTCGGGATGCAGGCGGGCGGGTCGCAGGTCGACCCGTCTCCCAGGAACACCCCCCGTTCGAAGCACTCGCTCGAGGAGAGGATCCGGCACCCGTCGTCGGTGCAGCAGGCGCCGGACGGATCGGGAGGAGGGGGAGTGGATTCGTCACCGCAGGACGCGCCGACGAGTGACAGCCAGGCTACGAGCAGCAGCTCGACGGGACGAAAGAGCCCGGCCCGCCCGGCCGCGTGGCGAACGATGGTGGGGCGGGTCGGGCCGGCGGGGCCACCGACGCGTCCGTGGCCCCGTGGCGGGCCGGAGTTGGGACGGCTCGGGGTCAGCATGCTCATCCTCCTCGACACCAACCCCGTTCCTCGACGCCATCGACCCTGCGCGTGACATCCAGAGGGTAGGAAAGGTTTGCCTAGCTGGCAAGCTCGTGCCAACGAGCAAGACAGATGCCACTACAGATGAGGAGTGTGCGAGTCGATTCGCGAAGGTGGGGATGAGCGTCCCAGCGAAAGGGGTTTCCCGCCCCTCGTTCCGGGATGATCCCCAGGGGGGTGCCATGCTTCGTTCGCTTCGCGCAAAGCTGATCCTGACCGGTCTGGTCCAGTCCATCGTGCCCCTGGTGCTCGTGTTCTTTCTGGTGCTCCACCAGCAACGCGATGCCGTCCAGGTCGCAGGCGACGAGTGTCGCAGGATCAACTTCGAGAACCTCGACCAGATCGCCGAGAGCGTCTACGCGCTCTGCGAGTCCAGCAATCGACCTTGGGAGACGGGGACGTCTTGTCGGCGGAGTCGAACCGAGTACTTCGCCAGGCGGTCATGGACATCCAGATCGCGGAGACCGGGTACGTCTACGTCCTCGACAGCAAGGGCAACTACGTCGTCTCCAAGGACGGCAAGCGCGACGGAGAGAACATCTGGGACGCCAAGGACTCCGACGGCGTCCACTTCATCCGCGAGATCGTGGAGAAGGCGAACGCTTCGGCTCCGGAAGAGGTCTTCGTCCAGTACTACCCCTGGAAGAACGAGGGCGACACGGAAGCACGGATGAAGGTCGCCCGATGCATCTACTACGAACCCTGGGACTGGATCATCGGCGCGAGCTCCTACATCGACGAGTTCGAAGCCGCCCCCCGCCACATCGCGGAAGACGGGAAGCGGAACCTGATGCTGCTCGGTCTCGTCGCGTTCCTCGCCGGGGGAGCCGCCGTCGGCCTCGGGCTCTACTCGAGCGCGAAGGTGTCGGTGCCGGTACTCCGCGCCGTGGACATGGCCGACCAGATCGCGCTCGGCGACCTGTCCTGCCGGCTGGGCATGGAGGGCACGGACGAAGTCGCACGGCTCGGGAAGGCACTCGACATCATGGCGGACGGCCTCGAGCGCAAGGCCACCGTGGCCGATACGATCGCGGACGGGGACCTGACCGCGGAGGCGGAGGTGGTTTCCGACCGCGACCACTTCGGGCATGCGCTCCGGAAGATGGGCTACAGCCTGAGCGAACTCCTCGGTGGCGTGAAGGAAGCGGCCAAGATGGTCGCGACGAGCTCCTCCGAGATCCGCGCGGCGAGTGCGGACACCGCGAGGAGCGCGACCGAGCAGGCCGCATCGCTCGAAGAGATGTCCTCGGCCACGACCGAGCTCAGCGCGCAGGTCGAACTCAACGCGCAGTCTGCGCGCCGCGCGGACGAGGTCTCGCGGCACGCATTCGAGGCCGCCCAGCAGGGCGCGGACCGGATGCAGGCGCTCAACGCGGCCATGGCGGAGATCTCGCAGTCCAGCGAGCAGATGGCGAAGATCATCGAGGCCATCGACGAGATCGCCGAGCAGACGAACCTCCTCGCGCTCAACGCCGCCATCGAGGCGGCCCGGGCCGGGGAGCACGGTCGGAGTTTCGCCGTGGTCGCCGAGGAGGTGCGGAGTCTGGCCGCCCGGAGCGCGGCCGCGGCCCACGAGACTTCCGGACTCATCCGGGGCTCGCTCGAGCGGGTCGCGAACGGCCGGTCCATCGCCGACGAGACGACGGTCGCGCTCGAGACGATCGCGAGCGGGGTCAAGGAGGCCTCGGAGCTGGTTGCGCAGATCGCGGCGGCGACGGTCGAACAGGCCGCGGGGATCACGGAGCTCAGCGCGAACCTCGGCCAGATCGATTCGGTGACGGCCCGCAGTTCGGCTGCGGCCGAGGAAGCGGCGTCATCCGCGGAGCAACTCTTCAAGCAGGCCGAGTCGCTCGACCAGATGCTGGAACGGTTCCGGCTCCGCTAGCGGGGCCGGAATCCGCGCGCGCCGCCCTCTGTTTCCCGACTTCCGGAGGGCGCGCGACTTCCCGCTTTCACCCCGGAGACGGCTTCCGTACCCTCCTCGGAGCGAAGGGAGTTCTACGTGAACGGTGTGAAAGCGCAACGGATCCTCTGGGCAGACGACGAGATCGACATGCTCCGGCCCCACATCCTCTACCTCAAGGGAAAGGGGTATGAGGTCCAGCCGGTCTCGAACGGGGAAGACGCACTCGAGAAGGCGGACCAGGAGCGGTTCGACGTCGTCCTCCTCGACGAGATGATGCCCGGAATGGGCGGGCTCGCGACCTTGGAGGCGCTCAAGGAGAAGCACCCTCAGCTCCCCGTGATCATGATCACGAAGAGCGAGGAAGAGAACCTGATGAACATGGCGCTCGGCCGCCAGATCGCCGACTACCTGACGAAGCCGGTCAACCCGAGCCAGATCCATCTCGCGATCAAGAAGGTGTTCGAGAGCGAGTCTCTCCAGCGGAGCCAACGCACGCGCGACTACGTCGCCGAGTTCAACCGGATGCTCTCCGTCCGCCACGGCGAACTGGGCTGGGACGGCTGGGTCGAACTCTATGACAAGGTCGTCTCGTGGGACCTGGAGCTCGGTCGGATCGAAGAGGAGAGCCTGATCCAGTCTCACCTCGACCAGAAGGCGCAGCTCAACCGGGAGTTCGCTCGCTTCATCGAGGATCACTATGCCGGCTGGCTCGGCTCGAAGTCCGAGGACCGGCCCGCACTCTCCATCGATGTCTTTCCGCGCTGGGTCAAGTCACACCTCGCGAACGGTGAACGGGTCGCGATGGTCGTGGTGGACTGCATGCGCCTCGACCAGTGGAGGGTGCTGGAGCCCCTGCTCGCGCCGTACTTCGAGGTCGAGACCGACATCCTCTGCTCGATCCTGCCCACGGCGACTCCTTACAGCCGGAACGCGATCTTCGCGGGCCTCTACCCGAAGGCGATCGCGGAGAAGTACCCGAAGTACTGGCTGGAGGACGCGCCCAAGGAAGAAGGACGGAACAAGTACGAGAAGGAGTTGATGGATCTCCAGCTCGAGCAGGCGGGGATCACGGATGCGAGTCATCGCTACATCAAGATCTCGACTCCGCAGGAGGGGAACCAGCTAAGGAAGAAGATCGGAACGCTGGGGGAGCACCGCTTCCTCAGCATGGTGTTCAACTTCTTCGACATGCTCGCACACGGACGGTCCGAGTCGGATCTCCTCGAAGAGCTCGCGCCGGACGAGTCCGCCCTCCGCGACGTCCTCCAGGGATGGTTCCAGCACTCGTCGCTCTTCGAAGTGCTGAAGGTGCTCTCCCGTCAGAAGACGCGGGTAATCGTGACGAGCGACCACGGTGTGGTCCAGTGCAAGCGCTCGAGCGAGGTGCGCGGAAACCGCGACACCTCCACTTCGATCCGCTACAAGTTCGGCGACAATCTGGCCGTGGATCCCCGGGAAGCACTCCACGTGAAGAAGCCGGACGAGTTCCAGCTTCCGGGCGGGAGCGTGATCAAGCACTACCTCCTGGCCAAGGAGAACTACTACTTCGTCTATCCGACGAACTTCCATCACTACGAGCGGCACTACAAGAACAGCTTCCAGCACGGGGGGATCTCGCTCGAGGAGATGATCCTGCCGATCGCGACGCTCACCCCGCGGGCCTGATGGACATGACGACTCTGGTCTGGCGGACCCGCTCGGAAGAGGAAACGGTCTCGCTCGGGCGTGCGCTCGCCCTCGCGCTCGTGCCCCCGGTCTGGGTCGGGCTCACCGGCCCGCTCGGTGCCGGGAAGACGCGGCTCGTGCAGGGCATCGCCGACGGTCTCCACTACCCGGGTCGCGTCCGCAGCCCGACCTTCGTGCTCGAGAACCGCTACGCCGCGAGCGTGCCGATCGTGCATCAGGATCTCTACCGTCTGAACGACGTCGACGAGGAGATCCTGGCCGGTTGGGAAGAGAACTCCGACGCGATCGTTCTCGTCGAGTGGGCCGAGCGCGCCGACGAGCGTCCCGATCGTGCCGTGACGATCGAGATCACTCCGATCGGGACGGGCGCCGGTTCGGTTTCGGACGCCGGCGTGGTCTCCGACTCGGCCGCGGACGCGTTCGGCGACCCGGATCAGCCCGGCGAACGGGAGATCCGCGTGCAGTTCGCGCCGGGGCTCCTCCGGCTGGATGGATCCGTGCGCGCGGCAGCGACCGAGGTGGCCGAATGAAGCCGGTCCTCGGGCTCGAGACGAGCGGCAAGCTCACGGGCGCGGCCCTGGCGCTCGAAGGGCGCCTCCTCGGGGAGTGCGCGGTCGACATCGCGGCCGGACGCGAGGAGCTCCTCCTCGCGCTCGCGAGCGACCTCCTCGCACGGCACGGCATGACCGTGGCCGACCTGGGCCGGATCGGGGTCTCGCTCGGTCCCGGTTCGTTCACCGGCATCCGCGTGGGGGTGGCCGCGGCACAGGCCTTGGCTGTGGGGTCCGGAACCGCTCTGGTCGGCGTTCCGTCCCATCACGCGCTCGCCTATCCCTTGCCGGGCTTGACCTCGCGATCGTTCTCCTCACCGGCTTTCGCAAGGGGCAGGTCTTCGTGGAGGTCGGGCGGTGGGAGGCAGACCTGGGTCCCGGATCTCCCGGGACAGAGCCTGGGGGTCGAGTCTCTCGAGGAGGAGGTGGGGCCGGTGCTGACGCAGCTTCGCACTGGGCGGCCGTGCCGTTTCCTTTTCCTCGGCGAGGCGGTAGAGTCGATCCGTGAACGGGTCCCGGACCTCTTCAGGGAGGGGGACCGGATCGCGTCCGGCTTGGCGATGGCGCGCCGTCCCGGACCCGTGGCGCTGCTCGCGGCGCGTCCCGAGGCCAGAGAGGCGACGGGGCGCTCGATCGAACTCATGGAACCGCTCTACTTGCGAGCCGCCGATGCCCGCAAGCCGGGAACCCGATAGGTGTACGAGATCCTTCCACTCACTCCGGCCGATCTGGACGACGTCTCGGAACTCGAGGCGCGGTGCTTCTCCGACCCTTGGCCGCGGGAGCTCTTCCTTCGCGAGGCCGAGGACCGGTCCGACAACTTCTGCCGGGTCGTGCGCGACCTCGAAGGCGAGCTTCTCGCCTACAGCATCGCCTGGATCATCGCGGACGAGGCACACCTCGGCGACATCGCGGTGGCCCCCGAGCAGCGTGGCAAAGGGCTCGCGAAGCTCCTCCTCCGGGAGCTGATCGACGAGGCCCGGATCCGCGGCGCCGTCCACATCGTGCTCGAGGTGCGCGCGAGCAACGACGGAGCGATCACGCTCTACGAGTCCCACGGCTTCACGAAGGTGGCGATCCGGAAAGGCTACTACCAGGACGACGCAGAGGACGCGCTCGTCATGATGCTGCACCTCCAGCCGGAAGTGCAGCCCGACAGAGGGACGCAGTCGTACGCAGGGAGGAAGAGCTGATGGCAGACGCGGCGCAGCCCCAGAAGCGAGAGACGCCGGACGGCGTCTGGCTGAAGTGTCCGGATTGTGGCGAGATCCTCTACCGCAAGGAAGTGTCGCGGAACCACTGGATCTGCCCCCGCTGTTCTCATCACTTCCGGATCTCCGCCGACGAGTACATCGAACTGCTCGTCGATCCGGGTTCGTTCCGGGAGCTCTTCCACGGCGTCGCTCCGGTCGACGTGCTCGGCTTCAAGGACACGAAGAAGTATGCGGATCGGCTGAAGGCCGCGCTCACCGCGCATCCTGGCCGGGAGGCCGTTCGCACGGGCAAGGCGACGATCGAAGGGAACGAACTCTGTCTCGGCGTGATGGACTTCTCGTTCCTCGGTGGCTCGATGGGGTCGGTGGTCGGTGAGAAGCTCTCCCGCCTCGCCGAGACCTCGCTCCAGGCCGAGATCCCGCTCCTCATCGTTTCCTGTTCCGGCGGTGCCCGCATGCAGGAGGGGATCCTCTCCCTCATGCAGATGGCGAAGACCAGCGCGCAGCTGGCCCGGCTCTCCGAGCGTGGCATCCCGTTCATCTCGCTCCTGACCCACCCGACCACGGGCGGTGTCTCGGCGAGCTTCGCCACGCTGGGCGACGTGATCCTGGCCGAGCCGAAGGCGCTCATCGGATTCGCGGGCCCGCGCGTCATCGAGCAGACGATCAACCAGGAACTCCCGCCCGGTTTCCAGCGCTCCGAGTTCCTCATGACCCACGGCATGGTCGACCGGATCGTGAATCGTCACGAACTCAGGCCGACACTCGCCACCCTGCTCCGGTTCTTCAGCGACGCACGGCTCTCTCGTCAACTCACGTGAAGCCCGAACAAGCGACCGAGTACCTCCTCGGACTGAACAGCCGCGGGATCAAGCTCGACCTGGACCGGATGCGGAACGCACTCCGGGATCTCGGGCATCCCGAACGCGACTACCCGGTCGTCCTCGTCACGGGGACGAACGGGAAGGGCTCGACCGCGAGCGCGCTCGCTTCGATCCTGCGCGCCTCCGGCCAGCGCACCGGCTTCTTCTCATCGCCTCATCTCGTCGACTACCGCGAGCGGATCCGGATCGACGGGCGGATGATCTCACCGGAGGCACTGGCGGAAGAGGTGACGCGCTGGCGGGAGGTCTGGGAGCGCTACGAACTGACGTTCTTCGAGGTCGGAGTGGCGCTCGCGCTCACGGCGTTCCGGGACGCGGCCGTCGACGTCGCCGTTCTCGAGATCGGACTCGGCGGAAGGCTCGACGCGACGAACACGACGGAGCCCTGTCTTTCGGTCGTCGCTTCGGTCGGGCACGACCACGTCCACATCCTGGGGGACACGCTCGAACAGATCGCGCGCGAGAAGGCGGGCATCTTCCGCCCGGGCGTCCCCGCTCTCGTCCAGGACGGATACGCGGAAGCGGTGCGCACCCTGCGCGAGCAGGCGGCGCGCCTGGATGCCCCGTGCTACTCGCGCCGGGATCTCGTCCACGTGAGCGGGATCGAACCGGCGGGAGATCTCCGCATGCGGTTCCGGATCGCTCCACGCGGAAGGGAATGAGTGAACTGCTGGAGCTTCCCCGGAAGACGGGCTCGTTCTCGAGATCGGCGCCTGGGGCCGATATCAGGTCGCGAACGCGACGCTCGCAGCCCTGGCCGCGCGCCTTCCGAACGGCTTGCCGCGCCGCCCGAGCTGGGATGACGTCGCGCGCGGACTCTCGGTCTGGAAGTGGCCGGGGCGTCTCGACCGGCCGCATCCGGAACTCCCGCTCCTCTTCGACGCCGGGCACAACCGGCAGGCAGGCGAACAGCTGGCCAGAGCTCTCAAGAGCTACCTCGAGGGGCGGCCGCTCGACCTGGTCGTCGGGATGGTGGCGAAGAAGGACCACTTCGGCTACCTCCGCCCGCTCCGTGAGCTGACGTCTCGGATCCGGCTCAGCCTGCCCGAGACGCCACGCGCGGCGACCCGGGAGGAGTTGGAGACGGCCGCGCGGAACGCGGGATTCGAGTTCGAGTGGTGGGACAGCGTCGGCGGCGCGCTCCAGGCGGCCTTGGACGCAGCGACCAGGTCCGGCGGCGTGGCCGCGAACACCGAGGCGGGCGCTCCGTCGATCGCCTCGCCGGGCCCTGCACCGGGCGGTCCGCTCGTCGTCCTGGCCGGCTCGCTCTTCGTCCTCGAGGAGGGGTATCGCCACCTCGGACTCATCCCAGGGGAGCAGATCTGATGACCACTCTCGGATTCGACATCGGTGGAACCTTCGTCAAGGTCGGCCGTCTTTCCGGCGATGGAGAGATCGAGGAGGAGTCGAAGTTCGAGACCAGTCGCTCCGGGCCCGACGCACTCGTTGCGGACATTGCGCAGGCGGCCTCCCGCTTCGGCTCCGATCTCGCGATCGGAGTCGCGTGCGCCGGGATCATCCGCGAGGGAGTGGTCGTCACCTCGCCCAACCTTCCCGGATGGAAGCACGTGGACCTGGGCCAGAAGCTGCGCGCCGCGGTCGGTCGGCCCGCCGCGGTGATGAATGATGCGAACGCGTTCACGGTCGCCGAAGTCCGTTGCGGCGCGGCCCAGGGGGTCGACCACGTCGTCGGTCTCGCGATCGGGACCGGCGTGGGCGGAGGGATCGTGCTCGGGGGAGAGATTTGGACCGGGCGCCCTGGATACGCGGGCGAGCTCGGCCACGTCATCCTGGACCTGGGCGGACCGAAGTGCGCCTGCGGGAATCGTGGCTGTCTCGAGGCACTGATCGGGACCCTGGGGATCCTTCGTCGGTACTCCGAAGAGCGTGAGCGCCGTGGAATGAAGCCGGACCCGGATGTCCGGCCGATCGACGTGTACGAACGAGCCGAGCAGGGAGACGAAGCAGCGGTGGCGACGTGGGAGCACATCGGGGAGTGGCTCGGGCTCGGGCTCGCCTCGTTCACCCACATCCTGGACCCGGACCTCTTCCTCGTGGGAGGCGGCATCTCCGCGGCCGGCGAACGGCTTCTGACGCCCGCCCGTCGTGCCCTTCATGGGAACACACTCCTTCCCGAGTCCGAAGTGCCCGAAGTCCGCGTCGCCGCGCTCGGGAACTCCGCGGGCTGGATCGGCGCGGCCGTCGCGGCCCGGGGGGCCGGATGACGGTTCTCGCGCGCATCGTCCTCGTGCTGCTCGGGGCACTTCTCCTCGTTTCGACGCTGCCCTGGGAGCCCGCGGCACAGGCGCCGATTCCGATCGAACCCTGGATCGTGGAAGGGGACAGCCTCTGGGGCACCCGCGGCCAGGGCAGTGAGATCCTCTACCCGGACATCACGCACGGTCAGCTCCGGATCACGGCCGACCGGGGACGGATCGACGATGCGCGGACCCTCCTCGTCATGGTCGGTGGCGTCCGGATCAAGGACAGCCTCGGAGTCGTCTTCGCGGACCAGGGCGTCTACCGCAGGTACGACCGGATCCTCGATCTCGTCGGAAACGTCCACGGTACGGGGGAACTCGGCAAGTTCCGGTCGGGCGAGCTGACCTACGATCGCAGGTACGGGATGGTCGACCTGCGGGGCCGTCCCGAACTCTCCGACTCCACGCGGATCATCTGGGCGGACTGGGTGAGGTACCGCTCCGGGACCTCGCGGGGCGAAGCCCACGGGGACGTCCGCGTCCTCCTCCTCGCGGACTCGACCTGGATCGCCGGAGAGAACGCCTACTACGACGAAGTGAGCGGCGCGATCTCGGTGGTCGGAGACCCATGGCTCTACCGGCCCGGCTTCGGCCGCGACCAGGACCTCACCGTCTGGGCCGACACGCTCGAGATGAACGAAGTGGAACGGACGGGCCGGGCCGCCGGTCACGTCGAGATTCTCCGTGGGGCGGTGCGTGCGACGGGGGAGGAGGCCCACTTCGAACTCGTCCGGAACCGCACGCTCCTCACCGGCTCGCCCGTGGCCTGGGACGACGAAGGCGAGATCCGCGCCGACGTGCTCGACATCCGCGTCCGGTCCGGCACCGACGACGTACTCCGTGCCTATGGCGACGTGAGCGTCGACTACCGGCCGCGCGCGAATCCCGGCGAGATCCAGTTCGTTCTCGGGGACACGCTCGAAGCGTCGATCCAGGACGGCGAAGTCGAAGGACTCGAAGCGATCGGGGACGCGCACTCGCTCTATCTGCCGAGCCTCGACGAGGTGCGGAGCGGGACGGGGCGGAACCTCAGCCACGCCCGGCGCATCCGGCTCGTCATGGGTTCAGGCGACGCTGACCGGGTCGACCTCATCCAGTCGGCGTCCGGGGAGTATCGATACCCGAGCGAGCGCAACGTGCGCCGCCTCCGCAGTCCCGCCTTCTTCGACTCGATCGCGCCGGCCGAACTCGGGCAGCTCTTTCCGGACATCGCGGAGCGGCGGGCCCGCGAAGCCGCCGCCGAGTCCGTCCTCGTCACGCGCCGGGACCGGATCGTGGTCGAGGGTGATTCCGCCGCCGGAGAGTCGTCCGACGGACGCCTGCCCGACCCCGATTCGTCGGACGCAGGCCCGTCGGGCCCAGACTCGTCTGACCGCCTCTCGCCCGACCGCGTCGCGTCCGGCCGAGGCGGCGCACGCCCCGACTCCCTCTCCGTGCCCCCCCGAGGAGAGTTCGACGAGGAGGAGGCCGTCCGGAGTCTCGAGTCCCTCCGGCCCGCGGGAAACGACTCGACCGTCGTCTTCCGGCCCACGGAAGCGGACTCGCTCGAAGACGCGGCCGCCCGTGCGCGGCGGGAGGAGCGCTCCCGAATCCCGGACGCGTTCGGTCCGCCCCGGCCCGAACGGCGGGACCTCGACAAGCCGATCGACCCACGACTCGTCCACTTCCGTGCCGAACGCAGCATCGAGTTCCCGGACAGCCTCGGTTCGCCACTCGACGCACTCCTCGACGAGACGGTGATCTACGAGGGAGACACGATCCGTTTCTACTCGGCCGAGGACCGTCTCGCGATCCGGGGCGCCGGGAGGATGCACTACCAGGAGAACGAACTCGCTTCCGAGGAGATCGACTACCTCGCGGACCAGGACCTCGTGATCGCGACCGGGGAGCCGAAGCTGAGGGACGGCGCATCCGAAGTCATCGGGGAGCGGATGACCTACCGCACCGACGAGCGCGAGGGGATGGTCTACCAGGGGAAGACCTCGTTCGAGGGCGGCTTCTACTATGGGGAGCAGATCAAGAAGCTCTCGGACAATGCCCTCCTCGTGAAGGACGGTCAGTACACGACCTGTTCGGAGGATCCTCCGCACTACAGCTTCCACTCCTCGAAGATGAAGCTGCTACTGAAGGACAAGGCGGTTTCCCGTCCCGTCATCCTCCACATCCGCGGCATCCCCGTCTTCGCGATCCCGTACTACTTCTTCCCGCTCAAGAAGGGCAGACAGTCCGGGTTCCTCTTCCCGAACATGGAGTTCGGGTTCAACAACAACCGCGGCCGCTTCGTCCGGAACATCGGCTACTACTGGACCATGAGCGACTACGCCGACCTCAAAACCTGGTTCGACTTCTACGACCGCGGGCCCGAGTTCAAGCTCAACGCCGATTTCAACTACGCGCTTCGCTACTACTTCGATGGGGGGGTGACGGGCCAGTACGTCGACACGACCGTGGACGGTGGCAAGAAGAAGCGGTGGAGCCTCGAAGGGAGCCACCGGCAGCAGTTCGACAACGGCGCGCAGCTCACGATGCGTGCGAACTTCAAGAGCGATAAGTCCTTCGTCGACGACTACGACATCGGCGCGGGCGTCGACGAGAGACTCAACCGCCAGCTCGACTCCTCGGCCAGCTTCTCGAAGAGCTGGTCCCTGTTCCGGGTCTCGGTCGACGCGACACGGACGCAGTACCTGGACGAGCAGGCAGGTGGGGGACTCGAGATCAGCGAGAGCTACCCGTCGGTCAACCTCAACGTGAACTCGTTCCCGCTCGGAAGGGCCGCGGACGACCTCGGGCGCGGCGGCCGACTCCCGTTCCTCTCGAGCACGTACGTGTCGACCTCCTATCGCTTCCGTCACGTTCGAACGAAGCGGTTCGACGAGCACGCGGAGGAGAACAGCGCCGCCGCCGCGGCCTGGTCACTGCGCGACACGCGGAGTCTCGGGCCGTATCTCCGCCTCACTCCCAGCGTGAGCGGCAACGTCGCCTGGTTCCATGAAGACAATCGGGAACGGATGAACCAAGTCGGGGGAACCTGGTCCGCGTCCGTTTCCGCCGGTAACACGCTCTACGGAACGCTCCCCTTCGGCGTCGGGCCGCTGGCCGGGCTCAGGCACGTCGTCGAGCCGAGCGTTTCCTACAGCTACCAACCGGAGTTCGAGAGCCTCAAGTACGAGGTGGAGGAGCTGCAGCCGGATTCCACCCTTCGGACCGTGACCCGTCAAACCTTCCCCTCGGTCGGGGGGATTGGACTCTCCGGCTCGGAGCGCTCGTCTCTCAGTCTTTCGCTCTCCCAACGCGTCCACACGAAGTGGAAGCGGGGCGAGACGGTGGTGAAGAAGGAAAACGTCCTCTCCATGGACACGAGCACGAGCTACAACTACCTCGCGAAAGGCGAGGGCGTCGAGAAGTGGTCCGACCTCTCGAACACGATCAAGTTCCGCCCCTTCCAGACATTCGATTCGTCCTATCGCTTCGTCGTCGATCCCTACGAGTGGACGAACCAGTCCTTCGACGTGCGCACCGCTGTGAGGCTCTCCAGCACGATGTTCAGCCGGAGCGCGACCGCGGACACGACGGGAAGTGACCAACTCGAGTACGGAGAGCTCGGTCAGGTGTCTTTCCAGGGATCGGACCTCGGGAACCGGGAGGCACTCCAGACCTCGACCGGAACGGTCCCCTGGACCATGAGTCTCTCCCACGACTACTCCGGCCGCCGCGGCTCCTCCTCCCGCGCCCAGAGCCTCTCCGCCAGCCTCGGTCTCACTCCCACGTCACACTGGGAGATGTCCACCAGCGCCTACTACGACCTGAAGGAACGGAGCTTCCGCAGCCACTCCTTCCGTCTCACGCGAGACCTCCACTGCTGGACCTTCTTCTTCGAGTACTCCTCGACCGGTTCCTACTACTTCCGCGTCTATCTCCGCGACATCCCGGAGATCCAGTACGAGACCGACGGCGGGTAAGCGCCCTTGGATGTCCTTCCGAGTGCCCTTGTGTGTCCTTCCGAGTGCCCTTTGGTGTCCTTCCGATTTCGAGGGACGAAATCTCCAGGACACCCTGCGGGCGAGGTTGGGGGGGACGGCGGGCTCGGTGGGGGGGCGGTAAGGGGGGCGGGGGGCGGCGGTGGCGCCGAAGCGGCCCTCTCCTGAGCGCCGCGCAGACGCGGACGGTGGGGAATTCACCACACACTCCGCCCAGGGGCTCGGCACGACCGCCGGTTCCGGTGAATCCCTGTCGACGACCGTTCACGTCCGTCAGCAGACGACGGCCCGCTGGCCTCTCTCCGAATCCGCCCGGCACCGACTCCGTCTCCGACCCCGTCGCGCGCCGGCCGCGACTCACTGAGACGCGATCCCGTCGCGACACTGACGCCACCACGACCGCCCCGACCGGATTCCCAACCTCTGGCGTTGATCTCTGGGAACCACGTTCCCTGAGCCCCTTGGGCCTCCTTACGATTCCGGAGGGGACGGAATCGTAAGGAGGCCCAAGGGGCGTTCCACACGACCGAGTCCCCCGACGCAACGCCGCGATGCAGAGTCCGACCCGAAGTGCCGAATGGGAGATCGCGGACGCGAGCCGCTGGTCCGCCGGGTTCGGTCCGCGGGCGCCGGCCGAGCGATCGTTCGGTCTAGTATCCGGGAACCAATCCCCGATAGAGTGGGTACCACGCCCGGCGGCATTGCCGCCAAGCAACCCAAACACCAGGGGGAGAGCTCGATGAAGATTTGGAAGAGTTGGGCCGTTCTCGGTTCGCTCGTTGCCGTGATGGCGTTGTCCATCGGCTGCGCGGGAACCCAGACGAGTGACAAGCGCCTCAGCAACGCGGACGTGTCTCTGATCTCGTTCGGGTCTGTGAATGGCGAAGTCGCTCCCTGTGGGTGAAAGTCCGGCCGTAAGGGCGGGCTGGCCCGGAGGGCCGCCTACATCGATTCTCTCGAAGCGCGACACACCCCCTACATCCACGTGGATTTGGGGAACTTCGCGAGCAACCGCGCCAAGGTAGACGAGATGACGTCCCGGTTCATCTGGGACACCATGGTCGACATGGGCGTGGATGCGTTTTCACCCGGTCCGCGGGAGCTCCAGTACTGGAATCTCCTCGAGGACTTCATGGCCGAGGGTGCGATTCCGGTCGTCTCCTCGAACCTGACCTATCTCGACAACGGCGAGGAGAAGCCGGTCGGACAGCGCTACCTGATCCTGGAGCGGAATGGAGTCAAGGTGGCTCTCATGGCGCTCATGGGTGGAAGCCAGTTCAGTACCGCGCGGATTCCGTCCGATGTCCAGGTAGTGTTTGCCGATCCTTTCCAGACCGCGCAGGAACTCGTCCCCGAGCTCCAGAAGCAGGCAGATCTCGTCGTTCTGATGTCGCAGATGACGACTCCGGACACGAACCGGCTGATTCAGGAAGTCCCGGGAATCGACGCGGCCCTGTACGGCAACCTGGCTCCCTGGGTCGATCGGGCCTCCCAGGTCGGCGAAACGGTCATCAACCAGACGGGCACCCGTGGCCAGTACCTCGGGCACCTCGTCATGATCGTGGATCCGGACGGGAAGCTTATCGACTGGGGATCGAAGAACGTCCAGATGGCGGAGAACATCCCCGAGGACGAAGCGTTCGCGGCGAAGGTCGCGGAGCACGAAGAGGAAGTGAAGAAGGTCCAGACGGGAGCCCCAGGCGAGTCCGGCGAGTCCGAAGAGGACGCAGACGGTCACGAGGGGCACTCTCATCCGGGCGAGTGAGTTCACTTCCTCAGCCGGAGTTGGTTGGTTCAGGGACCGGAGTTCGACTCCGGTCCCTTTCTTTTCCTTCCTAGGCGTCCGCTGGTAGACTGATAGCTTGTGGCGTCGAGGCCGTAACGGAGAGCGGGGGTGTGATCGTGAAGTCCCTACGAAGCCGATGGATACCGATCTCCTTCGCCGCCTGCCTGGTCGCGCTCGGATGCGCGGGCACGAAGAGCGGTGAGGAGAAGAAACTGCCCGAACGGACGGCGAATGCTGAGGTCGTCCTACTCTCCTTCGGGTCCGTGCAGGGCGAACTCCTGGAGTGTGGGTGACACTCCGGTCGTAAGGGCGGGTTGGCCCGGCGGGCCACCATCGTGGACTCATTGGAATCGGCCGGCATCGCGGTGCTGCATCTCGATCTCGGCGACTTCATCAGCACGCAGAAGGTCGTTGCGGAGCAGCGCTCCCGCTACCTCTTCGAGGAGATGGCGCGGCTCGGCGTGAAGGCGACGACTCCGGGGCGGCGGGAACTCTCGGAGTGGCTGCTCTTCGAGTCGCTGCTCGAGAGCGGAGAGATCCCGTTCGTCTCGTCGAATCTCTATCGCGGGAGCGGTGCGGAGAAGCATCCGCTCACGAACAGGTATCTGCTCGAAGACGTGGCCGGAATCCGGTTCGGCATCGTCGGACTCATCGGCGCGGAGGACTTCGGCCGGGCTCGTGTTCCCGACAGCGCCGAGCTGTCGTTCCAGGATCCCGCCGAAGCACTCCGGGAACTCCTGCCGGAGCTCGAGACGAAGGCGGAGGTCATCGTTCTCCTCTCCCAGATCGGGCGGGAAGACACGGCCACGCTGCTCCATGAAGTTCCGGGAGTCGATGTCGCTCTGATCGGGAATCGGGCTCGGGCCGACGACGAGATCGTGATGGAGGGCGAGACGGTCACGAATCAGTCCGGCGTGCGCGGACAGTGGGCCGGCATCCTCAGCCTGATCGTCGATCCCACGGGAGACATCGTAGAGGCCGAAGCGCACAACCGCTCGCTCGACAAGCTCGTTCCGAAGGATCCGGACGTTCTCCTGCGGGCGCAGGAAGCCGACGCGGAGTCGAACCGGCTCAAGCAGGACGACCTCCTCGCGCAGAAGCAGGAGCGGGCCGCGAAGGAGGGGTCGACTCGGTATCTCGGAGCGGAGACCTGCAAGCGGTGCCACGTTTCCGAGTACGAGCAGTGGCGGGAGACGCCCCATGCGAAGGCGTTCATGACGCTCAAGGAGGATCTCGGCGGGCTGAAGGACGCGGAGGCGTGCATCGGCTGTCACGTCACGGGATTCGAGGCGACCGGCGGTTGGGTGAGTGCGAACACGAGCCCCGACCTTCGGAATGTCCAGTGCGAAGCGTGCCACGGGCCGGGGACCGAGCACGTTCGCACCGGCGGGAACGCGAAGATGGGGGAGGCGGTCTGCACGACCTGCCACAGCGGGGAGTTCGCGAAGGACTGGAACTTCCCCAAGTACTACGAGCTGGTTCGCCACAAGTGATTCCCGGTTGGGATCGGGGCGAGGAACGGAAACCTTGAGGGCGCGGGGCGCCCGCGATGGAGGAGCACAGTGGGAATCGGGACCGACGTCATCCACGGTGGACAGCATCCGGAGGAGCGCACGGGCGCAGTGAGCGTTCCGATCTTCCAGACCTCGACCTACAAGCAGGACGCGATCGGCAAGCACCGCGGCTACGAGTACGCGCGGACCCAGAATCCGACGCGCGAGGCCTGGGAACGCTGCATCTGTACGCTCGAAGGAGGCACGGAGGCGGTCGCGTTCTCGTCCGGTCTCGGGACCACCTCTGCCATCCTCAAGAACCTCCGCGCGGGTGATCACGTCGTCGCGGGCGACAACATGTACGGCGGGACCTATCGTCTCTTCGAGACGATCTACCGCCCCCTGGGGCTCGAGTTCACCTACGTCGACTCGACCGATCCCGGAAAGCTCCGGGACGCCATGCAGGACCGCACTCGCATGGTCTTCATCGAGACTCCGACCAACCCGATGATGAATGTGACGGACATCGCGGCGGCCGCGGAGATCGCACGGTCCAAGGGCGCATTCCTCGTCGTCGACAACACGTTTCTCACGCCGTACTTCCAGAAGCCGCTCTCGCTCGGCGCGCACGCAGTGATGCACTCGGCGACGAAGTACCTGAACGGTCACGCGGATGTCGTCGGAGGGATCGTCGTCACGAACGACAAGACCTTTGCGGAGCGGATCCGATACGTGCAGAACGCGGAAGGCGCCGTGCCCGGCCCGATGGACTGCTTCCTCGCCCTTCGTGGGGTGAAGACGCTCGCGGTGCGGATGCCGCGTCACGAGGCGAACGCGAAGAAGGTCGTCGAGCTCCTCGTGTCCCACCCGAAGGTGGAGAAGGTGTACTACCCGGGCCTGGAGGATCATCCGGGCTACGCCGTAGCGCGCAAGCAGTGCAGCGGATTCGGCGGAATGGTGTCGTTCACTCTGGCCGACTTCGGAGCGGTCCAGGAGTTTGCGACGCGAACCAGGATCTTCACCCTGGCCGAGAGTCTCGGAGGGATCGAGTCGCTCCTCTGCCATCCGGCCTCGATGACGCACGCATCCGTGCCGAAGGAGAAGCGGGATGCGATGGGGCTCACCGACAGCCTACTCCGTCTCTCGGTGGGGATCGAAGATCCCGAGGACTTGGTCGAAGACATCCGGCAGGCACTATCGTAATGAACTTCCGTCTCGGTCTCGGCGCGCTCCTCGTTTCCGTGGGCCTGGTCCAGCAGGTCCAGGCCGTCCCGGTTCAGCTTCCAGGGGTCCTGGTCACGGACGAACTCTCGGACCCGTTCGCCTACGGCGACGAGCGGGGAATCGTCGTCGGGATCCGGTACAACGGTCTCGATCGTCCGGTCCTGACCATCGCCACGGCCCCAAGAGGGATTGCGAAGCCGGTGGCGACGGCGCTCCTCCCGGATCGTCGCCTCTACGTACTCGACCGCTCGTCCGATCCGTTCGGGTTCGGCGTCGAGACGGGGGCGGTCTATCTCGTCGATCCGGGAGACCGTCCGGCCGACGCGGAGGGGATCCCGGTCCTGGCGTCGCCTCTCTTCCGGCGGCCGACCGACCTCCTCGTCGACGAGTCGTTGCGCATTCTCGTGCTCGACTCGGACGCCGACCCGCTCGCGCGCGGCGGCGGTCCCGGTGCGCTCTTCCGGGGCGACCCGGAGACGAACAACTTCGAGGTCGTGGCCGCCGACTCGCGCTTCAAGGAGCCGGTCTGCCTGGCCCAAGACCTCGACGGCACCCTCCTCGTGCTCGATCGCTTCTCGAACCCGGGTGGGCTTCTCGATCCGTCCCCGGGTGCGCTCTTCCGTGTCGATCCGTTCACGGGCGAAGTGACCCTGGTCAAGGCGTTCGACCCGACCGTCCTCCCGGATCCGCGCGCCGTCGCGGTGATGCCGGACGGCAACTACTTGATCGTCGACAGCGTGGCCGATCCGAGCGGTCAGTTCGACGCCCACGGCGCGGTGTTCCTGCTCACGCGGTCGAGCAACGAGCTGTCCGTCTTCCTCGACGACGACCTCTTCCGTGATCCGACGGACATCCTGGTCGGGGAGACCAACGACATCTGGATCCTCGACCGGACGGCCGACACCGATGGAACGCCGACCAGTGTCGGGACCGTCTTCCGCTACGACCTCACGACCCTGGATCGCACGCTCGCGCAGTCCACCACCCTCTTCAAGGGTCCGGTTGGAATCTCTTTCGCGGGGGGACCGTCCCTCGATGGGTCTTCGGCTGAGTGGATCGACGAGACCGGGGGGGAGCTCGAGCCGGGGAACTTCATCACCGTACGCGCGACGCTCAAATCAGCCGGCACGGAGGACGCGATCGGTGCGGCTCTGACCGACACTCTCAGCGCTGACTGGGTGTTCGTGCCGGGATCGGACTCTCTCGGTACGGGATCGTTCGACTACGACCCCGAGACCGCGATCCTGAACTGGAGCCTCGACATTCCGCGCGGAGAGTCCGAGACCATCCGCTACCGGATCCGGCTCCGGGGTGATCTCGAGAACGGCGCCGCGGTGGAGGACGAGGTCTACTACACGCTCGGGGGCTTCTCCACGCGCTCGGCATACAACGGCATCGTTGCGGTCTCGTTCGCGCCCGGCGTGGTCGTGTTCGTCGACCAACGTGTGCAGGACGGACAGCAGCTCGGCCTCATCCGGGAGGTCGTGCCCGGGAGCCTCACGCCGAACACCGTGCACATCGGAGCCCCGCTCGTCCAGCCGGTGGACGCCGAGTTCCTGCAGGATGGGCGCCTCGCCATCCTCGATCTCGCGGCGGCCCCCCAGCAGGGCACGGGTTCCCAGGCCGTCCTCGCCTACGACCGGGCCCGGGACCGCTTCGACGTGCTCTGGACTCGGGAGCAGGGTGATGAAGTGGTCGCTCCCACCGGAATCGCAGTGGATGGGAACGGTGACATCCTCCTCGTCGATCGCAACGCCAACCCGTTCGACCTGCCCTATACACCGGGTCCCGGCGACCTCGGGCCCGGCGCAGTCTTCCGGATCGACGTGGAAACGGGGCGTTCACGCCTCCTTCTCCGACGAACGGATGCGCGAACCGTACTCGCTCGACGTCGCCGCCGACGGAACCATCGTCGTGGTCGACTACGAGGGGACGAACGGCCACGGCGACCTCTGGGAGTACTCTCCGACCACCGAAGCGGTGACGCGGCGTGCTCTCAACGATGCCTGGTTCCGCGACCCGATCGGCGTGACCATCGATCCGGAGACGAACGCGGCCTACATCACCGACTTCACCCACTTCAACGACGAGAACGAGAATCCGGTGGTCAACAACGGAACCGTTCTCCTCGTCAATCGAGGTACGAACACCACCTACGCCATCCTCAGTCAGAGCGCGCGACTGGTCGATCCGGCGGATTGCTTCGTGAGCACGGACAGGATCCTCTACATCACGGATCGCGAGGCGAATCCGAGGAACCTGGACGAGGCGGATCCCGGTGCGGTCTTCGCGTACGACCTCGAGAACAACCTGTTCACGACGGTGGTCGCCGACTACGGGGTGCACCGCCCTTCGGGCCCGACCGGCGTCGGAGCGGGGCGGCTCGAGGTGGGCGAGTTCGCCGTCGTCGACGTGGACGGAGACGTGATCACCGAAGGGGACACGCTCCGCGTTTCGCTCGAGCTGATCAACACCGGGAACCAGCAGATCGCGGAGGTTCTCTCCGAGTTCGAGTTCGACGGTCCGCTCGATCTGGGCTCGGCCTCTGCGAACTTCGGGGACATCCTCCTCAGCGACTCCAATCAGTTCTCCTGGGTGGGAACGATCGGAGCCCGCGATACGCTCCGCATCGAGGGTGAGGTCTATGCCGTGGCCGGGAACGGATACAACGATCCGATCACTGCCGTGGCGAACGTGTACGCGAGCGATCAGGCGGAGCAACGACGGTTCGAATCGACTCTCTCCGCGCCATTCCTTCCGGGGACGATTCTGCTCTCGGACGAGGCCGCCGACCCGACCGGCATCGGGGGATCCCTCGGTGCGGTCTTCCAGCTCGGCGGGAGTGGGGAGCCGTTCACGGTGCTGGAGGCGGGTCCGCCGTTCATCGATCCTTCCTCGATGCTCTTCCGGTCGGATGGTCATCTCCTCATCTCCGACCGGCTCGCCGCGGCCCCCGGCGACGTGTTCGAACTCGATCCGGAGGCCGGCACGCTCGCCTCGATGCTGACGGACAACAGCGAACTCCGGACACCGGTCGACCTCGTCGAGACGCCGGAAGGTGATCTCCTCATCGTGGACCGGAATGCGGACTACAACGGCGACACGGAAGGAGAGGGTGCCCTCTTCATCGTCGAGCGTGGTTCCGGGACGCCGAGACTCCTCGCCGCGCACCCCCAGTTCCGTTTCCTCTCGGAGGCCGCGTACCTACCGGACGGACGCCTCTTCGTCACCGACAGGCTCTCGAACCCCGGCCAGGTTTCGAGCGCGGCGCTCTTCGAGATCGATCCGGAGAACGGAGCGATCGAGAACACCTGGCAGTTCACGCAGATGATCGAGCCGACAGGGCTCACGGTGTACCAGGACTCGCTCCTCCTCGTCACCGACCTCATCTCGAATCCGCACAACTTCCCGAATGCGACCGGGACGCTCTTCACGTTCGATCCGGACACGGAGGCGCTGACGGAGTTCCTCTCGATCGCCCGGCTCGTGCGGCCCTACCGCAGCTATCCGCAGCGGGACGGGAGTGTGCTCATCATCGATCAGGCCGCGACGCCGAATTCGCTTCCGGGCGGCACCAGCGTCGTCTTCCGGTTCGAGCCGGTGGCGCGGACCCTCCGGGACTATGCGTGGTCGGAGTATCTGCGCGGACCTTCCGAGATCGCGCAGCTTCCGGCCTCCGCCATCCGTTTCTCGGCCTACGCCGTCGAAGACATGGACGGCGCGCCGCTCCATAGCGCGGACCGGGTCGCGATCCAGGCCCAGGTCGAGAACGCAGGCGCCATTCCGGCTGTGGGTGAGTACGAGGACCCACTCCCGGAGGGCGTCGCCCTCGTTCCCGGATCGCTCCAGGCGACGCGGGGAACGGCGGTGGCCGAGGGGAACAAGATCGTCTGGTCGGGCGAGCTCGGACCCGAGGAGTCGGTCCTGATCTCCTATGAAGCGCAACTGGACCCGCTCCGGGTGAGAGACCGGATCCTCTCGTTCGCGCCCGTTGCACGTGGCCCTCTCGTGGGCGAACTCGCGAGGACGGTCCACCTCGCGGTCTTCGTTGGGTTCGAGCCCGGCAACTTCTACGTCGTGGACGAAAAGGCGGATCCTCTGCTCACCGGCCGGTCCCGTGGCGCGATTCTCAAGGTGCAGCAGCGCAGCGGGACGACCGCCTCCCTCTTCGCGGATCCGGACTGGATCGTTCCGATCGACCTCGCGGTTCTGGGGGAGAGTGACCCCAAGCTCTATCTGCTCGACCTGGCGCAGCAGCCGCCGGAGGGACGCCGCGGCGCGGTCTTCGAGATCGATCCGACGGATTTCAGCTCCCGGCTCGCCGCCTTCGACGTCACGTGGCTCCGCAACGAAGCGATCGTGCCGTACGAGGGGAGTGGACTCCTCGTCGTCGACTCGTGGGCCGACCCGTTCCAGCTCGACGGCCCGGTCGGGCCGGGCGCGGTCTACTTCGTCGAGCCGACGAGTGGACAGGTCGTTCCGCTCGTCTCGGACACCACCTGGGTGCGTCCGGTGGACATCGCGGAGACCAAGACCGGACGGTGGCTTCTCCTCGATTCCGACGCGGATCCGCTCGACACGGGTACCGCCCGTGGAGCGATCTGGGAGGTCGACCTGGCCGAAGGAACGTCCACGCTGTTCGCCGCGTCCGAGGAGTGGGTGGAGCCGGTCGCCCTCGCGGTGGCACGGGACAGCACGATCTACGTGGTCGACCAGCGCGCCACGCCGTCGGGGAGTGGCACCGGTTCGGTCTGGACCGTGGAAGACCGGCCCGGCGCGGTGCCGGAGCTCTACGCCGTCTCCGACGAATTCCGTCGCCCGCACGACATCGTGGCCCAGATCGACGGTGACCTCGTGCTCGTGGACGGTGAGGCGTCCCCCGCGGGACAGGAGACGGGGAGGGGGGCGCTCTTCGTCTCGCGCGGACAAGGGTTCGCGCCGCTCGCCGCGGTCCAGGTCATGCGCGAGCCGCGTTCGATCCTGGTCTATGGGGACGTGACGCCGATCATCGACCTCAACGTCCATGCGGCGCCGCTCGACCAGGGAGTCGAGGTCGGCTGGACCGGACTCGCCGGGGCGAGCGGGGTGAGCTATCTGATCTACCGTCGTGTCGTGGAAGGCCCGGACGTGACCGGAGAGCCGGACCTCGAGGACTACGATCTCGTTCCCACGGAGGTGATCTACCGGGGAACAGGGGCGCATGTGTTCGTCGATCGGACGGTCGAGCCGGACACCTGGTACGCCTATGTCATCGCGTCGGTCCGCGACGATGGAACCGGATACGATACGTCGCTTCCGGTGACGGTCCGTTCCGGCTCTCTCGCCTTCGCGCTCGGGAACGGGCCATCCCAATCCGTTCGGCGCGGAGACCCTCAGCTTCCAGATTCCACGGACCGGCCAGGTCGATCTCGACGTGTTCGACGTCGCGGGTCGTCGCGTCCGGCGCCTGGTCTCGAAGCCGCTCGACGCGGGGAGCCACCAGATCGTCTGGGACGGTCGGTCGGATCAGTCCCATAGGCTGGCTTCGGGGGTCTACTTCGTCCGCCTGGCGTGGGACGGGAAGGTGCTGACGAACCGGATCGTCCGGCTGAAGTGACGAGCCCATGGGGGCAGGTCCGGGTGTACCGCTGCGATCAGCGGTACGCTCGTCCCGTACCGGGGCGCACATCCGGGGCGACGTCGACTTGATCCATCCTGTCCACTGATGGCCCCAATTGTCTAGTAACGGCCCAGTTACGACCTCGTCTCGAGAAGTGGCACGCAGATTCCAACGGATACGCGGGCTGCGAACAGAAACGGGAGGGCCGGGGGGCCTCCCTGTCAGGTCAGACAGGAGGGAATCCATGAAAACGAAGCGGCTGGAGCTGGGGCTCATCGCCGCCCTCGGCCTTGCGCTGACGGTTTGGAGCGGATGCTCGAGCGACGACAACGGCACGAGCCCCACCGGGGGGACCGACCCCAACATCTCCGAACAGTTCGGCGGCTACGACACCTCGGACGAGCTTCCCGCCTTCGGGGATGCCGATCTCGAGAGCGACCTCGCGGACGAAGTCAGCGTGGCGGATCCGGTCGGGGACGAACAGGAGACGCGCGACCTCGCCGAGGACCCGAACAGCGTGAGCTACGCGGTGACCCTGCGCTGGGGCGTCCTCGAGCGGAAGCCGAACGGTGGCCTGGACGACCCGCTCGGTGACCCGGTCGACTGGAGTGGCTCTCTCACGACCAGCGTCGGACGTGTCGTGCTTCGTCACGTCTTCTCCTTCGAGGACGCGCAGGGTGACGAGGCGATCTTCCCGCGTGAGGACCCGGCCATGGTCGAGTGGATCAGCCACACCGCCGGCGGGGTCGATGGGTTGACGGTGATCGTACACGTCCCCGCGGACGCGGTCGGCGACCTCTCGTCCGAGACGCTGGTCCTCGATACGGCGTCGTTCGATCTCACGCTCTCGTTCGATCAGCTCGCGGAGTGGGACGAGACCTACGACGTGGACGACGCGGGCAATCAGATCCGCGTGAATGCGATGGAGAACAACGCCGCCGTCGACGTCCAGGGCTGGGTGATGGGACGTTGGGGTTGGAACACGGCCGACGACGTCGGCGAGTTCGAGGGGCAGTGGGTCAATCCCCGGA
>JAWKQE010000025.1:0-90882 GCA_041390305.1 Candidatus Eiseniibacteriota bacterium
CGGTGGCGGCGGCCACGAAGTCCGGTTGGAGCGCCTTCTCCTCGCACTGGACGAACTCGAGCACGGGATCAAATCCGGTCGGATCCCCTCCGTGGGCGAGGAAGTCGCCTTCGAACGCGCGCTCGTGGAGACGGCCTCCTTGGGTGGGCGGGCCCGACCCCGGCGCTAGACGTCGGGAACCACCGAGGCGGCGCGGGGGTGAAACCTCGGCGGATGCAGCAGGGGCGACCACCCGAGCCGTGATCGGAAGGAGTGACAGCGGAGTGCAGAAGACATCAGGTGTAGGCCCCCGGGTGATCCAGGCGGCGCTGGTAGCGGTGGGGTTCCTCGCACTCGTTGCCGGCGGCGTCCGCGCCGAGGACGCAGGGAACGGCAAAGAGATCGAGTGGGCGGCAACGTTCGACCAGGCGTTGGAGCAGGCACGCACGGAGAAGAAGATCATCATGGTCGACTTCTTCACGCACTGGTGCCATTGGTGCAAGGTGCTCGACGAGAAGACGTACAGCGATCCCCGCGTTGTCGAAGCCTCCCGGGCGATGGTCAATGTGAAGGTGAACGCGGGCACCTACGTCGACATCGCGAAGAAGTACGGCGTCTCCGCCTATCCCACGGTTGCGTTTCTCAAGCCGGATGGTTCGCTCCGTATGTCCGTGCGCGGCTTCCGTCCACCGGAGAGTTTCCTCCCGCAGATGGAGAGCGCTCTCGCCGTCGGGGGACAGCTCCTCGCAGTGAAGAACCAGGTGGAAGACCGTCCGGACGAGCCGCGTCTCCGCCGTCAACTCATCGACCTCCTTGCCCTCGACGGCAAGTGGTCCGACGCCGCCTCGCAGTGTGCAGAACTCGTCGGGCTGGTGCCCGAGGAAGAGCGGTCCGGCGTGGAGCTGGATCAGATCCTCTACCGGATGCGGGCAGGCGAAGATGTCGTGTCGTCTCTCCGGGACTGGGAGAAGCACCACCGGGACGACCCGCGGTCACTCGAGGCGCGGTACTACCTGGCCATGGCCCAGGAAGCGGCGGGGGAGCACAGTGCCGCCCGGAAGGGGTTCCAGGAGGTCGCCGAGAGCGGCGGCAAGAGCTGGCTCGCCGCTGCGGCCAACGAAGTCAGCTGCGGCACGTCTCTGAGGCCGGCGACATCCCAGGTCGATCGGACAATCCGAAAGGCGTCCAAGGCCTTCTCACCCGCAATCCGGCAAAAAACAGAACCAGGTCCCAAGGGCACGTAGCCGGGGACCTGGCCTCCAACGGGGACCGTCGGATCGGGTGTCAGAGAAGCTCTGCCAGAAAGCCGTACCTTAAGCCGCGAACGGTAAACCCTCGACGATTCGGCCCGCGCAGCCCAGGACCATTCACGTACGTCCCAGCTCGGAAACTCCGACCGCTCGCAGATGGGGAAGCAGTGTCAAAGGTGCGAGATCCAATCCCATCTGCGAACAACTCCCTAGTAGAAACGTGCGTGCCACAGGTGCGTAGTCTGCGAGCGATACGCCGAAACTCCCTTCCGAACGACTCCCGAAGCGGAGTGAACGGACTGTCTTTCCGCAGCTTGCGCGATCGAACAACTGCCGGAGTTTCGTGCGGCGAGATGGATCGTTCCCTTTCCTGGGACGTGATCGGCGGGGAGAATCGATGCGTCGTGCAACCTCGCCCCTCGATTCGCAATCTCGGAAGGGCCGGACTGCGCCTTCCACCGAGCGGCTGCTGCCCCGTGGCACCCATAGGACGTCAATTGGTCGTTAGTTTACATAATATATCTTATGCGGCACACGTTCTCGGTTTCCGATGCATTCCCGACGCATCGGCTTGCACCGGGATTCCGAGTGCGGTTTCCTCCCTCGAGTAGCGTCGGTTTGCACGCAGTTCGCGCGCGATTCATGCGTCGGCTCGCACGGAGTTCGCGCGGCCGGCCCGATCATCTCGGATGGCCGCTCGGCTCGTTCGTCGTTCTTCTCGGAGGTCGTTCCAATGGTTCCCATCCCGGCAAGGAATCTCGTGGGGTCCGCCCTGGGCTCCATCTTCGTTGCGCTTCTCGCGGGAAGCGCCTTTTCTGCTCCGGAACCCGGGGTTCGCTGGGGCTTTTTGTCCAATGGATCCGGGTATCTGGTCATCTCGAACCGGTCGGCGCCGATGGTCGGTTGCTCGGCCGTGGTTCACGGTGGTTCCGGCGCGGAATCGGCGAACTCCCAAGGTGCGAGCCACATGCTCGAACACCTGCTCTTCAACGGCACCGAAACGATGTCCCAGGAAGAGCTCTATGCGGGATTCGACCGGCTCGGAACGTATTCCAACGCCACGACGCGACCGACGCACGTGAGCTATATGATCCTCGGACCGTCCGGATCGTTCTGGGACGGATTCCAACTCCAGTCGGATATGATCTTTCGTTCCGTTATCCCGGCGGACAAGCTCGAGAAGGAACGCGGGATCGTCCTCGAAGAGCTGGCCAAGGACCGCCTCGAGGCCACGTACTCGGTCAATCGGGTCTTGGAGACCGACCTGTTCGGGCCCCGCGGCTACGGACTTCCGACCCTCGGGACCGAGGCCTCGATCCGCGCCCTCAGCCGTGAGCAGATCCTCGATTTCTACCGGTCCTACTACGGGCCGGACAATCTCACCTGGGTCCTGATCGGCGATCTCGACCCGGACGCCGCGGTCGATTCGCTGGAAGCCCGTGTGGGCGCGCTCCCGGCGCGCGGCCGAACAGACGATCGTTCGCCTGGCGGACCGGACCTGAGCGGACCGGTCCGTCGGGATCACGTGCTCTCCGGCGTCGAACAGCCCAGGGTTCGAGTAGTGTGGGAGGCGAGCGCACCCAATACGAAGGAATTCCTGGCCTTGGAGGCTGCATTCGAGTTGCGCTGCCAAGGGGATGCCTCTCCCCTGGCCGTGCGGGCGAAGGAGCTGGGAGCCTCGGACTACTCGGCTTCCCTCCGGATCTACCCGGGTCTCACCTTGGCCGAGATCGACTGCTCGCTGGAGCCCGGTACGGACCCGGATGCATTCATCGTCGCGATCGAGGGTGCGGCCCGGCTTCTTGGGCAGACCGCACCCGATGCTGCGGCTCTCGACCGCTGGAAGGTTGGACGGGAGACCGAGGAAGTCTTCCTCCGCGAGAAGCCGCACTACTACGCGGTCTTCCGCGGCGACCGGATCGTGGCCCGAGGCCTCCCGGCGATCGCGAGCGAGCTGTCCGAGATCCAGGAGATTCCGGCCAAGGCGCTGGCAGGCGTCCTTCCGTTCGGCCAGGCGCCGGTTCGTGTCTCGGTGCTCTATCCCGCACCGCGGACCCCGGAGGCCGCCGCCGCGAGCGCGGCCGACGGACCACACGGGATGCTGGAGATGGCCCACGGGACCGGCGCGTCGCCCCACGGACAGGCCTCGATGGGACACGGCGCCGAAGGTGCGATGAGCGGCGATCCGTCTGTCGACGAGTCCATGGGCGCGGGTGCCGGACCCGAGTTCGGTCGATGGACGCTACCGAACGGACTTTCGGTCGTCTCGCGATCCGGACCCGAGAGCTCGGTTTTCGCCGCGCACCTCTTCATCCGAGGACGGGCCGAGCGGGAGCCGGTTCCCGGCGCGGCCGAACTCCTCCACTCCCTCCTCGGTGAGCGGACGAAGTCCCGGAACGAGGCGCAGCTCAGCGAGGAGCTGGCCGCGATCGGCGCCGAGCTCAAGACCGCGGACCTCGCCTTCATTCCCTACGACGATTTCTACTCCGTGCCCGAGTTCTCCTATGTGCGGCTGCAGACGCTGGATCGGTTCGGCGGCACGGCCCTGGAGCTCCTCGCGGACATCCTCGGGCACCCGGTGTTCGACGCCGCCTCGTTCGAGAAGGCACGGACCGCCGCGATCGATCGGGCCGCGAAGGAAGAAGCCACCCCCCGGACCCGCGCCCGCCGCTCCATCCGGGACACCTACGGAGTCGACGGCTCCAACGCCTATGTCTTCGGGACCGTGGAGGGGCTGCGGAGCCTCGACTGGGAGACGTTCCAGGAGTTCGCGAAGAGCTATCTCGACGCCAGCGGCATGCTGCTCGTCATCGCGTCCGGACTCCCTACCGAGACGCTCGAGTCGCTCACCCAGAAGAGTGTGGGAACCCTTCCCGGCAGCCCGGGAACGCTCGACGTCCGGTACTCGGCCGCTCCCTGGTCCGAGTCGTTCGTCCCGCTCGATGCCGGCCGGATGGCGAAGGGATCGGAAGCGACCGGTGAGATCGGCACCGTCGACGGTGCCGAATGGGCGGAGCTGTTCGGCGACCTCCCGGTGCCGGCCGTGGCCAGCATCGAGACGGTGGGCGCTTCGCAGGGCTACATTGCGGTGACGCGCGTCCTGGACGTTCCCGAGGGATCCGAGGCCGCGGTGGACCTGGCCGCGTCTCTCCTCTCCGATCGGATCGCGTTCCAACTCCGCGAACGCGAGGGGCTCGCATACTCCATCGGGGCCTCGGCGAGTCCTCTCCGTGGGAACCAGTGGCTCTACACGGCCGCCGCGGGCACGCGTGCGGAGAACTTCCCCCGTATGCTCACGGGGCTCCGGGACGGCGTCCAGATCGCGCTGACGGAGCCGATCGACGACGACGCCCTGGAGACCCTCGTCGCGAGCATGGAGGGGCGTTCCCTGATGCGGCGGGTGACCCGGATGAACTGGGCGTTCTATGCGGGGAGTGCCTGGCTCGAAGGAGAAGATCCGGCAGAGCAGGAAGGGCGCTACGACGAGATGCGCCAGGTTACGGCCAAGGAGCTCGAGACAGTTCTGAAGACCGTGTGGCCGGGGACCGAGGAAGGCGTCTTCATCGTCAAGTGAGAGTGCCTGGCGGGGGCCAGGCCTTTCGGTCGAGACGAAACGGGGCGCCCAGAAGGCGCCCCCGAGAACTCCCGCGGGAGCTGTCTTTGCGGTCGGCCCTACCGGGATTCGGTTTCGGCGAGGCGGACCTTGGCTTCGACGGCACGCTGTGAGGTCGGATAGTCCGTGGCGACCTTCTGGAACGCGGCGACGGCCTCGGCCGTGTTGCCGGCCTCGAGGAACGCGTTTCCGGCGGCCATCCAGTCCTCCGCGGCGAGCGGATTGTCGGCGCGCTGCGCGGCCTTCCGGTAGCTGGCGGCGGCACCGGCCATGTCTCCCTGATCCGCGAGCGCGGCGCCGATTCCCCGGTCCGCGGCGGCGGCCAGGAGCGGATCGGACCCCGCCTTGCCGGCGAGCGTCTCGAACGCAGCCTTGGCGCCCGCTGCATCTCCCGCGGCGAGCTTGCTGTTCCCGAGGAAGAGAGGGATCGACTTCGCGGCGTTGGTGGAGCCGTACTGCCCGAGGATGGACTCGAGCTGGGTCGCGGCCTCCGTGTACCGACCGTCGAAGTAGAGCTTCTGGGCCTGGGCCAGCGACAAGGATGCGTTCTCCTCGGCCCGCGCCCGGCTCTGCTTGTAGAAGCTCCAGCCGGCGATAGCGGCAACGACGACGATGGCGACGATGACCAGGGTCCGCGAGTTCTCCTTCGCGATCTCCCCGAGCTCCTTCAGTGCGGTGACGACCTTGTCCTCGCGAAGCTCTTCCTTCGTCATCCTTTTGGCGACAGCCACGAGAAAACCCTCCTGGGACTAGTACGGTAAGACACAGAGAAGCCCTGATGATAGGGCGCGCGATCGATGTCGTCAACGCCGACCCAACCGCCGCCAAACAGTGAGGCCGGGCGCCTCTCTGGCCCGGCCCTCGGGCGACTTCGCTCCGGTCGGCCGAAGCCCCCGGAAACGCCGAAGCGCTCCGCCGGGGGCAGAGCGCTTCGTTCGATCGGCGGACCGTCGGGCCGGGCTTGGCCAGCGATCCGGTCAGAGGCTCAGCGAGAGGCGACCGCGGCCGGATCGGCCGTCCCGATCTCCAGTGCGGCGCCCAGGTCCGTCGGGGCGACCTCGAAGCCGCGGGACCACTGGCCCTTCAGCCACTTCCCCGCCTCGCCCTTCGACCACCAGTCCTCGCCGAACTGCCCGGTCAGCTTCTCGTCGAGCTGAGCGGCCAGGATGGCGGACCAGACCCGCAGACCGGAGCGGTGGAGATCCTGTGCGAGGAGGTAGTTCGACTCCTCCGACGAAGTCTGGGCGTAGCCGAGGCTCTCCTGCATCCAGGTGGTGTAGTCGGTCGGGGCCGCATTCTCCCCGCGGACCAGCCGCCGCTGGAAGATGTAGTGTGCCGCGTCCTGGCGGAGCTCGAAGAGCTGACGGAAGCGAATCGCGCGCTCCACCGCCGCCGCGTTCTCGACCTTGAGGTACTTGTCGCGCCAGGCCGCGTCGGCGAGCACGCTCTGGAAGAGCGCGCCGTAGACCATCGGGCTGAGCGGCGAACCGACGCGCTGGTACTCGAACGGTCGGTCATCACCGATGTTGTAGAAGAAGTTGGCCTTGCCGAGGGCACCGAAGAGCTCCCAGTAATCTCGGACTCCACCCATCGGAACCATGCTCACACGGGTGTCCCCGGAGTTCTGGACCGGGAAGACGGCGGCGTCCGGCCACATGCCGGGCTTCCCGTCGACCTTGAGGCGGAGCTTCTTGGCCGACTTTACGCTGAGCCCCATGTCCTTGAGCCACTTGTCCGCGGTGTCGACTTCCTTGCCCGGCTTGAACGTGCCGTCCAGGTGCTGGGCCCGGAGGAGGTACGGACGGTCGTACTCCCGGAAGTCGTCCAGGGACATCCCGTCGATCGCGTCGCCGATGGCGGCGGGCAGGAGGCCCATGTACTCGTCCTTGGTCGCGGAGAGCACTTCCGCGCACATCGCCTCGATCTCGGCAGGGTCGATTCCCCAGGTCGAGGCGAGGAAGTCCGCGTAGCTCTTCCCGGTCACCTCGTTCGACTGCTTGTCGAGGTCGATACCGAGGTTGATCTCGAAGACGTTGAAGTTCTCTCTCAGGTCACGCGACGCCAGATAGAGGATCCGGCGCTTCGTCCGGTCGCTCTGATTGGCGAGGGTCGACTCGTAGTTCTGGAGCGTGATCTCGTCCTCACCCGTGGACATCGCCGCATCGCGACGGTAGCTGTTCGCGTTGTCGAAGCTGGACGCGACGGGCGCGAACACTCGTCCGTGGAGGAGGAACGCATCGAGGCGGTGGAGACGATCCGCATCCGACCCCGAAGCCGATCCGAGGGCCTCGTTCACGGTCTCGTTCTTGCTCTCCTTGAGGAGGTAGTCGAAGTCCTTGTAGACCCGATCGAGGTTCGACTCCTTCCCCTCGCCCATGAAGGAGTACCGTTCGGACTGGAGCTTGCTGGCGAGTTCCTCCGCCTTTTCGCGGATCCGATCGACCTCTTCCTTGGCCTGGGAGACGCCGCTGACGAGGGTGAGTGCCGTCAGCGCGAGTCCACAAGCAGCGATCCAGTTCATCTTCATCTTGCCCGGGTTCTCCTCTCTCCTGAAGGGAGCTCCACCGCGTAGGTGGTGAGAGCTGCTCCCCATCGCTTCGTTTCGGCCACTCCGGAACGATCGCATTTGCTCGACGATCGCACTCGCTCTGCGATCGGTCGCCCCTCCGCTCCCCGCGGACAGGGTCTGAAACAACAGCCCTAGACGGTACCATCGGCGAGCGTCGGGGGAATCAAAAAACCTCCCTCGCTCTGCGTCACGTGGGCCGATCCTACGGTTCTCTCGTCACGAAGGAGCTCGTACTCCCGAGTCGGGCGGAAAACGATCCCCAGCCCCGAGAGTTCGATCTCGACCTTCGGCTGCCAGAACTCCTGGGCTTCTTCCATCCGGCGCTTCCAGTCGAGCTGGAGGAGTCGGATCTTCTCCTCCCGAGCCTGCAGCCCTCCGGCCAGCTTCCGCTTCGAGGTCCGTGCTTCCTCGATCAGGTTCTGGTAGTACGTCCCGATGCTCTCCCCCTCCCGGGCGAGATGCTCGGTGGCGTCGCGCTTGAGCCGACCGATCCGCCGACGAAGACGGCGCTCCAAGCCCCCGAGAGCTGCCCTGAGGACGTCGTCGGACAGGGGCAACACTGTGGGTACCCGGCGCCCGTCCGCGGGTTCGGCGTCGAGGGTCTCCCAGAGAACGACCAGATCCGGTGTCTGCGACTCGAGTTCGAGCGTGATCCCGTCCACCGCGACGACTTCGAGCGAGTCCGGAGTCTCCTCGACCGAGTACTGCACTTTGAAGACGTGATAGTAGATGGGTGCGTACGAGTCCCACGAGTCGCCGAGCGTCAGTCCTTTGGGTGGCTTCCCGGGCTTCGCCACCGCGGCCTTCTTCTTCGGGGGAACGAATCGAATCCCGACCCGCCCCCTCTCGATCGCGAGGTCCAGAACGCGGTCGAACACCGGGTTCCCGACGGTCGCGAGTTCCGAGTTCGGGTCGTCCTGGAGGCCGCGCTGGTTGAATGCGAGCGCGAGTGACTTTCGGCCGAGGCGATCGGCGAGCTCCGCCGACGCGTCGATCCGGAGGAGATTCGGACTGTCGGTGGTCACCTCCGCGCCGTGCGTGGTGAGCAGATCCCGCGTGAACCCTCTCAGTTCCGTCGTCTTCATCGCGCGAGCTCCAGGTGCGCCTTGTTCATCGGAGTGAAGATCCGATCGTCGTACTGCCGGATCCGCTCGTAGCGGGTGCGCGCGAGCATCAGGTCCTCGGCCAGCTCCCCGTAGGCCTGCTGGCGTTCGCGGGCCGTGCGATGCTCGGTCCAGATCCGGAAGATCTCGTGCTCGAAGCCGTCGCGATCGCTCCACTGTCCGAGCACCATGTCCATCTCTCCGATCACGAGTTCGAACATCTGGATCTTCTGGTGGAGGATGGCGAGGACGTAGTCCTCGACCGTGTCGCGTGCCGTGAAGTTCCAGATCAGCGTGTCGCGCGTCTGTCCGAGACGGTGGACACGGCCGATCCGCTGCTCGATCCGCATCGGGTTCCAGGGAAGGTCGTAGTTGACCACGGTGCGGCAGAACTGGAGGTTGCGTCCCTCGCCTCCGGCTTCGGTGGAGAGGAGGATCCGCTTCTTGCCGCGGAACGCCTCGATGGCCCGGTCCTTCTCGGCCGGGGTGAGTCCACCGTAGAAGACGACCGGGTCGAACCCGGCTTCGCGGAGGCCGGTCTCGAGGAACTCGAGCGTGGTCCGGAACTGAGTGAAGACGAGGAACTTCTCGTCCGGTTCGTCACGGACGAGATCGAGGAGGCCGTCACGCTTCGTGTGTGTCTCGATGGCGTGACCGATGTCGACCAACTTGTCGATCTTCTTCCCGATCGCGCTTCCGTGGAAGACGCGCCCCGCACGCTCGAGTGTGCGAACGGCAGCGGGTGCCGAGGAACCCATCTCCTTCTGGAGGAGGAGAAGCAGAAGGTGCCAGCGCGAGCGGCTCTCGAGATCCGGATCGGCCAGGACTTCGCGCACGAACCGCGACGTACCGTCGTAGAGCTTCCGCTCCTCGTCCGACATCCGGAACTCCTGGATCCGGACCTCGCGGCGCGGGAAGGTGAGCGACGTGGAACTCCGCGAGGTGCGGATCATCACTTCGCTCAGCGTCGCCGCGAGCTTGGTCGGGTCCTTGGGGAGGCGCTTGTCGCCGCGCACCATGAACTGCTTCCGGAACTCGCGATACGTGCCGAGGGTGCCCGGTTTGAGCAACGTGACCAGGTTGTAGAGCTCCCGGAGGTCGTTCTGCACCGGCGTGGCGGTGAGCAGGAGCAGGTACTTGAGGCTGAGAGCGTCGACGAACTTCCAACCCTGCGTCAGGTGGTTCCGGAGCCGATGCGCTTCGTCCACGACGAGGATGTCGAAACCGGCTTCGCCGATCTCGTCGCGATTCTTCTCCGTCTTGGCCGTGTCGAGAGACGCGATCATCCAGGGATAGCTGTCCCAGCGTTGGCCGCGCGAATGGATCTCGAACGGAAGGTCGAACTTGTGTCGCAGCTCCTCACGCCACTGGCTCATGAGGGAAACGGGAGTGAGGACGAGGGCGCGCCGCACGAGGCCCCGGAGCTGGTACTCCTTGAGGATCAGTCCCGCCTCGATCGTCTTTCCGAGACCGACTTCGTCCGCCAGGATCGCCCGGCCGCGGAGGTTCCGCAGCACACGGAGCACGGCCTGGATCTGGAAGTCGTACTGCTCGAGGTCCTGCACCGCGGGTAGGCAGAGGAGCTTCTCGAAGCCTCGGGTGAGTGACAGCCGCTCGGCGAAGATGTGACGGACGAACGCCTCGTCGGCATCGGGGCTCGCGTCTGGGCCCTGGAACGGCGCGAGCGATCCCGCGTCGAAGCGGAGTACCTCCGGATCACCGAAGAAGGAGATCATCTCATTGGCTGCGGTCTCGTCCACCGCCGCACCGTCATCCGCCTCGCTCGGGGCTTCCTCGACTACGGCCTCGGGTGCGTCATTGGCGGCGTCGACGGCCACGAGAGGATCGGCGCTTCGCATCCGCCGGGATGGGTCGCGGTGCGACTTCCGACTGCGCCTGCTCCGGGCCGTGGTCTTGGCCGGGGTCTGCGTCTGGGGGGGCGTGTCGGATATCTTCGGGTGATTCGAGTTGAGCCGCTTGACCCCGTCCGCGAATGCGACTTCGAGGATGTCGAAGAACTGGCGCGGACGGACTTCTACGACCATCCCCTCCCCGTAGTCTTCGTGATAGACCTTTGCCCCGATCTCGTATCTCTGGTACGCGGTCGACAACGTTCTCTCCCTGACCTGTCTGCGGGCCCCGACTCCCTGGCCGTGGAACCTATCTCGTGAAGTAGTAGTGGAGTCCGACCTTGGCTTCTGCCGCCGTGACCGATCCGCCCTTGGGCCGCAGCATGTATCCGTCGATCGACCCATCGATGGTGATCACTCTCGTCAAGAAGTACTCCAAACCCGCGCCCAGGTTCGCCGAGAACCCCTCTCCCGGAAGACTGCTCTCGTCCCCGTCCCGAATCGAGGGACGATGGAAGCCGATGCCGCCCACCAGGTAACGGGAGATCCGGGAGCGGCGGGCGAAGTACACGTAGTAGCGTGCGAGAAAGTTGTTCACCTGATACTCGTCCTGGGAGTAGCCCGTGCCGCTCTTTCTCCGGAACCGCAGGTCCTCGAAGGTGGCACCGATGGCACTCCTCCGGTCCAGGCTGTAACGGATGTGAATACCCAGGCCGAACCCACCTTCGAAGATGTCGTAGGGGATCTCCTCGCTCTCCGGGCTGAACTGGTAGCTGTCCGAACCCCACATCAACCCACCGCCCATCTGGAACCCGACACTCGGGGTGTTCGTCCGTTGCTCGTAGGCCCAGGCGGGGCCTGGTGCGCCGACGAGACACAGCCCGGTCCAGATCAGAACGAGCCATCCCAGCACGGCTCCCTTGCTCCAGCTCCGATTCCCAGAACGCATGCTTCCTCCTCCTCAACCTCTCGGATGGAACTCGTGATGAACGTGGCGCAGATAGTCGCGGTCCACAGCGGTGTAGATCTCGGTGGTCTTGAGGCTGCTGTGTCCGAGTAGCTCCTGGACGACGCGGAGTGACGCGCCCCCGTGCAACAGGTGCGTGGCGAAGCTGTGCCTCAGGACGTGGGGATGGACGGCCGCGGTCGGGAGACCGCCCTCCGTCGCTCTCTTCCGCAGGATCTTCCAGAACCCCATGCGGGACAGGCGGCCTCCTCGTTGGTTCAGGAACAGCACTCCGGGATCGGATCGGCGACCCAATAGATGCGATCGCGGTCCGGAGAGGTACGCCCCTATGGCCGCGGCGGCCGAGTCGCCGAGTGGGAGCAGACGCTCCTTGCTCCCCTTGCCACGCACCCGGATCCAGCGGTCCCGGAGATCCACGTCTTCGCTGCCGAGCCCGACGAGTTCGGAGACGCGCGTCCCCGTCCCGTAGGCGGTTTCGATCAGGGCGCGGTCCCGGACTTCGGCCGCCTTCGCGCCCTCGCATGCGGCCAGGAGAGCCTCGATCTGTTCGATGGTCAGGACCCGCGGGAGCGCCTTCGTCTTGGACGGCGCTTCGAGTTCCCGCGCAGGATCAGACTTCACCTCGCCCCGGGACGCGAGATGACGGTAGAAGCTCCGTATGGCGGAGCGCGCCCGCTGGCGGGAGGACGCGGCAAGCCCCAGGTCGTGGAGGCGTGCCAGGTACTCCCGTAGCGTGTCGGTGTCCGCTTCGTGAGGAAGTACCTCCCAGTCTTCCAGCGCGGAGAGGTAGGCGCGGATGTCCGAGGCATACGCATCCACCGTTCGCGGCGAGAGTCGCTTCTCGAAGGCCAGGTGTTCGACGAATCCGTCGATCAGGGGCATCATGGCTGCTCCTCCCCTGGTTCTCCGCGCGGCGCGTTCCGAGCGTCCTCTCCGGTAGCCGAGTCGCCCGCTCGTGCGGGGGGCGCCGTAGGGTTGGACCTCGGCCCAACCGCGTCCGTTTGCGGCGTTCCCAGCGCCTCGAAGAGGGCGCGGGCCACTTTGCCCCCGATTCCAGGCGTCTCCGCGACCCTTCCCTCCCCGGCTTCCAGAATCCCGCGCACACTTCCGAACGTGCGCAGGAGCTGACGGCGCCGGACCGGTCCGATCCCCGCGACACCGTCCAGCTTCGAACTCCGCTGTCCGCCGGTGCGGCGCTTCCGATGGTAGGTCACGGCGAAGCGGTGGGCTTCGTCCCGCACGCGCTGCAGGAGTTGGAGCGCTTGGGAGCTGCGCGGAAGTCGGATGGGCTGGCCGCCCTGAGGGAGCACGATCTCCTCCTCTTTCTTGGCCAACCCCACGAGAGGTATGCGGGAAAATCCCATTTCCTCGAGGACCCGACGTGCACGTCCGACCTGGCCGATGCCGCCGTCGATGAGGATGAGGTCTGGAGGAACCTCTCCACGTGCTTCCACCCGCTGGAGGCGACGCCGTACGGCCGCCTCCATCATGGCAAAATCATCGGGACCTTCGATCGAGTCCATCTTAATCCGGCGGTATCCCCCCTTCCAGGGCTTTCCGTCCCGGAAGCAGACCACCGAAGCGACGGGAAACGCGCCCTGCGTGTTGCTTATGTCGAACCCCTCGATCTGGTACGGAGGGTTCGGCAGGTCGAGCACGCTCTGCAGTTCGTACACGGCGCGGTTCACGCGGGCTTTCTTCTGCGCCTGGATGAGCTCCTCTTCCTCGAGGAGGAGATGCGCGTTCTCTGCCGCGGCGGAGAGGAGGTCGCCGAGTTCGCCGCGCGTGCGCGTCTCGATGTGGACACGGTGTCCGGCCTGCTCTCCCAGCACCACCTCGAGTTCCGCACGGTCCTCGGGCTCGACTCGCGTGATGACGCGGCCGGGCACGGACGGCGAGTGCAGGAAGAGCGAGAGGAGCAGCGCCCGGAGCGCTTCCGCCTCCGAACGCCCCTCGACCTGTTTGAGGATCCGGTGCGTCTTTCCCAGGACCTTGCTCTCGCGCACGTGGAGGAACACCGCGCACGCGTGGTTGCCGCGCATCGCCATGCCGATCACGTCTGCGTCGGTTGCGAGCGGGGGCGTCATCCTCTGCTCACGCATCAACAGGTCGAGCGTCTGGATTCCGTCGCGGAGCCGGGCGGCTTCCTCGAACTTGTGCGCCGCGGCCGCCGCGTGCATCCGCCCGCGGAGGGAGGCGAGCACTTCCTCCCCTTTTCCGGAGAGGAAGTCGACGAGTGGACCGACCTGACCGGCGTAGGCCGGCTGGTCCACGCGCTCTGTGCAGGGAGCGGTGCAGTTCCCGATGAAGAACTGGAGGCACTCCCGTCCGCCCCGCGCGAGGCGCTGGTCCGTGCAGTTTCGGAGCTGGAAGACCTTGCGCAGGACACGGAGCGTCTTCCGGAAGTCCTTCACGCGAATGAACGGACCGAAGTAGCGGGATCCGTCGTTGACGACGTGCCGGGTGAGGAAGAGTGCCGGGAAGGCGTGGGGCGTGACCTTGAGGTACGGGTACTTCTTGTCGTCCTTGAGCTGGATGTTGAAGCGCGGGTGGTACTGCTTGATGAGATGCGACTCGAGGATGAGCGCTTCCATCTCGGTTGCGAGCGCGATGTAGTCGAGCGTCCGAATCGTGCGGCGGAGGGCCCGAAGGCGGTTGTCGTCGGGAGCGGGTCCCCGGAAGTAGTTCCGGACCCGGTTCGCGAGCACCTTCGCCTTTCCCACGTAAATGACCCGTCCCCGGCCGTCACGGAAGATGTAGACCCCGGGCTGCTTCGGGAGGAGACCGAGCTTCGTCTCGATCGCGGTCTTCCAGTCCACACCGGCGATCGATGGGGCATCCGCGTCCGCGATCCCGAGCGGGCCTGGACTCTGGCCTTCGCCCGCGTCTCGACCTTGACGCCGGTTCACCACGCCCTGACCGGGTTCCCGGTCGCCGCCAACGCCCGGTTTCGAGCCCTCGTGTGCGCCGGGCCCCGAGGTGGGTTCGCTGACCCGCGGCTCCCGCCCCCGATCCGGATCGAGGTCCGGGAGGTCTGTCCGGTTTGCCGGAATCGGGAGCCAGTCTTTCTTCCGTCGACGAGGTGGCATCCTCGCAGTCTAGCCCGATCGGGGGGAGACTTCGAGCCGGTCAGGAAAAGGATCCGCCTCTCGGACTCGCGACCCAGTAGTGAAGCTGATGCTCCGCTCAACCGATCTCTATCCGAGTCGGAACTGGGCCGACGACAAATCCACAGAGATTCGAAGGGCGATCCGGCGACCTCCCCACCGAGCCGTGGGGAGGTCGAGCCGCGCGGCAAATCGCCCTGGTTGGGGTAACCAGCAGGGGGAGTGATGAAGAACAGGTTCAACCAGTGGCCGGTATTGCTCTGCTTCGCCTCGATGGCCGTTCCGTCGGTCGGCACGGCAGCCGACGCCGCGAATAGCGACGACCTATCCACCGCGCTCACGCGAAGCGGGCTGCGGGCTCGGGTCGAGAGTTATGTGGACCGCGCCTCCGAGGGCGGGGCCCGAAGCCATCGGGAGACCGCATCCCTTCGCGGGGGCGGGGATCCAACGACGGGCTACTACTACAGCTGCGACAGCAACCCGGAAGTGCTCGACCCGAACTTCGAGTCCGAGCCGCGTCCGAGCCTTGGCGGCTCGACCATGTTCGAATGGGGCGAGACCATCCACGGCGCGTGGAACGTGAACGAAGGCTCGGCCCAGCTCCACCGCTACAAGGTCGGTCGCCACGGCATCCCGGCTGGAACCGTGCTCGAGATCAACGGTGACTCGCCCGGCAACGTCTCGCAGATGATCGGGGGGCTGGAGCCCTACACCCACTATACGGTGATGTTCCACTACGCGACCGTCCCGGACGGACCCGAGACGGCCATGTACGTCACCTCCGACGACGACTCCTGGTACTTCGAGTCGGATCAGGACGTGCTCGACGGGTGGAGTCTGGGTTACTTCGACTTCTTCACGGAAGACGACGTGGAGACGATCTCCTTCCTCTCGCTCACGAGCGAGGCTGGAATGGTGATCGACGACGTTCGCGTGATCTGCGGGCTCCTGCCCAGCCTGACCAATCCGGGAACGCAGTACAACCAGGAGGGTGACGAAGTCTCCCTCCAGCTCGAGTCGACCGGGATCGGTGACGTCGAATTCTGGGCCTACGAGCTTCCTCCCGGACTCGAGATCGACGGGGAGACAGGCCTCATCAGCGGGACGATCGACGACGCCGCCGCCGGGTTCTACTGGGTCGAGATCTACGTCGAAGACGAGGAAGACGACCGCTACTACCACTTCAACTGGCACGTCCGGTCGTCGACCGGTCTCGTCGCCTACCTTCCGCTCGACGAAGGGACGGATGACTACGCCGAAGACTTCTCCGGCTACGGCAACGATGGTGAACTGACCCCCGGTACGGAGTGGATCGCCGGCGTCGATGGCACGGGAATCCTCGGCTGGGACGACGAATTCGTCTTTTGTGATCTGTCCCCCAGCCTGCTTCCACACGGCGAGGGTTTCAGCTTCTCCGCGTGGGTGCGGCACCAGCCGGTGTGGTCCGCCGAGGGTGGGGACCCGACGACGGGCGGCCCCGAGTTCTCCATGATCGCGTTCATGGGTGACTGGGGGATCCCGGATGCCGGAGGAGAGGACTTCGACTACTACTTCCTCCAGGACGGAGACTACATGGATGGCGGATTCCTTCTCTACAACGAGGTCGAGGACGAACTCGAATGGGGTTGGGTCGGAGCCGAGGGTCTTCCCTTCGACGAGTGGTATCACCTCGTCGTCACCACCGATGGGCAAGGGTTCAAACTCTATGTGAATGGCGAGCTCCTCAATTGGGACGATTGGGGCTACGAAGGGTTCGAGCTGGCGGCCTGGGGCAACGGCCCGGTTCAGTTCGGAAGCTTCTCGGACTGGTGGGATACCGATCCCTGTGGCATCGACGAGGTGCGGATCTACGACTACGTGCTCAGCCCGGAGCAGGTTGCGGAACTCGCGGCCGACGTTCCTGAGTTTGCGCTCCAGAACCCTGGTGACCAGACCAACCGAGTCGGCGACGAGGTCGACCTCGCGCTCGTCTCCCAAGGTGGAGTTCAGTACTTCGAAGCCGACGGACTCCCGAGTTCGCTCTGGATCGATGAGGGTACCGGCCACATCTACGGCGATCTCGGACCGTGCGATGCCGGTGTCTTCGACGTCACCGTCTACGCTTGGAACGACACGAACGAGACGATGGTCGAGTTCACGTGGACGGTGAACGACGTCCCCGGTGGTCTCGTCGACGACTGGAGCTTCGAGGAAGGTGGCCCCGTCGATCCGGGCGATTACGTCCGGTACGAGGACGGGGAGGACATCAGTGAGTCCTGGTTCTGCGTCGAAGGCGAGGTGGACCTCCATCACGTCGACCACGACGGCGTCGGAAACGGCCTCGATGCAAGCGCGGGAACGCAGGTCCTCGACCTCAACGGCGGCATGCCGGGTGTGGTTGGAACGGTGGTTCACGGCCTCGAAGCCGGCAAGGAGTACATCCTCCGCGTCCATTGTGCGACGCACCCGAGGGCGTCTGCGAACTCCGCAACCATCTACGTAGAGCCCGAGGAGGTCGAGTACGACCTCTATACGGGGCCGGGTGCCGGCGGTGGCCGCGGCCAGCGCTGGATCTGGAAGACGTTCCGCTTCACGGCGGTGTTCAACAACCCGACGTACTACTTCGTGAGCAACGACGATGGCCCCTACGGGATGCTGATCGATCAGGTGTCGATCACCTGTGCCGACGGCCCGGACCACGAACCCAGTGACCCGGACCCGATCGAGCCCTCGTCGAGCCTCGTGATTCCGGCTACGACCCAACTCCAGCTGAGCCAGCCGAACCCGTTCTCCGCGTCGACCTCCATCCGCTACGACCTCGGAACCGCAACGCCGGTCGAGATCGATGTGTATGCGGTGGACGGTCGCCACGTCCGAACCCTCGTCGATGAGACGCAGGCGGCCGGTTCGCGTTCCGTGGACTGGGATGGCCGCGACGATCGCGGCGACGTCGTGGCGTCGGGTGCGTATCTCCTCCAGTTCCGGGCGGGGACGCACAAGGAGACGCGGCGGATCGTCAAGGTGCAGTAGGCGCGCAAGAGTCCGTCTGCTCGGACGGCGTCACGGCCGGGATCGAAGTCTGTCGTCATGCGGCGGACTCGTCGCCGGGGGCCCGAGTCGGATGGAACTGCGTTCGGTCAATACAAAGAGCCCCGGAGGTCGACTCCGGGGCGCTTTGCTCGAGGCGGCGATACCGGTCTTGACGGACAGTGATTGCCCCGACAGGGATCGAACCTGTGGCCTACGGTTTAGAAACCGTCGCTCTATCCGACTGAGCTACGGGGGCTGATGAGCTAACGCACGCTAGCACCGTTCTTTGCGTCTGTCCACTCCTCCGACGCCAGAGAAAACGGGGTGGCACATGCCACCCCGCGTAGGCGGAACTCGGGCGTACCGCGCTGGTTCAGAAGCCGGCCCGTGTAGGTCGCGTCTCTACCGGAATGTCGCCTTCACTTCTCCCCACGTGGCCGTCTCGACTGGGGTGGGCTGGCCGGAGATGGTCAGTTGAGCGAAGTCGATCTCCATCCGGACGTTGTCCGGGATGATCCGCCAGATGTTGAAGCCGAACCGGGTGAGACCGGTGAAGTCGTACGTCCCGAAGGCGTCGAGGATGTCGAGCGTGGTCAGCGTTTCGCCGACGTATCCGAGATCGACGTTGAGGTTGTGATCGGTCACGTCGAGGAGCACGCCGCCGGGAGAGATCGGCCCGCTGGAGAGGAAGAAACCGTCAGCGACCGGGAATCCTTCGACGAGTGCGAAGTACGCGTCGCCTGCGCCCAGCCCAACGACGGTGCCGCCGCTGAACGACATCGAGAAGGACGCCGGATCGACGACATAGCCACGCACGTCTCCGGAAGCGCCTCCTCGAAGCTGTCCGAGTCGACTTGGAATGAGACGGTGACACCTTCACCGGAGCCGACACCGCTGAGGGGGGCGTCTCCGATCGCGTTGAACGCGACCTGTCCGGTGACTTCCACGTTGACGATTTCGGCGTGCGCCGCGGTGGCGGCGAGCATGCCGACGACGACGAGACTCGCGAGCTTCCGCATGGGGTCCTCCTGCGGTCACGATGTTTTTCTGCGGATTGCGACGCGCCGCGATGGCCGTCGACCGAAACGGAAGCTAGCAAACGGGATCGATCTCTGCAAGTATCTCTGAGAGAATCTCTCGCAGGTCCTCACGAGGAAGGGCAGAATCTCCTACTCCTGGGAACCAGATCACGTCTACACTGCCGGACCGGGGTAAACGATTGGCGAACGTGCTAGATAGAAACGACTTGGAACGTCCCGAAGATCGGATCGGGCCACTGGCCAGGGACCTGCGGGGGACCTTACGGGCCCTGCTGGAAGCCGCAGCGGGGCCGGAGCCAAGGCCCTCGGCATTGGGCCGACGGCTTGCTCTGGACAAGAGTCTGGCGAGCCGACTCGTTCGTGCGGTCTCGGCGGGAAGTGACCCCGAGTTCCTCCACTATGTGCCCTCCCCCGCCGGCCTCCAGATCCTGATCGAGGCCGCCAGGTCCGGCGAGATGGATCCTGCCATCGTGGATCGTCTCGACTCCGATGTGGATCGGTTCCGGGATCTCCTCAACTCACTGTCCGGCGGCCGTGCCGATCTCGAGGCCCTGATTTCCGACGAGGCATCCCAGGTTCGTCAGCGCGCGATGAGATCCGCGAGCCAGTCGATCTTCCGAGGAACGAGCGCTCTGCTGGGATACGAGAGTGCCAGTCTGTCCTCGGCACTTGTCGTCATGCCTTCCGCGCACCCGAACTACCTCGACGCAGTCGAAGTCCAACAACGAGTCGCCATTCGTCGGCTCCGTCCGACCGCTGCGATCGGAGTGCTTCGGGTCGCGATGACGGCTCCCTCCTGGGACGGTGAGGACGGGCTGTCGTTCCTGACCGTGGAGGGAAATCCGATCACCCGACCCGAGGACGTGATCCTGGCCGACCATAGCGATGCGACCCCATCCGAGTTCGAAGTCGTGGGCGACGGAGAGGATGTCACGCTCATCCTCGCGGAAGAGCAGGCGGCGTTGCGCGACCCGATCACGGTAACCTCGGCGCTCCGAATGCAGCGGGCATTCCACAGGTACCGGACGGGCGACGCAGCGGAGGGCGTCCGAACCTACAGGATCCAGATCCCCTGCAAGAGGATGGTCCGAACCGTGTTCATCCACGACGCCTGTCATTGCGGTCCGCCCGTCTTCACGTTCGAGCTCCCACGGCCGGGTCGGGATACAGGTGTTCGCGAAGAGGGCCTACTCGCGCGCGTCGGATCGATCGATCTCGATGCGCCGGTGACGGCGTTGGGGCGTGGAATCCGAAACGCGGGGATTCGAGGGATCCCCCGATTCCTCGACGCGCTCCGAGAGGTCTTCCGGCGCGCCGATCTCGCTCCGGGCCAGTTCCACGGATACTCGATCGACGTCTCCTATCCAGTCGCGTTCGTGCACACTCGGTGCTGGCTTCCGCTCGAGGATCCGGCGCTCCCGAACTAGCTTCGGCTCCAGTCGACGGAAACGAAGCCCTCGCGGGATCGAAGCGTCCGAGGTCGACGGTCGCGCCGTCGCACCGGCCTACTCGTACGTGAGCAGTGCGTCGACCCGGCCTACTCGTACGTGAGGAGTGCGTCGACCCGACGTCCGTCGAGACGGTCCCTGCCGCCGAGGTCTGCGAGTTCGACGAGGAACGATAGGCCGAGCACCTCTCCCCCGCACTGCTCGACGAGACGCGAGGCAGCGGAAGCGGTGCCCCCGGTGGCGAGGAGGTCGTCGACGATCAGCACCTTCGCTCCGGGACGGATCGCGTCCTGGTGGATCTCGAGTGCATCGGTGCCGTACTCGAGTGCATACGACTCCCGGTGGGTCGCGGCCGGGAGCTTGCCCGGCTTGCGGAGCGGCACGAACGGAAGGCTGTACTGCGCGGCAATGCTCGCGCCGAGAATGAAGCCGCGCGACTCGATGCCGGCGATCACCTGGGCTTCGCCTTCGTAGGGTGCCCACATCGCTTCGAGACACTCGCGAACGAGGTTCCCGTCGAGGAGAACGGTGGTGATGTCGCGGAACAGGATCCCTGGCTTGGGAAAGTCGGGGACGTCACGGATGGTCCGACGCAGACGCGTCGCGAGCGATTCGGTCACGATGCCCTCCGTGGAATCCTGACCCGGTGAGGGGGTTGAAAAGATGGTCGGGGCGAGAGGATTCGAACCTCCGACCCCCTCGTCCCGAACGAGGTGCGCTACCAGGCTGCGCTACGCCCCGACCTAACCCCTTGGGTCGCAGATCCCGGAATATACCCAAGCCATTCTCGACTGTCCAGTAGCACGTCACGAGGATGTCTTCGCGTCCGGCCACCCTTCCTTGCCCACCAAAGGGACGAAGGCGCAGGGAAGCGACTCGAGCAGTTCGTACTCTCCCCCGTCCCGCTTCTCGTAGACGCGAAGCCCCTGGCGGCCGATCGGCCCGATCGGGACGACGAGGCGGCCGCCGGATCGGAGCTGGCGGAGGAGAGTGTGCGGAACGTCGGGCGCGCCGGCCGCCACGAGGATGCCGTCGAAGGGCGCTTCCTCGGGCCATCCAAGTGTGCCGTCCGCGATCCGGTACGTGACGTTCCGGACGTCCAGACGTGCGAGCCGCTCCCGGGCGTCCTCGCCGAGCGCGTCGAGCCGCTCGACCGTGTAGACGACCTCGGCGAGCCGAGCCAGCACGGCGGTCTGGTACCCGGATCCGGTGCCGATCTCGAGGACGCGGTCCTTCGGGAGGAGGTCCAGACGCTCCGTCATGAGGGCGACCATGTAGGGCTGGGAGATGGTCTGGTCGAGACCGATCGGGAGTGCGTGGTCGCCGTAGGCGACATGCGTGAACTCGGAATCGACGAACACGTGGCGGGGCACTTCGGCCATCGCCCGGAGCACGCGCGGATCGCGGATCCCGCGGCGCACGATCTGCTCTTCCACCATGCGGGCGCGCAGCACTTCGGTGTCACTGGGGAACGCCGTCATGTCGTCCTCCCTTCTCGGCCTCGTTCACTCAGCCCGGCCGGCGACGCCTCGACGAATCGTGCACGCGCGCCGATGCGACCCTTCGCCGGAGTGGGTCGCGACCGGCGCTCGTTCGCACGTCCGCGCCTTGGCTTCGCCCGCCTCAACGCCGGTGCTTCGGTCGACGCTACTCGGCAGACTCCGGTCCGTTCGGTTCGAGTCTCAGGCCCCAGGTGGCGATCGTCTCGACCATCGGCACGTCGGTGAGCGCGAGGTGGAGTGGAGTCATCGAGACGAAGCCGTCCTTGAGCGCGGCCATGTCGGAACGCGGGTCGTCGTCCCAGGACGGGGAGCCGCCGATCCAGTAGTAGGTGCGTCCCCGAGGGTCGGTGCGTTCGTCGATCACGTCCTCGTACCGGCGGTGACCGAGTGAAGTGAGGCGGAGCCCTCGGTAGCTGGGACAGTCCGGGAAGTTGACGTTGAGGAGCAGGGTCGGCACCCGCTCTCTCCCCGCGAGCTGGAGGATGAGGTCGCGCGCGGCGACGGCGGCCGTCTGAAAGTCCCCGTTGCCGTTGGCGTGTGAGAACGCGATCGACGGAAAGCCGAGGAGGTGCCCCTCGAACGCGGCCGCAACCGTGCCCGAGTACGTCACGTCGTCGCCGAGGTTCGCGCCGTGGTTGATGCCCGAGATCACGAAGTCGGGGACGAAGTCGACCTTGCCCCCAAGCCCACGAATCGCCATGAGGACGCAGTCGGACGGCGTGCCGTCGACCGCAAAGACGCGCTCCTCGAGTTTCCGGAGACGGAGCGGGTGGTGCATGGTGAGCGCATGGCTCGACGCGCTCTGCTCCCTCTCCGGCGCGACGATCAGGATGTCCGCGTGCGGTGAGAGTGCGTCGTGGAGTGCCCAGATCCCCTTCGCGTGGATGCCGTCGTCGTTGCTCAGCAGGATGCGCGTCCCCTCCCCGTTGTGGGCCCGCGGCCTCATGCTGCCCGGCCACTGTGATTCCGGGCGGTGATCGAGACGGCGAGTGATCGTCGCGTCGACGCGGACTGCCCGAACTCTCGAACCGCCCGAACTCTCGACCATAGACCCGTGACCGGTTCGAAAAAACAGAGAAGCCTCCCTGAGGAGGCTTCTTCGTATCGAGATTTTGGTCGGGGCGACTGGATTCGAACCAGCGACCCCTTGCACCCCATGCAAGTGCGCTACCAGACTGCGCCACGCCCCGACCTATGTCCCATCGGCCCCAGACGGTAGTGGGACCCCCGAATGCGGTTCAAGTCGAAAGTGGAACCGCGCACTCACGAACGACTTTCGAGCCACTCCTTGAGGCCGAGGAGTTCGGCGCGGAGCTCCCCGATCTGCTTGGGGTCCGCCCCCGTCCTGAGCTCGGTCTGGACCACGACGTGTGGCGTGCCGGTCGACCCGACTCCGTCGGACGTGCCGGATACCGCCGCGGCTGCCTGCGTCCCCGAGTTGCCGCTGCCGGGCGCTCCGCCGGACGGCGCCCCGCCGTCCCGAACCGTGGAGCCTCCGGCACGCGCGCCCGTCTCGGCCGGGTCGCCTGCCTTGCCCGTCTCCCCTCCTGTTCCGGCGGGCGCGGCGACGGAGTCCGAGGCATCGGAAGCACTGCGGGCCGCGGCTGCCCTGCCGCCGCCGGATGGAGCATCGCCGGACGGAACCTCGCCGGAAGGAGCATCGCCGTCGCCCGTACTCGGGGCCCCGCCGGCACGGATCCGGTCGATCTCCTTGCGCGCGCCCTCGATCGTGAAGCGCCGGTCGTAGAGGAGTTCACGGATCTGCTCGAGGAGGAAGAGGTCCTTCTCCTGATAGCTCCGGTTTCCCGCGCGGTTCTTCTTCGGGCGGAGCCAACGGAACTGCGTCTCCCAATAGCGGAGGACGTGCGGTTTCACGCCGAGCCGTTTGCTCACCTCGCTGATCGAGTAGTAGAGCTTTTTCGTCTCGGTCATCTCCTCTGGCTCCTTCGCTGCGGCCTTGGCCCTCTCGTCTATTCGGCCCGCAGAGGACGTGTCATGAGAGCATCGATCGCCTCTGCCGGATCGAGCCCGTGGAAGAGGATCCTCTCGACCTGGGCGAGGATCGGGACCTCGACTCCGCGCTCCGCCGCCAGGCTCACGGCGGCGCGGGTCGTCCGGACGCCCTCGGCGACCATGGTCATCTGCGCCAGCGCGGCGTCGAGGGAATTGCCCTGGGCGAGAAGCCGGCCAAGCTGGTGATTGCGGCTGAGCGGGCTCGTACAGGTGGTGACGAGATCCCCCACGCCGGCGAGCCCGAGGAACGTCTCCATCTGGGCTCCGAGCGCGACCCCGAGTCGCGTGATCTCGGCGAGACCGCGGGTGAGGAGCGCGCCGAGCGTGTTCCGCCCGAGGCCGAGACCTTCCGCGATGCCCGCGGCGAGAGCGATGCCGTTCTTGAGCGACGTGGCGAGCTCGACGCCGATCGGGTCGCTGCTCCGGTAGACGCGGAACCGCTCCGTCGCGAAGAGCTCCTGGACGTGCCCGGCCGCCTCCTCGGACGTGGACGCGGCGAGGAGTGCGGTCGGCTTTCCTTCCGCAACCTCCCGGGCGAGACTCGGCCCCGCGAGCGTCACGAGGGAGCACGACTCCGCCCGTGGCTCGGTGTGTCCGAGTGCGTCCGAAACGACCTGACTCATCCGATACCCGGTTCCCTCTTCCAACCCCTTCGTCGCGATCACCCAGGTGACCCCGTTCTTCGGTTCCACAGCCGCGAGGAGCTCCCGAATCGCGTGCGACGGGACGGCGAGCACGGCCACCGATCCCTCCGGCCTGGGCGGAGCTTCCTCAGGGACGACGTGAATGAAACCAGGAAACGGTATACCTGGCAAATACTTCCTGTTCTCCCGCTCGCGCCCCATGGAGCCGCGCTGGACCTCGTCCCGTCCCCAGAGGAGGACGGGGATGCCTTTTCCTGACAGGACGAGCGCCAGGGTGGTGCCCCAACTACCGGCGCCGTAGACCATGACCGGTTCCGCGAGTGTCACGACTCCGTCCTTCCTACTTCCCTGCCGCGTCACCCGTCGTGGAGCCCGCGGCCGTGTTGCGTTGGTGTCCGGCTCCTGCCTGTCTCCGAACCGCCAGACGGCTCTCCTGTCCCCTCCGGAGCCTCCCGAGGTTGCTCCGGTGCCGAACGACGATGAACACGGCGGTGAGCAGAGAGAGCCAGAGGAACGGGTCGGTGACGCTTCGATGACCGAAGACCCAGACCGCGATCGGAAGGACGATGGCCGCGAGGACGGATGCGAGCGAGACGAGACGGGTGGTTGCGAAGAGCACGATCCATGTGAGGAGGGCCGCGAGGAGCCCGTAGGGAACGAGGGCTGCCCACGCGCCGGCCGCCGTCGCCACGCCCTTTCCACCGCGGAACCCAGCGAACGGGGTGAACATGTGCCCGAAGAACGCGCCGACCATTCCGATGAGCCCGGCGGCGGAGGCTGAGCCGGCGCGAGTGCCCGCGCGACGAGGACTGCGGCGACGCCCTTGGCCGCGTCGAGGAGGAGCACGGTGATCCCCCAACCCGGCCCGAGCGTGCGGTAGACGTTGGTTGCGCCGAGGTTGCCGGAGCCGTGTTCGCGCACATCGATCCCGCGGGCCATCCGCCCGATCCAGAGGCCGCTCGGGATCCCACCGAGGAGGTAGGCGATCCCAGCGGCGAGGAGGAGTCCGGTTGTGCTGCTCATGGCGCGATCCTACGACGAACCCCGCGCCGATGCTACGGAGCCGCGTGGGAAGCTAGGGGCCGGTTAGGTGGCGTCGCTCGACCGGCCGTCCGACCGGGCCCGATGGGGGCTGAGGTGCTTCCCCTAGCTCTTCCGGAGGGCGAGCCGGATCTGGGCTCCCTCGAACGGGAATGCGTCGCGGAACCGGTTGAGGAGATAGCGTCCGTAGTCCGGCGCCAGTCGCCGCGGGTCGCTGACCCAGAGGGCGATCGTGGGCGGCCCGGTCTTCACCTGAGTGGCGTAGTAGACCTTGACCGGCTTCTGTCCGCCGCCTCGGGAGCGGGGCGGATTACTCTCGACCGCCTTCTCGAGCACCGCGTTCCACTCCGCGGTCGGGATCTCGCGCGTGTTGTTCTCGTGCACGCGGAGGATCTCCTCGGGGAGCTTGTGGATCCGCTGCGAGGTGAGTGCCGAGACGAAGACGAAGGGTGCGTGCGTGAGAAACGGGAGTTGATCCTGGATTCGGCGCACCCACTCTCCCATCGTCTCGTGGGTCTTCTCCAGGAGGTCCCACTTGTTGACCGCTATGACGACGGCGGCCCCGGACTCGACGATCATGGCGCCGATCCGTGCGTCCTGGCGCTGGATCTCCTGCGTCGCGTCGAGGACGAGGACGGCCACCTGGGAGCGGTCGAGGGCACGCATGGCACGGAGCGTGGCGTAGAACTCGTGATCGGGGTGATGGCCGAGCTTCTTCCGGATCCCGGCGGTGTCGATCAGCACCATGTCCTGCCCGTGGTACTTGAACGGTGCGTCCACCGCGTCCCGGGTCGTGCCGGGGACGTTGTCGACGATCATCCGCTCCTCGCCGAGGAGAAGGTTCGTGAGCGACGACTTGCCGACGTTCGGTCGCCCGACGAGCGCGATCCGGATGCCGTCCCCCCCGCCGACGGCGGAGCGGGGGTTCTTGACGCGCCGGGGCCGATCCTGGAGCTCCGTGACGAGCTCGTCGAGGAGGTCCCCGACTCCGCGTCCTTCGGTCGCCGAGATCGGGTAGACCTTCTCGAAGCCGAGCCCGAGGAACTCGAGCGCGTCGGGGTCGAGCTTGTCGTGATCGGTCTTGTTCGCCGCGAGGAGGATGGGAATGTCGAGTTTCCAGAGTTCGCGAACGATCGTCGCGTCGTGCGGATGGAGCCCCTGCCGCGTGTCGGCGAGGAAGATGACGGCGTCACAGATCTCCATGGCCTGGAGGACCTGGCGGAGGATCCGGTCGTCCATCGCCTCTTCGGAGTCCGGGACCCAGCCACCCGTGTCGACCAGGTGGAACTCGAAGCCGTTCCACTCCGCGCGCCGGGAGAGACGGTCCCGGGTGATGCCGGGCAGGTCGTCGACCACGGCGAGGCGGGCGCCGATGAGACGGTTGAAGAGGGTCGACTTTCCGACATTGGGTCGGCCGACGATGGCGACTACGGGAAGACTCATGAAACCTGTCCTATCGAAACCTCCTGCCGGGCCGGCTGCCCGGGGAGGTGATTAGTCGGCCGGAAACGCTCCGGGCCGGAGAGACGCTACCAGATCCGGTCCCGGAATCCGACCTGTACCGGGATCCGGAACCGCTCCTGGATCGCACCCAGCGGGGTGTCGTCGAGGAAGATGTCGTCGTCGTTGAGGGTGGACGGAGGCAGGTAGATCCGATCCCCGAGGTCCGGAACCTGCTCCAGGGCGCGGATGATGTCCTGGCCCACGAGGAGACCGGAGACGGTGATCGACCGACCGAAGAAGTGGTTCTCCACTCCCACGATCTGGACCTCCACGTCCTCCTTCGAGCGCTCGAGCTTCTTCCGAACCATCGGTTCGAGGACCGGGCGGAAGAGTTCCCCGGTCACGAGCGTCACCTTGCGGACGCCCGCGTCCTTCGCGTCCGGGAAGAGCTGACGGACCCGGCCCATCTTGTTCGTGAACCAGCGCGTGAGGCCGATGCCGTTCTCGAGCTGCGGGAAACCGTCGTACTGAGTCTCGGGCGGGACGGGGCGGCCGACCTTCCGGTACCACTCGTCCGCCATGTGGAGGAACGTGATCCCGAGCGTCTCGCGGAACTCTTCCTGGAACGCTTCCGCGTCCGCGAGCGTGCGGCGGGCGAGGTCTTCACTCACCGGTTCCAGGTCGGGAAGTCCTTCCCGGTGGGTCGTCATCCCGAGCGGAACGACGGCCAGGGACTGGACGTGCGGGAAGTACTTCGCGAGCTCCCGGACCGTGTTCTTGAGGTCCTCCCCATCGTTGTATCCAGGCACGAAGACGACCTGCGTGTGCATCTCGATGTCGTTCTCGGCGAAGTAGTCGAGGATCGGACGGATGTCGCGGTCCTGTCTGGCCCGGATCATCTCCTGCCGGACAGCCGGATCCATCGAGTGCACGGAGACGTAGATCGGCGAGAGCTTCTGCTCGACGATCCGACGGATCTCCCACTCCTTGAGGTTCGAGAGGGTGACGAAGTTGCCGTGGAGGAAGCTGAGGCGGTAGTCCTCGTCCTTCACGTAGAGCGTCTTCCGCATCCCGGACGGGTTCTGGTACGTGAAGCAGAAGACGCAGTCGTTGCCGCAGAGGCGGACTTTCATCGGCGCGAGGGAGATGCCGAGGTCGGGCGGTCCCATCGGGCTCACGTCGACCGCGATCTTCTCCGTACCGCGGAACAGCTCGATGGAGAGGTCGAGGTCGGCGGCGCGGAAGTGGAAGTCCAGGGCATCGCGGACCGGTTCGCCGTTGATGCGAACGATCTGGTCACCGGGACGGATGCCGAGGAGCTCGGCCTCGGATCCCGGGGCGACGGTTTCTACCTGGACCATGTGTCTGCTCTCACCCGCTGTCGGCGGGTCTGGAGGCGCGTCTGGCGCGCTCGGTCGATTCGACTGGGAACGGATGAGACTAACGGCCGCGGTCCGTTGTTGTCCACCCGCTGTGCCCGCGGATACCGTAGACGAGGAACGGACGGGACCGGAGGAACGGATGCACACCGAGCACCAGACGAAGGACGGGCGTGGGTTCCGGGTGCGGTCGATCGCCCTCCCCGAGGACCGGGAGGCCGTCCTCCGGCTCGACACCTCGATGGTCACGAGTGAGCGGTTCCGGATCGACATGGACGGCGCGCGGCTCTCGGACGGGAGATTGGGCGTCCTGGTCGCGCCTGAGCCTCTCCCCGCACCGCTTCAGAAGACGTTTCCGCTCGGAGGGGAGCTGGGCGACGAGCACTTCTGGCAGGAACGGTTCGTCGCGGAGTTTGGGAACGGAGATGGCCCGGTTGGGCCCGTCGCAGGGTTCCTCGCCCTGCGCCATGAGCGTTGGAATCGGCGCATGGTCATCTGGCATCTCTACGTCGATCGCGAGGCGCGCGGTCTCGGTGTCGGAGGGGCGCTTCTCGATGCGGCCGAGCGGTCGGCCCGGTCCGCCAAGTGCTGGTGCCTCTGGCTCGAGGTGACGAACGTCAACGTGCCCGCGATCCGCTTCTACGAGTCCCAGGGGTTTGCGTTCGTGGGGTTCGACCGAAGCCTCTATGACCCGGAGGGTGAGGCCGGAACGGAAACGGCGCTGTACATGACGCGGGACGTGGGTTCGTCGTCGCGTCGCTAGGCCCAGTCGTCGAGCTACTTCGCGGCAAAAAAAACGAAGACGCCCCCATCTGCGGTGGGGACGTCTTCCAAGCTGGAGCGGGCAACCGGGTTCGAACCGGCGACATTCAGCTTGGGAAGCTGACACTCTGCCAACTGAGTTATGCCCGCTCAAAACGACTCGTGCATTCGCGAAGGTAGGCACGCGGACGCTGGCTGTCAAGTGCTGGAGAGCCGCGCGAAGCGGCCATTTCGCCTCCGTCGATCGCGCCCGATCCCGCCTCGATCGCGCTCGGTCCCAGTCTGGATCGAGGCGGCAGGATCGATGGCGGGCCGACGCGGAGTCGGCCCGGGCCGGTGGAGGCGATGTTTGCGCCGTGGGATGGCGAAGCGACGAGCGACAGGAGCATCGAGCACGGGGACGGGAGCAGGATCGGCGCGACACGTCGGCGACCGAGAGACTTCCACAAATGGTGGTGTGAGGATACCACGTACCGGGAACGCACCTTCGGGTGGTTCACCCGCGGAGGCCGTTGGCTACACCCAGGCCTCGGTATGCAGCGCCACACCCCGCAGCCGCGAGGTGGGACGCCTGGGCCGCCCAACGGGGAGTGTTCGCGCCAGGCGTCTGCTTCGTCGCCAAAACGGACTGTTGCGGGCGACGCGGCGCATCAGCGGCCCGTGGTCCCCGACTCCCACGCCGTGGGTCGAGAAACCCAGCACACCGGTCGAAAACCGAGGTGGTGGAGCCAAGCGCACCAGAGACCGACACCCGCAACTCCACGCCCCCGGAACTCAAGCTTTGGAGTCGCTCATGCCCTTGTGGGTCGTTCTCTCGTTGGCCTTCGTCGCCGCCGGTGCGGCCGGTGCGGCCCTTGGCCTCGCTCTGGACGTGTCCATGCGTTCGGGGTTCCTCTTTGGAGCCCTATCCGCCGTTCCGGCCGTGGCGGTGCTCTACGCGCTCGCCGGCTACCCTGCCCGGCGACAGGTGGGACGGATCGTTGCCCTCTTGAATGCGCGGAGCAAGGGCATGGGTGCGCGATCCGATGGAGCCCAGGTTGCCCGCCGCACGGGGCGACCGGCGTCTTCGGGGGGCTCTCTAGCCAAGGAGACTGCGAGACCGACCCGGGACGTGGTCGACCAGGTCCAGGGCGTCCTCGAGGACCACGCGCGTCTCGTTGCACACATGGTGCAGATCGGGAGCGGCATGGCGACGGCCGCGGCGGAGGTCTCGTTCGCTTCGGATCAGCTCCGGAAGCGGGTCGGCGCCCAAGTAGAGCATGCGGTCGAGATCGAGTCCGCGACGCAGTCGATCTCGGGAACGGTGGAAGACGCGGCCGCGAGCTCTTCGCGCTCGGCCGAGGTCGCGGAGCTCGCCCGACGCGCGTCCCACGCGGGCCAGGATGCGATCGAGGCCGCGAGGCACAAGATGGACAACGTGCAGACGCGAGTGGAGGACGTCGCCCATTCCGTCGAACGTCTCGAGTCACGGGCCGAGGAGATCCGGAAGATCACCGGCGTGATCGAAGAGATCGCGGACCAGACGAACCTCCTCGCCCTCAACGCTTCGATCGAGGCCGCGCGGAGCGGCGAGCACGGACGCGGCTTCGCGGTCGTCGCAGATGAAGTGCGGAACCTCGCGGCACGGACCGCAACGGCGACCACCGAGATCGGACGGATGGTGCAGGACATCGACAACGAAGCGGCCGGCGCGAGGCGGACGATGGAGGAACTCGACCGGGCCGTGCGCGAGAGCACGGAGCAGACCGTCGCGGTCGATCGTCAGTTCGCCGAAGTCCTGTCGCGAACGGGCGAGGTGGAAGAGCAGATCCTCCAGGTGGCCGAGGGTGGACGACGGACCCACGACCAGCTCGCGCAGATCACCGGTTCGGTCCACAACGTGACGCAGCAGCTCTCGGAGACGGCGACGGAAGTCGATTCCGTCTCGAAGCAGGCACTCGAACTCTCCGAGAGAGCGGAGACGATCTTCGAGGAGCTGGGCGGTGAGTCGATGGGCGACGTGCACGACCAGGTGCGCCGGCTCGCATCCAATGCCGCGGCTGAGATCGGAGCGATCTTCGAACGCGCCGTCTCCCAGAACCGAATCTCGCTCGCGGACCTCTTCGCCCGGAACTACGAACCGATCGAGGGAACCCGTCCGACGAAGTATCGCACCCGGTTCGATCGCCTCACGGACGAGCTCCTCCCGGCCGTCCAGGAGCCGATCCTCGCCCAGTGTCCCGCCGTGATCTTCGCGGCGACGGTCGACGACCACGGCTACCTACCGACCCACAACCGGAAGTTCGCCCAACCCCTGACGGGAGACTACGAGCGCGACCTGACGAACAGCCGGACGAAGCGGATCTTCGACGACCGGACGGGATCCCGCTGCGGCGCGCACACGAAGGCGTTCCTGCTCCAGACCTACAAGCGTGACACGGGCGAGGTCATGCACGACCTCTCGGTGCCGATCTTCGTCCAGGGTCGGCACTGGGGCGGGTTCCGGATCGGGTACAAGGCGGCGTAGTGCCGGGTGTCGTGGCTCCGCGCCACTCTCCTCGCGCTAGAGGTGTCCGACTTCGAGTGCTACGTCGACCCGGGCCGAAGTTTCCTCGGCGGATTCGCCCTCTTCGATCTCGATCGTGACCGCGTGCGGGAGTCGGTTGCGGAACCAGGTCTCCTGGCGCTTCGCGTACTGGCGCGTCTGGATCACGAAACGGGATCGGCACTCGTCGAGCGGCGCGCCACCGAGAAGGTGTGGGAGGAACTCGCGGTAGCCGACCGTGCGGAGGCCGGGTGCGTCGGGTTCGACGCCCGAGTCGAGGAGCGCGCGGATCTCACCGAGGAGACCCGCCTCCAGCATGGCTTCGCACCGACGCGCGATCCGCTCGCGCAGCACCGGGCGCGGACGTGAGAGGACGACGACCGGCGGTGTGACGGATCGCACCGTGTCCCCTGCCGCGTCTCCCGCCACCGGGAGCGATCCACTTGCCGGGACCGGATCCTGCTCGCCCTCGCGCGCTCCGCTGTAGATCTCCTGGAGCGTCCTCCCCGTCAGTTCGACGAGTTCGCAGGCGCGGATGACCCGGTGCCGGTTGTACCGATCGATTCCGGCGGCACCGTCGGGATCGCGGCCCGCGAGCCGCGCGAAGACGGCGCTGAGCCCCTCTCGTTCCACCATCGCTTCGAGTTCTTTACGGAGCTCGGGAGACGCGGACGGCAGCGCGTGGAGTCCGCGGATCGCGGCTTCCCAGTAGAGTCCGGTGCCACCCACCGCCAACGCCTTCTGGCCGCGACTCGCGAGGTCCGCCTGGGCCTCGAGGAACCGCTCGCGGAACCACCCGGCACTCGCGACTTCGTTGGGGTCGAGCAGGTCGAGCAGGTGGTGCCGGACGCGCGATGTCTCCTCCGCGCTCGGCTTGGCCGTACCGATCTCCATCCGGCGGTAGATCTGCCGACTGTCGACCGACACGATCTCCCAGCCATGACGTTCCGCGAGCAGGAGGGCGACGTCACTCTTCCCCACCGCGGTCGCGCCGGTGAGAAAGCAGACGATTGGTGCACTCCCGGCGCTGGGAGTCGGGCACGCGGCATCCGGCGTGTTTCCGGCGCATGGAGTCGTACGCGTGCGGTCCGGCGTGCTCCCGGCGTTGGGACGGGCAAGTGCGCGACCCGACGCGGTTCCGGCGTTCGGCGTGACGCCACCGGGGCGTGCGGACTCGTCTCTCGGCTGTTCGGTCATCGGCCGTGCATCCCGCGAGTTCCCCGCGCGTCAGTGACGTCCGAACCGGCCGTCGAGATCGTAGAGGTCGACTTCGATGTAGGTCGGACGTCCGTGCGGATCGCCGTGCGGAACCGACGTGCGGAAGAGGTCGCTGATGAGCCGTTCCATCTCGTCCCTCGCGAGAGGACGGCCGCTCTTGATCGCGCTGCGGCAGGCGAAGGACGCGGCCAGATGCTCCCTCCGCTCCTGGAGTCTTCTCGAGGGGCGATCGGAGAGATCCGCGAGGACGTCCCGGAAGTGCTGCTCGGGGTCGCGTGACCAGAGCACGGGAACGCCTTGGAGGAGCACGGTGTCCTTTCCGAACTCCGTCACGTCGAGGCCGAGCGCAGCGAAGTCGCCGGAGAACCGCTCGAAGAGGTCCATCTCCTCCGGCTCCAGGGACACGGGAATCGGCGTGAGCAGCTGCTGCGTCGGGCCGGCCCCGGCTTCGAGCTGGGCGACGAACTTCTCGTAGAGGATCCGTTCGTGCGCCGCGTGTTGGTCGACGATCAGCATCCCTGTTTCCGTCTGGACGAGGATGTAACGGCGATGGAGCTGCCAGAGAACGCTCTGCCGCTCCGATCCGGGTGCGACGCGGGACTCCGCGCCCGAGAGGGATGACGGATCCGCTTCGAATGGCCGATCGCTGCTGGATGGCGACCCCGTGCCGGACGGTGAACCCGCGCCAAATGGCGAGCCAGTGCCGGACGGTGAACCCGCTCCGTATGGCGAGTCCGCCTCGAACGACGCGCCGGTTTCCGACCGGGAGCGCGAACCGGAATCACCGCCGGAGGGAGACTCCCACGGCAGCGTGTCCTCGTCCCACCGGGGCGACCTGTCGGCGACGGCCCCGCCGGCACCGGCTTCTCCCGCGCTCACGTTGGGCCCGCGATAGAGGTCGTCGAGCAGCGGTCCCATGTGCGGACGGTAGTCGCCGCGATGCGTGCCGCGTTCCACTCCATCCGGACTGCGGACGTCACCACGCGAACCGAAGGACGTCACGCCGCCTCCACCGCCAGCTCCCGGGCCGCCACCTCCACCGAAGACCGACACGCCGCCTTCCCCGGTCCGCGGGCGGCTCCAACCACCGCCCTTGTCGGCCCGGTCGAGGTTCCAGGTCGGGACGAGCGACTGCGCCTGCTGACGCACGACGCGCGCGAGCCAACCGAAGAGTTCCGATTCGTCGAGGAAGCGGATCTCCCGTTTCGTCGGGTGCACGTTGACGTCGATCCGGCCGGGGTCGAGGCCGAGGAGCATCACGGCCCAGGGGTTCTTGCTCGGCGGAAGGAGATCGCCGAACGCCTGCCGCACCGAGGCGACGAGCCAGGGCGCGGACACCCAACGTCCGTTGACGAGGAACGTCTGATGCTGCGTGCCCGCGCGGGCGAGCTCCGGCACGCCGACGAATCCGAACGCGTAGTAGGACGGCGCCCGCTCTTCGATCGGCAGGAGCTTGTCCAGCATCTTGGCCCCGTGAAGCTGGACGATCCGGTCCGCGAGTCCGCTCACGGGCGAGAGGTCGAGCACGGACTCGCCCCGGCTCCTGAGCCGGAAGTGGACCGAGGGATGCGCGAGTGAGTACACCTCGACCATCTTCTTGATTGCGCGCGCTTCGGCACTCGCGCTCTTGAGGAAGCGCTTCCGCACGGGCGAGTTGAAGAAAAGGTCATCGGCGCGGACGGTCGTACCCCGGCTCCGCGAACACGGCTCGAAGGCCTGGAGTTCGCCGCCTTCGACTACCGCGCGATGGCCGAGCCCTGACTCGTCGGGGGACGTTTCGATCTCCATGCGGGAGACGCGTCCGATGGACGGGATCGCTTCGCCGCGGAAGCCGAGCGAACCGACGCGGAGGAGGTCCTCCTCCGAGCGGAGCTTGCTCGTGGCGTGCGTTTCGAGCGCGAGTTCCAGGTCTTCCGGCGTCATGCCGATGCCGTCGTCGGAAACGGAGATGCTCGCGTCGGGACGGTCGCCGAGTTCGACTTCGATCCGCCGGGCCTCGGCGTCGAGAGAGTTCTCGAGCAGTTCCTTTGCGACGGAGAGCGGACGGAGGATCATCTCCCCCGCGGCGATCTTGGAGACGACGCCCGGATCGAGCCGTTGTACGCGTGGACGTGTCACGAGAGGACCTCACGTCGGAACGGTGAGCCTGCGTTGCCTTCGCGGTGTTTCGCGGGCCGCCCGTCCGTCTGTGTGTCCACCCGTGCTTCCGTCCGTGCTCCCCGTTGCCCCTCGGGTTCGCCGACCAGCTCGAACCCGGCCGCGACGACTTCTCCTGGGTCGACGGCGAGACACGGGAATCCGCCCCGCCAGCAGCGATCGCGACCGTGCACGCCGCAGGGACGACAGCGAAGCCCTGCGACTTCGAGGACTCTCGTCTTCTCTCCGAGCGGCGAGAACCCGAACGCACGGATGGACGATCCGAAGACGGCGACGACGGGGACTCCGAGCGCGGTGGCGAGGTGCATCGGACCGGAGTCACCGCTCACGGCGAGGTCGGCCCCGGCGAGCACGGCCTTGAGCGCGCGAAGTGGAACGGAAACGCGTCGAAACCCAGCGGTGATGCTGTCCGGAGTCGGCTCTACGTTCGGCGCTTCGACCCAGAGCACGTCCCAGCCTCGGTCCCGGAGTTGCCGGCCCACCTCGGCGAATCGCGGGACCGGGTAGGCCTTGCTCTTCCGTGAGGCGCCCGTCAGCAGCGCGACACGCGGGGGACCCGCGGTCAGGAGGTCCGCATGCGTCCGTTCCAGCGCGGCGCGGTCTTCCTCCGTCACCCGGACCTCCGGGCGCAGTGCATCGGCGGGAGGCACGGCTGCGGTCCCGGCATCCGGGGCGAAGGCGGCTTCTGCGTAGCGGACGGCGGCGTGAGGAATCCGGGCGCCTGGGTCGACATTCCCTCGCACGACGAGCAGCCGCCGGGCAACGCTGCGGGTCTTCACCGCGCTCCGCCTCGCCTCGACGCGGGAGGCGTATCCAACCGTCGCGCTCCGGCTGCTCGGACTCCCCTGCAGGTCCACGATGTGGTCGAAACGCACCGTGCTCGCGGCGTCCGCGGCGTCCGTGCGCACGTGCGTATCCCATTCCTCGCGCGTCCAGATCCTCTCGACGTACGGGAGTCCGTCGAAGATCGGAACGAACGCGGCCTCGGTCACCACGTCCACGACGTGACCTGCCTCCCGGAGTGCGCGGATGACGCCCGTGGTGAGCACGACGTCACCGAGCGAGTGGTAGCGGAGGACGAGAGTACGGGAACCGGTCACCACGGGTACTCTTCGACGAACGCCTCGCGGAAGTCGTAGCCGGCGGCAAAGTCGTCGATCGAGTCGTCATCGGTCTTTCCGAGGAAACCGCCTTCGACGAGTTCGTAGACAGCGCGTCCGACGTCCTCCGGGCCGACGAAGCCCCAGTGACGGAAAACCTGGAACGCGGCGGGGCCGAACTCCTGTAGAGCCAGCGTGCGGTGGCCTTCGAGCAGCTCGGACGCGTTGATGTGTCCGTCGCGGCCGAGTCGGCGTCTCGTCTCGTCGATCACGCGCAGGATCCAGACGTAGGCCGCGACCGGATAGCGGCTCTTCTCCGCGAACGTCTCGAGCTGCTCGTAGAGGTTCCGGTCGACACTCATAGCGCCAGCTCCCGTGCCCGTTCGCCCCCACCTCGGCCGGTCGGGGGTCGAGCGGCGAGAGAATGGTCGGAAGGGCGACCGGATCCGTCTCCGGATGGTCCTCGTTGTAGTGGAGACCGCGGGACTCTTTCCGCGCCCGGGCGGACTGGATGATGAGCTCTGCGACCAAGGCGAGGTTGCGGAGTTCGATCAGGTCCTGATCCAGAACGAAGTCCCAGTAGTACGCCTCGATGCTGTTCCGGAAGATCTCGAGGTAGCGGGCGGCGAGGCCGAGACGGTGGTCGGTCCGCACGATCCCGACGAACTCCCACATCATGGTCCGGACGAGATCCCAATGCGCGTCGATGAGCACCGTCTCTCGCGGGAGCTCCGCCGAACCCGAGTCCCAGGGCGCGAGTTCGGGGACGCTGCCGAGCTCGCCCCGCATCTCGATCGCGGTACCCGCGGCCCGCGCGCCCATGACGGTCGCTTCGAGGAGCGAGTTCGACGCGAGACGGTTCGCTCCGTGGAGCCCGGTGCAGGACACCTCCCCCGCCGCGAGGAGGCCGCGAAGGTCGGTCCGTCCTGCGAGGTCCGTGAGGACGCCGCCGCACTGGTAGTGCGCGGCCGGGACGACCGGGATCGGTTCGCGGGTGATGTCGATCGCGTAGCGGAGGCAGGTCTCGTAAATGGTCGGGAACCGCTCCCGGACCCGAGCCGCGCCGAGCTCCTCCATGTGAAGGAGGACGGAGCGTGCGCCCTGCCGCTTCATGGCGCGGTCGATGGCGCGGGCCACGATGTCGCGCGGCGCGAGGTCTCCCATCGGATGTGGGATCTCGAGTCGGTCGCCCTCGAGCGTGGTGAGGAACGCTCCTTCGCCGCGGACCGCTTCCGAGATGAGGAAGTCCTTGGCGTCCGGGTGATAGAGACAGGTCGGATGGAACTGGACGAACTCGAGGTTCTGGACCCGGCACCCGGCCCGGTAGGCCATGGCGATCCCATCGCCGGTCGCGATGTCGGAGTTCGAGGTGTACCGGTAGACCTTGCCCGTTCCGCCCGTCGCGAGGAACGTGATCGGGGCGCCGTAGGGCTCGATCTTCCGGGAACGCGAGTCGAGTACGTAGGCGCCGACGCAACGGCGCTTCCCGGGATCGGGATCGTCTCTGCCCTCCACGATGAGGTCGACGGCGCAGTGGTCCGCCAGGAGCGTGATGCGCGGATGCGCCCGGACCGCGGAGAGGAGCTGTTCCTGGATGGCACGGCCGGTGTGGTCCTTCACGTGGAGGATCCGGCGGTGGGTGTGCCCGCCCTCGCGCCCCAGGGCGAAACGACCGTCCCCGTCCCGCGAGAACGGGACCCCGACCTCGTCGAGGCGGGCCACGGCCTCCGGCCCGTCGGCGAGGATGGAGCGGACGGCGGCCTCGTCGCAGAGTCCGGCCCCGGCGCTCAGGGTGTCCTGGACGTGCGACTCGAGGTCGGCATCCCCCCCCAGGGGCGCGGCGATGCCGCCCTGGGCGTAGCCGGTGTTGCCGTCGAACGGCTGCCGTTTCGTGACGATGGTCACCGGCCCCTCGTCCGCCGCCCGGAGGGCGAAAACGAGACTGGCCAGACCGGAGCCAACAACGAGGAAGTCCGATGTATGCATAGAGTTGCCCGCCTCAGGCGAGGAGTCCGATTCCACTTCAGCGCAGTATACGGAAGGCCGATAACGGGAACAAACGATTCGCCTGGATCGGGCGTACGGGAGCGAGTGGGCCCCGGACGCTTCGTGCCGTGTACGGCCCCGGGCGAGTGGCGACGCCCTGGGTTGGCCAGGCGTCGAGGTCCGTAGGGGAAGGGATCGCAAGAACCATGAACGTCCGTAGGATTCTCACCTTCGCCGTCTCCACCCTCGTGCTCGTCGGAGTCGGGACCGGCTGCAGCAGTGACAACGTCCGTTCCAGCCTCTACGTCTGGGAGATCAACAACGGAGAGGCGCTCACCAGCGACGTGCTCGACTACGGGAACGACGGTGTCGCTTCCAACGACGACTTCGTTTACGAGGACGAAGTTCCGGTGCTGATCTGGGCCACGTCTCGGGACGACATCGTCAACACCGACGCGGCCTACAGCTACATCACGATCGACAGCTACGACGTGCGGTTCGAGTCGTCGGAGGAGATCGATGGATTCTCCGCCGGCCTCGGCTGGTTCGTCCCGGTGCGCAACACGTACCAGGGCACGCTGACGGTCGTTCCGGCGTCCCTCAAGACGAAGAACCCGTTGCTCGCGCTCCAGACCGCTGGAGAGATCCAGGCGACAGCGCACATCACGTTCCACGCCCGCGAGGCGGACTCGAACAACGAGTTCACCTTCTCGACGCGGATCCCGGTCAACTTCGCGAACTGGAACGACTAGACGATTTCTAGACCCGGGTCTCCCGGGTCAGGGGCGGAAGATTCCGCCCTCTACCTCCAAGGCTTCGGCTGCGGAGAGACAGGCACGAGTCCGTTCCCCCGCACCGGCGAGCATCCTCGCGGTGTGGAGAGCGGACCGTTCCGTTTTTTGTCGGGAGGCCGGGAGAAGGGCGTCGAGGGCCCAGGCGAGGAGCGCGGCCGGGTCGCTGGTCTGGAAGCCTCCGCCGTGGATGAGCGCCGCGTCCGCCACGTCTCGCACGTTCTCCACGTAGGGCCCGAACGAGACGGGAACGCCGACGGAGAGCGGCTCGAAGACGTTGTGCCCGCCGATGTCCATCCAGGTCCCTCCCACGGACGCGGCCGCCGCCCGCGCGTACCACTCCCGGAGCTCCCCGTGGACGTCGACGAGGAGAACCCGCCGCGTCGATGCGTGGGGTTGGGTCGCCGCTGAGATTGGGTCTGGGCCGTCCTGGCCCCCCAGGAGAGACGCGAACCTCGCCGGGTTGGCGAGTATGTCCGCGTCGGTTTCGGAGCGCAGGACCGGCTCCAGGCCCTCTTTCCGGCAGGCCTCGATCCATGCGCTTCGCTCCCGCAGATGGCGAGGTGCGACGACGACGTAGCCTCCGCCCTCCGTCACCTGGCGGGCCACGCGAAGCAGCAGCTCCTCCCCCTTCCGAAGGCTGCCGATGACCCAGATCGGCAGGGCCCGGAAGCCGCCCGGCGCGTCTGACGCCGCCTCGCCGGACCGGACGCCCGCCGTGGCTCCTGGTGCGGCGCTGTCGGGAAGCGGCCCGGCTCCGTCAGGGACGCGCACGCCGTCGTGAGTCTGGCGGCCCGGGATCCGGTACTTCACGTTGCCACACGCCTCCGTCGGCTCGATCCCGAGCGCCGAGAATCGGTCCACGTCCCCCTGCGTCTGTACCGCCGCCGCCCGAATGGCGGACGCGACTTCGCGGTAGAGCGCCGCCGCCCAGCGCATCGTCGACCATCCCCTGGCCGAGATCCGTCCGCTCACGACGTAGACCGGGATTCCGGCCCGGCGGCAGTGGTCGAGCGTCACGGGCCAGAGCTCCGTTTCGACGAGGACGAGCGCCCGGGGCTCGTGCCGCGTGAGGAACCTGCGCACGAAGCGGTCCTGGTCGAGAGGTGTGAACCGAACCGCGACGTCGGGACCGAAGCGTTCCGGCGCGCGGCGCCGGGCCGAGGTCGAGGTGACGGTGACGAACCACGGGGCGCCGTCCCGAAGGGGGCTGTCCTCCATCCACGCCCGCACGGCTTCCACTTCCCCGAGCGAAGCCGCGTGCACCCATACGGCACGGCGTGGGACCGGCGTGGTCGCGCTCGCCGGCTCGTGTCCAAAGCGCTCGTGCATCTCTTCCGGGTGCTTCCAGCGCCGGTAGATCAGGTAGGGAGCACCGAGGACGAGGGCAAGGAGCGTGAGGATGCGGTAGACCTGGAGGAGTGGTGTCGGACGAACGGGACGCGGAGTGCGCGGGCTCATTCGGGCGCTCCCTGGCGGTTCGCAAGGCTCTCATCCGCTGATTCCGTGGAGCGGGGACCGAAGAGGAGGCGCTGCGCGCGTTCCTCGACCTGGGCGAACCGCTCCTGGAGCAGCGCGAGATACTCTGCCTCGAGTTCGTCCGGCGAGAGATCGGCCGCGACCGGGATAGGTTCGCCCGCGACGATCTGGATCTTCGCGAACGGAAGCGGGATCTCGAACCGGTCCCATCCGCCGAGTCGCTTCAGCGAGGAGATGGCGACGCCGAGCGGCACGATCGGCTGCCCGGAGCGCGAAGCGATGTGGAGGATGCCGAGCTGGACTTCGCGGCGTGGGCCGCGTGGGCCGTCCGGAGTCACGGAGAGCGCATGGCCCGCCGCCCCGAGCTTGGCCATGGCGAGGAGCGCCCGAAGGCCGCCACGCGTCGACGAGCCCCGCACCGTCCCGTACCCGATCCGGTGGATGACCTGCGAGATGTATTCCCCGTCCGCGGACTGGCTCACGAGTACGACCACGCCGCGGTTCCGGTAGGCGTAGCTCAGCGAGAGGATGTGCTCGTGGAAGAAGCCGTGGATGTACGGCGTTCCCGTCCGCACGAACTCGGCGACCGCGGGCGGTTCCTCCTTCCGGATCCGCCAGGTCCGTCCCCAGATCCGGAGTAGCGTTCCCCCCAGTCTCCCGGCCCAGACGAAGCGGGCCTGGTTCGAGAACTCCGTCTCGGGGCGCGGGATTCCGGGAGCCGCCCCACGAGGAGTGTCGCGTGGGCTCCGGGTTGGGGGCCCGCCGGGGCTCCCGTGACCCGCGTTTCCGGATGCCGCGCTCAACCGATCCGCTCCAGGATGAGGTCCGCCGCCCTCCCCGCCGCGCCGGGCTCTCCCAGGGAGTGGCGGGCGTCGGCGAGACCTTGCTCGATCTCCGCGCGCGTCTCGGGCGACGCCACCCACTCGCGCGTGAGCGCCGCGAGCGCCCTGGGATCGGCCTCGTCCTGGATCAGTTCAGGGAGGAGCCTGTGCCCCGCGATCAGGTTTGCCATCGCGATGTGCGGCACCTTGACGACACGCCGCGCGATCTCGTACGTGGACCGCTTCACGCGGTAGACGACGATCGACGGAGTGGTCAGGAGAAGCGCTTCGAGCGTCGCGGTTCCGGATGCGACCCAGGCCATGTCCGCGGCCAGGAGCGCGGTGAAACCGTCCGTGACCGGGGTCGTGACGGGACAGCCGAGCTCTTCCCGGGCGACGAGCGAGAGCCCTCTCGCCTGCCCGACCACCCAACGGCAGTCGAGGTCCGAAAGCGCGCTGCGCGCCTCGCGGAGGACCGGCCCGACGCGATGCAGTTCCGAGCGCCTGCTTCCGGGAAGGAGCGCGACCACGGTTTCGTCCGGACGAAAGCCGAGCCGCTCTCTCTCCGCGGCGCGCGCGGCGGAGAGGTCTTCCGGTACCTCCCCGACGAGAGGATGGCCGACGAACTCGACCGGAATGCCCCGCTCGCGATAGAGCGATTCCTCGAACGGAAAGATCACGATCACGAGTGCGACGTAGCGGCGCATGTAGTCCAGCCGCTCCTGGCGCCAGGCCCAGACCTGCGGACCGATGTAGTACACGATGGGGACGCCAATCCGCCATGCGTGGGGCAGGAGGCGGAGGTTGAAGTCCGGAAAGTCGATCGGGATGAAGACGTCCGGTCTCCGCGCGGAGAGGAACTCCCGGATCCGTTCCATGGCGCCGAGGATCTTCGGCAGGATGCCGAGCACTTCGGTGACGCCGACCACCGCGAGTTCGTCGCTCCGGAAGAGGAGCTCCACCCCCGCCTCCTCCATCCGCTCTCCCCCGACTCCGTAGAGCTCGAGGTCGGGACGAAGGGCGCGGAGTTGGCGCGCGAGGAGCGCACCTTGGAGGTCCCCGGAGGACTCTCCGGCGAGGAGGAACGCGCTCGCCATCTAGCTTCCGGAGCGGAGCCGCTCGAGAGAGTCGTGCACGCCCCTCCGCACTTCCTCGGCGAGAAGGAGCGCGCGCATGCCGTCTTCGCCACTTGCGCCGCGAAGTCCGTTCGCGGCGTCCGGAGCGTGGGTGCTGTCGGGAGCGCCGGTGCGCGCGTCGGCGCCGGAGACCGCGGCGTCCCCGCTCCTCGCGACGGCCGCGAGGAAGTCCGCGAGTTCGTCGCGAAGTGCGTTCCGGGACGTCACCTCCACCTTGCCGTACTGGAGCGAAAGGCCGGCGTGCTGGAGGTAGGCCAGGAGCTCGAGCCCCTGCGCCTCGCTGAGCGACGGCGGAAGCGCCGCCGCGGCGTCGACATCGGTACCGGGCGGAAGCGGCGTAGGAGCGAGCGCCGGGGGGAGATCGGGCGGCAGCGAGAACGCACCGGGAGACGACTGCGAGAGGAGCACCCGTTCCCCCTCTCCGCGCAGGAGGTCGAGCGAGTGGTACCGACCGCGACCGAAGAACCGGATCTTCCGCACCTTGTCACGCGAGACACGGCTCGCGGTGAGGTTCGCGATGGTGCCGTCGCGGAAGCGGATCCGCGCGGTCGCGATGTCCGCTCCGTCCGTCAGCACGGGGACGCCCGCGGCGTCGACGGCTTCGACTTCACTCGGCACGAGCGCGAGCGTGAGGTCGAGGTCGTGGATCATGAGATCGAGAACGACGTCGACGTCGAGCGACCTGGGAACGAACGGCGCAAGACGATGGGCTTCCACGTAACGGGGCGCCGCGAGTTCGTGGCGCGCGGCCTGGAACGCCGGACTGAACCGTTCCACGTGTCCGACCGCGAGCACGCGCCCCGCCTCCCGGGCCGCGGAGTTCATCCGTTCCGCCGCCGGGACGGAGTGCGCGATCGGCTTCTCCACGAGGACGTGGAGCCCGCGCTCCAGGCAGAAGAGGACGACTTCCTCGTGCGTCACCGTCGGGGTCGCCACGCTCACGGCTTCGGGCAGCGGCTTTCCCGCGGACTCGAGCGAAGCCACGAGCTCTGCGAAGGTGGCAGCGGCGGGAACTCCGAGTTCGTCGCCGAGCCGCTTCCTCGCCGTCTCGTCCAAGTCGACGAGACCGACGAGTTCCGCTCGGGAAGGTCCGCGTAGAGTCTCGCGGATAGGTCCCGAGGTGACCGCATCCGATGACAGCCACCGGGATCGGCCTCGCCATGGGATCCCTCCTTGTCAGCGCGCGAGTCCGCGTTCCGAACGTTCGACGAATTCGGTGAAGACCCGGACTTCGGGGATGTCCGGCAACTCCTCCCGAATCTGGGCCAGCGCCTGGTCCTTGAGAAGCGGCGAACGGAAGAAGATCCGGTAGAGCCGCCGCAGTACCTGCTGCGTCTCTTCCGAGAAGCCGCGGCGCTGGAGACCGATCGTGTTCACTCCAAAGACCTTGATCGGAGACCCGGCCGCCTTCACGTACGGAGCCACATCCGTCGGCACGCGGGAGCCGCCGCCGATGATGGAGTGGGCGCCGATCTTGACGAACTGGTGGACCGGGGTGACGCCGCCGATGATCGCGTAGTCTCCGATCTCGATGTGCCCGGCCAGATTGACCGAGTTCGCGAGGATGACGTGGTCACCGAGGAGGCAGTTGTGGGCCACGTGGGCGTACGCCATGATCAGGCAGTCGCTCCCGATCTGGGTCAGCTCCCCTTCCGCCGTCGGCATGTTGACGGTCGAGTACTCACGGAAGACCGAACGCGCGCCGACCCGCACCGGGGCGACCGCGCCGCGGTACTTGAGATCCTGGGGAGGCGTGCCGACGACGGCGCCGTGGTGGAGATGGCACCCGGGCCCGAGTTCGGTATCGCCCGTGACCTTGACCATCGAGTCGAGGATGCATCCGTCGCCGAGACGGACTCCCGCGTCGACGATGCACCAGGGACCGATCTGGACGTCCTCTCCGAGCTGTGCTCCGTCCGCGACGCGCGCCGACGGATCGATGGTCACCCCATCCCTACTCCCTTCCCCGCCCGTTTCGGTGCATTCCTGGCTTCCGAGACGGGGCCCGCGGGTCAGCGATCGACGATCGTCGAGCTGAGCTCGGCTTCCGCCACGAGCTGACCGCGCACGTATCCCTTCGCATTCATGATGCAGATCCGACGCTTCAGCCGAACGAGTTCCAGGTCCATGACGAGCTGGTCTCCGGGAAGGACGGGTCTCCTGAACTTCGCTTTGTCGATCCCCATGAAGTAGACGAGCTTCGAGTCCGGATCGTCCACCGTGTTGAGGAGGAGGACGCCGCCGACCTGCGCCATCGCTTCGAGGATGAGCACCGCCGGCATGATCGGATGCCCGGGGAAGTGCCCCTCGAAGAACGGCTCGTTGATCGTGACGTTCTTGATACCGACCACGCGTTCCCGCTCGACCAGGTGGATGATCCGGTCGACCAGGAGGAACGGGTAGCGGTGCGGCATGATCTTCGTGATTGCGTTGATGTCGAAGTGGGTCTGGCCGAGTATGGTGTCGAACCGTTCCACTCCGTTCGCCGTGTCATGCGCCTTCTGCACGAACGCGACGTTCGACCGGTGTCCGGAACGCACCGACGTGATGTGCCCCCGCACCGGACGTCCGAGCACGGCGAGGTCGCCGAGGAGATCGAGCACCTTGTGGCGGACGAACTCGTCCGCGAACCGGAGCCCCTCCTCGTTCAGGATCTCGTCGCCCTTGACCACGACGGCGTTGTTCAGCGTTCCGCCCTGGATGAGTCCCGCCTTCTTCAGCGCTTCGATGTCTTCGTAGAGGGCGAAGGTGCGGGCCGGGGCGATCTCTTCGGCGAACCGGTCGGGATCGATGTCTACTTCGATGTGCTGCGTTCCGACCACCGGGTTGTCATAGACGATCGTGAAGCTGATCCGGAAGCCATCGTACGGAAGGCCCACGATCCGGGCCGCGCCGTCGTCGAGCGCGATCGGCTTCTCGATCACGAAGTACCGCTTGGGAGCGGTGAGCTCCTTCATTCCGGCTTCGCGGAGCACATCGACCCAGGGCCGCGCGCTTCCCGCTTCGGGTTCCGGCAGTTCCTGTCCGTCGACCTCGATCCGGAGCGCGTCGATGCCGAGTCCCGACACCGCGCTGAGGACGTGCTCGACGGTATGGACCTCCGCGTTGCCGCACCGGAGTACGGTCCGGCGGAGCGCGTCGATGTCGGTCCGGGCATTCTCCGGGCAGACCCGGATCTCGGGAGATCCCTCGAGGTCGGTCCGGACGAAGACGATGCCGTGATCTTCGGGCGCGGGATGGAACGTGAGGTGGGTCGTGCGTCCGGTGTGGAGCCCGACTCCGGTGAAGGTGGCCTCTTTCGCGATCGTCCGCTGCAGTTCGGTCACTCGTTCCGTCCCCCACTGACTTTGGCGTGTTCCCTCACCGGCTCACGAAACTCCGCTTCCGTGCGGGCCGGGGGTTCTTGGGCCGCGAGCCGTGCTTCCAGCTCTTCGATCCGCTGTTCGAGGCTCCGGAGAGTACGGAGCGCATCGGGAAGATGACGCATCGAGGCGTAGACCCGCTGCGCGCGTGCGTGGTTCGTGGCCGGGTAGCCGGAAACGGTTTCGCCGCTCGCGATCGACTTCGTGACGCCGCCCTGCGCTCCGACCCGGGCCCCATCTCCGATCTCGATGTGGCCGACCAGTCCGGCCTGTCCCGCGAGCGTCACCCAGCTCCCCAGCTTCGTGCTGCCGGAGATGCCGACCTGCGCGCAGAGGACGGAGTGCGGACCGATCTCGACGTTGTGCGCGATGTGGACGAGGTTGTCGATCTTGGTCCCGCGCCCGATCCGGGTCACTCCAGTCGTAGCGCGGTCGATCGAGGAGTTCGCTCCGATCTCGACGTCGTCTTCCACCACGACCCGACCGATCTGCGGAATCTTGACGTGTCCCTCGCCCGTGGGGGCGAATCCAAAACCGTCCGATCCGACGACGGCGCCTGCCTGGAGGATGCACCGCGCGCCGATCTCGACCCGCTCCCGGAGGACGACGCTCGGATAGAGGAGCGTCTTGGTCCCGACTCGGGTACCCGCGCCGATGTAGCAGCCGGCCATGACGACGACGTCGTCTTCCAGCACCGCGCCGGGACGGATCACGACGTGAGGTCCCACCGCGACGCGCTCGCCGAGCGTGGCTTCGGGGTCGACGATGGCCGTCGGATCGACGCCCGTGAGCGGAAGGTCGAGCCCCGGAGCGAAGACGTGGAGCACATGGAGGAAGGTCCGATAGGGATCGTCCACGACGAGTGCCGAGAGCGGCAGCTCCCGGTCCCCCTCGCTCCGCCCGATGATGACGGCGGACGCGTTGGTCGTGTCCAAGTGCGAGCGATACTTGCTGTTGACGAGGAAGACGTCACCCAGGTGGTTGGCTTCTTTATCCCGGCCGCGCCCGACTGATGGTATGTCCGCGAGTTCGGCGCTGAGCGCCGGCCTCGCAGCCTACCGAGAGTAAGATCCAGTACCGACCTTCCGAATCCTTGATGCTGCTTTTGATGAGCAGGCCCAGCGCGGGGTAGATACCGTCTGATCGGCCTCTAACGCTTCCTCCGTCCGCTGATACACCCGTACCGGTCCGAGAGATGGCCGTACAAAACACGCCGCCGCTGCATCCAGATCATTGATTCCCGCCCGGTGACCTCCGCGAGTCGATATTCTGGTCCGCCGAGCTACGGCCAGCACTTCACCCACATGATCAGCCGCCTTCAGCCCGATCGACTCCGATTGGGTGCCACCGAAACCTTCCGGCGAGAATCTGCCTTCTTGCCGGAGCCGCCGCTGATCAGTCAGCCCCTCCCGGGCTCCTTTGGGAGCGGATCCTCCGCCGCCTGTGCCGTCGGTTCGGCAGCTCCTGACGTCCGGGGTAGCTCGCGCGGACCTCGTTGATCCGGTTGTAGCCGTCCACGATCTTCTCGGAGTCGACGAACGCGACCCGGGCCTCCTGGGCGTAGGCCGCGCCGCCCAGGACGAACGCCCCGCACAGTGCCACGAGCGCGACCAGGGTCGGGACGAGGGAGGGAAGAACCGACGGACGAACCGAGCGCATGGGGCCTCCTTAGAACGCGGGGCCGATGATGAGATGGGGCTGCCACTTGCCCCGGTCGATGCCGTAGGCGTAGTCGAAGCCGACGTTGCCGAGGAGCGGGATCTCGAGACGGATACCGGCGCCGACGCCCTTCTTGAGGTCGGAGAACGAGGCGTCCCGGACCGTGTTCCAGGTGTTGCCGGCGTCGAAGAAGAAGAGCCCGTGCACCGGGTTGAAGAGCGGGAACTGATACTCCGCCGTGAACGAGTACATGACCTTTCCACCCGGGAAACGGATTTCGGATCCCGAGCTTCCGATCCGGATGTTGTCCTCCGGAACGACGTACCAGTCGTCGTAGCCGCGGAGGTAGTCGGTCCGCGTCCCGCCCAGCCGGAACGTCTCGTTGCCGGGTACCGCGGCGCCGCTCGAGAACGGGAAGAGATAGCCGACCCGGTGACGGAGCATGACGGCCGGCTTCCAGAACGGGACGAAGTAGTTCCGGTGGTCGATCGTCGGCTTGAGGTAGTCCACCTCCCCGCCCAGGTATCCACCCGCGATCTCGGTGCGGAGGCTGGACCGGCTTCCGGCCGTGGGATAGAACGGGTTGTTCGTGCTGTTCCGCGAGAAGGAGAGTGCGAGCCGGGAGACGGTTCCGTTCGACGCCTTGAGGTAGGCCTCGCTCTCTTCGTCGAGGTTCGTGAAGTCCCGGAAACGGACGTCCTCGAGCGAGTAGCTCACGTAGACCCGGGTGTAGTCCGGCACCCGGAAAAACCAGGGCCGTCCGACGTTGAGTGAGAATCCCCGGGTCTTCTCGTCGTAGAAGTCGAGATCCCGGGTCGTGTCGAAGACGTGGAAGCCGATCGAGGTCGGCGTGTTGAACGCCCACGGCTCCGTGAAGGAGATGTCGTAGGTCTTCCGTCGCGCGCCCCGCTCCAGGTGGAGGTTGAGCGCCTTTCCCGTCCCGAACAGGTTGTTGTGTCCGAACTCGAGGAAACCGGTGATGCCGGTCTCGCTGCTGAAGCCGGCGCCTGCCGTTGCCGTACCCGAGGACTTCTCCTTCACCCGGAGGACGACGTCGATGTCACTCCCGGTGCCGACCGGCTGGTACTCGACCTGGACGTCCTCGAAGTACCCCAGAGCGAAGGCGTCGCGCTGGCTCCGCATGAGCACGGAGCGGCGGAGGAGGTTTCCGGGGATGAGGGTGAGCTCTCTCCGGATCACCCGCTCCTTGGTCCGCGTGTTGCCGACGATCCGTACTTCGTGGACCTTGCTCGGCTCCCCTTCCCGCACCTGGAACGCGACGTCGACCGTATCGGCTTCGATGTCGACGGCCGGGAAGATGTCGAGGCCGACGAGGTAGCCGTGTTCGGTGTAGAGACCGTACGCCTCGGAGAGGGTCAGTTCGACCTTCTCCTGGCTGAACGCCTCCCCCTTCCGGACCGCGGAAACACGGTTGAGATCCTCGGTCGAGACGGCCGTGTTGCCGGTCCACTCGACGGAACCGAACTGGTAGAACGGGCCTTCCTCGACTTCGTAGCGAAGCGTGACCTCTCCTTCGGCGTCGTTCGAGAAGACCGCCTCGTGGCTCTTCACCTCGGCGTCCCGGTAGCCGTGGTTGTGGTAGTAGGCCTCGAGGTGCCCGACGTCCTCACGGGCGCGCTCCGCGGTGTACCGTTTGCGGCGGAAGAGGCCGTTCGGCTTCAGCTTGATCTGGCCCCGCAGCTTGTCGTCGGAGATCGCCGCGTTCCCGACGAACTCGATCGCCTTGATCTTGACCCGCTTGCCCTCGTCGATCTGGAAGACGAGTTCGACGTCTCCATCGGTCTGCGTGTCGACCGAGGCGACGATGCTCGCCGCGGCATACCCTTCGTCCTGGTAGAAGCTCCGGAGGGCGTTCGTCGCGTCGAACATCTTCCGCCGGGAGAGGAGGTCACCGACGCGGAGTTCGATCTCGGCGCGAAGGTCCTCCTCGCTCATCTTGTTGTTGCCTTCCCAGCCGATCGAGTCGATCCGCGGGTTCTCGGTCACCTCGATCCGCAGCTTCCGCCCGGTGTTCTCGGCCGGAACGCCCTCCTCCATCGGTGTCTCGTCGTAGATCGCGATGTCCGAGAAGAGTCGGAGCTGATAGAGGGAACGTACCGAGTTCGCGAGCGTCGCCGGCGGGGCCGGATAGCCGAGCTCGAGCCCCGAGGACCGGACGATGAGGATCGAGTCCGCCCGTGCGTTCCCGGTGACCTGAAGCTCTTCGAGCGGCAGGGACCAGCGGGGGTCCAAGTCCTCCGGGAGGGAGAAGGCGGTTTCCTGTCCCAGTGATCTGAGCGGGCTCTTTGCCGAGAGTTGTGCCCAGGCCGGAACGCTCGCCCATAGCGTGAGGGCTACCCCCACGCAGATCCAGAGGCTCACGAGTTCCGGACGGAGGCCCTTCCTGGTCCTACGGTCCGATCGCACCATTTCTGTCGACGCTACTCCTGGTGAGAGACTTCCGGGGCGGGTTCGAGAGCCGACTTCTCATCGATGGCGATCTCGTTCCCCTTCTTCGAGATCCGGATCTCGGAACCCGACTTGATCCGTCCCTTGAGGACCATCTCCGCGAGCGGGTCCTCGATCAGCTTCTGAATGGCGCGACGGAGTGGACGCGCGCCGAGGTCGGGATCATACCCTTGGTCGATGAGTACGCCCATAGCCCCTGGCGTGATCGACATCGACATCTCCTGCTCGGCGAGCCGGTCGCGCACCTGGGCGAGGAGGATCTCGACGATCTTCTCGATGTGCGACTTCTCGAGCGGGCGGAAGACGATGATCTCGTCGATCCGGTTGAGGAACTCGGGATTGAAGACCTTCTTCACCTCGTCCATCACCGTGTCCTTCATCGCGCCGTACTGGATCTCCGCGTCCGGACGGGAGAAACCGAGCTTCCCCTTCCCGCGGATCTGACGGGCGCCGATGTTGGAGGTCATGATGATGACCGTGTTCTTGAAGCTCACCTTGCGCTTGAGCGAATCGGTGAGGACGCCGTCCTCGAACACCTGCAGCAGGATGTTGAAGACGTCCGGGTGGGCCTTCTCGATCTCGTCGAGGAGGACGACCGAGTAGGGCTTCCGCCGCACCTTCTCGGTGAGCTGGCCGCCCTCTTCGTAGCCGACGTAGCCTGGAGGCGCGCCGACGAGGCGGCGGACGGAGAACTTCTCCATGTACTCGGACATGTCGATCCGGATGAGCGAGTCCGGGTCGTCGAAGAGGAACTTCGCGATGACGCGGGCGAGTTCGGTCTTCCCGACCCCCGTGGGGCCGAGGAAGACGAACGTGCCGATCGGGCGCCGCGGATCGCGGAGCCCGGCCCGGTTCCGACGCACCGCGCGGGCGATGGCCTGGACGGCCTCGTCCTGCCCGATGATGTGGGCGCCGAGCTCTTCTTCCATCCGGACCAGCTTCTGCTGCTCCTTCTCCTCGAGCCGGCTGACCGGGATCTTCGTCATGCTGGAGATGACGATGGCGATGTCGTCGTCCGTGACTTCGATCCGGCGGGTGGACTTGGTTTCGTTCCACTCCTTCTTGAGCCGGTAGTACTCCTGGCGGAGCTCCTTCTCCTTGTCGCGGAAGGACGCGGCCTTCTCGAACTCCTGGGCCCGTATCGACGCTTCCTTCTCCGAGGCCACCTTCTCGATCTTCGCGTCGAGGTCACGGAGCTCGTTCGGGAGCGTGGAGACGGAGAGGCGCGCGCGGGCACCCGCCTCGTCGATCACGTCGATCGCCTTGTCCGGGAGATGACGGTCCGCGATGAAACGGTCGCTCAGCTTGACCGCGGCGATGAGAGCCTGGTCGGAGTAATGGATCCGGTGGTGGGCTTCGTACTTGTCGCGGAGCCCCTTCAGGATCTGGATCGTCGTGTCGAGGCTCGGCGGATCGACCATCACCGTCTGGAAGCGGCGCTCCAGGGCGCCGTCCTTCTCGATGTACTTCCGGTACTCGTCGAGCGTGGTCGCACCGATGCACTGGAGCTCACCCCGGGCGAGGGCGGGCTTCAGCATGTTCGAGGCGTCGATCGCGCCTTCCGCGCCGCCGGCGCCCACGATGGTGTGGAGCTCGTCGATGAAGATGATCGTGTCCTGCGACTCACGGATCTCGTTCATGATGTTCTTGAGCCGCTCTTCGAACTGGCCGCGGTACTTCGTGCCCGCGACGACGGACGCGAGGTCCAGCGTGATGAGCCGGTGGTTCCGGAGGAGCTCCGGCACCTTCCCTTCCACGATCCGCTGCGCGAGGCCCTCGGCTATGGCGGTCTTGCCGACACCGGGTTCGCCGATCAGGATCGGGTTGTTCTTCTTCCGGCGGCAGAGGATCTGGACGACTCGTTCGATCTCGCCCTCCCGGCCGAAGATCGGGTCGAGCTTTCCTTCGCGGGCGAGCTGCGTGAGATCCCGTCCGAACTGGTTGAGCGACGGGGTATCCGCCTTCTCCTCGGACTCCGCTCCCTGCTGCTGCTGGGGATGTCCGCCCAGGAGCTTCAGCGTCTCTTCGCGCACCTTCTTGCGGTCGACGCCCATGTCGGCGAGGACCTTGGCGGCGACGCCTTCCCCTTCGCGGATGAGGCCGAGGAGGAGATGCTCGGTCCCGACGTAGTTGTGGCCGAGCTGGCGCGCCTCTTCGACGGACAGCTCGAGCACGCGCTTGGCGTTCGAGGTGAACGGGATCTCGCCGATGGTGAGGGTCCCGCCGGTCTGGGCGACCATGCTCTCGACGGCCTGGCGGATCTGGTCCAAGTCGAGGCCGAGGTTCGAGAGGACGGTGGCCGCGATGCCTTCACCCTCGCGGAGGAGCCCCAAGAGCAGGTGCTCGGTGCCGATGGAATCGTGCTGGAGGCGACTCGCTTCCTCGCGGGCGAGGAAGATCACCTTGCGCACTCTCTCCGTGAACTTGTCGTGCATCTCTCGCTCCTCGTTCCTGCCCGTTTCCGGCGCCCCTGGACGTCCCGTCCCGCGCCGCTCGGGCTGCTCAGCCCTGGAGACTCGGGACGTCTTCGACGCCCAATGCCTTCTGCACTCGTGCGGCTCGGAAGGCGTTCCGTTCCTCCGAGCTCATTTCCCTACCGGCGATCCGCTGGAGATGGGCCGGCTGGCCCTTGAGCAGCAGGTCGTTCAACACCGCAACCGATGGAACGTTCCGCATCCCCAGGGTATGGCCGAACCGAACCGCCGACAACAGGCCGATCAGCTCCTGCGAGCCGAGGAGACGCGAATACTTGAGCGTCCCCAGGGCGCGGAGGATCTTGTCTTCGACCTGGAGCCCGGCGTCCCGGAGGAGTCCCTCCTGGGACCGGCCCTCCCACTCGAGGAGCTGGCCGATCGCCTGCTCCAACTTGCCCAACGTTTCTTCTTCGGACTCTCCGAGGGTCACCTGGTTGGAGATCTGGAAAAAGTTTCCGACGACCTCGCTCCCCTCCCCGTAGAACCCGCGCACCGTCAGCCCCACCTGTTGGATGCCGGTCAGGATCTTCTTGATCCGCTGGCTCAGCACCAGACCGGGCAGATGGACCAGGACCGATGCCCGCATGCCTGTACCGACGTTCGTGGGGCAGGCGGTCAGATACCCCAACTCGGCGTGGGTGGCGAACTGGAGCGTTCTCTCCAGCTCCTGATCCGCGATCCGTGCCCGCTCGAACGCCTCCTGGAGCTGGAGCCCCGGATAGAGGGCCTGGATCCGAAGATGATCCTCCTCGTTGACCAGGAGCGAGAGCTTCTCCTCCGGGTCCAGGATGAGTCCCCGCGCCTGGGCCTCTCCCGTGAGGTCGTGGCTGACGAGGTGCCGTTCGAGCAGGAACTGGCGGTCGAGGAGTGGCAGCTCCTCCATCCTCACCTTGGCCGCGCCCCGGAAGGACGACGTCTGCGCCGCGGTCTCGAAGACCCGCTCGCGGAGCCCCTCCAGCTCTCCCGGGAGAGCCTTTCCGACGAAACGAACCCCCGCGACGTTACGGGCCAGCCGGACCCGGGTGGAGAGGACCCGGTCGTTCTTCGGCGCCGTCCCTTCGAGCCAACGGATCGGGCCATGGATGAGGTCTCGAATCGGCATTACTCCGCGCCTCCCCGCAGCCGCCGGATCTCGTCACGGATCCGGGCAGCATCCTCGTACGCTTCGGTTTCGACGGCGCGCTTGAGTTTTCCCTCGAGCTCACGGACGTGGCGCTCCAGCTGTTCGGGCGAGAGCGCGGAGAGGTCCGCCGGAGCGGCGCCGGCAGGCCCGCTCGGGCCGCCCGTCGCCCCTGACGCCGGCACCTCCGGACTCTCCGCGGTGGCCGTCGAGGTCGCGGCCGTGGCGGGGCTCGACGGGTCCACGGGGAGCCGGCCCTTGTGCTTGGTGGCTCCGTGCACCCGGAGGAGGATCTTCTGGAGCTGGGGCTGGAAGGCGTCGTAGCACTCGGGGCATCCGACGCGCCCGACCCGACTGAACTGGCTGTACCGGAGCCCACAGGCCGAGCACTGGACCGCCCCCACCTTGCTCGACGTTTCCGGGTACAGGTTCTCCGCCATCCAGATGAACTGGGTCGCGATCGTGAGCTTGTTCTGCTCGATGACGGGGTGGAACCCCTTCTCGTTCGCGCAGGACTCGCAGAGGTGGAGTTCACGCAACTTCCCGTCCGTCACCTCTTTGAGGTGCACGGTGGCTTCTGCGTCGTTGCACTGCTGGCATCTCATCCCTGAAAAACTCCGTTATGGTGCCTGTCTGGCGTTCGGGGTCGTAGCGAGGATGCCGTCCTGGATCCTGCATTGGGTATCGGCAAGTCGCGCCAGCTCTTCATTGTGCGTGACGACAACCCAGCACTGCCGGTAACGCCTGGCGAGAGTATACATGAGTTGGTGGAGGCGCCGGGCCGACTCCGGATCGAGGTTTCCCGAAGGTTCGTCCGCCAGAACCACCCGTGGATTCGAGAAGAGACTCCGGGCCAGCGCAACCCGCTGCTGCTCCCCGCCCGACAGCTCGTCCGGCTTGTGGTCCGCCCGTGGCGCGAGCCCGACCTCTTCCAGGAGTTCCCTGGCCCTCCGCTCACACTCTCCCGGGAGCTTCCTCTGGATCATCCCCGGCATCATCACGTTCTCGAGTGCGGTGAATTCGGGCAGGAGATGATGGAATTGGAAGACGAACCCGAGGTTCCGGTTCCGGAACTTCGCGAGTTCCACCTCGCCCATCCGGTAGAGCTCCTTGCCGCCGAACTCCACCGTGCCTTGGTCCGGACGGTCCAGGGTGCCGAGGACGTGGAGGAGCGTGCTCTTGCCCGAACCGGACGCGCCCGTGACGGCGAGCATCTCGCCTTCGCGGAGATCGAGGTTCGCCCCGCGAAGGATGTGGAGGGCTTCCACGCCGCGGTACGTCTTGTGGATGTCCCGCGCGCGGAGGATCACGGGGCCGAGTTCGTGGTCGTCCATGCCGCTCATCCTTCGTACCGGATGGCGTCGACCGGATCGAGCCGGGCCGCCTTGTAGGCCGGGTAGAGCGTCGAGATCACGACGATCAGAAGCACCGCGACGAGTACGGTGACCACGTCCAGCACCTGGACGTCGACCGGAAGCGTATCGATGAAGCAGACGTCCCCCGGCAGCTTGATGAACTGGTACCGGTCGAGGAGATAGCAGAGCAGGAGCCCGCCGGACGTTCCGAGCACGATGCCGAGGAGCCCGATCACGAACCCTTCCAGGACGAAGATGGTGCGGATCTCGTGCGTCGTGGCACCGAGCGAACGGAGGATGCCGATGTCCCGCCGCTTCTCGTTGACGAGCATGATGAGCGCGCCGGTGATGTTGAACGCGGCGATGAGCACGATCAGCCCCAGGATGACGAACATCACCACCTTCTCCATCTGCATCCAGGAGAAGAGATTCGAGTTCATCTGGATCCAGTCGTTCACCCGGTAGGGAAACCCGCCCAGCGCCTTCAGCACCGCCTCTGCGACCTCGGGGGCGCGGTACATGTCCTTCACGCGGAGTTCGATCCCGCTCACCCGAGAGCCCATGCCGAAGAACGACTGCGCCTGACCCAGATCGACGTAGGCGAAGGAGGCGTCGTACTCGTACATCCCGGAGCGGAAGACGCCGACGAGGCGGAAGTTGCCGACCTTGGGAACGAATCCGAAGGGCGAACTCGAGCCCGCCCGCGGCGAGAGGAGCTGGATCGTGTCGCCCGCGTTCGCCTGGAGATTGTCCGCGATGTGGACGCCGAGGATGATCCCCGGCATGCCGCCGTCCACCGGCTTCAGCTCGAGCGGAACGCCCGGCCCCTTCTCGACATACTTGAGGATCTCCGTCACTTGGGATTCGCGGCTGAAGTCGACGCCCTTGATCGCGGCGCCGTCCGATCCGCGGCCGTGGCTGACGAGCGCCTTCCCGAGGATGAAGGGAGACGCGGCCACCACTTCCGGGTTCGCCTCGCACGTGGCGAGGACCCTGTCCGGGTCGTCCAGCCCTTCGGTTCCGAAGCGGAGGACGAAGGCGTGGGCGTTCGATCCCACGATGCGGGACTTCACCTCGTTCTCGAAACCGTTCATCACCGCGAGGACGACGACGAGGGCGAGGACGCCGAGGCAGACTCCGCCGATCGAGATCCAGGTGATGAGGGAGAGGAATCCTTTCCCCCGTTTCGGGACGAGATAGCGTCTCGCTACGAAGAGTTCGTACATCAGTCCACGTCGAACGGGACGGCGTTCGCGAGTTCCGGCACCGGGATCGGGTAGTCGCCGGTCCAGCAGGCGTAGCAGAACCGTCCCTTGTCCTTCACGCAGTGCTCGAGGTCGTCCATCGAGAGGTATCCGAGCGTGGTCGCCCCGATGTACTGCCGGATCGCTTCGACGTCGGATGAACTCGCGATGAGCTCCTCGCGACTCGGCGTGTTGACGCCGTAGTGACACGGGTGGGTCACGGGCGGTGAGGAGACCCGGAAGTGCACTTCCTTCGCGCCGGCCCGATAGAGCAGGTCGACCAGCTTCCGGCTCGTCGTGCCGCGGACGATCGAGTCGTCGACCGCGATGACGCGCTTTCCTTCGAGGATGCTCCGCACCGGGTTGAACTTGACCCGCACGGCGTCGACCCGCGCGGCCTGGTCCGGCCCAATGAAGGTACGCCCGACGTAGTGGTTTCGTATCAGCCCGAGCTCATACGGGAGCCCTGCTTCCTCCGCGTAGCCCTGGGCCGCGGAGTTGGACGAGTCCGGAATGGCGATGACGACGTCGGCGGGCACTCCGTGGCGCCGCGCGAGCGCACGTCCCATCTCGCGGCGGGCCTCGTTCACCGGTTCGCCATAGACCACGCTGTCCGGCCTCGAGAAGTAGACGAGTTCGAACATGCACTGCGCGTCCCGCTTCGGCGGCACGAGCTGCATCGAGGACGCGCCTTCCTTCGTGAGGACGATCAGTTCGCCGGGGTTGACGTCACGGATGAACTCCGCGCCGAGGAGGTCGAAGGCGCAGCTCTCCGAGGCGAGCACGTGCATCCCGTCGACCACCCCGAGGGAGAGCGGCCGGACGCCGGACGGGTCCCGATACCCGAGCAGCATCTGCTCGTTCATGATGAGGCAGGTGAGCGCGCCCTCGAGCTGGGAGACCGCTTCCTTCACCCGATCGGGAAGCGTCGCGCCCTTCGATTTCGCGATGAGGTGGAGGACGATCTCGGAGTCGGTCGTCGTCTGGAAGATCGAGCCGGACTCCTCCATCGACTTCCGGATCGCGGCCACGTTGGTCAGGTTCCCGTTGTGCGCGATGGCGAGCTTGCCGCCCTTGTAGTCGACGAGAAGCGGCTGCACGTTCCGGATCTTGGTCGAGCGCCCGGTGGTGGCGTAGCGGTTGTGGGCGATCCCCATGTAGCCGTTGACGGACGCCCGCTTCGTATCCGAGAGCGCGTCGTGGACGAGGCCGAGCCCCTTGATGACCCAGGTCTTCTCGCCGTTGTGCACACAGATGCCCGCGCCCTGCTGGCCGCGGTGCTGGAGCGCATAGAGACCGTAGTAGAGAAGGTCGACGACGTTGCCACGGCCCAGGATGCCGACGACGCCGCACTCCTCACGGAAGCCGTCGTCCCGGGGCTCTCGCTCTTCCACCTGTACCTCCTTGGAGGAAACGAACAGTCTAGTCGACTCGGCCGGGCGACGCGACCTCAACTCCCCGAGTGGCCGACACAACGAACTCGACTCCCTGCGCGGCCGGCTCTACCTCGACTCCCGGACCGCCAGAGCTAGCGGCCTGGCGCTTCCCAGACCGGCCAGGGCAGAGACCCGAGCGCGATCTGCCAGACCTGATACTGCGGTTGCACCAGAAGACCTTCGCCCCGGTTCCGTACCGCACCCGCCCGGTCGATCCGGGCCCGGCGCTCGGCCTCGTCCGGCGCGTCCGCCCAGCGGAAGGTGTAGGCCTCTCCCCTGCGTCCCGTGACCGCCCGCCCACCGAGGGCGGCGGGAAAGTCCCTCGGCATTCCATCCGATGCCGCCGGAGGGAGTGCGGTCTCGCCTCTTCCTCCTTCGGGCCGGGTCCAGAGGAGAAGGTGGTCCGCGCCTTCCCCCGGCGCTTCAGTGCCGCGCGGAGCCTGGCCAGAGACCACTTCCAAGGTCTGGGACTCGGTCCGGATCCAACAGCGCTCCTTGTTCGGGTTCCAGAACTCGAACGTCCGCTGGAGGTAGGACTCGAGTTCGCGGACGACATCGGCTTCGTCTCCGTCACAGGTGAGTTCGAAGATCCGGCGTCGTTCGAGCCCCCGGAGCGTGTCCCCGAATCCGAGGAGTGTCTGGAGCGCGCCGAGAGCCGTGATGGCGACCGCGTCGGCGCCCTTCGCGGCGAGGAGTACGTGAACCGTGGTCATGAGCGAACCTCCGTGCCGGCGCCGCTCGGGCTCGTGACGCCGAGAGCGCGGGCCAGGGAGCGGAAGAGGACCATTCCCGGGCCGTCGGCCTCGAGTTCCGCATGGGTGCGTGCGTTCCGGCGACGGTCTCCCCAGGGACCCGGAAGCCAATCAGGAACCTGCGCGAGCCGGAGGGCGCGATCCGGGTGCGGCATCAGCGCGAGGACGTTCCCCTTCTCGTTGCAGAGGCCGGCGACTCCGTAGGTGCTTCCGTTCGGAACCCAGGGGAACGCGGCGGCGGGGCCGCCGTCGGGCGCGTGATACCGGAGACAGCCGTTCGCTTCGAGTGCGGCGAGCCCCCCGTCCTCGCTCGAGACGAACCGACCTTCGCCGTGCGCGGTCGGCATCGGGAGCGGTTCGGTCCACCCCTGGGTGAAGACGCAGCGGTCGGCGCCGGGCCCGGGGCCGAGGAAGACCCAGCGCGTGTAGTAGCCGGAGCGTTCCGGGGTCAGGTTCGGGGCGAGGGCAACGGAGACGTGTCCCGCGTCCGGCACGAGCCCGGTTTCGGTGAGGATCTGAGCTCCGTTACAGATGCCGACGATCGGGACGCCCTCCGCCGCGCGCCGCGCGAGGAGATCACCGATCGGAAGACGCGCGGCGACCGCGCCGGCACGGATCCGGTCCTGGTAGCTGAAGCCTCCGGGGAGGAAGTAGGCATCGAATGGAGCGAGCGTCTCCGCCGGTTCGTTCCACCTGACGATCCGGCCGTCGAGCCCGGCCCGCTTCACGGCCTCGAGGCTCTCGCCTTCGCAGTTGCTTCCCGGGAAGCGGATCACGGCGACGGAAGGACGTGCGGTCGTCATCGGGAGCCTCCTTTCGCCTGCGTGGACCCGGTCGCCTGCCGGGCTCCCGGCTTCACGGCACCGGAACCGCCGCCGAGGAAGATCGGAGCGAGCCCGTCGCTCCAGGCGCGGTGGAGCCCGGCGAGGTCCAGGGTGGCGAGCAGGGTCGGCCCGATCTTCACGGTGAGATTGCCACCTGTCGTGACGTTGCCGAGTGGCTGGACGTCCACGCCGTACTCCGTCGCGAGCGCCGTCCACTTCTCGGACTCGCCCGGCGGCGACTCGAATACGAACCCGGGCGTTTCGCTGAGGAGGAGTTCGTGCGGCGCCAGCGGTGTCGCCGAAGCGAGCCGCTGGCCGGTGTAGGTCGGCGAACTCGCAACCGAATCCGCGGTGAGTGTGGCGAGGTCCACGTCCACGCCGTGTCCTTCCGGGCCGTCTTCCCGCACGGCCATCTCGAAGAGCGCGCTGAGGAGACCGCCGTCCGAGATGTCGTGTGCGGAGAGAACGAGACCCCGCTGGATCGCCGCCATGGCCGCGCGGAGCTGCTTCGTCTGCTCCTCGAGCGGCAGCGACGGGACGCGTCCGCCTGCTTCGAGTCCGGGGCGTCCCCAGTGACGATCGCGCGCGCCGAGGAGCCAGAGCTCCGACCCGGGTGCGCGAAGCCTCTGCGTCACCGCCTTCGAGTAGTCCGCGAGCGTACCGAAGCAGGCCACGATCGGGGACGGCGCGATGGCGCGTCCCCGGCTCGACTGGTTGTAGAGCGAGACGTTACCGGACACGATCGGGAGCGGCTCCGCGGGCTGGCCCGGACTACCGATCGCGACGCAGGCGTCACGCATGCCTTGGAGTGCGCTCGCCATGTCGCCGAGCGCGACCGGGACTTCGGGGTTGCCGAAGTTGAGGCAGTCGGTGATCGCGAGCGGCACGGCGCCGGTCGCGACCACGTTGCGCGCGGACTCGAAGACGGAGAGGGCGCCGCCCCAGTACGGGTCGAGCCGTCCGTAGTCGGGATTGCCGTCGACGCTGATGGCGAGACCGAGCGACTCACCGGAGATCGGACGGAGCACGCCCGCGTCGGCTTCCCCGGGGCGGAGGTAGGCGTGTCCCTGCACCTCCTGGTCGTCCCCGCGGTAGAGCGGCGCCCGGGACGCGCGGTTCGGGCGCGAGACGAGCTCCTCCGCCCAGGCCTGCCAGGCGGAGGCCCCTTCGCCCGGCGCCTCCGGATCGCGGACGGGAGCCGGATCGGTGCGCGAGGCGACCTGGCGCTCGGCGATCGGCGAGTCCTCCAGGATGGCGTGCGAGAGATCGACCACGACCACTCAATACCACCGGCAGCGGTAGACCCGCTCCTCGATGACGCGGCCGATGACGGCGGCGCGTGCGTTCGGGTAGACCTTGGCGAGTTCATAGTCACGGTTGAAGACGGCGCAGAACTCGTCCACCCATCGCTCGGGAACGGCCCAGACGAACCGTTCCTGCGTCTCTCCGCAGAGCACCTGGTGCGGGAGGAGACCGGGCTCGCCCATCGGGACCTTGTCGAGGTCGATCTCTGCACCGTACCCGCCCGCGAGGACGAGTTCCGAAGAGGCCCCGCCGAGTCCGCCTGCACCGAGGTCCTTGCAGCCGATCGGAATGTCCTCGGCTTCGATCCGCTTCCAGATCTCCTTCGTCGCTTCGACGATCACGCGCTTGAGGAACGGGTCGTGCACCTGCACGGAGCCGCGGTTCTGCGCGGCCTCCTCTTCGTCCAGGATCTGGGACGCAAACGATGCGCCGCCGAGCCCGGTCGAGTCCGTCGGCTTTCCGACCAGGACGAGCGCGAACGGCTCCTTGCGGGCGGCCTCCGGGACGCGGCTCCGGATGATCCGGCTCCGGCGCATGACGCCGAACGCGACGACGTTGACGAGACAGTTGTCGTCGAAGCCTTCGTCGAAGTAGACGTCGCCGCCGAGGTTCGGGACGCCGAGCGCATTCCCGTACTCCGCGATCCCCTGCACCACGCCGCGCGCGATCGCGGAGACGTGTGCGCCGTGCGGTCCGTTCGGATCCCCGAAGCGGAGCGGGTCGAGCACGCCGAGGACGTCCGAGCCCATGCAGTAGACGTCGCGGACGATGCCGCCGATCCCGGTGGCCGCGCCCTCGACGGGCAGGACCTGGGACGGATGGTTGTGGCTCTCGTGCGCGAGGACGAGGACCTGCTCCTCCCCCGCCCACTCGCCGAGCGAGACGACTCCGGCGTCCTCTCCCGGGCCGAGCACGACGTGCGACGCGAGCGGAGGGAGGTGCTTCTTGAGGAGCGGTCGGCTGCTCTTGTAGCTGCAGTGCTCGCTGAGCGACACGTCCATGAGGAACGCTTCCGGGAGCGTCGGATCCCGACCGATCCGATCGGCGAGCCCCCGCCACTCGTCCGGGCTCAGGGTGAGCCCACACCGGCGGTTCTCGGCCCGGATCTCGTCGTCGTTCAGCCCGCGGACCTTGACGTGGGCGGAGGAATCGATCACGCGTTGGCTCCTTCCCATTGCGTCTTCAGGACGCGCTCGTAGATCGCATCCAAGTTGCGGAGATAGTGGTTTGGGTCGAAGAGTGCCGCGACTTCGCCCGCCGAGAGGTGCTGGGTCACTTCGGGATCCTCGGCCAGTCGATCCTGGAACCGTCCGCCCTGTTCCCATGTGCGCATGGCGTGCATCTGCACGATGCGGTAGGCGACTTCGCGACTGCCGCAGGCTTCCGTGAGCGCGAGAAGCACGCGCTGGGAGTAGACGAGGCCGCCCGTGCTCTCGAGGTTCTGCCGCATCCGTTCCGGAAAGACGCGGAGACCGGAGATGACGAAGTGGAACTTGTCGAGGACGTAGTCGACCAAGGTGAGGCTGTCCGGGACGATGACCCGCTCGACCGAGCTGTGGCTGATGTCCCGCTCGTGCCAGAGGGCGACGTTCTCCATCGCCGCGTGCGCGTTCCCGCGGAGGACGCGCGCGAGTCCGGTCACGCGTTCTGAGAGGATCGGGTTCCGCTTGTGGGGCATGGCCGACGAACCCTTCTGCCCACGGCCGAACGGCTCCTCCGCCTCCCGCACCTCGCTCCGCTGGAGGTGACGGATCTCGACCGCGAACCGTTCCAGGGTCGCGCCGAGCCCGGCGACGGCCGCGAGCAGCGCGGCGAGCCGGTCGCGCGGGACGACCTGAGTCGCGATCGGTTCGGCGCCGAGTCCGAGACGACCGAGCGTCTCCTCTTCCATCGCCGGCGGCAGGTGGGCGGCGGTGCCGACCGCGCCCGAGATCTTGCCGAACCGGCACTGCGCGAACGCTTCGGAGACGCGCGCGTGCTGACGGCCCATCTCGGAGTACCAGCCGAGCATCTTGAGGCCGAAGCTGGTCGGCTCCGCGTGGACTCCGTGCGTACGTCCGACGCAGACGGTGTTCCGGTGCTCCTTCGCGAGCTGATGGAGCCGGGCCCCGATCGCCCCGATCGTTTCCAGGATCGGCGGCTGCGCGCGCTGGATCTGGATTGCGAGCGCCGTGTCGACGAGGTCGGACGAGGTCATGCCGTAGTGGAGGTAGGTCTTGTCCTCACCGAGCGATTCGCCCACGTTCGTCAGGAACGCGACCACGTCGTGGTGGAGCTCCCGTTCGAGTTCGTCGATCCGCGCGACGTCGAAGGTCGCCTTGGCCCGGGCGCGCGCAGTCGAACCCTCCGGGGCGATGCCGTGGTTCTCCAGCGTCTGGAGATGCGCGAGTTCCACTTCGAGCCAGACGCCGAAGCGGGACCGGTCGTCCCAGAGGTCGGCCATGTACGGCCGCGTGTAACGTGAAATCACCGGGAGGCTCCTTCTTCGGGGTCTCGTGAACGGGACGGCGTCGGCAGCTTCGCGACGACCGGGACGTCGAACCTCTCCCCGTTCCGCTCGATCGTGAAGAGGAGCGATTCGGACGTCTCGACGCCGAAGATGATCCGCATCGCCTCGCGCGTCTTCACTACGGGGTTGCCGTTGATCGCGCGGATGATGTCGCCCGGCTCGATGCCGGCGATGTCTCCAGGGCTGCCCCGCTCGATCGACCGGACGAGAAGTCCCCGTCGGTCCGCGATCTGGAGGCGGGTAGCGAGGACCGGAAGGATCTCGACGACCTCGATCCCGAGGTCGACGTGACGGACTTCGCCGAACTGGATGATCTCGCGGGCCGCGCGGACCGCGGTCTCGATCGGCATGGCGAAGCCGATCCCGAGCGAACCGCCGCTCTGGCTGAAGATGAACGTGTTGATCCCGATCACCTCGCCGTTGCTGTTGACGAGCGGACCGCCCGAGTTGCCCGGGTTGATGGCGGCGTCCGTCTGGATCATGTCCTTGTAGATCGCCGTCTCGCGCCCTTCGTTCTGATCGCGCACGTCGCGGTGGAGCGCGGAGATGACGCCCACCGTGACCGTGTTCTGGTTGTCGTAGTAGGCGAGCCCGAACGGATTACCGATCGCGATCGCCCATTCGCCCACCTGGAGATCGTCGGAGCGTCCCAGCACGGCACTCGGGAGGGGCTCGGCGGAGTCGACCTTGAGGACCGCGAGGTCGTAGGTCGGGTCCGAGCCCGCCAGCCGGGCTTCGATCACGCGCCCATCCGAGAAGACGACGTCGATCCGTTCCGCGTCCCGCACGACGTGTTCGTTCGTGAGGACGATGCCGGACGGGTCGACGACGACTCCGCTTCCGGTGCTCGGGATCACCTGCTGCCGCGAGAACGACTGCGGGAAGGAGTAGTACTGGAAGAACTCCTCCACCGTACGGGGCCGGGCCGTGACGAGGCGGGTCTGGTAGGTGACGATCGAGACGACCGCGGGCGCGGCCTCTTCGGCCGCGGCGACGATCGCGTTTCGCCGCGAGTTCTCGATCTCGTCGGGCGTCGTCTTGATCTGTTGGGTGCCGGCGTTGGCGGTGCCTGCGCTGTCACCGAGGGAGGCGCCGTCGGACGGGCCCGAGCCGTTCGTACCGGTCGACGAGACCCCGCCCATGCCGGTGCCGCCGCCCGAACCGCCGCCGGCCGGAGACACGGCCGAGCCGCCGGAGCCGGCACTCGAAGTCCCATTCGTAACTGCAGGCCTACGCTGCTCTTCCCGCCAGTCGAAGTAGACGTAGCTGCCGAAGAGACCGAGTAGGAAGATGACCAGCATCCAGGCAAGGGTCGAGCGGTCGGCCCGTCGCTCTCCCCGGGACGGCTCGGTGTACATCAACCTCCCACACTCCATCCGTGAGGTGAACCGGAAGACTAGCGCGGGCGCGCCGGGTCCGGCACCCCCGAATTGCCGATGCGCGGAGAATGCACGTCTTCGGGCTGAAAACGCGGGGTTTGCGGGGCAGTCGGAGGAGTACCGAAGCGCGAAAGCGCGGGAGGCCGGGCACGAACGAAACGTGGACGGGCGGCAGCGCGGGTGGGCAGGGCGTGAGGGAGAACTAGCCCCGCGGGCCTGGAGGGCTACTCCACGTTGGAGGGAGCGTCGAACGCACGCACGAGCGGCAGCGGCCCGTCGGGCCAGGGCGGATCGTAGCCGACGGCGGCGAAGAAGAGTCCCTGAGGTGGCGCGGGCGGCGCGGCGTGTCTCCGGTCGCGGCTCTCGAGCAGCTCTCCCATCCACTCGACGGGCCGCTTCCCCGTCCCGACCGCGAGTGACGCGCCGACCAGGAACCGCACCATCCGGTAGAGGAACCGGTCCGAGCGGACCCGGAAGACGCAGCCGAGGCGCGACGGAACCCACTCCGCGAGCTGGAGGGAGCAGCCGTAGGGTTCGTCCGGCTCCGCGGAGAGCGCGCGGAAGTCGTGTTCGCCGAGCAGCGGCGGGAGTGCGGCGTTCATTCGGTCCAAGTCCGGCCACTCGTTCGGGACGTGCGCGTAGCGGAGGACGAACGGACTCCGGTCCCGGCCGAGGAAGTACCAGTACTCCCGCGAGCACGCCGAGAAACGGGCGTGGAAGTCCGGCGGAGCCACCTCGAGCCGATGGAGCCGGACGTCGCTGGAGAGACGCGAGTTGAGGATCCCCTCCAACCGTTCGACCGGAATCGGTGTCTCGACCTCGAACGTCAAACCCTGCCCGAGCGCATGGACACCGGTGTCGGTACGTCCCGCGCCCGCGCTCTTGACCGGGTTGCCGGTGAGTTCCCTCAGCACGCGTTGGATCTCGCCCTGCACGGTGCGCACGTTGGGTTGGATCTGGAAGCCGTGAAAACGCGACCCGTCGTAGGAGACGAGCGCGCGGTACCGGGTGACCGGATCTTCCGCGGACGAAGCCGGCGCGGAGGATTCCGATCGCTCCCGAGACTCCGGCTGCTCCGCGGACTCGTTCGGGTCCGAGGACTCCCCCGGGCCCGTTCCTCCGGCGCGCTCCGTCACCTTGTCGTCCGCTCCCAGATCCGCTCCGCAATCTGGAGCGCGTTGAGCGCGGCGCCCTTTCTGAGGTTGTCCGCGACCACCCAGAGGTGGAGTCCGTTTGGAACGCAGCGGTCCTGCCGGATCCGTCCCACCCAGACGGGATCGGTCTCCGCCGCCTTTCGGGGCAACGGATAGACGGCCTGGAACGGGTCGTCGAGGAGCTCGATCCCCGGACTCTCCGCGAGGAGCGCACGCACCTCCGCGACATCCGCAGGACGGTCCGTCTCGACGTAGACCGCTTCCGAATGCGCTTTCACGACCGGAACGCGAACGCAGGTCGGCTGCACGACGAGATCGGGGAGGCCCATGATCTTTCGGGTCTCGTCGATCATCTTCTGCTCTTCGCGCGTGTAGCCGTCCTCCAGCACGACGTCGCACTGCGGGATGACGTTGCCGAGGATCGGGTGCGGATAGGGGGAGCCGGTCGCGGCGGGATCATCTGCCGCGCCGTACGCGAACTGGTGCTCCTTCTGTGCGTGTGCGTCCTGTGCCTGGGCGTCGGCACCACCCGCGAGCGCGTTCGTACCGTCCCGCGAAGCGTCCCGCCAACGCGTGCTCTCCAGCTCGAGGGCACGCACCCCTTTCTCCCCCGTGCCCGACACCGCCTGATAGGTCGACACGACGACGCGGCGGAGCCCGTAGCGCGCGTGGATCGGCTGGAGGGCCGCGACCATCTGGATCGTCGAGCAGTTCGGGTTTGCGATGAGCGTGGGAGTTCCGGGGATCGCGTCCGGATTGACTTCGGGAACGACGAGCGGCACGTCCGGGTCCATCCGCCAGCGGGACGAGTTGTCCACGACCCAGGCGCCGGCCGCGCGCGCGACGCCGGCCCAGTCCCCGCTCGCGGATGCACCGGCGGAGAAGAGCGCGAGGTCCACGCCCCGGAACGCCTGCTCCGTGACTTCCTCGACGCGCACCTCTTCGCCACGGAACGGGAACGTCGTCCCGGCCGAGCGTGAAGTGGCGAGGAGGCGGAGTTCACCCACCCCGATCGGACTCGCCTCGAGGCAGGTTCGCATCACGCGGCCCACGGCTCCCGTCGCCCCGAGAATCGCCACCGTCCACTTCATCGCACGCTCCTTGTGCCCGCGGTGTTCCTTGTGTCTGCCGAGTTCCCTGCGCCTGTTCGGCTCATCGACTCGCTCCCCCTCCGCGTCTTCCCTCGCGCTTCGCCCGCACGTCGCGTCCCGACTCGCGGTCGCCGCGTTCACTACTGTCCCCACGTTCCCTGTTCTCGTCGCGCCCCTCGCGTTCGGATCCACCCCTCGGGAGCGGCGGAGTTCCGGGTTCGAGCACGCGCAGATGGAGTCCCTTGAGGTACTCGCCCTGCGGATGGTCGAGATGGACCGGGTGATCGCGCCCCGGACCGAGGCGTGCGATCCACTGGAGCCGTGCACCGACGTCGTGGGCCGCACCGAAGACGACCTTCTGGAACAGCTCCGTCGTCACGTGTTGGGAGCAGGAGAAGGTGAGGATCTCCGCGTTGGGACGGGCCCGGCAGAACGACCAGAGGTGGAGGTCTTTGTAGGCACGAAGCGCGGAGTCCAGGCTCTGGCGGGAGCGCGCGAGCGGCGGCGGATCGAGGATCAAGCGGTCGAAGACATCCGTCGACTCGCGGACGAACGTGAACGCATCCTGGTCGACGAGCGTGAGACGCGACTCGGGGAGTCCGTTGAGGCTCCAGTTCTGACGCGCGAGCACATGGGCCGGGCCGGAGGTGTCGACCTGGACGACCCGTTCCGCGCCCCCGTCCCCCGCGTAGATCGAGAACCCGCCGGTGAAACCGAAGAGGTTCAGGACGTCGAGGTGCGCGCAGTCGCTGCCGAGACGTGCGCGGTTGTCGCGCTGGTCGAGATAGAACCCGGTCTTCTGACCACCGAAGAGGTCGACACGGAACGAGAGGCCGTTCTCCTGGATCGTGATCGGTTCACTCGGGACGAGTCCGTGCAGCACCTGGCCCGACTCGACGTCGATCTCCTCGCGGACGGAGTTGTCTCCCCGTTCGATCACGCCGAGGGGCGACATCCGTTCGAGGAGGAGCCCGAGCCAGATCTCCCGAGCCCGCGCCATCCCGGCGGTGAGGGTCTGGACGGAGAGGTGTTGGTGATAGCGGTCGACGACGAGCCCGGGGAGTTCGTCTCCCTCCGAGTTCACGACCCGGCACGCGTTCGTGCGGTGCGACGTGAGGAGCGACTTCCGGAGTTCGATCGCCTGGTCGATCCGCACCGCGAAGAACGCTTCGTCGATCGGCTCGTCCTTCCAGGTGAGGAGTCGCGAAACGATCTGGCTCGACGGGTGCACGGTGCCGCGGGCGAGGAATCGGCCCTGATACGAAACGATGTCTCCGACGTCACCGGGAACGGCGTCGGGCAGCGCTTCGATCTCTTCGACCGCGCCGCTGAAGACCCAGGGATGACGGAGCTCGACCGACCGCTCGCGACCGGGACGTAGCCGGATGCGGAACCGCACGTCGAGTGTTTGGGACGTCATCTTCTCTCCTGCACCGTCTGGGACGAACCGCGCTCGCCCTGCGCATCGCAGCGGCGCGTAGTCTCACGCGCTCTGGTTCGGCGACTCCGCACTGTCGTCTGGGTCTCGCGGCTCCGAGAATACCTCCGATGCGCCCGATCGTCGCCTCCCGAGAAGCGCGGCGATCACGAAGACGCCGGCGAGAGCGCCGTAGAGGTAGAGGATCCGGCTCCCCCACTTCACGTAGAGGCCGCCGCCTGCGCCCGGTTCCACATCGTAGGTGCGGAGGACGGCCTGGAAGAGTTCGGTCGGGTACTGCACGCGGCCGTACGGATCGATCACGCAGCTGATCCCCGTGTTGGCGCAGCGTACGAGCGGCGTGCGGGTCTCGACGGCGCGGAGGATGGCGAACTGCTCGTGTTGTATGGGGCCGGCGCCGGCACCGAACCAGAAGTCGTTCGTGATGTTGACGAGGAATCTCGCGCCGTCCCGCACGTCCTGACGGGAGAGTTCGGTGAAGGTGGACTCGAAGCAGATGAGACACGCGATCGTGCCGACGTCCGGGATCGAGACGAGCCCGGTCGTTCGTCCACGGGTGAACTCGGACTGGCCGAAGTCCACCTTGGCGAGGAGCGGGAACTTGTCGCGCCAGGGCGTGAGCTCGCCGAACGGAACCATCTTCCGCTTGTTGTAGCGAAAGACGTCCGTGCCGTCCGGCCCGAAGAGGATGGCGGAGTTGTAGTGCTCCTCGAGGTCCTCCTCCCTCTTCGCGTCGAGCGTCCCGACCAGCGTCCAGGTCTGGATGTCCCGTACGCAGGTCGTCACCTCGCGGCGGAGCGACGCGTACCACATGACGAGAAGCGGAGCGGCCGTCTCCGGCCAGACGATCACGTCCGGAGTCGCGTCGTTCGCGATCTCGTAGGTCTTGGAGACGAGATCCCGCACCACGATCTCCCGGTAGTCCTGGTTCCACTTGATCTCGCGCGGCGTATTGGCCTGGACGAGTCCGAAACGGACCGTTCCCGGGGGAGCCTCGGGATGGACGCCTGCGTCCTGGGTCGGCAGTGCGATCGGCGCGAGGGGGTCGGCCGGATCGAGAGTGGTCGACGGCGCCGTGTGCGCGAGCCAGACCGTGTCCTCGGCCTGGGCCACGATCCGCTCTCCGGCCGCGACCGGCAGGAGGACGAGGGCCGCGGCGAGTCCGAGCCATCTCCGGTCTCCCCGGATCCCCTGCCAGAGGAGGCCGTTCACGAGGACGATCCAGCCCGGGAGGATCCAGTAGCCGAACCACGGTGTCCCCTGGAGCGCGGCCGGGATCGGAGCGAGGGCGTAGCCGAGGGAGCCCCAGGAGAACGCCATCTCGCCGGTGGTCCGGAGCCAGTCGAAGAGCGCCCAGAAGACCGGGAGGACGAGAAAGACCGGGAGGCGGAGACGGCCGGACCGCCCCCCACCCCCGTTGCCACGTGCTGCGGCCTCGGACTCGTCTGGCAGCCCGGGCCCGACCCTAGGTAAGGCCCGGGATCCGGTGAGGCGGGCCGTGACCCAGACCGGCCAGGCCACGAAGAGGCCGAAGTAGAGGGAAACGGCCGCCAGCGCGGGGAACATGATCCAGGGGACAGTCACCTCCTCCTTCGAGAGCTTGAGAAGCCAGTGGAGGTGGAGGACGTAGAACGTGAACCCGGTGAGATAGGCTAGGAGAAAGGGGCGGAACGGCTTCGGCCTTCCACCTTCGAGTCGGGCCGAATCCGCGTCGCCGGGCCGCGCCGTCCCGAAGACCGCCCAGCAGAGCGGGACGAGCGCAACGAAGACGAGCCAGGAGAGGTCGAGTGGCGGGAAGGCCGCCGAGAGGAGCCCCCCGGAGGCCAGGGCCGCCAGGACCCGGACCCAGCCACGGGGGCCCCCGGCTCCGCCGGCACCACCCCTCCCCGGATCGAATCCGTCCGATTTCGGAAGTTGACGACCGTCGCCAAGTCCGGTTAGATTCACCGCTTGCCGCTGTTCTCCCCTCTGGGGGGATGGAGCCGCGCAGAAGGAACTCACGAAGGAGGTAGCTGGCAGATGCCGCACCATGCTTCCGCGAAGAAGCGGATGAAGACGAACGCTCGTGATCGGGCGAAGAACAAGTCGGTCAAGTCCCTCATCCGTCGGGCCAATCAGGACCTGGCCGCCGTCATGCACGGAGCGGCCGAAGATGCCGAGAAGGCGCTGCGGAAGGCGCACTCGGTCCTGGACAAGGCTGCGAAGAAGGGCGTGATTCCGAAGCAGCGTGCCTCTCGTAAGAAGGCTCGTCTCGCGCGCGCTCTGCACAAGGCGCAGTCGAAGTAATCCCGCCATGCTGTGAGTCAGTTACCGAGCCGGTCTCGGGCCCAATCATCGAGGCCATAGAGACCGGCCGGTCGACCGACCAGCCACCTCACCGCTTCCAGTGCCCCCAATACGAACGCGACACGGTCGTGGGCGCGATGCGTCAGTTCGAACGATTCCGCTCCGTTCGAGAGGTGCACACGGTGCTCCCCCACCACACCAGGTAGCCGTAGCGACTGGATACCGATTTCGCCGGCTTCACGAGGCTCAGACTCGCGTCCCCTTCCCAGTACGAGCTTTCCGCCACGTACCTCCCGATACACTTCGGCGAGTGCGAGTGCCGTTCCGCTCGGTGCGTCCTTCTTGCCCGTGTGATGCGTCTCGACGATCTCGAGCTCCCAGTCCGGCGGGAGCAGCTCGGCCGCTTCGCGCAGCCAGTGACGGAGGAGTGCGACGCCGAGGCTCGTGTTCGCGGCCCAGAGCACGGGAACACGCGCCGCGGTGTGTTCGATCGCGTGCCGTTCCTGTTCGTCGAGTCCGGTCGTCCCGGAGAGCCAGGGCTTTCCGAGAGCCTCGAGGCGTGAGGCGAGCCCCACGATCGCACTCGCGTGCGTGAACTCGACGACCGCGTCCACCTTGCGTGGATCGATCGCGTTCCAGGAGTCGGGATCACTGTCGACCGAACCCGCGAGTTCGAGGTCGTTCGCCGCTTCGATTGCGGCGCAGAGCTTCCGGCCCATCCTGCCGTTGCTTCCGACGACGAGAAGGCGCAACGGCTCGGACTCCGCGGTGCCGGAACGTCGGAACGGAGCACCGGCGCTCCCGCCCATGGCCGGGCCCGGCCCCGGAACCGGTCGGAACGGTCTCATCGGGTTCACCGGCCCCCCGATTCCTGGCCCGCGACGGTGGGGGCCAGCTCGTCGGGAAGCGCCGCGAGTTCGCGATCGACCGCTTCGGCCGTCTTCGTCTGGACGGGAACGAGCGGGAGACGGAACTCTTCTTCGATCAGCCCGAGCGTGGCGAGGGCGCGCTTCACCGGCGTTGGATTCGTCTCGAGGAAGAGCGTCCGGGAGAGCTCGAAGAGGGCGAGATGGAGGCGGCGCGCCTCGGCATCCTTCCCTTCACGGTACGCGGTGAGCATGGCCTGGAGGGCGGCCGGGACCACGTTGCCGAGCACGGAGATGACTCCGGTGGTGCCAACCGCGAGCATCGGCAAGGTCAGGCTGTCGTCTCCCGAGAGCACGGTGAGGCGGGTGTCGCGGATGAGCTCCGTCACCATGTCGAGCGAGCCGCACGCTTCCTTCACGGCGACGATGCGTGGATGCTCGGCGAGCACTTTCATGGTCGGGACGTCCATCTTCACGGAGGTACGCCCGGGCACGTTGTAGAGCACGATCGGAAGGGTCGAGGCATCGGCGACGGCGCGGAAGTGGGCGATGAGCCCGGCCTGGGACGGCTTGTTGTAGTACGGCGTCACGACGAGTGCCCCGTCGACGCCACACTCCTCGGCCATCTTCGTCGTCTCGATCGTGGCGCGGGTGTCGTTCGATCCGGTGCCCGCGAGGACGAACGCCTTCCCCTTCGCCTTCTCGACGCAGCGACGGAAGAGCCTCGACTTCTCGTCCTGGGAGAGCGTCGCGCCTTCCCCGGTCGTCCCGGCCGGAACGATGCCGTCGACGCCGCCGGTGAGCAGATGGTCCAGCATCCGGTCCACCCCGTCCCAGTCGACCTCGCCGCCGCGGAACGGAGTCACCATCGCGACAGACAACCCTGCGAATCTCATGTCGGTCCCTCCCTGGTTCCGGGCAGGCTACCACAAGGCCGCGAGCGGTTCGAATCCACCACTTGGCGCGGCATTCAAAAGGGCCCTGGCCGATCCGGGGCAGTCCTGGCAGAGTCTTCGGAGTGAAGTCGCCGGGCAGAAGAGACACGGGATCCGCTCCAAGGGACGAGGGCCGAGGCGGTCCTGGAGGTCCTCGTGGTCCCGCGGCGGCCGGACCGTCGGCGCGTGCACTCGCCTGGATCGCCTGGATCGGCGGGAGCGCGCTTCTCACCGAGCTCGACCTCATCCGTGTCTTCGATGCGATCGTCGGCCCCAGCGCCGCCTACGCACTCGTCGGCCTCGCGCTCTTCGGGATCTCACTCGCGGGCGTCGGTGTCGCGCTCCGTCCGAGTTGGGGGACGCTCTCTCCGCGGGGGATCACGCTCGCGCTGGGAGGGACACCCGTCCTCCTCTGGTGCGTTCTTCGCTACGTTCCGTTCTCCATCGCTCGCATTCCCGGCGAGCCTGTGCTCCAGGTCGTCTCGTTCACCGTGCTCGCCGTGGCGCTCCTCCTTCCCTTCTTCCTCAGCGCACTCGCCGTCGTCGGGCTCCTCTCCCGTGGATCCGTGCGCGCGGTGTACGCGGCGGATCTGGCCGGGTCTGCGCTCGGGCCGTGGCTCCTGCCGTTCCTACTTCCGTGGACCGGACCGGCGGGCGTCCTGCTCACGCTGACGGGTGGGCACATCCTCGCGGCCACGCTGCTCGCACCGGCGGACGGAGGACCGGCGCCCGGTCGGAGCGGGTGGTCTCCGCGTCGCGTAGGCGGAGGGCGGGGAACTTCGTCGAAGTCGCGCCGGGCAGCGGACTCGGGCGAACCCGAGACACGGCACGAACCGTCTCGCCCGGCATCACCGCCGCCCGCTGAGACCGGACACTCTCCGCTTCGGGTCGGTGGAAGCCAGGCATCACCGGCGGGGTCGCCCCTGACTCGAACCGTCCTCCCGCTCCTGGGGTTGGCTGCGCTCGTCGTCGCACTATCGGGGCGGCTCGCCTCCTGGGACGTTCCGAACCACGCCGAGAAGCGCGGCGCCGAGGAAACCGAACTCCGCACCCTCGCCGAGTTCCGACGTTGGGATCCGGTCTCCAAGATCGAGGTCGTTGATCTCACGGAGCACGACCCACGAACGGGCGCGGTACTTCCAGGCACCGGGCGCAAGCTGATCAGCTACGACGGGGGCGCACAGAGCAGCCACATCTATGCGTTCGATGGAGACTACGGCGCCCTGCGTGCAGACCTTCCCGAGCACGTTCTCGATCACTTCTGGCAGCGTGGGATTCTGGCCGCACCCTGGTTCTTCCGGGATCAAGGCGCGCGCATCTTCGTCGCGGGATGCGCGGGCGGACAGGAGGTGACCGCGGGCCTCCTCTTCGGCGCGCGGGAGATCGTGGCCGTCGACCTGGTGCCGACCGTGATCGAACTCGGCACGGAACGGTACGCGGACTACAACGGCGGCATCTTCCTCGATCCGCGCGTCCACTACCGGCGGGCCGAGGCGCGCACGGAGCTCGCGCGGAGTTCCGGGGACTTCGACGTCATCCAGATCTTCAGCTACCACAACTCGTCGCGCGTCGCGGCGGGATCGCTCGCATTGAAGGCGTTCTACCTCCGGACCGCGGAGACCTACCAGCTCTGCATGGAGTCGCTCTCGCCGAACGGGATCCTCCAGATCCACCAGGCCTTCTTCCCCCGCGTCGTGACGACGCTCGCGAAGGCGTGGGCGGAGCTCGGCGGCACGGATCTCGAACGCCACGTCCTGATCTACGGACGCGACCAGGTGGAGGATCACTACACCATCCTCTTCAAGCGATCCCCCTGGACCGAGGACGAAGTTCGCGAGGTCGATTCGTTCCTCCTCGCCGATTTCCCGAGCGAACCCTGGCGCTACGAACGGATCGAGTCACCGGTGGACCGTGGGGGCAGCTTCCTCCCCGACGAGATCTACGACGCTCCCCTCTCCGCGGAACTCCGGGATCAGGCTGCCTACCGGATCACCCCGGTGACGGACGACGATCCGTTCTCGCACTGGCTCCGGAAGGGATGGGGCCGGATCGCGCCCACGCGTGCGGGGTTCGCGACGGAGTCCGAGGCCGTCCTCCTCAACGAAGTGATCCCGAGCCACGTGCCACTGCCTCGCGACATCGCCCACCTCGTCGTGCTCACGGTCCTGGGCGTGCTCGTGAGCGCGATCGCGTTCGTCGTCGCCATGGTCACGGAGCGGAGGACGGTTGCGCGTGAGTCGGCGGCGTCGGCGGGGACAGCGGAGACGCCGGATTCGACCCTGCGCCCCGGCGCGTTCTCGCGGAACGCGTACTTCTATCTCGTCGGCCTCGCGTTCATCGGGGTCGAGTGGACGCTCGTCCAGTTCGCGATGCGTCTCGTGGCGGAGCCGATCCCGGCGTTCGGTGCCGCGCTCGCGGTGGTGCTGGTCGGCTCGGCCCTCGGCAGCCTCGCGTCGTCGCGGCTTTCTGCGCGGTTCGTCTTTCCGGCCCTTGTCGTGCTCGGTGTGCTCCTCTTCGCGTTCTATCCGGCCGTGTTCCCGACGCTCTGGGACGATCCGATCGGGGTCCGCCTCGCCGTCTTCGTGCTCGCGGCGCTCCCGCTCTCGTTCTGTCTCGGCTTCCCGTTCCCGAGCGGACTCGTCCTCCTGCGAAACACGCGCGAGGTGGCGGCGGCCTGGGCGCTCAACGGCGCGGCCAGCGTGACCGGGAGCGTGCTCGTGGCCTGGCTCTTTGCTTCGATCGGAATGTCCGCAACGGGTGGGATCGCGCTCGCAGTCTACGGACTCGCGGCGCTCGCGTTCGCGCGGATGTCGCGGTAGGCGATCAGGCGCCGGCCGTGGCGTCCAGGTCGACCTCACCGCGAAAGACACGCCGGGCGGGGCCGGAGAGGAAGGCGTCGTCCGCCTCCTCCCAGACGCGGAAGACCGCGCCGCTCGCGCTCTGGAGCGCGACCGAGGGCACTCCGTCCCGGGCGCGGATGTGGGTTCCCACCGCGAGTAGACCAGAGCCGCAGGCGAGCGTCTCCCCTTCCACGCCGCGCTCGAAGGTGCGGACGTAGAAGCGGCCTTCGGCCGGCTTCACGCTCACGACGTCGACGTTCGCGCCGGCGGCCCCGAGCGACGGATGCGCCCGGAAGATCGGCGCCCAGCGGTCGAGGTCGAAGCTCCGTGCGTCCTCCGCCACGAGGACGAGATGCGGGACGCCGGAGTCGAACAGCGTGGGTGGTTCGAGGAGGCCGAGCGTCGACGCGAGCCCGACGATCTCGCTCGGGCAGTCGTGACGCCGCGGGATCGGATGCGCGACGGCGTAACGATCCGAGCCCGGTTCGCCATCACGGCACGCACGGACGAGGACGTCGGACAGACGGAAGCGAACGACCGCGTCCTCCGGACGCTCGCCCAGGAGCACGGCCGCGACGCAGCGCGCCCCGTTGCCGCAGTACTCGGCCCGGCCCCCATCGGAGTTCCAGTAGTCGGCCGCCGCGTCGAGCTCCGCGTCGTCCGCGTGGAGACGGTCGCCGGTCCGGAGGTAGAGCAGACCGTCGCCTCCGATTCCGTGATGACGATGGAGGAGGCGCCGGATCGTCTCGGTGTCGGGGGCGGGAGATGGTGCACGGAGGAGGACGAAGTCGTTGCCTGCCCCGTCGAGTTTCTCGAACGGGACGACTCGCGCATTGCCGGTGTGCGGCGGTGTCTTCGTCATGGAAGCGAATCCTCCACGGCCGGCTCGGGAGGCAGCGGACGGAGAAGCGTCTCCCCTTCCGGCAGCCTCAGCGAGATCTCGAGTTCGTCGAGGACACGTAGAGGCAGGACCTCGAGTGCGAACGGGTACCGCCCCATCGCCTCTCCCATGCTGCGCTCCGCGTTCTGGTCCGTGTCCCGGTACGCACGCACACGATAGATCCCCGGGTCGACTTCCGCGAAACGGAAGTCCGGCCCGGAGGTCTCGCTCACGAGCGAGTCTCCCGTGACGAGTTCGACGCGGATCGGCTGCGCGCAGAGAAGACTGTCGTCCTTCGCGCGCGTCTCGAGCCGCACGAACTCGGCCATCTCCCGTTCGATCCGGATCGAGTCCGCAACGGTGAGCGTTCCGCGGCCGCGTTGCCGTGCGTCATACTCACCGGAGAGCCATTCGAGGAGTGAGTCCCGCTCCGCGCGCACCATCTTCAGCACCGCTCCGGGTGCGGCGGCCAGGCAGAGAGAATCGACGACCGTGCCTTCGATCGTTCCCGGCTCCTCGGACTCGGCGAGGAAGATCTCGATCTCTTCGAGTACACCGCTGCTGTCCGGGATCACGACCGGCTCTTCCACGCAGGCCCAACGGTCCGGCAGCGGCTGAAAGCTTCCGTCCTTGTCCCGGTCGTAGAAGGCGCAGATGCGGAGCGGCGTCTCCGCGGGAAGGAAGTCGATCGCGAACGTGCCGTCGGTGTTCGTCTGCCCGAAGCGGATCGGATCCGGCGGGTAGTACGACTCGGTCGTGTCCGGCGGCCCGTCTTCCCACGGCCAGACGTAGAGGAAGAGACCGCCGGGCTTGAACCGGCCGCCGTGGAGCTGTCCCGAGGCGGTGCCGGGATCGAGCGCGGACCCGGTGCTGAACGGCCAGGACCACGGGTTCCCCATCTTCCGGCCGCGGCGATCGGAAGCGTCCCCGCCCAGGAGTCCGACGTAGGTCGTCGCGGTGTCGAGCGGCGCCGTGAGGAGGAAGGTGAGCGTATCGGCTTCCCACTCGATCGAGCGGAACTCGACCGGAGGCGTGATCCGGAACGCTTCCTCCACCGTCCGCTTCTTCATCGGCTCGCTGAAGACGATCGCGAGGCTGTCGGTCGGCACGACCAGGGTCGCGGCCGAATCCGGCGAACTCTGGGTGACGAACGGATCCGTCTCGTCGGCCGGCCCTCCGCTCGGTGCCCGCATGTTCGCGCAACCGACGACGAAGCCGGACGCCAGCACCGAGGCCAGGAACCCCGCCGCTACGAGCGCGAGGAGCGGCGTCTTGCGTGCCACTGCCGCCGCGGCTCCACGGCTCTCCCCGGGGAGCCCGCCGGTATCCAGACCTCGACGTCCCTCTCTCACCGATTCGACATCGCGTGGACGAGGATCGCCTTCTGCGCGTGGAGCCGGTTCTCGGCCTGGTCGAAGACGATCGAGTTCGGTCCGTCCATCACCTCGTCCGTGATCTCTTCCCCACGGTGCGCGGGCAGGCAGTGCATGACGAGGCACTTGGAGTCCGCCTTGGCCAGGAGCTTCGCGTTGAGCTGATAGGGCGGGAAGACCTCACGCCGCTTTGCCGCTTCCTCTTCCTGTCCCATGCTCGTCCAGGTGTCGGTGTAGATGACGTGCGCACCTGCGACCGCTTCCTCTGCCGAGCGGGTGATCCGGGCCTGTCCCCGTCCCTCCATCTGGATCGCTTCGACCAGATCGGTGTTCGGGTCGTACCCTTCCGGCCCCGCGAACCAGAAGTCGATGTCGTAGGAGCGGCAGGCGTTGAGCCAGGAGTGGACCATGTTGTTGCCGTCGCCGAGATACGCGACCTTGATCCCGTCGAGGGGCACGCCCTTCTCGGAGATGCTGAGGAGGTCCGAGAGAACCTGGCAGGGGTGTGTCTGGTCCGTGAGTCCGTTGATGATCGGAATCGACGAAGCCTTGGCGAGCTGGACGACGTCGTTCTGGTCGAAGGTGCGGATCATGATGCCGTCGAGGAACCGGCTCATCACGTGGCCGATGTCGTAGATCGACTCGCGCTTCCCGAACCCGATCTCCTTGTCCGTGATGTAGACCGCGTTCCCACCGAGCTGGTACATGCCCACCTCGAAGGAGAGCCGCGTCCTTAGGCTCGGCTTGTGGAAGACGAGGCCCAGGACCTTGTTCTTCAGCCGGGGTTCGAAGATGCCTTCCTTGACCTGGGCCTTCATCGTCTTGGCCAGATCCAGCAGGTGGTCGATCTCGTCGCGGCCAAAGTCGGCGAGCGTGATGAAGTCACACTTGTTCGGCATCGTCAGGGCTCCTTCGGCCAGGGCGGGATCTCGTCCCACCGAAGCCGTGTGTTTGGGATCCGGGCGCGGAACGTCGGCCATCTCCTTTTCCGCCCACGGGTTCGGGTGCCTCTCCCGAACCCCGGCGGGGGCCCTTGGATCCCGGGCAAATCGCGGAGGAGCATATACCCCCTGGGCGCTCGACGGAAGGCGCTCATCTCGCTCTCGGGACACATGCGGCGTCGTCTGCCGGTCCCGCGGGCTCCTTCGGGTGGCACGTGGCGGGGTCTACGTCCCCCCGGGCTCCTTCCGATTTCGAGGGACGAAATCTCCAGGAGTCCGGGGGGACTCAGGGGGCGGGGGTGCTCAGAGGAGGGGGCCGGAGGCGAGGCGGTCGGGATGTTGGAACGAAACCGCGTGCGGTGGCGGAGCGAGATCGCGGGTCGTCTTCGCTTGGAGGTTTGGGGGCGTGGTGCGGGGTTGGGATGTCGTGTGGGGTTGGGGCGTTTGTTGGGGCGCCCTTGGGGCGTTGCGAGCGCGTTGTCGGTGTCTGCGGGTCGGTCGGTGGGGCGAGCGATCTCGACGTCGACTCCCCCGGGCTCAATCCGGGGAGAACCGGATCGGGTCGAAGTCCGTGACGGCTGGGAGGATGATGAGGCCGTCGACGGCCATGCCGGTCGCGACTCCGACGTAGCGGAGGAAGTTGCGCGGGGCTTCGATCGACTGGATCTCGTCCTTGTCGATCGTGATCGTGCGCGCGTCCGCCTGGGAGAAGGCATCGTTGTTCTCCCCGACCACGATGCAGAGGGCGGAGTCCGGCTCGGAGACGAATCCGTGGTACTTGCCTTGGAAGACCTCGCCGCTCGTCGTGGTGACGGTGAGGAGCTCGCCCTCGTCGACCACGAGGCCGTTCGGGCCTACTTCCCGAGGAAGCTGTCCGTCGAGTGCGGCACCGAGGTAGTAACCAGCGACGGTTCCGCAGCCGCTGTTCGCGGCGAGGAGGAGGGCGATGGCGACCACGAACAGATTTCTCGGCATGTCTCTCCAGTGGACGGAGGATCAACCCTGTGGACCAGGCGGCCTGACGAGAGGCCCGGACCGGATTGGGGCACCTGCCTCGATTATGGCCGAGGAGCCCGATTCTGGCGAGCCAGGCGTGCTCAGGGAGCGACAGGTATCTGCCGATAGGGATAGGTATGTCTGATTCCTCTGCCTCCACGGAAGCGTGCCGCAACCGGATCCTCGTCGTGGACGATGAGGAGACGATCCGGCACGTCCTCGTGTCCTGTCTCGCCGACTTCGGAGACATCGTTTCCCTAGGCTCCGCGGAAGAAACCCTCCGCGTGCCGGCCGACGAGCCGCCGCCGGCGGTGGCGCTGCTCGACATCGTCCTGCCGGGGATGACCGGGATCGAACTCCTTCCGCTGTTGAAACAACGGTGGCCGGACGTGGAAGTGATCATGATGACGAGCCACGCCTCCGTGGACTCGGCGATCGGGGCGATTCGGGCCGGGGCGTACGACTACATCCACAAGCCGTTCGAGGACCTGAGCGACGTCGAGAGCGTCGTGACGCGCGCGCTGGAGAAGCGCGACCTCCGGCTCAGCAACCGGCACCTCGTCGCGGACCTCGAGCGGCGGAACGCGCAGCTCGCCGCCGCGGTCCGTCGGCGCGACGCGCAGGTCGCGGCCGGAAAGGCCATGGGCGGGACCGACAGCCTCGCAGAGCTCCTCGACCTGTTCGTCGATCTGGTCGGTCGCGAGCTGGAAGTGGATCGGGTGTCGCTCATGCTCGTCGACGAACAGACCGGGACGATGCAGATCGCCGCGGCCCTGGGACTCCCGAAGGAGATCGTGACCGGCACCCAGACGAACGTGGGAGTCGGCGTCGCTGGGACGGTGGCACTGACCGGCACCACCCTGCTCGTCCAGGACACCCAGGCGCACCCGGAACTCGAGGGCGGGAGACCGGAGCTCTCGAACTCCTTCCTCTCCGCGCCGATCAAGCTCAGCATTCCGATCAAGGCCCAGGAGAACGTCCTCGGCGTGATCAACCTGACGCAGCGACGGACGAATGCGCCGTTCTCCACCGAGGACCAGGACTACGTGGAGGGGCTTGCGGGGCAGGCCGCGGTCGCGATCCAGCGGGCACGCCATCTGGAATCGCTGCGTGAGGCGCACGATGTTCTGGAGGCGCGCGTTCGGCAGCGAACCCTGGAGCTGGAAGACGCCAAGGAGGCGGCGGAGTGTGCCGTCCGGTCGAAGAGCCTCTTCTTCACGAACATGTCCCACGAACTCCGCACTCCGATGCACGCGATCCTGAGCTACGCAAACTTCGGAACGCTCAAGGCCAAGTCAGCAGAGCGGACCAAACTGCAGCAGTACTTCGAGCGGATCGAGTCCGCCGGAGGCAAGCTCCTCGAGATGGTGGACGACCTACTCACCCTCTCCAAGTTCGAGATGGGAAAGATCACCCTCGAGTTCGCGGAGTGCTCCCTCGACGCCCTCGTGGCCGATGTCCTCCTCTCCTATCAGAACAGAATGGATGCGGACTCGATCCGGCTCGGACTCGACGTCGACGGCTCCGCGGACGTCCTCGCGGACCACATGCTGCTCGGGCGGGTGTTCCAGCGCCTCCTCGAGAACGCGATCCAGTTCACGCCGGAAGGCGGCCAGATCCACGTCGAGGTGAAGAGCGACCGCGACCGGGTCACCGTCTCCGTGCGGGACTCTGGTCCGGGGCTGCCCGAGCATGAACTGAAAGAGGTGTTCGACAGCTACTCCCAGTCGCGCGCGACGAGAGATGGCGCTGAGGGAAGCGGCCTCGGCCTCGCCATCTGCCAGGACGTCGTGGTCGCGCACCAGGGACGGGTCTGGGCGGAGAACAGCCCTGAGGGAGGGGCGATCTTCGCGTTCTCTCTCCCCCGTTTCCGCGCGAACCAGGCTCCAGACGACGAGTCGGAGGACCCGACCCGGATCGCCGTCTAGCCACGGCCCGTCCGCGCGATCGCAGCCGTTGGAGAGCCTCGTTCGAGAAGAGGGAACGGCCAAGTTGCGAAGTAGGCGCGAGCTCCGGTAAGCCCACGCCCCTTCCCCCAACTCGGATCGTCGGGAACCGTGATCAGTGCTTCCGGCACCTCCACTCCTACACCGAGGAGCACAGGATGCACGACCGCGTCACCGCCCAAGACCTCAGTTGTCGCAGTTGTTCTTGTACTCGGAGTAGTTCGGATCGCATCCGTTGTTCGACCAGCACGCGCAGAAGGCGGTCATCGCATCCTCTTTCGCGTCCTTGAGGGTGTCGTTGCAGGCATCGATTGCTGCCGCGGTACCGAGAAGACCGCCTGCCGTTCCCCAGGGGCCGCCGAAGCTTGCGAGGATGGTGGCACCGCCGCCGTAGAGAAGGGCCTTCCGGCGACAACGCTTGTGCCGCTTGACGCCCTTGTCCCTGGCATCGTTGTGAGCAGTGATACATCCGTCGCAGGGATCCTCTTCCGCTTCTTCGAGCGCAAAGGTCCCACCGTCGATCTCCATCAGGAAGTCGAGTTCGAACTCGAGTGGACCGCCCGCGCCGTGGAGTCCGCTGTCGCGCGACGATCTGCCCGCGGTAGCGCCCGCTGGCTCCATGAGAACGAGGTAGTACTCTTCGAGGAGCGGATGCGACGCGGTCGCGGCTCCCATGTACGCGTCGACTTCTCCGTTCGTCGTCTTGACGGTGCCGTAGAACCAGGTCATCTCCACGTCGACGAGGTCTCCGGTGTCCGGATCCTCGTAGATGTTGTTCTCGATGAAATCGATGTCGTCGACGTCGACCGAGAAGGCCTGATACGTGACCGGGTTCGCTCCGACCAGGAAGAGCGCTTGCCCCGTGGTCGTCGTGGCTACGCCGCCGATGGCCGTGTCGAGAGTGAGGGCCATTCCCGTCTGGCCAAACAGCTCCAGGCTCGAGTCGTCCAGAAACGCCATGTAGTCGAGATCGTCGGGGAATGGAATGAAGATCGGTACGGGGTCGATCGGCCCCTGGATCGGCCCTGCTTGCACTCTGTACGAGGGCGTATCGGTTCCGTCCGTCACGGAGAACCCACTCGTGGGAGACGTGACCGACTCGGACGATTCGTTGCCGCAAGCGACTACGAAGTTCGCAATCGCGATTCCGAGACCCAGGGTGAGAACGAAACGACTCGCATGCAACATGGGACTTCCTCCAGGGCGAGCGATTGCCCGACTCCTGCGTGTCACAGGAGCCCGATCCCTCGCCGTTGAGTTCGTTGGTTTTTGGTTTCGAGCTGAGCTCCGCAGTCAACTGCGGCTCGCGTCACTCGTCCCTATGGGCTACGGGCGCCTTCCTGGATGCAGGGCAGAGTGACTTTTTTGGAGAAGCGATCGTGGCGCCGCCTCACCCACGTGAGCGCGGAGCCGCGAAGGAAGCACGGAAGCAGTTTGAAGATCGCGTTCGTCTAGAGGATGTAGCTGGAAAGGTCCTTGTCCTGCGCGATCCGAGCGAGCCGAAGCCGGACCCGTTCGCCGTCGACCACGACCCGCTCGTCCCGGAGATCCGGTACGTCGAAGAGCACGTCGTCGAGCACTGCGGCGAGGAGTGTCTGGAGTCGGCGCGCGCCGATGTTCTCCGTCGTCTCGTTGACGCGGGACGCGATCGCGGCGATCTCCTGGAGTGCGTCCTCCGTGAACTCGAGGCGCACGCCTTCGGAGGCGAGAAGCGCCTGCTGCTGCCGCACGATCGAGGCGCGCGGCTCGGTGAGGATCCGGTAGTAGTCGTGCGTGGCGAGCTTCTGGAGCTCGACCCGGATCGGGAGACGTCCCTGGAGTTCGGGCAGGAGATCCGACGGGCGCGCGATGTGAAACGCACCCGCGGCGATGAAGAGGATGTGGTCCGTACGGACGACGCCGTACTTCGTCGTGACCGCACAGCCTTCCACGATCGGCAGGAGGTCGCGCTGCACACCTTCGCGGGAGACGTCCGGTGAGGACGACTTCTGTCCCCCGCTCGAACAGACCTTGTCGATTTCGTCGAGGAAGACGATGCCGTGGCTCTCGACGCGCTTCACGGCCACGCTCACGACTTCGTCCATGTCGATCATCCGGCGCGTCTCCTCCTGGACGAGGAGACGGCGGGCTTCCGCGACCGTGACATGACGCCGCTTCTTCCGCTTCGGGATCATCCCCTCGAGCGCTTCGGAGAGCCCGAGGTCCTGTCCTTCGAAGCCGAGCTGGGAGATGAGGTCGAAAGTGGCGCCGTGCTGCTCGGTGACGTCGATGTCGATCATCTTGTCGTCGAGCTCGCCCGCGCGGAGCTGACGGAGAGTCTCGTCACGTCGCTCACGCCAGGTATCGTGATCGGACCTGGGCCACGGGTGACGAATCGGGCGGCCCCCGAGCCCACCGAGCGAATCCGAATCGTCGCGTGCAACCGCCGAGCCGGAGGAGTCCGCCCCCTCTCGCACGCCCTCAGGGCCGAAGGACTCCGAGGCGACGCGGGCGCGATCCGGAACGGAGGAGTCCGAGGCGACGCGCGCGCTGTACGTACCGGAGGAGTCAACTGCAACGCGGCCACCGTCCGTGCCGACCATGTTCGCCGGATCGCCGGAGTCGTCGACGAGCGCGGTCTCGTCCGCGTCGGTGAGGTCGACGGGCTCGCTCGCGGTGGCGGCGAGGCTCCGGCGCGTGTGTCGGTTCCGCCCTCGGCGGGGCACGAGGATGTTGAGGATTCGCTGCTCGACGTGCTTCTCGGCGCGCGCCTTGAGGCGCTCCGCGGTTTCCTGGCGGACCATGGCCACGCCGATCTCGGTGAGGTCACGCACGATCGATTCGACGTCGCGTCCGACGTAGCCGACTTCGGTGAACTTGGTCGCTTCGACCTTGAGGAACGGGGCCCCCGCGATCTTGGCCAGTCGACGCGCGATCTCGGTCTTGCCGACTCCGGTGGGACCGATCATGAGGATGTTGCCGGGAAGGATCTCCTCGCGGATCTCGTTCGGCGCGAGTTGGCGCCGGTACCGGTTCCGGAGCGCAATCGCAACGCTTCGCTTCGCGTCGGACTGGCCGACGATGTGTTGATCCAGTTCGGCGACGATCCGTCGCGGGGTCCACGGCCCGAGGTTGGGGCCGGTGTCTCTATCGCTCACGAACGTTCCTCCAGTTCCAGCACCTGGATCCGTCCTCCCGTGTAGATGCAGATCTGACTCGCGATCTCGAGAGCCTCGGCCACGATGCGGCTGGCCGAGAGGCTCGAGTGGGCGCGGAGCGCGCGGGCCGCGGCGAGTGCGTAGGGCGCGCCGGAACCAATAGCGATGATGCCGTCCTCTGGTTCCAACACATCTCCCGATCCACTGACGAGGAGTGCGGTCTCCCGGTCGAGGACGGCGAGTTGCGCCTCGAGGCGCCTGAGGACCCGGTCCGTTCGCCAGTCTTTGGCCAATTCCACCGCGGCGCGCCGGAGGTTGCCGCCGTGCCCTTCGAGCTTCGCTTCGAAGCGCTCGAAGAGCTGGAGACCGTCGGCCGCGGATCCCGCGAACCCGGCCAGCACGCGACCGTCGGCGAGGCGGCGGAGCTTGTTCGCGTTCGACTTGATGACGGTCGACCCGAAGGTGACCTGTCCGTCACCGCCCAGGGCGACCGTCCCTTCGTGCACGAGCCCGAGCACCGTCGTCGATCGGATCCGTTCCAATTCGGCTCCTCTTCCTGCGCGCCTGCGCGCGACCTCACGCTTCCATCCCCACACCGAGGGGGAGGAGCATAACGCGTCCTGGGTCCGCGAAACGACGGAACCTTTGTTCTTCGCGTCCCTGCCCGAGTACCCCGAAGCAGAAGGGGCGTTCCAAACTGTCGTTCGTGGGAACCTGGCCGCGTTCTCGTGACCCACGGGCCGTGCGTGTTAAGTGGAGGGAACTTCCCGACGGGCAGGCGACGCGTGCGACTCCTCGGGCGTCCCGGCCCGACCGCTCGGCGCGTCGCCGGCCGTAGGCCGCGCAATCCGAGCCGTCAGCGCTTCTTCGCGCGGGGATGGGCCTTTGGCGAACTCGCGCCGGAGGGTTTCGATCGAGACGTGGGTGTAGATCTGGTCGTGCCGAGGCTGGCGTGTCCCAGGAGTTCCTGATCTGCACGGATGTCGGCGCCTCGGTCCAGCATGTGCGTGGCGAAGCTGTGCCGAAGCACGTGGGGGTTGCGTCCCCCCGCGCGGACGAGCCGGCCGAGGTGCCGACCGACGATCCTCTGCACGGTGCGTGCGCTGAGCGCGCCGTTCTTACCCGGGAAGAGGGGGCCGCTCGTGGGGACGCGGTCACGGCGCAGTTCGTCGAGGTGGGCCTCGATCGCTTCACGCGCCTTGTCCCCGAAGACGAGGACGCGCTCCTTGTTCCCCTTGCCGAGGACGCGCACGGTCTGGCGACGGAAGTCGAGGTCTTCTCGCTTCAGCGCCACGAGCTCGGCAAGGCGCATCCCGGTCGCGTAGAAGAGTTCCAGGATGGCGCGGTCGCGCGCACCCGTCCGCCCTTCCGGCCATTCGCCGTCGAGGAGGGAGACCATTTCCTCCTCCGGAACGAATCGGGGCAGGGTCCGGCCGACCTTGGGTGCAATGAGGTTCGCGGACGGGTCCTCCGTGAGCTCCCCGCCCTTCCGAGCGAACGCGAAGAAGCTGCGGAACGACGCGATCCGTCTCTGCACGGTGCGGGGGGAGAAGCCGGCCCTGTTCAGCCGGAGCAGATGGACGCGGAGTCGCGACTCGTCGAGGTCTTCGAGGCGGCTGGGTCGGTCGTACTCGAGTGCGGTTTCCGCGAAGAGAGCACCCAGGTCCCGTCCGTAGGCCGAGACGGTGTGCGGAGATCGTCCTTCGACCGCCTCGAGCTGACGGAGCCAACGCGCGTGGAGCGAAGCGAGACGAGGATCCGCGTTCGGTCCCTCCGTCTCGCCCGTCCGCGCCGGGTCGCCGGTCAGTCGTTCACTCCGCAGCACTTCTTGTACTTCTTACCGCTTCCGCACGGACAGGGGTCGTTCCGCCCCACCTTGGGCTGGTTGCGGACGAACGTCTCCTGCTTGACGGGCCGCTGCGGGACGGGGCGGCCCGAGCCATCCTCCCCACCTTCCTCGCTGCCTTCCGCTCCGCCGGAGGACGGGGGCATGCCGCTCAGCGCATCCACTTCCGCCTTGCTCTCGTGGCCTTCGCCGACCTGCTGCGAGGAGCGGGCACCATCCGGAAGCACGGGCTCCGGCACGGGTTCGCCGCCGTCCCCGTTCGTGCTGCCCTGGCCGTCGGCCGCGGGAGCCGCCGCACCGGTGCTCCCGCGTCGCACCGGCCGGCCGTGCCGCCGCGCGCTGCGGCTGCGGCGCGGGCTGCTGGCAGGCCGGCATGACCCGGAAGAGGTAGCGGGCGGTGTCGCGCTCGAGCTGCTCCATGGCTGCTGCTCGAACATCCCGAAGGCCTCGTGCTTGTACTCGATGAGCGGATCCTTCTGCGCGTAGGCACGGAGCCCGATGCCGGCCTTGAGCTGGTCGACTTCGTAGAGGTGGTCCCGCCACTTGTCGTCGATCACCGCGAGGAGGACGCGGCGCTCGATCTCGCGCATTGCGTCCGCACCGAAGAGCTGCTCGCGCTGTTCGTAGGTTTCGCGCGTGATCTCGAGGAGCTTCTGCTCGAGCTCGAGGTAGGTGTACCCCTTGATCCGGTCCATCTCGACCGGGGCGAGGAGGAACATCTGCATCTCGGCCTGGAGCTGCTCGAGGTCCCAATCGTCGGCGTGGACCTCGGGGTTGCAGTGCTTGACCAGGATCGACGAGACGGTGCCGTCGATCATCTCCAGCATCCGCTCCTTCATGTCGCCCTTGTCGAGCGCGTTGTTCCGGAGCGTGTAGATCACTTCACGCTGCTGGTTCATCACGTCGTCGTACTGGAGGAGGTGCTTCCGGATCGAGAAGTTGTGCCCCTCGACCTTCTTCTGCGCCTGCTCGATCGCCTTCGTCATGAACGGGTGGGTGATCACCTCCCCTTCTTCCGCTCCGAGCTTGTCCATCATCCCCGCGATCCGCTCGGGCGCAAAGAGACGCATCAGGTTGTCTTCCAACGAGAGGAAGAAGAGCGACGATCCGGGGTCGCCCTGACGACCGGAACGTCCGCGGAGCTGACGATCGATCCGCCGGCTCTCGTGGCGCTCGGTACCGATGATGTGAAGGCCACCCTGGAGCCCGCTCTTGTCGCGCTTGCCGTTCACTTCGCGGACTTCGCCCTGGACCACTTCGGCCGCGAGCTTGATGTCCGTGCCTCGACCGGCCATGTTCGTCGCGATGGTGACGGCGCCGGGCTGGCCCGCGAGCGAGACGATCTCGGCCTCACGCTGGTGGTTCTTCGCGTTCAGCACTTCGTGAGGGACGTTCCGGCGCTTCAGCATGCGGGAGATCGTTTCCGACACATCGACCGAGATCGTACCGACGAGGACGGGACGACCCTGGTCCCGCATCGCGTCGATCTCTTCCATGATCGCGTTGTACTTCTCGCGCTTGGTCCGGTAGACGAGGTCGTCCATGTCCACGCGCGCGACCGGCACGTTCGTGGGGATGACGACGACGTCGAGCTTGTAGATGTCCCAGAACTCACCCGCCTCCGTCTCGGCCGTACCGGTCATGCCAGCGAGGACCTCGTACATGCGGAAGTAGTTCTGGATCGTGATCGTGGCGAGGGTCTGATTCTCCTGACCGACCGCGACCCGCTCCTTTGCCTCGAGCGCCTGGTGGAGACCGTCGGAGAAGCGCCGTCCGGGCATGAGCCGTCCGGTGTGCTCGTCGACGATGATGACCTTCCCCTCCTGGACGATGTACTCCTTGTCCCGTTCGAAGAGGGTGTATGCCTTGAGGAGCTGGTGGACATTGCCGAGCACTTCGCTCTTCTCACCATAGGCGCGGTGGATCGCTTCCTTCTTCTCGACCTTCTCGCGGCCGGAGAGGCTCTCGTCCTCGTCGATCGCGCCCAGCGCTTCCGAGATGTCCGGAAGGACGAACATATTCGGGTCGTTCGGCGAGAGGACCTCACGGCCCTTGTCCGAGATCGTGACCGTGCCGCCCTTCTCCTCCATCGAGTAGAGGAGATCGTCGTCGAGCACATGGAGACGCTTCTCGCGCATGAAGTCCCCCTCCACCTGGAGGAGGCGCTTCTTCATCGTCTCGTTGTCGCTCACGATCTTGATGAAGCGCTTGTGCTTTGGCCCGCCGCGCTGCACCTGGAGGAGCCGGACGTAGCCTTCGTACTGCTCGTCCTTGTTGGACGACGCGATGAGCCTCTCTCCCTCGTCCATGAACCGGCTCATGAGGAGGTTCTGCTGCTTGACGAGGCTCTCGACCGGGCCACGGAGCTGATCGTAATGCTGCTTCGCGTGAGCGACCGGGCCCGAGATGATGAGCGGAGTCCGCGCTTCGTCGATGAGCACGGAGTCGACTTCGTCGACGATCGCGAAGTAGTGCGGACGTTGGACCTTGTCTTCCTTCCGCACGACCATGTTGTCGCGGAGGTAGTCGAAGCCGAACTCGTTGTTCGTGCCGTAGGTGACGTCGGCGCTGTAGGCGAGTCGGCGCTGCTCGTTCGTCATCCCGTGGACGATCACGGAGACGGTGAGTCCGAGCCAGCGGAGGATCTGCCCGACCCACTCGCTGTCGCGCTGGGCCAGGTAGTCGTTGACCGTGACGAGGTGTGCACCCTTGCCTGTGAGCCCGTAGACGTAGAGCGGGAAGATGGCGATGAGCGCTCTTCCTTCACCCGTCTGCATCTCGGCGATCTTGCCCTGGAAGAGGACGAGTCCGCTCCAGGATCTGACCTCGAACGGGACCATGTCCCACTCGATCTTCCGATCGCGAACGATCCAGCTGTTGCCGACGTTGCGGCGGCAGGCCTCCATCACGACGGCGAACGTCTCGTGGACGAAGTCTTCGAGCGGGACGTTGTTCGCGATCCGCGCGCGGAACTCGTCGGTCTTGGCGCGGACCTCGTCGTCGGAGAGTGGCTTGAGCTTCTCGACCTCGTGGAGCACCTGCTCCACCATCGGGTTCAGCTTCTTCAGGTCGCGGTCCGATTTCGTGCCGAAGATGCGGGAGACCCCCTTCGTCAGGGCCCCTTTGAATAGATCCATCATGAGCTGAGAACGCTCCTTCGGGCAGCAATGTAGGGCCCGCGCGGGATTCTCCCGACGGACGAATGGCCGAGCTCGTACACGGCCCAGACCCGGTCTTCTCCCGACCGGCTCTCGGACGCAAGTAGGCTCGGAATACTACGCGCCTGGCTCGGAAAGGGTCAAGTCGCGGTCCGGTATGGACTTCGGCACCGGGATGGTTGGATGATGCCCCGGCCGGATCGGTTGCCAGAAAACAAGCGGAGTTTCGGTCGCCCGCGACGCGCGTGTGTCCGGGGAGGTCAGATCACCGGCCGTGGGCCACGCAGACCCTCCACCATCACGAGAAACGTCGCTTCCATGACCTTGTCGCCCTTGCCCATCGACATCTGGCTCCCGCATCTCGGCCGAGCTGGCTGCCTCGACGACGCCCTCCCGGAGGCCGAGCCGGGCGCCGAAGACGACGCGCGTCCCGCCCTGGCCTCTCGCCGGATCCTCGGCCCGCGGTGGGGGCGGGTGGGCGGCACCGGGCCGGGAGACGGTCCGGGAGGTGGTCGTAGTGCGGTCCGACGCTGGCGTGTCCCGGACCGGGAGCCTCCCGCCCGGCACTCGACCGGCGGCGAAGTCTGGGTCCTGGAGCCCCGACGTCGCGGCCCGGGCCGCGGCCCGCCGGGTCGCGGAGGAGGTCGGGTGCGCGCTCGGCCAGGAGGTCGGGTACCAGGTGCGGTTCGAGCGGCGGGTCTCCCCCGCCACGCGCGTCCGTTTCGTCACGGAAGGGATTCTCACGCGCCGACTCCTCTCCGATCCCGAGCTCTCGGGAATCGACTGCGTCGTCTTCGACGAGTATCACGAGCGTTCGCTCGACGCGGACCTGGGACTGGCGCTGACGCGGGAGGTGCAGGCCACGCTCCGGCCTGACCTCCGGATCGTCGTGATGTCGGCGACGCTCGACTCGGACGAACTCTCGCTCCACCTGGGCGGCGCGCCCGTCCTGCGCGTGCCGGGCCGCACGCACCCGATCGAGATCGATCACCTGGACCGACCGGACGCGCCGCCGATGCCGGTCGGCGTGCGGATGGCGTTCGAACACCTCCTGGAAGACGGGCTCCGTGGGTCGGTTCTCGTTTTCGTTCCCGGCGCGTGGGAGATCCAGGCCTGTCTCCGCGAGCTCGATCCCGCGCTCCGGAAGTCCGGCTATGTCGGGATGCGTCTGCACGGCGATCAGCGGCCGGAGGAACAGGACGCGGCCATCGCGAGTCGGGAGCGACGCGTGGTCGTCTCGACGAACCTGGCCGAGGCATCGGTGACGGTGCAGGGAATCGAAGCCGTGATCGACTCCGGACGGGTGCGGGTCGCGCGGTTCGATCCGTGGGTCGGGGTCGATCGACTGCGCACCGAGCGGATCTCACGAGCGTCGGCCGTACAACGCGCGGGACGGGCGGGACGTCTCGGCCCGGGGCGATGCGTGCGTCTCTACACCGAGGATGAGCTCGCCCGCTGGCAACCGTTCGCGGAGCCCGAGATCTCGCGGGTGGACCTCTCGCAGACCGTGCTCGCGCTGAAGGGCTGGGGGACGACGGATGTCCGCACCGTGCAGTGGCCCTCGCCTCCGCCGGAAGATGCGGTGCGCCGGGCCGAGCGGCTCCTCCACTGGCTCGGCGCTCTCGATGGCGACACGGCGGCGAGCAGGATCACCGATCTGGGGCGGAAGATGCTCCTCTACCCCCTCCCGCCACGGCATGCGCGGGTGCTCGTCGAGGCCGAGGCCCTCGGTGTGACCGAAGACGCGGCCCTCTGGGTCGCCCTGGCCGGAGAGCGCGATCCGCGGCGACGGGACGAGAAGCAGCGCCGCTCCGGGGGGCCCGCTCATGGCACGCCGCACCGTGCGAAGGGGCGCGTCGCCAAGGACCCCGTGCGTCGCAACGCCTCTCGCGCCTCGGCACAGGGCGACGGCGGTGAGTCGGACCTCGCCATCCTGGAGGACAAGGTGCGTGCGGCAGCAGCCGGACGTTTCGCCCGCGATGTTCTCGATCGCGAAGGCGTGGACGGACGGACCGTGCGCCGGATCGTCGACGTGGCGGAGCAGCTCGGGCGGATCGTGCGCCAGAGTCGCGGAAAGGACGCCGACAAGCAGGACGTCGCCGCCGCGATCGACTCCCTTCTCTCCGGCGCCCCCTCCATGAGCCGGGACGAAGCCCTCCGCCGCGCGCTCCTCGCT
>JAWKQE010000026.1:0-90383 GCA_041390305.1 Candidatus Eiseniibacteriota bacterium
GACGGCGCGGTCTACTTCTTCGCATCCGAACCCGGCGACTGGGCGGAGTCGGAACTCTGGCGGAGCGAGGGCGATCTCGCCTCCACGGTGAAGCTCGAAGTGCACCCGGGTGACTTGGGTTCCCTTCCCCGCAACTTCGTCAGCGCCGGAGACCACCTCTACTTCACCGCGTCCGACGGGACCGACACCGGCCGGGAACTCTGGCGCGCCGCGAACACCGACCTCGCTCCGGAGCTCGCGTTCGACATCGTCACGGACCGGAGTTCGAAGCCGTCCGACTTCCTTCGGGTCGACGAGTCGATCTTCTTTGCGGCGACCGAGCCCTACTACGGACGCACCGTGTTTCGGATGTACCTCGACGACGTCCCACTCCTGGCCTCACGCCGGGCGTCGCAGGACATTCCGGGTGACGACGTCATCCTCGGGACGTCCGAGTTCGTCGTCGACACGGAGAGCACGCTCGAGGACCTCTACGTGACGACGGACGTCGACGGGTTCGGCTTCGAGCCGGTCCTCGCGACCACGTACCGCCTCTACCCGATCGACGTGAACCCCGGGCCGGACGGGTCCGATCCAAGCGACCTCGTCTTCGTGGGCGGGAATCTCTTCTTCGTGGCGGCAGTCCCCACCACGGGTGGCTACGGAGTCTACGTCTGGGAGCCCAGCGGTGGACTCGGCAACGGAGACCTCACCCTGCTCCAGGACTTCGGCGCCAACCGCCCCCACGGCCTCCTCTCCTACACGGACGGTGTCCTCTTCATCGGCACCGACCCGGGACACGGCACCGAGCTCTGGCGCGCTTCCGTGAGCGGAGCGAGCCGTGTCCTGGACATCCATCCCGGAGTCGGGAGTTCGGATCCCGCGGAGCTCACGATCATGGACGGGCGGGTCTACTTCAGTGCGTTCCACCCGGACTCCGGTCGCGAACTCTGGTGCACGGACGGAACAGGAGGCGGAACCCATCTCGTCGAAGACGTGAACGTCGGCGTTTCGGGCTCGAACCCGGAGGACCTGATCGACGGCTATCCGTTCCTCTACTTCTCCGCCGCCACTCCGGGGACCGGGCGGGAGTTGTACAAGGCGGGCGCGGCCGGCGCGGTCGCGATCGAGGAGGTCGTGCCCGGGCCGGGATCCGCCGCCCCTCGGGAGCTCGCCTTCGCGGCTTCGCGGCTCTTCTTCAGCGCGGACGATGGTTCAGGGATCGGACGGGAGCCGTGGTTCTCGAACGGGGAAACCGTCCACCTCGTCGCGGACCTCCAGCCCGGCCCAGGTTCGTCCACCCCGAGAGACTTCGGCAGCCACCGCGGAGCGGTCTACTTCGTGGCGGACGACGGAACCACGGGCCGTGAACTCTGGAGGTTCAGTGGATCGCTCCTCAACGTGAGCGATTCGATCGCTCCCGGCGCCGCGTCGTCCTCCATCGGGGAACGCGTCAGCGCGAGTGACGGACGCTATGTCTTCGTGGCCGAAGAGCCCGAGTACGGCCGCGAGTTCTGGTACGTGACGGATGCGGGCGGCCCTTCGGACGCCCCGGTCGTTCCGATCCGAGTCGGAGATCGCCTCGCACTTCGGGCAGGACCGAATCCATTCGACGACCATCTGGACCTCCGGTTCGAGCTGCCGCGGGCCGGCGTCGTCCGGTCGTCTCTCGTCGACGCGAGCGGACGCGTGGTGGCGGAGCAGTCGCTTGGTCAGCGGGAGGCCGGGAGCCACTCCGTCCGATGGTCGCTGCCGGCGGGACGTCCGCGGCTGCCGGGGGGCGTCTACTTCCTCCGAGTCGTGGCAGGAACCGAGACCTCGGTGCGGAAGGTCCTGCGGGTCCGCTGACGCGTTCGGGCGCCGCCGGGAGCCCGTGCGCAACCGCGAACCCGGGCCCCGGCGGAGAGCCGGGGCCGGCATCGCATGCGGCCCGCGAGGCACCCCGACAGGCGCAGATGCTTGTGCCCACAACCAAAAGTGCGGCAATGAGTAAAGGATGTCGCCCCTCTCCGCCGATCCCATGACTGGAGAGGGGACCGAGCCTGAGCGACGGCCTTCCGCGGGCCGTCGCGGATCGGGCCTGGCGCGGTCACACGCCGCCCCACTCCTTCGAGTCACCGGGAACCGTCATCCGAAGGTCTGGGCATCATGTTCACGAAACTCGTCGTAGCTCTCCTCGTCGCTTCCTCTCTCCTCCTCTCGGCCTGCGCCTCGCGCGAAGAAGTCGGACCGCCGACGAACCCGGGTGGAGACGACCCGATCGATTCCATCACCGCCACGGTCGACGCCTCGGGCGGCACCGTAGCGCTCGAGGACGGTACCGCCGTGATCTTCCCCGCCGGCGCCGTTTCGGCGCCGCTCGACGTCACGCTCGCAAAGCTCGAACCGAGCACCTGGTTCGAGGGCACGGGCGAACAAGGAATGGCCGTCGTCCGCACCACGGCGGCGGTGAGTCAGTTCGACGCGAACGTGGAGATCCGTTTCCCTCTCCCCGAGGGGATGTCGACTGCGGATTCCTCGGGCGTGATGATCGGCGTGATCGACGAAGAGAGCGGCGCGGTCGAGATGGAAACCTCGAGCGTTCGGATGATCGATGGAGCGCCGTTCGCGGTCGTCGAGACGAACCACTTCACGAGCCGTCTCTGCGAGTGGTTCTTCGGTCAGGACCCGCCGGCATCGGCGCTGCTCAGCGTCCCCTACTTCAATCAGGGCTCGTCCCCTTACTGCTGGGCCGTCACCGTCCAGACCGTCACCCAGGCCGTGAACTACCAGGACCTCCGGTCCGCGATGGACGTGATCGGCGCGGCCGGGATCGACGAGCAGGGCATCTCGGACGTCGGCTACCGGACGAACTCAGCCATTGCGAGCATCGTGAAGTACCGGACCGGCGTCTCCCCCACCCGGAAGCTCTGGGACTACGTCAACAACACGCAGATGCGGGACTACCTCTGGCGGGAGATCGGCGTGAACCACCACCCGGTCGGCCTCTTCGTCGGCAAGTGGTCGCACGCCGTCACCGTGGTGGGGTATGACGGATCGACGTTCAAGATCCACGACCCGGCCAGCATCAGCACGGGCTCGATCGGCTACACGAGCAAAACGTGGAGCGAGTTCGTGGACGGGATGGACATCGGCGACAAGCTCGTCACCATGGTCGTGTCGACGCCTCTCTCCGCCTCGAACGAGCGGATCACCGCGAGCTGGCTCCCCGATGCGTTCGAGTTCACGAAGCCGCGCTACGGTGAGGACATGCCCGCGATCTACCGGTACCAGTGGGACTACCGCGAGGAAGACGGCTACTCGCTCCGCAACCCCGCCACCGACGAAGTCCTGGATCCTCTTCCGGGCGAGGTCGAGATCTTCCGGGTGAACGGCGACCTCCAGCTCGCGAACTCCTCGAGGACCGCGTCCACCGACGTCGGCGTCTACGTCGACATCACCGCACTCGGCGATCCGCCGTCGGGAGTCGGGCGTCTCTCCACCTACCACGAAGCCACGCTCGGCCCGAACTCGACGAAGACCATTCACCTCGACGACACACCCGTGGACGAGTTCCGCTACAACACGAGCGAGGAAGAGGACTACGTGCTCTCCGCCATCGTCCGCGTCGGCGGAAACACGGTCGACTGGCAGAGCGTCGAGTTCACGATCGCACCCGTCGTTCCGGAGATCACGTCCGTCACGCCGTCGACGGCAGCGGTTGGAGACCAGGTCACGATCCGCGGCACGAAGCTCGGGTACCTGCCGAAGAACAACAAGATCCTCTTCAACGGCACCGAGGCCGTCGAGGTCGTCTCCTGGGCGGACAACAACGTCGTCGTCGTGGTCCCGGAAGGCGCGACGACGGGGCCTCTGAAGGAGAAGCGCGGCGAGGTCGACTCGAACACGGTCGACTTCACCGTATCCGAGTCGACGACGCTGAGCGGCAGCGTCGGAGTCTCGTACGGCGACGAGGTGATCGACCACGCCACGATCACCGTGACCGGAACGTGGACACTCCAGGCCGAGGGTGCGGTTCTCGACTACTACATCCCCGAGACCCGGCACTACTCCTGGTACGTTCGAAAGGACGTGCCCGGAAGCCTCGAACTGAACTTCAGCGCGACGATCGCACCTTCGGAAGTGACGATGGACAGCGGCGGCAAGATCGTGTTCCAGGCGATCGAATGGGAGTACACGACGACGGCGTCCGGGTCGTCGTTCCCCTGGTCCGAGTCCGGTTCGGATGGTTCGAACTCGCTGAGCTTCACGGTCCAGACGTACAACGACCTGCTCTGCTCCAATCCGTACTTCGCGGTGTACGGAGACATCTACGACGCGGAGGGAAACCTCGTGGCGAGCCGCGCGTTCCTCAACGGGCGCACGGCCGCGGTGTTCTGCGTGAAGCCGCAGTAGCCGCCGCGCCCGGGCGAGAGGTCCGCAGTCGGGAGTCGGGGGTGACTCCGATTTGCCTTGTCGGCGCCCCCGCGATAGACGACAGTCACGATTGTGACTCGGCTCTGTGCAGTGGTTCCGGCTCGACGACGAGAGGAACCCCACCCGTAGAGTTGTTTCTCCTCGCGAATGCGCGAGTCCTCCGGCGATCACGCTGGAGGTTTGGGGTGGCGAGTCGTCTCCGGAACTCCGGGGCCTTCGGACCTCCCGCCTTCTTGCCGGCCAGGCCGGCGTCTGGAGTCTAGAATTGAAGAAGCTCTATGTGGGCAACCTGCCTTTCAGCGCTACCGAAGCCGAACTCAACGAAGCCTTCTCTCAGCACGGCACGGTCCATTCCGTGAAGCTGATCAACGACCGGGACACCGGCCGTCCGCGCGGCTTCGGCTTCGTCGAGATGGATGACGACGCGGCTCTGGCCGCGATCGATGCCCTCAACGGCGCTCAGATGGGCGGACGCGCCCTCAACGTCAACGAGGCCGAGGATCGCAGCGGCGGTGGAAGCCGCGGTGGTGGCAACCGTGGCGGTGGCGGCGGATTCCGGCGCAACGACCGCTGGTAGCGCCTCGCTACCCTACCCAACTCAGTGGATCTCCACGTTCCAGGCGACGTGGAGATCCCCTCTCCCCCCGGCCCGACCTGCACGCGCAACGAACGACGTGTGCGGACGTCGGGCCCTTGGCCCCGAGCGCGCAGCGGCACGACCCGACGGATCCCGGCCGCACGAGTCTCTTCGGCACACATACTGGAAGAGGTGACACAGCTTTGAATGAACCACTTTTTTGGAGCCACCTCGAAGTGCTCGTGAGCCGAGCCCTCGAACGACTCGATGGCCTCGAGCGACATGGGATCTGGTGCGACAAGTTCATGCCCGAGGAGTACGAACCCGAGCAGATTCGGGGACACGTCTGGGTCGGGGTGGGCCCGCGAGAACACGAGAAGTGGCGGTTCGTCATCCTCCTCAAGAAGAAGTCGCTCAGCCGGGAGGCGATCGATTGGGCCGGCCTCCTGCCCCCCGATGGGGGCACGCCCTGGCTCGCGGTCGACGGTAGGCAGAAGCTGTTCCGCATCGAGCCGGGCCTCGCCGCCCCGTAGCGGGGCACCCTCCCGTGGGCCAACTCCCCCAAACATAGGGATTGCAGCCCGCGCGCCAACCCTATACGGTCATTGCAGCTCGGGACCCCTCCCGGCTCGCGGCGAACAGCAGGACCTCCCCAGTTCACTGAAGGTCTCGCCGCCAAACGTTACGACCTCTCTTTCCCTACTCTGTTGTTTGGGTCAGACACGTGAATCGGCTGCCCGCGAAAATCAGCGCGGACAGTGGAGTACATCCTCAATCTATGCCTATGAATGCAGTTACTGACCGGAGCGGGTTCGCCCGGTTCGATTTCCAGGATTCCATCCTCCGGGGCCTCGACTCGGTCGGCTTCGAGACGCCCCGCACCATCCAGGACGAGACGATCCCCGCGGCCCTCGAAGGCCGGGACATCCTCGGCCTGGCCCAGACCGGGACCGGGAAGACCGCGGCGTTCGCGCTCCCGATCCTGAGTCGTCTCCTCGGCGACCGGACACGCGGTCCGCTCGCCCTCATCGTCGCCCCGACCCGGGAGCTCGCGCTCCAGATCACGACCGAGATCCGGGAACTCGGGAAGTACACCCCTCTCAAGTGCGTCTCCATCTACGGCGGCTCCTCCATGCAGCGCCAGATCGAGGCGCTCCGGCAGAAGCCGGAGATCATCGTCGGATGTCCGGGGCGTCTCCTCGACCTCGTCGGTCAGAAGAAGCTCGACCTTCGCCGGGTTCAGACGCTCGTGCTGGACGAAGCGGACCAGATGTTCGACATGGGGTTCCTCCCGGACATCAAGCGGATCGTCGCGTGCCTCCTCCCCGTCGGCAGACGATGCTCTTCTCGGCGACCATGCCGAAGCAGATCCGCGGACTCGCGGACGAACTCTCCAGATCCCCATGTCGTCCAGCTCGCGCACAGCGCGCCTCCCACTTCGGTGGACCATGCGCCTGCCGGGTCGAAGAGACGGAGAAGCCGAGTCTCCTGGTCGAACACCTCCGCAAGGAAGACTGCAGGTCCGCCATCGTCTTCACGCGGACGAAGCGCCGGGCCCAGCGGATCGCGGAAGGCTGGAGAAGGCCGGTTCCGGGCCACGGATCTCCACGGCAACCTCTCCCAGGCCCAGCGGGACCGCTCGATGCGCGGCTTCCGGGATGGGAAGTACGACGTCCTCGTCGCGACCGACGTCGCGTCCCGCGGGATCGACGTGCCGAACGTCTCCTACGTGATCAACTACGACGTCCGAGCACGCCCGAGGCCTACACGCACCGGATCGGACGAGGACGGGCCGCTCCACCCAGACCGGCGTCGCCCGTACTTTCGTGACGAGCAGCGACGGGGAGTGGAATGCAGGCAACCGAGCGCACGCTCGGGATGAGATGCTGCGCCACGGAGAGTCGGCGGAAGCCGCCCGCTCCGAGGCGGCCACGCGCCCGAGTCGGACGGACCGTCGGACGGACGGAAGCCGGGCACGGTCCGCGTGCGGAGTCGCGACGTCGAGCGAGCCGATGCGCGACCGAACGAGGCTTCGGAGCGCCGGAACGCCGGTGACGCTCGAGACAACCGTGGAGGCAGGAACCGACGCGACGATCGCCGTAGGCCCTCGTCCCAGGGTCGGGGTGCCGCGCGCGGTCGGGCTCGCGACTGGGATCAGGAGCAGGCTCGCGACCGGACCGTTGCCGCGCGTGCTCGTGCGCGGGCACGAGCACGGTGCGCGATCAGAACCCGAGCCGGGACTGGGATCGGGAGCGCGTGCAGAGCGGAAGCCATGCCGCATCCTCCTACTCAGGTCCGCGCAGGAAGGGCCGTTCCGAGAGTGACGGAGGGCCGGGAGCGCTGATCCAGCGGTTCCTGCCGTTCCTCCGGAACCGGACCGAAGAGGCGGCCGTGACCGAGCGCCACAGCTCCGGCGGGCAGAACGTCCGAGGCGGACGCGCGAGCGCTCAGGCAGCCGAGTCAGGTAGAACGAAAGACGCGTTGCGGATCTGCATGCAGATCCGCAACTCGACGATTCTCTCCCACCTTCCGTGCGCACTACTGCGGCAGCAGCACCGTATCGATCACGTGCACGACGCCGTTCGAGGCGAAGAGGTCGGTCTTGACGAGACCGGACTCGTCCAGCTTGAGCCCCGACTTCGTCTCCGCGAGCTCGATCTTCTGGCCGTTCACCGTCTCCAGCGTACGACGCGAAGCGACATCCTCGGCGTCGAGCGCGCCCGGCACGACGTGATACGTGAGGACGGCCTTGAGCTTGTCCTTGTTCTCAGGCTGGAGCAGTGACTCGACCGTCCCCTTCGGCAGCTTCGCGAACGCCTCGTCCGTCGGAGCAAACACGGTGAAGGGGCCGTCACCGCGCAGCACGTCGACGAGGCCGGCCGCCTGGAGGGCTGCGGTCAGGGTCTTGAAGGAACCCGCGCCGATCGCGAGGTCGACGATGTCGGCCTTCGCCGCATGATCGCCCGTGTAACCCGCCTGATGCATGCTCGCCTTGTCGTGGGCGTGGCCATCGGCCTTCTCGTGCGTGTGGGCGGCCGACGAGCCACAGCTACCGGCGACCGCGTCCCCGAGGCCAACGGTTCCAACACCCGTGGTGATCGCGATCGCGGTCAGGATCGTGAGAAAACGGTTCATGGGGGAGTCTCCTTCTTCCTACTATTCCCGTGTGGTCGATCGACCCAGTCCAGGTCGAGTCGGCGCGCCCAGGGTTGCGGAGGCTCGGCTCCGCCGGCTTTCCCAGCGCTCATCAAGGGGATTCGGCCGACCTTCGGCGATGGATGCCGCTCGTCTCCAGTTCTCGTTGAGTCGGAGGACGCTCTCCTCGAGCGCGGATCGACTGCAGCAGACGACCGACTTCGTCCTCTTCGACCTCGGCGGTGCACCAAACGGGCATCGGCGACGGATCTGACGCGTCGCCGGAAACGGACTCAGGTCACCGCACGACGAGCAGCTTGTGGGCCTCGAGCACATCGCCCGTCCTCAGCTGGAGGATGTACGCTCCCGCGGCCAGGCGACCCGCATCCACCGAGAGCGAGTGTCGGCCCTCCGAGAACTCCCCATCCGCGAGCACGTCGACGAACCGACCGGACACGTCGAACAGAGTCAGCTTCGCCTGCCCCGGTTTCGGAAGCTCGAAGCTGACCTGTGTCCGGCCATGGCTGGGATTCGGCGTCGCGGAGAGCCGCGTCCAAGTCCTTCCGAACAGCTCATCGGACGGGCCGATATCAACGGTCGAGTTCGGACCCGAGAGGCTCGCCGAGGTTCGCCACCACAACTGGTCCGCGATGCCCTGGAACGGCCCCGAGACGAGGTACTCGGCGCCAATGGGCAGCACGGCGAAGATATCGGGGGCCGTGAACTCCGAGAAGACGGGATGCGGGTCCCAAGCAAGTACCTCACCCGACTCGCCATCGACCGCAGCGATGCCGTTTCGAGCTTCCCCGTCGATGCTCAAAAAACTGCCTCCAACGACGACGGTGGACCCGTCCAGACCAAGCGCGTTCACCACATCAGAGGCACTGGGATTCCACGGCCCGACGAGTCCCGTTTCCTTGTCGACCGCGGCCAGCCGAAGTCGAGACTCGCCCGCAACGGTGGTGAAGTTCCCTCCCAAGAGGAGCCGCCCGCCATCGTCGGCGATCGAATGCACGTCCCAGTTCGCATCGGCCGCCCACGAAGCGACTTCTCCCGTACTTCGATCCACCGCTGCGATTCGGCTCCTCGGCTCACCTCCCACCGTCGTGAAGCCACCACCCAGGAACACCGTGTCCCCGGAGACGCTGAGGCACTTCACATACCAGTTGGGGTCGGGATTCCAGTCCATGACCGTTCCCGTTTCCGGGTCGAGTGCGGCCAGAAAGCCCTTCGGCTCCCCCGCGATCGTGGTGAACTCGCCGCCCACGAGAACACTCGAACTGTCGGACCAGATGACGCTAACTTGTTTGTTCGCGCCAGGATTCCAGGGCCTCACACTCCCGTCGACTGCGTCAGTCGCAGCGATCCTGCTCCTCGCCTCTCCGCCAACGGTCGCGAATCCGCCACCGATGTAGACGGTCGACCCAGTGACCGAGATCGCACTCACTCCGTACGGATACGAGCCGAAATCCACATCGGGATTCCAGCTCGTCGGCCGTCCGGTGTTGAGGTCGATTGCAGCGACATTGTTTCGTGTCACGGCGTTGAATCCTGTTCCACCGACGAAGAGAACACCGTCACCCAGCGACAGGTTGTCCACGCCGAAACACGGTAGCTCCCAATCCAGCGGCACCCCCGTCGTCAGATCCACGGACGCCAGGTTCCTCCTGGACTGTCCACCCACCTCCGCAAAGTCTCCACCGAGATAGACGACTGGAGCATCCACGACGACGGCGGATACGGTTTGCTCACCACCTGTGACACCGGGGTTCCAAGCCGTCGGTAGACCTGTCGCGATGTCCACCTCGGCCACGGATGCTCTCGGCTCACCCCCGACCGAGTCGAAGTCGCCGGCCAGGACGAAGGTGTCCCCCGTGGAGGCCATGGCATCGACGTCCCCGTCGACATTCGGATCCCAAGCGGTTGCGGTTCCAGTGACTGTGTCCAGCGCCGCGACCCCATTGCGCGGGCTTCCTCCGATCGATTCGAACGAGCCATACACGTACACCGTCGAGCCGACGACGGCAAACGGCGTCGCGTACCGATTCGGCGACGGGTCCCACGGAGTCACGGCACCCGTAGTCGCGTCGATGGCGGCGAGGTAGTTCCTGGGTACGCCACCAACCCAGGTGAACGAGCCACCGACGTAGACTGTGTTGCCATCGACCAGGATCGAGCCGACCGTGGCACTTGAGGTCCCGGCTGCCGATGGATTCCAGTTCAACAGCTCTCCCGTCACCTTGTCCACAGCTGCCAGGTACTTGCGGGGCGTTCCATTGATCGCGTTGAACCCCCCGCACAGATACAAGGTGTCGCCGGCGAGCGCCATGCCCCTGACCAGCCCGTTGGCCTCCGGGCTCCAGTTCGTCACCACGCCGTCCGCGTCTACGTGAGCGAGCCTGGCACGAGGCATGTTCCCGACCGTCTCGAAGGCACCCGCGAGGTACCAGCCGCCAGACCCATCGGGCACAATGGAAAACACGCCGGAGTCCATGCGCAGGTATGGGGTTTGGATCTCGGCTGTCTCTATATCTACCACGGCGCCAGAGCCGACCCTCGGACCGACGCCCGAAAACATCCCACCGAAATAGACGACGTCCCCTTCTCGAACCATGGTCCGAACGGTCCCCTCGGGAGTCCATAGCTCCGTATCAACGACTTGGGCGCGAGCAGAGGTAGCGAGGAGAAGACACATTGCCAGAGCAATACGACGCATTGTCCGATTTCTCCTTTGGTGAGTGCATGTTCCGCGGGGGGGGGAGGCGAAACATGCGTGCGATCTCCGTAGCGGAGATCCGGCGACAGGGATCGGTATCGGCGACTTCCTCGAGTCACCTGCGTGCCGGGCGTGTGGCGGTCCATCGGAGCGTGTCATGTGTACAACACCTACCTGGAGGCAGGTGGAATCTCTGTTGTCGAACGGATAGCAGTGTACTCCTCCAATTCGTCTCATGCAATGGACGCGGAGTCTCCGCCCACGATCCGTCAAACTCCTTTCGGAGCAATGCGGCGCCCGCCCCGAACGCTCTCGGACGCACCGAGACCAATCGCCTCGTGCGCCCGTCCTCCCCCAACGGAACTGGGCAACGGGCAGAGTCACCGGATCAGACGGGCCGACATCGCCTTGCAACCGCTCGATCTCCGCCGGTGAGGCGTCCGCCCGCCCTCCCTTCCGGCAGGTTCCGACATTCTCGGGTGGTCTCGGAAGTTACTGATCCCTGACGGAACGGATCGAGAGTAGGTTTCAATGTCTGTGGTGGGTTCCTGCGCCTCCAAAGGCTCCAGGCGTCCCCCACGAACGGTGTCTCGTCGGCCGGAACGGATTCTGGCCCAACAAGATCGGGGTCTCGACCCTACAGGGTGACCAGCCATGTCCAAGAACCTCTACGTCACGATCAACGAAGCGAAGAGTGGGAAGAGCGCCATCTCGCTCGGCCTGATGGAACTCCTCACCTCGACGATCAAGAAAGTCGGCTTCTTCCGGCCGATCGCCCATGTCCACGAGGACGACTCCCCCACCGACGTCAGCATCGAGCTGATCCACGGCCACTTCGGGCTCGAGGACGATCCGGAGGCGATGTATGGGGTCTCGACCGTCGTCGCCGAGGACCTCGTGGCGCATGGAAAGCTCGATCAGCTCCTCGAGACGATCATCGACCGCTACAAGGCCTACGAGGCGGACCACGACTTCATCCTCATCGAGGGCACGAACTACGAAGGCGTGACGACGGCGATCGAGTTCGACGTGAACGCGCTCGTCGCCCGCGAGCTCGGCGCGCCCGTTCTCATGATCCTGAAGGGGGCGGGACGGAGCGTCGACCAGATCGTCGCCTCGGCCGAGATCTCCCGTGACCAGTTCAAGAAGCGCGGCGGCGATCTCCACGCGGCCATGGTGAACCTCGTGGACAAGTCCCACGTGGAGGAGATCCGGGCCGAACTCCAGGAGCGGCTGACGGAGCAGGGAATCGCCCTACTTGGCGTCCTTCCGCAGGAACCGCTCCTCGCCGGTCCCACGGCGCGCGAGATCATGCGCGCCCTGAACGGCAGGATCCTCTACGGCGAGGAGTATCTGGACAACGTCGCCACCGGCTTCTCCGTCGCCGCGATGAAGCTCGAGAGCTGCCTCGAACGGATCGCGCCCGGGGCCCTCGTCATCACCCCCGGCGACCGGCAGGACATCATCGCGGGCCTCATGGCGTCCCAGATCTCGACGACCATGGAAGACATCTCCGCCATGGTCCTCACCGCCGGACTCTCCCCCGCTCCCCCGATCGACCGACTCATCCGCGGCCTCAGGTCACTCCGGCTGCCGATTTTCTCGGTGGAGACGAACTCGTTCGACACGGCGACCCGGGTCCATGCGGTGAAGCCGGTCCTCCGGCCGGAGAACAAGCAGAAGATCGATGCCGTCCTCTCCCTCTTCGCGACGTATGTGGATCCGGCCGCCTTCCGCGAGAAGATCTCGATCGAGGCGCCCGAGATCGTCACGCCGCGCCTCTTCCTCCACAAGATCCTCCACGCGGCCGCCAGCAACCGGAAGCGGATCGTGCTGCCGGAAGGCCGGGAGGAGCGGATCCTCCGCGCCACCGAGATCATGCAGAAGCGGAGCCTCGCCGAGATCACGCTCCTCGGCGACGAGGACCGGATCCGGGCCCGCGCCGCCGAGTTCAAGGTCGACCTGGGTGACACGCGGATCCTCGATCCCGTCCGCCAGCCCAACTTCGACGACTACGTGCAGACCTACTACGAACTCCGGAAGCACAAGGGCGTGCCGCTCGACATCGCGCGGGACCACATGGCGGACCCGATCTTCTACGGCACCATGATGGTCCACAAGAACGACGCCGACGGCATGGTCGCGGGATCGATCACCACGACCCGCGAAACGCTCCGTCCCGCCTTCGAGTTCATCAAGACCGCGCCCGGCATCTCTCTCATCTCGAGCATCTTCTTCATGTGTCTCGAGGACAAGGTGCTGGTCTACGGCGACTGCGCCGTGAACCCGAATCCGACGGCGCAACAGCTCGCGGAGATCGCGTCTTCGAGCGCTGACACCGCGCGGAGCGTCGGCATCGAACCCGCCGTTGCGATGCTCTCTTACGCGACCGGTTCGTCCGGATCCGGAGGCGACGTCGAGATGGTGGCGGAAGTGGTCGAGATCGCCCGGAAGCTCCGTCCCGACCTCCCGATCGAAGGCCCGATCCAGTACGACGCCGCCGTCGACGCGGGTGTCGCCGCGACCAAGGCTCCCGGCAGCAAGGTGGCCGGACACGCCACGGTCTTCATCTTCCCGGACCTCAACTCCGGCAACAACACGTACAAGGCGGTCCAGCGGTCGGCGCATGCACTCGCCATCGGGCCCGTGCTGCAGGGGCTCCGCAAGCCGGTCAACGATCTCAGCCGAGGAACGACGGTGGCCGACATCGTGAACACGGTGGCGATCACCGCGCTCCAGGCGCAGGCACTCGACGGGAAGTAGTCAGCGAAGCAGAGGAAGTGATTCGTGAAGATTCTGGTCATCAATTCGGGCAGCTCTTCGATCAAGTACAAGTGCTTCGAGATGCCGGAGAGCACCGTGCTGGCGTCCGGACTCTGCGAGAAGATCGGCGAGCCGACCGGACGCCTCACGCATCGTGTCGGGGAGGAGCAAACCGTCACGGAGCGGGAGTTCCCCGATCACTCGGCGGCGCTCGAGGCCGTACTGGCCGGGCTCACCGGCGAGGGCGGTGTCTTCGAGCGACTCGACGAGATCGGCGGCGTCGGCCATCGCGTCGTGCACGGAGGCGAGTCGTACTCCGGATCCGTCGTGGTGGACGATGACGTGATCGCGGCCGTTCGCGACAACATTCCGCTCGCGCCGCTCCACAACCCACCGAACCTCCTCGGCCTCGAGGTCGGAAGGAAGCTCCTCCCGGGCGTGCCTCAGGTGGGCGTGTTCGACACCGCGTTCCATCAGAACATGCCGGCGTCGGCGTATCTCTACGCGCTTCCCTACGAGCTCTACCAGGAGCATCGCGTCCGTAGGTACGGATTCCACGGAACGTCGCACGCCTATGTCTCGAAGCGGGCCGCCCGGATGCTGGGAAAGCGGCCGGAGGATCTTCGGATCATCACCTGCCACCTCGGGAACGGCGCCAGCATCGCCGCGATCCAGGGCGGCCGTTCCGTCGACACGAGCATGGGCTTCACTCCGCTCGAGGGCCTCGTGATGGGAACCCGGCCCGGCGACATGGACGCCGCGATCGTGCTGTTCCTCCAGGACCATCTCGGGATGTCCGCGAAGGACGTCAACACGTTGCTCAACAAGAAGAGCGGTCTCCTCGGCCTCACCGGCCGGACGAACGACATGCGGGAGATCGAGGCGGCGGCGACGGACGGAGACGAACGGGCCCGGCTCGCCATCGACGTCTACTGCCATCGGGTGAAGAAGCACATTGGAGCGTCGACGGCGGTTCTCGGTGGCGTCGATGCGCTCGTCTTCACGGCGGGAGTCGGCGAGAACTCTCCTCTCATTCGGAAGACGTGCGTCGAGGGGCTCGAAGCGTTGGGCTATGCGATGGACCTCGCGAAGAACGAGGCGGCGCCGCGTGGGGTCGAGACGGATGTCGCGGCCGCGGACTCCCGGGTGCGGATTCTCGTCATTCCTACGGATGAGGAAGTGGCGATTGCGGAAGAGACGTATGCGGTGATCGCGGGTTAGCCTCCCGACGGGGCCCCAAGTTCCCGGTCAGGCCACTGCGCTTCTATCTTTCGGGCTCTCGGCTGGGAGCGTGATCCGGTAGGAACGAAATCCGTGGGGATATCGCTCGACCCGGAGCCGTCCGCCATAGAATCGGATGATCGAGTTCGCGAGCGGCACACCAGTGTCGACTGCCCCCGTGTGATGCTGAAGATCTGGCACCTCGAACACCGCGAACTCACACGAGGCCTCAGGCTCGGCAGCACTACCCTCCTGTTCCTCGATGACTACGACGTGCTGGTGCTGGTCCTGCTCCGTCCCGATCTCGATCTCGAGAGCCGTTCCACCCCCTGACTGGAAACTGTCCTCGATCAATCTCTCGAATGCGATCCGGAGGTGTCCTGCATCGGAGAGTACCGACGGCGCGTCCGCCTCCACCAGGGTGCAGTTGTCTACGGCATTCGTGCGCTGGAGCGCGTCCCGCAGCACTTCGCCCAGGTGAGCCGCCACCGTCGGCGTGTCACGTTCCTTCGTCCGGAAGAGGAGAGCCAACAGCACGTCTTTCAGCTTCGAATCGAGGGCTCGGGCAGCCTTGAGGACGATCTCTCCGAAGGAGCGGCGGTCGCTCTCCGAGAGAGCCGCATCTCCCGCCAGAATCTCTGCCGGCGCCATGATCTGGGTCAAAGGGGTTCGGGTTTCATGGGCCAGGAGGGAGACGAACTCATCTTTGAGTCGATCCACCTCTTCGATCGACTTGAGCCTAGAGAAGACCTCGATCTTCGCAACGAGTTCGTCATGGTCGAACGGCTTGACGACGTAGTCGTCGGCGCCGGCTTCATATCCCTTGAGGCGTTCCTCGACCATGGCCTTGGCCGAAACGAGGATGATCTTGCAGTTCCGAGAACTGACCCCCTGCCTCAATCGACGACATGTCTCGTATCCGTCGATGCCCGGCATCATGATGTCGAGGAGGACGATGTCGGGGTTGACCCTGCCTGCGACCTCGAGAGCTTCCTCTCCGGTCGAAGCGGTCGAAACGACATACCCGCCATCGAGCAGGATCTCCTTCAAGATGCTGAGGTTCATCCTGTCATCGTCTACGGCCAGGATCTTCGGTTCGTGCTTCATGCTACCCAAGTCTTTCGTCCTTCAAGAGGTTCTGCAGAAGGTTCTACGTCGCCGGCCGGGGGTTCAGATACCGCCTCGTACGGGAGCGCAACGATGAAACATGCGCCCTGAGCCCTTCCCGCCTCCGCCCACACCCGACCCTGGTGGGCCTCCACGATCTCCTTGACCAGAGCGAGCCCCAGTCCCGTTCCGCCTGCACCGTTCTTCGTCTTCGCCGATTGCGTGAACTTCGCGAAGATGTAGTCGAGTTCGTCGTCTGGAATCCCCACGCCCTCGTCTTCGATCTCGACCCGAATCCCTCCGACATCCTCGTGCATCCGGACCCGGATCACCGCTCCTGCAGGCGAGAACTTGAGAGCATTGCTGAGGATGTTCCGGAACACCTGCAGCATCCTCTGGGAATCCATCCGACACGGATGGGACGCATCGCCACTCAGTTCAACAGAAATCCCACGCTCCGAGACAAGGGAGCGAAGCTCATCCACCGCGCACGCGATGACTTCGTCCATACGAGATTGCGTGAACTCCATCTCCATCTTCCCCGCGCTGAGTTTCGATAGATCGAGGAGATCATTGAGTAGGACGAGGAGCCTCGAACCGGAGTTCCAGATGTTCTCGAAGTACTCGAGAAGATTCTCGCGAGCGGCTTTGGTCGCCTTCTTCCGCCCGAAGTTGGCGAAGCTCAGGATTCCATGCATCGGCGTCCGCAGCTCATGCGAGATGTTGGCGAGGAACTCGCTCTTCGCCCGGTTGGCCTGTTCTGCCGCCTCCTTGGCCTGGAGCAAATCCGCGGTTCGCTCTTCGACCCGACGTTCCAGGTCGCCGTGCGCAGCACGGAGTTCCGCATCCCGGCTCTCGATCTCGTCGAGCATTCCATTGAACACGTCGACCAGCGTACCGATCTCATCCTCGCTGCCTCGCTCTGCTCTCGTGCTATAGTCGCGCTTCTCCGTGATCCACTGCGCGGTATCGATCAGTCCGTGAACGGGCCGAGTGATCACCCGTTGGAGTCGTACGGAGAGAGCGATCGCGATGGAAACGCTCACGAAGATGATAGCGCTGAGAATCAGAGCGTAGCGTTCGAGTCGCGCGCTCAGCTCGTCGAGCGTCGAGACAACGATGACCGAACCGATGATCTCTCCATCGAGGACCACGTCGTGTCCCATCCTCAAGCGACCGTCCTCGAACTCATGCCAGCTCCCAGTCCGACCCGGATTCTCGAGCAGAGGGTCGTCCGTCCCCGGAGGAAACTTGGCGATAGCTGTTCCGTCCAGCGCGTAGAGCCCCGCCGACTGGACGGACTTCTCTGCTGAGAGCGCAGATAGGATCTCGAGGGACGTCGGCCCGTCCGCGAAGGCCACGGCCGCCGTCGCGTGGTCACTCACAACCTTGCTCAGGACGGTGAGTTCACGGACCTTGTCCTTGTGAAAGGCAAGCCACTCGTAGGTGGCAATCCCTCCTCCCACCAGCAGCGCACCAATCAGCGTCGTCGCGGTGGTGATGGCGAGTACCTTCGCCCGGATCGAGAATGCACGGGCGCGGCTCATCGGTGCGTTTCCGTAACCACGGAGGCGAGACTGAGGAGCTTCGAGTTGACGACCAGGCCGCGCCTGCGCGTCGCTTCGGGGTTGATCTGGAAGCGCAACTTCTCAGACTCCTCGAAGAATCCGATCATCCCGCCCTGCGAGGCGAAGTCCGGTGATTCACCAACGATCAAGGTCGGGGGGCCGGACTCGGCCCACGTGGGAGGAATGCGGTCTTCTTCACCCTTCGGCACGAAGAGAACGTGGCATCGCGGGATTGCAGTGTCCCTCGGATACCGTTCGATTCGGACCGGCCTCCCAGCAATCTCTCGGTCTGCGAGAAGTGAGTCGATCGCGGGACCAAAGGGATCAGGAACGAGGATCCCGATCGTCAGGGCCGAGTCCTGCGCGGCGAACGCACTGTCCGGCCATACCACGAAGCGGGCGAAGTTGTAGAGATACGCTGCCTTGAGGTGATACTCGGCAGCTTCCGGGTCTACCGACCCCGCACTCCTTCCACCGGACGAGGCATCAGAAGACCAGGCCGGACCCGAGCCGGCAAGCAACGCGAGAATCGCCAGAAACAGCGACAGGGCGCTTCTGAGCGGCGTGGTCACCATGTGCGCAGCTCAGCCCGGAGGTACACAGAGGGCTGAACGTCGGTCTCGACCGTCATCAGGAAGTCGTGGTTGAACTCGTCGTGACTCGGCCCGATGTCTCTCCCCACGAGGTCGGTGGATAGGTAGGAGTTCCACTTCCACCCAATCCTGAAGTCCCCGACCGTGTACGCATCGACTCCGAGCTTGCTCCCCAGCGCACCCACGTGCCGCACTCCGAGATCGACCTGGAGACGCGGAGTGAGATCGATGGAAGCCCTGGCGAAGAGGCGGCGCTTGGGGCTCGTGCTCGCCATCGACTCGGCCTCACCAGGGGTCGCTCTGTGCGTCGGATCCGTCACTTCCGTCTCGAGGAGCGCGACACCACCGGTCGTGCGGAGCGCCGCATGGAGATGTGCATCCAACGACAGCTCGATTCCCCGAGACATCGCCTCGAGATCGTTGGCAACCTGGAGCGGGAGCACTGCGATCATCTGGTCGTCGTATGTCGCGAGCTTCGGGAGGGAGGTCTCGGTATTGAGCAGGTGTTGGAACTCATTCTGGAAGATGGCCAGGTCGAGGCTCACCTCATTCGTCACCACCGCCCGGTAGCCGAACTCATACGCATTGACCGTTTCGGGGTCCGAATCGGTGGAGGTGAGGGCGATCACAGTCGGAGGTGCGCCCGGGGAGCGGGGATCTGGAGGAACGACCTCCGCGCGGAATGTCGCCCCGTCCTCGATCCGGGATGGCGACCGCACGCCCCTCGAAACTCCCGTCCAGAAGACATGCAGCGGGTGGGGCTGTAGCGACAACCTCGCACTCGGTTGTACCTGCCACCCGATCGATTCCAGGTGCTCGACGCGCGAACCGAGTTGGACCTTGAGGGTCTCCTCCTTCCAGGTCCACTCGTGTTGGGCGAACCCACTCCAGAGGCCCGAAGTAGAGCTGGCCGGGTCGAACTCGATCGCGAAGGAGTTCTTGGCTTCGTCCGACAGGACCCTGTACTCCATCCCCAAGACCAGTTCCTGGCTCCCGGTAAGGACCAGACGCTGGACGGCTTCGGCCCCAAAGAGATGGCTCTCGACTTCGACGATTCCCGGCAACTCGAGATTGGTCCGCTCGTAGTAGGCCTGTAGCTGGAGATCGCCACGCTCCTGCATGTCGTGCGTCCAACGAACGGCGCCGGACTCACCCTCATTGGGACGTTGGCCGGCGACGTACTCACGATAAGGATCGCTTAGCTGCGGCAAGACCGCGACCTCGTGGATGGTCGATCCGCGGACGAACCCCTGGATGGATACGTGGTCGTTTGGACGCGGAGCCCAGTCCAGACGCATTCCGAAGTGGTAGGCCGTCCAGGCATCGGGGTCCCTCCACCCATCTCCCCCATGTCCATTGTCGCGGTCGAAGTAGCGGGCTTCGACGCGCGCGTGGAGGTTCTCCGTCCCCTCGACGCCGTAGGACGCATCGACGAACCCGCGCTCTTCGGACCCCGCGCCCCCAGCGAGAAGTAGCCCCTGAGTTTCGATCGCAGGCTTCGTGATGATGTTGATGATCCCGTTCACCGCGTTCACGCCCCAGACAGCAGCGCCCGGCCCGCGGACGACCTCGATGCGATCGATGTTCTGCATGAGGAAGTTTTGCGATTCCCAGAGCACACCCGAGAAGATCGTCGAGTACTCCGTCCGTCCATCGATGAGCACCAACATCTTGTTCGCGTACCGGCCGTTGAACCCTCGGGACGAGATCGCCCACTTGTTCGCATCGATGCGAGCGACTTCGAGCCCCGGCACGGACCGGAGAGCATCGGGGATGTTCGTCACGCCGGATCGGCGGATGTCCTCGGCAGTGACCACGTAGACCGCGGCAGGCACCATCTGCATGCGTTCGGACTTCTTGGATGCGGACGTCACGCGGACGTTCATCAGCTCTTCGAATGGAAGATCCAGGAGATCCGGCTCTCCGGTCTGCGCATGAGCCAGTTCGGCCATGGAGGCGAACACGGAAAGGACCGCGAGGGTCGTCCATGCAACTTGGCGGACCGCAGTGAGGGGGAACGGCCAACCCGCAAGCCTCCCCGGGCCAGACCAGCCGCGCTCGAGCCCGAGATCTCCCATCGACTCTCCTCCGAACTTGAGACGTGCCCTGAAGTTGCGGGGACTCGGCCCCCCGCTACCTGCACCTTCGTCCAGCACTTGGCACATCTAAACAAGCGTCCGCCCGGCCCAACGATCCGGAGCGCGTCGAACCACCGGGTGACCTACGAGGACTCGGAACACTTCCGTCGCAAGTAGTTCATGGACAGTGAATTGGGGAGGCATCCGAGGCACGGGCACGATCCGAGCCGCTGGATCGTTGCGACAATCACGTACTTGGCGACACCTTGGTCTTTTGGCCTAATAGCCAAGGTCATTGCAGAATCGGAGGCCCAGTGGACGCCAAAGCCAAAGCGCGATACGAAGCGAGAGCCGCGGTCATCAAGGCCATGGGTCACCCCACACGGCTGTTCATCGTCGAGGAGCTCGCGCGAGGCGAACGCTGCGTGTGGGAACTCACCGAGATGGTCGGCGCGGACGTCTCGACCATCTCGAAGCACCTCTCAGTGCTGAAGAACGTCGGCATCGTCCAGGACGAGAAGCGCGGGAGCCAGGTCTTCTACTCTCTTCTCGTCCCGTGCGTCCTGAACTTCTTCTCCTGCGTGGAGTCCGTGCTGCAGTCCCGAGCCAAGGAGCACGCGAAGCTGACGAAGTAGATCGTCTTCATTTGCGCATTCATTTGGCCATTCGGCCAAGGAGCCAAAAATGAGTAGGAGTAGCGAGCCGGGACAGCCGGCCGGGGAACGGGAGAGGTTGGGAGAGTCGATGAGCCGGAGCCGAACATGAGTGCGAGCAGGAAGGTGAGCTGGAAACGCCGATGAGCAGGACGCGCGTATGAACTGGAGAGACGAGTGGAAGCCGCTCCTCGTCATCGTGGCGGTGTTCCTCACCTGCTTCTGGCTGCCGGTCGGAACTACCCGGTTCGATGACGCCGCGCTCGAAGCGTTCCACCTCGTCAAGTGGTACGCGCGCGAACACGTCATCCTCTGCCTGATCCCTGCCTTCTTCATCGCCGGCGCGATCTCGACGTTCGTGAGCCAGGCGTCCGTGATGCGCTACCTCGGCGCCAAGGCGAACAAGCTGCTCGCCTACAGCGTCGCCGCGGTCTCCGGCACCGTGCTCGCGGTCTGCTCCTGCACCGTGCTCCCCCTCTTTGCCGGCATCTACCATCGCGGCGCCGGGATCGGGCCCGCGACCGCGTTTCTCTACTCCGGCCCCGCAATCAACGTACTCGCGATCGTCCTGACCGCACGCGTCCTGGGCATGGAGCTCGGGGCCGCCCGCGGGATCGGCGCGATCGCGTTCAGCGTCGTCATCGGGCTCCTCATGCATCTGATCTTCCGGCACGACCAAGAGGAGCGGGCGCGACTCGACATCCCGATGCCGGACGAAGCCCCCGCGCGCACCCTCGCCCAGGAGGGCCTCTACTTCGCATCGATGGTCGGGATCCTCGTCTTCTCGAACTGGGCGCGGCCGGCGGAGCCGTCGGGGCTTTGGAGCACGATCTACGAGGTCCGGTGGCTCGTCACCGGCGCCTTCGCTCTCGGCCTCTGCGTGATGTTGGTCGCGTGGTTCCGCGCCTCGCTCTGGAAGGTCGCGGTATCCGCGATCGTCGTGCTCGCACTCGCACTCCTCTTCCCCGCGGCGCCGATGATTCCGTTCGTGGCGGCGATCGTCGCGCTCAGCGTCCTCACCAGCACCGCGACCGGAGAGATGCAGGACTGGTTCTCCTCGTCGTGGGGGTTCGCGAAGCAGATCCTTCCGCTCCTCCTCTTCGGCGTCCTCGTCGCGGGCGCTCTCCTCGGCCGGCCCGGCCACGAAGGCCTCATCCCGAGCGAGTGGGTCAACACCGCGGTCGGCGGAAACTCGCTCCGCGCGAACCTCTTCGCGTCGGTCGCGGGTGCGTTCATGTACTTCGCGACGCTGACCGAGGTGCCGATCCTCCAGGGACTGATCGGGAACGGCATGGGCAAGGGCCCGGCGCTCGCCCTGCTCCTCGCGGGTCCGGCGCTCAGCCTCCCCAACATGCTCGTCATCCGCAGCGTGATCGGAACGAAGAAGACGGTCGTCTACGTCAGCCTCGTCGTCGTCATGGCGACGCTCAGTGGAATCATCTATGGCTCTCTGTTCTGACCTCTTTCAGCAGCTCCCGAGATCGGCGAGGAGTCGGTCTTTGCCCAGCTCACCACTCTGACCAGGAGGAACTCTCCATGAAGATCCAGATCCTCGGGACCGGCTGTCCCAAGTGCAAGAAGCTCGCGGAGAACGCGGAGGCGGCGGCGAAGACGCTCGGTGTCGAGTACGAGCTCGTCAAGGTGACCGACATCAACGAGATCGTCCAGATGGGCGCCATGATGACGCCCGGGCTCGCGATCGACGGTCAGCTCAAGAGCAGTGGGAAGCTGCTCTCGCCGGAAGAGATCACGGCGTACCTGAAGTAGCACGGCTTCGGAGGAGGGCTTCGGAGGAGAGCTTTGGAGGAGGGTCGCGGGGTCCTCTGAGAGACGCATCCAGCGCGGGAAGCACCTTTCTCCAACATCACGGGTACGGCTCGTGAAGTCCGGAGGAGTCAGATGATCAAGAAACTCGCAATCGTCGTCGGCGCGCTGCTCGTGTTCGCGGGCGCATTCGTACTCAAGAACTCAGGGGATCGCACACCGGGTGCCGGTGGAGCGGACACGGATGTCGCGGCTGGGAAGCCAGCGGCTGCGGACGTAGCGACGGCAGACGCAACGACGCCCGGGACAAAGGCCCTCGCGCAAACGAGCCACCTTCCCCGCCTCGTCGACCTCGGTTCGGACAAGTGCATCCCATGCAAACAGATGGCACCCATCCTGGAAGAGCTCCGAACCGAGTACCAGGGATCCTTCGTCGTCGAGTTCATCGACGTGTGGAAGGACCCGAAGGCGGGAGAACCGTACGGCATCCGCGTGATCCCGACGCAGGTGTTCCTCGACGCCGACGGACAGGAGCGGTTCCGGCACGAAGGCTTCTTCGCGAAGGAGGCGATCCTGGCGAAGTGGGCGGAGCTCGGCGTCGCGCTGCCCGAGAAAGCGGCGCCCGTGGAGTCGTAGTGCGCTGTCTGCGTGAAAGTGGAGTGGCAGCGTACTCTCAACGTGAGAGCGAGGTCGTAGCCCACTCTCAACGTGAGAGTGGAGCCAGAGTATGAACGAACTGTTCGGCGCACTCACGGAGGCCGTGCATGGGTCCGCCCCGATCGCGCTCGGGGCCGCGCTCGTCTGGGGCGTGCTCAGCATCGTCCTCAGCCCCTGCCACCTCGCGAGCATTCCGCTCATCGTCGCGTTCATCGGCGGGCAGGGACTCACCTCGCCGCGGCGGGCCTTTGTCACCGCGTTGGTGTTTGCCTGCGGCATCCTGGTCACCATCGCAGCGATCGGCGGAGTCACCGCTGCACTCGGACGGATGCTGGGTGACGTCGGACGCTACGTGAACTACGGCCTCGCGCTCATCTTCCTCTTCCTCGGACTGCACTTCCTCGGTGTCGTGCCTCTGCCATGGTCGGGCGGAGGGCCGACAGGTCCCAAGAGGAAGGGGTTCCTCGGCGCGTTCGTGCTCGGGCTCGTGTTCGGAGTCGGGGTCGGGCCGTGCACGTTCGCCTACATGGCGCCGATGCTCGGTGTGACGCTCAAGGTCGCTTCTACGAGTTGGCTCTACGGAGCGACGCTTCTGCTCGCGTACGGAGTCGGACACTGCGCGGTGATCGTATTGGCGGGGACGTCGGCGCAGCTCGTCCAGCGGTACCTCAACTGGAACGAGGGGTCGCGGGGAGCGAATCTGCTCAGGCAGGCGTGCGGGGTGCTCGTGATCCTGGGCGGGGCGTACCTGGTGTACACCGCGCCCTAGCTATCCGATCGCGCCGGCGTAGGCGTCTGCTCACGTTCGACGATTCAGACGCCCCGGTCGCAGCGGCGCTTCCGTCGCGGCCCGGAGGACCGACGAATCCGCGAACGTCGAATCCAGTGCGCAACCACTTCTAATCCCGCGGACTCAGCAGGCGAGCGTAGCCTGGAATGCGGACTCGCGGTTTCGTCGCCGGTTTGCCTTTCCTTCGCACCTGGACGGTAGCAGTCGCGCCCGGACGCGGGCGCTGGAGGTGGCACCATGTACGCTCCGGTCTGGATCACTCTGCTCGTCCTTCACTCCACCGTCGCCAGCCCGACCGCAACGGCGACCCACTCGTCCCTCGAACCTGGCCGCGGCGTGGTTCGAGGAGGCTCCGAGGGCCCGTGCGGTTTGGGACTCGAGCTCGCGTTCGACGGTTCTGCCGAAAACGGCTACGCCTGGCACTCCTCCGGCATCGCACCGCCGAACTACGGAGCCTTCGCTGCAAAGTACGGCTGGGAGTACGGCGCCTGCGGCATCGAGCTGATCCTCACGAGCACAGCGGACAGCCCTTGCCGAACGCTGGACGCATACCTCTGGCAGAATGCGGGAGGCGCGCCCGGCGCGGTTCTCCTCATGGCCCCGGACCTGGACCCGTGTCCGGTCGCGATCTGGCCCGAACTCAGCGTGCACGACTTCTATCTGGGAATGCCCACGGAGAACACCTGCGGCGGCTTCTGGGTCGGATACTGGGCGGACTTCTCTCAGACCGACCCTGGCTTCTACGTCGCTGCGGACCTCGATGGCCCCGGTGGCGTCCCCTACACGAACATCGCGCCGGGAATCGGCTACCCGACCGGCTGGAACAACGTCAGCGTGGTCTGGGGTCCGACCCAGTCGCTCGGGATCGGAGCCTGGCTGAGTTGGCTGGTTCCGATCGGTGCCTGCTGCCACCCCGACGGGAGCTGTACGATCACCGGCATCAGTGAGTGCGACGGAGAATTCCAGGGATTCTGCAGGGACTGCGATCCGAATCCATGTGAGGTCGTGCCGACAACGGAGTCCTCTTGGGGTCGCATCAAGGCGATCCTCAGGTCCGGATCAGTGGGGACGCCTCGGTAGCCCGACGCCACTCGCCCCGCAACGTCCAAGGCAGGAATCGGCCAACCGCCGGCGAAACGGGCTCTGCCCTCGATTCTCCTTGCCGGGAGGACCCCAGTATGATCAATTGTCATTGACTAAATTTAGTCAATGGTTGTTGCTCAAATCGAGGAGCTACTCGGTGGACCCACGCTTCCTGCCCCACAACACCCACAGAGACTCGGCAGGTGGGTTCTCGAAGCGGGACCCCAACTTGAGGCAGTTGGTGAAGCTGCCGCTTCCGTTCCGCTCACCGCTTCTCGATCGTCTGAAGCTCATCGGTCCGGGGATCTACTCCCTCACCGGTGGTCGTCAGATCGGCAAGACTACGGTCCTCAAGCAGTGGATGGCGGAGCTACTCGCGTCGGGTACCGCCCCCGAACGCATTTACTACTTGGCCGGAGAACTGATCGACGATCACCACACTCTCGTAAGGCTGATCGCGATCAGGTTGCCGAGTGGGAAGGACGAGGTCCCGGCTACCTCCTGGTAGATGAGGTAACCTACATCCGGGAGTGGGACAAGGGAGTGAAGTTCCTTGCTGATGCAGGGACACTAGAAGACCTGGTACTGATGGTTTCCGACTCGGACTCGACGCAGTCCAGGGAAGCGAATGCGCTTCCCGGGTCGTCGGGGATGAGCTCGGTCGTCGACTTCCACATCGACCCTCTGACCTTCAGCGAGTACGTGAATCTGTGGAAAAACGAATACCCAGGGGCGGCCGGCAGTCTCTCCTTGGACCCAAGTCCAGCATCAAGGAATCAACCCGAAGCCTCCTCGATGCGGAGTTCGCACGGTATCTCGCCCATGGCGGCTTTCTCCACGCCATCAACGACATGGCGGTGGACGACTCCATCCTGCCCTCCACGTTCGCCACGTACGGCGACTGGATACGGGGTGACATGCTGAAGCGCGGGGAAACAGGAGCACTACCTGCAGGAAGTCCTCACTGCCGTCGCCACGCGATATGGGACGCAGGTGACCTGGAATGCGCTCTCGAAGGATCTCTCTATCGACCATCCGACAACCGTCGCCGACTACGTTACTTTCTGCTGGCCTCGATGGACGCGGTCTTCGTCCAGTCCGCGCTGCTCGAAGACAAACTCACCGCAGCACCGCGCAAAGCGCGTCGAGTCATGTTCGCCGACCCGTTCATCCTGCATGCGATCAACAGTTGGCTTCGTCCGGATCCGGATCCGTTTCGCAATCGCCTCGGGCCACTGCTGGACGACCCGGTCTGGTTCGGCAAGGTCGCCGAGGCCTGCACCGTCACACATGTGCGGAGACTCCACCCGACGTTCTACATCAAGGCCGAAGGAGAGGTCGACATCGCGTACGTCGAGGGGAAGCGGTTCCATCCCATCGAGGTGAAGTGGACCCAGCAACTCCGACCGAAGGACTTGAGGCAGATCGCGAAGTACCGAAACGGCAGGATCTGGGCACGGTCCTGGGACACAGAGGAGATCAGCGGAATCCCGGTCGATCCGTTGGCGTTGGCGCTCTACCGGTTAGGAAACGCTGCCCGCGTATGAAAGGGTGTCCACGGAACCGGGGGAACTCCAGTAGGTCAAAAAGCAGAAATGGTGGAGGCGGCGGGAATCGAACCCGCGTCCGAAAGAAGATCCACAAAGACCTCTACGTGCGTATTCGGCCTATTGATCTCGCGCTAGAGGGCTCCGACCGTCGGGATCCCAATCGCGCCAGCTCCTAGTGTTTCGCCGGCTTCGCGGAGCACTCCGCCTGTGGCTAGCCCGATGTGACTTCGTCTCGTCGCCCCCCAACGGGCCAAGGAACGGGAGACGTCACCGCCAATTAGGCAGCGAGAGCCATTTCAGTGTTGGCAACTATGGTTTTGCCAGTGGATTAACGAGGGTACTGACACCTCGACACGCAGTCTCTGATTCACTTCCCCCGTCGAATCCAGTTCGCCCCCAGATCCGGTCGAAGGAACCGTCTTCTTGGACGTCGCGCCCTGCCATCTAGTTTCGGGCCTGGCGCATCGGTCGTGTGAAGTCGGCCGTGCTCTAGGATGCCTCATCTCGGGGATCGGTTGTTCCCTTTTCTGAGGATCGTGGAGCGAAGATTGGTGCAAGTGCCGGCGGCCCCCGGCGTAAGCCTCTACGCCCCGCGCATGTAGCGGCCAACCCGCGCCCATTCTCTGGACAACGACAAACCCTTGTGTCACCAAATCTTAGCCGATGAGCACCAATTTCCGATCCACAACCCCCGTGATGAGGCGCATGTTAGGCTCCGATAAGGGACTACTGGGGACGGTGGCGGAGGACCTTTGATCGAACACGACTGGAGACTCGCGGGGCTCAGGCTCCTACTCGCCCTCCTCCTCGGCGGGATCATCGGGCTCGAGCGCCAGATGAAGCAGAAGAGCGCCGGTCTCAGGACGCACATGATGGTGGCGATGGGGTCCGCGCTCTTCATGGAGATCTCGATCGCGGTCCCGCGGATGTCCGGGGTCGCCACCTCGGATCCGGCCCGGATCGCGGCCCAGATCATCACCGGGATCGGGTTCCTCGGTGCCGGCACCATCCTCCACGCCCGCGGTTTCGTCGTCGGACTCACGACCGCGGCCTCGATCTGGCTGGCCGCGGCGATCGGAATGGGTGTGGGCGCCGGTGTCTACTGGCCGCCGATTCTCGCGACCGCACTCGGCGTCGCTGTCCTCGTGACGTCACACATCATCGAGGGAAAGCTCGGGACGAACGACCGGGTGCAGCGCCTCGTGGTCGTCCTCTCGAAGATGGAGATCGCGACCCAGGTGAAGCAGCTCGTCATCCACTCAGACGCGGATCTCCTCCGGAGCAAGGTGACGAGCGAGCACAACTCGATGACCCTGGAGTTCGATGTCCGCCTCCCTCTCGACGACCAGATCGAGCTGGTCGAACAGCTCCGGTACATCGAAGGAGTGAAGTCGGCTCGGATAGAGGGCTGATCTGCGCGGGCTGTCGCGGCTCCGAGGGCTGACGCGGGCTGAGAAAGCCCGACCCAACGAAAGACGGCCCTCCTGGCGTCACCAGGAAGGCCGTTTCCGTTGGTATGTGCCCCGTCAGGGAATCGAACCCCGAACCGACTGATTAAGAGTCAGTTGCTCTGCCAATTGAGCTAACGGGGCAGCGGTTCTCGCCGCAGACGGGGAAGATACGGTTCTCCGTCCTCCCCGTCAAGTCCCGGCGCCGAGAGCAGAGCCCGACCGGAGTCCGAAGCCGCTCCCGCCCGGCGGGGCCACTGGGGCGCGGCCGGCATCGCCCAGCTCCTGCGCCGCACCCGATCCACCGACCGGTTCCCGGTCGGTGATCCGGCCCGTCCTTCCCGGCTAGAACGGAAGGTCGTTGTCGTCGTCGAAGAAGTCGCCGCCACCGCTCGGACCGCTGTCGGGGACGTCCGCGGGGGCCGCCACGCGCTGGGACTCCCGGCTCGGCTGACGGGACGAATAGCCTCCGCCTCCACCGCCGCCGTACTCACCACCGCCACCGCCGCCGGCGCCTCCGAGCATCATCATGTTCTGCGCGACGATCTCGGTCGTGTACCGCTTCACTCCGTCCTTGTCTTCCCACTGACGGGTCTGGAGACGTCCCTCCAGGTAGACCTGCTTGCCCTTCCGCAGGTACTCGTTGCAGATCTCGGCCAAACGGCCCCACGCGACGATGTTGTGCCACTCGGTCCGCTCCTGGCGCTCCTGGCCGTCGCGTCCGCCCCAGGACTCGTTCGTCGCAATCCGGAAGTTGCAGACGGCCTGGCCGCCCGCCGTGTGCCGAATCTCCGGGTCGGTTCGAGGTTCCCGATCAGAATCACCTTGTTGATGCTGCGCATCTCTTCCTCCTCATATTGGACCTACCCGGTCACCCCGACCTGGCCCCGGTCCTCCCTGCGGGACCCTCGTCCCGCCCCTACCATACCAGTTCCTCGCCGTCCTCCGCCTGGTTGACACCCTTTCCCCGGCTCGCTAGGATTCCGGATGCCTTCACATTCGGGGTGTGGCGCAATCCGGTAGCGCACCTGCTTTGGGAGCAGGGTGTCGGAGGTTCAGATCCTCTCACCCCGACCACTTTTTCACGCCCCGTAGCTCAGCTGGATAGAGCAGCGGATTTCTAATCCGCTGGTCGCAGGTCGAGTCCTGCCGGGGGCGCGTTCACCTCGTCGCTCGTCGGCTCCACGTCACACACGAAGCAACACTGCACGCAGCGTGCCGGGCCCAGCCATGCCCGCAATGCCACCGCGCATCCCTTGGAGCCCCGCGAACGCGACGTCGTCGTCCCTGCAACGGGGCAACGTGCCTGGCCCGCCGCGGGCGCCGCGCTCCGCGATCCCGCCGAACTACGCTATGACTGACAAGGGTTGAGGAGGATCAATGCCCCGCTTGATCCAGGCGCTCGCGGCTCGTGCCTCGGTCGACGAGGCTCGCTGGACCGTGAGGTGGAAGACAGCGCCGCTCGTGATCTCGACCGGTTCCGAACACCTCGCGGCGCTTTACTCCCGACGGATCCGGTCGGGAAGGGCGGACGGGAGGTATGGATCGATGAAACGTCTGACCTCCATCGCAGTCGGCTTCTGCATGATGGCGTTCGCCGCGACGGCTTCTGCGAATCTGACTCCGGTCGAGCAGGACCCCTGCGGCGACGACAACGGCTGCGGAGGCGTGATCCACCATTGTCACTGCACCGTTCTCGACCGATGCCCGTGTGGCGAAGTCGATCTCCACGGCATCGTGGTCGATGGCATCCCGGTTCCCTCGGCGGACGAGCCGCAGCAGTACGAGGGCGAGTACTGGGTGATCCTTCTCGCCTGGCTCGCAACGCTCGTCGAGTAGCGATCCCATAGAGGTCCCCCGCGGGAACAGAGAAACCGCCACTGCTCGGGACCGGGCAGTGGCGGTTCTCACTCCTCCAGGGCGACCTTGATCCAGAGATCGAGCGACGGGAGTTTCGCTCCTCTCGAGGGTCGTCCTCCGCCGGGCCCGCCGCCGGGACCTCCGCCGGGTCCGCCGCCTCCACCGCGGCCACCGGACCCGCCCATACCTCCGGAGCGGCCTCCTCCCGGTCCCATGTCGGGCGGGGCGCCGCCACCCGGACCACCGCCGGGCCCCCGCCCCATCCCCTCACCGAGCGGGGGCGTCGTGGCCTCGAGGCCGAGTCCGATCTCGGACGCGATCCCCTTCGGTGCGTGGCGGGCCAGGAAGTCGTCGGGTGCGAGCGAGATCCGCGCCTCGTAAACGAGGCTCACGCCCACGTTCTCGATCGCGACGTCGATCCCCTTCTCGCCCGTCTGCACATGCAAGGTGTCCGCGCCGGCGATGAGATCCATCGACCCGCGCGAGGCCTGCATCAGTTCGTCCAACTCCGAGGATGGACTGGACGGCTCCGGCGGTTCCGGACCGTCAGCTGGACTGGAGCGAACAGAGGACGCTGACGGCGAGGACTTGGGGGCTCGCTCGGCGCCGTCCAGCCCATTCGGAGGAGGGGGGCCATCGGGATCGTCGGGATTCCAGGGATCGCGACTGCGGTCGTGGAGACCGAGAGGAAAGCGAATCCCGACTTCCGGGTCGTCGCCCCCGTCTGGATCGATCCAGAGCGTCACGCCGCGGCTGACGATGAGACGCTGGACCGTGGGGTCGGAGACGACCCAGCTCACATAGAGTGCGTCGTTGTCGTGCTGCACACCGAGGGAGACGCCGTCACTCTTGAAGTAGGTCGTCTTTCCATCCCACTCCGAGGGTGCGCCGTCGACCGTGATCGGCTGCGAGATGGGAATGCTGGAGAGATCCGCGGGGGCGGAGCACGCCGCGGTGGTGATGGCAACCAAGGCTGCGAGAGCCGCGTGACGGGGAAGGCGCTGCATCGTCAGCATCACTCCTCTCGGCGAGACCTGTCCCCCACGTTCCACTCCGCGCCGGAACGATCTTTCGAGCTACGCGGGGTCGGTGCGACTGGCTTGCCGACGCCCACTCGACCGACTTCGGAAGGATCGTCCATGGACATGGCAGAAGTGTGACAGCCGTTGGAGGAGACGGTGGCAAAGACGGGAAGTCGACACGAGAACGCGCATCAGGCCCGCGCCACTCATCCCGCGATCCGACACGGCAGAGCCGATCGCAAAGCCGATCGCAAAGCCGACCGCAGAGCCGATCGCAAAACCGACCGCAGAGCCGATCGCAAAACCGACCGCAGAGCCGACCGCAGAGCCGATCGCAAAGCCCGGCATGTCACGGGACGTGAAAGAGACGGGACCGCCTCCCCTGCTAGTCCCGCTTGGACTTCCGCTCCCGCTCGTTCCCGTGCTTGTACTGCCCGGTGATCCGCGCGAGGACGTGCTGGATCTTGAGCTCCTCGTCCTCGGCGCCGGCGGCCTGTTCGAGTTGGCGGCGCACCTTCTCGGCGCCCTTGCCCCGAAGGCGCGTGACGACGCGGCCATGGTGCGAAACGTGCACGTCTCCATCGGACGTGATGCGGTAGCTGAACCCCTCCGGGGGAGTGCCCATACGCTCGTATCTCCTGTTGGAACCTGGCGGGACGTCAGTGACTGTGGAGGTACCACTGCTGGAGGAGCTCGCGGGCGGCGTCGAGGGCCCGTCCGCGGTGGCTCACCTCGCGTTTCTCCGCCGTCGTCATCTCCGCGAAGGTCCGGCCGGATTCGGTGCAGAGGAAGATCGGGTCGTAACCGAACCCTCCCGTGCCTCTCGCCTTCGTCGTGATCCGTCCGGCCACGGCGCCTTCGACGACGCGCGTTCCCTTCTCCGGATCGACGACGGCGATGGCGCAGCGGAAGCGCGCCGTGCGCTTCTCCTTGGGGACGCCGTCCAGCTCCTCGAGGAGCTTGGCCACGTTGTCGGCGTAGGTGGCTTCGGGCCCGGCGAAGCGGGCGCTGTAGACGCCGGGCGCGCCGTGCAGGAAGTCGACTTCGAGGCCGGTATCATCGGCCAACGCTGGCTTCCCGAACCGTTCCGAGACGACCCGGGCCTTCAGCCGCGCGTTCTCCTCGAGGGTCGTGCCGGTCTCGTCGATCTCGGGCCAGCCGCCCACGTCGTCGTAGCCCAGGATGCGGACTTCGAGATCGGCCAGCGCATGGGCCAGCTCCTTCACCTTGTCTCGGTTCTGCGTCGCGAGGATGAGCTCGATCATGGGGTCACTCCTCGAGTTCGTTCGGAACCTACTCACCGTGTCGGGGCGGCTGACCTGCGAGCCCTCCCGAATGCATCCAACCGATCGACTCTAGATCAGCCGGCGAGGCCCAGCGGCGGGGCTCTCCAGGCATCGCTCCTGCGCGCGGCGGAGCCGGTCGATTCCTCGGAGTGCGAGTTTCAACATGCTCTGGCTGTCCTTCAAGGAAAAGGTGTTCCCCTCGCCCGTTCCCTGCACTTCCACGAGCCGGCCCTCGCCCGTGGCCACGACGTTCATGTCGACTTCCGCCCGCGAGTCTTCCTCGTAGCAGAGGTCGAGGAGGATCTCGCCGTCCACCATCCCGACGGAGACGGCCGAGATGCTCGTCGTCATCGGGTCCTCCGGGATCGCGCCGCTCTCGAGAAGCGTGCGTACGGCCTCGCGGAGGGCGACGTAACCGGCGGTGATCGACGCGGTCCGGGTGCCGCCGTCGGCGTCCAGGACGTCACAGTCGACGACGATCCGGCGTTCACCGAGCTTGGCGAGATCGATCGAGGCACGGAGGGCCCGTCCGATCAGCCGCTGGATCTCCTGGGAGCGACCGCTCGGCTTCCCCCGTTGGGACCGGCCCGAGACGGAACCGGGGAGCATGTCGTACTCCGCAGTGACCCAGCCCTTCCCCTGGCCCCGCAGCCACGGTGGAATCTGTTCCTCGATCGTGGCGCTGACGAGAACGACGGTGTGGCCCATCTCGATGAGCGCGGATCCCTGTGGATGACGGAGCACCGATCGGTGGAGACGCACCTTCCGCAGCGCGCCACTCCCCCGCCCGTCGATTCTCTCACCCATCGGCTAGGTCCTTTCGTAGGGCTGGTTCACTGCGCGGCCGCAGGCTCGACTCAACGTTCGTACCAGGGAAGGTCGTCCTGGTCCACCCAAACCAGTGATTCCAGCTCGTGACCGAGGAACCGCTCCCCGACCTTGCGGAACTCGGCCGGGACGTCGCTGACGAAATACTCGCGGCGAACCTGCCGGGCCGACCCTGCCTCCGGATGGTGGAGCTGCCGGGCCGAGAGGAGATCGGTCACTTCCCGAACCGTCTCGACGGCGGTGTCGATCAGGGTGACGCCGTCCCCCGCGACCTTCTGGATCGTCACCTCGAGCAGTGGATAGTGGGTACATCCGAGGATCAGGGTGTCGATCCCCGCGGCGAGGAGCGGAGCCAGGTACTCGGCCGCCACCTTCTCGGGAACCTCTCCCTCGGTCCAGCCTTCCTCTGCGAGGGGCACGAAGAGAGGGCACGGTCTCGAATGGACCTGGACCTTCGGGTCGAGCTCCGAGATGGCGCGGTCGTAGGCCCGGGAGCCGACCGTGGCCTGTGTTCCGATCACGCCGACCTTGCCCGATCGCGTCGCCCGCACCGCCGCCTGCGCGCCCGGATGGATCACGCCGAGGATGGGGAGTTCGAACTCGCGCCTTAGCGACTCGAGTGCCATCGCGCTCGCCGAGTTGCACGCCACGATGAGCATCTTGATGCCGCGACGGATCAGGAACTGTGTGTTCTCCCGCGAGAACCGGGTGACGGTCTCCTTCGACTTGATGCCGTAGGGAACGCGCGCGGTGTCGCCGAAGTAGAGGACGTCCTCCTTCGGAAGGCTCGCCAAGACCTGGCGGACGACGGTGAGACCACCGATACCGGAGTCGAACACGCCGATCGGCGCGGCCGCGCCTCGAGGCCTCGGTCCGCGTTCTTCGGCGCCGGCGACGCTCTCCGCAGCCGCGCCGGCTACGCGGTCGGCAGCGGCGTTCTCGGCGGCCGCGCCATCTGAACCGTGGTCGCGGCTCACGACCGACCGCTCACGGCGTCCTGGAACTCCTCGGCGCGGAGCGGCTCTTCCAGGTCCATGTAGCCGCCGAGGCTCACGACCATCTCGCCGTCGATGAGGACGCGCACGGCGCGGATCTCGGAGAAGTTGTCGCACATGGTGCGGACGATGGCGGCAACCACGAGCCACTCTTCCCCGTCGTCGGGAGCGCGACGGCCGAGAAGGTCGCGGGTGAAGTCGAGATAGGCGACTCCCCACGTATCGAGAAACGCGCCGCGCAGGCGTGTCTTGGGCGGGAGAACGGGCAGCCAGCCTTCGAGCGAGCCCGCCGCGAGCTCACGCACGCAGGCCTGCATCCGGGATTCGAGGGACTCTCCGGCGCCGATCGTGCGGAGCTCGGGGCGGAGGCCGATCTGCGCCGTGTCGCCGAAGTAGAGCGTGACGTAGTCGGATCGGTCCGTGGCCGGCGCGGTATCGAACGCGCGCGGAATCTCGGCGACGGGGGGCTCGACCCGGTGCTGGTCGAACCAGAGCGCACCACCCGCGATGATCACGAAGAGAAGGAAGAGGCCCCAACGCTTCCAGTGGAAGCCGCTCTTTCCTGCGCCGTCGCCCTTCTTCTTGGACCTGCCACGACCGGATGCGTTCATCGGTTCGTCTCCTGGCGGCGAAGGAACTCGTCGATCCCCGAGGCGAGCGAGCCGCCGACCAGGGCGACCTGGTCACTCGCGGAGAGGGCCCGGAGCCCGGCGTTGTCCGCGACCGTCGTCGGATAGATCAGTACGGACGGCATCGAGAGTCCGCGGAAGATCCGGGCCGAACGCGCCATCGTGCGCACGGGCCGGAACTGGAGGTCCGCACGGAGCTGCGTCGCCATCGCTTCGGCGAGCTGCTGGCTTTCGTCCTGGTCGAGGCGCGGCGCCTGGCCCCAGGGAATCATCCGATACGCAGCGTCCTGCTTCCGTCCCCCGGGAAGTGGCGGCGCGAGCACCTGCTCGCCGCCCGTCGAGGCGATCGGTGTTCCCGCGCCGGCAACCTGTGCGCCAACGGTCTCGTATCGCGGCGGCTGCCCAGGAACGACGAAGAGGAAATCCTCCACGTCCTTCGAGCTGTAGTTCTCCATGCGGAGCCCGATCCATACGTCCGCTTCCGGGACGGCCGGAACCTCGGGCGTTCCCGCCGGACCGCGTGTCCGCCCCGCGCCACGGCGATCGGGAATGAAGACGACCTGATGGCGATACGTCTCCTCGAGCTGGTTCGCGATCTCGGAAGCCAGGTCTTCGAGGTAGCGGTTCTCCTCCGAACTCCCCGAGCCGAGGGGAGACACCTCGATGACGACGCGCGCGCCCCAGGAGCGGTCCCCGACCGAGGGAGGATGGAAGCCGGTGAGGAGTGACGCCTCGCCGCGCTGCACGTCGCGCAACACCCTCGTCATGCTGACCCGCAGCTCACGATCGCGCTCCTCGATCTGCGCGCCGACCCAACCGCTGTCGACGGAGATGCGCACCGCCATTCCGCCCGGCCGCGGCTCGAGCCGGACCCGGCGGACATCCCGGTCACGGAAGTTCGGCTGCGTCTGCCCCGGCGGAAGATGGAGGCCGCGGATCTCGACGACGAGCTCGCCGAGCGGATCCCAACGGAGGCGGTAATCACCTTCGGGAAGCGGACGGATCGAAATGTCGAAGGTCTGGCCGCTCCGGTCGAAGTCGATGTCGTCCAGCCACGGGCGCGGCGCCGCGAGCGAGAGCTGCCCCCGCTTCTGGTCCCACACCATCCGCTCGCCGTAGGCGGGAGCGATCACTTCGCGGAGGAGCGAAAGCGGCAGGTAGAGCTGGTTGTTCTCGTAGACGACGCGCTCGGGCAGCTGGACGAACGCGCTCTCGGTCCAGTAGATCGGTGAGTCGAGGAGGAAGGACACACTCACCGTGTCCGCCTCGATCTTTCCCCGATAGGTATCGGGATCCCAGACGAAGCCGTGTCCGCAGATCCGGCCGAGGTCGCCGACCCGAAGGAACGCACCGTCCGCGCGCTTGTGGACGGGCAGGAAGAGGTCGGGACGACCGTCCCCGAACCGCACCTCGATCGAGTCCGGAAGGTCCCGGACGTCACTCGGGACGTCCCCGCCCGAACCGGCGCGGCCCGAACTCGTCAGATCGGACGCACTCTCCTGGGTGGATCCAGCATCTCCCGCCTCGGCCGCTTGCTGGGAAGAGGAAGCGGCGCCGTCTTCCGAACGGGTCACGGTGGGCACGAACGCCGCACCGAGACAGATGAGGACGAAGAGCAAGGAGAGCGCACCACCGCGCCGCAGTTGCCCGGTTCCAAACGTCAACGATCGGCCTCCCGTCGGGCGCGATCCATCTCGCGCCGAGCGTCCCGTTCCTTGGTCGACTCCCGCTTGTCGTAGAGCTTCTTTCCCCGGCAGACGCCGATGTCGATCTTGACCCGGTTCTTGACCAGGGTGACGGCGAGCGGGATGAGCGTGAACCCCTTCTCCTGGACCCGCTGCTCGAGCTTGTCGATCTGACGGCGGTGGAGGAGGAGCCTCCGCTTCCGGAGCGGCTCGTGGTTGAACTGGTTCGCCTGGGGAAAGGGGCTCACGTGCATACTGATGAGCCACGCCTGCCCGCTCTCGATGGCGGCGTAGGAGTCACCGAGGTTCACCTTCCCGTCCCGGATGCTCTTGACCTCGGTCCCGACCAGCTCGATGCCGGCCTCGATCGTGTCGAGGATCTCGTAGTCGTGCCTGGCCTTCCGATTGGAGACCAACACGCGACGGTCCGCATTCTTCTGGGGATCGCTCTTCTTTTGCTGCTTGTTGGCCATCCGGAACTCTTTCGCCGCGGCATCCCTACCCCGGAGCGACACCATCGGCTCTCGGCGGGCCCCGGAAGGGTACCGGCCGCCCGCGCGAGGGGCAATCGGAGAACCCGAACTCGTGCCGTCGGTTCCGTCACCCGTTGACAACCAGGCCCGAGGAACCTACTCTCCTCACTTCCGGCTCGGCTCAGCCCAGATCCGAGCGGACCACTTGCGGAAGTGGCGGAATTGGTAGACGCGCTGGCTTCAGGTGCCAGTGGGGGCAACCTCGTGGGGGTTCGAGTCCCCCCTTCCGCACCATAAACTCCTCTCCTCGCGCCGATGCGCCCTCGAGGCGTTCTCCCCGCAGACATTTTTCTCGCCGTGACGCATGGCTTCGGCGGCGAATCGCCGATTCTCGCCTCGCCGCGTTCCCGTTCGATGTCGGGCGGCACACGCCTTGGACGTACTCGTACGGGGCCCGACGGCGACCGTCCTGACCGCAGGGCTTTCGCCGGACTAGCTCAGCCGGCTGAGGACGGATCCGGCCAGCGTCAGCATCAGGAAGAAACCGCACATGTCGGTCACGGTGGTGAGGATCGGACCCGATGCGAGCGCGGGATCGAACTTGAGTCGCTTGAGGACGAGCGGTACGACACCACCGATCGACACCGCAATGAGGGTGTTGAGGAGCATGGCGCACCCGACGACGAGACCGAGCCAGACGTTTCCCTTCCAGACGTAGGCGGCTCCGCAGAGGAGCGCTCCCAGAACGAGGCCGTTGATCGCGCCCACGGAGAGTTCCTGCCGCCAAACGCGGAAGGTGTCGGACGGGCGCGCGAGTCCGAGCGCGAGCTCGCGCATGCTGACCGCAACCGCCTGGTTGCCGGTGCACCCGCTCATATCGGAGAGGATCGGAAGGAAGACGGCGAGTGCGATCACCGCGGAGATCGTGTCCTGATGCGCGGCGATGACGGATGCCGCGAGTACGTTGAGGCCGATGTTCACCGTGAGCCAGGAGAGGCGGCGGCGTGCCCGGCGGAAGATCGGCATGGAACGGAGCTCTTCACCACCGACGATACCCTGCGACTTGAGGTAGTCCCCCTCGGACCGCTCTCCGGCCGCCTGTTCCACGTCGTGTCGACGGACCACGCCGACGATCCTGCCCTCGGGGTCGACGACCGGAACGGCGAGGAAGGAGACGGAGTCGAAGAGATGTTCCAAGTCTTCCAGCGGGGTCGAGTCGAGCGTCTTGAGCGGCGCTGCGATCATGATCGATTCGAGCGGCCGCTTCGACGGGGTCATGAGGAGATCCCGGAGGCGGAGTACGCCGACGAGCACACCGCCGTTCTCGGTGACGTAGGTGTACTGCACGTCGTAGCTGACCAGCTCTTCGGCCCGTGCCCGCATGTCGGCGACGAGCTCGGCTACCGTGAGGTTCCGGTCGTAGGCGAGGAACTCGGTCTCCATGAGACCGCCCGCGACATCGTCCTCGTAGAGCGCAAGCCTCCGGACCTCGGTCGCGTCTTCCGCGTCCATCTCCCGGAGGACGGCTTCCCGCTCGTCATCGTCCAGCTCACTGATGAAGTCGGCCTGGTCGTCACTGCGAAACTCGTCGAGGATCTTCGCCGCGACGTCCGGCGGAAGCTCCTGGAAGGCGTCGGAAGCCTGGGCCCACGGGATCGCTTCGAGGTGGTCCGCTGCCTCGTCGGGCGGAAGGAGAGCCCAGAGGTGCTGGCGTTCGTCCTCGTCGAGCTCGGCCAGGAGGCGCGAAACGCCGGTAGGCCCGAGATCGTCGAGCGCGGCTTCGAGCTCCGCCTCGGAACCACTCTCGATCAGCTTCCGAATCTCGTCGACCGGCCAGGTCCGAAGCTCGTCCATCGCCTTCCTCCCCACGCGGATGCCGGGTCCCTTCCGGCCTCCCTGCGCTCCAGACAAGTCTGCGCACGACGGCTCTTCGAGCCGCGCCGCCGGAACCAGCGAGGGTAGCGGAAAGACCTACAGGGTGTGAGCCCCTTGGTGGAGGCCCCCCGGAACGAGGGGCACCAGCCACAGGGTGAGGGATCCCCCTCAAGAAGCCCACTCCCGGCGCCGATTCCGGAAGTGGCGAGTATGCCGAGCACTTCGCGGTTCGAGAGTCCTGGAGACCGAGTGTCCGAGTCCCCTCACATCCACGCCTCCGGTGGCACCGACGACGCGCGCGCCGACGGGCCTCAGGCCGACCCCCTAGCGGCGCTCCGGCGCGCGGGAGAACTCGAACTCGCAAAGCGCTCGGTCGGCGGCCTCTACACCTACGTCCTGATCTGCTCCGTCCTCGCCCTGGGCACGCCGTACGCACGCGAACACCCGTCCATCTTCTTCAGCTTCTTCGCGACACTCGTACTCCTGACCGCGTTCCGTCACTACATCGCGCACACCGCGAGGACCCGTTACGACCGCTCCCCGGCCGAGCAGACGCAGGTCTTTCGGCTTGCCGCGTACCTCATGGCGTCGGTGGCCGGTCTCTTCTTCCTCGTCACGTTCGCGCTCTACGCGTGGGAGTGGACCGCACTGGCGATCATCGTGGTCATGTCCGCCATCATCGCGGGCGCGACCACCGCGCTCTCGTCGGACCTCTGGCTCTGCCGTCGGTACATCGCCCTTCTCTTCGGTCCCGGCGCCCTCTGGTGCTTCTTCGACCAACGGGTCGAGAGCCTGACCATGGGTACGTTCCTCCTCATCAACCTCGCCTACCAGTTCGGACAGGCGCGGAAGCAGTACGACTTCTACTGGGCGGCGTCACGCGACAACGTGCTGCTCGAGGAGCGGACGAGGGAACTGGAGCAGGCGCGGAGCCAGGCCGAGTTCGCGAATCTCTCCAAGAGCACTTTCCTCGCGAACATGAGTCACGAGATCCGGACGCCAATGAACGCGATCATCGGTCTCACGGGCCTTCTCCTCGAACACCCGCTCCAGCGTGAGATCCGTGACTACGTCGAGACGATCCGGATGAGCGGCGACACCCTCCTCTCGCTCATCAACGACATCCTGGACTTCTCGAAGATCGAGTCCGGCGAACTCGAACTCGAGGAGAGCCCGTTCGAACTCAGGTCGTGTGTCGAGGACGCGCTCGACCTCGTTTCGACCCGGGTCGAAGGCCAGGACATAGAACTCCTGGCGGACATCGGCGCGGACGTACCGGAGGTGCTGATCGGAGACATCACGCGTCTCCGGCAGGTCCTCGTCAACCTGGCCGGGAACGCGGTCAAGTTCACCGAACGCGGGATGGTCGTCATCGAAGTGCGGCGCGCCGAAGAGGCAACGCAAGTGGCAGGCCGACACGCGTCGGTCGGACTGCGCTTCTCCGTTCGGGACACCGGCGTCGGCATCCCCACGGACCGGATCCACCGGCTCTTCCGCCCCTTCAGTCAGGTGGACGCATCGACCACCCGCAAGTACGGAGGCACCGGCCTCGGTCTCGCCATTTCGAAGCGCCTCGTCGAGAAGCTGGGAGGAGATCTCGTGGTCGAGACCGAGTCCGGTGTCGGCTCCACCTTCTCATTCGCGATCGAGGTGCGTTTCGCGGACGCCTCGGCAACGACGAGGACGCTCCAGGATCGGCACGTCCTCCTCGTCGTAACGCACCCGCGGACCGCCTCGATCCTGACGCGGATGCTGGAGCGCGCCGGGGCCGAGGTCACGTCGCGCACGTCGGAGACGGATGCACGGCGAGCGGTCGGCGAACGTGCGCCGGACGTCGTGGTCGTCGACCTGCCCGGCCGAGAGGGGCCGCCTCCGACGTTCGCCAAGTCCACGGACGCAGGCACGGTGTCACTCCCGATCGTGCAGATGCGTCGTGTCGGACACACACCGGCGGCGAATGCGGTCGATCTCCCGAAGTGGAGAAGCGTGACCAAACCGGTCCGCGCCCAGGCACTCCTTCTCGCCATCGAAGAGATGTGCACGAGGAGCGGTGCCCGAACGGGACAGGTGCAGACGGGTCCGCGGCCGCGGCCCTCAGCGAAGCCGCTTCCCAAGCTCCGCATCCTGCTTGCAGAGGACAATCCGGTGAACCAGAAGGTGGCCGAGCGCGTGCTCTCGCATCTGGGCTTCCGGATCGACATCGTCGGCAACGGCCTCGAAGCCCTCGACGCCTACGCCCGTGGCCGACACGACGTCGTCCTCATGGACGTCCAGATGCCGGAGATGGACGGACTCGAAGCGACCCGAAAGCTCCGCTCCCGTCTCAGTCGAGCAGGCCCTGGATCGTGGCCATGACGGCCGGCGCTCTCGTCGGCGACAAGGAAGCCTGTCTCGCCGCGGGGATGGACGACTACGTCCCGAAGCCGGTGCGCGTTTCCGACCTCGAGGCCGCGCTCCATCGAGCCGCGGAGGGACTCAGCCGTCTCGACCGAGTGGGCGGCCGAGGGAGCGCGCGGCCTAGCCGGGATCCCAGGCCGGCCGGGCTGCCGCGCGGGCGCTGCCGCCGGCGCGGTTCGAAGCGAAGCGGGGCCGAGCCTCTGGTGGCCCGGCCCCGCGATCCCGCTCAGCGATGATCAGCGAAGTGACTCCAGCCGTTCGTTCGGAGGCGTCACCGCGCGACGTTCTCTCAGCCGGAGCCGCCAGCGATTCGGATCAGTCGACGACGATCAGCGTCGCGCGCCGCGGTCTCGCTTCCGAGTCCCTACGCACCGCCGCGTAGTACACACCGGCCGCCACGGCCCGTCCCGAACCGTCCTGCCGGTTCCAAACCACCGGAGTGATCTGGTCCCGACTCGCCTGGACGACGCCGAGATCGCGAACGGTGCGTCCGGTCACGTCGACGATCTGCACCGACGCGGCATCTCCCGCCCGGAGCGCGAACGTCACCTCGAACCGGCTCCGTCCCGGATTCGGGACGGCGAGAACGTTGCCGTCCGCGAACACGGTCCCGACCGCGAACGGCTGATCCGGATCCGTGATCGGCGGATCCTGACCGTTCTCACCGGGACCGTCCGCGGTGCGCGCGCACTCCGCGCCGAGCGATGCCTGCACGATCGCAACGTCCGCCGCATCGACGAGACCCGAGCCGTCGAGGTCGGCGCAGAAGTCGTCGCTTCCGATCCGGTCCTCCACGTACTCCACGTCCCAGGCGTCGACCGTGCACGTGCCGTCGATGTCCGGGGACTTCACCTGGCTGTATCCGACTGCGGCGGGGCCGCCCAGAATCCACGGACAGGTGATGACGACAACCCCATCCCCCGCCGACTCCTGGGTGACGCACCCTCCGCCCCTGAAGACGAACGGAGCGATTCCGTTGGCGTCGGTGGTGTCGAAGAACGGCATCGCCTGGAACGGATCGATCGCGAACCTGGTCTCGAGGCCGCCAAAGAACCACATCCGAAGAGGCGCGCCGGAAACATCCTCGTTCCGGCAGGTCTCGATGAGGTGGACCTCGTTGGCGCCGCCGTCCGGAGAGACGTACAAGTAGTCGACGTTCGTCCGGAGTTCGTGCACGAGGCAGTTGAACTCGAGACCTTCCCGCGCTTCGAGCACGCCGGTGTCTGTCAGCCAGGCTTCGAGTACCGGTGCGTTGGGAGAACGCGTCCGGGCCGCGAGTCCGTTCGCGACGATGTTCCCGGCCGTCATCGGATCGTCCAATGTACCGGCCTCGAACTCGTAGCGACCGAGTTGACGAACGTCCCCACCGGAGAGTTCGTCGGTCCAGGACACGAACGAGATGTTCGAGTCTGCGGCCTCGCAGGTATCCGGTCGGTACTTCACGCCCGCCACGCGTGGATCCGTGGACGGGGTGCCGTCGTCCTCCGACACGGCGAACACCTGCCAGTCGTGCCAGTCGAACGTGTAGGTCGCCCAGGTCTCGACCGCAGCGCCGCCGTCGTACTCGAAGACGACGAGCGGCACGAGGTCGATGTTGTCGTAACAGCAGTAGCTGCCCGCCATCCGAGGATGCGCGCAGTTCCCGGGTAGATCGGTGATCCGGATCTCGGAACGCCAACCGAATCCACCATTGAAGGCCCGGCCATAGAGTTCGGTGGCGCCGTGTCGATCATCGACCCACACGGCTCCGAAGATGCCGAAGTTCTGGTCCTGACTGATCGTGGGATCGGTGGCATTCCCCGTCGACTCCGACACAGGCATCGGCGTGCCCCAGCCACCGCCGGAGTACGCACTCGCGTGAATCGAGTAGACGCCGGGAGACGCTTCGTCCTCCCAGACGACGAGCCCATCACCTTCGTCCGGACCGCCATCGGCCGCGGGCTTGCGGGACGGTGCGTCGTCGCAACTGAGACAAACAGCGTCGTTCCAGGTCGAACCGTCGTAGTCCGTCGCCCAGACCTCGGAGTGGCCGCTCCGCTCGTCTTCCCAGACGACGTGGAGCCGGTTCCCGATCGAGAAGATGGAAGGCGAACGGGACGCGGCGGGATCGTCCGTGATCCGGACCGGAGCCATCCAACCCGAGCCGTTCCCCTCGGCCAGGTAGATGTCTCCGTCCTTCACGTAGACGAGCCGCCAGAGGCCGTCGTCCTGGAAATCGAACTCGGCGATCCGTCCGCCCGAGTCACCGACAGTCTCAGCACCCGTGTCCAGAGCGGAGGGTGGACTCCACTCGAACTCGGTGAGGCCGGCGTGGGCGGACGCGGAAGGGATGAGGAGCGGGATCAGGAAAGCGGATGCGAGAAACAGCGACGCCACCGGTGGAGCATGCTCCCCGGGAGGAATCGCGAAACGGAACGAAAGACCACCTCTGCACATAGGTCCTCCTCCGGATTCGGAAATGTTGGAGACAAAGAAACAGCGGGCAGGTTTCGAGTATAGCCCGCGGCCATGAAGCCTGTCGAACCGAGTTTCGGGGCGGCGCTCAGCGCGCGAGAACGACCGGACGGACCGCTTGTACAGACCCGGCCCGGAGCCGCGCGAAGTAGACACCATCGGGGAGTTCGTCCGGAATGACCCACCAGACTTCCCGGCATCCTGAAGAGCAGTCCTCTCTTCGCACGAACACGCTCCGCCCAACCACGTCACAGACTTCGAGAGTCGTGTCGCCCGCTCCGACCGCACCCCAACGGAAACAAACGAGGTCACGACTCGGATTCGGCATCACTTCGAGCACCAGATCCTCTCGATCCACGCCCCAAGATGGAGCGGTTCCCTGCTCGCCGGCTCCGGACGGAACCGGCGCCACGATCGAGAAGTCAGACTGCGAACGGGCGACCGCCGCATTGGGTCCGCTCTCGATCGTTACTTCGAGGCGACAGGTTTCCGACGGCGCACCCGCCACCTGCCACTCGTAGCGGCCGTTGTTCGGAACTTCATCCGCGATCACTTCCCACGGCCCCGCGTCTCCGTGGTACGAAACGCGGAGTCTCGCCGTCGCGTCCCCTGCCGCGGGTGGAACGGCAGCAGACCAGCGGATCTCCCGGATGCTGTTCACAGCGAGCACCTCGCCGCCACGTGGACGGTCGACCCGGACCGCGAGCCGGTCCGGCTCCTGATACGGCGAGTAGACCCGGAGCTGGTTTCGGTAGAAGGGGAACCCGCTCATCGACGCGGAGACCACGATATCGTCCCGGCCGTCGTGGTCGACGTCACCGTCGACACGAAGAGCAGATGCGGTGCCGGGAGACGGCATCGTCCAGCTCACGTCACTCGTCCAGTTGCCTGCACCGTCGCCCAGATAGACCTGCCCGGTCGGGTCTGCGTAGGTCACGACATCCAACCACGGATCGTCGTCGAGATACCCGAACTGGACGAGGTCGAAGCTGCCCGAACCCGGGAGGCCGTTCGAAGCGTCGATCCAAACTCCGGAGGTCCGGTCGTAGCGGTAGGCGCGCACGCCGAGAGATCCCAGCGCCACGACGATGTCGTCGGCTCCGTCACGGTCGAGATCGCCGACGTCGATCGCATAGGGCGTCCCTGCGGTGATTCCCGTGTCGCGCACCTCGAAACCGAACGATCCGTCCCCCAGCCAGACGGTCCCGCCCGTGCGTGTGCAGGCGAAGTCCGGGTTGCCGTCCGCGTCGAAGTCACCGGTTTCGATGGTGTAGGCGACACTGCTGCCACTCAGCACGAGCGCGGATTCCCAACTCCCGTCACCGACGTTCCGGTAGATTCGGATCCCGTTGCTGCCACCGAAGGACTGGGACAGGATGTCGAGTCGGCCGTCGAGGTCGAAGTCCGCGAGGTCGGTCGCAAACATGCCCCAGGTCTCGCCAGTCGTCGCGAGTCCGTCGTCCCAGGGGATCCAGTTCGCACCGGTGCCGTCACCCAGCGCGGCTTCGATGAGCTGGTCGCCCAGATCGCCGCCCGCCCAGTCGTGGTGGATCCCCCAAGCCGCGTCGAGATGACCGTCGCGGTCGAGGTCGCCGAGCGCCACGCCGCCGTATCCGAAGCTCCCGACCTGATGGACCGTCCAGTTTCCGGCACCGTCGCCGAGCCAGGTCATGAGGCCGTGCTGGTCCGAGTTCACGAGCGGCGAGCCATGATCGCCCACCGAAACGATGTCGAGGTTCCCGTCGCCGTCGACGTCTCCGAGCTCGAACTCCGTGTGGCCTTCCTCCTTGGACGGAATCTCGAGTCCGTTCGAACGGGACACGAGCGTGAGTGCGGCCGAGACCGGGATGGTGACGAGTACGGAAGCGATGGTGGCGAGAGCGACGATGACGGACACCAGGCCCGCCGGCGCGAGAAGAACGGAGACGCGGAACCTCCACGTCTCCCAGGCAGCATCGGGAGTTGTCACGATGAGGCTCCGGGTTGGCGACAGAGACGTCACTTCACCCGACGATCCTATCGCTCCAACGTTTCCAGAGCCAAGCGCGCGTACCACCTCACGTTCTCGTCGGGGTCCTCCGTAGCCCTCTTCAGCGGGCCGACGATGTCCGCCGCGGAAACACCGACACGCTCGAGAAGGATGGCGCACGTCGCCCGCACGCTCGGATTCTCATGCCCGAGGCCGGTGATGAGCTCGGGAACGACCCAGCTCTCGCGGTCGGCCGCCTTCGACACCGCAGCCATCAGGTTCCCCCTCGTCTCGCGCCGCTCTGTGCCGAGCCCCTCGATCACGGCCGCGCGGGCGGCCGGGTGATCCGGGCCCATCCGGATGAGGAGTCCGGCGGCGGTCATGGAAACGCGATCGTCCGATGTGAGCAGTCGCGTGAGAGCCGGAATCACCGAGTCGTCCCGCGATTCGAGCGAAGACAAAACGCGGACGGCTGCGCTCTGCCTCCGAGCATCGTCCGAGGTGAGATCAGGTGTGTAGAGATCGGCCGCAAGGGCGGGGTCGATGGTCGCGAGAGCCTGCCCCGCGCGGGCCGCCCGCGATTCGTCAGACTTGCTCGGACTCTTCGCGTCCCGACACGTCTCCACCCAGCCGACGAGCTTCGGGACCGCCCTGACCGCACTCGGACCCGCGAGGCCAAGAGCCAACGCGGCCTCGTCATCCCGTTTCTCGTCGTCGAGCAGCGTCATCAGCTCGGTGATGGCCAGTTCCGAACTCCGGCCCAGGATCCCCAGTGTGGTCACGGCTTCGCGTTCGACGAAAGTGTTCGGGTCCTGAACGAGCGGAAGGACGGCACGCGTGATCTCATCTGGATCTCCAGAGGTGTGGCGCAGTGCCACCACCGCCGCGAGCCGCTGCGTCCAGCCCTTCGCGTCCAACATCGTGACGAGCTCATCCGCGATCGGAGTGAGGTCCGCGTTGCACGAGTCGAGCTGCGTCGCGAGGTGGAGGAGATCGAAGCCCTGGTTCTGCTCTTCGACCATGTCCACGAAGTAGTCACACGAACTTGCCGGTTCGAGCCAAAGGAGGACGTAGAGGAAAGGGGGCCTCAGCTCCCCCGGCCCCTCCCGGAGGACGCGGCGCACCGCCGCACGGAAGCGCGGATCGTCCCCGGCAACCCGCTGCAGGACGTGGAGCGTGACTTCGGCATTCTCGGGATGGACCTCATCGAGCCGCTCGATCAGCGTTCCGATGCCGGCCTCTCCCGTCGAAGCGATCGCCCAGGCCGCGGCCGAACCCAACTTTCCACGGCTTCCTTCCGACCGGTTTCCAGCCGGCTCCTCGAGGACACGCACCAACAACGGGAGGAGAGGAACTGCGTTTTCCCCAAGCCTCGAGGCGGCACGAATGGCCACCTCGCGCACCTCCGGTCGGGCCGAAGTCAGCGCGCGTTCGATGACGGGAACCGCCGCGGTGCCGAGCCCGCCCAGCGCCCACGCGAGCGGTCGGCGAGGGTCGCTGAGGGCATCGTTACGCCGACTCGGCTCCGGCATGGCCACGAGTTCCCTCTCCAGGAGTTCGGCAATCGCGTCGGCCGCACCGGGGGTCGTCGCTCCGACGCGTCCCAATCCGATCGTGGCGGCGAGGGCGATGTTGCGTTCCTGCGAATCGAGCAGCGGACGCAGGTGCGGCAGTGCGTCTGGTCCGTAGAAGCCCAGCGCGTACGCCGCGGTCACCCGGACGGAACCGGACGAGTCCGCCAGCGCCTCCAGGGTCGTCTCGAACGCGCGCGTCCGGATGTCCTCACGGAACTCCTCGTTGCCGTTCAAGAGCCGGGCGAGCCGGATGAGCGCCGTGGACCGCGCCTCGGCGTCGGCGGCGGCCGCGAGCAGTTCCACGGGATCCGATGTCCGCTCGGCCCATTGGCGGGCCTTCTCCTCTGGATCGGGATCGAGCGGCTCATATGCACCAATGTGGTAGCCCAGTGCGACCCGAGGCAGTCCACGAACCATCGGCTCGGTCGATCGCAGCGGGGGCGAGGGTCGGTGTCCCGCCTCCAGGGTCACTTCCTCGGGGGACGGTACGTCGGGGGAGGCGGCGCGTGCACGCTCCGCAAACGGCAGAGACGCGAGCGTGACGAGCACAGTGAGGCCGACCAGGGTGGCGAGGCCAAGAACCGGGACGACGAAGACCCGCCTTGCGAGGCAGAACGAGGTCGCTGGGCCGGTTCGTGCAGAATGGGAGGCGGAGGCGGGAAACGAACGGAGACGCTCCGAAAGGTACATCGTTGGGCCTTCCTTGGAGACGTTGGGTTCAGGCTGCAGCTCCGGAGGCATTCTACCGCCGCTACGGAGCTGGGTTCCGCCCCAATCGCACAAGCCCGGACATCCCGACCCTACTGGCCCCCGCGACCGGGCACGGGTACACTCCCGCCACACGCCGCACGCGCGAACCACGGAAGCCGACCGACTGAGGCGATGGACCGAGGTCGAACGACGGATGCGGACCGACGGACGCGGACCGACGGGCGCGGACCGACGGAAGCCGGACGAACGAAGCCGACCAAGCGAAGGAGACGCACGATGGCCCTCTGGGACTTCATCAAAGGCGAGCTGATCGAGATCATCGAGTGGACGGACGACTCCAGAGACGTCATCGCCTGGCGTTTCCCGGACGAGGACAAGGCGATCAAGAACGGCGCCCAGCTCATCGTACGTGAGTCCCAGGTCGTGCAGTTCCTCTACCTCGGCGAGTTCGGGGACACGTTCGGCCCCGGCAAGCACACGCTGAGGACCGACAACATCCCGATCCTGACCCGGCTCAAGTCGTGGAAGTACGGACTCGAGTCCCCGTTCAAGGCCGACGTGTACTACGTCAACACGCGGCTCTTCACGGGCAACAAGTGGGGCACGTCGAACCCGATCATGATGCGGGACGAAGACCTCGGCATCGTCCGCGCCCGCGCGTTCGGAACGTTCGACTTCCGCGTCGTCGAACCGAAGGTGTTCCTCAAGGAGGTCTCGGGATCGGATGCGAACTTCCGGATCGACGAGTTCGAGACGACGATGCGCTCCCGCGTCGTGAGTGCGTTCAGTGACGCCCTCGCTACGTCCCGGATCCCCGTCCTCGACGTCGCGACGCAGTACACCGAACTCGGCGAGGCTCTTCTCCCCCTCATCAACCCGGTCATGACCGCGAAGTACGGCCTCGAGATCCCGACGTTCGTCGTGGAGAACATTTCCGTCCCACAGGAAGTCGAGGAAGCGATCGACAAGCGCTCTTCGATGGCTGCGGTCGGCAATCTCAACGACTACGTGAAGTTCCAGCTCGGAAAGGGCATGGAAGGCGGAGGCGCGGGCGGTGGTGGCGCGGCGGGGACCGCGACGGAACTCGCCGTCGGACTCGCGATCGCGCAGCAGATCATGGCCCAGCAGGGCGGCGGACTCATCGGCGGAGCGGCCGGTGTCATGGGCGGCGCGGCAGGTGGTGCCGTGGCGGGCGCGGGTGCCGCAGCCACCGCAGGCGCGGCCGGTGCCGGGACAGGTGCAGCAGGCGCACCGACGCTTCCGGACCTCCTCACGCCCTCCGACGTCGCGCAGGCGCTCGGCGTGAGCGAAGCCGACGTCCAGGCGATCATCGACTCCGGGGAACTCAAGGCGAAGAAGATCGGCTCGGTCTATCGCGTTCGTCGCGACGCGCTCAATGACTTCCTCGCCAGCTGATCCGCGCGGGACGACGCCGCCGGGGCTCCCGGGTTCGGGCGGTCGGGCCACGCCGCCCGACCTACCGACCCGCGTGCCCCGGACGGAACCGCCCCCACGGCCCGAGCCGCCGCGGCCGCAAGGCCCACCGGTGCCGGCGAACTCGGGCGGGCACCGCGAGCCCGGCGCTTCCGCAAGGCCCGGAACGCCGCCCGGGCCCGCAACGGCCGCGGACGACGGCTCGGCGGCGCATCTCGCGCTCGAACGGCACGAGTGTCCCGCGTGCGGCGCGCGCGCGGAGTGGAACCCGGGGCAGCAGGCGCTCGTCTGCCCGTACTGCGGAACGGTCTCGCCCTACGAGATCGACGACTCGGGAACGGTGCACGAGATCGGCCTCGTCTCGACGCTCCGCGATCTCCCGGAGGAGCTCCGTGGCTGGCAGGCGCCGACCCGAACGGTCCGCTGTCAGAGCTGTAACGCCGTCTCCGTCTTCGAGGCCGGCCGCGTGGCGCAGAACTGCGAGTTCTGCGGATCGCCCGAACTCGTCGACTACGAGGAGATCAAGTCACCGATCCGCCCGCAGGGAGTGGTCCCGTTCCGGATCGAGGCGATGACGGCGAAGGACACGCTGAAGAAGTGGTTCGGCTCGAAATGGCTCGCACCGAACTCGTTCAAGAAGGCGGCGTTCCTCGACACGCTCCAGGGTGTCTACATCCCCTACTGGACCTTCGACGCGCACGTCGAATGCCCGTGGCGGGCAGACTCGGGAACGTACTACTACGTCACGGAGCAGGTACGCGACTCTTCCGGAAAGACCGTGTCCCGCCAGGTGCAGAAGGTCCGGTGGACCCCGGCGTCGGGACACGTCTCCCACGACTTCGACGACGAGCCGATCCCGGGAACGCAGGGCGCCGAGACGAACCTGCTCCGGGCGATCGAACCGTTTCCGACGCAGGACTCGGTGCCGTACGACCGCGGCTACCTGTCCGGATTCGTGGTCGAACACTATCGGGTCGTCCTGATCGAGGCCGCGAAGCAGGGACGTGAAGCGATGGACCAGGCCCTCCACGGCATCTGCGGAGCCGCCGTGCCCGGTGACACGTACCGGAACCTCCGGATCCAACCCACCTACTCCGGCGAGACGTTCAAGCACGTGCTCGTGCCGGTGTGGATGCTGACGTACCGGTTCCGGAACCGCCCGTATCAGGTGCTCATCAACGGACACACGGGCCGGATCGCCGGGCGCTATCCGAAATCGGCGTGGAAGGTGTTCTTCCTCGTTCTCGCAATCACGATCGTCGCCTTGCTGATCGTGTTGACGCAGAGCAACTAGTCGGCTCTCCGTCTTTGCCCTGGGACGGCCGCACTCGGAAGGTACCGATCGGGCGCGAGAGTCGATAGAATCGTACGCAACATTGCACGCGCCGGGCCGCGGCGTGGAATCTACAGCCTGCCGCACTCAGGAACCTGACAATGAAGCTTCGGCTCATCCGGCTCGTCATTCTGGTCATCGTCGCGGTCGCGGCCTACATCATGCAGCTCGGCAAGGGCGGGGACAGCACGTCGACGCCCGGGAACGGATCCCCGCAGGTCGGGTCCGGCGAAAGCGCCGAGGTCGTCCAGTCTCCGGACGGTCCGCCCACCCACGCCTACGCCGAAGGCGAAGCCCGCATCGTGGAGGCGTTCCGCCGTGGCCAGTCCGGCTTCGTCACCGAGATCGAAGCCGAAGTCACCCGACTCCTCGCCGACGACCGGGATGGGGACCGGCACCAGAAGTTCATCATCGAGCTGCCCGGCGGCCACACCCTCCTCGTCGCACACAACATCGACCTCGCCGAACGGGTCCCGGCGAAGGTGGGCGATGTCCTTCGCATACGGGGCGAGTACGAGTACAACGACCGAGGCGGCGTCCTCCACTGGACGCACAAAGCGGGCTCGCGCAACCACCCGGACGGCTGGATCGAGTTCAAGGGAAACCGCTACTGGTGACCGTCACACTCCCGCCCGATGACGAGAGCGGCACTAGGGCACCGAGCGGAGGCGCACTAGGACTCACCACCCGCACGGGCCCGGGGACACGCACGACCGGCGCCCCAGCATAGGTAAAACCCCTTACATCGCACCGTATCCTGGGAGCGCGCGGTCTGAGTCGGTACGATCGTTGGCGGCGTAGTCAGGCCCCGTCCTACCTCTGGGCCATCTCTATCTCTTCTGTGGGATGTGGTCGAACCGCGCGTCGTCCAGCGCAGCTGGGCCCTGACCTCCAACAGCCCCAACAGGAGAACGACATGAGAAACGGTCTCATCCTCCTCTCGGCAACCTTGGCGCTCGCCTCTCTTGCCGTGACGTCCGACGCCTACTACCCGAAGCGTGTCCTCGTCGAGATGGGCACGGCCACGTGGTGAGTGTACTGTCCACGTGCCGCTTCCGGGATTGAAGCGAATAAGCTCTGGTTCGATCGCAACGAGTTCAACGCCATCCGCTACTACAGCTCCTCCTCGGGTGGAGGCCTCTACACGACCGAGGGCAACGCCCGCAACAGCTACTACGGACTGACCGGTTTCCCCACGAGCTGGTGGAACGGAACGACGACCGTCGTCGGTGCGGGCACCGACGTGATCAACGGAGTCCCCTACCGGTCGATCATCGAGAACGCTCTCGCCGAACCCTCCTCCTTCAAGATCACCGTCAACTCCGTCGACTTCACGGCGCCGACCGGGACCATCGACTTCGACGTCGAAGTGATGGAGACGGTGGCGGACATCTCGAACATGTGGATCCGCATGGCCGTGACCGAGGACGACGTCTTCTACGACGGAGTCGACGACTGGCACCAGGACGTCCTTCGCGACATGCCGGCCGACGTCGCGCTCACCGTGAGCACGCTCGGCCAGATCCAGAACGTCCAGGCGCAGTTCGACGTCGACCCGACCTGGGTCCCGGAGAAGATGGAAGTCGTCATCTTCCTCCAGGACGATGACGACAAGAGCATCGAGACGTCGGCGACCACCACTCCCACCGCGGACTATGCTCTCGGCTTCTACGCCCTGGGCGAGCGGATCGCGGTCGGGCCGGCCGTCGGGACGTTCTCCTACGACCGTTTCCGCGTCTACAACATGGGAAACGTCACGGACAACTACACCGTGAGCGTCGCCATGGAGGGCGCGGGTTCGGAAGGCTGGATCGGTGCGCTCTGTGATGACGCGATCTGCTACGGCGAGACGTTCACGACGAGCCTCCGGCCGGGTGAATTCGCCGAGCTCTATCTCGACATCACTCCGAACTCCTCCGGCTACGCCAACGCCACCATCACCCTCACGCAGGACAACTGGCCGGGCGCGTTCCCACGCACACTCGGCTACACCTACATGACGAACGACCTCGACGTCCTCTTCGTCGACGATGACGGCGGGGAGACCCACGACCACTACTACACCGATGCCCTGGCCGCGAGCAGCATCAGCTACGGCTTCTGGCCACGGGGGAACGGCGCTCCCACGGCGCAGCTCCTCGGCAACTTCGATGTGGTGGTGTGGGGCACGGCGTTCGCCTTCCCGACCCTGGACGAGAGCGACCGCGCCGCGCTCGGCACGTTCCTCGACAACGGTGGGCGGCTCTTCCTCACCGGCCAGGACATCGGATGGGAGCTCAACGATACGGGTGGCGCTGCCTACGCCTGGTATCAGAACTACCTCCACGCGATCTTCGTCAACGACGACACCAACGACTACACGCTGAACGGCGTGTCAGGCGACCCGGTCTCCGACGGGATCGATCTCGTCATCCAGGGTGGCGATGGTGCCAACAACCAGGACTATCCGAGTGACATCGATCCGGGCGACGAGTTCGCATCGGTGATCTGGACCTACGACGCCAACCGAAACGCAGCGATCAAGGCCGACACCGGCACGTACCGGGTCGTCTACTTCGCCTTCGGGTTCGAAGCGATCGACAACGCGGCGGACCGGCAGGCCACGATGGCGCGGGTCATCAACTGGCTCCAGAACGACGTGACGGCGGTGGACGACGACCTGTCGGCTTCCGGCGCGTGGCTCGAGAGCTCTCCGAATCCGCTCCAGACGGGAGCGAACGTCCAGTTCGCACTCCCGGCACCGGGACCGGCCGAACTCCGGGTCTTCTCCGCCGACGGAAGGGCCGTACGCACTCTGTTCGCAGGCGAGAAGGCCGCCGGCGTCCACCGCACCGTGTGGGACGGAACGGACCAGGCGGGGAACCGCGTTCCCGCGGGTGTCTACTTCTATCGTCTCAAGACGGAGGATGGAACGCAGGCGCAGAAGACGGTCGTGATCGACTGACCTGCTCGAGTCTCGTCGCCCGGGATCGGACCGGGCGATGAAGTGTGCGTCAACGAGAGTCGCCCGGCACCTTGCCGGGCGACTCTCTGTTTGTGGCCGGAAAGCTGTGGGTCTCGCCGCGCGCCGTTAGGAGCCGTTCGGAAGCAACGGTGACCGACACACTTCCATCACGGCTTCCAGGAAGCGAAGTTCCGCGTCGAGAACCCATCGATCTCACGGAACCTCCCGGCGACGAAGACCTCACCGTCGTAGACCTCGATCGCAGAGATGGACGATGCGATCGGAAGACTGCCGAGCTGGGTTTCGACACCACCCGACGACCGATGAATCCCTTCGTCCAGATCCACGATGTAGAAGTCCGTACCGAAGCAGGTCATCGCGCCGACCGGAACCGAGAAGGGAATCGGCTCGTTTCCTCCTGGGTCGATCCGGAACACGTCGCCGGAAGGGAACGACGTTAGGTTCCCCGCCGAGAAGTACACGGACTCCCCACAGCCTTCTACGAATCTGACGGTTTCGTGGTAGTTGAATCCCGGACTCAGCGCGAGGTGGACCGTCTCCCACGTGCCTTCGACGTACTCCTGCAGCGCGGCGGAGTGCTCGAGACGATCGCCGTAGCAGCCGGCGATGGCGAAGAGCCGGTTACCGACGACTCTCACACCTTCCAGAGCCCAGGAGCATTCGCCATCAGGAGGGAGCCAGAACTCCTCGACGGATGGGAGCGTGACGATCTCGCCGTTCCGGAGTCCCACCATCCCGTAGGCGAATGTGGTGACACCCGTGTCGATCCAGCTTTCGCCGGTCCACTCGACGACCCGACGGCTCGACAACTCGGACGCCACGAGTCGGGTACCATCGTATGCGAACTGTCTCACGCCTCCGTGGATGGCGCCCATCGGCTTCCACCCCTCTCGCGTGAAGAGCGCCACGTTGACCGGACTCAAGTCCCCCACTCTGCTGAAACTTCCTCCCACCACGAGTCCATCGGGCGTCGCGACGAGATCGTAGACCTCGAAGTTCGGTCCGTCCGGGAAGACGTTCCAGACGCGCCGCACGTGAGCCCGAAGCAGGGGCTGCTGCCAGAGGATCCGGCCGGTTCGCGTCTGCACGAGACGTGAGTCGAGCGAAGCCTCCCCTGGTTCCTCGGCGAGCACCCGGAACGCTAGATCCCCGCCCCCATTCGGATCCTCCACGGAGACGAAGTCCGAATCGGTATCGAGCTCGACGACGGCGAACCGCTCGACCTCCTCCGCCGAGATGGGCGCGCCTTCCGCGTCCAGATACTGGAGCTCGAGTGGCCCGAACGACCGGCCGGCATCCAGCGTGAGCGAGTCCTCGGCCGTGATCTGGATCCCGTCCTCGGTGAGGAGACGGAGCCCGTGCACGATCGGATGGACCTCGACGCGGATCGGCGCAGACCGGAACAGCGTCTCCTCGCCGTCCAGGACCTCGATCCGGAACGAAGCCGCGGAGACCTCCAAACCGACGCAGTGAACCGTCCGCTCACCGTCCGTGGTGTCCGCGAGTGCCCAGAGGAGATCGGGATCAGCGTCCCGCGCGACGACATCCAACTCCTCGAGCGCATCCTCGACAACTCCGCACCACTCGAGTCGAGAACTCGAAGCGACACCTGGGTCGGCTCCCCACTGAGGATCGAGATGGGACCCGGCGCGGTTTCGGACGTGACCGTACCGAACTCCCCGAAGTCATCGAAGAGCACGAGCGCGGCGATCTCGGGTGGATCTCCGCCCCGGGGTCCGGGACGTCGGTCGGAGCGGGGTCGTCCTTGCCGCACGACGGCAGGCAGACGAGTGCGAGGATGGCGAAGAGAGTTCGAATCCGGCGTTCGAAGCCCGGCCTCTCGTGGGGCAGCCCGATCTGACGACGTAGCGACTGAGACGCGGGATGGTGCGTCATGTTCCTCCCTCGGAAACCGCTCATGGTTTCCACGACGCGAAGTTCGACGTCCTGAGCCCGTCGATGCTGGTGATCCGTCCGGCGATGTACACCACGCCGCCATAGCTCGCCATCGCATTGATGTACGACGACCCGGCCTCTATGGCGCCGATGTCCGTGTCGATCCCGTTCGCCGAGTGGTAGACATGCCGGTCGAGGCTCTCCAGGTAGAAGTCGCCGTCGAGGCAAGTCATGTGGATGGCCCCGACGGATGAGGAGATCGGCTCGGGGTCGCCCTCTCCGACCCGATAGACATGGGAGGCGGTGACGACACCGACCACGCCCGCCGAGTAGTAGGCCGACTCACCACACCCCTCGACGAACCAGATGACGCCGTCCCACAGTCCCTGGGGCTCCCCGCCCATGACGTCCACGGTCCGCCAATGGTTCCCGACCCGCTCCTGGAGGGCGGCCGAATGGCTGGTGCCGATCGGAAAGGTCGAGGTGCACGTGCTGATCGCGAACAGCCGATCGCCGATGACGCGGATCCCCCCGAGCCTCCAACACGAGCCGCCCGGCGACGTCCAGAACTCCTCCGCGTCCCCGACGGTGAGCACCGCTCCCTTCCAGAGCGACACCGTCCGTCCTGGCTCGATGTCCCGGATGGCGACCCAATCCGCTCCGTTCCACTCGACCACCTGGCCCAGAAAGGTCGACGCAACCAGTCGATCGCCGTCGTACGCAAGCGACGAGACGCCGCCGGGCACGGAACCCATCGGTGCCCATGCCTCCCCGGTCCAGAGGGCCACTCCGTTTGCCGCGAAGCCACCCACGGAGGTGAATTCGCCCGCGACCACGAGTCCGTCGACGGTCGCGGCGAGGTCTCTCACTCTCCCGTTCGGCCCGTCCTCGAACACTCGCCACGCCCGCTTCACGGTGACATCCAGAAGTGACTCTTCCCAGAGGAGCGCTCCTGTTCGTCGATGCACGAGCCGCGAGACCAAGACGGCATCTCCCCGATCTGCCGCATGCAGCTGGAAGGTGAGATCTCCCCCGACCTCAGGGCCCGTCGTCGCGATCGCCTCGGAGGTCGAGAGGAGTTGGACATATGCGAAGCGCGCAATGTCCTGCGGCGGCATCGGAGTCCCGGCGGTATCGGTGTAGCGGAGTTCGAGCGGTCCGAACTCGTCGCCTGCGTAGAACGTGAGAGGCGTATCGACGCTGAGGGGCTCTTCGGTCGGCCCGACCACGCGGACGTCACTCACACCGGAGTGGACTTCAGTTGCGATCGGCGCGGACCGGAAGGTCGTCACACTCTCGTTCCGGATCTCGAGGCGGAAGGCGGTCGTTGCAGGGACGAGCCCGACGCAGTAGACCCCGGGAGTCCCGTCCACCGTGTCCGCCTGCGCGAAGAGGACGTCCTCGTCCAGGTCGGTCGTCACGAACTCCAACCCGTCGAGGGCGGCTGCGGCGATCGTCTCCCCCTCCGAGTCGAGAGCCCGGATCGAGATCCTCGTCGGGTCGTCCTCCAGGATCAGGATCGGATCCGGCGCGGTGTCGGACGTGACCGTACCGAACTCCCCGAAGTCATCGAAGAGCACGAGCGCGGCGATCTCGGGCGGATCTCCCGGCTCCTCGATGTCGGTCGGCCCCGGCTCGTCGTCACTGCACGACCAGATGGCGAGAAGCGATGCAGACGAGAGCGAGAGGAGGACGACGAACGGGAGGGTCGGGCGGAGTCGGAGGCACGCTGCGGCGAGAACGCGCGAACGAGAAGTGAAATCCTTGGAGGGGCGGCGGAAGGCGGACCAGGGAGATCCAGGGAAGCGGTTCATGAAGAACCTCCGGTTGTGCCGATGCGCGCGATGAAGGCGGGTGCCGGGTCTGGATTCAAAGGCGCGTTAACAACCGGTCGATACGGTCTCCTCCGAAAGGCCGCGCGTAGTGTAACACAAGCGAGATGCGCCGTGCACATGGATCGCATCGTGCGTCTCTTTGTCCCGGGCCCGGCCGGTCGTCTCGACCCGATCCGGGGCCGACCGCATCGATCCTGTCCTGTCATCGCGAAATGGGCCAGCCATCTCGGTCCGGGTCCTGTCGTCTCGATCCGGCTCGATCCTGTCCCTTCATCGTGATCCGGTCCTACCTCCCTCGACCCGATCCGCCTCCGATTTGACCACGAACCCGCGAACCCGCTACCCTCGTCGGGACGAGAGCGGGGCTGAAGCAGACTCCGCTCGAACTTCCGACTCCAGCGAAGGCCTCGAATGCGATCTCCCGTGCAGCCATTGCACGTCCTCTGGATCGTGCTTCACCTGGCGGCTGCGTCGCTTCACGCGACAGCCGCGCGCGCTCAACTTGCCTTCGGTCTCGGCAGTAGCTCGGGCGACGTCGGGCGGGCCATCGCGGTCGACGCCTCCGGGAACTTCCACATCACCGGCTACTTCAACGGAGTGGTGGACTTCGATCCAGGTCCGGGCGTGTTCGAGCTCTCGGCCGGAAACGACGAGGCCGTGTTCGTCGCGAGCTACTCCCCTACGGGTACCCTGCGTTGGGCCCTCTCCTTTCCCGGAGAGGGCAACGGCATCGCCGTCGACGGCGATGGGAACGTCTTCGTGACCGGCGAGATCCGAGGCGCCGAAGTGGACGTGGATCCGAGCCCCGAAGAGCTCCTTCTCTATCCCCAGGAGGGGCGCGTCTTCCTCGTCAGCTACGACTCGAGCGGTTCGCTCAGGTTCGGTTTCAACTTCGGCGGGGGAATCGTCAACCGTGTCGAGTTCGGGTCCGCCCTCGCGGTGGACGAGGTGGGAGATGTGTACCTCACCGGAGTCATCAACGACGACACGGACTTCGACGGACCGTTTGGAGATCCGCCGGTCGTCATGAACGGAGTCACCGACGGATTCGTTGCGAGCTACTCGGGACAGGGTGCGTATCGCTTCGGAGTCGGGATCGGCGGAACTCTGGCCGACGCCGGCTACGGCATCGCGACCCTCGCCGGGGGCGGCTGCTACGTGACCGGCGCATTCCGCGGTACGGTCGACTTCGATCCCGACCCCGGCATCGCCAACGAACGGACCTCGGAGGGAAACCTGGACATCTTCGTCGCGAGCTATACGTCGACCGGAGGCCTCTCTCAGGTCGTCGCGGCCGGCGGCCCCTTCGACGACATCGCACGCGCGGTCACCGCTGACGCAGCGGGCAACGTCTTCGTCACCGGCGAGTTCCGGGACACGGTCGACTTTGATCCGGATCCTGACGAGGCGCTGGTGACGTCAGCGGGAAACCGGGACTTCTTCCTCGCGAGTTACACGGAAGTTGCCGCGTTCCGGTTCGCGTTCGGGCTCGGGACCAGCAACGACATGCGGGGTCTGGGGGTCACCCTGGACGACGAGGGGAACCCCTGGGTGACCGGAGAGTTCACCGGAACCGTCGACTTCGATCCCGGGCCCGCCGACGCGTCGATCGGAGGCACCTTCGACGTCTTCGTCGCGAGCTACGCGGGTACGGGAGAGTTCCGTCACGCCTATCACTATCCGGACACCGGCAGTGGTGATTCCGACATCGGTGAGGGAATCGCGCTGGACGGCGCCGCGCAGACCTACGTCGTGGGATCGTTCCGCGGCACGAACGACTTCGACCCGGGACCCGCGAACCTCGAACTCACATCGAGCGGCAACCAGGACGTCTTCGTCGTCCGGGATCAGGCGCCGGCTTCCGGGGTGGACCCGCAACCGGCCGGTACGCTCGACGCAGCGTTCGGTCGCGCCGTGCCGAACCCCTCAAATGGACGCCTTCGTTTCGAGTACCGCGCCCAACGCAGCGGTCAGGTCCGCGCCACCTTGTACGATGGAAGCGGACGTCTCGTCGCGACGCTCTTCCACGGACGGCTGGACGCGGGAGAGCGAGAGGCTTTCGACCTCACCGGGCTGAGACTGCCGAGCGGACGGTACTACGTCCGTGTCCGCGATGGCTTCTGGAGTGACGGGCGAGAGCTTCGTGATCGTTCGCTGATCCGAGCCCTAGGGCATGCCTGTCACTGCGAGTCGGGTCCGATCAACCGGACCTGATCGATCCAGAACTCCATCGGGCCGGGACTTCGGCCCGAGACCCGGTTCGGGCGAGGAGATCCAATGCACTACCTACTCTTCTACGAGACCGCACCGGACTACCTCGAGCGCCGCGGGGCCTATCGTTCGGAGCATCTGATGCTCGCCTGGGAAGCCGTGGAGCGAGGGGAACTGATCCTCGGGGGCGCACTCTCGGACCCGGTCGACGGCGCCGTTCTCCTCTTCCAGGGAGACTCGCCCGAAGCGGCGGAGCGGTTCGTCGCATCGGATCCCTATGTGCGGAACGGCCTCATCCAGTCGTGGCGGATTCGGCCCTGGACGACCGTCGTCGGTGAGGGTGCGACGGACCAGATTCGGCCCTGAGTTCGGCGTACTTCGAGGATCACATGAAGCCCGGCCCCTCGGCCCACGAGCGCAACGAAGTCGCCCGATGGCCGGATCCCAACGGGCGACGTCCGTACTAGGGCACGAACCGTCCGGCGTCCGTCCAGCGGGCAACGTCACGCGCGAACCGTTCCGCCTGCGTCAGACCACCGGAGGCGAGGGCGATCCTTCGCTCCGCCTCCCGGATCGACGCCCAGTCGAGAGGGATCAGCTCGACATCGCCCGCCGGGTACTGGACGACGGATTCGAAGACTCCGTCGGCGTCGATGTCGTAGCTCCAGGTGTCGAAGAACCCGTCCCCGTCCTGGTCTTCGGTGCGGAGGTGCGCGTCGGCGACCCCGTCGTCGTCCCGGTCGATGAGCAGGTCACCGATTTCCGCGCCCCGGAGGTGGATCCGCCCGTCGACCGGGCTCCGGTAGAGCTCCAGGAGTCGGCGTCCCCCCCGGAAGCTCTCGTAGCGCTTGTTGAGCCGCCCGCACGTCGGTCCACCGAGCGCGGGAAATCCGGGAGGGGCGTCGGAAATGACTCCTTCCCACCGCTCCCTGCCCAGAGGATCGCCGGGATCGACGTTCCGGTCGTTCTCGTCGACGACGAGGACGGCACGCGGCCACTTCGTCTCCCGCACCCATACGCGTGCGAAGCGGGACGACGTCAGGCTCATCCCTCCGCCCCGCAGATCGACGACGTCCAGGTACGGGGAGGGGACCCGCGCGTTTCCCACCGCGGTGACGGACAGGTCATAGTCGTACTCGGCGCCGGGCCGCGCATCGTCGTCGGAATCGAAGCTCCAGCGCGCGATCGGGATCGAGTTGCCGTCGCCGCTGAGCTGTACGGCCTCTTCGGTGATCCCGTCTCCGTCCGGGTCGTAGAAGGAGAACGGGTTCTCGATGTAGGAGCCCCACCGGCCGCTGCGCTCCTCGTATCGTCCCCAGGAGAAGTACGAGTCGCCACTGAAGTCGCAGAGGAACTGGCAGGTGGGCTGCTGATACTCCCACCGTTCGAGGTGCCAGAAGCGTCGATCGGGGTCCGTCTGCTCGACGACGAAGCAAGTCATCGGGGAGCCGGCATGGCCGCCCCGGCCGTAGAGGGCGTAGAGGATCTGTCGATCGGCCGAACCGTCGGCATCGAGATCCACCCAGTCGACGACGCGATCGATGGTGCCGTTGGCGCCATAGTCGATCACGTAACAGTCGTCGATCTCGTCGGGAACGGCGCCCTCTGCCCGGCCGTCGCCATTCTCGTCCAGGGCGGCGACGAGATCGTCGCCGTCCATCCAGACCCAGGTGGTCATCCCGCCGACATCCAACCGGTGTACTCTGCCGAACGCGTCCGGTCGGAACGCTTCCCGCGTCGACGCATCTCCGAACACCGCTGGAAGGACGACGTCGAGGCCCAGAACGGAGACGAGCCGGTAGTTGAACTCGAGTTCGGTGGCGGAAGGGGACCTTTCCCCGGCCTGGGAGTCTCCGACCTTGCCGAAGGCCAGAACGGTGAGAGCCATCCCAACGCCACCACGGAACCGGACCCGCGGGGGACGGCGCAGATACCAAGGGATCCCGGCGAACTCCGGGGGCAAAGAGACACGAACAGGGACTCTCACCGACCGCCGAACCAGGAACATCTCTGCGCTCCCGCCAGCAGCGGACGCCTGTCCGCTTTGGCCGCTCATGCCGATCTGGGTCTCTCTCTTTGGGGACGTCCCCATCATACCGCGTCCCCCCCACGATCCGCATCGGGCCTCGACTCCGAGGATCACAGAATCCTCGACCGAGTCGACCGATTCCGTGTCCATCCGGGCACACCTTCTGCGCGTACTCCAGTGAAACCGGAGATGGATGCGACGCGGAGAGGCCAGTGCCCGGCGCACCACGCCGTCGGGGTCTGATCCTCCCAACCCCTGGGAGAACTCGACATGAAGCGGATCGTGCTCTACGGATGCGGGATGGGATGGCTCTGCGCGGCAAGCGCTGCCCTCGGAGTCGAGCCCTACGTCGACAGCGGGTTCTCCGAAGCCACACCGCTCCCCGACGCAGACCTGGTCGTGGTTCGCGAACAGTTCTACGGCGCCGATCCGGTCGACCTCTCCGCCTACGGCATACCGGGCGGCGCGCACGACTATGTGCAATCGATCTACGTGCGACTCTTCGTCGACAACAACGGTTCCACGGACGATGCCGTCTCCGCGCTCCTCGTCCTCCCCGAGTCCGTGTCGATTCTCGGGATCATCACGAACGGCGATGATCTCGGCGGCGCGGCCGACGACGGTGCCTTCACCGAAACGGACGCCATCTTCGGCGTGGGGACGGACCCGGATCGCTACTCCGAGTCCGCACGGGGGTTCGAGGCCGCGTCCGGAGGGAGCAGCAACGAGTTCATCGGCCTCATCAACGCAAACACGATCGCGTTCGGACTCAACGTCGACAGTGGTGTGGACGACTTCCGCATCCTCATCGACTTTGGCGAGTCGTTTCCCTCAGGCCTCAGCTTCGACATCCTCGGCGTCGACGTCGGCGTTCTGGGCGGAGTCGAACCGTTCGACGGAATCCAGATCGGAGACACGGTCGACGACTCGATCTTCGGGAGTGGAGACTACGGCGAGACGCGGAGCCTGCTCCAGTTCCCTGACTTCCGTCACTCCGCCATCCCGGGTGAAGCCCTGCCCTTCCAACCGGAGGAGAGCGTCTTCATCGCGAGGGACACGAGCGGTTGACGAAGATCGACAGCTTCGACCTCGTGCTGGAGTTCCTGCTCCCGGCATCTTCGAACTCGACAACAACGTGAGCAATCCGCGCGTGGGATCACCGATCCACGCGGACGGACATCTCTACGCCGTGGGCCGATGGTGGCTTCGGAATCATGGATCCCGAGACGAGGACGGTCACGACCGTGTTGATGGCGAATTCACGGCAACGTCATCGACGTGACGAATCTGTCCGGCGAGCTAATGCCCGGCGTACGGAACACGGGTGGGAACAGCCAGATCGATCGGATCGATCCGTCCGTGCCTGTCGTCACGGGAGAGCTGGAAATCGTGGAGCCCACCAATCCGGTCGCGATCAGTGATGGGCCGGGTGGGCGGCCTTTCGTCCTCGGCGGAACCGGCAAGCTCGGCTGGTGCGATCCGGACGGGACGAACCAGTCCTGGACCACACTCGACCCTCCCACCGGCACGTACGACGGTATGACCGGGCGACCGGGAAGCGACCTCCTCTATCTGCTCCGGAACACGTCGGGAGACACGAAGGTCGATGTGTACGACCCCACGACGAACGAGGTCACCTTCGACCTCTCGTCGCTCCCACTCCCGACCAGTCCGAGTGACATCACGGATGGCCCCAACGACCTCCTCTACGTCATCGGTGACGGCGGAGCGAATCCGACGGCATTCACCGCCGTCGATCCGGTGACGGGAGAGAACCTCGCACTCTTCGATATCCTCGACTTCACCGGTACCTACCGCACCATCACCGGCTTCCACGGAGCGACTTCCGACGCACCATTGGAAGAACACACCCTCCCGACGACGATCCGCCATCTGGCCTGGCCCAACCCGTTCGGCCCCCGTGTCGAGATTCGCTACGAACTCCGGGAGCCGACCCGGGTGGAGGCTGGAATCGTGGACGTCCATGGACGGCGTGTCCGCGAACTCCGGCACGGCCTCGACGGTGGCGGCTGGCACACCCTCCATTGGGATGGGCGCGACGACCGGGGCCACGACCTTCCGAACGGCACGTACTTCTACCGGATCGTCACCGGCGGCGCCGAGGCTTCGGGGACACTCGTCAAGGTTCGGTAGCACCTTCGAGGCGCCGTTCCAGGAGGCACTTCGGATCACGGATGAAGGTCTGGCCGGCGTGCCCCCTAGGGGCGACTCCCTCACCGGGAGTTGCCTCATGGCCCGTCTGTCCTGGATACTGGCCTCGCTCGTCTCCCCATCTCTTCTGGTCCCGATGGCTCGTTTCACAGCCGGGGACCGCGCTGTAAGTTTCCGCGACGGAGGTTCGCGGACGGGAATGGAGGCCCTCGGTGCAGTCCACGCGATCGTTCCGCGCTATCGTGGCGATCGCCTTCGCGACGTTGGCGCTTCTCGGGCTGCACTCGAACCAGGTGCAGCCATCGTTCGCCCACGGGACGACCGAGACGCGATTGGGCCGGCTCACTGACTGGTCGACGCACGACCCTTTCGACCCAGGTCCCCACCTCGAACGCGCAAGGCTCTTCCTCGAGACCGGCCGTCTGGACTCGGCAAAGGTGGAAGTGGAATGCGCCGAAGCGTTGCGCCCGCGGACCGCAAACGCCGCCCTCCTCCGGGCAGAGATCACGGCCGCGAGCGGGGACACATCGGAGGCTCTCCGCGAGTTGGAAGAGCTCCTCGCCCACCATCCCGACGATGTCGCTGGTCACCGTTTCCGTGGCGGGATCTGGCTCGCGCTCGGTGACACGACGGCCAGCATCGGAGACTACTCCACTGCGCTCGGTCTGGATCCGGCTCCGGAACCCGACGACTTCCTGACTCTGTCGACGCTCCTCCCTTCCGAGGACGGGCTCCGGGTCCTGGACGAAGCACAGGTACGGCTGGGACTTTCGGTCGGCCTCGAACTCCGCGCGATCGAAGAAGCACGCAGGCTCCACCGATGGGACGACGCACTCCGTCGCCTCGCGAGCCTCGAGCGGTTCTACGCGAGGACGGAGCCGCTCCTCGAACTTCGTGCGGAGATCCTCCTCGCCTCCGGCAACTGGGCGGACGCTGCCGATGTCGCGATCGATCTCGCCGCGCGACTCGATCGGCGCGAACAGGAAGGACGGAGTACGCCGGACGATCGGGCGCGCAGAGTTCGGGCGACGGAGATCCTCTCGACCTGCGCCGACGCCAACACCTCACTCGTGGACACACCAAGGATGGCACCATGATCGACTCTCGCCTGACCGGTCGCATTCGCACGTCGATGTGCCGGGGCATCAGCGCTCCGGCCGCCCTGCTGACGGGGCTCGGCACTGCCAGAACACTGGCTGGAACACTGGCCGCCGCGTTGGCGGGACTCGTGATCCTCTTCGCCGGCAGGAGCGATGCCGCGACCCTCGTGCCGGAGGGTGGGATATGGAAGTACGACGACAGCGGAGTCGACCTGGGTACGTCCTGGTCCCTTCCCGGCTATGACGATTCCGCGTGGAGCGACGGTCCCGGCCCGCTCGGTTACGGGGACTCCTTCATCGTCACGACGCTGTCCTACGGACCCGATCCGTTCGACAAGTATCCGACCGAGTACTTCCGGAAGTCCTTCGACCTGCCGACCGACCCGGGCCTCGTCTCGGCGCTCTTCATCCGCGCTCGCTATGACGACGGAGTCATCGTCTACCTGAACGGCGTGGAGGTTCTGCGACGAGCGATGCCTTCCGGGATCGTCGATTGGGGCACCTACGCCAGCGAGAGTCACGAAGGGGCCGAGTACGAGTTCTACGACCTGACGGCCTGGGCACCGCTTCTGGTTGCCGGCACGAATCACCTCGCGGCCGAAGTCCACCAACGAAGTGGCGACAGCAGCGATCTCGTTTGGGACGCAGAGGTCACGTACCTGGACGAGACTCCCGCAGTACTCCGCGGGCCGTACCTCCAGTCAGGCTCGGAAACGGGCGTCGTCGTCCGGTGGCGGACGAACGTCCCGACGGCGAGTCAGGTCGACTACGGATCCGCTCCCGAACTGCTCACGCAGTCTGTGTCGGACGGAAGCGCGACGACCGAACACGAGATCCTCCTGAGCGGACTCATGCCGGGCACGACGTACTACTACGCCGTTGGAACGGGCGACTCCGTGCTGGTCGGTGGAAACACGGAGCACCTCTTCTCGACTTCGCCGCCCCAGGGAACGACGGATGCCTTCCGTGCCTGGATCGTCGGCGACTCGGGGGAGGCGAACCAGAGCGCCCGGGACGTTCGGGACGCCTACCTCGGCTTCGCCGGCGCCGACCCGGCCGACCTCTTCCTCATGCTGGGCGACAATGCGTACGATGCGGGAACGGACGACCAGTACCAGGCCGCCGTCTTCGATACCTACGCGGGGATCCTGCAGCGCACCGTGGTGTGGCCGACCCGCGGCAACCATGACGACCTCCACGCCGGCGACAACAACGACTACTACGAGATCTTCACGCTCCCGACCGCGGGCGAGGCAGGTGGACTCCCCTCGGGGACCGAGGCCTACTACTCGTTCGACTATGCGAACACGCACTTCATCTGTCTCGACTCCGACGCCTCGGACCGGAGCCCCAACGGCGCGATGCTCACCTGGCTCGCCCAGGACCTCGCGGCGACCGATCAGCCGTGGAAGGTGGCGTTCTGGCACCATCCCCCGTATACGAAGGGGTCGCACGACTCGGACGACGATGGGGACAGTTCCGGCCGTATGACGGACATGCGAGAGAACGCGCTCCCAATCCTCGAGGCCGGCGGCATCGACCTGGTCCTCTGTGGCCACAGTCACGCGTATGAGCGCTCGTACTTCCTCGACGGTCACTATGGGTACTCGAACGAGCTCACTCCCGAGATGATCGTGGACGCGGGCGACGGCTCGGAGTCGGGCGACGGCGCGTACGAGAAGCCACCGTCCACGCCGCACGCGGGGACGGTCTACACGGTGGCAGGAAGCTCGTCGAAGACCGGTGGGGGAACGCTCGACCACCCCGTCATGCTGACCTCGCTCAACGAACTCGGCTCGGTCATCCTCGACATCGAGGATCTTCGTCTCCACCTGACCTTCCTGGACGACCAGGGAGTGGTCCGCGACGAGTTCACGATGCTCCACTTCGGGCCGGCGGGAGTGGAGCCGGACGCGGATCCGAACGCCACCGGTGATGCGGCGCCGAACGGACAGAGTGGCGATCCGTCTCGTGAGGACGGAGCCATCGATGCACTCGTGCCGGGTACGGTCTGGTCCTCGAGTCCGGCCGCCGATCGCTGCGTGCTCGGCTTCGAGGTCGCCCGGTCGGCTCGGGTAAGGGTGACCGTGCACGACCTGGCGGGGCGGTCGATTCGAACGCTGGTCGACCGAGAGATGCCGAACGGCCCTCACGAGCTGACGTGGGATCTCGAGACGGACCAGGGCCGGACCGTGCCGAATGGAGTGTTCTTCGCCCGAGTGAGCGTGGCGGACGGCTCCGAAGTCTGCCGGATCATCGTGCAGCGGACGCCCCGCTAGGGCTCAGCGGGCTGCTAGCGCCGGCCGCTCGTCGCCGCCTCCAGCATCCAGCCGATGACCGTCTCGTTGTCCATCCGGACCCGCGGGGCGAACTTCCCGTCGATGTAGACGAGCGGAATCGAGCGTGCACCCAACGACTGCGCGGCCCGCGCATCTTCGTCGATCGCGGCCTGCACGGCCGGATCTTCCATCGCGGCCTCGAGCTGCGGGAGGCGGATCTGCGTCGCCTGGGCGACGTCGTCGAGCGTGCTCGTGTCGAGTTCGTCCCAGTGTTCCATGAGCCAGACGTGGGCTCTCTGGAACGCCTCCTCCCCGCCGACCTTCCCAGCCGCTTCCGCGACCTGGGCCGCCCAGCACGCGCGCGGGTGGATCGACGTGGCGGGAACGTTGGCCGGGAGCGTCTTGTTGCAGCTCGGATCGACCGGGTAGTGACGGAAGTGGTAGCGGATGTCGGACCGTCCTTCGAGGAACTTCCGGATGTCGACGTCGACGGCGGCGGTGTTCTCTTCCTGGTAGTCGCCCCACACGACGACGTCGATAACCGGTGCTCCGTCCTTGGGCTCGGAGGCACCGAACACGCGCGGCGTGTTGTCGACGGGGAGTCGCCGCTTGCCCGAGTCCTCCCAGTCCGAAACGAACTTCTCGCGCGCGAACGCGGGTACGTCGGAGCCGGCCTTCCGCGCCGGGGGGGTTGCGGCCGCGACGTCGGCGATGGTCCGGCTCACCGCGGTGGGTGCCTGCCATCCCTTCAGCTCGACTCCGTTCACGAACACCATCGGCGTGAAGTAGAGGCCGAGGTCATGTCCGTCCTCGATGTCGGCCCGGACTCGGGCCAGGGACTCGGCACCTTCCATCGCCGCGTAGAACTTCGTGGCGTCGAGGCCGAGCTTCGCGACCTGCGCGTCCAGCTCCTCGCGGGTGAAGTTGCCCTCCTGGTCGAAGAGCCAGAAGTGCATGTCGAAGAACTTCTCATCGCCGCCGACCATTCCCGCGGCCTCCGCGGCCCGGGCCGCCCAGCAGGCATTCCGGTGGAGCGTCCGGGAGAGGTACTTGTTGCAGAGCTCTCCGCCGCCCGCCTCCCTGCACATCGGGAAGTGCTTGATCGACAGTTGGATATCATCCCTTGCTTCGAGTGCCGCTCGAATCTGTTCTTCGACCTGTCGGCAGTCGGGACACTGGTAGTCCGTGAGCATGACGATCCGGATCGGCGCCGTCTCGGGGCCGTGGAGGAACCGTCCCCGGAAGCCGAGTTCGCCCCAACGCTTCTCGGGATCCTCGGACGTGAGGTCCCCCTGGGCGGCCTGTGTCATCCGGGCCACGGACTCTGCCCGCTCGGCCTCGGCGGCGGCGTCACGGGAAGCCTGGGTCTGGGACTCGACCACGGCGAGGACCGCGGTGAGGGCGACGAACACGCCGCCGAATGCGAGGAGCCCCTTGGGTGCGCCCTCCGCGTCGCGGCGGGAACCCGACCGGCCGCCCACGAGGGAGACTGCCAGGAAGCCGAGGTTCCCGATGTGCGCGACGAGGCAGTACGGGCAGAGCTTCTGCTCCGCCACCATCACGCCGAGGAGCAGCAGCGAGACGAGTCCGCCGAGGAGGCCCACGAGCTTCATGCCCCCGACGAGGCGTCCGCCCGCGAGGGCCCAGCCGGCGAGAAGCGCGGCGAAGAAGGCCAGGCCGACGTGTGCGGTCGGGAAGCCGATCCCGGGAACCCGTCCCCAAACCGTGCGGGCGAGACTGTCACAGGCGCTCTCGGGGCCACAGCCGGGAAGGCCGCCGCCCAGGTGGTGAGCGACCAGCATCGCGGACGCCGCGAGTGCGACGACCAGGAACACCCCGGCCAGGAGCCGGTGTCCGGTGGAGGGGGCGCTGGAGTGTGCACGGCGGTTCTTGGCGTCTCTACGGCTCACGGATCCTCCTTCGAGAGTCGAGCAACGCCGAAGCCTAGCACGAGGTTCCCGAAAGGTGGGGAGAGCGTACGCAGAGATCAGTCCTGGAGCCCTGACTCGTGCCCCGTCTCTGCCCTTTGGAGGAGAACGAACCCTTCCCGGTCGTCCAGCACCGTCCAACCGGAGGCGGCGCGAAGGCTGTCGACGAGCGCCAGATTCTCGTCCCGGGAGAGGGGCCAGCTGCTCCCGGCCGTGTCGAAGAGGAGGTACTCGGCCCGGGGGATGCCGCGCGGGATCAACTCCCTCCACTCCCGCGCCGGGACGTGCGACTGGAGGTCGACCTGGGCCGCGACCGGCGCCGTCCTCGGAAGGCGATCGATCATCTCCTCGGCCGCGCGATACCTGGGATCGATCCGCCACTCCTCGGGATTCATCAGCTTGAAGACCCGGGAGTTCCCGAGAACGGTGAGGAGAAGGAGCGCCGAGACCGCCGGCACGATCCGGCCAGACTTCCGGGGCCACCGGGCGCCCAGGGATCGGATCGTGATGAGCGCTGAGTAGAAGAGGAAGGGGATGACGAGTAGGCCGTAGTAGATGAGCAGCGCGTTCATGAGTCGGTTGTCCGACGAATAGAGGATGAACCAGCCGGGAAGGACCAGGCAGAGCGCGGCGCGCCAGGAGAGGAGCGGCAGGAAGAGGAGCCCGGAGAAGAGCGTGAGCATCTTCCCGACCTTGTAGCCCGTGAAGATCACCTCCAGGTGGCGGAGTGGATTCAGCATCGCCCGCACGATCTCCGCCCGGGTCGCGCCGTAGCCGGACCAGTAGTGAGTGAACTGGTACGAGTCCGGCAGCCCTTCCCTGAAGTGCGGAATGATGACGCCGACCGCGAGGAGGAGCGACACCGCCGAGAAACCGAGGGTCGCGAGCCCGTGCCGCGGCTCCCGGCGGAGGATCAGGTAGAGCCCGAGCCCGAGGTTGGCCAGGTTCGCGTCCTCCTTGACGCACACGGTGAGGAGGAGAAAGAGGTAGAAGGGCACCCAGCGCCGCTTCTCGAACGCCGCGAAGAGCGAGAAGTAGAGGAGCGGGTAGAGGATCTCCATGTGGAAGTCGTAGAGCACGCCGTAGTGGAACTGCCGGTAGAGGAGGAACGCGACGGAGACGCACGCAGCGACGACGCGACCGGGGAGGAGGGAGGCCGCGAGGATGTGCAGGGGAACGATGGCGAGGGCCGCGGCGACCGCCTGGACGACGAGGAGGGTGTAGGGAGAGCCCGCCAGGGCGTAGACCGGAACCAGCGCGTAGAGCACCGGCGAGACGTGCTGGCTGAAGAAGGGCGCCGCGTCGGGCGATTTCTGGAGCGGTCCACCGTGAACGACGCTCCAGAGCATCGACTCGAAGTCCGCCAGCTCGCCGTGGACCCCGAACGCAGCGTACTGATGCAGCTTGAACGCCAGGAAGAGGACGAGCGCGAGGAGAGTCAGGACGACGCGATCGGTGAGGAGGCCGGCCCGGCTTCCCTTCGCGGACCGGGACTCCGGCAGCACACTCGAGGTCGACAACCGCACTCCCCCGTTCGTTCGCGGCTGCACGGCCGCCACGCGTAGCCGCGACCGCGCGGCCGCGGCAGACTAGCATGGAGGGCACGGAGCGGCAACGAACGCGGGAGCGCCCGAACACGCGGGGTTCCGAACGATCGGACCCGACACAGCCTCACACGACTCCCGCACTAGATCAGCCCCGCTTCCTTCATCGAGAACGGCGTCCCCGCACCGAGGATCAGGTGATCGAGGATCTCGATCCCGACGAGCTCCCCGACGCGGCGCAGTCTCTGTGTGATTTCGAGATCGTCCTCGCTTGGGCTCGGATCTCCCGACGGATGGTTGTGCGCCAGGATCAGGCTCGCGGCCCCGGCACTGATGGCCGGTCGGAAGACCTCCCGGGGATGGACGATGCTCGTCGAGAGGGAGCCGATCGAGATGATCTCGACACCCAGAGGCAGATGCCGTGTGTTGAGCATCACGGCGAGGAAGTGCTCCCGCTGTACCCTCGCGAAGTGTTGTATGAGCGGAAACGCGTCGGCCGGCGTCCGGATCGGCCGACCAAGCGCACCCGCCCGCCCATAGACCCGCCGGCCCATTTCGAGCGCGGCCATGAGCTGCGCCGCCCGTGCCGTGCCCAGTCCACGGAACCGTTTCAGTTCGCGCGCGGGAATCCGTGCGATCGCTTCGAGCGTGCCCTCGCGCAGCACGCTCTCCGCCACCTCGCGCACCGACGTTCCGGAGAATCCGGTCCCCAGCACCGCCGCGAGCAGCTCGTGATCGGTCAGCGTCTCGGCCCCGTCGCGGAGAATCCGCTCCCGCGGCATCTCCCCTCCCTCGGAGGAAGCCGACGTCGTTCGTAGCGAAGTTGGGTGGGAGCGATGGACATGGGCTGGCCCTCCTGCAGTTGGGTGGATTGCGCTCGAGTCGACCGTCGAGGAACGATCGCAAGATGCGTAAGGAATGCGTGATTCGTGCCGGGTCGTGTATCAGGCCTTCGGGCCGGGCCGTCTACCGTCGGGGAAGGTGTCGGGGGGGCTTCGCTGCACGTAAGTGCGTACGCCGTGCGAAGTTCCTACGCACCTTCCCCTACTTGCCCACACTCCCCCCGCAGCTGTCTCATGGATGGACCGTGGCGAGGTCGATGGGCTCGTGCGGCCAGCGCCGCATTGGGGTCCGGAGCGTCTCTCGAGACCCCGAGCATCGCCTCCGAGTCGATCCCAACCTCGCGCCACGGGTCGAGCCTCTCCGGCTCGGCGGCTTCGTCCACTCGCGAGGAGAATCCCCCATGTCTTCCCTTTCCCGGCACCTCACGATCGCAACCGTTGGCGTAGCGTTGGCGGCCGTGGGCTTCCCCTCGAATTCGGACGCGCGCTCGAACATCCGAGACGCGTTCTTCAGCGCCTACCCGAACGCGCTCGGCACCCAGCTCGTCGACGTTCCGAGCCATCCGGACCACTGCGGTGTCTGCCACCTCGACTTCAGCGGCGGCGGAACGCGAAATCCGTTCGGCCTACAGGTCGAGGCCGCACTCCCGAACTTCCCGAACAACCCGACCGGTCGAAAGAACGCCATCCTGAGCGTCGAGAACATCGACGCCGAGGGCGACGGGTACACCACCCTCGTCGAAGTGACGGACACGAGCACCTACACGAACACGCCGACCTTCCCCGGACTCGATGCGACGAACGTCGGCTCGGTGACCGGCGTCGATCCGACCGACCTCTACGCGTACCTCACGCCGTCGACGAACGCGGACGTGGAGCCGCCGGTCGTCACGGTGCTCACTCCGAACGGTGGCGAGTCCTGGCTCGGGGGAACGCTCCACGACGTCACGTGGGTCGCGACGGACGACGTCGGCGTCACGTCGGTCGACATCGACTACCGCACCGACGACTCCGAGGACTGGAAGCCGATCGCGCGGGGACTCGCGAACACCGGCACGTTCGGCTGGTTCGTACATCACACGCCGACGGCCGAGGGCCACGTCCGCGTCACCGCCTACGACGCCGTCGGGCAGTCCGGCGATGACGAGAACGACGCCTACTACACGATCCTCCAGATCATGGACGGCATCGCGCCGACCACACTCCGTGACTTCGACATGCCGGGATCCCAGCCGTTCGACGTGATCGGCTTCTCCAGCAAGACGACCTGCGCGGTCTGCCACGGCGGGTTCGATCCGAGCTCCGAACCGACCCACGGATTCGGCGGGACGATGATGGGCTACGCGATGATCGACCCGCTCTTCCTCGCCGCGCTCACCGTGGCCGAGCAGGACGCGCCTTCGTCCGGTGACCTCTGCCTCCGCTGTCACGCCCCGTTCGGCTGGCTCGCCGGCCGCAGCAACCCGACCGACGGCTCGCAGCTCACGGGAACCGACTTCGAAGCGGTGACCTGCGAGTTCTGCCACCGGATGGTCGACCCGGTCTACGTCGGTGGCGTCTCGCCGGCGGAGGACCAAGGTATCCTCGCCCTCCTCGACGTGCCGGACAGCTACTCGAACGGTCAGTACGTCGTCGACCCGCAGGCCCGAAGGCGCGGACCGTACACCGACGCGAACCCACCGCACGCGTTCCTCCCGTCTCCGGTGCATCAGTCGAGCGACTTCTGCGGAACGTGTCACGACGTCTCGAACCCGGTCTTCGAGCGCGTGTCCGGACCGGACTACGCGCCCGGGCCGCTCGACGAAGCGGCGCCCTCGATCGACTCCGCCACCCTCTTCCCGCTCGAGCGCACCTACTCGGAGTGGAAGAACAGCGAGTTCGCCTCCACCGGCGTCTTCGCGCCCGAGTTCGCCGGCAACCTCCCGGACGGCTACGTCTCCAGCTGTCAGGACTGCCACATGGCGGACGTGGAAGGACGGGGTGCGATCGGGGCGCCGATCCGTTCGGACCTCGGTTTCCACGACCTCACGGGCGGCAGCAGCTGGATGCTCGGCGTACTCGCCGCGATCCGGCCGGCCGACGTCGACGCAACCCAGGCCGCGGACGGCGCCGCCCGTGCCGTCGCGCTCCTGGAGCTGGCGGCGCAGGTAGACGTAGTGACCACGCCGACCGGGCAAGGGTATGACGCCGAGATCACCGTCACGAACCGGACCGGACACAAGCTCCCGACGGGCTACCCGGAAGGTCGCCGGATGTGGCTCCACGTCGAAGCGAAGGACGCGGGCGGCGTGACCGTCTACGAGTCCGGAGCGTACGACGCAGCCACCGGCATCCTCACCGAGGACGAGGACGCGCGGATCTACGAAGCCAGGCTCGGCATCTCCCCGGGGCTCGCCGGCGCGCTCGGCGCGGGACCGGGCGGAGAGTCGTTCCACTTCACGCTCAACGACTCGCTCTACAAGGACAATCGGATTCCTCCGCTCGGCTTCACGAACGCGAACTTCGACACGTTCGGCGGACTCCCGGTCGATCCGCACTGGGAAGGCCCGGGCTCACGGTACGCGGACGGCCAGAACTGGGATGTTTCCACGTACGCGCTCCCGGCCTCGGCACGAACGCTGACGGTGACGCTCTACTACCAGTCGACCTCGAAGGAGTACGTCGAGTTCCTCCGCGACGAGAACACGACCGACTCCACGGGCGACGACATGTACGGCCACTGGACCACGTACGGCCGGTGCGCACCGATCGTCATGTCGACCGAAACGATCGACCTCGACGTGACGGGCGTCGAGCCGGCGGGGACCCCGGCCGTGCTCGCCCTTTTCCCGGAGACGAACCCGTTCCGGGATCGGATCGTCCTCCGCCTCGACCTGCCGCGGCCGCTCCCGGTCCGCCTCGAGGTGTTCGATTCGCAGGGACGCTCCGTCCATCGGGCCGACCTGGGCCAGCTCCCCGGCGGTCCCCATCCGGTGGAATGGAACGGACTCGATGATCACGGACGGGACGTCGGATCGGGCGTCTTCTGGGTGCGTGTCGAGGCAGGGCCTCAATCCCTGCGGGAGCAGGTGGTGCGGGTGAGGTAGCCGCCCCGAGAATCGGTCAGGTGGTGGGCCGACTCCCCGACGGGGGGCGGCCCTTCTCTTCGGAGGGCCCGTGCCGGCGTGCTTCGGCGGACACTGCAATCGACCCGTTCGGAGGGAGGCTGGCCCAATCCGACCGGTGGACACGACCCTTCGGAGTCCCGGGAGGGGCCGCGGACCTCATTTCACTCGTCGCCGCAACGAGAGGATGGACTCGCCTCCCATCGGTACCGCACACTCCTGTGCAGCCGCTGCTGGACCGGATCTGAGCAGACGACCCGGAGGTGGCTTCCATATGGTTCCACGGCTTCGCCGAGGTCGCACCCTGGGTGCGATCGGGCTCCTTGTCGCCTCATCTGCCCTCGCGGTGGACACGACTCCGCCGCAGGTCACCTTGCTCCAGCCGTCGGGAGGCGCACTCCTCGGCGGCTCGATCAACAGCGTCCGCTGGACGGCCACGGACGACGTCCACGTGACCAGGATCGACCTCCACTACAAGACGCGAACCGACGACCATTGGATTCCGATCGCGCGCTACCTGTCCAACAATGTCAGCCTCTTCAGCTGGTACGTGCACAACACCCCGACGGACTCGGCCTGGGTCCGTGTCACCGCATACGACGCAGCGGGAAACACCGGCACGGACACGAACGACAACTCGTTCGTGATCCTTCCTCGCTTCGGGATCGTGTCGTCCACACTCCGCGACTTCGAGATGCCGGGAACGCCGGCCTTCGGTGTCGACGACGTCGACGCCGCCAGCGCGTGCACCGCCTGTCACGCCGGCTACGATGCCGACGCAGAGCCCGGTCACGCCTGGATGGGGACGATGATGGGGCACGCCGCGCGGGATCCCCTCTTCCTCGCCTCCCTCGCCATCGCCGATCAGGACATTCCCTCCTCCGGCGACTTCTGCCTTCGCTGCCACACGCCGGGCGGCTGGCTCGCGGGACGCTGCAACCCGACGGACGGAAAGCTCCTCGTCGATGTCGACTTCGAGAGCGTCTCCTGCACCGTCTGTCACGCGATGATCGACCCGAACTATGTCGAAGGGTCGAGCCCTCCCGAGGACCTCCTCGTCCTCGAGCAACTCCGGTCTGTTCCCACCGACCATTCGAACGGCCAGTTCGTGATCGATCCCGAGCCGCGCCGACGCGGTCCCTATCCCGAGGGCTCCCCCGCCCACGCCTGGCTGCAGTCGTCGTTCTTCTGGTCGAGTGACTTTTGTGGCACCTGCCACGACGTCTCGAATCCGCTCTACGATCGCGTCGGTCCCAAGGACTACGCGATGGGCCCGCTCGACGAGAAGGCGGCAAGCCTCCACTCCGAGGACATCCTGCCGCTCGAGCGCACCTACAGCGAGTGGAAGAACAGCCAGTACGCGATCGGAGACGGTGTGTTTGCTCCGCTCTTCGCGGGGAACAAGCCGGACGGCTTCGTTTCGACGTGTCAGGATTGCCACATGCCCGACGTGGTCGGGAAGGGCGCCATCATCGGCCAGGAGCGACAGGACCTCGGTTTCCACGACATGATGGGCGGCAGCAGCTGGATGCCCGTCACCCTCGCGGCCCTCTATCCGGGAGACCTCGACCCGGCGGCGCTCTCCGACGCGTCCGACCGCGCGAAGAGCATGCTCGAACGCGCCGCGCTGTTGACGCTCGAGGTGGCGGATCTCGACTCGATGAAGCTCGCCACGGTCACGGTGACGAACCAGACGGGGCACAAGCTCCCCACGGGATTCCCCGAGGGACGTCGGATGTGGATCCACCTCGTGGCCCGCGACACCGGGGGCGACATCGTCTATCAGTCGGGAGCCTACGGCATTGCCGGAAACCTCATCCTGGATCCGGACATCCGCGTCTACGAAGGCAAGATGGGGATCTCACACTCGCTGGCTCCGACCCTCGGCATGCAGCCGGGCCCCACGTTCCACTTCGCGCTCAACGACACCATCTACAAGGACAATCGGATCCCACCGCTTGGGTTCACGAACGCCGCCTTCGAGACGTTCGGCGGACAACCCGTCGACTCCGACCTGGCCCAGCCCGTCCCTCGGTATCCGGACGGACAGAACTGGGACGTCGCCACGTACGAGTTGCCGACATCGGCCTCCGAGGTGATCGCGACGCTCTACTACCAGTCGGTGTCGAAGGAGCACGTGGAGTTCCTCGAGCTGGCGAACCACACCAACGACGCGGGCGCGTTCTTCGCCGACGTCTGGACGGACAACGGACGGGCCGCGCCCGTCGCCATGGTCGCGGACACCGTGGGCGGTGCGGATCCCGCCGCGATCGACGAGTTGGACTCGGCTCCTACAGGCCAGCTCAGTCTGTTCCCCGAAGTGAACCCAAGCCGTGACGTCGTCTACCTTCGGCTCGATCTCCCCCGCCCGGCGGACACGAGCTACGGTGTCTACGACGCCCAGGGCCGACTCGTCGCGAAGCAACGGCTGGGACGCCTCTCTCCCGGGCCGCACCGGATCGAATGGAACGGCCGCGGCCACGACGGAAGCGATGCAGGGGCGGGAGTGTTCTGGGTTCGCGTCCAAGCGAACGGTGCGGAACTCGTCCAGCGGATCGTGCGCGTGAAGTAGGGCCGACTCGCTGGGAGTCGTGACGCGGTTGCCGGGCATGGGGCCGGCCCCGAGGCCGACCCCACACGCCGATCTCACGAAGAAGCGCTACTCGAGAGGACAGGAGCCGCCGTTCGACTCACCGACGGCATGGCGCGCATCCTGCATCTCGCGTCGGTTCCCCGAAGCGAGCGCGCCGTTCACGATCTCGACGATCTCCGCCTCCGCGAGACCGTAGTTCACGTCCGGGTGCGCCGCATTGAGCGCGGCCGTGACGGCGGTCCGAAGCAGAAGCTTGGCCGCACCTTCGGCACCGGATCCACCGCCATACTTGAGCGCCTCCATGAGCGAGTCGCTGCCGAAGTCGCCGAGTTCCTCCGGCACCTCGAAGATCGAGGACACTTCGTCGGACGTCCCGTGTCCGGTCGGCTCCCAGGCATCCGTATGATTCTTCCAGAAGCCGAGGCCGCACCCTTCGTACTGGTCCTCGTCGGAACCGCACGGGTTCGGGTCGCACACCGTACCGTCACCGAGGTACGCACCGCCGCAATCGGCTTCCGTCGTCACGGCACACGAGCCGTCATCGAAGCAGCACGCGCCGGTGGCGGCAGGCTGCGGGCACGGGTTCGGGTCACAGAGGACACCCTGGCCTTGATACGTTCCGCCTGATTCCGTGCATTCGGTCTCGGTCAGGATCGAGCAGGATCCGTCGACCAGACAACAAGCACCGCCGTCCCCCGCGGCGTCCACTCTCGTCCCCGAACCGCCCGTACCGAGGAGCGCATCGCTCGATCCCGGTGAAGTGGTCGGTTCGGAGCTACATCCGAGGGCGATGACCGCGATCATCGCCGCGATGGTACACAGCGCCTTCGTCATGGCTCGATGTCTCCTCGTGATGTTCTCGAACGGAGTGGCCCCGCCATCGGGATGGCAAAGCCGTGAGCGGCGGAGTGACCTCACCGACCTGCGAAGGTGTCGGGCCCGACTGGGGAGCTTCGCGCTCGACACCTACGCCTGGGCGGGTTCCAACGTTCGCTGGGGGACCTCAGTCGATCCCGTGGGTCCTCTCGGACCCGGACCAGAAACGGCCAGAACGCGCCCTCTGCGGGTGGAAGGCCTCCACCCCATGCCCCGGGGGAGTATCGGCACCTGACCCGTCGACTTCATCGGTTTCTTGCCGACCGTCGAGGCTCCACCGGGTTTCCCCAGCCGTCGAAGATGACGCGTCGACTGGGGTCGTAGGTCTCCGCGCGCTCCGGGGCGAACTCCGCGACTTCGTCGAGCAGTCCCTCGAGCTGGGCACGCGCGAACCGTCGCCCCAGGGCGTCCGGGATCCATCCGCCCATGAGGAGCGTCAGCTCGTAGGCGAGAAGCGTGCGACCGTCGCTGAGCTCCATGACGATCCAGGCGCCGGTATTGGCGGGTAGGTAGACGGCAGACCCGAAGTCGTCGCCGCCCAAACCCGGAACGATCCCCTTCTCCAGCGCCTCGCGGGCAGCGTCCTCACCGTCCCGAGCGAGAGTCCACCACTGCACCCACGCGAGTCCGCCCGTTCGTGAAGAGGCCTCGACATCGACGTCGACGTCGATGACCCACTGGCGGTCCTTGATCGGCCACGGAAGAGTGATCCTCTGGTAGACACGGTACTCACGCTTCGCCGGATCCGACAACGGCACCTCGATCACCGGACCGTCTTCGGTGAGATCGGGAGACAGTGCGGAAAGCCACACGACCTCACGCGGCTCGTCGACCACGCGCAGAGCGATCGAGCGATAGCGAAGGTCTTCCTCTCCGTCCCCGGGCATGGGGAGCTTCTTCGTCAGGACCACGACTTCGCCGTTCGCAAGGAGGTCCAAGTCCTGGCTCTCGAGAAAGGGAAGAGGGAAGTGCTCGGCGCCCTGGTTGTACCGGAGCATGGCGTTCTGGACTGCCTGGATGGTCTTGGCGTCGTCATCGACATCCACGCCCGATGGAGATCCCGTGACGGCGGTTTGTGTATCCGACGGTGGCGCCCCACGCGGATCACCCGCGGCAGCCGATGACAGGCTGGCGCCGGCCGAAGCCAACTGCGCACTTCCACACGAGATGGCAATGAAGCCGAGCACACGCACGATTCGGAGTACGAGCGAACACCGGCGACCAGCACACAAGAGAGCCGTCCACGTCTCTGCCGGGAAGAAAGCGCAAGACGGAATGGCCATCGCGGGCACCGAGGCTAGGCCCGGTCTCTGTTTCGGATTGCGGAACACGTCGGCTGAGTATCGACCGAGGCCATGGCTCGGGAAACCGCTTTCGACGGTCGGGACCCGGGACCACCACGCCTCGGTTGCTGGACTGAACCCAACCGCGTAGACTCATTGTTGGTCTGATCCCGTTGCTCCCAGCCCTGGAGGAGGTATCCGATGCGGCTTCTCTCTGCGTTGCATCCACGGTCCCAGTCCCGTTCCGCGGCCTCCCGCCACCTCGCTCCCAACCGGACACTGCAGCTTCTCGGGCTCCTGGCCTTCGCTTCGAGCGCCGCCGCTGGTCCGAACGCCGGTGGAACCCTGATCCTCGGCCTCTGTGAAGACATCAACTGCTACACGGATACCGACAACGACGACTATTGCCCCTACGCCACACTCACAGATTGCGCGAGCGCTCCATACCACATAGACAGCGTTGCACCGTTCCTCTGGTATGCGTACGCGGCATTCCCCGATGGCTCCGCGCCACGGCTCAGTGGAGTCGCTTTCGGCATCGACTACGACGCCGAGAATCTCGTCCTCCTGAATCTCGAGAAGTGCGCCGACTTCGAACTCGCGAGCCCCGACTGGCCGGACCCTGGAGCGGGAACCGCAGTGACGTTCACGGAAGCCCAGCAGAGCCAGCTGACGAGCCTCTATTGGTTCGCGGGATATGACTACTACGGCGTCGACATGGAGTTCGCCTTGGTCCCGCATCCGGCCCAAGGCGGTGTGTTCGCCGATGACAGCGTCCCTTCGATCCTCGACCCGATCGCGGACTTTGGCCGGATCGGCTTCTACGACATGCCAGGGCACCTGCCCTGCCCGACGGCCCTACCCACGGGAGCGTGCTGTATCGACGGTGTCTGCACTGTTCTCTCCCTCGCCGTGTGCACGGATCTCGGAGGGACGTACGTAGGGGACGACGTCCCGTGCGATCCCAACCCTTGCGTCGTCCCGCTGATCGAACGCAGTTGGGGACGGATCAAGTCCGACTTCCGCGAAGAGTGAGGTCGTCGGGGTCGGAACTCGATGCTGGCGACCCACGCCGCCAGCGGAACGCGACCTGAGCACCAGACATCCACGGTGGAGCAGGCACTCGACGGCTTTGGGCGCCGGCCACGGCGAAGAAGTGAGAGAAGGCCCCGATCACACTCGGGGCCTTCTCTCATTCCAGCCCGGGACACTGACCAGAACCCGGGCGGCCTAGCTGGACTCAGGTGCGCCCGTCAGAGACGCACCTGGAATCCTGCCCTCGTGTAGAGGACGGAGCCCGAGACGTCGCCGTACACGTACGGAGCGTCGTCGGTGAGACCGAAGTAGGTGACGCCGAGATAGGCCGACGCCTTCTCCGAGAGCATCTTGTTGAGCGTACCGCCCACTTCGAGCTGCTTGAACTCGAGGTCGCTGTATTCGTTGATGCCCGAGAAGTCGTAGTCCGCCTTCACGACTGTCTCCTCTGGCACGGAGACCTCGATCGGATCGAACTTCGCCTTCGAGTTCGTGAAGGAGCCGTTCACGTCCAGTGACCAATGGGCGTCGATCTGGAACTGGCCGGTGAGGTAGACGGTCGCGATTTCGGTATCGTTGTCGAAGACGTCAGAGGCGGATCCAAAGTGTTCATAGGCACCCACGGTGCCTTCGAGGTGACCCGCTCAGCCATCCATGACAGTGGCGCAGAACACGGCACTCGACGATGTCTTCCCGATCGAACCACCGCCCGCGAACACGACCTTTTCGTTCGGTACGAGGTAGGCAGAGAGTCCGGCCGTGTAGGTCGTCCGCTCGAAGTCGAAGAGGTTGAGGTCGTCGTTCTTCTCGCTCGCGGCATTCAGGTAGACGTTGCCCGAAGCCTTCGGCCCGAGGTTCCGGGAGAGGTTCGCCTCGAGCCGGAGCGCCTTGTTCGGCGCCGCCGCTCCCGTTCCGTACCGCTCACGCTGGAAGTAGTAGATCCAGTTGTTGGGCTGGCCTTCCATCGGATCGATGGTGTCGCCGATCCCATCCTCGCAGATCCCGTCGACGTTCACGAAGGGGAGGCTCGTCATCTCGTACTCGACCGCCGCCCGGGAGCGCATCCCGGCCGAGAGCCGGCCGTTCCACGTACCGCGGATCCGGTTCTGCACCGTCTGCGTCTCGGTCGGATCGTCGGGATCGAGTTCGAGGTTGTCCCGATCGATCGACCGGAAGCGGTACTCGAGGCCGAGGGTGTGGCCGGGACGGAGTGCGTACCGGAGCTTCGCGGTTCCGGTCATCTCTACGCGGTCATAGACCGATTCCCGCGTATAGTCGAAGTCCTGACCGCCGCCGGCACGTCCCTCTCTCCAATTCTTCATGTCGATGTCGACCGGATCGTTCTCCAGCTGGCGACGCGAGAAGCTCGCGGTGACCCGCGCCTTCTCGTTCAGCGGAGCCGCCCAACCGAGCGCCGCGGAGTTCGCGGTCAGTTCGAGGTTCGCGTCGAGATTCGTCGTCTTCGAGTAGCTGAACGCACCACGCGCGGTCTGTGACTTCGGCAGGTCGACCGAGGCACGGACCGTGTGCGTCCGCTTCTCGACGTCGGGAGCGTCGCTCACGACGAGGGTCGCGTTGTCGTAGTTGAGACGGCTCGCGAACTCCTCGGCCGATCCCCCGTTGACCGGATGACGCGCCTGCTGGAAGTGGTTGCGCGTCGGCTCGGCTTTGTTCGCGAAGTCCCGCGCTCCGAACTCGTACGAGACGGCCACGCGATCGCGAACCGTCGCGAGGAGGAAACCGACGTCCCGCGTCTGCTCCTCGACGATCGCGCCGTGGGACCGGACGTGACAGTTCGAGCAGTGATCGACGCCCGTGGTCTGGCGCGTTCCCGACCGGACCTGATCCCGGTAGCTCCCTTTCAGGGTCGTGCCCGGAAGGTGCGGAATCGCGACCTCGACCGACTGCCGCGTGTCCGAGTAGCGGACCGAGTACTTGCCGTAGGGGTCGGTGTCGTCGTGCGTCACCATCTTCCCACCGGGCAGGTCCTGTCCCTGATCCCCCGTCCCGACATACTCCCGCCAGTTCAGGTTGCCGAGGCGGTCGTGATCGAGGTGGTGGATGAAGGAGCGGTGTGCGAACTCCGCGTCGACGTACTTGCCGACTTCGACGTCTGCTCCGAGCTGGAGGACATCCTCGTCGTCGTAGTCGACCTCGAACGCCATCCGGCTCCATCCCGAGTATCCGAACAGCTCGAGCATGAGGTCCGGTTGGAGTTCCTCCCGTCCCTGGTCGTACTCGCGCACTCGACCGAGCAGGTCCTGGACGGCGGAAACGTGAGATCCGAGTCGTGCGGTTCCTTCCAGCTGCGACCCCTCGGGTTCCTCACCGGCCCAGACGAGGCCAGAGGAGGCGAGAGCGAGGCCGCAGAAGAAGACGGCACAGGTACTTTTTCTTCTCATGGCGTTCTCCCTCTCAGCGGGTCAGTGCCCCGCCGCCTCCGGAAATGGACTGCGACGGTAGGTCGGATCCGTGGACTTCGGTGTGGCACTGCGTGCACTTGGTCAGCATGGCCTGCTTCGCGCTGTCGCGATGCGAAACGCCGCCGTATCCCTCGAGCGACTCGAACTCGCCTTCGATGCCCTGGAGGGTGGCGTGGAAGTGCGCCTGGTGACACTGCAGGCAGAGGAACGGCTCGTTCTGGACGAGGAGGCTGTTCGCGACCGCTCCGTGCGCGGAGTGGCAGATCGAACAGTCTTCGATGACCGGGTCGTGCTCGTACACGAACGGCCCCTGCTTGTTCGCATGGCAGCTGAAGCAGAGTTCGTTCGGAGCTTCGCCCACGAGCTGCCCCTGGAATCCACCGCGGTGGATGTCGTGGCAGTCGGTACAGACCATCTTGCCTTCCGGCACCGGGTGGTGGGAGGGCAGGAACATCTGGTCACGGACATCCTGATGGCAGCCGGCGCAGAGTTCCGGCTCGGCGGCCTGGAGCAACCCCGGCTCCTGCGATCCGTGGACCTCGTGACAGCCAGCACACGAGACGTCCCCGAGCGCATGTTCCGAGTGCTCGTGTCCGTCGAGGCCGTCATTCCTGTGGCAGCCAAGACAGAGTTCCGCGACGAGGGCGGCGTTCGCGGTAGCAGGGTTCACGATGTCGCCCGCTTCCGTCGACTCGGCGTGAGCCGATCCGGGACCGTGGCACGCCTCGCAGCCCGTCTGCCCTTGCGGAGCCTGGAAAGGCTCGATCCCGCCGTGATAGCCGGACTCGTGGGCCGGAAGGAGGTCTTCATGGCACGCCGCACACTCGTCGTCCCCGACGTACCGGGCCGAGGACAAGGCCGGCGGCATGAGCTTGCTGTCACCGGCAAGCGCGGTTCCCACGGTGGCGATAGCCAGAGCCGTCATCGCAGGCACCAGGACCACAAACCAGGGACCTGCGCGCCATGGCCGCGCCCAACTGATGGGAGTTCTCTCGACTCCGATCATCTGAGATCTCCTTCTGCGCCAGAAATCAGTAAACACTCACTAACTAACCGTCAGAAAGGATCCACGTTCGGGATCCTTGTCGCAACCAGAATCACATAAGTCGCGCTTCAACGTTCTACTCATATGCATTAGACGAACCCAAGTCAGGAGAGTCGACCCGCCGACTCGCAAGGCTTCCGACGGCGTCCGCACGATTTGGGATGGCCCGGCTCAGCCGCCTGCCTCCCCACGATCTCCCGGCGGTCCGCCGTCGGTCTCCCCCACGGCCCCCCGGTCGGATCTACCTGGTAGGTCTGACGGCACTCCACCTGCTGGGCCGCCGTATCCGGTTCGGGATTCGCGGCTTGCGTCGCCCCTTTGGATCTCTATGATCGGCACCGATCTTTACTGCGAAACCGGTTGTCGAGCCGTCAGTTGTAGCGCCGCAGGACCACAGGGCCCAAGGAGAGTCGTTCCGCTTGCGCATCGTCTACTTCGTCCAGTACTTCAACCTCCCGCACGAGCCGGGCGGTTCGCGCGCCTACCAGTTCGCTCGGGCCTGGGTGGACCGGGGTCATGACGTGCTCATCGTGACCGGAATGGTGAACCACAAGACACTGACGGTTCCGGAGCCATTCAAGGGGAAGCTCGTCCACCTGGACGAGGTCGAGGGGATCCGGATCCTCAGGGTCTGGTCGTTCGCCGGAATCCGCGGTTCCTTCCGGAAACGCTTCCTGAACTTCGCGTCCTACGCCATCAGCGCGGGCTTCTTCTCGTTCTTCCGGGCCGGATCGGTCGATCTGGTCTACGCCTCCTCGACCCCGCTCACGGTCGGCCTGCCCGGACGCATTCTGGCCACCCTGCGGGGTGTCCCCTGGGTGTTCGAGGTGCGTGACCTCTGGCCGGACTCGGCGATCATCGCCGGTGTGCTGCCGGAGAGGTCCTGGCCGACCCGGCTGGCTTCGAGTCTGGCGAGTGGCTTCTACGCCAGCGCGGCCCGGGTAGTGGGCGTGACCCGCGGCATCGTCGATGGACTTCGGAAACACGGCGTCCCGGAGCACAAGCTGCTCTGCGTTCCGAACGGAGTCGACAACTGGATGACCGAAGTCGACGCCCCTCCGGCAGAGCCGGACGTGTTCCAGGTCGTCTATGTCGGAGCCCATGGACGTTGGAACGGCCTCGAGCAGATCCTCGACGCCGCATGCCTCCTCCGCGACGAGGACGTCTCGTTCCTCTTCGTGGGAGACGGAGACGAACGGAACGCACTCATGGAGCGGGCCAAGAGGGACAACCTCACCCGGATCGAGTTCTGCCCCGCCGTCCCGAAGAAGGACGCGTTCGAGAAGATCCGTTGCGGCAGCGCGTCCATCGTGGTGACCTGGGACCATCCGTTCCAGAAGATGGTTCTCGCGAACAAGATCTTCGACTACCTCGCGGCCGGACGGCCCGTCGTCGTCGGCGCCGAGGGTGAGATGGCGGAGCTCGTCCAGGAGGCGGGCTGCGGCTTCGTCACACGCCCGGAACAGCCGACGGAGCTGGCCGACGCCATTCGCCGGATGATGGCGCTCTCGCCGGAGGAACGGTCCGAGATGGGCCGGAAGGGCCGCGAATACATTCTGAAGGAGTACCAGCGCGAACATCTCGCACACCGGCTTCTGGCGACGTTCGAGGAGCTGACGAAGTAGTCTTGGAGGTTCGCCTCCCACCGGCCGCTACAGAGGACATGATGACGACGAACCCGAGTTTCACTCTCCCGTGGGGAGCCTGGCTGCAGGAGGAAGAACGGACCTTCGCGCTCCCTTCCGGCTGGACCGTCGACGTGGCGGCCATCGCCGGAGAACGCGGCGCAAAGGGCGGCCCCGCGCTCGGAGACGCGTTGGCTGGGCCGATCGAGTCGCCGAGTCTGACGGAGCTCGCGCGCGGGAAGACCACCGCCGCGATCGCCGTCGAAGACATCACGCGCCCGGCCGAGGCAGGTCCCGTCCTCGAAGCCGTGTTGGATGAGCTCGGCGCCGCGGGGATCGATGCGTCCAACGTGCGGGTCATCCTGGCCCTCGGTGGACACGGCCCGATGCATCGCCAGGAGATGCTGCACAAGGTCGGCCGGTCCGTCATGGACCGCTGTGACGTTTCGAACCACCACCCGTACGAGAACCTCGTGGACCTGGGGGTCTCGAAGAGCGGCATCCCGATCCACATCAACCGGTACTTCCACGAGGCCGAACTCAAACTGGCGGTGGGGTCGGTCGTCCCCCATCCGTACGCGGGGTTCGGGGGCGGCGGCAAGATCGTCCTCCCGGGCGTCGCGGGAATCGAGACGCTCTACGAACACACCGCCCCGCCGTCACGGGCCTGTCGGGCGCGGGGCTCGAGTCGTCCAGGGCAACACGGCACGCGCCGAGATGGAAGAGATCGCGTTGGCGGGACTCGCCGCGGTCGTCAACATCGTGCCGGGCGCCCGGCGCGAGCCGCTCGGCCACTTCTTCGGCCATCCGGTCGCCGCCCACCGCGCTGCCGTGGAGTTCGCGCGCGGTGTCTTCGCCACCGAGGTGACTCCGGGAGCCGACGCCGTCGTCCTCAATGCGTATCAGAAGGACGGCGAAGTGCTGCAGGTCGGCAATGCGTTCAACGCCTATCGGGCCTGCAATCCGCCTCTCGTTCAGGACGGTGGCACGCTCATCGTGAGTGCGGCCTGCCCGCTCGGACGTGGCTATCGGCCTCCACGGGCCGGGTGCGGCTCTACCGGGACCCGGTCCGTCCGTGACTATCTCCGGTGACCGCGAGCTCGTGGTCTTCGCGCCCGACGTCATCGACCCACGACGTGCGGAAGTCGTTCTGGCCCGGCTATCCCCACGCGCGGGACTGGAAGGACGTCGCGGCGATCCCTGGAGCAGAGGCATCCGACCAGCGGCCGGATGATCGTGGTCCCAAAAGCAGCTCCAGGTGACCGCCCCAAGCCGCGCACGGACGCGGGAGGTGGCGTCACCGGGGTGACCGCGAGCGGGTCAGCCTGGATTCCGAGAGCGGGGACGAGGTGGACCGGTCCCCGTGCGGTAGTCTCGCGGGAACGCCCGGGCCGCTCAACGCACCGGCAGAAATTGCCGAAGAATAAACAACGAGAGACGGTTCCCGCCCGGTTGTCCGGAATCGCCTCCCGAGGACCAACTCAGATTTTGCGGACTCGAGGACCCGGTCCTCATCGGCGCCGGAGATCGTGCGTTCCCTACTCGATGGACGACGTTCCCGGGCCGAAGCCGACTCCGTACGTACGGTTCGGAAAGCGGTTCGTGGACCTCATGCTCTCCGCGATCGTCCTCTTCTTCTTCGGGCCGCTGATGCTCCTCATCGCGATCCTCGTCAAGCTCGGGGATGGCGGCCCGGTCCTCTATCGGCAGGAACGCGTGGGCCTCCACGGACGCCTCTTCCACCTCACGAAGTTCCGCTCCATGTGCCTCGACGCCGAGCACAAGGGAGCCGGCATCCTGGTCGAGAAAAACGACTCGAGGATCACTCTCGTCGGCAAGGTGATCCGCAAGCTGAGCCTCGATGAGCTCACCCAGATCTTCGACGTGATCCGCGGAGACATGAGCGTCGTCGGTCCCCGCCCGGGACTGCTCTACCAGGCGGAGCTCTACGACGAGGAGCAGCGTCGCCGCCTCACCGTGCGTCCCGGCATCACGGGCTGGGCTCAGGTGAACGGCCGGAACGCGATCCCGTGGCCCGAACGGATCGAACGCGACATCGAGTACGTCGACTCGATCAGCTTCTTCAAGGACGTCCAGGTGATGTTCCTGACCCTGCCGTCGGTGCTCTTCGGCTCGAACCAGATCGCGAACGCGGACTACTGGAAGAGCCGTCGGGCCGAACTCGATCGGGAGCAGGACTCGGCGTCCTAGCGCGGATCACTCCGCCTTCGGCACGAGCCCCTCGGCGAAGAGCTTCGGATCGAAGTCGACGAGATCGTCGGCCTTCTCCCCCACTCCCGCGTAGCGCACCGGGATGCCGAGTTCGTGGGAGATCGCGAGCACGACCCCTCCCTTGCTCGTTCCATCGAGCTTCGCGAGGAGGATGCCGGTCACGGGCACGGACTCGGAGAAGAGCCGCGCCTGTGAGATCGCGTTCTGTCCGATGGTCGCGTCGAGGACGAGCAGGACCTCGTGCGGCGCACCTTCCATCGCCTTGCCACAGACGCGATGGATCTTCGTCAGCTCGCCCATGAGGCCGGCCTGGGTCTGGAGCCGACCCGCCGTATCCACGAACACGACGTTCGCGTTCCGCGACTTCCCGGCCTGGACCCCGTCGAACGCGACCGCACCCGGATCCGCCCCGTGCTGACTCTTCACGAGGTGTACGCCGAGCCGGTTCGCCCAGATCTCGAGCTGTTCGCTCGCCGCCGCGCGGTAGGTGTCGGCCGCGGCGATGACCGGCGTCCTGCCGTCTTCCTGCACCCGCTTCGCGAGCTTGGCGAGAGACGTCGTCTTCCCGACTCCGTTCACGCCCACGACCATGATGACGCGCGGGTTCTCGGATCCGGCGAGCGGATCGCCGGCCGCGCGTCCCTGGGTGAGGATGTCTTCCATGATCGCGCGCATCGCGTCCGAGAGCTGCGCGGAGTCCTCGAGCTTGTCGCGCTTGACGCGCGCCCTGAGCTCGGTGAGCAGGTAGTCCGTCGTCGCCGGACCGACGTCTCCGCGCAGGAGGACGGCCTCGATCTCGTCGTAGAGGTCCTCGTCGATCTTCGGGCTGCGTGAGAGGGCCGCCTGGATCCCCTCGCTGACCACCTCCTGCGTCTTCTTGAAACCGTCCTTGATCTTCTTGAAGAAAGACTTCACTCGGGCATCTCCTGGATCGTGTCGAGGAACTGCTGGATGTCGCTGAAGTTGAGATAGACGGAGGCGAAGCGCACGTAGGCGACCGAGTCGAGCTCCCGGAGCCGTTCCATCAGGCGCCGGCCGAGGTCGTCGCTCTTCACGGTGCCGGCGCGGAAGAGTTCGCGTTCGATCTCGTCCGCGACTTCCTCGATCGTCGCTCGTGAGATCGGTCGCTTCTCGCAGGCACGCATCACACCGGTGAGCAGCTTCTCCCGTTGATAGGGTTCACGCCGGCCGTCCTTCTTCTCGACCTCGAAGGACGTCGCTTCGACGTACTCGTAGGTCGTGAATCTGTGCCCGCAGGAAGCGCACTGCCGCCGCCGCCGGATGGCCGCACCGTCACGAACCACGCGTGTCTCGAGGACCTTGTCCTCCTCGTGTTGGCATTCAGGACAGCGCATCAGACCTTCGCCAGCCGGAAGTCCAGGGACAGGTCGACCGAGGGCGCGGAATGCGTGAGCGCGCCGATCGAGATGATGTCGACGCCCGGTACCGCTTTGGAACGGATCGTGTCGAGCGTGATCCCGCCGGAGGCCTCGATCCAGACCCGGTGGAGGTCCCGCTCCGCTTCGATCTTCCGGATCACGTCGATCGAGGAACGGATCTCCTCGGGGGACATGTTGTCGAGGAGGAGCTGGTCGACTTCGAGGGCGGCTGCTTCCCGCACTTCTTCCGGCGTCCGTACCTCGACGATCATGAAGAGGTCCGGACCGCTCCGGGCACGCTCCACCGCCGCGGTGATTCCACCTGCCGCGATGATGTGGTTGTCCTTGATCATGTAGGCATCGTAGAGGCCCATCCGGTGGTTCGCGCCACCGCCGTGCACCACCGCCTCCTTCTGGAGGAACCGGAACCCCGGCGTCGTCTTCCGCGTGTCGACCACGGCGACTCCGGTGCCCTCCACTTTCTGGACGAACCGGCGCGCCATCGTCGCGACGCCGGAGAGCCGTTGGAGGAAGTTGACGAGCACACGCTCCACGGTGAGGAGAGAGCGGGCGTTCCCCTCCATGAGGAGGAGGATCTCCCCCGCCGCGAAGACATCTCCGTCCTTCTTGATGAGACGGACCCGCACCCTCGGATCGACGGCGTCGATCGCGGCCATGGCGGCGCGGAGCCCGGAGAGGACGCCGCCTTCCTTGGCCAGGAGTTCCGCCGTCGCGCGGGCATCCTCGGGAACGACGGTGAGCGAGGTCACGTCCCCGGGGCCGATGTCCTCCCAGATGGCGAGACGTACCAGGGAGGCGACCATCTCGTCCGACTTGTTTCCTTCATGGGCCGGGCTCTCGTGGAGTCCTGGCCTCTTCGGCCCCTTCATATCTCCCCCTTGAGCTCCAGGATCCGGTCCCGCAGCGAAGCCGCGCGCTCGAACTCGAGATCCTCCGATGCCTTCTTCATCTCCGCGATGAGGAGGTCGACGTAGTCGTCCGTCGACAGATGTTCGGGATGCGCCGGCACCTCCTCCTTGGCCGCGCCCTTCTCGGCGGCGTCCGCGACGCTCGTGGCCTCGAGGATCTCCTCGATCGTTTTGGTCACCGTCCTCGGAACGATGCCGTGCTCCTCGTTGAACGCGACCTGCTTCTCGCGGCGCCGGTTCATCTCCTGAATGGCCCGGTCCATCGATCCGGTCATCTTGTCCGCGTAGAGCACGACCAACCCCATCGCGTTCCGCGCCGCGCGGCCGGCCGTCTGGATGAGGCTGCGCTCGCTGCGGAGGTAGCCTTCCTTGTCCGCGTCCAGGATCGCAACGAACGAGACCTCGGGAAGATCGAGTCCTTCTCGGAGCAGGTTG
>JAWKQE010000027.1:0-88310 GCA_041390305.1 Candidatus Eiseniibacteriota bacterium
CGAGCCTCGATATCTCGACGACGAAGGGTACGTCCGGGGTCGTCGCGTTTACGACGACGGAAGCCGAGCGAACGCATCGCCACGTCTATCCGTGCATCCGTTGCGGTTACTGCGTGGATGCCTGCCCGATGTTCCTCAACCCGTCCCAGCTCGGTCTCCTCTCGTTGATCGAGGAACACGAACAGATGGCGGAAGACTACAACCTGATGGACTGTTTCGAGTGTGGGTCGTGCTCCTTCGTGTGCCCGTCTCACATCCCGCTCGTCCAGCACTTCCGGATCTCGAAAGCGGCGGTGAGGAAGGCGCAGGCTGCGGCCCGTGCGAACGGAGCGCCCGCGGCTTCGGCTCCTGCCTCCGGTGGCGGCAAGGGTAGTGAGGGAGGGAAGTGATGGCCGCCCCGAAGAAGACTCTCGAGATCCGTACCTCTCCGCACGTGCTCTCCGGCCACAGTGTCGACACGATCATGTTCAACGTGGTGTTGGCGCTCCTCCCGGCGACCGCCTTCTCCGTGTTCGCGTTCGGCCTTTCGGCGCTCCTCGTCCTCGTCGTGGCGGTCGCCTCGTGCCTCCTCACGGAGCGGTGGCTCTGCCGGGTCGCGGGGCGTCCCTCCACGCTGGGTGACTGGTCGGCGACGATCACGGGCCTTCTCTACGGGCTCACGCTTCCGCCGACTCTGCCGCTCTGGATGGTCGTGGTGGGTGGCGTCATCGCCATCGCGCTCGGGAAAGCGCTCTTCGGCGGGCTCGGTTCGAACCCGTTCAACCCCGCGCTCGTCGGACGCGCGGTGCTCCAGGCGACGTTCCCCGTTTCGATGACCACGTGGATGCCGGCATTCGATCCGGGGCGGTTTTCCCACGTTCCCGGGGCGACGCTGACGTTTCCGTTCGCCGAACCGATCTACGACACCGTTTCCGGTGCAACGCCTCTCGCTCTCTGGAAGTTCAAGGGTGAGACGACCGAAGCGATGCAGCTCCTCACTGGCTGGGTGAGCGGTTCGGCGGGGGAGACGAGTGCGGTCCTCATCCTCCTCGGCGGGATCTACCTCATCGTCCGGAACATGATGAACTGGCGGATCCCGGTCGCGATCCTGGGGACGGTGGCTGCACTGAGCGCCGTCCTCCATCTCCTCGATCCCGGCTATCCGGCGCCCCTCTTCATGCTCTTCTCCGGCGGTCTCATGCTCGGCGCGATGTTCATGGCCACGGACATGGTCGGGTCGCCCATGACGACGATCGGTTGCGTGGTGTACGGCATCGTCATCGGCGTGATGGTCGTGGTCATCCGGATCTGGGGCGGCATGCCGGAGGGTGTGATGTACGCGATCCTCCTCGGCAACGCGATCTCGCCGCTCCTCGATCGTTGGTTCCGCACGAAGGTCTACGGAGTCCCGAGGAGGGCGAGAGCATGAGCGAGATGACGACCCTCGCGCCCCCGGAGGTCCCGACCTGGCGGATGTATCGGGCCATGGTGGGCGTTGGGCTCCTCTGCGGCCTCCTCATCGTGACGGCGTTCCAGGTGACGGCGCCGATCATCGCGCGGAATCGGGCCGCTGCCCTCCAGCGTGCGGTGTTCGAGGTGCTGCCGGGTGCCGCATCGAGCAAGACGTTCGTCCGCCAGGGCGACGCCTTCGTGCCGCTTCCCGAAGGCGCGAGCGACACTCCGGCGGTCGGGGAAGAGCGGGTCTACGCCGGTTTCGCCGAGGGTGGTGACCTCATCGGCGTCGCGATCGAAGCCGAGGGCATGGGCTACGCGGACGTGATCAAGGTGCTCTACGGCTACGGATTCAGAGAGAACGCCATCGTCGGGTTCAAGGTACTGGAGAGCAAGGAAACGCCCGGGCTCGGGGACAAGATCGAGAAGGACCCTGGGTTCCGGGAGAACTTCAAGGCGCTCGACGTCTCGCTCGATCCGGCGGGGAAGGAACCGGTCCACCCGATCGAGGTCGTGCCGCACGGCACGAAGACGTCGCCGTGGCAGATCGACGCCATCACGGGCGCGACCATCTCTTCCAAGGCCACCGGAAGTCTGCTCAGAAAGAGCACAGCCTACTGGATGCCGCTCCTCGCTCCTCGGCGTGGAGACTTCGAGGGTTCACGATGACGACAGACGGACAGAAGAACCAGCCGAGTTCGACCGACGAGTTCATCAAGGGGCTCTGGCGTGACAATCCGGTGTTCGTGCAGGTGCTCGGCATGTGTCCGACCCTGGCCGTTACGAACACGGCGCAGAACGCGCTCGCCATGGGGCTCGCCACCACGTTCGTGCTCGTGATGTCCAACATCGTCGTCTCGTCGATCCGGAACTTCATTCCGAAGCAGGTGCGGATCGCGACGTTCATCCTCGTCATCGCGACCTTCGTCACCATCGTCGACTATGCGATCCAGGCGATCAGTCTCGATCTCCACAAGGCGCTCGGTGCCTTCATCGCGCTCATCGTGGTCAACTGCGTCATCCTGGGAAGGGCCGAGGCCTTTGCGTCCAAGAACGGGGTCGCTGCCTCGGCGCTCGATGGACTGGGTATGGGCTTCGGCTTCACGTTCGCCCTCCTCTGCCTCGGCGTCGTTCGCGAGGTGCTCGGGAACGGCGCCCTTTTCGGCGTCCACGTCTTCCCGGAACGTTTCCAGGAGTGGGTCATCATGATCCTGCCGAGCGGCGGGTTCTTCACCATGGGAGCCTGGCTCCTCGTCTTCAACGCGCTCAAGAAGCGGAAGGCGAACGCGGCGGGCCCTAGAGAGGAGGCGGCCTGACATGAACCAGGATCCACTCTGGACCATCTTCATCGGTGCGTGCCTGATCAACAACTTCGTCCTCGCGTACTTCCTCGGGATCTGTCCGTTTCTCGGCGTGTCCGGGAAGATCGCGACCGCGTCGCGCATGGGCGCAGCGGTGACGTTCGTGATGCTCGTGAGTTCGGTCTGTGCCTTCGGGATCCAGATCCTGCTCACGCAGATCGGGGCACCGTATCTCAAGCTGATCTCGTTCATCGCCGTGATCGCGTCGACGGTCCAGCTCGTCGAGATGTTCGTCAAGAAGATGAGTCCCGCGCTCTTCCGCGCGCTCGGGATCTTCCTCCCGCTCATTACCACGAACTGCGCGATCCTCGGGCTCGCGCTCTTCCAGACGAACAAGGGGTATGGAATCGTTCAGTGCCTCGTCTATGCGCTCGGCGCAGGGGCGGGGTTCACGCTCGCGCTCGTTTTGATGGCGGGACTTCGGGAACGGCTCGATCTGGTCCGTGTCCCGGACGTCGTACAGGGAACGGCGCTCACCCTCATGGTGGCTGGCATTCTCTCCGTCATCTTCATGGGGTTCGCCGGTCTCGGCGGCTAGCACGCTGCTAGGAGTGCATCGAGGAGGCCCTGCGGGGCCGCTGAGAGTTTTCGGGAAGGAGCCCTGAGGTTACCCTAACCGGGACAGGGGGGCGCCGACCCGGGAGGTGGAGTTCGATGGTCGACTGGAGCCAGTATTTGATCGGTGCTGGGAGCATGACGCTTCTCGCCGTGGGCTGGGTGGGAGTGCAGGCCGCGTGGAAACGCTCCTTCCCGACCGCGTTCGCCGATCCCGACGTCCTGGCGGGAAGACGGGGTTGCGGCGCGTGCAGCTCCACGGGTGTTTGCGAGAAGAAGAGTGGATGTACGCGTACGTCCAAGACCCCGAAGGAGGTCTCCTGATGGAATCGGTCAAGCATTTGCAGGACTACGATATCGAGACACGGTTCCCGGCGACCGTGATCGCGAGCGAGCGGATCACTCCTGAGGAGTCCGAAGAGGAAGTGCGGGAGATCGTCCTCGAGATCAGTCGCCCGGACTTCGAGTACCAGGTCGGACAGAGCATCGGAGTCGTCGCCCCCGGCGGGAAGGAGTTCGGAGCCAAGGACCACTTCCGTCTCTACAGCGTCGCCGACCTGCCGGAGAAGAAGGGGAAGAAGCAGCGGATCAAGATCGCGGTCCGGCGCTGCTTCTACGTCGACGAGTACAGCGGCGAGAGGTACCCCGGCATCGCGTCGAACTACCTCTGCGACCTGAAGCCCGGTGACGAGATCCAGATCGCCGGTCCGTTCGGCCTCGTTTTCGAGGTGCCGCGCGAGGCGAACGCGAATCTCATTCTCATCGGTTCCGGGACCGGGATCGCACCGTTCCGCGCGTTCGTGAAGCACATCTATCACCACGTCGAGGACTGGCACGGCCGGATCTGGCTCTTCTACGGCGCGCGGAGCGGCCTCGAGCTGCTCTACATGAACCGCTGGAAGGACGACTTCACGCAGTACTACGACCGCGAGATGTTCGAAGCGTTCCGCGCCGTCAGCCCGCGTCCTCATTGGGCCGACCCGATTGCCTGGGACCGTGCGATGGAAGAGCGGAGCGCCGAGCTCTGGAAGCTCTTCGGACTCTCCAATACGTACGTCTACGTGGCGGGAATCGACAAGATGCTCGGCGAGCTCGACCAGGTCTTCTCGAAGATCGCAGGCTCGGCGGAGCTCTGGAACCGCCGCAAGGCCGAGCTGCGGGCCGGTGGACGCTGGGTGGAGCTCGTCTACTGATCGCGTAGCGCCGCTTTGCGATACGTCGGGGCGGGGCCGGAACGATTCGGCCCCGCCTTTCTGTCTCCTCCCTGGTACACTGTTCTCTGCGCTGATTGGGCCGTGCGTGGCCCGACAACTCGAGACCAGGAGAGACACCTGTGCTTCCCTCATCGTCGCCGCCGCCTTTCCCGGACTCCTCCTTACGCTTCCGGAGCCTCCCGCGGCCCGCAACCTCGCGCCCGCGTTCGGAGCGTCTATTCCGTTTCGTACCGTCGTCGCGACGCTCGGCTTGATGCTGCTGCTCCTCGTCCCGTTCGCCGCGCGCGCCGGTACGCCGTGCATCGAAGCGGTCTTCTTCGACCTCGGCGACACGCTGGTCGAGAACGACGGAACGGGAACCTTCGTCCTGCGCGCGGGGGCCGAGTCGACCGTGCAGGAGCTAAAGGCGCGCGGGGTGCGACTCGGGATCATCACGAACGTTCCAGCCACCTGGGACATCGACGATCTCCGCGCCCTTCTCGCCCAGCCCGAGTTCCTCGACGAGTTCGAGGTGGTGATCCTCTCCTCCGAGGCGCCGGCGCCGAAGCCGGATCCCGCGATCTACCTCTTCGCGCACGAGGCGCTGGCCGAGCCGCGGCCCGCGGTGACGTCGACCGCGTTCGTCGGTGAGACGCTGGTCGAGATCGGGAATCACGAGACCGATCCGACCCTGGGTGCTCGTTCCGTGGGCATGATCGGGATCTACCTCTCGGACGGGGCTCCGAGCCCGCTCGCCGACTACACGATCCCAAGAGATGCCCTGGGCGACGTCGTGACCATCGTCGACGAGACCTGTGACGCGGCTTCGCTCGAAGAAGACGCGATCGACGGCGCTGCGGACCAGGGCATCGCGGGCGGCGCGGCCTCGATCGAGGTCCGTCCGAACCCGTCGGCCGGTACGAGCCGGATCGGTTTCCGGCTCGAAGGCGAGGCACACGTACGGGGCTCCGTCTTCGACGCGCAGGGGAGACTCGTCGCCGATCTGTTCGAGGGGCGGTTGGGTAACGGCGCTCACGAACTCGTCTGGGACGGCCGCTCCGCTGACGGTGCGCCTGTTCCTGGTGGCGTCTACTTCGCGCGGGTCGTGACGCCGTCGGCTACGTATCGGATCCGGTTGGTGCGCGCACAATGAGACGGTTCGGCGGCCGTGCCCTCCGCTTCGCGCTGCCGACGGCGGGGGCGCTCCTCTCGGTCGTCACCGTTGCCGCCGACGCGGATCCGATCCGCGTCACGGACGACGGTTTCTTCAACTATCAGCCGTCGCTCCTCGAAGCGGCCTCCGGCGATCTCTTCATCGCCTACGAGCGTCTGAGCGCGTCGCTCATCGGCGACATCTTCCTCACGCGGTCTACGGACGGCGGATCCACTTGGAGTGACCCCGTGCCGATCGTCACGGGGAGCGCGAACGAGCGACATCCCGCGCTCGTCCAGCTGGACGACGGCACCTTTCAGCTCTACTACCTGAGCAACGAGGGTGGTGGGTATCGGATCCGCTCCGCGACCTCGCCGGACGCCGTCGAATGGACGCTCCGTGGCGTCGTCGAACTCGGCTGGAGCACCGAGTCGCTCGTCAACCCGACGGTGTGCGTGGAGAGCGACGGATCGCTCACCATGACCTACGACTATCTCTCCCACGGCGGATACATCGCACACTCCGCGGACGGGGTGGCCTGGGATCAGGACCGCATGCAGGTGAGCACGGGCCCTATCAACCGGGTCATGCGGCACTCGGACGGTACGTACGTGGTGAGCTACCAGAAGCAGGTCGGGACCACGACCCAGATCGACATCTTCACGCGCACGTCCGTCGACCGGGCGACCTGGAGCCCCGAGGTCCGGGTCACGACCGTCCAGAACTGCCACGACTCCTTTCCTCTGGAACTCGCGGACGGCGACTATCGGATCTTCTACGCCGTCTCGTTGGGCGGGCCGTACGATCTCTACTCTCAGACGTCTCCCGACGGCGGGGCGTGGTCCGGAGAGGAAAACTGGTTCCCCTATGCGGGGTGGGACACGCAGCCTCATCCGATTCTGCTCTCGAGCGGGGAGGTGGCGCTGGCCTGGGCCCGGGGGCCGGTCCAGACGGGGACGGATGTCTACTTCGCCGTGATCCGGGATCCAGCCGCGGTGGGTGACCCGGGAGACACGCCCGGGACCGGACCGGGTTCGACCACCCCCGGGGTCGTGCCGGGAGGCGCCCCTGGGGGCGGAGAGGGCGACATCGGGCTGTTCGCGTCCCCGAACCCTTTCGGCGACGAAACGCACCTGACGTGGAGCGCTCCAGGCAGCGTCGTTCCGGGGATGTCGGTGTTCGATGCCTTGGGCCGACGGATCGCGACCCTGACTGCCTCACCGGGTGCGGAGTCGGTCGTCGGAACCGGCGCGACGACCACGGGCGTCGGGTGGCTGCAGGCGCGTACTGGCTGAGTGCTCGGTCAGGAGAGTGGCCGGGCCGTTCGCGTCGTGGTCACCCGCTGAGCGTCCGGGGCGCGGCCCAATCGGGCCACCAATGCCGAAACCGCACACTTTCGTGATTGGGGGATCAGGCGGTCGGTTGCCGAGACGTCCGTCCGCTCACTCAGACGTCGAACTGCTTGGAGTCGTCAGCTGACGAACCAGTTCGCGAGGTGGTACGTAAGGAAGGCCGCGCCGTAGGCGAAGCGCCGACATGTACCCGATCTGGAAGAGCGGCCACTTCCAGCTCCGCGTCTCCCGCCGCGTCACGGCGTTCGTCGGGAGGCACTGCATCGCCAGCACGTAGAAGGCGAGCAGGCTGAGACAGGTCGCGAAGCCGAAGACGGGTGTGCCGTCGGGCCAGGTCGACGCGCGGAGCGCGTCGTAGAGGACACCTTCTCCGTCCTCGCCGAGCCCGTATACCCGGCGAGCGTCGAGACGATGACTCGCGCGCGGCGAACGAGGTGAGCACGCCGGATCCCGATCTCCCAGTTGAATCCGAGCGGGCGGAACACGGGTTCGATGAAGTGCCCGATCCGGCCCAGGGCGGAGTTCTCGAGCTGGAGACGCTGGAGTTCGGCCTCGGGATCCCGCACTGCGCCGGAAGGGGCGCCCGTGTTCACGTCGGTTCCCGTGCCTTCCATCGCCTCGGCGGCGTCCGTCCGGGCGACGCCCGTGGCTTCGGTCGCGGCGATGTCCGTCCGGGCGACGCCCTTGCTTCGGTCGCCGCGACGCCCTGCGCGCTGCCATGCGGGGCGACGTTGCCCGCCTGGCCCGACGTCACCTCCGAGGCCGCGGCGCGCCGTGTTCATCGTATCGAGGGCGGACGCGTCGGTCTTGGGGTAGGTGGCGAGGACCCAAAGTCCCACCGAGATCGCGAGGATGATCGTGCCTGCGTTCTTGACGAAGACCCAGGCGCGGTCGAGCGTGAGGAGGGCCGCGTCGCGGAGGTTCGGCATCCGGTAGTTCGGGAGCTCGATGACCATCGCGCGGGTCTGTCCCTTGAGGATGGTGCGCTTGAGAACGAACCCGGCGACGAGCGCGGCCACGACCCCGAGCGAGTAGGCACCGACGAAGGTGAGAGAGGCCTGGAGCGGGCTCTTCGGGAAGAGGAGCGCGATCACCATGGCATAGACCGGCACGCGGGCCGAGCACGACATGAGCGGGACGACGAGGATCGTGGCGAGCCGGTCGCGATGGTCCTCGATCACGCGCGTCGACATGATGGCGGGGATGGCGCAGGCGTGTCCCGAGAGCATCGGGACGAACGCCTTTCCGGGAAGCCCGACCTTGTGCATGAGCTTGTCCATGACGAAGGCGGCGCGAGCCATGTAGCCCGAGTCCTCGAGCAGCGCGAGGAGGAAGAAGAGGAGCACGATCTGCGGCAGGAAGACGAGCATGCCGCCGACCCCGGGAATCACGCCGTCGACGACCAAGCTCTGGAAGTCTCCGGCGGGGATGAACCGCGCCACCGTTTCGCTCGCCCAGCTGAAGAGGCCGTCGATCATCTCCATCGGGTACTGCGCGATCCAGAAGATGAGGAGGAAGAGCACGGTCATCACCGCGCCGACGGCGAGGATGCCGGCGATCGGGTGGGTGAGGATCCGGTCGATCGACTCGGTCATCTGGCCGTGCGAGGTGGCCGGACGGACGACGCTCCGATCGGCGACGCGCTCGGCCCAGTGATAGCGCGCGGCGTAGCGGCATCCTCCGCAGGCGTCGCAGGCGTTCACCATCGATTCCACGGTCGGAACGGCCTGGGCATCGAGGAGTTCCTCGATCGCGGTGCGGAGTGCTTCGACTCCTTCCCCGGTCCGGGCCGAGACGGGAAGGACGCGGCAGCCGACTTCCTCGGCGAGTCCCTCCAGGTCGATCTCGATCCCGAGGCGGGTGGCTTCATCCATCATGTTGAGCGCGAGAAGCGTGGGGCGACGGAGTTCGAGCACCTGGCTCGCGAGGAAGAGGTTCCGCTCGAGCCGCGTCGCATCGACGACCAACACGATCACGTCCGGTTGCGCCGCGCCCTCGAGTTCGCCCGTGAGCGCTGACTTCGCGACCTGCTCTTCCAGCGTGACGGCGTCGAGGCTGTAGAGCCCCGGCAGGTCGATGAACTGAACCCGTCGCCGCCCCAGGATCGCCGGTGCCTCGCGGTGTTCGACCGTCGTGCCCGAGAAGTTGGCCGTGCGGGCGCGCATCCCGGTGATCCGGTTGAAGAGCGACGTCTTGCCTGCGTTCGGATTGCCGATCAGGGCGATCGAAGCGTGCTGGGCCGAGGGCCGGGGAGGGGAGACTTTGGTACGTACGGCGTCGGTCAGTTCGATCATCGGTGTCTCTAGCAACCTGCGCAGGGTTCGACGGTGATGCCGGCGGCGAGCCGGGCGGAGAGGCCGACACGGGTGCCGAGCACGCGGAGGACGATCGGGTCCCCGCCCTTGACCAGCTGGATCCGGCGCCCCTGGCAGATCCCAAGCGCTTTCAGCCGCGCCGAGTCGATCTCATCGAGGCGAACGTCCACGACGACGCCTACCTGCATCTGTGCCATGGAGTTGAGCCTCGTCAGGGGGGCGGGGCTGCAGTTGTCCGTCACGATCTCGAAGGTCGTGCCGTCGGTGAAGGTCTCGATCGGGGGAGGCGTCGTCATCCAGGTTTTCCTCTGTCGGCGTTACTGAGACTCGATCTCAATTGCTATAAGGTACGGCGTTCGGAACCGGACTCGCAAGTACGCAATTCCCGTGATCCGGGCGGCGGGAGCTGGGCCGCGGCTCGTGCTAGACTTCGTACTCACCCGCTAAGTCGTATTCGGAGACGGCACTTGAACGGAACCGACGTCACGACCACCTTGCGCAAGGTCCGACTGGGAGAATCAGCGCCGGAGGCGCTTTTCCCCGTCGTCTACGAGGAGCTGCGGCGGCTTGCCTCCGGTCATCTCCGGGGCGAGCGATCGGGGCATACCCTCCAGACCACCGCCCTCGTCCACGAGGCCTATCTCCGTCTGGTCGACCTGCGCCGGATCGATTGGCAGGATCGCGCCCACTTCTTCGGCGTCGCTTCTGGAGCGATCCGCCGGATCCTCATCGACCACGCCCGGGCCCGGAACCGGGAGAAGCGAGGCGGGGGGAAGGTGGCCCACGTCTCGCTCGACGACGTGTTGGCCCTCTCCGTGACCGAGCCTCCAGGGGCGGAGCTCCTCGAGCTGGATCGTGCTCTCGAAGCGCTCGCGAAGCTCCACCCGGAGAAGGCGAGGGTCGTCGAGCTCCGGTTCTTCGGAGGACTGACGCTCCCGGAGATCGCGGAAGTGCTCGGGGTGACGCGGAGGACCGTCGACCGGTACTGGCTCTTCGCGCGTACCTGGCTCTACCGAGAGCTCAAGACATCGCTCGGGGAGGGCGGCCAGTGAGCGGCGGTCCCCGGCGCGACATCGACGAGATCCTGGAGCAGGCGGCCCAACTCGCTCTCACGGCTCGTGAGCGGTTCCTCCGAGACTCGTGCGAGGGTGACGATGCGCTGCTCTCAGAGCTTCTCTCTCTTCTCGAAGTGCTGGACGACTCGAGAGGCTTCCTCGAGACGGGGGAGAACAGTTCGCAGCTCCAGGTGATCGGGCCGTACACGTTGGGGCGGGTTCTGGGCGCCGGCGGCATGGGCACGGTCTACCTCGGAGAGCGGTCGGACGGGGAGTTCGAGCGCAAGGTCGCGGTGAAGCTGATCCACTCCGGTCTCCCCACTCCCGACATCCTTCGCCGCTTCCATCGGGAGAAGCGGGTCCTCGCGCGGCTCGACCATCCGAACATCGCGCGGCTCCTCGACGGTGGCGCGACTCCCGAGGGCAGGCCGTACCTCATCATGGAGTACGTCGAGGGGGAACCGATCGATCGGTACTGCGATGCGCGTCGTCTCTCGATCCGCGACCGCGTGTCGCTCGTGCGGTCCGTCGGGTTTGCCGTCGATCATGCGCATCACCAGAACGTCGTGCATCGGGACATCAAGCCGGCGAACGTGCTGGTCGACCGGCGCGGCGCGCCCAAGCTCCTCGACTTCGGTATCGCAAAGGTCATGGCCTCGACCGACCAGGCCGACGAGACCCATACCGGGTTTCAGCGTCTCACGCCCCGGTACGCGAGTCCGGAACAGGTGCTCCATCTCGATGTCACTCCCGCCTCCGACGTCTACTCCCTGGGCGTTCTTCTCTACGAACTCCTGACCGGGGCGGGACCGTACGACGCCGATGGGGCCGCTCTCGAACTGTCGGATGCGGTCGTTCGCTCGGCGCCCGTGCGTCCGAGCGTGCGCGCCGCTCGGGCCAGCGCTCACGTGCTCGTCGCCCGGCGCGAGAAGAGCAGCGCCTCCCTCGCCGACTCGATGCGGGGAGACCTCGAACACGTCGTCCTCCAGGCCCTGGCGAAAGATCCCGAGGACCGCTATCCGACTGCCGCGGACTTCGCTCAGGACCTCTCTCGTTGGCTCGACTCCGAGCAGGTCGAAGCGCGTCCCGAGACGTTCACATCCCGCGCGCGCCGTTTCCTCAAGCGCCATCCGCTCACCGCCTACTTCCGTGAGGGACGTGCGCGTCGGGAGTCGCAGGGCCAGAGACAGCTCGCCGAGACCATCGCCGGTCTCCTCCAGGACGTGCTCTCTTCGGTCGATCCGACTCTCGCCCAGGGACGGGACATCGAACTCCTCCGGAGTGTGCTCGACGTCACCGCGAAGCGGGTGAACCTGGAACTCGATCCGGACACGCTGATCGCGGCGCGACTCCACACCACGATCGGGACCGCCTATCACGCGATCGGCGCGTACGACGCGGCCGAGGCTCACCTGGGGAGCGGACTCGAAGCCCGGAGGCGGGCGGGAGCCGGGCCGCTCGAGCTCGCACAGAGCCATCTCTATCTGGGCGGAACGTGCCGGGAGCTGAGCCGATACCCGGAGGCCATCGACCACTTCAGGCGGACGCTCGCGATCCTGGAGCAGCTGTCGCCGCCGGACCGAGGACAGGAGGCGTTGGCCCGGGATCATCTGGGGCGGGCCCTGGAGATCCTGGGACAGGACGAGGAGGCGGAGCGCGAACTCCGCGCCGCCATCGAGATCGGCACCGAAGCTCTGGGCCGGGAGAATCTGGACGTGATCCGCTTCGTGGGGTCTCTCGCGCGGTTTCTCACCACACGCGAGCGACCGGAAGAGGCCGGCGAGTTGGCGGAGGACAGCGTGGCGCGCGCACGCCTCGTCGGCGACGAGCCGTCCCTGTCCATGGCGCTCGTCACGCATGGGTTCTACCTCAACTGGGTGCGCGCCTTCGAGGAGGCCGAGCCCGTCTACCGCGAGGGGCTTGCCCTACGCGTCAAGATCTACGGCGAGAACCATCCGTTCGTCGCGAACACACAGGTCGATCTGGCCACGGTGTTGGAGAGCCTGGGGCGCTTCGACGAGGCGGAGTCACTCTACCTCCGCGCGCTCGAGACGAACCGCGCGTGTTCGGGCGCGCGCAGCCTCGACGTAGGCACGAAGCTCAACAACATCGGTGGGCTCATGCGCAAGGTCGGGCGTCTGGAAGAGGCGAATGCGTACCTCGAGGAAGCGCTCTCCATCTACCGCGAACAGTTCGGGGACTCCCACCTCTGGGTCGTGATAGCGCGGATGAACCTCGGGGCCACCCTGCTCGCGCGCGCCGAGTTCGCCCGCGCCGAAGCGGAACTCGCGGAAGCCGAGTCACGCATCGACGGACGGTGGGAGGACGACTACTGGCGGGTCCAGGTGCTGCGGAGTCTGCGCGGGGCGGCACTCGCGCGGTTGGACCGCAAGGCGGAGGCGAGACCGCTTCTCGAAGCTGCGGCGGAGTCCCTGACCCGCAGCCTCGGGGAGGGCGACGATCGGGCGGACTCCGCAAGGCGGCGTTGGCAGGAGTTCGTGGCCGAAGAGCAGCTCTCCTGACGCGACGATCGGTGCGCGGCGCCGCCGGGAGGCGCGTCACCCCAGCGCGCGCACGATCGCGTCCGCGGCGCGCGCGACCTCCTCTTCCGTGTTGTAGTGCACCGCGCTCACGCGAACCACGCCGCCGCTCTCCGTGATGCCGAGACGATCCGTCAGTCGGCGCGCGTAGAAGTCACCGAACCGGATGCCGATCTTCTCCGCATCGACCGCACGCACGATCTCCTCGCTCGGCCGTCCCGGCACGTGGAAAGAGATCGTCGGCACTCTCGTCGAGCGTGCGGGCGTCGGGAGGCCGACGAACTCCACGTCGGGCCGGTCCCGTAGCCGACGAAGGAGGATCTCCGCGAGCGTCTCCTCGTGCGCGGCCACTGCGGCGAAGAACGCCGCGAGCCGGTCCCGACGCGACGGGGCAGAGGCGTGCAGCAGCTGACGTCCGAGGCGTACACCGATGGAAGCGCGGGAGACTGCCTCCACGTAGTCCCAGAGACCGGTGAGCGAGTAGGTCATCTCGTAGTTCACGCTGCCCGGCTGGAGCTTGTACGGGATCTCGTGCTCCAGGAAGAAGTGGTTGAGTCGAGGTAGGGACTCGAGGAGGTCGCGCTTCAGGCAGCGCGGCGCAGTGTGGGGCGCAGGCCACCTTGTACAGGCTGAACACGTAGGCATCGACGCCCCCAGTCCCGAACCGCGAGCTGCCGGTGCGGCGCGCAGGCGACTCCGTCGACACAGACTCTGGCGCCGGCGGCATGCACTCTCTCCACGATCTCACGAACCGGGTGGATGGTTCCGACGAGATTGCTCGCGTGCGTGAATGCGACGAGCTTCGTCCGCGGGGAGAGGAGCGGCTCCAGGTCATCGGCTCGAAGCGTCCAGGAGTCCGTGTCGATGGCCCAGGTGCGGACGACGACGCCGAACCGCTCGAGATCGACCCAGGGCCCGATGTTTTTCGTGATCGCAATCGGTGACGATCACTTCGTCGCCCGGGCGGGAGCGTCTGGCCGAAGGCGGCCGCGAGGTTCTGAGGAGCATGGAGGTCGAGGGACCGAGGACGACCTCTGTAGGTCCGGCGTGCCCATCCAGTCGGCCATCGCGTGAGACACCCGCCCGCACACGATCGCCCGCGAGGGCTGATGTTTCGTAGCTCGCACCGAGCTGTACGTTCGTGTGTAGGAGGTAATCCGCGAGTCGCTCCGAGACCTCGCGCGCCACCTGCGATCCGCCCGCGTTGTCGAGGAGTTGTCCAGGTGCCCGCCAGGCCCGGGAAATGGCGGCGGACCTCGGTGAGATCGAGATGGTGAGGGGGCATGAGAGGCGTCCTTTCGCGAGCTGAGAGCCGTTCGAGAAGGCCGGGGCGGTGTTCGGTGCTTCCGGGCGATGATGCTGACGGATGCCACCGCACGGAGCAATCGATACCCAACTGGGCCGGCGAGGGACGCACGGCCGGAAGCCGGGAGCGAAGGCGGAATCGAGAACGACTCGGCGTCTGCGCCGACCGTCCGACCGGGCGGAGTGGGCAGGATCCTCTGGAACCACCGGGCGACCCTCGGTATGCTCTCCGCCGCGTTGGGGTTCATCAAACATTCGAGCGAGTTCCGAAGTGTCACTACCCATGTCGAGTTGGGGTGCGCGGGTCTGCTCGCCGCACGCCTTTCACGATCCTCCTGCTCGCGATCGTCGCGATGGTATCGATCCTTGCTGCGTGTTCCGAGGATCGAAAGACCGTGGAACCTGATGCGACGGGGGCTTGTTGCGCGACCACTGGAACCTGCTCGATTCTCAGCGAGTCAGAGTGCGACAGCGCCGGCGGGAGTTAGAAGGCGACAACACGGTCTGTTCGCCGAACCCGTGTCCCCAGCCAGCGACGGGGGCCCGCTGCCAGCTCGCCGGAAGCTGCGCTGTCATGACGGAATCTGCCTGTACCACTTCCGGCGGGGAGTTACCAGGGAGTCGACACGACGTGCGATCCGACCAGGCGCGCAGCCCGCGACCGGCGCGTGTTGCCTTCTCCGACGGTTCGTGCTCGATCGAGACGTCGGACGGATGCGCCTCGAATGGCGGTACCTACGAAGGTGACGACACTGCTTTTTGTGACCCCAACCCGTGTCCGCAGCAGCCGGCAACGGGTGCCTGCTGCCAGGACGACGGCACGTGTGATGGTCACCGCGATGGCCTGCACGGGTGCGGGCGCAGTTTCGAGGGTGACGACACGGTCTGTGACCTGAACCCCTGTCCGCAGCCGATCACGCGCAGTGCTGCGCGAGCGATGAATCCTGCGCCGTCCAGACCTCGGACTCCTGTGTCGAGGAGAACGGTGTACCAGGAGACGGGACGTCCTGCGATCCCAACCCGTGCATCGCTCCTTCGACCGGCGCCTGCTGCGGAGCCGACGCGACATGTTCCGTGCTCACGTCGGAGGATTGCACCGGCGAGCGGACCTACCAGGGCGATGACCGGCGTGCGACCCGAACCTGTGCGTCTCCGACTGGTGCGTGCTGCGCGTGGCGGACGGAACGCTCGGTGCTCACCTCCGCCGATTGCACCACGGTGAGCGGGACGTACCAGGGTGACGACGTTGTGTGCGATCCGAACCCCTGCCCGCAGCCGGCCACCGGTGCGTGTTGCGCTTCGGACGAGACGTGCAGCGTGGCGACGTCCGCCGACTGCGCCGCCGCGAGCGGGACGTATCAGGGTGACGACGTCGCGTGCGATCCGAACCCTTGCCTGGTCTCGACGGGCGCCTGTTGCGTGACCGAGGGGATGTGCGAGGTGCTCACCTCGGCCGCCTGCTCCGCGGCCAGCGGAGCCTACGAGGAGACGGTACCGACTGCGACCCGAATCCCTGTCCGCAGCCGGCCACGGGTGCGTGCTGTGCGCCGGACGAGACCTGCAGCGTGGCGACGTCCGCGGAATGCTCCGCGTCGAGCGCGACCTATCAGGGTGACGACACGGTCTGCGACCCGAATCCGTGCCTGACTCCGACCGGCGCCGCTGCGCGGCCGACGGGACATGTTCGGTTCTCACTTCCGCAGCCTGTGCCTCCGCTGGAGGGACGTACGAGGGCGCCGGCACGAACTGCGACCCCAACCCCTGCCCGCAGCCCGCCACCGGCGCCTGCTGCTTCGGCGAGGACTGCCAGGTCTACACGGCTGCCGACTGCGACCTCGGTACCGGCGCGTATCAGGGTGACGACGTACCTTGCGACCCGAACCCTTGCCTGATCCCGACCGGCGCCTGCTGCAGCGCGGACGGAAGCTGCACGATCACGTCGTCGGACGACTGCATCACGCTCGGCGGGACGTACCAGAATGACGGCAGTTCCTGTGACCCGAACCCGTGCCCGCAGCCGACCACCGGCGCCTGCTGTTTCACCGCGGCGTGCTCCGTCCTCACCGAAGCCGACTGCGACCTCGGCGTGGGTGTGTACCAGGGTGACGACACGACCTGTGACCCGAACCCCTGCTCGGCCTCCGGCGAGGGAGCGTGCTGCCTCCTCGGTGGGGCCAACTGTCAGGTCCTAACCTCCCGACCTCTGTACGCAGGTGCTCGGCGAGTACCAAGGGAACGGACGAGGTTGCACTCCGACCTGTGCACTCCTGATCCCACGGGAGCGTGCTGTACCGGCGGTACCTGCATCCTGCTGACCGACGCGCAGTGCTTCGGCACCTACATCGGCGACGACGTCCCGTGCAATCCGACCCGTGTCCTCCGAGCGGCGCTTGCTGCGCCACCAACGGGTGTTCGGAGCTCGAGGAAGCGGACCTGCAACCTGCTCGGGGGGACGTACGGGGGAGATGGAACCGACTGCAATCCGGATCCGTGTCCGGCGGTAGGTGCGTGCCGTTTCCCGACGGGGGGTTCTGCGGGATGGCCACGTCCTCGGACTGCGCGTCCAACTCCGGATCATACGGCGGAGACGAGAGCCCTGCTTCCCGAACCCCCGCCCCGCGGGCGTGACGGAGCGTGCTGTTTCAGCGAGGGCACGTGTCTCATCGTCCAGTCCGTGGACTGTTCCGAAGGAAGCGGCACGTACTCGGTGACAGTTCGAGCTAAGATCCGGAATCCGTGTGGCCCGGCGTCTTCCACGGAGGGCGCATGCTGCCCGGGACGGGGGGCGTGTCAGCTCCTGACGGCCGAGAACTGCCTGGCAGAGTGGTCTCTTCCTGGGTTCGGGATCCGACTGCTCACCGAGCCTGTGTCGAGTGGGGACTTCCTCGGCGTCTACGAGTACGAGATCACGTCCACCTACTGCGACACGGACATCGTGACCTCGCACTTCGAGGACACGGTGACCATCTGTGAAGTGGGTGACGAGATCGATCCGGACGATGATCCCGAGGATCCGGACAGATGTGTCGAGCTGCAAGTACGAGATCATCGACGGACAGTTCGTCCAGACCTGCGCTACGTCTACGAGGACACCGACGACGGTTGTACGACTCGAACCGTGACGGTCACCCGCTTCTCCTTCAACTCGAACGGGTACTCCGCGACCGGCCGCGCGCGGATCGAGATGAGCGGCTCGGGGCAGTTCTGCATCCCGTTCTCGTCCTGCACCGACTTCACGTTCACGGCGACGCGGACGGCTCCGCCGCCGGACCCGTGTGAGTCGTCGACGCTCGCGGAGCAGCAGGAAGCGATGGCGCGGGTGGCCGACCGGGTCGTTCGCTCCACCTTGCGCTAGCTCGCGAGCGATGCGCGTTCCGTCGGGAACCGGGTGACGAGAGCCCGAGGCCCAGTGGCCCCGGGCTCGTGTTTCGGACTGTGTGGGTGCTGCATGTGGGCGGCGCCGCGCGGGAGTTCCGCGAGGGTTGACGGGACTTCGAGTCCCGACCGATGGGCGCCCTACCTACCGTGCGAAGAGGAACGCCACCACGATCCCGAGTGCGATCCCGGCGAAGACCTGCGTGGGCTGGAGTGCCCGAGTGGGTGGAGCGTGCCTGGCTGGAATCCTTCGTCGAGGAGGTGCCTCAGCTGGACGACGAGTTCGTTGAGGAGGGCCGCGTGCATTCCCGCGGCCCGGCGAACCCCGAGTGCGTCGTAGATGACGATGTAGGCGAAGACGGCAGCCACCGCGAAGGTCGGGCTTCCCCAGCCCACTTCGAGGCCCGCGGAGAAGGCGAGTGCGGTGACTCCGGCGCTATGGGACGACGGCATGCCTCCGGTCTCCCAGAAGCGTCCCGCCGCGCCGCTCCAGCCTTCACTCGAGACGTGCGTGATGACCTTGATGACCTGCGCGGCCGTGGCCGCGACCATGGCCGGCCAGAGCAGCTGATTTTCCAGAATCGGAGGCAGGTTCAATAGACGTTTCGGAGCCGGTCTTCCCGCTGCGCCGCCTCCCGGCGCTCGATCTCGTCGAGCATTTCATTGGCTTCCGCGAACCGGGTCGGGCCGGCGATCGCCGACGCGAGCCAGAGCACGGCCCGGATCCGGCTCATCGGTACGCCGAGGTTCTTCGCGCCGCGGAGGTGCGAATAGAGCTGATCCGGAACGTCCTGGACGAGGAGCAGGGGGATGGATCCAGAGCTCCCGTTCCCTCGGCGTGATGACCGGCCTCGAGAGGACCTGCCGTACCCCTCGAAGACCATCCAGTCCGCCAGCTCCGGATGGATCCGGCCGAGGTTCTCCCGGAGGCGCGTGTATCTGCGAAACTGTAGACGGCCCGGCGTACAGTTCGCTGCCGCGACGCCACCATTCCCGAGCGTACCGCCCGCTGAAGCTGCCCGGGCCTTCCCCGGGCGACTCGAGGTGCATGGGCGGCCCTTCCGCGAGCCGGATCCTTCTGCCCTTGAGTGCGGCACCGAAGTCTCCCGGTCCTCCGAGAATCCTGTCGAGAGACGGGATCTCGGACGGCACGTGGAGCGGGGTCTGCCGCGAGCCCCAAGCCGCGACGGCGGCTGCGGGTGACTGTGGAGCCGCGCGAGCGCGTTGATGGTCCGTGGAAAGCCGACGAAGAGATAGCTCTGGAGGAGCGACTCGGCGAGGTAGAAGGCCGGGACCCGATCCTCGAGTGGGCCCAGTCGAGCTGAACTTGGAGCTGTTCGTTCCTGCTCGGAGAGAAGAGCTTGGGAGGATCGCGCCGTGGGCGATCCGGCGGGGAAGTCCCGAGTCCTGCACCGGGCCGCGGAGCGCGTTCCCGAACTTGTCGGCGTCGAACGTCAGTGGGAATCGCTTCCTTGCAGGGAGGCTTGGCGAGGTTGGCGTGGACCGGAGCCGCCGCGGCGGAACTCTCGTCGGTCAGTCGACGGGAGAGTGAGTCGCGGGACGCCCGCTTCGTCGCCTTCTTGTCAGCCCCCGCTCCTGAAGTCCGGGCCTTCTTGGCCGCCTTCTCGGCAGACGCCGTCTTTGCGACCTTGGAGGAGGCCTGATAGCCGACGCGGTCACCCCGGTCTTCTTGGGCGAAGCACTCTTCTTCGCACTCTTCTCGGCGGTCGCCTTCGTCGGGGCTAGCCCTTCGGCTTCGCGGCCTTACCTGCCTTGGATACCTTCGGCGCGCTCGCCGGCTTCGTCGTGCCGGCGGGCTTCGCCGCCTTCTTGGTCGCCTTCTCGGAGTCCTTCGCAGCCGCCTTCGTAGCGCTCTTCTTCGCGCTCTTGGGCGTCTTCTTGACGCCTCGTCTTCGTCTTCTTGGAGGCGCTGCGTCCGGTTTGCGTCTTCTGGCTAGCCGATTCTCGCTTCAAGGAAGCCTCGCAGTTCCGGAGGTTGACCCGCTCTGCTCCAGTGTGTCTCTCGCGCGGACCGTGACCGAGTCGTTGCTCAGGGTCTCGGTATCGATCGTCACGCAGAACGGCGTGCCGACCTCGTCCATCCGACGGTAGCGCTTCCCGATGGAGCCCTTCTCGTCGTAGAACACCTCGAAACGGGAACGGAGCTCGGCACAGAGCTTCTGCGCGATCTCCGGCATCCCTTCCTTCTTGACCAGCGGGAAGATCGCCGCCTTGATCGGGGCGAGGCTGGGATGGAAGAGGGTAGTCAGCGCTTCCTCACCCGCCTGGACGTCTTCCCGGTAGGCGTCGATCAGTGCCGTGAGCAGCGTGCGATCGCAGCCGGCGGAGGTCTCGATGATGTAGGGGATGTAGCGCTCGCGCGTCACTTCGTCGAAGTACTCGAGCTTCTTCTTCGAGTACTCCTCGGTGCCGGCCGAGGTCGAAGTCGCCACGATTGTGGATTCCTTCGAGCTCTTGCCAACCGAACGGGAACTCGTATTCGATGTCGAAGGCTGCCTTCGCGTAGTGCGCCAGCTCGCCTTCCGCATGCTGGTGGAAGCGGAGCTTCTCCTTGCGGATGCCGATCGTGTCGTACCAGGCGCCCGCTGCTCCTTCCAATGCTCGAACCACTTCTCGGACTCGTCCGGATGGACGAAGAACTGCATCTCCATCTGCTCGAACTTCCGCGGGTCCGGAAGATGAAGTTGCTCGGCGTGATCTCGTTCCGGAACGCCTTGCCGATCTGCGCGATGCCGAACGGGACCTTCGCTCGGGACGAAGTCATCATTGCGTTGTGGAAGCGACGTAGATGCCCTGGCGGTTTCGGGGCGCATGGTGATGACGCTTTGCGCTCTCCTCGACCGGGCCCATGAACGTCTTGAACATCATGTTGAACTGGCGAGGTTCGGTCAGCTCGCAGTGATGTTCGCCCGGATGCTTCGACGGCTTCGAGTCAGCAGGGGACCATGTCGAGCTGGTCCGCCCGGAACCGGCCCTTGCAGACCTTGCAGTCGACGAGCGGGTCGGTGAAGTTCTCGACGTGGCCGGAAGCTTCCCAAACGCGCGGATGCATGAGGATGGCGGCGTCGAGACCTTCGACGTCGTCCCGCATCTGGGTCATGGCCCGCCACCAGGCGCGCTTCACGTTGTTCTTGAGACGAACGCCGAGAGGACCGTAGTCCCAGCACGCGTTGATGCCGCCGTAGATCTCGCTCGAGGGGTAGACGAAGCCCCGGCGTTTCGCGAGACTCACGATCTTGTCCATGGTGACGGTGGTCATAGTGTCCTTTAGGCTCCGCGTTCGATGCCGAGCGGCGTCCGATGAGGCCGCGGCGGATGACGAACAACCGTGCAGGGCACGGAATGGTCAGGGCGAAAATGAAAGGGTCCCAACGATTTCCGGGAGACGAACTCCCGGGCGAAACGGGTCAAGCCCAAACTCTAGCGATTCGGGGCGAGGGTCTCAACCCGGATTCGGTGACCAGGGCGGCCGTGTGTGGGGCTCCGAGGGGCGGGTCCGGATGTCGGTCCCTCGACTGACGGCATGCTGGTGGGGAGAATGCGCGTGAGCGACATCTATAAGTTTGCCAAGGACTTGGCGCGTGAGGCTGGAGCGATGCTCGAAGAGGGGCACGGGTCCGTCGAACGTGGCGCGGTCGGCTACAAGGGTTGGCGCAACCTCGTGACCCAGCTCGACACCGCCGTCGAGGCCCACGTGGCGAACCGGATCGAGATGGCCTTCCCGGATCACGGCATCCTCGCCGAGGAGGGCGTGGCCAAGGACGGTACCGGTGAGTTCCGATGGGTGATCGATCCGCTCGACGGGACGACGAACTTCGTCCACCGCCATCCGTTCTACTGCGTCTCGATCGCGCTCTACGACGGGACGGGGCCGCTGCTCGGTGTCATCTACGCACCGAAGCTCGGCGAGTTCTTCTGCTGCCACCGGGGGGAGGGGGCGGAACTCAACGGTCGCCGGATCCAGGTGTCGCAGGAGACGGACCTCGGGCGGTCCCTCCTCGCGAGCGGCTTCGCCTACGGAAAGGGAGCGCCGGAGGACCGCAACCTCGACAACTGGGCTCGACTCAGCATCGTGAGCCGCGGGCTCCGTCGGTGCGGCTCGGCGGCCTTGGACCTGGCCTACGTTGCGGATGGTCGCTACGACGGGTTCTGGGAGCTGAGCCTGAACCCGTGGGATGTCGCCGCGGGGGCGCTCCTCGTGGAGGAAGCCGGTGGACGGGTTACCGACTGCCGGGGCGGAGACACCTACCACGACGGGAAGTCGATCGCGGCAACGAACGGTGCGATCCATTCCGGACTCCTCGAACAGCTCGTGAACGTGTAGACTGCCGCGCGGAGGAATCCTCATGCCTGTCGATATTCGCGACTCGATCCGTCACATGCAAGAGAGGCACCCCAGGGTCCGTTGGGAAGTCCTGGAGGCCGGTCAGGTGCAGCGCTTCCTGACCAAACTCGGCTACGAAACCCCCTTCGATCGCTGCAAGTACGACGTCATCTACTTCGCGGAAGACGGTCGGGAGAAGGCGATGGTCGTCTGGGGACTCGTCGAGTAGCCGTCGCTCCCCGTCCAGCCATGCCTTCGGCTCCACTCTCCGGCCAGTGCGGGACGTAGTCGCCCCGCGCCCGGCTGCTACTCTCCTCCGAGCCCGCCCGCCGGGTCGCCGCCCTCAGGGCTCTCCCCGCCACCGCTGCCGTTGTCGACCGGAGGCTGCACCGTCAGGTCGTTGAGGGGGGAGGTCCAGAGATGGTTCTCACTCGCGGCCACGAAGTGCACCCGGAAGTCCTCGGCTTCGCCGCGCAGCATTTCGACGGGAAGGACCCACTCCTCGCCCGGAGACAGCTTGGCCGGACCTTGGAGTCGATAGAACTTCGCGTTGCCCTGGGGCTGGTAGATGAAGTGTGGCTGACGCGGGTAGAACGAGTCCCGGAGGTCCGTCAGCGGGAAGTCCTCCACCGATGAGAAGTAGTGCCCATCGATCAGGATCATCCAGCCTCCCGGGCCGAGGTTGCCCGGAATGGTCACCAGCACCTCGACGTTCGTCGCGACGCGATGAGACTCGTTGCGGACGATGAGGTCGAAGTACTGCGCGTTCGACACGTTGCTGCGGAAGAACCACGGATCGGGATGTTCCGTCACGTAGTACTGATTGGGATCCGCGGTGGTGACGAGCAGCTTCGCATTCCCGAGGGCGAGGCCACCCGAGGACGCGTCACCGATCTCGGACTCGAAGGGGTCGACACCTACGGGAGATGTCGGGACTTCGTCCCGCGAGCAGCCGACCAACCCGAGCGCTGAGGTGAGGGTCGCCACGAGAGCGACTTTGGCGAGTTGTGATCCGAGTTTCACGTCGAGCCCCTTTCATCCCCCGGTGCCTTGCGGCGCCGTTCATGAAAGGGGCGTGCCTTTTGCAGTGCGGATGTTGCAGCACGCGTCCCGGCCTCGGCTCCGCGTGCCGCTCGTGTCGGTTACGTCAGGTCGGCCAGAACGCGCCAATCGCGGCCCGGGCCGGCCGATCGTGCGCGGCGCAACGTGAGTCGTGCGCGCTGCAAACTCAGTCGCCCGCGAGGAGCCCCGCCGCGATCCAGGCCAACTCCTGGTCCAGATACGGGCTGAACCCCTGATGGCGGTAGCGGATCTGGCCGTCCGGACCGATCAGGAAGAGGGTGGGAATGCTGCTCACACCGAAGGAAGTAGCCCAATCCTGCGTTCCGAGAGCCACCGGCATTGGGTAGCCTCCGGCCTTCCAGAACCCCTCGACCTGCTTTCCGCCGTCGCGTTCGAACACGTTGACGGCATAGACCTCGACATCGTCGATCTTCCGTTCGTAGAGCTTCTGCACCACCGGGAGCGCACGGCGGCAGGGGCCGCACCAGGTCGCCCAGAAGTCGAGCACGACGACCTTTCCCTTCTTGCTCGCGAGATCCAGTGTTCCGCCACCGAGCAAGGGGATCGTCTCGACCTTGGGGGTGGGGATCGTGATCAGCTGTTCGAGCGCGTGTGCCTTGAGGTCCTCGGAAGCGTTTTCCCGGTTCGCTTCCATCTTGTCCAGGATCGGCTTCGCGGCCGGGTTGTCGTTGATTGCCGACGCGAGCATCCGATCGAAGGCGAGGCCTCGCGGATCGGCGAACCCGAGTTCGGCCGCGAGGCCGAGATTGGCCAGCACCGCCTCCTTGTCTCCCGACGCTCCGCTGATCCGGGCCGCCGCGACGGCGAGTTCGGGCTGCCCCGGGCCGACCTTGGCGAGTCGGGTGAGGATCGCGGTCGTGTCGCCGATCCACGTTTCGATCCCCTGTCCGGACGCCTGGACCGCTTGGGCCTGCGCCTGGAGCTGACGCAGCAGGGTCTGCTGGAGCTGGACGTCGTACGGGTCGGCCTCGACGGCCTTGGAGATCGCGAGCACCTGTGAGTCGGCGTCGCCCAGGCGCTTGAACAGCTGTTCGAACACGACGAAGGCGAGCGGCTCACTGGGCTCGAGTTTCGCTGCCTGGACGAGGTGCGACTTGGCCTCCTCGTACTTGGGCGGCGTCGCTGTCATCTCGGCGGACGCCATCCCGACGAGCGCGAAGTACGACTTGGAGTCGAGATCCAGGGCGCGTTCGAAGTGCCCGGCCGCCTCCTCCGTCTGCGCGAGGCCGAGGTAGTAGTGGGCCTCGGAGCGCTTCGGATTCGATTCGGCGTAGGCTTCGAGTTCCGAGACGAGCTGGTCGGTCCTCTGAAGGGCCGTGGCGACCTGGATGTAGTGTCTCACGGCGTCGAGATCCCGAGGGTTCTGGAACGCGGCCTCCCGGGCCGTGATGAGGTAGCTCGCCGACTTGGCCGCGTCCTGAGATGCGTGCTGCCAGGCGCGACGCCGTTCCGTCTCCGCCGGGTCCTCCGGACCGGTGACCACCTTCAGCGCCTCGAGCTGCGCGTCGGCGCCGAATGCGGGCGACGGTCCCGTGGCCAAGCTGAGGCCGGCCAAGGGCGCGATCAGCAGAAGGTCGCGGAGTCGCGGCAGGCGGAGTGACGGGCGTGTCCGATCCATGAGAGCTCCTCGGAGTTGGGATAGTGTTCCGGGCGAGCTCTGCTCTTCGCTCACCAGTCCGAGGCAGTGTACCACCTGAGCGCGATTTGGATCCGTGCGCGGGGTCGGCTTGCCTGTCCCGTGCGCTTCCCGCGGGTGTCCGCGGACGTCCGCGGACGTCCGGCGGACGCCCGCGCGCGTGTCCGTGGGGGCATCGGCGCCTCGCGTCCGGCGTCGGCGGAGGCCCGAACCCGCTCCGCCGCATAGGCTTCCCGGCCTTCTCTCCGCCACCTGCCCGAACCGGCCCGTTTGGCGCGCCGGTTGCTACGAGTGCTCGCGGCGGTGGATCGCCGGGCAGCGAGTCCGACGGTCTCGATGGCGATTTCGGGCACCAGGAGGGGCTATGCACGGCAGCGCGACGTGGAGCAGGAGGTTGGGCATCGACGGGCGGGACGGAGACCGCCTCGGGCATGCGCTGGATGCGCGGGATTGGGCGCGTGCCGCGACCGTACTTCGAGGCGCCCTCGTTCTGTGCGCCCCGCCCAAGTCCCCGGGCGGAGCCGGCCTGCGCCGGGAGACCCGGCTTCGCGAACTTCGGGCCCGGCTCCTCCTTCTTCGCTGGACGGTCCGGGCGGGGCAGTGGGAGGAGTGCGCGCACGAGTCGGTCCGCGTGTACGGGCTTCTCCTCGTATCCGACCTCGGGTCGGACGCGCTCCTCGCCTGGCTCGGAACCGTACATGCGGTCGCACAGCTCGAGCGGGGGTGGGGGCGACGATTCCGTGCCTCGATCGCGAGCGTGTTGCGGCACTGCCGGACTCGAGATGCCGGGGCCGCCGGCATGTACGCGAGGCGACTTGCGGCTGCGTATCGTCGCGCCGCGCGGGAACGGGACACGCCGTGGGTCGGCGTGCCTTTCCGCGGCGTCGACGAGCGACGCGGAGAGGGGCGGCGGGGATATCCCTGTCGGGGTTGGGGACGGCTCCTGGCCTCCTCGTCGATCGGTGCCCTGCTGGACCGGGAGCGAATCGGCACCAACGGTCACGCCGGGCTCCGTCCGCCCGAGGGGGGGACCGACCTCGTCCGGGCGTGGCTCACACGCCTGTCTTCCGGCGCGTTCGACCTCGAGGGGCCGGGTGGGCAGGTGGCGGAGGCGTCGCTCCTCGGCCTCTCCTGCGCCGTCCGACGATGTCGCCACGAGCTGACGGAGGGGGAACGGGGCCGAGTCGAGATGGTCCTCGAGACGTCCGGGATGCGGAGTGCGAGCGCATGGGTGCGGGCCGCCTGTCTCGAGTCCGCGGCGGAACTACTTCTACTCGGCGCCGACCGTTCGTGCTTCCGTGGCGCATCCCTCGTGCGGCGGGCGAGGGCGGACCTCGCGCTCGCCGCCGGAACCTACTTCCGTCTCGGGCTCACCGCGCGGGCCGAGTCGGCGGAGGAGCGCAGCCTCCTGCTCGGCTGGGGAGGCGGGGATGTCGAAGGAGCAAACGGGGACCACGGGGAGGACGAGGCGAGCCATCCTCCGCGAGTACCGAAGCTCATGCGCGCGGCGGCGCGAAGTGTGACAGGGGAGTCGGGCACCGACTGGAACCCGGCAGTGGTCCGCGCGCGTTGCTCCTCGCTCGGCGAAGTGCGTCGGCAGGCGTCCGGCCGCGGTTTCGTCACCCAGGATCCGCGCACGCTGGAAGAGATCGCACGACTCCTGCTGCTCGCTCCCAGTCCGCTTCCGATCCTCATCCACGGGGAGAGCGGAACGGGGAAGGAGGTGCTCGCGCGCGCCGTCCACGAGTGGAGCGGTCTCTCGGGGGACTTCATCGCGATTCACTGTGGCGCGATTCCGAAGGACCTCCTGGAGAGCGAGCTCTTCGGCCACACGCGCGGGGCTTTCACCGGGGCTGCTGGAGAGAAGCCGGGGCTGGTCGAGCTGGCGCACAAGGGGACGCTCTTTCTCGACGAGATCGGCGAGATGAGCCACGACGCGCAGATGAAGATGCTGCGCGTTCTCGAGAATGGAGAGGTGCGCCGGGTGGGCGACGTCCGGACCCGGCGGGTCGACGTGCGCGTCGTCGCGGCGACGCACCGGAACCTCGAGGACGCGGTGAGGCGCGAGACGTTTCGGCTGGACCTCCTCCACCGGATCAGCTCGGTCGTGGTGGAGATCCCGGCACTCCGGGAACGCGCGGGCGACATCCCGCTCCTCGTGCGCAACGTGCTCGCCGCGGTGGCCCGGGGGTTCCGGCTCGACGATCCTGCACTCGCGCTCCTTCTCGGCCACTCCTGGCCGGGAAACGTGCGGGAGCTGCGGAGCACGCTCCTTCGGGCCGCCTACCTCGCGCAGGCGGTGGGCAGAACCGTGATCGGGCCGGACCTCCTCGGGATCCGCTCGCTCGTTCCGATCACATCCCTGTTCAGCGTTCCCGGGACCTCCGGGCGCGCCCCCGCAGTGACCCCGGAGGAAGCGCAACGCACGCGCCTGGGAGCGGCCCCGTCCACTCGGACCACGTACTGGCTCCCGAGGGCGCCGTCATACCCGCCCTGGAAGATGCAGGACTCGAAGGTGTTCTCGATGCTCTGGAACGTAGCCTCATTCTCCGCGCACTCGACGAGTCCGATTGGAACAAGACCCATGCGGCGAGAAACCTCGGAGGGCTCTCCCGGACCACGTTGATCAGCAAGATGAAGCGGCTCGGTATCGAGGGAGAGCGGGGAGCGGACACGGGCACGCTTCCCAAGGCCGCGAACGGCCATTGAGTCTTCGCGACCCGCTTGTCGCGGCTCTGCCCGCACCGTACTGTTCTGGCTTCGATCTCCTTCCGCGGGACGGGACGATGGGTCCCGCTCCCTAGACGCGGGGGTGGGCAGGCGAGGAGGCACGATGCTGCGCAGCAATCAGGACGAGGTGGTGGAGGAAGGGCCCGTACGCCCGGCAGTGCTCCTCCGGGCGTTGGTCGGCGGGATTCTGATGGGTCTCGCGAACCTCGTCCCCGGGATCAGTGGCGGCACGATGCTGCTCGCGTCCGGGATCTACCCGAGGTTCATCTCCGCGATCGCCGAACTCAGCACGCTCCGGTTCCGGTTCCGCTCGCTGGTCGTCCTCGGGACGGTGGTGGTGGCCGCGATCCTCGGCGTGGTCCTCTTTGCGGGCACGGTCAAGGACCTCGTCGTCGAACGCCGGTGGGTGATGTACAGCCTCTTCATCGGGCTCACGCTCGGCGGCGTCCCGATCGTCTGGCGGCTGGCCCGGCCGATCACGCGGGGCGTCTGGGTCGGCGCGATGGTCGGCTTCCTCGTGATGGTTGGGATCACGCTCGCCCAGATGGCGGGAACCGGCGTGAGTTCGGGGGGCGACGGCGGCTTCCTCAAGCACGGGATCGCAGGGCTCGCCGGCGCCAGTGCCATGATTCTTCCCGGCATCAGCGGAGGCTACCTCCTCCTCCTGATGAACGAGTACATCCCGATCCTCTCCGCCATCGATGCATTCAAAGTCGCGCTCGAGGCACACGATGTCAGCGCGGCGATGGGTCCGGGCCTCTCCGTCCTCCTTCCGGTGGGAATTGGAGTCGTGCTGGGTGTGGTGGGGGTGAGCAACCTCCTCCGTTTCCTCCTGGCCCGCTTCTCGAAGCCGACCCTCGGGGCGCTGCTCGGGCTCCTGGTCGGCGCGGTCGTCGGACTCTGGCCGTTCCAGCGCCCGATCTCCCCCGTACTCGGAGAGACCGTGATCAAGGGACAGGTCGTGACGGCCGAGAATCTCGCCGAGTTCGAGGTCGAGGATTTCCCGACGGAGCGGTTCAGCCCGACGGGCGGTCAGGTCGGCGCCGCTGTCGGGATCGCGGCGCTCGGGCTCGCCTTCACCTTCCTCCTCGCGAAGGTGGCCACCGACGACACATCTCGGGGTTGACGAACGAACGTTCGCTGGGTAGTGTCCATTCCCCATGGCGACCGGGCTTTCCGGGCCCAAATCGCGTCGCCCGCCCCTCGGGTCTTCGCGTCGAGGTCGGTAGTTCGAGAGATTCGCGGAGGTGACGGAAGCCAGTCCCAAACGTGGGATCGGTGTCGTCCTCCGGGCGATCGGTGGTAGGCTGGAAGGTCTCCCAGCTCGTTGGGAAGGGAATCGGGGCCGGCAGCCCTCGCTCGTCGTCCTGCTCAGTTCCGTAGAGCCAAAGGCAAACTACTACCCCCTGCCTTCCATGGCCCAGGATGAAGAGCGGTCAGATGGCGCGCCGGCCCCGTTTCCTTCTTCTGCGGACCAAGTCGTCCGCTTTGTCTACTTCCCCCGGCTCTCCCACGTCGTCTCCGGCCGTCCGAGCGCATGATTGCTCGCACGGGCGATCACGAAGAGCGCGTCCGAGAGTCGATTGACGAACTTGAGTAGTGCTTCCCTGCCGGGCTCGTCGACGAACGCAGTCACCACCTCTCGCTCCGCGCCGACAGATGGTGCGGGCCCAGTGGAAGCTGGGCTCGGCCGCGCTGCCGCCGGGGAGGATGAGCGGTCGAGGAGGAATCGTCTTCTCGAGACGATCGATCTCCTCCTCGAGCCAGGTCGTCTCGCTCTCGAGCAGGGTCGTTCCGAAGTCGGGAGACGCGGACGCCGCCGCGGCGCCGGCTTCGAATAGGTCGTTCTGGATCCGGCGGATCGAGTCGCGAATCGACTCCGGCAGTCCTTCGGTCGCGAGTGCGACCCCGAGCGCGGAGTTCGCTTCGTCGAGCGCACCCAGAGCCCGAACCCGGGGCGAGTCCTTTCGGATCCGCCCCGCTCCGAGGTATCCGGTGTCGCCGGCGTCACCAGCTTTCGTATAGATCTTGCTCACGATCGTGAACGTTGGGCCTTGCTCAGGAACAACCGTTGGTCGTTCCGCAGTTGAAGCACCGATAACACGACGCGTTCCGCACCATGAGAGAGCCGCAGTCAGGGCAGGGAGGCGCGTCGGCCTCCGGACGCCATGTGGTGTCGCGCTTGCTGTGGCTGCTTCCGTTCGTCTTCACGCGTACGTAGCTCATCTCCATCCCGGATGGACCCTCGTGGCCCCCCTGAGTCGTGGAGTCTTTGCCAACGGTCGCGGTCGCAACCTTGGATTGCTCCGAGGCAGCGGTCGAAGCAGACGAATTCCGTTCCGGACGTTCCTCCTCCACGGGGGCGAGGAAGACGTCCTGGTTTCCACGAACGGTGTCGTGATCGGGAAGGAACTTGAGCGCGAGCCAACGGAAGAGGTAGTCGGCGACCGACTTCGCGATCCGGATCTCGGCGTTCGTCGTGATTCCGGAGGGCTCGAAGCGCGTGTTCGTGAACTTGTCCACCAGCGCGCACAGCGGCACACCATACTGGAGCGCCATGGAGATCGCGGTCGCGAAGCAGTCGATGAGTCCGGAGATCACGCTGCCCTGCTTCGCCATCGTGATGAAGATCTCACCGGGCGTGCCGTCCTCGAACATGCCAACGGTGATGTACCCTTCGTGTCCCGCGATCGAGAACTTGTGGGTGATCGACTGCCGCTCGTCCGGAAGACGGCGCCGCATCGGACCACGTACGTCGCTCTCTTCTCCGCGTACGGTGGAGAGAATCGCCTCGGTGACGGGGAGGGTGTGGGCCTGAGCCGGTGCGCCGTTCTGGGCTGCCGCCGGTGCGGCTTCCTTGGTCGCCGCGTCGTCCGTCTTCTTGCCCTTGCCCGTGCTGAGCGGCTGCGAACGCTTGCAACCGTCGCGATAGATGGCGACGGCCTTGAGCCCCAGCGTCCACGCCTCCATGTAGGCGCTCTCGATGTCCTCGACCGTGGCGCCCGACGGCATGTTCACCGTCTTCGAGATCGCGCCGGAGAGGAACGGCTGCACCGCAGCCATCATCCGGACGTGGCCCATGTGGTGGATGAAGCGCGTCCCGCCCATCGGCTTGAATGCGCAGTCGAAGACCGGAAGGTGATCCTCGCGGGTGCGGCGCGCCTTCGATCGTCTCGTTCTCCTCGAGGTAGAGGGAGGATGTCGCGACGCTGCTCGGGCGAGTAGCCGAGGTACTCGGCGAAGTCGGAACGGTCTGGTTGACGATCTTGAGCATGCCGCCACCGACGAGCCGCTTGTACTGATGAGCGCGATGTCCGGCTCGATCCCGGTGGTATCGCAGTCCATCATGAACGCGATCGTTCCGGTGGGGGCGAGCACCGTCACCTGGGCGTTCCGGTATCCGTGGAGCTTTCCCAGCTCTTCCGCCTGTTCCCAGGACTGCCGCGCGGCGCCAGGAGGCGTTCGGAAACGGTGCCGGGGTCGATCTCGCCGACTGCTTCCCGGTGCTTGCGGATGACGCGGAGCATCGGTTCGCGGTTGGTCGGATAGCCGGAGAACGGGCCGACCGCGGACGCGATCTCGGCTGAACATGCGTAAGCCTCGCCGCACATCACCGCGGTGATGGCCGCGGCCGTCTGGCGACCGGCGTCACTGTCGTAGGGGATCCCGCGGGCCATGAGGTACGTACCGAGGTTCGCGTACCCGAGGCCGAGCGGGCGATAGGCATGGCTGTTCCGCCCGATCTTCTCGGTCGGATAGGACGCCGCGTCGACGATGATCTCCTGCGCCAGGATCATGATCCGGACGGCGTGACGGAACGCGTCGACATCGATCTCGCCCGTCTCCGTCGTGAACTTCATGATGTTGAGGCTGGCGAGGTTACAGGCCGTGTCGTCGAGGAACATGTACTCGGAGCACGGGTTCGACGCGTTGATGGCCGCGGTGTTCGCACACGTGTGCCAATCGTTGATCGTCGTGTCGTACTGCATCCCGGGATCGCCGCACTTCCAGGCGGAGTCGGCCATGAGGCGGAAGAGATCGCGCGCGCGGTGCTCTTCGATCGGGTCGCCGCCCATCACGCCGCGCGTCCACCAGGAGCCGTCGTCGCGGACGGCCTCCATGAACTCGTCGGTCACGCGAACGGAGTTGTTCGAGTTCTGGAAGAAGACACTGCCGTAGGCCGGCCCGTCGATCGACGGATCGTATCCGGCTTCGATGAGCGCCCAGGCCTTCGCTTCCTCGTCGGACTTGCAGGTGATGTACTCGACGATGTCCGGATGGTCCACGTTGAGGATGACCATCTTCGCGGCGCGCCGCGTCTTTCCACCCGACTTGATGACGCCTGCGAACGCGTCGTAGCCCTTCATGAACGAGACGGGACCGGAGGCGGTGCCACCGCCCGAGAGCGGCTCGACGGAGGAACGGAGCGAAGAGAAGTTCGTCCCCGACCCGGAACCCCACTTGAAGAGCATGCCTTCGGTCTTGGCCAGCTCGAGGATCGAGTCCATCGAGTCACTGACGGAGTTGATGAAGCAGGCGGAGCACTGCGGGCGCTCCTCTATCCCCACGTTGAACCAGACCGGAGAGTTGAACGATGCCTTCTGGTACACCATGAGATGCGCGAGTTCTGCTTCGAACGCATGCGCGTCGGCTTCGCTCTCGAAGTATCCCTGTGTGCGCCCCCAGTTCGTGATCGTGCCGACGACGCGGCCGACGAGCTGACGTACGGACTGCTCGCGCTCGTTCGATCCGATCTGTCCATGGAAGTACTTCGAGACGACGACGTTGGTCGCCATCTGGGACCAGAAGGACGGAGTCTCGATTCCGGCCTGCTCGAAGAGGACTTCACCGCGCTCGTTGGAGAGGGTCGCCGTACGCAGCTCCCAGTTGATCTCGTCGAAGGGGTGGATGTGCGGACGGGTGAGGCGGCGGGGAATGCGGAGGCCGCGGCGGGCGGCGGGGTCCTGCGTCCAATTGGGTGCCCCGTGCCTAGCGTCCGCGCCGCCCGTCGAATCCATTCGAGCCATTCCAAGGTCTCCCTGTCGGATCACGGGCATACTTGTCCCGTGAGCGGTAGAAAAGGCTGTGCGGCTTGACGTTGTCCAGTTATGGACCAGTTTGCAGCGAGCGCTGCGTATGATGGCCCCGGAAGATCGTCCCTACGCCACAGGTAGTGGACGGGTCGACAAACTACCACTAAATCTAGCGAAACGACAACATTGGAACGCGAGAAGTTTCCGTGTGTTCGGGCAGGCGAGGTCCAAGCCGCTGCGTCTTTTTCGGTTCCACGTAGGAGAAAAAACTGAGCCTTGGGAGAGGGGTGTCAGTCGGTCCGAACACGAGGTGGAACCGTTTCAGACACCCCTTCCGCAAGTCATCAGGAGGTTTCGAGTTCCACCTCTTCGCTCTGGAGCAGTTCGATGAACTTGCTCATGGCCTGCGTGCGCTCGCGGCCCTTCCGAACGAGGATGCCGAGGTTGCGGATCAGGGTCCGGTCCTTGAAAGGAATCGCGACCAAGGTCTTCGCCTTGACCTCCGACTGGACCGTGATGAGCGGAACGATGGAGACGCCCACTTCGACTTCCACCGCACGCTTGATCGTCTCGATGTTGTCGAACTCCATCACCACGTCGAGTGGGATGTTCGCGGCGCGCATCACGCGGTCCACGTTCCGCCTGGTCGGCACGTCCCGCTCGAACGCCACGAAGGGAAGCCGGGCGAGGTCGGAGATCTCCGCCATCTTCTTCTTCGCGAGTGGGTGGCTCGGCGCTGCGATCACGACCATGGTGTCTTCCCGGAACTTCACGATCTCGAGTCCGGACCGACGGACCGGGTACGCCACGATGCCGAGATCGACCGAGCCGCTGCTCACATCGTCGTAGATCCGGTTCGAACGGCTGTACTCGAGACGGACGTTGGCCGCCGGGTAGCGCTTCATGAAGGTCTTGAGGTAGGGCGGGAGTTCGTGGAGTCCAACCGAATAGACGGTCGCCACCCGGAGGGAGCCGGCGATCGAGTTGGAGAGCACCTGGAGGTGGTTCTCCATCGCGACGAACCGCTCCAGGATCTCCTTGGCGCCGGCGTAGAGCACCTCGCCGGCCTGGGTGGGAGACAGGGTGCGCTTGCCCCGCTCGATCAGTTTCCGCCTGTACCGCTCCTCCAACCCGCGAACCTGCTGGCTCACCGCCGATTGGGAGATGTAGTTGAGGCTGGCGGCCTTCGAGAAGCTACGCGTCTCGAGGATGTCGCAGAAGATCTTGAGAGTCTCGATCTGCATCGGTTCCCCCACTTCAGCTTGAAGGGAGCCTTATGTTCCTGAGGAACTCACCTCAGCCTAACTACTGTACGTCCGAAACCGGGACCGCGGCAATCGCAAACGTGGCCCACTTCGTCCCTCGGAGGGGGGGGGGCGGCGAAGACACGCGGGGGAACGGCTTTGGCCGGAGCAACGTGGACGTTGGAGGGAGACGGCCGACCCCTTACCATGATCGGTCGACGCTGAAATTCTGTACGCTGACAGCAGCGGGGGCGAACGCACCGCCGAAAGGCCGGAGAAGGATCCGTTGACCACTGATTCCGAGGCACGAATGACCCGAGAGACTTCCGCTACGGGGTCTGGGGTTGCTCCCTCGCCCTCCTGGCGGGGGAAGGTCTCGTTCTACGCCCTGGGCTGCAAGGCGAACCAGGAGGAGATGGAGTGCCTCGTCAGCCGTCTCGTGTCCCATGGGTTCGAGGTCGTGCCGTTCGGCGACCCTGCCGACTGGGTCTTCGTCAACACGTGCACGGTCACGATCGCCGCGGACTCGGACAGCCGGCAGTGGATCCGGCGTGCCGTGCGCTCGAAGGTTCCGGGCGGGCGCGTGGTCGTCACCGGCTGCATGGTGCAGCGTGATCCCCTGACGGCCGCGAGGATCGACGGGGTCGACCTCGTGGTCGGGAACGCCGAGAAGCCGTACCTGGGACGTCTCGTCCTGGACGAGGGCGCGGCGGACGGGCTTTCGCCGAACGACGCGTCGGTGCCCGGTGGCGTGGACGCCACGGAGGGGGGCGCGTCCGGTGGGGCCGGTGACATCGCCGAGTCGTGCACGAAGATCCTCGTCGGCGCGGACCCGACGCTCACCGGATTCGCCGAGTATGGGGTCTCGACCGACGGGCGCCGGACCCGTGCGACGCTCAAGGTCCAGGACGGTTGTGACGAGCACTGCACGTTCTGCGTGATTCCGCAGGTCCGGGGTGCGAGCCGAAGTCGTCCGCTCGCCGACTGTATCGCGCAATGCGAAACGTTGGTCTCGAGCGGGTACCACGAGGTCGCGCTCACCGGTATCAACACCGCGCTGTGGGGGAGGGACCTCACGCCGCGCTGGGATCTCGCCGACCTTCTTCGGGGTCTCCTGAGTGTCGAGCGGCTTCGACGGATCCGTCTCAACTCGCTCGAGCCGCAGTACGTCACCGATGCGTGGTTGGGCCTCCTCGCGAGCGACGAACGCTTCTGCCGCCACCTCCACATGCCGCTCCAGAGCGGCGACGATCGGATCCTGCGCCGGATGAACCGACGCTACGACCTCGCGCACTACGCGGACCGCGCGCGGGAGGCCGTGCGCCGGATGCCGGACCTGGCCGTCGGGGCGGATGTGATGGTCGGTTTTCCGGGGGAGTCGGAGCAGGACTTCGCGAACACTCTCGGATACCTCGAGTCGCTTCCCCTCGCGTATCTTCACGTCTTCAGCTACTCCCCACGTCCTGACACCGCGTCTCCGCGCATGGGCGCGCCGATCGACGTGGCGGAGACCAAGCGGAGGAGCCACGCGCTCCGTACGCTCGGCGAACGGATGCGGGTGGAGCATGCGCGGCGCACCGTCGGCACCTGGCAGACCGTGATTCCGGAAGGAACGAGCGGGTCCTCGGGGCACGGCCTCACGGGGAACTACCTTCGCGTCCACTTCGAATGGGACGGCGCGGAGCGGTTGGGCGGCGAACCTCGCTCGGTCTGGATCGAGCGGGCGCACGAGGACGGAAGCGTCTCCGGCCGGTTGATGGAGCGAGACGACCTACGAGCCGCGGAACGGCCGGCGACCGGCGCCGGGCGGGATGTGCACACGGAGACACGGGCGTGAGACGAGCCTACATAGAGACCTACGGTTGTCAGATGAACGTGGCGGACTCCGCCCTCATGACCCACGTCCTGGAAGATGCCGGGTTCGGGATCACCGAGGACGTGAACGAGGCGTCGCTCGTCCTGCTCAACACCTGCGCGATCCGGGAGCGGGCCGAGGAACGGGTCACCGCGCGGCTTCAGCAGCTCGCGCAGCTGAAGCGGGTCCGTCCGGACCTCGTGCTCGGCATCACCGGATGCATGCCGAAGCATCTCGGGAAGGAGCTCCTGGACCGTCTGCCCAAGGTCGACCTCTTCCTCGGCCCCGATTCCTATCGCCACCTCCCGGCGCTCGTCGAGGAGGCCGCTCTTCGCCCGACCTTCTCGCTCACGCTGGATGACGAAGACTACTCGGACCTCGATCCTGTCTCGACCGAGGGAGTGCATGCGTTCGTTCCGATCATGCGCGGATGCGACCGGTTCTGCACGTTTTGCGTCGTTCCCCTGACGCGCGGCCGAGAGAAGTCGTTGCCTCTCGGCGACGTCGTGAGGCAGGTGACGGGTGCCGTCGAAACTGGCGCGCGTGCCGTGACGCTCCTGGGCCAGACGGTGAACTCGTATCACCACGGGGAGGACCGGTTCCGGGACCTCCTGTCCGCCGTCTCCTTGGTGGAGAACCTCCTCCGGGTCCGTTTCACGTCGCCCCATCCCGTGGAGTTCGAGGAAGACGTCTTCGCGCTGATGGCGGACCGACCGAACCTCTGCGCGCACATCCATCTCCCGGTCCAGTCCGGTTCGACCCGGATCCTCGAGTCGATGAAGCGCGGGCACACGCGCGAGGAGTTCCTCCGCCTGGTCGATCGGATCCGCGTCCACCTCCCCGACGTAGGCCTCACGACCGACATCATCGTCGGCTATCCGGGCGAGACGGAAGAGGACTTCGAGGCGACGCTCTCGCTCGTGCGCGAGGTGCAGTTCGATTCCGCGTTCATGTTCCGCTACTCGCCCCGCTCCGGAACCTACGCGTACCGGAAGCTGCGCGACGAAGAGGTGCCGGACGAAGTCTCCGCGGCGAGGCTGGAACGACTCATCGCGGAGCAGGAACGGATCTCACTCGACCGGTACCGCCGGTGGGAGGGACGTCACGTCGACGTGCTCGTCGAGAGCACGTCCCGCCGCAATCCGCTCAACTCCGTGGGAAAGAGCGACGACGGCAAGACCGTGATCCTTCCCGGCACGCCCGAACCTGGAACGATGGTGTCGGTGCCGATCGCGCGCGCGACGAGCCACACCCTGATCGCCGAGGGCGTGCAGGAGCGCGAGACGGTTCTGGATCCCGAGCCGGTGGAGTCGATCGAGGTCTAGTCGGACCCGTTGCCGGCCTCGGACCCCGTTTGGTGTCTACTCGCCGTCTGCCGCGATGAGGAACGGCTCGTCGCCGCTCTCGCGAGGCGCGACGTACCGATACCAGCGGCGGACTCCCGGCGCGAGAGCCACGCAGCCGAGTCCGAACTGGGAGGCCATGAGCGCGGCGTTCCATCCGCCCAGAGCGTCGAGTCGCGACCTCAGGTCGGACGACAGGAGCGCGAGGTCCGGATGTGCGCGGAGGATGTCCGCGATCTTCGGGCCGACGAGCACGTGACTCGCCACCGCGGCGGACGTCATCGCGAGCACGACGGCGATCTGGATGAAGGTCGCCCGTTGGCTGCGCAATGCTAGGAGGTACATCATGAGCGTGACGAGAAGGAGAAAACTGCCGGCGCCCGCGCTCACGAAGTTCAGTTGCATCGCGAGCTCGAGCGCGGCCCAGGCCGCGTCCCGCCCGTCGTCGATCACGATCCTCAGTTGCGGAACTGCGAGGACGCCGAAGATGAGGATCCCGCCCATCCAGCAGCCGAGGATGACCTGTTGGGTGAACTCGAGTGCCGTGGGGATCCAACTCAGCCGTCGCGTCTTGGGGAGAGAGACGAGGCGGGGTGGCTCGAACTTCTTGATGTTCATCGTGGTGCCTCCCTCGAAGAAACTCCGGAAGGGGCGCTGTCCCAGCCTACGGCCGCGCCCCTTCCGCATCCAGTATACCAACCTGGGGAAGGATCTTCTCGGACGCACCGGTTTCGGGCACAGTTCGGGTGAGATGGCCCCAAACGGTGCACGCTGACCGATGACCGCGAGCAGCGATGCCTCAATGAAGTAGCGCCTCGAAGCCGGATGCTCGAGAGTGGGCCGCCTGAAGAAGGATGCCCCGAGGAAGGCTGATGCGACCGATCTACATGGACAACGCGGCGACCACGAGAGTCGATCCGCGCGTGGTCGAGGCGATGCTGCCCGTCTTCACCGAGAGCTATGGGAACGCCGCCAGTCGGAATCACGCGTTCGGCTGGGAGGCGGAAGAGCTCGTCGAGATCGCGCGACGTGACGTCGCCTCCGTGCTCGGGTGCGAGGCGCGGGAACTGTTCTTCACGAGCGGCGCCACCGAGTCGGACAACCTCGCGTTGAAGGGCGTCCTCCGCGCGTATGCGTCCGGAGGGCGGCACCTCGTCACGACGAAGGTCGAACACCCTGCGGTGCTCGATGCGGCGACGGCACTGGAGCGGGACGGCGCGTCCGTGACACGTCTTCCGGTGGATCGCGAGGGACGCGTCGACCCAAAGGACGTGGCGAAGGCGATCCGGGACGACACGGTGCTCGTCTCCATCATCCACGGCAACAACGAGACGGGAGTGGTCCAGGACCTGGCGGCGATCTCTCACGTATGCCGGGAGCGGGGAGTCCTCCTCCATACGGACGCGACGCAGTCGTTCGGGAAGATTCCGACGAACGTGCAGGCGCTCGGGTGTGATCTCCTGTCGCTCTCGGGTCACAAGATCCATGGGCCGAAAGGCGTGGGCGCCCTCTTTGCGAGGCGGCGGAACCCGCGGGTCCGGATCGAGCCGCTTCTCGACGGCGGTGGACACGAGGGCGGGATGCGTTCCGGGACCGCGAACGTCCCCGGGATCGTCGGACTCGGTGTGGCGGCGCGGCTGGCGGCGGAAGGGTTCGCGGCAGAAGGGCTCGCGGCCGGTTCGGCCGATCTCTCCCGGCTTCTCGACCGGTTGGAACGGGGAATCCGGGAGCGACTCCCGGAGGGGATCCTCTGGAACACGCCGTCGTCGGGGCGTCTGCCGCACATCCTCAACCTCAGCGTCACGGGAGTGCCGGGGGAGGCTCTCCTCCTCGCGATGCGGAATGTGGCCGTATCCAGCGGAAGCGCCTGCGCCTCTGCCAGTCTCGAACCGTCCCACGTACTCCTCGCGCTCGGACTGCGGCCGGAGGACGCGCGGGCCGCTCTCCGTTTCAGTGTCGGGAGATTCAACACGGAGGACGAGGTGGATCGCGTGGTCGAGGAACTGGCTATGGTCGTCACCGAACTCCGCGCGGCCCGGGAACGTCACCGGCAGGGAGGGCCGGAGTGATCGGCTCCGGCAGGTCGCGTCGCACCGGCGTCCGTCCGGGGGGCGATCCCGACGCCGATCCCGACTCCGTCTCGGACACCGATCCCGACGCCGATCCCTGGTGGGGGAGGGATCGTGCGTATCCCGCGGGGTGTTCTCGGCATCTTCCCAGGAGCCGGTCCGGACGAACTTCCCGTTCACCGGCGAGCCCGAGCAGGTAGAATCCGCGACATTCGGTGGAACGATGCATCCTGATCCGTGGGCGTGGCCAACTCATCCACGGATCGATGTCCTCAGGCAGGAGAGTGTGATGAACGAGCCGTCCACGGCACCTTCGATCAAGATCACCGAGGCGGCGGCCAAAGCCGCTATCGAGACGATGAAAGCCGACGGGCTCCCTCCGGAGACCACCTACCTCCGGGTCGGCGTCAAGGCTGGCGGATGCAGCGGCTACTCGTACCAGCTCCAATTCACTCCCGATCGGCGGGACGACGACACCGTCATCGAACGCGATGGCGTCCGACTCCTCGTCGACGCGAAGAGCGAGTCGTTCCTCAAGGGTACGGAGCTCGATTGGAGCGGTGGTCTCAACGGCAAGGGGTTCGTCTTCTCCAACCCGAACGCGACCGGCACCTGCGGGTGCGGAGAGTCGTTCTCCGTCTAGTGGACACGTGACGGGACGCGAGAGCAGCACGGCCGGGGACTCGGCCCAGTCCGGGACCGTTCGCGTCCTCGGCTACGACGTACGTCGGGTCGTCTCGTCCGAAGCGGAAGAGCGGACCGCTCTAGGTTCCGCCGCCGGCGTACTGCACGCGCCGTGGGAGCGGCTCCTCGAGGTCCGGGGCCCCGACGCCGCGAGTTTTCTCCACGTGCTCCTCACGCAACACATCCGAGGGCTCTCCGTCGGGGACCGGGTGCGCGCCGCGCTCGCGAACCGGAAGGGACATCTCGAAGCCGACCTCGTCGTCCATCGCGCGGGGGAGGATCGCTTCCTCCTCCGTGTCCCCTCGATTGCGGCGGAGCGAGTCTGGATGGTCCTCGAGACTCACCGGATTCTGGAGGACGTTTCCTTCCACTGGCCCTACGACGATCCGGATGCGTTTCTCGTCCTGGGTCCGGACGCCCGCCGGATCGTATCCGCCGCGACGCACCACGACGGCGGTGCCGACGGACCCTGCGGCGACGAACCCCGCACGGCAGACCCAGGCGCCGACGGACCCCGCGGCGACGAACCGATCGGGAACGCGACGCCGATGCCCGTGGACGAGGTCGGTCCGGACGACGTGCTCCTGGTCTTCGAGCGCGACGGACGGGAGGCGGTGCTGGACCGACTCCGCGAAGCCGGCGCGGCCGCGATTGGCTGGGACACCTTCGATCGGCTGCGCATCGAACGCGGTCGGGCCTGGTTCGGAATCGACGCGGACGAGGAGCGTCTCGTTCCTGAGCCGGGATACGGGGACCGGATCCACTACGACAAAGGGTGCTACCTCGGACAGGAACCGCTGGCCCGGCTCCACTTCCGCGGAAAGCCGAACTGGGAACTCGTGCGGCTACACTCGTCGTCGGATGACGCTCCGCCCAAGGGAACCGCGCTCGTCGACGCGGACGGGGAGCGCGTCGGTTGGCTCACCTCGGCCGCGGCCTCAGCGTGGCTTCGTGGCGCTTGGGTACTTGCACCGGAAGTTCCGTGAGTCGAGTGAACCGCGCGTGCGCACGGAGGACGGTGCTGCGCTGATTTGGGATCGGTTGGTGGATTCCGACGCTTGACTCGAATGCCCTAAACCGCGCAAGCTCCGACCTGGTCTTCGCATACCCACGATCTGAGACGAGCAAGGGGCGTGGGGTGTGGCGTGCGAGGGAAAGCGCGTTCACCGGGACCAAATCAGATCAGGGAGCGATGTGACCATGGCGTTCCAAGCCCAGTGGAACCGCATGCGGGAGATCATCGAGGTGTCGGAGAGCTTTCTCCTGACCTCGCATCTCTTCCCAGAGGCCGATTCCATCGGATCCGAGGTGGCCCTCGCCCTGCACCTGCGGCAACTCGGCAAAGAGGTCGTGATCGTCAACGACACGCCGCCACTCGATCGGTACTCGTTCCTCACGCGCCTCCATCCGGTCGGCTCGATGGAGGACCTCGGTCCGCACCCCGACCCGGATCGATTCGACATTGCGTTCACTCTCGACGTCAGCACGTGGGACTACACCGGCGAGGTGGGGGACTGGTTGCGTCGCGCCGGAACGTCGGTCGTCGCGATCGACCATCATCACTCTCAGGAGCGGTTCGGCGTTCTCGACGTGATCATGGAAGAGGCCGCCTCCGCGGGTGAGGTTCTCTATCACTACTTCCGCGCGATCGGCGCGCGCATCACGCCGCCGATGGCGGAAGCGCTCTACGCGTCGATTCTGTTCGACACCCACGGGTTCAGGCTCAGCAACACGAAGAACGAGACGCTTCGGGTCGCCACCGAGCTGCTCGATCTCGGCGCGGATCACCGTCATGTTTCCGCCCAGCTCTTCGAACGCGAATCGTGGGCGCGCATCCATCTCCTTCGTCTTGCGCTCGGCACCCTCCAACGCGAGTGTGACGGGCGTCTCGTCTGGCTCACGATCTCGGAGGATCTCTTCCGGCTCGCGGACGCCGAGTTCGTCGACGGGGATGGGATCCTCGACTTCCTGCTCGGCCTCCACGGCGTCGAAGTCTGCGCGATGTTCCGGCAGCTCGGCACCGAGGGGATCAAGGCGACCTTCCGCTCCAAGGGCAAGCAGGACGTCGGTGCCTTGGCTGAAGAGCTGGGGGGCGGGGGACGCTCTACCGCGTCCGGCGCCCTTCTTCGCACGTCGATGCACGACGCCATTCGCGCCGTGCTGCCACGGGTCTACGCCGTTCTCGGGGCGAGGGATCCGATTCCTGTAGAAACATCCCTCAGTTCCCCCTGGGTTTCCTGACCATGTGGTATGGTTCCGCGAGCAGCTCCCCCAGGAGAAACTCTCGATGAAGGTGCGTAAGAAGTTCCCTCAGGGTCCAATGGTGACGGAGGTTGGACTCCTCCTCACCCGGCGTCCGCCGTTGCTCGCGTACGTCGATGTCACTCTGTGGGATACCATGGTCGTCCACGATCTCCGGATCCTGGAACGTCAGGACGGGACACGGGTCCTCCTGATGCCGCGGCTCCAGTCCACCGATGGGCAGTGGGTCACGATGGCCCACCCGATCCGGGAAGACGCTCGTTCGGAGATCGAGACTCTCGTACTCCGGCTCTACGACGAAGCGGCCCGCGCGCGGGACGCGGCTCGGGCCCGTGAGGCCGAACGAGTTCGGAACCTGGCGCGTGCGACGGGTAGGGCAGCGGAAGCGAACGTGAAGGAAGCTCCCGCCGCTCCCGCAGAACGCGCGGCCGAACCGGTTGCCGAGATCACCGCGGAGCGGGAACTTCGGCCATCTGCGACATCGGACTCATTGGAGACGTCCGCCCTCTCATGATCGACCGGATCACGGGGAACCCGATCTTCCACCGTGTCCTCGCGTTCGTCTTCGTCCTCGTCGGTGGCAACGCCCTCGGGCAGGCCCTTCGCTCCACCACGCGCGAGCCGCTCCTCGACTTCGGTCCGCTCTACGTGGGCGCCTGGATGGTTCGAGAGGGCCGTGGCTTCGCTGACCTCTACGATCCCGACTACTTTGCCGGAGTCGTCTCCCATGTCGCTCCCGCGGGCCGGATCCTGGATCTCGGCGCGACCCCGCCGGCCCTCGTCTTCCTGACTTATCCCTTTACCTGGTTCACGCCCGAAGGCGGGAAGTTCCTCTTCGCCGCGGCGGGCGTCGCTGCGCTTCTCTGCGGGCTCTTCGTCCTCGGCGCGGGGAGGACGCTCGGCTGGAATCGGACGGAGTGGATCGGATTCTCGGGCCTGGTCCTCTGGTCGGGCGCGGCCAAGGAAGCCGTGCTGCGCGGGAGCCCCGCGCCCTGGGTCTTCCTCTTTCTCTGCTTCGCGGTGTCGCTTCACGCGGTTCGGCGCGAGCGCCTGGCCGCGGCGGCCGCGGGAATCGCCGCCAACCTGTCGCCGGTGGGGTGGGGCGTGCTCGCCTACTCGCTCTGGATCGGATCCCCGCGCGCACGCATCGTTGCGGGCCTCTTCGCGAGTGGTGGACTGCTTCTCCAGCTGCTCGCGCTCGGGCCGGAAGGACTTCGTCTCTATGCGGCCGCGTTCTCGGACGCCTGGCTCCACGCTCCGGCCTGGGATCCCTCCTGGACGGGGCGGATGGCGCACCTTCTGGGGACGGTCGGGATTCCCGCGGCCTTGGTTCTCGTGGCCATGGTCGCCATCGCGGGGTGGTCACGCCTTCGTGCGGTTCCGGAGTTCTGGAGGGAGGAGGCCCCGGAGTCTCCCAGGCGGCTCGGGACGGATCCGCCGCGGCTTCCGGGCGTCGTTCCGGCGCTCGTCACCGGGCTCTGCTGCCTGGCGAGTCCTGAGTTCATCCGAGGGTCCTCGGTCGTGTGGGCCCTACCGGTATGGGCGTCGCTCACCTGGTTCGAGCACCGACCGACGCGGGTTGCGGCGATCTCGTTCGTGACGCTCGCAGTCGGCTGCGTCGTGCCCGAGGTCGTGGTTCGGCACATAGGCACGAACGCGAGCGCGAATCTCATCGCGCTCGCGTCCCTTGGGCTCGTGATCTGGTGGTGGTGGACGACTCGGGGGTGGGTCGCTACCGACCGTCGATCTCACTGAAGAACGACTTCACCTGGCCCCAGCTCACCTCGAGGCGCGGGGTCGCGCCGCAGCTGACCGGGCCCCAGCCGATTCCCTCGTCCAGACACTCCGGCGGCTCGTTGCCGGGCGCCGCGGGCGAGGCGGCGTCGACGCCGAACTCATCGTTCGGCGCGTCGCAGTACTGCGGGTCTTCGTCGAAGTTTCCGTCCGAACCCAGCGTGTCCGCGCAGCCGCCATCGAAGTCGCCGGCGGCGTTGTTGTTGACGAGCGTGCAGGTGTAGCTGGGCGACGCGGTCACTTCGCACGTGATGGCGGCAGCGCCCGTGCAGTCGGAGAAGATGTTCCGGACGATGGTTGCGCTCGTCTGCTGGATGTAGAGGCCGGCGCCGTCCGACGTCGCGGAGTTGCCGTAGAACGTGTTGCCGCTCAGGTCTTCGAGCATGCCCGCGACGGCCACGCCACCGCCCTTGTCCGCCGAGTTGGAGTCGAAGAGGTTGTTCTGGATGTTCGCGCCGCCACCGCCGCCGAGGTAGATCCCGCCGCCGTGGCTTCCGCACGTGTTGTCCTGGAAGATGTTGTCGGATGCATCGAACATCGTGCCGGCGACGTAGATGCCACCGCCGTTGTCGCTCGAGCTGTTCGCGTCGAAGAGGCACCCGGTCACTTCGACTCCGGTGATCGACGTCGCGTAGATCGCGCCGCCGGCGCTCCCCGAGTTCGACTCGAACGTGCAGTCCGTCACCGTGAACACGCCCTTGCCGTAGATCGCGCCACCGTAGTCGGCGTTGTTGCCGCTGAAGGTGCAGTCGGTGAACGTCGAGCCGTCGTTGAAGCCACGGAGGTGGATCGCTCCACCGCGCTGCTCGCTCGACCCGTTCGTGCCGTTCCCCTCGAAATAGCAACCGGAGACCTCGACGACGGTGTCATAGGCGTCGATCGCGCCGCCGGTCCGATCGGCGAGGTTCCCGAAGAACTCGCAGTCCTTGACCGTGACGCCACCGAGGACGCCGTCCACCGCGAGGCCGCCGCCCCGCTCCCCGTCACCATTTTGGAAGGCGATCCCTTCCACCGTGACACTGCCCGTCACTCCCACGAAGGAGAGTCCGGTGCCGAAGTTGTTCGCGTTGATGACGGCGCTGCCGGCGGCGCCGCTCGACTTGACGACCAGGCTCTTCGAGGTCGTCACGACCTCGACATAGGTGCCGGGCATGACGAGAAGCGTGTCTCCGCTCGAAGCGACGGACACGGCCGCGGAGAGCGTGGGAGCCTCAGGGGCTCCACCGGCACCCACGAGGTAGCTCGCGGCCGACGCTACGGAGGATGAACCGACGGATGCGAGGAGGATCGACCCACAAGCGAGAGCGGTGTCCGCCACGCCTGGGGAGTACTGTGGGACCGGACCATGAGCGACATCAATGCATACCTCCGTGTCGTATCACCGCAACGTCTCGGGGAGGTGGTTCATCCATGGTGCGGCGGTCCCGAGACGCCTCGAAATCAACCTGCCCTCAAGAACTCCTCGTCGTCGTCGTACCCGTCCACGATGGACAGGAGGTAGTCGAGGTCGAACGTTCGGGGCAGGACCCCGAGATCAGAAGCCTCGGCCAGGGATCGACGGGCGAAGGGGTCGTCGGTGGTCAGAACGACGGCAAGCGGACGCCCGGCGCGGTAGCGCTCGAGAGCCCGTCTCCAATCTTCCGGACGACCACGTCCCACGAGCGGATCCAAGACCACGATCTCCGGCTGCAGCTTTCCGAGCAGCAACATGCCCGCGGCTGCGGTGTGGGCCAGATGGGTTTCGTATCCGACTTCGGATAGGCGTTCCTGGGCCCTCCGAAGATCGGAACCCTCGTGCGAGATGATTAGAATCCGTGTGGAAAACATGCCCCCTCCGTTCCCGGGAACCCGGGTCGGTCGGTGCCTCTGGTGCAATCGCTAGGCCAATGCGTCCGCCAATCGCCGAACCGCAACGCGTCCATGGTGTATTCGTCACCTGAATCCTCGGCGGCCGGCCCGGTTGCGGCCGATCTGCCATGCACACTGCACGGCGGGACCTTCGGGGATTGCGGCTCGCACGGGTGCCCCGTGGCGTCGAGTGTGGCGACGGATGGGGCAGATTCCCCTCGGATCGGGGGGGAGGAAGCCGGCCCGGCGGGGGGCCGGCTCGGAGTCGGACCCCGGTCCGGAGCGGGGACGGTCGTGAGTCGGTTGTGTGTTCCGCGTTGCGACCCCGGGAACGGCTGGGGTACGGTTCGCCTTCGTTTCGGCCCAGCCGCGCTATATAGACAGGGAGGGATTGTCCTTTGGACAGACGATTCGGAATCCGGCGCGTACGCCTCCATCTCGGGACGACGCTGCTTGCCATGGGTCTTGGGCTCGTCGCTTCGGTGACCGCGCTGCGCGCGGCTCCTCCCGCAGAGGAAATCGTCGCCGTGGTCGGAGACCGGCCGATCCTCCGGAGCGAGGTCGAGGAGCAGTTCGAGATCGTCGCCGCCCAGTATCAGCTCTCACCCGCCGATACCGCCGAGACGCGCCAGCTTCGCAGCGAGATCCTCGACCAGCTGATCAGCAACGAACTGCTCTTCCTGGAGGGCGTGGCCCGTGGTCTCGATGTCACGGACGAGGAGTTGGACGCGGCGGTCCGCCAGGCCGAGGAAGAGAACATCCAGGGGCTCGGCGGTGAGCCCGCGTTCCTTCAGGAGCTGTCCCTCCAGGGCATGACGCGGGAGATGTTCCGGTCACGGGTCAGGGACCTGGCCCGGCGCGAGGGGGTGACTCGTCGCCTCGTCCAGCGCGACATCCGCCCCAAGGTCGACGTCACCGACCAGGATGTGCGGGCCTTCTATGACGAGCACAAGGCGGAGCTGCCGCCGCGCGCGCGCGGAGTGCGGATCCAGGACCTCTTCATCGAGGTGAAGCCGGACTCGTTCGTGGCGGAGCGGGCCCTGCAGAAGGCAAAGGACGTGCGCAAGGAGATCACGGCGGGGATGGCGTTCGCGGAGGCGGCCAAGCTCTACTCCGACGACCCGACCGGTGACAGCGGCGGCCTCCTACCCGAGCCGATCCAGCGTGGCATGCTGAGCCCCGAACTCGAAGCGATTGCGTTCGCGCTACCGACCGGCGTCGTGAGCGAGCCGATCCTGACCCCGTACGGGTACAACCTCATCCAGGTGGAGGAGAAGGACCCGAACGGAGCTTGGGTGAGGGTCCGGATCATTCTCCTCGGGGTGGCGACCACTCGCTCGGACATTGCCGCGGCCGAGGCGCGCGCAGCCAACGTCCGGAAGAAGATTGCCGGCGGGCTCGACTTCACCGAGGCGATCCGCAAGTACTCCGAGGACGAGATCTCGAAGCAGAAGGACGGGAACATGGGGTGGATCTCCATGCAGAACTTCATGGGCGAGCTCCGTACCGCGATCGAGACCCTCAAGGTGGGCGAGATTTCGCAGCCGATCCCTGGTGACAACGGCTATCATATTCTCCGGATTCTCGAAGAGGAGCCGGAGCGGCCGTTCGAGTTCACGGAGATCCGGGAGAAGGCCTCCGCCAGTGGGCGTTCCAGGCCAGCCTGGAAGCGGAACTAGAACTGCTCGAGGAACTCAAAACGAAGTACTTCATCGACGTCGCGTGCGGAGCTGGTAGCCCCAGAACACCGTACCCTGCGGCTCAGCAGTGGCGGGCTACGGGATCACAGGTTCCGAGTCGCGCCCTCGGTGTCGTTTCCGAGGGTAGGGCGACGCAAAGGTGGCAGGTTCGATGAGGCTGGATCTCGTTCTCCATCGCCTCTGTCTCTTCAGACCCGGTCACAGGGCAGGAAGGCCTGCGATGGTTCAGGAGTCCGAGTGAACGGAGAGATCGCCCGAGATTGCCTCTCGCGCGGTGCGAGTCGGGATCGAGTCGCCTATCGCGACCGGGGACAGTTCCGAGCGAGAGGTCGAGATCCTGGCCTGCCGGAGAAGCAGGTCTCAGGGCCCCAGTCCAGGAGATGTACCGGGTGCTGGTCGAGCGCGAGATCGAGCGTCCTGGGAGGAGCTGATCCACCTGGCCGGGTCGTGAACTGCGTCATCGCGGGACACGCGCAGGTGGTCACGAGTTCGAGGGGACGGGCGTGGGAACGGAATCCCAATGATCCGGTTCGAGCACATCTTCGAAGTACAGCCGGTTTCCGACGCGGTTGGGTGCTGGACGACCTGTCCCTCGAGATTCCGACGGGAGAGATGGTCTTCCTCCTCGGCGCGAGCGGCGCGGGAAAGACGACCCTCCTCAAGCTCGTGACCCTGGAAGAGAAGCCGACGAAGGGACGGATCCAGGTCCAGGAGTTCGACTCGGACACGATCCCGAAGTCCAAGGTGCCTCTGCTCCGGCGTCGCTGTGGTGTCGTCTATCAGGACTTCCGCCTCATCCGGGACAAGACGATCCACGAGAACCTCGCCTACGTCCTCCAGATGACCGGCATTCTCGACCAGAACACACTCCACGCCATCACGCGTCGGGTGCTGGCCCAGGTCGGACTCATCGCGAAACGGAACGACTTTCCGGACGAACTCTCGGGCGGCGAGCAGCAGCGTGCGGCGATCGCGCGCGCACTCGTCCACCAGCCTTCGATCCTGCTCGCGGACGAGCCGACCGGAAACCTCGATCAGGAGATGGGGATCGATGTCCTCCAGCTCCTGCGGCGGGTCAATCTCGCGGGGGCCACGGTCATCGTCGCGTCGCACGACCACGAGCTCGCGCTGAGGTTTGCGGACCGTGTGATCGTGCTGGAGGCGGGGAGGGTGCGGACGGACGAGCGGATCCGGCAGAAGCGGGTCGCCCTGTGAACCAGTTCCGTTTCTTCGCCGCCGAGGCCTGGGACTATCTCGTGCGGGGCCGGGGCACGAGCCTCGCTTCCGTCGTCGCTCTCTGCGCGGTCTTCTTCCTCTTCGGCCTCGTTCTCCTCATCACGTTCAACGTGCGGCGTGCCGCCGAGGGACTGGAGGCCCGGAAGGGGCTGACGGTCTTCCTCGCGCCCGGCGTGAGCGAAGAGAGGGCCAGAGAGCTCGTGACCGTGCTCGAAGGGTTCGGGGAGATCGCGTCGGTGACCTTCGTCCACAAGGACGCGGCGCTGGAAGACCTGGAGCGGGACCTCGGCGATTTCCCGATCGGCACCGCGCTGGGGGACAACCCGCTACCTCACTCCCTCCTCGTCGAGATGGAGCCCACGGCGCGAAGCCGCGACGGAGCCGCCACCGCCCTCGCTCACGAACTCGGGAGCTACGAGGAGGTCGACGAGGTCGTGTACGGCGAGGCCTGGATGGAGAGTCTCGAACACAACCTCCGGGTCGTCCGGATCGCGAACCTCACCGTCGGTATTCTCTCTGCTTTCGCGGTGGTGCTCGTGCTCCTCACCACTCTGCGGCTCCTCTTCGTGGGAAGGAAGGACACGCTTCGGATCCTCAAAGTGGTGGGAGCGACGGATCAGTTCCTCCGGATGCCGTTCCTCTTCCTCGGAGCGCTCCAATGCCTCCTCGCGGGTGCACTCGCACTGGTTTCCCTGGAGGGCGCCAGGGTATTCTTTGAAGCGCTCTTCCCGGGGGTCGTTCCGCTACCTGTTGGGGCCCGTCTTTCGTTCCTCTTCGGGTCGGCCGTCCTCGGCTGCATCGCGTCGTTCGTCGCGATCGAGCCTTCCCTCCGGAAGCTCGAACAGGACAGCGACGAGGTAATGCGGTGAGGTGGGGACGCGTCCGCGTCGATCGGCGGGCGTGCGGAGTCTGGACCCCTCGGGCCCGGGTTCCGCAAAGACGATCTCCGTGGCCGTTCCTCCTCACCGCGCTCTTTGTCGGCGCCCTGGGGCTGGTGCTCACCGCGGGCGTTCCGGGTCTCGGTAGGGCCGAGGACGGCGGGATCGAATCCGGACGCGCGGAGCTCGATCGTCTCAAGAACGAGATCGAGTCGAACCGAAAGCGGATCGCTTCGCTCCAGAAGAAGGAGAAGGAAGCTGCGGCGCTCCAGGCGAGCGTGGAGGCGGATCGTCGTCTCACCCTCCGCTATCTCGATCGCCTCGCGGAGCAGGAACGAACGCTGCGCGAAGACCACGCGACCCAACAGGCCCAGCTCCTCGAGATGCAGATCCAGGCCGAAGACGCCGCTACCCGGCTCCGGGACCGGATCATCCGTTATCACCGTTTCCGCAACGTGTCGGGGGAGGCTCTCCTCCTTTCGAGCGAGTCGTTCTCCCAGCTCTTCGCGCGGAGCCAGTTCCTCAAACGACTCATCCACTCCGACCAGCTGGAACTCGCCTCCCTCGCGCAGGACCGGGAGTTCATCGCCGAAGCCTCGACCGAGCTGGAGTCGAAGCGTGCAGAGTTGGACCACCTCTACGAGGAGAAGCGCGCGGAGGAACGCCGGCTCGCGGCGAAGAGCGAGTCGGCTCAGCAGGCCCTTTCCGAGATCCAGGGGGAGCGCACCGATCACGAGAAGAGGCTGCGGCAGCTCGAAGCGAGCCAGAGCCAGATCAAGAAGATGCTCGAACAGTTGGAGCGCGAGCGCCGGGAGCGGAGTCAGCGCGGGCTCGCCACGGGTCCGCCTCCCGAGGGGTTCGAGAAGGGGAATCTCCTCTGGCCGGTCCAGGGAAGGGTGCTCGCCAACTTCGGTCGGGAGATCCACCCGAAGTACAAGACCGAGGTGCCGCTCAACGGCATCGTGATCGGCGCCCCCGAGGGGGACCCGATCGTCGCCTGTGCTCCGGGTGAGGTCGTTTACGTCGGGTGGTACGACGGCTACGGCCGCACCGTCATGGTGAGCCACGGCGGTGGGTTCTATACGATCTACGCCCACGCCTCGAAGATCCGAGTCGCGAAGGGAGAGCGGGTGGGGGCCGGCGAGGTGATCGCCGAGGTCGGGGACACCGACTCCGTCCGAGGGCCCTGTCTCCACTTCGAGATCCGCAAGGAGGCGGAGGCGCTCGACCCACGAAAGTGGCTCCGGTAGGGAGGGTCGGCATCGGTTTCGCGGCCGGCACTGCTTTCTCCGGCGGCTCGTCACGATCCCGTGAGGTCGTGCTAGGATCCCAGGCCATGAGTGGAGAGACCGAACGCCTGCGTGGCCGGATCGTCGGCCAGGAACCCGTCTTCGAGAGCCTGGACCGGGCCCGCCGGTCCGGGCGCCTCGCTCACGCCTACCTCTTCCTCGGCGCGTGGGGGACGGGGAAGACGCGAACCGCACTCGCCTTCGCGCAGGATCTGCTCGCTCCCGCGGACGACCTCGAAATGACGGTCGCGGCCAGGAAGGTCGCCCGTCTCGTCCATCCGGACCTCCACGTGATCTTTCCGCTCCTCAAGGACGAGGAGAAGGATCCGTCCAAGAAGCAGGCGATCCTCGACGCCTACGCGGCCGACCCGGTCTCGCCGCTCGAAGCCTCCCCGACGGCCCGGATCGGGATCGATCAGATCCGCCATGTTCGCGAAGAGGTGGCGAAGGCCCAGGTCGAGGCGCCCTACAAGGTGATCGTGATCCACGCCGCGGGGCGGCTCTCGGAGCCGGCCGCGCAGTCCAGCCTCAAGCTCATCGAAGAGCCGCCGGCCCACACGATCCTCCTCCTCTGTGCGGAAGGAACGGGTGAGATTCTCCCGACGATCGTCTCCCGCTGCCAGCGTGTCTCGATCCATCCGCTTCCCGGCCCCGAAATCGCGCGGCGACTCGAGGACGACGGAACACCGTCCAAGGAGGCGCCGCTCATCGCGGCCCTGGCGCGCGGGAGCCTCTGTCGCGCATTCCAGCTCCGCGACGGCGGCGTGCTCGGACTGAGGGATCGTGCACTCGAACTGTTCCTCGTCGACGGCGCCACTCCGGGCGCGATCGCGCAGCGGGTCGAGTCGGTTTCGCGCAGGTGGGACGTGGAGACGGCGCGGCGCTCGGTCGAGCTCCTCCTCACCTGGTACCACGACGTGCTCTGCGTGCGCGCGGGGATGCGCGGGGACCGGATCCATCAGGACCGACTGCCGCAGCTGGAGCAGATGGCGGCGCGTCTCACGCCCTCGGAGGTGAGGCGGCGGACGGCGATCCTGGAGGAACTGATCGCCGAGGTCGAACAGCGCGTGAATCCTCTCCTCGCCCTCGAAGCGGCCCTCACGCGGATCGCGCGCGGAATGGAGCCGGCCTTCCCCCGATGATCGACACACACGCTCATCTCCACAGCCGAGCTTTCGATCCGGACCGGGCCGACGTCCTGGGCAAATGCTGGGAAGCAGGGCTCCGCTACATCCTCGAGATCAACATCGACCGGGCCGGATGGCCGAAGGCCCGTGCGCTCGCGGAGAGCGATCCCCGGATCTTCACGACCGTCGGGGTCCACCCGATGGACGTGGGAGACGCGACCCACGGAGACCTGGACGGGCTCGAGCCGGAGCTCGCGCATCCGAAGGTGCTCGCGATCGGAGAGACCGGGATCGACTACTACCGGGACTATTCTCCCCACGACAAACAACGAGAGTTCTTCCGCCGACACGTGGCGTGGGCACGCGAGCATCGGAAGCCGCTCGTCATCCACTCGCGTTGCCGGAAGGACGGACCGAGTTCGCACGACGACGTCCTCACCATCCTCGAGGAAGAGGGGAAGGGGGAAGTGCGTGGCGTCCTCCACTGCTTCAGCGGAGACGTGGACGTGGCCCGTCGCGGCACCGCACTCGGGATGAAGCTCGGGATGGGCGGCGCGATCAGCTACGGACGGAAGAAGAACCGGAAGTGGGTTCGGGAGCTCCGTGACGCGGTCGGACCGGATGCGTTCCTCCTCGAGACCGACTGTCCCTACCTCGCGCCCCATCCGCACCAGCAGGAGCGGAACGATCCGTCGTACGTGCCGCTGATCGCGGAGTACCTCGCCGACTACCTCGAGATGGACGTCGACGAAGTGTCGCGGCGCACCGACGAGGCGGCCGAGGCGCTCTTCGGATTCGCCGCTGTCGGCGAAGGCACCCGCTCCGCCGGGCCGCTGGATGAGTGACGAGAGGCCAGGAGACCTCGCCTCCGAATCCACGGGAGACGACCGGTCCGAACGCCAGCGCCTCGAGGCGCACGGCATCCGTCCGCGGAAACGGTTCGGACAGAACTTCCTCGTCGACCCCCGCATTCCGGAGCTGACCGTGGCGCGCGCGTCGTGGCAGCCGGGGGATCTCGTGCTCGAGATCGGTCCGGGGAGCGGCGCCCTCACGTCCGCGCTCCTCTCCGCCGGACATCCAGTCCGCGCGATCGAGATGGATCGTGACCTCGTCCCCGTGCTCCTGGAACGGTTTCGAGCCGAACGTGCGGCGGGACGGTTCGGAGTTCGGGAAGGCGACGCGCTCGAACTCGACTGGACGGAGGATCTCCCCGAGGGCTCCCGTCCCTGGATCGCGGGGAACCTGCCCTACTCGATCACGACTCCGCTTCTCCTCCGCGCGTTCGCGCATCGAGACCGGTTCGCCGGTGCGGTCTTCATGCTCCAGCGGGAGTATGGAGACCGGCTCCTCGCCGCGCCCGGCAACAAGACCTACAGCTCGATCACGGTCTTCACGAAGGCGCATGCCGAGGTCCGGTCGGTACTCAAGGTCGGAAGGTCGTCCTTCTGGCCGCGTCCCGGCGTCGAGTCGATGGTCGTCGAACTGGCCTTTCCGGAAGTCGCGCCGTTTCCCGGAGACCGAACGGCACTGGAACGTGTGGTGCGCGCGGCCTTCGGACAGCGCCGGAAGACGCTCGTCAACTCGCTGACCTCGGGACTCAGCCGCGAGAAGGCCTGGGTCGCCGGCGTCCTGGAAGGGGCAGGGATCGATCCCGAGGTGCGCGCCGAGACTCTGGGGCTGCCTGAGTTCGCGCGCATCACGGAAACGGCGCTCGCGCTCGGACTCTAGGGGCCGCGAAACTCTCGGATCCGCCGCACTCGCCGACCGATCGCGGTATACGCTCGTCCCGCGCGCCGAGGTCGAGGACGAGCCGACTCACCGCCGGTCGCCGGGGTATCGGTGCCGCACGCTAGAAGAGCGTTCCCTGCACTCCGGTCACCCGTTCCCAATCGAGCCCGACGAGAGAGAAGACGCTCTCCGCGATCGGGCGGACCTGCTTCTCGACGTAGTGCTCGTAGTCGAAGGCGTGCTTTCGCTCGTCTGCCGGCTCGGGACCGTCGATCGTGAACACGTAGTGGATGACCCGCGGCGGGGGACCGCTCATCTTGCGTGCGGCCTGGACGTGGGGCGGTGTGGTGGAGGTGTACTCCTCCGCCGACTTCCGCAGCTGCTTCTTGTAGACGAGCTGCGTGTCGTAGTGGCCGGTTCGAAGTGCGTCGACGAAGTCCCGCGTGTAGTCCTCGACCGGACGGTCGTGGAAGATCCGGTCGACGAGCTCCTTCTGGTAGTCCTTGGCGAGGTCGGTCCAGTCGCGACGGACGGACTCGAGGCCGACGAAGTGGAGCCTCTCCTTGCCGTTCTCGTCGATCAGTCCGACGTACCGCTTCTTGCTCCCCTGTGTCGAATGCCGGAGTGCGGGCAGGAAGAGCCTCGAGTAGACGTGTTCGAACTCGATCTCGAGACGGCTCTCGACCGCGTAGTCGCTCTCGAGACGGGCCTTCAGCCGCAGGTTGATCTCGTACGCGAGTTCCCGGGCGCGCGCTTCGGCCCGTTCGCGCGTGGGCTCGTTCCCCAGATCGACGAAGAGAGAGTCAGTGTCTCCATAGAGGACGGCGTGGCCTTCCCTTTCGAGCACGCCCTGGGTCCAGCGGAGGATCTTCTGACCGAAACCGGTGATCGCGTTCGCGGTCTCGGGGGAATAGAAGCGACAGCGTGTCGTGCCGAGAACGCCGTAGAACGAGTTCATGAGGATCTTGAGTGCCTGGGAACGGAGGGAGTCTCCGCTCTTCTTCGCCTCCTCCCGCAACGGGAAGAACTCGTCGAGCAGGTCCGGGAGGATCCCTCCCGTCCGGGCGAACCGAACGCCGTTCGGAGCGGGAATCGGTTCCTCACCGTCCGTGGGGTCCTCTCCGCGCGGCACCACCCTTAGCGGATCGAGACGGAAGGTGCGGATGATCGATGGATAGAGCGACTTGAAGTCGAGCACCCCGACCTGGCGATAGATGCCCGGAGTGGGATCGAAGACGAACCCGCCCTGCATCGCCGCGCTGATCCGGCCCTGGGGAACGGTCGGCGCGACCTGCTTCCGCGCGTGCATCTCGCTGATGTAGCAGAAGTCGAACGTGGCGATCGACGCACCGAGTCGGTCGAGAGGCATTCCGCTGACGAGCGACCTCCGCACGGAGAGGGAGATGAGCCGCTTCGCCTGGATGATCTCGCTCACGAGTTCGCAGTCGACCAGGTTGTACCGGACGAACTCCTCGCGCTCCTCCTTGAACTTCCGGAGGATCTCCTCGCCTCGGCTCTGCCCGGTCATCGTCTTCCCGCGTCCGAGGATCTGGCGTCCCGCCGTCTCCAGCCTGTAGTCGTCGAGCTTGATGAAGCTGTCGCGGACGACGTTCAGAGCATCGAGGACGACTCTTCCCGGAACGATGGCGCGGGAAGATCCCCACGCGGCGCCGGTTTCCAGGCGGAGTTTGCACGGGAGATTGGCGCGACCGAGCTGGAAGGGGACGCGGTTCCGCGTGAAGACGTCTTCCAGGACCTTGAGGTCGAAGTCGATGAAGTTCCATCCGGTGAGGATGTCGGGGTCGAGAGCGCGGAGTCGTTCCGTGAACTTGAAGCAGAGATCGCCCTCGGTGTCGCACCCGATCACATGGATTCCCTCGACCTCGGGCGCGGGGCCGAGGATCAGCACCTCGCGTACTTCGGGAGCGTCGCCACGCGCGGGTTGGTGCAGCCCGATCGAGAGCAGGTGCGTCGCGGACGGGTCGGTCTCGATGTCGACCGAGAGAACGGAGAGCTCGGGGGCGAAGTCTGCGGGCGAGAGTTCGGGATTCTGGTAGACCCGTTGGATGAGCTTGCCGGCGCGCGCTTCTCCCTCGATCTGGACGGCGCCCCGGATCCGGTGCTGAATGAGGTAGCTCGTGGCGAACGGGATGTCGGCTTCGTAGGTCGGAAATACGCCGGCATCCTGGAGTGCGTCCCGCAGAGCTGGAGCCTCGGGCGGTGTCGGGACGAACACTTTCGTCACCGCGCGGCCGTGGGGAGTGGTCAGTCGGTCTCTTCCGTCTCGAGCTTCTGCACTTCCTGCGCGTTTCATGTCCTCGGTGCGGATGAAGAAGTGCGGGCGGTACGGTCGTCTCGGATGACGAACGACTGGCCTCCTCGTCCGCGACCGAACAGGTGGACGATGGCGCGGCCCGCGCTCGATGTAGTACGTCGGGTGCAGGATGAAGCCCGCGGGCATGGCGAAGTCCTTTCACTGATCCGTCTCGGTCGGCTCGTATGATGTCGGATCCGGGTGTTCCCAGTCGATCGGCCTATGGTGGACCGGGCGTCGGGCCGGCGAAACGGCCGCAGCTTCGCTGACGGCGGACGGCCACGCGCGGGGATGGCACTCCCGACGGCCACGGGTCGCGACGCGATCCCGGATGGGAGGAGTGTCCTTCCTGGATACCCTAAGGGCGGAGTCTAGCCGAGCCGCCTCGCGATCGCGACGGGGAACTCCTGGGATCGGCCGCCGCGCCGCGGGTCGTGAAGGGGTGTGGCCACGATCAGAGCCCCTCGAGGGTCGTGTGCCCACGTCGCCTTCCCGTCCACGCGAGGCAATCAGAGTCCGCCTCGGTCGTCGAGAAGACGTTCGTCGTCCGGCCGCCGTCGCGAAGCTGTCCGTGAAAGTAACCAGCGCCAGCGCTGTCTGCATCGGTTCGTCCTGACGAACGCCCAGTTCCGGTCGAGCGGGTTGGCTCCTCGTGCAGGACGTCGACGAACCGTTTGACTTCGTTCGGAGTGAGTCCCGACTGCAGGTGCGGAGATCGACCATCCCGTCGAAGCCGCGCTCATGATGCAGACCCGTGGATCGCTACGAGCCGGCGGCGCAGTCGCCGTGATGGGCGGACGCCTTGATCAGGATCAACCGGTGCACGGCAGGACGATATGGGATATCACGGTCGGCCTCCGTTCTGTTCCCACATGTATGTTTCCCTTTCCGAGGGGGGAAGGGGTAGGCGGAGGGTACACCGACGGAATCGGAAGTCCAGCGAGAAGCCTCGTCCCTGGGGCGAGACCGAGGTTGCCGACAGGCGGGCGAATCGGAGGACCATCGCACACCACAGGGTTCGCCCACCCATGCGTCCGGACTCTCTACGAGCTCTGTTCGAGCCGTGATTCCCTGTGGAAGCACGCGAGTGTTCGCGCTCGCACTCGTGCTCTGGATCCTCGGGACGAGCGCGACGGCGGGCAGTTGGGTGGACCCTTCCGGAAGCCGGTGGGACCTGGAGCCGATACCTGGAGTGTGGTTGCTCCGCTTCGAGTCGGGGAGAGCGGACGCGGCTTCCGCAGACCTCGCGGAGTTCGCGCGCGAGGGCGCTCTGATCGTTCGTCCCTACGGCCCCTACACACGGACCGCGATCGTGGAGGTTTCGGAGGAGGGAGCCGCGCGGTTCTGGGAGACGATGACCACTTCGTCGGTTCTCTCGGCCGTCCCGGTGTTCCGGGACCGCGAAGGATTCCGGAAGTACTGTCTTCCCGATCGGATCACGATCCAGTTCCGCGCGGATGTCACGACGGCGGAAGCTGAGTCTGCCATCGAAGCGGCAGGCTCCCGTGTTCTCCGGCGCTACCGCCATTCCGGGTACTACCAGATCTCGATCCCGGCCCCGAACCTCTCGGTGGAGATGCCCGGCGCGGACGGTTCAGATGCCGGAGACGGACGGACCTCGGCCGACGCGCGTCCGGCTCGGTACGACGCGCCGGACCTCGAGCCACTGTTCGAGGCGCTTCGAGATTGGTCCGCTCATCCGCGCATCCGGTTCGCGGAGCCCCTCTACCTCGGGTTCGACGATGCCGCCGACGCGGCGGCGGGCGATGGGCAGCTGGCGACCCCGGACGATCCGTTCTTTCTCAACCAGTGGGGGCTCCGTAACTCCGGGAACGGCTCCTGGCGCGAGACGGCCGATGTCTGGGCCGACGGTGCGTGGTGGATCACGAAGGGCGATCCGGACGTCGTGATCGCGTTCGTCGACACGGGGATGGATCTGGTCCACGAGGATCTCGCACCGAACCTCTTTCCACAGAACGGTGAGGACTGGGACTTCCTCGATCCGGACAACTCGCCGCAGGATCTCGACAATCACGGCACACTCGTCACCGGCATCGCGTCCGCGGTGCAGGGGAACGCGCTCGGCATCTCCGGTTTCGCGCCCGAATGCCGGATCATGCCGCTCCGCGTCTCTCTGGACGAAGGCGAGATCGCCGAGAGGGTCGACGCGATCCAGTACTGCGCGGCCCGGCGGGCGGATGTCTCGGGGCTCGTGGTCAACTGTTCCTGGGGAAACTCCTCGGGCGACTTCACCTCGGTACGGCTCGCGATCCAGGACGCGGTCGCGGCGGGCTGTGTCGTCGTCTGCTCGGCCGGGAACTCGAACAGCAGCGTGATCTATCCGGCCCGCTATCCGGAGCCGATCGCGGTGGGAGCGACGTCGCCGTGCGACGAACGGAAGCGCCCCGGATCGTGCGACGGGGAGTCCTGGGGCAGCTGCTTCGGACCCGAACTCGACGTCGTCGCGCCCGGCGTCAAGATCTGGACGACGGACCGAACGGGAAACCTCGGGCTCTCGAGCACGAACTACTGGGCGTTCTTCAACGGTACCTCCGCGTCCGCTCCCTTCGTGAGCGCGCTCTGCGCTCTCGTCCAGTCCGTCGATCCCAGCCTCTCGCCGGAGGAGATTCGCGCCATCGTCGAAGGGTCCGCGGACGACGAAGTCGGCTACCCGCCCGAAGACGTTCCCGGCTTCGACGAGTACATGGGCTGGGGACGGGTCAACGGCTGGAAGGCTCTCGTGATGGCAACGCATCCGGAGGGCCTGGACGACGACCTGGAAGCGCCCGACCCGTACTGGCGTCACGAGGCCGTGGCCGGCGATATCGATACCTGGCATCTCAGCGACGTAGACAATCACACGCCCGGGGGACTCCGTTGCTGGGCTTCGGCCACCGACTCGAGCGGCGTGTACCTCGCGGGCACCGACGCGGCGCTCTACCTGCCGGACGTCTGGGTTCCGGACTCGGGCGAACTGCGCTTCTGGCACCGGATGGAGGCGCACGAGGTCACTCCGACGGTCGGAGGCGATGGCGGCTTCCTCGAGGCGAGCACCGACGGCGGGGAAACCTGGTTCCTCCTCACTCCGGACGCCGGCTACACGCACACGACGGAGGACCTGGCGGGAGATCCGTTCCCGCAGGGCCAGCCGGTCTACTCGGGCGCCTTCGACTGGAGGGAGGATCGGGTCGATCTCTCTCTTCATGCCGACCGTGCCATCCGGATCCGTTTCCGCTTCGGCTCTCGGAGTGACGCGTCGGGTGAGGAGGTCGGATTCGGCTGGCGGATCGATGACGTCCGTGTATTGCCGACGGACACATCGTCGATCGACTCCGCGGACGGGTCCGGGTCGGGATCCGTGACTCCGGACACGCCGCCCGGGTCGGCCGGAGCCGGGATCAGCCGGCTCGAGGTTCCGGCGGTGTACCGCGAGGGGGGGGCCGTCCGCTTCCACCTCGACGTCCCGGCCGAAGTCTTCGCGACCGTTCACTCGGCCGACGGCCGACGTGTCCGTGCGCTCTCCCTGGGCCGTGCGCAGGCCGGGTGGAACGAGTCGACGCTCGGCGCGTTCGCCCGCAGCCTCCCTTCGGGCCCCTACTGGCTCCGCCTCCGCGCCGGTGCGGGCCTGGCCTCGTCCCGATTCCTGATCGTGGATTGAACCCGAACACCTCCCGTCCTCCCGAACGGACCAACGCCACCGCGCCTCACTCTGGAAACAGGGGCAGCGCGGGTGCGCGAAGGGCCGCGTTACCGTCCCCGCCCCAGCCGTCATTCCGCTATGCTTGACTGCGCTTGCAACTCCACTCGATCTCCGGCCCAGGAGGATTACATGACCGAGAGTCGGCCGTCCCGCCGAGCCTGCAAGGCTCCACTCACCGTACGGATTCCCGCCATCGCCGGAGCGGTCGCTCTGGCCGCCATCGCCACATCCGCGCTCGCCGCCCAGGACGTCGAACGTCGCTGGGTGGACTCCTACTTCGGAAAGGTCTGGCAGCTCGAGCCTGCCGGCGACGAACTCGTCGTCGTGTTCGATCCCGCTTCCGCCACCGAAGTCCGCGCCGAGTTGCGCGGTCCGCGAGGCTTCGCGGAATCCCGTCCCTACAACTCCGAGTACGCGGTCGGGACGTTCCGGATTCCCGCGAACCAGACGCCCGACGCCGCGGTCGCGCTTCTCGAAGCAGACGGCCGGATTCTCGGTGTCGCCCGCTCGGTCGTCGACCAGGAAGGGTTCACGAAGTACTACGTGCCGGGCCAGCTCACCGTGCAGTTCGAGAAGGATCTGTCCGACGAGTCGTGTCGGGAGCGGATCGCCGCGGCGGGAAGTGAAGTGCTCCAGGATTACTGGACTCCCGGGTACTACAAGATCTCCGTGCCGACGGACTCCGAGCTGTTCGCCGAAGTGAGGGCGTGGAGTGGATCACAGGGCGTGCTCTTCGCCGAGCCGCTCTACATGTGCTACGACGACGCACTCGTCGCTCCGAACGACCCGTTCTACTCCGAACAGTGGCACCTCGAGAACCCCGGCACCGGGCAGTGGCTCGAGACGGCGGATGCCCATGCCGAAGACGCCTGGGCGACGACGAAGGGGGACCCGAACGTCCTCATCGTCATCATCGACACCGGCGCGGACATCAATCACGAGGATCTGGTCGACCGCGTTCTGCCTCGTGACGGAGCGGACTGGGACTTCTCGGGCAGCGGGACCGCGCCGACGGATGTCGACGGCCACGGAACCTCCTGTTCGGGCATCGCCACCGCGACCCAGAACAACGCGATCGGCGTGAGCGGAATCTGCCCGGAGTGCCGGCTCATGCCGCTCAAGGTGAGCCTCTCGTCCGGACAGAACGCGAACCGGGCCGACGCCATCAACTACGCGACCTCGCGTCGCCCGGAGTTCGACGGAGTCGTGATGAGCTGTTCGTGGCGGATGTCGTCCGGTGACTTCACCGCCGTTGAGGCGGCGGTGCAGAACGTATGGGCGAGCGACGCGATCATCCTCTTCGCGAGCGGCAACGAGAACACGAGCGACGTGAGCTATCCCGCGCGCTATCCGGAGGCGATCGCGGTCGGGGCCTCGAGCCCGTGCGACCAGCGGAAGCAGCCGTCGTCGTGTGACGGCGAGAGCTGGTGGGGATCGAACTACGGTCCGAGCCAGGAAGTCGTGGCTCCCGGGGTCCTCATGTACACCACCGACATCTCGGGAAGCGGCGGCTACACCTCCGGGCAGTACGTCTCCTTCTTCAACGGCACGTCGTCCGCCTGCCCGCTCGCCGCGGGCATGGTCGGACTCATCTACTCCGCGAACCCGAACCTGACGAACGAAGAGGTGCGCGAGATCCTGCGCGCTTCTTCGGACGACGAAGTCGGGCCGGCGAACGAGGACACACCCGGCTGGGATCAGTACTTCGGCTACGGCCGGATCAACGCCGGGCGGGCCGTCGAGATGGCCCGCGTTCTCGAGACGTTCGACGACGACATCGAGAGCGGCGGCGGTTCCTGGACGACGGAGGTCGTCACGCTCGGTCATCAGGATCGTTGGCACCTCTCCGACCGTCGCAACCACACCGACGGCGGGCAGTACTCCTACCGTTGCGGTTCGGTCGGACCGTCCCCGTACGTGGGACGGATCGACGCGGGCCTGGTCACGCCTCCGGTGCAGCTCACGAGCCAGTCCGTGCTCACGTTCTGGCACTGGATGGAGGCGGACGTCGTGGATGAGACCACGGCGAAGGATGGGGGGCGCCTCGAGATCACGACGGACGGTGGAACCACCTGGTCCGAACTCGTTCCGCAGGGTGGCTACACGCACGTGTTCGGGGACTATCCGGGGCAGCCGTTCCCGGTCGGCACTCCGCTCTACTCGGGGAGCTTCGAATGGAGCCAGGGCGTCGCGAATCTCGCTCCGTACGCCGGGCAGACCATCCAGATCCGATTCCGCTTCGGCACGCGTGACGTGATCGTTCCGGGAGAGGGAGGAGAGGGCTGGTACGTCGATGACGTATCGATCACGCCGATGGATCCGGCCTCGGCCCCGGAAGGCACGCAGCAGGCGGACGCCGTCCTTCAGCTGCGGGGAACGTCCCCCAACCCATCGCACGGCGCGCTGTCCATCCGCTTCGCGCTCACGCGGACGGCGGACGTGACGGTGGAGCTGTTCGACGTGCACGGCCGTCGGCACCACCTCGAAGCGCTTGCGCAGCAGAACGCGGGTGACCACGAAGTGCGGATCGATCCGGTGGACGGATCCGGCCGGCCGCTACCGCGCGGCACCTACTTCTATCGGATCAGCGCCGACGACGTACAGGCCACGCGGTCCGTCGTACTGATCGACTGACCCGGCCACCGAGACGGTGACGGGGACTCGGAACCCGTCACCGTAGCCGCCGATCGCAGGGAGCCCCGACCCACGTGTCGGGGCTTCGCCGTCAACTCTCCCTTCCGTTCCCGTGGCGGAATTCGAGGTCGACGACGAGGGGGAGGTGGTCGGAGGCGACGCGCGTGAGGCGCGTGCGCGGAACGTAAGTCTGCTGCACGCCGAGATCCTGGCTCACGAACACGTGGTCGATCCGTCGGAGTGGCACACGAGAACTCCACGTGTTCATCACCTCGATCGGGAGGTGGGCGGGATCGACGTTCTCCAGGACTTCGGCGAGTCTCCGGCAGGTGTAGGACCGACGCGATGCGTTGAAGTCTCCGCAGAGGATGGTAGGACCGTCGAGTGCCTGGCCACCGAGCCAATCCACGCCGACGAGGGCATCCGCCTGGATCTTCCGCTCGCGCTCCACGATGCTGAGGTGCGTGTTGAGGACGTGGAACTTCACCCCGTCGATCTCGACCGTCACCCAGAGCACGCCACGACGTTTCCCGGCCCAGACCGGTAGGGATCCCGACTTCACGCGTTCCATCCGATGCGCGGAGAGGATCGCGTTTCCGAAGTCGCCGTCGTCCACGCGCGAGATGCCGTGGAAGTGGTAGTCGGTGGAGAGCGCCTCCGCGATCTCCGAGACTTGGAGGGCCCATCCCGATCGGCCGATTCCGTGCTCCAGCTCCTGGAGGCAGATGATGTCCGGCTGTTCTCGGAGGAGAGCCCGCGCGATCCGCGACGGGGAGTAGACGCCGTCCATGCCCCGGCAGCTGTGGACGTTGTAGGTGACGATCCGGAAGACCGTGGAGTTCCCGTCCGCCCGCGATGCTTCGGTCCGTCCCGCCAGGACGTCGTCCCGCGAGGGAGGGCGTCCGGCGCTCCGCTGGGTGAGGACTCCGAGCCCGTTCCGCCCCTTCGTCACCGCACGCGCGAGGTCGTAGAGCGTGCTCATCCGGAGGCGGGGCGGTGGTATGTCGCACGCCTCTCTCGGAAGGAGCGCGAACGCGTGCGTCTCGCGTGGCCCGGGCCCACCGTGCGCGCCGTTCTCGAGCTGGAGTGATTGCGCGCCCTGTGGGCTGTAGCCGATGAGTGTGAGATCGCCGGCGTCGGCGTGGTGAACCACCCTGAGGAGATCATCGGTCACTTCGGGAAGGAACGGGTGGTCCGCGCCGACGACCAGAGCGGTGTCCTCGGGAAGCCGTACCTCGGTGCCGTCCGCGAGGAATCCCCGCGCACGTCCGGGCCCGGCGGGACAGAGGACGGCAGGGATGTGCGCGCGACGGGCCACGACGCGGGCCAGCGAGATGAGCTCCTCGGGAGTCCGCTCCGATTCCAGGTAGGCGAAACCGAGCGGCCCCTGGTGCACGACCTCGAGCTGGGGCGGACGCGCTTCCTTCGGCCTCGGGACGAGATCACTCTCCCGTCGTGAGGGACGTCGCCGGCGCTCCTGCTCGACGTACTCGCCGGGGAGGCTCCGCGCCAACCACTCCGGGAGATCCTGTTCGAGCCAGCGGAGACGCTCTTCCGTGCCCTCCGCACCCACCGGCGGCAGGTCCGTCTTCCTTCGTCCGAGCCGATCCGGAGAGCGTCTCTCCTGGGCCGCGTCCGGGTCGTGGTGGGGGGCGCGGTCCGCGCGCTCGCGCCATTCGGCGTAGACCCGGCTGACCGCCGTTCGCACGTCTTCGCCGTGCAGCAGCGGGTAGGAGAGGGTCCGTTCCTGTCCGTGGTCGGAGTAGATCCACACCTGATAGTCGCGCCGCGGGCTCCGGTGCGCGGCGAGCCAGACGCGGCGGATGGAGCGATCGATTCCCTTGAGGGTCCAGAGCGCGAACCTCGAGTCGGGGCCACGGCGATGGCCGTGTTCGTCGTACCCGAGGTAGTTGAGTTGGATGACGGGGAGGCCTCGTTCACAGTCGATCGCGGCGCCGGCCGTGATGATCTCCCGCATGAGCGCGGTGACGACGACCCGCGGCGGAATGAACCTGAGTTCGGCCATCAGGTTTCGCCCCTGGATGGTGCCGCGGAAGAGGTCCCAGATCGCGAGGAGCGTTTCCGCGACCAGGTTCGCGGTCACACGCACGACCGACCATCCGTGCCAGAGGACGAGACCGATGATGCGGGTGGGATCGAGCGCCTTCAGCAGCATGTCGAGACCCGTGGTCGATGCGCAGAGATGGGGCTCCGCTGCCTCACCCGCGTAGATGTTCGACCACGCGCTCCCTCGCTTCATGAGTCCGTCGTGTTCCTTCACGAGTTCGGCTTCGATCCGGGCCGCCGTCGAAGGATCGTTCATCCGCACGACCTTTCCGACGTCCCGGTCCCAGAAGCCGAAAGCGGGAACGAAGGTACGGGCACGGTAGAAGAGCTCCGCCTGCGCGCCGGGAGTGCTGCTCGGGAGGCCTGAGTAGACGTCGCGGAGCCGGTAGCCGTCGTCCTGGATGAGGTGGCGGAGGAACGGCATCCGCCCTTCCTCGAGGGCGCGGTCCAGCACCCTCCGCCCGAGTCCGTCGATCTGGATGAGGACGAGGCCGACGCCGTCGTCGCGCTTGTGGGGAACGGGCGGATACCCGAGGAGACGCGCACTCCACCGGTTCCGGCTCACGAGCCGGCGCAGCTTGCTGTAGAGGATCTCGAATCGATCGATCATGACCGATAGAGAGTACTCCCTAGAGGAGGCGGAGGATCCACTCCTTCCCAGGTAGTTTCGAGTTCGCGATGAACTCCCGATCGTCCGGACCGAGCACGCGGAAGATCCGGTAGAGCACGAGCGTCGCCACCCCACCGACGAGGGCCGCGGCGAGCAGGCCACCTGCGCCGCGGAACCACGGCTTCACCCAGAAGAGCGCGAGGAGAGGCGTGGCGGCCAGGTAGATCCGTCCGATGAACGCCCACGGGATCCGGATCCCCTCGACGTACCGTTTCGCGATGAGCCAGCGGACGTACGGAGTGAGGATCGTCACGATCGCGGTCGGAATGGTCGCTCCGAGGAGTCCGTACTTGGGGATGAGGAGGAAGTCGAGGCCGACGGTGACGATGCCGTAGCCGACGTTGAGGAGCAGGTTCACCCAGACCTTCTCGACCACGTAGACCGCCATCGAGAGCGGCGTTCCGAAGAACGTGACCATGAAGATGAGGAAGAAGGCCTGGCAGTACGGCTGCGCGGGCGTGAGTTCCGGGTAGAGGACTTCGATCATGAAGTCCCCGAAGACGAACCCTCCGAGGGCGATCGGAACGCTCACGAAGAACAGGAGCCGGTAGTAGTAGTCGATGAACCGCGGCATCGCGTCTCTCGTCACGGTGCGCGACTCCGAGAAGCTGGCGAGCACGAGCGGATAGATCGCGTTCGGAACGAACTCCAGCGCCATCTGCGGCAGGGAGTAGGCCCGGTTGAAGTAGCCGGCGAACTCGGCGGGGTGGAACTTCCCGAGGATGATCTGCTCCGACGAACGCCAGACGACGAAGTGGAGCGCCGAGTTCGGAACCCAGGGAAGGGCGTAGCGGAGGAGACGTCCCGTCGGGAACTCCGAGCGGGACACGGCGAGGCTCACCCCGGGCGTCCGCACCCGATAGAGCAGGACGCCGAGGAAGATCGCGTTCGTGAGATGGCCGATTGCGAGCGACCAGAGCACGCCGTCGACCTTGAGACCGCGGGAGAGGAGCACTGCCGTTCCGATCGCGTAGACGACCGTCCCCAGGGAGAGGCCGATCGCGACCTCACGGGTCCGGTAGGAAGCGATCGCGTAGCTGTTCATCGACTGCGCCCAGATCTCCGCGATTGCGAGGGTGACACCGAGGATGAAGAGGTTCGCGTACTCGATCTGGTAGGCGCGGAGCGCGTCCCGGAAGAGCAGGACCGCTCCCACGGCCAGAACCCAGAGGAGGGACTGGAGTCCGAGGCAGCGGTAGAGGAGCGCCCTCGCCTGATCGACCGGCCCCTTCACCCGAAGTTCCGGGACGAACCGGTTGAGGGCCTGGCCGAGTCCCGCCGAGAGGACGATGACGAGGAGGGCGAGGATCGGCTGGAGGATCTGGAGCCGACCGAACTCGAACTCACCCAACGCCTTCACTACCCAAACCGAGGTGCCGATCGTGATGAACATCTGGACGAGTCGCGGCACGAAGGTCCAGTAGAGCGCACCGGTCATCTTGTCCCGGGTCGACTGTGGGGCGCTCATCGGAGTCTCACCCGGCCTTCAGTTCGAGATCGGGAAGGGTGGGACACTCGGGTTGGGCTCCACGATTTCTTTGGTTGGGTACAAGGTCTTCGTTTGCTTGGGGTTGGAGGGATCGCCCCGGTGGGCGGAAGTAGTTGGATCCACTGTATCTGCAGGCCTCTGGTCCGTCAATCGTGGGGAGTGGACGGATTGGAGTCCGGTTGCTAGACTGTTCCGAGGGACGTGCCCGCGTTTCCTCTGGATCCTTCTACTCTCTCCTCGGAGGACGAGTTAGCGAACCTTGCTACCGCGTGGAGTCTGACGAAGTACGTCGAACGCGAGACCTGAGAACCCGGGGCGGGACTCCGGGGGAGTGAGGCGCTTGAACCGTCCGAGCCGTGCGAGGGAAGCCGACCTCGCCCGACACGTCATCATACCCTCTGCGTCCGTCCCGACTCGGAGCGGAGTCGGGGGAGTTTTTGCCGCGTCGGCTCGCTCGCCCCACACCCGCTTTCTTCTCTGTTCGCTGTTCCTCTGTGCTCTGGTCGTCGGATGGGCCGACTTCGCCTCGGCGCAGGCACAGGGACAACAGGATCCGGACGATCGCCCCGATCCGGCCCCGGCCGACACGTCCCGCTTTCCGTCCCTCTTCGATCGGATCGGGATCCACCCCGAGCTGGACGCCCGGTTCGACGTCAACCGGAGCGCGACGACCTACGGTCAGGGGGCCAACATCCGACGGCATTTCGGGCCGACGCTGCTCACCTCCGACTGGGGGGTCAGCGTGCAGAGCAATGCGAAGCAGAACGACCGCCGTTCCGTGTCCGGGAACGGCACGACGCGTGTGGCCCGCCACGGGGCGGGCGGCGATGGCTGGAAGTTCGGGACCGAGTTCGGTGTCGATCGGCGGGCAGTGACGACTACCTATTCCCGCAACGTGATCAACTCCACCGGATTCGATCTCGTCGGGGAGAGCGGCTTCCTCGGGGCGGCGATGCGCGAACAGCTCGAACTCGAGCAGGAGACGCTCGAGTGGCGGATGGACGGCAAGTTCGGCGCGGTCCACGACGAGAACGTCAACGAGCGACGGAGCCGCACGAATCCGGCGGAGCTCGAAACGGCGGACTCGACCGCCGCGGGCGGGACGAACTGGGCGCTCAACTCGGAGTTCGGTCTCACTCCGCTCGATCACTGGCGGATCGACATCGCCGGCGCGGTCGAGCGAGGGGACCAGGACCGGGACACCATCCTCCGTCCCAATCCCGACTCGACGTTCGTCCAGAGCGGCGTGAACCAGAATCGGAGCCGCGACCTCGACGTCAGCATGAAGTGGAGCCCGTCCAAGCGGAACGAGATCCGGTTCGACGCGGACTGGACGGTGACCCGCAATCAGTACTACTCCACGACGGAGAAGGACCAGGAGGTCACGAACGGAAACAAGCGGAACCTCGGGGTGTCGGTGACTGCGGAACCGTTCTGGGGGATCAAGACCAACCTCGGGGCGACCACCGGCACGACCGCTAACTGGTTCACGCTCGCGGTGAGCGGTGCCTCGAAGGAGCAGACCTCGTTCGACGGGACCGTCTCCTGGGAGTTCGGCCGCCCCTTCGGTTGGCTCGAAGGCATCGAGGCGAAGATCGAGGGGAACACCGGCAGCACCACCACGAAGTATCAGGACGTGACGGCCGGATTCGTCGAAGACGTGGTCTACATCAAGGGGCTGCTGACCCGCTCCTGGAAGCGGGGGACGGAGGCCACGCTCAGTGCCACCGGCGATCTCTCGCAGAAGTACTACGAGCAGCCGGAGACCGGAGCACTCCAGGACCAGGACCGGCTCAAGCAGCGCGTCGACTTCGGACTCAAGTATCAGCTCGCCCCCAAGGTCGAGACGTTGCTCACGGTGAACTGGTCGAAGTCGAGAACGATCAACATCGTGTCGGAACGCGCGGCGGCGAACGTCGACGAGACCTCGATCTCCACCAGGGGCCAGTACATCTGGACCCTGTGGCGGGACACGAAGCTGACCCAGGAGGTCGTGGTGAGCGCGATCTCCTCGACACGTCCCTACAACGAGGATGAGAGCAGCCTCAGGCGCACGACGCAGCTCACCTCGGAAGTCGAGTCTCTCCTCTGGTCGAAGGCGCGCGTGCGGCTCCAGCACGAGTTCGAGTTCCAGGATCAGGGCGCGTTCCTGATCAACCAGCGGACGGGGCTGCGCGAGTTCTTCAAGGACACCGAAGTGCTCAACCAGGAAGCCGAGACCGAGGTGACCTACACGGCCCTCCAGAACCTCGACTTCTTCTACCGTCAGAAGTTCTACGTCCGTGGCTCGGAGAAGCTCCTGACCGGAGCGATCACGAAGAAGCGGACGACCGAGATCCGATGGGGAGGACGGCTTCGTCACAACGTCGACGAGGACTTCTACGTCGACATCGGTTTCGATCGGATCTCGTCTACCGTCGAGCCCAGCTACTGGATAGGGGAGCCAGGGTCTCCCGGCTCTTCTGATGAGGGATGTGATGGCAATCGTCTCGCCACCGCGGGGAGCAGATGGATCGACGCGCGTCGGAGCGACGTGCCGAACCGCACTCGCGCTCCTTGCGTGTCTCAACCTCGCCTCGTGCGGGATCTTCGACACCCGGACTCCCGAGGCGCCGGAGGGGCCGATCGTGCCGTTCATCACGCCGGTCGATCAGGAGTCGGTCGTGCTGGAGAATCTCGAGGTGACGCTCGAGGCGAAGGAGATCACGAACTACGAGCGATCTCTGTATGACGACGGAACCGGTGCCTTCTACTACCTCCCACCGCCGGCCGACGAGGCGGACTTCCTCGCGAACTTCCCGGACGGGTTCGATCGAGCGGATGAGATCAACGTCGTCACGGCGAACCTCTCGACGGATGCGACGCTCCAGGTGACCTGGGGCACGCCGGCCGTGCCCGTCCCCGGGGAGGAAGAAGGTGTCACGATCATCCGGAACCTGGAGTATCAGTTCGTCTTCATCAGCGGTCCGGACGCGAAGCTGTACTCCGGAACGTGCAACCTCTTCTTCAAAGAGGGCACAGACGGCTTTGCCCTCTCCGGGATCGAGGACCTGGGTGGCTCCGTGGACAATTGGACACGGCTCCGCCTCAACCGAAGCGACGTCATGGGACTGGGCGGGACACCGTAATCGGCGAATCATCGGGAAACTGCGTGGAATCCCGCACTTGAATTGCAGTTTCCTCCGGACTCGAGTTTTCCTACGAGCGAACGAATCGTGTACACTCAGCAAGAGCCACCGAATAGGGAGGTGCCACGAAGATGAAGCTTCCGCGTATCGCAACGTTGGGTCTGCCCATACTGGTCGGCCTGCTCGCAATCTCCACGGCAGGTTGCCTCTTCAGCCCGGATACGAAGGATCCGAAGCCGACGAGATCCGACTACAAACCGCAGACGTCTCCTGCGAACGTTCTCGCGAACCTGATCATGGCCTACAACCGCAGAAACGTCGACGAGTATGCAAAGCTCTTCGACACCACCGAGTTCACCTTCCGGTTCGATCCGGTCGACCTCGAGGGTGAGAACAACGACCTTCCCGAGTTCTGGGGATGGCCGGTGGAGTTCGAGGTCACGAAGAACATGTTCGAATCCGACGAGGTGTTCCGGATCGCCCTCGAGTTCGACAACGGGCCGGTGCAGGATGTGAGCGAGGAGGACGGCGAGCAGGTCGACCTCAGCTGGAAGAAGATGACGGTGACGAGCGTGCACCTCGAGGTCGAGGCGAACAATCCCGCCGATCCGACCGACAACGTCGTCTTCCTCGTCCAGGGGGACCGGGCGCTGTTCTTCTTCAAGGAGTACCCGACCGACCTCATCGAGGACGAGAACGGGAATCTGAATCCGAGGTGGAGGATCACCGAGTGGCGGGACATCCGGATCGACGCTCGGCCCGTTTCCTGATCCACGCGTTCTGACAACTCCCCAAAATCTTCGAGGGGTCGGCAATCCTGCCGACCCCTCGTTCGTTCCTGGGCGAACATCGCCCGGGTGGAGCCCGGTCGGGGGCGGGCCAAGTACGGTCCGGCTGCCGCCTTTCGAGTTGACCCGTTCCGGAACGCATCGCTATCCTCCGCGTCTTGCACGAAACCCGGAGCCCAAGTAAGGCAAGGATCTCTCCATGACTCCCTATCGCTGGAAGCTCCTGATCTTCATCGTAGTCCTGGCCATCGCCGGGTACGCACTCTGGCCCTCGATCCAGCTCTACCGCATGCCCGCGGAAGAGCGGTACGGGAGCGATCCGGATGTTGCGGCCCTTCGGGAGGAGTCCCTCAAGCTGGGGCTGGACCTCCTCGGCGGTATGCGCCTGGTTCTCCAGCTCGACCGCACCCAGCTGAGTGCGGAAGAGGTACCGGATGCGCTCGACCGGGCCATGGAGGTCCTGCGGAACCGGATCGACCAGTTCGGGGTCGCGGAGCCGACCCTCCAGAAGCAGGGCGAGGACCGGATCCTGATCCAGCTCCCCGGGCTCCTCGACAAGCAGCGGGCCATCGACCTGATCGGTCAGACCGCGCTCCTCGAGTTCAAGCTCGTCCAGCAGGAAGCGAAGACCCGTCAGGTCATCGACCGGCTCGATCGCGCCATCGCGGCGGCGCTCAGTGGTGCCGCAGTGAGCGATTCTCTCCTCGCCGACAGCCTCTCGAACGAGCTCGACACGTCGCGTCCGCTTCGGAGCCTCCTCTACGACTACCCGTCTCTCTCCATGGGCGCGCCCGCCGTGGCGCCGGGCGACGTGGCCCGGGTCCAGGAACTCCTCGACCTGGTCGACCTCGACTCCGTCGTCCCGTCGGACTCGGAGGTCGCCCTCTCGAGCAAGACGCAGAGCGTGGGTGAGGGCGCGGCTGGCTACCATCTCTACGTCCTCAAGAAGCATCCGGAGATGACGGGCGCCGCGATCAAGAACGCGGTCATGCAGATCGGTCTCGATCCGACCCGCCCCAGCGCCTCTGGGGTGAGCATGACGATGAACGCTCAGGGGACGACCGACTTCCGTCGGGTCACGTCCGTGAACGTGGGCCGTCAGCTCGCGATCGTCCTCGATCAGAAGGTGGCGTCGGCGCCGTTCATCCGGGGCAAGATCCCGAACGGCCACGCGCAGATCACCGGTAGCTTCTCGGACGCGGAGGCCAACGACCTCGCGATCGTCCTCCGCGCGGGAGCGCTTCCGGCTCCCGTCAACATCATCGAAGAGCGGACGGTCGGCCCCTCGCTCGGTCGGGACTCGATCCAGACGAGCCTCCGGGCCGCTCTCCTCGGCGCGGCGCTCGTGGTCGGGTTCATGGCCATCTACTATCGGATGAGTGGTCTCGTCGCGGTGCTCGCCCTCGTTCTCAACATCACGTTCCTCTTCGCGGGGCTCGCCCTCTTCCGGGGAACCCTCACCCTCCCGGGTATCGCCGGTATCGTGCTCACGATCGGTATGGCCGTGGACGCGAACGTGCTCATCTTCGAACGCATTCGAGAGGAACTGAGATCCGGGAAACGCCCGCGCCTCGCGATCGCTTCTGGGTTCGATCGGGCGTTCACGACGATTCTCGACGCCAACCTGACGACGCTGATCAGTGCGGTTGTCCTCTGGTCGTTCGGGACGGGGCCGATCAAAGGGTTCGCCGTAACCCTCGGAATCGGAATCCTGGCAAACCTCTATACCGCGGTGGTCGTCACCCGGATGGTCTTCGACACGATCACGGCGAACCGGTCGATGGACGAGCTCTCCATCTGAGTACGTAGAGGAGCGGGAGATCGATGTTCCAGATTCTGCACGAGACGCACATCCCATTCATGGCCATCCGGAAGCGGGCCTACATCGCTTCGATCGCTCTCTGCGTGATCGGGTTGGCCTCGCTCACCCTGCACAAGGGGCTGAGGCTCGGTGTCGACTTCGCTGGAGGCCGCCTCTTCGAGTACCGGTTCTCCGAGACGATGGAGGCCGAGGAGCTGCGCGACGTTCTCTCGCAGATCGGTGTTTCCGGAGGCGAGGTCCAGGAAATGGGGGCGGAGGGGCACGACTTCATCGTTCGCATTCCGGTGAGCGATGAAGAAGCGGCGGCCGACCAGGCCGGCCCGTCCCGTCTCTTCGTGGAAAAGGTCAAGGAACTCCATCCCGGTGTCACCGCCGAGCTTCGGAAGGAAGAGCTCGTCGGCCCGCGCGTCGGGGAAGAGCTACGGGGGAAAGCGATCAAGGCAATCGTCATTTCCCTCGTGTTGATCCTCCTCTACGTCGGTGTCCGGTTCGAGTTCAAGTTCGCCCTGGGAGGCGTCGTGGCTCTGGCCCACGACGTGCTCATCACGGTCTTCGTACTCTCGCTCCTCGACGTGGAGTTCACGATCCCGATCGTGGCCGCCCTCCTCACGATCGGCGGGTATTCGATCAACGACACCGTGATCGTCTTCGACCGGATCCGTGAGCAGTCCAGACAGCTCATCGGGCATCGGCTCTCCGAAGTGATGGACAACAGCATCAACCAGGTTCTCTCCCGCACGATCATCACGTCGCTCACGACGTTCCTCGCGGCGGGAGCCCTCTACCTCCTCGGTGGAGAGGTGATCCACGACTTCGCCCTCACGATGCTGATCGGCATCCTGATCGGTACGTACTCGTCGATCTACGTGGCGTCGGCCCTGGCGCTCGAGATCGCGAAGAACCCAATCGTCGCCCCGTCGGAGTCCTGATCGAATCTCTTGGGTTCGATCGTTGGTCACTTCCGCTACAGTACCGGCATAGAGCTGGGTGGATCTGTGTGCCCGTTCCGAGCAGGCGGGCACCTGGCGCTCTTGGGCCACCGCGGCATTTCGTTGGGAGAGGTCCGTAGGTTCCCAATTCGGTCGGGAACCGAAAGGCGGATCGCGGTTTCAAGGCGTGCGCCCGGCTTTGGAAGGGTGGGGATTGGCCTTACTCGTCCTTTTGGGGCCACCCCCGGCCGGCTCCTGGGATCCACGGAAAGGACCTCGCGGTGCGTCGAGACTTCGCCCCACATCGCCGTTTCGCCCTCGGCCGCTGGCTCTCCGGAGTGGCCGCCGCGTCCGGCCTGATCCTGGCCGTTCTCCTACTCGGACTGCCTTTGGAGTCGTCCGCTCAGGATGGCCCTCCCGGCCCAGGCTTCTCGATCGCCCGCCTTCGGTACGGTGGCGGTGGCGACTGGTACAGCAACCCCTCGAGCCTTCCGAACCTCGCCGACGCGGTACGGCGCCGGACGAGTGTCCCGGTCGATCGCATGGACGAGACCGCCGTCTCCATCCTCGACCCGGATTTCTTCAACTACCCGTTCCTCTACATGAATGGCCACGGGACGGTGAAGTGGACGGAGTCGGAGGCGAACCGGCTCCGCAAATACCTCCTGGCCGGTGGCTTCCTGTTCGCCGATGACAACTACGGGATGGATGAGTCGTTCCGCCGGGAGATCCAGAAGGTGTTCCCCGACCATCCCCTCGTCGAGGTTCCCTGGACCCACCCCATCTATAGCTGTTTCTATCGGTTACCCCAGGGACCGCCCAAGGTGCACGAGCACGATGGGAAGCCGTCGCAGGGCTTCGGGATCTTCGACGGTGATCGGCTCATGGTGTTCTACACGTACCAGGCGGACATCGGGGATGGCCTCGAGGATCCCCAGGTGCACAAGGATCCCGAAGAGGTTCGAGAGGCCGCCATGCAGATGGCGGTCAACACGGTCGTGTACGCGATGACCCACTGAGCCACGTCCTCGACTGATGCCGGGCAGAGGGACAGGCAACCGCTAGGAGACTTCGATGCAGAACAGCGCCCGCTTCCGCCTGTTTGCCAAGGCCGGACATGCACGATTCCGGCGGCGACGGTTCCTGGAATCCGCGGTCCTCGGGCTTTCCGTGCTCCTACCCGGGATCCTCCTCGCCATCGGCGTCGGGATCGCGCTCCGGTTCCGCCCGGAGAGCGCCTGGGTCGGCCCGGCCCTGGCCTTCGTCGCCCTGATCGCGAGCCTGGTCGTTGCCTTCCGGTACGGACTCAGCCACCGCCTGACCTACGAAGAGTATCTCCGCCGCGTCGAGTCCCTGGTTGGGCTGGAGCGGAACGAACTGGTCAACGCGGACGAACTCGAGGTCCGACTGGACGCGATGGACGACCCGCTCTCCCGGGGCCTCGCCGCCCAGGCCGTCGACGCCGGAATCGCCGCCGTCCGGAAGGTGCCGTTCGAGAAGCTCGCGCCCGCCATCAAGCTGACAGGGCCCGCGTGGCGGACGGCGGGTGCCGTCCTGGTCGGAGCCGCACTCTTCGTCCTCGCGCCCGGCGCTTTCCAGAGCGGGCTCGCGCGCCTGCTCCACCCGGGGAGCTACGAGGTTCTGCCGGCGGTCCGGATCCTGGTCGAGCCGGGGGACGTCGTGCTCCAGCGCGGCGAACCGCTCGAGGTGACCGCTGTGGTTCCGGGCGACGCGGAAGGGGCGAGCCTCTTCTGGCGGAGTGAAGGTGGCCCCTGGCGGTCGATCGAGATGCGGCGGGCCGATGCCGGCTCCCACGGTCAGTCCTTCTCCGCCACCCTCCGTGGGCTGCTCGAGACGAGTGAGTACGCCGTCTCCACCGAAGCGGCGCGGAGCGAGACGTTCGGGATCGAAGTGACCGAGCCGCTCCGGGCCCTGGGATACCGGAAGAACCTGACCCCGCCGGCCTACACGGGGATTCCCTCCAGCCAGGAGCTGTCCGCCGACGGAAACGTCTCCGCGGTCTTCGGAACGGAGCTGCGCCTCTCGGTGCAAACGGGACGGAGTGAGACGAGCGGCGAACTCGTGTGGGAAGACGGAAGCGCGCAGCCGCTCAAGGGAGCCGGCGAGGATGTGCTTTACACCGACCTCCGCGTGGACGAGGAGCGTGCCTACCGGGTCCGCCTGACCGCGGAAGATCTGGAAGGGAAGGAGTGGCTCTCGCGCTCGTTCCGGATCGTCCCGGTCCCGGATCGGATGCCGACGCTCTACCAGCTCGCCCCTGAGACCTCGATCGAACTCCCGGAGGACATGCAGGTCCAGATCGACGCGGACTGCGTCGACGACTTCGGTCTGACCCGTCTCGACCTCGTCTACCAGCGGAGCGACCGGAAGCCCGAGCGCGTCCGACTCTCGACCTGGAAGGGCGAGAGGGAAGCGCGCGTCGTCTACGACTGGGACCTCGAAGGGATCGCTCTCGTTCCCGAGGACGTCATCAAGTACCACCTTGAGCTGACGGACAACGACGTGATCTCCGGTCCCAAGACCGTGCGCGGTCCGATGTGCGAGGTTCGCTTCCCGTCTCTGGCCGACATGTATGCAGACGTTCAGGAAGATCGCGGCGATCAGATGGGGGATGTCGCCGAGCTCAAGGAGAAGCAGGAGGAACTCCGTGAGGAGTTGGACCGTGCGCTCACGGATCTCAAGCGCTCCGATGAACTCGGATGGGAGCAGCAGGAGGCGCTGAAGGAGCTCGCGAAGAAGCAGGAAGACGTGGAGAACAAGCTCGAGGACCTGGTCGAGTCCCTCGAGAAGTCGCTCGAAAAGATGGAGCAGGGAGATCTCTTCTCCCCGGAGATGCAGCAGAAGGTCCAGGAGATCAACGAACTCGCGAAGCAGATCCAGGACCCCGAGTTCCAGAAGCAGATGGACGAGCTCAAGTCCGCGCTCGAGAAGCTCGACAAGAACTCGGTCGAGAAGTCGCTCGAGAGCATGCAGCTCTCGCAGGAGGACCTCGCGCAGAGCCTCGACCGGACGCTCGAACTCCTCCGTCGTCTCAAGAACGAAGAGGCGCTCGACCAGATCGTGCAGCAGGCCCAGCGCCTCCTCGAGCAGCAGCGAAAGCTCAACGAGCAGCTCGCCGCGAACATGGAGAAGCAGCAGGAAGCCGGGATGCGTCCCGAGAGCGAGATGAAGGAGCCGAAGTCTCCCGAGAAGGGTGGCGAGAAGGCGGACGAGATGAAGTCCGACGAATCGGAGCAGCCGAAGGACGACGCGTCCGAGGACGGGAAGTCGGACGACGAGAAGCAGAAGGACGGGAAGTCCGACGAGTCCAAGTCGGATCGTTCCAAGTCGGAACAGCAGAAGTCGGATCAGGCGAAGGCCGACGAGCAGAACGCCGACGAGAAGAAGTCCGATCAGGCAGAACAGCCCCAGGAGTCCCAGGATCCGAAGTCCGACCAAGCCAAGTCGGATCAGGCGAAGTCGGACGAACAGAAGTCGGACTCCGGCGAGTCCCCCGAGTCCAAGGGCGCGGAGAAGAAGGACCAGCAGGGCGGGACGGAGACCCAGCCGCAGGATCAGGCGGCGCAGGAACAGAACGAGCCGTCCGAGCAGTCCGGTCAGGACTCGATGACGCCCGAAGAGAAGGCGGAGCTCCAGAAGAAGCAGGAGGAGCTGCAGAAGGAGCTCGAAGAGCTGGAGGAGAAGCTGGCCGAGCTCCAGAAGGAAGCGGAGGAGAACTGGAAGGCGCTCGACGAGCAGATGAAGAAGAACGAGCCGAAGAAGGATCTCGATTCCGCCCAACAGAACATGAACCAGTCCGCGAAGAAGATGCCGGCGAGCCCGAATCAGAGCATGAAGTTCGGGCGGCAGGCGGAGAAGGACCTCGAGCAGTTCGCGCAGTCGATGGAGCAGGCGCAGCAGGCCGTCGCCCAGGAGGAGCAGGAGGACATCACCCGTCAGCTCTTCCACATCTCGGGACAGCTGGTCGAGGTGAGCCAGGATCAGGAAGGGCTCCTCGGCGAAGCGCCGAGCCAGCCCACACGTGACCTCGCCGCGAGCCAGGCGCAGATCACGCAGGCGGCGCGCCAGACGCTCGACGATCTGAACGATTTGGGCCGCCGGTCCCGTCTACTCTCTCCGGACCTCACGCGCGCGATGAACGGCGCGGTGCGGGCTCTCGAGAGTTCGACGCGCGCGTTCGAGCGTGGCAACCGGCAGAGCGCGATGGCGGAGGGCAAGTCCTCGACCAACACGCTCAACGAAACCGTCATCGAGCTGCTGGAGACGAACGACCAGATGTGCAACAACCCGTCGTCCGGCTCCTGCAACAACCCGATGAGCAAGATGCGCAGCCTTTCCGCCCAGCAAGAGCAGCTGAACGCCGACGCCCAGGCCCAGCAGGGCGGGAAGCAGCAGGGTGGCCAGCGTCTCCAGCCGCAGGGTGGGGGCCAGTCCGGATCGGAGGCGCTCGAGCAGCTCGCGGCGCGACAGGAGATGATCCGGCGCGGCCTCCAGGAGCTCCAGGAAGGCATGGGCGATCGGAAGGACATTCTCGGACGACTCGACGAACTCGCCGGGGAAATGGGCGATGTCGTGGACGAGATGCACGAGAAGGGCGAGATCGACGACCGGATCCTCGAACGTCAGCAGAAGATCCTCTCCCGCCTCCTCACGGCGCAGAAGTCGATCCGGCGGGAGGACGAGAAGGAAGACCGCGTGTCCCGCACCGGAGAGAACCCGCTCGATCGGGACGCGCCGCCGCCGGTGGCCCAGGAGCTCGGACGCCAGGAACTGCTCCAGAGAGGCATCCTGCGCGGAAGCCAGGACCCGATCCCGGACGAGTTCCGGTCCATGGTCGAGGACTACTACCAGTCGTTGTCCCGCGAGTAGCGGGCAGCGTCCGGCCGGATGAGATGGCGAGGGCCACGCCCCGCTGAGTGAGACATCGAGGGACGGGACCTAGGAGGATTGGTGAAGTCGACTGTTGGGACGCGGCGATCGGGGCTTCGTGCCTTGAGACGTGCCGCCGCGATCTGTGTCCTCGGGTTCTCGTTCGGCGCCACGGAGCTGCCCGGACTCGACGCGACGAACCTTCCGCTCGGCGTCTCCACCTCCTACGCGCAGACCGACCGCGCGGCCGCGAAGAAGCTCGATCAGGAGATCGCGGTGGCGAAGCGGATGCTGCGGTCAGGTCAGTCCAGTGCCGGTCTCGAGAAAATCCGGACGCTCCTCGATGAGTACCCTGCCGACGTGCGGCTGCTGCGGCTCTACTCCGCCCAGCTCCGGACCGAAGACCGCCTCGAAGAGTCGATCCCGTACTACCGCAAGGCGGTCGACGCCGCGGACGAAGGGGGACCGATCCTCCAGGAGCTGGAGGGAATCCTGCGCGAGCTGCGGAGGGACGAAGAGGCGTTCGACGCGTGCCTGGCGTATCAGGAGCGGTACGGAGAACGGGGGCGTTGGGTCCAGCGCGAACTCGAGTCGCTCCTGCTCACGGGCCGGCTCGGCGACGTCGCGGTGAAGAAGATCGACGAAGCGCTGAAGGGACGGGACGCGGAGAGCCCGCTCCATCGGCTTCGCCTCACCGCGCTCTACTTCGCGGGGCGCAAGGAGGAGGCGCTCGAGTCCGTCGGAAAGCTCGATCGGGAGCGGAACGCGGGAGGCGCTGAACTCTACGCCTACTCGACTCTGCTCGAGGACCGCGGGGATCTGGACGATGCGCTCGGAGCACTCCAGGCCGCGCTCCTCTCCGATCCGAAGCCGGCTCTGGGGCAGGAGATGCTCTACAAGCAGGCCCAGCTCCTTCGTCGACTCCGCCGGGTCGACGAAGCGCTCGGAGTGTTCGATCAGATCGTGAGCGCGCATCCGGACGGAGCCCTGACCCGGAACATCCTCCTCGAAAAGGCCCAGATCCTCGACGTCGAGCTGCACCGGAAGGAAGAAGCCCTCGCGACGTATCGCGACCTGCTCACCCGTATCCAGCCGATCAAGACCGCGGACGATGCCCAGCTCGTCAACCGGATCCAGCTCTCCATGGCCGACTGCGAACTCCTGCTCGGCCGGCCCGAGAAGGCGGGCGAGCTCTACCAGGAGATGGCCGAGAATGCGACCGATCCGGGCGTGCGGGTCGAATCCCTCTTCCAGGTGGGCGAGATGCTCTTCTATCAGGGCATGGCGACCGAGGCCGAGGAGACGTACTACCAGATCATCGACGAGTACAAGACGTCGACCTGGACGAACGACGCACTCGACCGGATCCTGATCATCGGCGAGAACAACGACTTCGGCGGGGTACCGCTCTCGGCCCTCGCCCAGACCATGTACTACGCCCGCCTCGGACAGATCGACCGTGCCCTCCGGATCGCGAATGACGCGATCGAAGGGTTCCCGGAGAGCGAGGCGAGAGACAACCTGCTCTACGAGAAGGCATCGCTCCAGCTCCGTCTGGGGAACCCGATCGAGGCTCGGTCGACGGCGGATCTCCTCGCCGACGAGTATCCGGAGTCGGCCTTCGCCCCCCGCGGGCTCAAGATCGTCGCCGATTACTACCGGGAGCTGACCGGCGGGGAAGAAACGGCCAAGACCATCTACACGGACATTCTCCTTCGCTTCCCCAAGTCGATCGAGATTCCGGAAGTCCGCGGCCGTCTCAACGTGCTCGAGGGCCGCGGCGTGGACAGCTCCGCGATCGAAGGAGGAAAGGCTCACCCATGGCTCGGCTGACCCGCACCATTCTCGCGTCCCTCGGAGCTCTGCTAGCGACCGTCCTCGTCGCGGCCGGCGCCTCCGCGAAGCTCCTCGTCCCGATGGACCTCGAGCAGACCGATCACCTCCGCGCCTACGGCGTCGCCTACCGTTCCCTCGAGCGGGGCGAGAACGTGGAGTGGCTGCTCAACTATCGCGGTGGCGCCTTCCTCCTCGAGGACTCGCGCGCGAATGAGAGGGAGTGTCTGCTCGCGGGCGTGGCGTTCGCGCGGCAGGGTGGGGGAGAGATCTCCCAGATCTACGACACGATCGAAGCGAACAACATGGAGGTCGTCCTCCTGGAGAAGGCGCCGCGGATCTGCGTCTACACCCCCCCGAACAAGCAGCCCTGGGACGATGCCGTGACCATGGCCCTGACCTATGCCGACATTCCGTTCGAGAAGGTCTGGGACGAAGAGGTGCTGGCCGGGAAGCTCCTCCAGTTCGACTGGGTTCACCTCCACCACGAGGACTTCACCGGGCAGTACGGGAAGTTCTGGGCGAGCTACGCCTCGGCCCCCTGGTATGTCGAACAGCAGCGGCAGTTCGAGGCGGCGGCCCACGCGGCCGGATTCGCGACGGTGTGGGAACACAAGCAGGCAGTCGTGCGGCGGATCCGGGAGTACGTGGCCCAGGGCGGATTCCTGTTCGCGATGTGCTCCGCCACGGACACATTCGACATCTCGCTCGCGGCCCAGGGCGTCGACATCGTCGACGTGCCCTACGACGGGGACGGCCCCGACCCGGGGGCGCAGTCACGCCTTCAGTTCGACAACTGCTTCGTCTTCCACGATTTCCATCTGGAGATGCACCCGTCGGTTTACGAGTTCTCGGACATCGACATGACGGAGGCCGCCATCCGCCGGGGCCAGAGGGCCGACTTCTTCACCCTCTTCGACTTCTCGGCCAAGGAGGACCCCGTCCCCACCATGCTCACCCAGTGTCACGTGAATGTGATCCCGGGCTTCATGGGGCAGACGACCTCGTTCCGGAAGAGCCTCCTCAAGAAGTCGACGATCGTCCTCGCCGAGACCGAGGGGGCGGGAGAGGTGAAGTACCTCCACGGCAACTTCGGGCAGGGCACCTTCACCTTCTATGGTGGCCACGACCCCGAGGACTACCAGCACCGGGTCGGGGATCCCCCGACCGACCTTCGTCTCCACAAGAATTCCCCCGGGTACCGACTGATTCTCAACAACATTCTGTTCCCTGCTGCCGAAAAGAAGGAAAGGAAGACCTGAGATCCGGTGCCCTGGGAAATGTCTTGACTCCGGCGTGGGCGCTTCGCAGATAGTTCGCAGGTGGGGCGAGAAGCCCGGTGTCTGCGACCTCCGCCGATGAGTGGGGCTGCGTCCGGGTCACGGGAGGATAGTCGGGAGCAGCTCTCCGATAAGGGGGAGCTCGTGAGGGGAGGCGACCATGGATGTACCGCGCGCCCAGTGTATGAAATGCCGGGAAGGAGTGCTCTTGCCACTGTCCGACTACGGACGGGACGGCGCTCCGATCCAGTTCAAGGCTTGGGCCTGTAGCAACCCGAATTGCGGATTCAATATCCGGATCGACAACGGGGAAATCAGCTACGGCCGCGTCATCAGCCAATCCACGAAGTGATCCGGCCACTCTAGTTGCGGTCTGCCCTTCTCTGTCCGAGAGGGGCAGGCTTTGTCGTGCCGTCTCCCGATCCAGGCCGGTTTCTGGCAACATCTCCGGGGGATGGTCGACGCGGCGTCACTTCCGGGACGCCCTCTTTCGTCGTCCGGTCCGCTCGCGCCTGGACAGCCACAAACAGGGGGCACCGAGACCGTCATGATTCGAGCGCTCATCCTCGACCTCGACAACACCCTCACCGACTTCATGAAGATGAAGGAGGCCGCGGTCGTGGCCGGCGTCGAGGCCATGGTCGACATGGGGCTACCCCTCACTGCGGACGAGGCGAGGCGGCGGGTCTTCGAGATCTACGACCGGGAGGGGATCGAGTACCAGCAGGTGTTCGACCAGCTCCTCTCGGACCTCTACGGGGAGGTTCGCCCGGACGTATTGGCCGCGGGGATCGTCGGGTACCGGAGGGCGCGCGAGAGCGTGCTCGTTCTCTATCCGCACGTCCGGATGACCCTGCTCGAGCTGCTTCGGCGAGGACTTCAGCTCGCCGTGCTCTCCGATGCGCCGTCTCTTCCTGCCTGGCAGAGGCTCCACCAGCTCGCCCTCGAACACGTCTTCCGGCCCGTCATCACGTTCGATGACACGGGGGAGAGGAAGCCGAGTCCGAAGCCGTTCCTCAAGGCCCTCGAGCTTCTCGGCTGCTCTCCGGACGAGGTGCTCATGATCGGAGACTGGCCCGAGCGGGACATGATCGGAGCGAGTGGAGTGGGTATCCGTACCATCTTCGCGCGGTATGGAGACACCTTCGGGACGACCGATTCCGGAGCGGACTTCGAGATCGACGACATCCAACAGATCCTCGGGATCGTCGACCGACTGAACGCCGCGGAGCGGCCCTGACGCCTTCGGCCGCGTGTGAGGTGATTCCATGAAACTCGTCTCGCAGAGTCAGATGCGGGAGATGGACCGCCGGACGATCGAGGCGGGGCGTCCCGGGATGGACCTCATGGAGGTTGCCGGCCGAGGGATCTACCGATCACTCATGGGTCGGGTCTACCGCGCCGGTTCGGACCACGCCGGCTTTGGCCGCGCCGGTTCGGACAGCGTTGGCGGACGGCGGAGTCGGAGCGGCGGCGGACGCCCCGCAGGTCGAGAGCGGCTCGACGCCGAGATCCCGGTCTGGATCCTCTGCGGGAAGGGGAACAACGGAGGGGACGGGCTCGTCCTCGCGAGGCTGCTGCGGGAGCGAGGGCTCCGGCCGCGGGTCCTGCTCGCCTGCTCCCCGGATGAGCTGACCGGCGACGCCGCCGCCCAGGTACCGCTCGCACTCACGAGTGGACTCGTGATCGAGCGTCCGGGGCCCCGCGAATGGGCCGCCTTCTCGAAGCTCGGGCCGGAGGCGGTCGTCGTCGACGCGCTCCTCGGGACCGGCCTCACCGGGCCTCCTCGGGAGGCGGTGGGCGAGTGGATCCGGCGGATCGGAGAGAGCCGGGCGCGGATCCTCGCCGTCGACATTCCATCCGGCCTCTCGGGCGACCTGGCCGTGGTCCCGTGGGAGGTCCCGATCCGCGCCGACTGGACGGTGACGATGGGGCTGCCGAAGCGGAGCTTTCCGTTCCCGCCCATGCGAGGTCGGACCGGTCCGGTCGACGTGGTGGACCTGGGGTTCGAGCGGGACGTGATCGACGCCGTGGGGTGGGATGCGGAGATCCCGGAACCTCCGGACTTCCGATCCTGGCTCCCCGCTTCCGGAGACCGTTCCCACAAAGGGCGGTGGGGGAAGCTCGTCGTCGTCGGCGGATCGCCGGGGCTGTCCGGTGCGCCGATTCTCGCGTCGCGGGCCGCCCTCCGCGTCGGGGCGGGGCTCGTGCGCACCTGCCTACCTCGAGGCCTCGTGCCCGTGTTCGATGGCGCCCTGCTCGAGGCGATGTCCGAGTCCCTTCCGGAAGGAGAGGACGGGCAGCTGCTCGCCCGCGGCGCGGAGGAAGTGGTCTCCCGCTACGGGACGTGGGACGCCCTCGTCCTGGGGCCCGGGCTCGGCCGCTTCCCGGAGACGGAGCGGTTCGTCATGAAGCTGCTCGGGAGCTGGCGGGGTCCGCTCCTCATCGACGCGGACGCACTCTTCGCGCTCGCGGAATGGGGCGCCGATTCGTGGGTCCCGCGGGCGCGCGACGTTCGGGCCGGCGGGGAGCCGGGCGGTCTCGTCCTCACGCCGCACTACGGAGAGATGGCGCGTCTCATCGGAGAGCGGGCCGAGGATTGGAGTGGCGATCCGATCGGGACCGCGCGGAAGTGGGCGGAGCGATGGGGCGTCACGCTCGTGCTGAAGGGTGCCCCCACCGTGACCGCGGCTCCGGACGGGCGGGCGTGGGTGAACCCGAGCGGGCACTACGGCCTCGCCACGGGCGGGTCCGGCGACGTCCTCTCCGGGGTGATCGGCGCCCTCCTCGCCCAGGGGCTGAGCGGACCGCACGCCGCGGTGCTGGGAAGCTACCTCCACGGACGCGCCGCCGAACTCGGTGCCGCTGGCGCGCGGCGGTCCCTCCTCCCGACGGACGTGATCGAGGCGCTTCCGGGCGCCGTCCAGTCCACGGAGGCCGTTGAGTTTCCCGAAGACTGGCCCTGGCGCTGGGTCGACTGAACGCTCGAGGACTAGTTCGTCGAAACCGGTCTGGACCGGGAGGGAGAGGCTACTTACTCTTCCCGTCCGATGGCCTATCGAAACCGTTCGCAACGGCACGCTCTGCCGAGCCCGGAGCAGATCGATCTCTTCCTCGAGATCGGGCGTCGCCTCGACGCCAAGGGTTGGGTGGCTGCGAACGACGGCAACCTCAGCGTCCGCGAGGCCGACGGCACGTTCCTCGTGACCGCGAGTGGGGCTCCCAAGGGGTACCTGCGCCGCAACCAGATCCTGCGCGTCGATGCGGATGGCAAGCTGCTCGCGGGCGAGGGGCGCCCGAGCTCGGAACTCGATCTCCATCTCACGATCTACCGGGAACGTCCCGATGTCTCCGCGGTCGTCCACGCGCATCCTCCCGTTTCGACCGCATACGCCGTCGCCCGCGAGCCGCTCGACGCGTGCGTCCTTCCGGAACTCGTACTGACGCTCGGCCGGATCCCGATCGCGCCCTATGCGACGCCGGGAACCCCGGACCTCGGGGCGAGCGTCGTCGATCCGATCCGCACGCACGACGCGGTGCTGCTCGCGAACCATGGCGCGGTGACGGCGGGCAAGGATCTCGAGTCGGCTTACTTCACGATGGAGCGTGTCGAGCACGGCGCACGGATCCTTCTCTACGCGCATCTGCTCGGCCGCGTGACTCCGCTCGGGACGGGAGATGTCGAACGTCTCCTCGCGACGGGCAGCCCTGGGACGGCGCGCCGGATCCCTTGTGTTCCTGGTGACGCGATGGCTCCGAACGACGTCGCCCAGGTGATCCGCGAGGTGCTCGCGGAGAGGGGAAAAGGAGGGCCTGGCCAGACCTAGAGACGCACGTCGCGAGATTCGGTAACTCCGGTAAGAGGTACCCCTTATAGACGTTGTCACGATCGATGACGACACTCCCCGGGAGCAGTTCATCCAAGTCGCATAGCCGCAGGGGAGAGGGCTGCACGATTCTGTGCTGGAGGAGGGGCCCATGGAGCAACGGGACTCAGGCGCGCCGTTCCAAGATGTCATGGACGACCATCGCGGACTGCTCCAGCGGCTCGCGGCGATCGAAGCCGAGTCGGAACCGGAGCGGATCCACGACGAGATCCGGCTACTGATTCCGGTACTCGAAATGCACTTCGAAAGGGAGGAACGTCCCGGCGGGATGTTCACCAAGGTAGAGACACAGGATCCCAGACAGAGCGGAGAGATCCATTCTCTCCGGGAGGATCACGTCGCCCTTCTGGGCACGGCCGTGTCGTTGGTCGAGCGGGCTGCGAAGACGGCGCAGCAACGTCTCCCTTCCCATGATCTCATTTCCGACGTCCACAAGTTCACCACCCACCTCAGGCGTCACGAAGCGCGCGAGAACGCGCTCCTGACCGACGCGCACTACCACGAAGAAGGAGGAGGCGATTGAGTACGCACGTCGCCGAAGCCGCGGGGACGGGATCCGGTTCGAGGACCACGGTTCCCCAACACATCATCGAAATCGTCAGCGATTCCGGTGAGGGTGCCCAGAAGGCCGGACAGGCCTTCGGCGCTGTATGCGCCAAGTCGGGTCGTGGAGTCTGGACGGTGGAGATCATCCCGGCGGAGATCAAGCCGCCGGCACGCTCCCAGGCCGGTGCGAGTGGGATCCGGATCCGCGTCGGTTCCCGAACCGTGACGAACATGGGCGACGAGGCGGACCTCGTCGTCGCGTTCAACGAGCAGGTGCTCTACGGTCGGATCACGCAGCACGCGTTCCGCAAGGGCACGAACATCCTCCTCGAGAACCGTTGGGCCACCGACGACTCGCCCGAGATCCGGGAGCTCTACGCGAACGCTCTCCAGGAGTTCCGGGACAAGGGGTTCGTCGTGCACGAGCTCCCGCTCGAGCAGGAGTGTCTCAAGCACACCTCGAATCCGCGCGTCGGAAAGAACATGTTCGTGCTCGGGATGCTCTGCAGTATCTACGGGTTCGAGGTCGAGCGCGCGCTCGAGGAAGCGGCGTTCCTCTTCCGCAAGAAGGGTGAGAAGGTCGTGGCGCTGAACCACGAACTCATCCGCGCGGGCTACACGTACGCGACCGACCATCTCCCGATCGCGTTCGCCGTCCCGGCGCGTCCCAACCCCGGCAAGTCGATCGTCGTGAACGGCAACCAGGCCGTCGGCCTCGGCATCATGGCCGCGGGGATCGACGTCGTCGCGATGTACCCGATCACTCCGGCGACCTCGGTGTCGCACTACCTGGGCGAAGCGTTCCACCGCGTCGGAGGTCTCCTCCATCAGGCCGAGGACGAGATCGCGGCGATCGGGTTCGCCATCGGCGCGTCCTACGCGGGGAAGACGGCGTGCACGGTCACGTCGGGCCCTGGTCTCGCGCTCAAGACGGAGTTCCTCGGGCTCGCGGTGATGGGCGAGATTCCGCTCGTCATCGTCGACGTGCAGCGAGGGGGCCCGAGCACGGGGCTCCCGACCAAGGTCGAGCAGGGTGACCTTCTCGCGTCGATCTGGGGACAGCCCGGTGACTCGCCCAAGGTCGTCATCGCTCCCGCCACGATCGAAGAGTGCTTCCACTTCGTGATCACGGCGCGGAAGCTGGCCGAAGCGTTCCGGACTCCGGTCATCGTCCTGACGGACGCGAACCTCGCCACCGGTGTGCAGCCGATTCCGCGGCCGAACCCGCAGGAAGAGTGGCTCGCTCCTCCGATCGACCAGGCTCCCTGGGACAAGAACGTCCTTGCGTACGACTGGGACGTAGAGAGTGGGGCGTCGCCGCGTCCGATTCCGGGGCAGCCGGGTGGCGAGTACGTGCTCACCGGTCTCTCCCACACGAAGGACGCGCACGTGGCGTACGACCCGGACTCGAACCGGGTCGGCATGGAGATGCGGAGCCGGAAGCTCGCCGCGCTCCAGAAGGCGCTGAAGCCTCCGAAGGTGTTCGGCGACGAGTCGGGTGGTGAGCTCCTCCTCGTCGGCTGGGGTTCGACCCAGGGTGCGATCGAGGAAGGTGTCGAGCGCGCACGGGCCGAGGGTCAGAGCGTTTCGTCGGTTCACCTCCGGTTCATGTCACCGCTCGAGCCCGGGCTCGAGGAGATCTTCCGCCGGTTCAAGAAGGTCGTGGCGATCGGGATCCACTACAGCGATCCCGAGGACTCCCCGATCGACAAGCCGAACCGCAGAAGGTCGCAGCTCGCGATCCTGCTTCGTGAGCAGACCCTGGTCGATGTCGAATCCTGGACGCGGGTCGAAGGTCAGCCTCTCTCGCCGGGAACCATTTACGAAGCCATCCAAGACCATCTCGGCCGCCTCGCGCGGAAGGAGAGCTGAGCGATGTTCGGACTCAAGACGGACTGGGAGCTCGATCCCCCTCCACGGTACTTCACCCTCGAGGACTACGAGGGCGGTGTCGCGCGCTGGTGTCCCGGGTGCGGTGACTTCGGTGTGCTCACTGCGGTGCAGCGGATCTGCCGCGAACAGCAGCTTCCGCCCGAGAAGGTGGTCGCGGTCTCCGGCATCGGGTGCTCGAGCCGCTTCCCTCACTACATGAAGACGTACGGATTCCACGGCCTCCATGGTCGTCCGCTTCCGGTCGCGTGCGGGATCAAGTCCCGTCGTCCCGATCTCGACATCTGGGTCGCGACGGGTGACGGAGACTGTTGCTCGATCGGCGCGGGGCACTGGATCCATGCCATCCGCTACAACATGAACATGACCGTGATGCTCTTCGACAACGCGGTCTACGGGCTCACGAAGAACCAGACCTCGCCGACGAGTCCGGTCGGGTTCAAGTCGAACACGCATCCGCGCGGCGCGTGGCTTCCGCCTCTCGATCCGCTCCAGGCCATGCTCGGGTTCACGAACGTCTCCTTCGTCGGGCAGGCGGTCGACTGGAACCCGATCCTCCTCCACGCGATCCTGAAGCAGGCGCATGCGCACAAGGGGCTCGGCTTCGTCCGGATCCTCCAGCGCTGTCCGACCTATTCGGGTCACGTCTTCCAGGATCTGCAGAAGAGCCCGGATCAGCTGCTCCTCCTCACGCACGACGATGGTCTGCCCATGACCCCGGAGCTCGATCGTCTCTTCCCGAACAAGGAACAGCACGACCCGAGTGACCTCGGCAAGGCACGCATCGCCGCGGCGAACCACGAGAGGATCCCGGTCGGTGTACTCTTCCGTGATCCGAGCCGTCCGATCTACGACGATTTCACGAACTACGGAATGGGAATCGGAGTCGAGGAGAAGCTCGATTCGATCAACGCAGAGCTCGAC
>JAWKQE010000028.1:0-85852 GCA_041390305.1 Candidatus Eiseniibacteriota bacterium
GCTCGACATCCGCTCCCTGGCCGTGGCGTGGCTCGCGGAGAATGGACACGACACGAGCGGAGTCACCGTGGCGCGCGTCCTCGAGAAGATGGCGATCGAAGGAGAGTTCGCGTTCCATCGGGCGCTGGACGATGCGCGGGCGGAGGCGTTGATCCTCCGGAGCTACCACCAGGGTCGGCTCACCCGGGCGAACTAGTCCGCGTCCTCGATTGCGACGGTGATCCGCTTGTTCCCTTTCCCCTTGCTCCGGTACTCCGCGATTCGAACCCGTCCGACCTCCGACGTGTTCGCGACGTGCGTTCCTCCGTCCGCCTGGAGATCGAGGCCGACGATGTTCACCGTGCGCACCTGTTCGATCCCCGCGGGGAGGAGGCTGATCTTCGTTCGGATGAGGTCCGGGATCTGGAACGCCTCTTCTCTCGGCAGGATCGCGACCTCGATCGGTCGGGCGGCGCGGATCTCTTCGTTGATCCGGTTCTCGATCGTGCGTGCGGTGTCCCCGTCGAGGTGATCGAGCTCGAAGTCGAGACGGCCTCGCAGCGGTTCGATGTTGCCGCCGGTGACGGGCGCACCGAGGTCCCGGAAGACGACACCGCTCATGATGTGGAGGGCCGTGTGGGTCCGCATGAGCTGGTAGCGGCGCTCCCAGTCGATGACGGCGTGAACACGATCGCCTTCCGCCATGCCGGACACGCCACCTTCCAGGACGTGGAGGATCCGTCCCTCGAACCGCTTCATGCCGGAGACGACTCGCTCGGAGCCGTCGGCCAGGATGAGTCGTCCCCGGTCGTCCGGTTGGCCTCCGCCACCGGGATAGAACGGCGTCCGGTCGAGGACGACACCACCTTCGAGTACGTCGACGACCTCGGCGTCACAGGAACGTAGGTAGCTGTCCGTCGTGAAGAGGAGTTCGGTCATGGGGCTCCTTTCCGATTCCGTGGCTGATCCGATCTGTTTGGCCTCTGTCCGGAGCGGGGCGGAGGCTGTCCAGAACCGTGCGCTGGCGATCCGGAACCCGCTGCGCGGCCATCCGGAACGGCGCGACGCCTGGCCAGAACCGTCGTGATTCTGACCACCCGTCCGACTCCGTGTCGAGGGGTCTCCGGGCCCCTTTCGCCCTGGGGGCCGATCTGCCATTCTCTAGCGCGCGACGCAGCACGGCCGGAGGTCGGGCGACAGCAGGGATCAAGGGGCAGGAGGACATCGATGGCTTCATTCAGCCCGACGGGCATTCTGGCCCGATTCATCGCGGCGCTCGTCCTCGTGATGGCGACCTACAACCCGTCCGGGGTATCCTTCTTCCACTGGCTCACCCAGACGATCGAGGCGAACAGCTGGTCGCCGTTCATCGTGCTCGTCGGACTCGTCCTCATCATCGGTTGGACCGTCTTCATCCGGGCCACGAAGCGTTCGCTCGGACTCATCGGCTTCATCCTCGCCGTCGCGTTCTTCGGGACCCTGCTCTGGCTCGTGATCGACGTCGGAATCGTGCCCGCGAGCAGTACGCGGGTGATCGCCTACCTGGTCGAGGTCCTCGCAGCCGCGATTCTCGCCGTGGGTATGTCCTGGTCTCACATCCGTCGTCGGATGTCCGGACAGACCGACGTCGACGACATCAGCGACGACTAGGCGTCTTCGGGCGGACCCCGTCGTCGACTGCGCGGCGGTCGAAGATGAGGAGTCTCGTCTGCGAGGTGATCAGCCTCGTCTGCGTGCCGGGAGGCGTGGACGAAGTTTGCCGTGAGCCCTTCTGCCGCGAAGTCCGCAGGCAGAGCTGGGCTCCCACCGTTTCAGTGAGCTGCCCGGGATGTAATCCGTCGGCGCTCCTGGAGGCCTCCAGTTGAGCGAACTCAGTCGTCACGAACCCAGGCGCGCACCAGTGACTGAGTGCGGCGTTCTGGGCCGGATCGTCGCGGGGACGATCTTCCTGCTCTTCCTCGCGTTCGTCGCCTCGCTCTTCTCGCCGATGAACGCCTGGGTCTTCCTGCGGCTCATTCGCGTCCGTCCCGCTCGGGGAGAGCGTGCTCACCCCACGGGCCAATGCGTACGACCTCCGGATCCTGGTGTCGGTCCTCACGGCAGGTGCCGTTCGTCGACTCCTGTTCTCCATCGTGACCGCGTTCATTCTCCATCGGTGGGGCATGGTCGTCGGAATCCGGTGGCGCCGCGCTCGGCGTCTGTCTCTACCATCGACTTCGGACGCTGTCCTACTTTCTCGGTTCTACGCGATGCGGGGCTGGGACGTCCTTCTCGGCCACATGCTCGGAGCATTGGCCGGGGGCATCTATGAAGCTCGAGGTCGAGGAGTCTGAACTGAGGGATCGGGCGCCCAGGAGGTGAACGCGTGAACTGCTCCTACCATTACGCGTGCGCGTCCTCAGTCGGAATCACCCCCTGGCTCTGGGCGGAAGAGGCTACGGCTACGGCCCAGGGCGACCCGGAGGGATGGCGCCTTTCGGTCCGCGGAACCGGAGCATGGGGAAGGTTCGTCTTCTCATCGGGCTCGCCGTCGCGATCTTTTCCTTCATCTCCTACGCGGCGTCGAAGGAGTACAACCCGGTGACCGGTGAGGATCAGCACATCGGCATCGCGAAGCACCAGGAGATCGCGCTCGGCCAGCAGTCGGCTCCGCAGATGATCCAGGAGTTCGGCGGGCTCGATCCGGACCCGCAGCTCCAGGCGGTCGTCGACCGGGTCGGGCAGCGGGTCGTCCGGCGGAGTCGCGCTTCGGGGACGGAGTGGGAGTTCGACTTCCACCTGCTCGCGGATCCCCAGACGGTCAATGCGTTCGCCCTTCCGGGCGGACAGATCTTCATCACCGGTGCACTCTTCGATCGGCTCGAGACCGAGGGGCAGCTCGCTGCCGTCCTCGGCCACGAGATCGGGCATGTCGTGGCGAGGCACTCGACGCAGCGGATCGCGAAAGAGAACCTAAGGAACGGCATCACGCTCGCGGTGATCCTCGGTACGGACATGGATCCGCGGACGGCGGACATCGCCGGCCAACTCATCTCCATGAAGTACGGCCGCGAAGACGAGCTGGAGTCCGACGTGCTCGGGGTCGACTTCATGTCGGACGCGGGCTACGACCCGCGGGCGATGATCGGTGTGATGGAGATCCTGGCCTCGGCGAGCGACGGGCAGCGTCCGCCCGAGTTCATGAGCACGCACCCGAACCCCGAGAACCGGGTCGGACGGATCCAGACGGCGATCGCGCAGAAGTTCCCGAACGGCGTACCGGGTGGACTCTCGCCGTAGCACGATTGCGGCTGGCTGGGTCCGGTGCGACGACCGGTGGTGAGGTAGTGGGCCCGACGAGCGATGCACGCCCGCCTTCCGGCTTCAGGGCATCTTGCGGCCGGCGGCGGCCGCCGCGAGGAGGGCTTCCGTCCGGGACCTCATCTTCCTGCCCACGGCCTTGAACTCGTCCGGGTTGGGGAAGACGACCGAGTCCTTCTTGAAGTCGAGAGCGCCCGATCTCCCCTTCTTGTCCTTGTTGTAGCCCATGGCCCAGCCGTGCCAGGTTCCCTCGTACTTGCAGAGCATGAGGGCGACGATCTCGGTGTCGTCGATGGCGCCGCCGAGGAGACGGTCGACCCATCCGTCGATGTCGAGGTCGATCTCGCCGTCCAGGAGCCCGAAGAGGTGAACGTCTTCCAGCGGAACGGGGACGTCGACGTAGCCGTCGCCTTCCTTCTTCTGGAGCGTGATCTCGACATCGCCGAGGGGCCACTCCCGGAACCGGCAGACCTGGGAGGTGCGGAAGCTCCCCGGGTTGTATCCCAGGATGCTGTAGGGAATGGGGAGCTTGATCTTCTCGTCGAACCGGACCAGCACTTCGTTCGTCGGGCGTCCGTTGTCGGCGGGAAGCCGCGTTACGTCGAGAACGTGCTCGTAGGGCAACTTGCTCTTCGCGTTCCTGCGCCCGAGTTCTGCGACCAGCCGCGATTGGTCCAGAGTACCGTAGAGGTTCGCCTCGACCAGACCGATGAGCAGCGCGAAGACAGGGTCCTTCACCTCTTCGGCGGCGGGGATCTCGTCCGGGAGGGGCGGGACGGCCACCTCGAGGACGGAGCTTCCGGCCAGCGCGCCCGCCTGAGCGAAGGCGGGATCGGCGGAGAGGCCTGGGGCGATCAAGGTACCCAGACCAACAGCGAGGCCACCGGCGACGGCGCGCCATGGCGTCAGTCGCATAGAGAGCAACGGGTTCCGGGACGGGGAGGGTGCTGGAGTCGTGTGCATCGCCGGATTCTACAACGAAGCGGCCGATCCGTTCCCGGAACTCCGCGGGCCTAGCGGAGCCGGAGCCGGGGCGCTAGTCTCGGAGGGCTGGTTCTCGTGGTCGTTGTCTCTCCGGCGCGCCGAGGGCGGGGTGGGGAGAGACGTGTGGAGCGACACGGGGACGACGACGTTCCACGAGCCGATGACGCCCTCACTCGATCGAGTGACGGCGTTCGACGCACGGGCCGAACATGGAGGTTCCCTGATGGATGGCAGCACCTCGACTCGTCTCTCCAACGAGTCGATCGAAGAGATCGTGAACCAGGTGTCTCGGCGTCTCCGGAAGGATCTGGCCGAGGTCGGTCTGGGTCCGTCGAACGAGATCGAGATGGCGGGGCGGTGGGAGGGAGGCGAACTCGTCCTCCGTCCGTCGAGTGGCCAGGAGAAGGCGATCCCGCTCGAGACGTTCTTCCGGAAGATCGTGCTCGCCCGCGAGCGGATGCGCGTTCTCGAGCAGAAGATCAACAACCACCCGAAGCTCGACGACGGGGACAAGCTCGAGATGCAGAAGTACGTGACCCAGATCTACGGATCGTTCACCACCTTCAACGTCCTGTTCGCCGAACGCACGGACTGGTTCGTGGGACAGAAGAGCGACCGTTGAGCCTTCCCATCGGGGGACATTCCACGCGGCTCGAGAAGCGTGGCATCAAGAGGATCGTGTCGATCCTGTTCGCGACCTGGGGAGTCGTCGCGGTCGGAACGATCGGATACATGATCCTCGAGGGTTGGTCGTTCGGCGAAGCCTTCTACATGACCGTGATCACCCTGACCACGGTCGGCTTCGGCGAAGTCCATCCACTCCACCCGCTCGGACGGGTCTTCACGGCCCTGCTCATCTTCCTGGGGGTCGGACTCCTCGCGTACTCCGCGTCCGTCCTCGGCGCGTTCTTCCTGGATGGGACCTTCGCCTACTACCTGAGGAGGCGCCGCTTGCAGAAAGTGATCGGAAAGCTGGATGGACACTGCATCGTCTGCGGGTACGGACGAACAGGGCGCCGCGTCGTCTCGATCCTGCAGGAGAGGGGGATCCCGTTCGTCGTCGTCGAAGTCAACGAGGAGAAGGTGAACGAACTCCTCGATGACGGGATCACCGCCATCCACGGGACGGGACATCAGAACGAAGTCCTCGAGACCGCGCAGATCGACAAGGCGAAGGCGCTCATCGCGTGCGCCACGGACGACGCGGAGAACGTCTTCATCACTCTCTCGGCGCGGGCGCTGCGTCGGGACCTCATCATCGTGGCGCGGGCCGAGGACGACGACTCCGAGGGGAAGCTGAAGAGGGCGGGGGCAAACCAGGCGATCAACCCGTTCGTCTTCTCCAGTGAGCGGTTGGTGTCCGCCGCGTACCGGCCGAACCTCGTCGAGTTCCTCGATACGCACGTGCGTGGTCTCGGCGACTACGACATCCACGAGTTCAAGGTGCAGGGCGGGTCCAACATCGCCGGACACCCGCTCTCGGATCTCAACCTGCGGCCGAAGTACAAGACGACGATCCTCGCCGTCCGGAAGTCCGACGGAACGTTCGTCCCGAACCCGGAGCCTTCGACGAAGCTGGAGCCGGAGGATGTCTTCGTGGGGTTCGGGCCGAAGGACAAGCTGCTCGATCTGCAGAAGGAGTGTCTCGAGTAGCCGGCCCTGAGGCCGCGTCGCTGGTCCGATCCGCGGATGCACCGTCCCAAAGGGCGGTCCGCTAGTCGTCGACCCGCTTCCTCATTTCCTTGATCTTCCCGCGCCTCGACTTTTCGTCCATGCGACGCCGCTTCGACGCCACCGTCGGCTTGGTCGCCGTGCGTGGCTTTGGCTTCCGGTTCCGTCGTTCCAGCTCTTCCCACACGCGCGCGAGGGCGCGGAGCTTGTTCGCGGACTGGGAGCGGCTCTCCGTTCCCACTTTGACGATCCCGGTGGGACGGTGGGTGACGCGGACGGCCGTTTCCGACTTGTTCCGATGCTGCCCACCAGGTCCGGACGCCTTGTAGGGGACGACGTCACAGTCGGCGAGGAGGTCGAGCAGTTCCCGAGTCCAGCGAAGTGCCATGGTTGGATGTCGACGTTCCCGCGGCCCTAGCCGTCGGTGCCGTCGTCCTCCGTGTCGATCCGTCCGCCCGAGTAGATCCGGAACGTGCTCGCCCGCGGATCATCGCTCCGCGTCCATCCCTCGTCCTCCGCTACGAAGTCGAGCCGCAGGAGGAGGAACGGTAGGCAGACATCATCATCCTGAGCGATGACCTGAAGCGTCGCGTCCGGAAACTGGGCCCGGCGGACCGACTCGGCCCATGCCAGCATCGGGAGGAAGAGGCTCATCTCCCTCTGATCGGGCTGGAGGACGGCTCGGAACACTCCATCGGGCCGGAGTAGGCCGAATCCGAGGTGTTCCTCGCCGGCGTACCAGTGGCTGCACCGCGGGTCCGTGGCGAGTTCGTTCAGGAGCTCCTCCGGAAGGAGCGGGGCGGCGGAGCCTTCGGACAGCTCGAGGTCCGCCACGAGTGTACTGGCCAGGCGAGTCGGCTCGGCGTCGGTGCGTGTCCAGAGGGTCCGGGTCCAGGCGTTCATGCGGGGGAGTCTGGACAACTGAGTTCCCTCCGTCTAGCGTTGAGTACGCCGTGGCGGACACGGAGGTCACCTCGGGGAGACGTGCCGGGACGGACACTTCCGGTCACACCCTGACTACCCGCCCGGACAGGATCGCGCGACACCGATGGACATCTCGCTCCAGTTCGAAATCACACCGCAGCCCAACGACACCACGTGTGGGCCGTGCTGCCTCCATGCAGTCTACCGCTACTTCGAGAAGCACGTTCCTGAGGCACAGATCCTCCGGGAAGTCCCGATGCTGGAGGAGGGCGGCACGCTCGCCGTGCAGCTCGGCATCCATGCGCTTCGAAGCGGGTTCCACGCGACGCTCAGCACCCTCAACATCCAGGTCTTCGATCCGACCTGGTTCGACCCCGAGCCCGTCGTCGACCTTCCGACCAAGCTGCTTGCCCAGCGCACGGCGAAACGGCGGAAGAAGCTCCGGGTCGCAACCGACGCCTATCTCGAGTTCCTGGAGCTCGGCGGGAAGATCCGCTTCGCGGCCGCCACTCCGGACATGATCCGGAATACCCTGAAGCGAGAACTTCCGATCCTGACCGGCCTCTCCTCGACCTATCTCTACCGGAGCGCACGCGAACGTCCGGACGACCAGGAAGAGGACGATATCCGGGGGGAGCCGGTGGGGCACTTCGTCGTCCTGTGCGGGTATGACAGCGAAACGCGCGCGGTGAGAGTCGCCGATCCGCTCGCGTCGAATCCGATGGGGTCTGGCCACATCTACTCCGTGGCGATCGATCGCGTGATCGGAGCGATTCTCCTCGGCGTCCTGACCTACGACGCCAACCTGCTCGTGTTGGAGCCAGACCGCTGAATGAGAAATGGAGACTGTCGATGAGATCCGGCAAGGGTTTCCAGAACGGTGCGGCCACCACCATCGTGGTGGTGAACAATCCGAAGAACTGGCCGATCGAACTCCCGGGCGTCGAGATCGTCGCCGCGAAGCGCTATCTCACCGAGCCGGAGTTCGGCGCCGTGCGGCGGACGAAGGTCTACAACCTCTGCCGCTCCTACTCCTACCAGAGCCTCGGCTACTACGTTTCGCTCTTGGCCGAGGCGCGAGGTCATCGGCCGCTTCCAAGCATCCAGACGGTGCAGGAGATCCGAAACCCAGCGGTACTTCGTCTTCGGTCACAGGAGTTCGACAAGCTCATCCAGTCGTCGCTCCGGCCGATCCAAGGCGACGAGTTCATTCTGAGCATCTACTTCGGCCGCAACATGGCAGCGAAGTACGATCGCCTCGCTCTCGCGCTCTACAACTCCCATCCGGCCCCTCTTCTCCGCGCCAGGTTCGAGCGACTCGAGGGACACTGGCGGATGGACTGGCTGCGTCCGGTGCCCGCGAGCGAGATCCCGGACCACCACCGACCCTTCGTCGTGCAGGCGGCGCAGGAGCACCTGGGGAGGCGAAGTCACGGCGGAAGGCGCAAGCGCCAGATCGATCGCTATGACCTCGCGATCCTGGTGGATCCCCGCAACGCGAATCCACCGTCGGATGAACGTGCACTCGCCAAGTTCGAGAAGGCGGCGGAACGCGCCCGCGTCCGGGTCGAGCAGATCCAGCCGAACGACGCCGGTCGCCTGCTCGAGTTCGACGCGCTCTTCATCCGCGAGACGACTGCGGTCGATCACTATACCTACAGATTCGCTGTGCGCGCCGAGGCGGCGGGACTCGTCGTCATCGACGATCCCGAGTCGATCGTCCGGTGCACGAACAAGGTCTATCTCGCGGAGGCGCTCGAGAAGCACCGAATCCCAGCGCCGCGTTCCGTCATCGTTCACGACGGAAACGTAGGGGAGATCGCGGAGCGGCTCGGCTTTCCGGTCATCATCAAGCAGCCGGACAGTTCGTTCTCCCAGGGCGTCTTCAAGGTGAACAGCCAGGACGAGCTGGGTGAAGTCGTGGAGAAGCTCCTCGAGGATTCGGATCTCCTCATCGCGCAGGAGTTCCTCCCCAGTGAGTTCGACTGGAGGGTAGGAGTCCTCGAAGGGAAGCCGCTCTACGCATGTCGGTACTACATGGCCCACAAGCACTGGCAGATCATCCAGTGGAAGGGCGAAGACCATTCCTACGGCAAGGTGAAAGCGATTCCGATCGACGAAGTACCCCGCTCCGTTCTCCGAAATGCGATCCGCGCGTCCCGCCTCATGGGGAACGGACTCTACGGGGTCGATCTCAAACAGCGGGGTGAGCGCAGCTACGTCATCGAGGTGAACGACAACCCCAGCCTCGAGGCCGGATACGAGGATCAGGTGGCCGGAATGGAGCTCTACGAACGGATCGTCGACTTCTTCGTCCGGAGGATCGAGGCGAGTCGCGCCACCGGGAGCGCCGTCGGCCAGGCTTCGCTCTCGCGTCGGGCCGTTCCCGAGTCGGCACAGCGAACCGGTAGGAGCGTACGGAAGAAGGACGCGAGCGACAGGAGGACGGCGAAACGATGAGTGCCCCGTTGCGGCTCTTCGAGGGCTACGGTGTCGAGCTGGAGTACATGATCGTCGACCGGAAGACGCTCGACGTCCGGCCGATCGCGGACCGGCTCCTCGAAGGAAAGGCCGGCGAGCAGGTGTCGGACCTCGAGGACGGCGCGATGGGGTGGTCGAACGAACTCGTCCTGCACGTGCTCGAGTTCAAGACGAACGGCCCCGCCCCGCGTCTCGAGGATCTCCCCCGGGAGTTCGCGCGATCCGTGCGGGACGCGAACGAGATCGCGGAGCGTCTGGGTGCCTGTCTCATGCCGACGGCGATGCATCCGTGGATGGATCCGCTTCGCGAGACGCAACTCTGGCCGCACGACTACAGCCCGGTGTACGCCGCGTTCGATTCGATCTTCGGGTGCTCGGGGCACGGCTGGTCGAACCTCCAGAGCACGCACATCAATCTGCCGTTCGCGAACGACGACGAGTTCGGTCGTCTCCATGCCGCGATCCGGGCCGTGCTGCCCCTGCTTCCCGCGCTCGCCGCGAGCTCTCCGCTCGTGGAGGAGCGGATCACCGGGATCGCCGACAACCGCCTCGCGTTCTACAAGACGAATGCGAGCCGGATTCCGAGCGTCACCGGGGCTGTCGTGCCGGAGCCGGTCTTCGCGCGCGAGGTGTACGAGCGGGATCTGCTCGGTGGACTCTACCGCGACATCGCGCCGCTCGACCCGGACGGCCTGCTCCAGGAGGAGTGGCTCAACGCGCGTGGAGCGATCGCGCGCTTCGACCGGATGGCGATCGAGATCCGGGTTCTCGACGTCCAGGAGTGTCCGAGTGCGGACCTCACGATCGTCGCCCTGACGACCGCGGTGGTGAAGGCGCTGTGCGAGGACCGCTGGGTGTCACAGGACGAACTCCGGGGACTCGACACGATGGCGCTCTCCGAGGCGTTCACGAGCACGTCTCTCGCCGCCGGGGCGGCGTCGATCGAACTCCCGGACTGGCTTCGCGTGTTCGGGCTGTCGAAACCCACGACGGCGGCCGAAGTCTGGAGCCATCTGTTGGAGCAGACGGCCACGGAGAACGCCGACGATCCGCTCCGGTCCACGGGCCACCTTCGCTCCTTCGCGGAACGGATCCTGAGAGACGGCTGTCTCTCGAAGAGGATCTCGAGACGTCTGCCGGGAGACCCGGAACGGGCCGCGATCCGTGAGGTCTACGAAGAACTCTGCGACTGTCTGGCGCAGGACCGGATGCTTCCGTGAGTCCGTCCCGACCTCCCGTCGTCGTCACGTGCGAACACGGCGGGAACCGGATTCCGAAGGAGTATCGGGCCCTCTTCGCCGGTGCGGACGATGTTCTCCGTTCCCATCGCGGTTGGGATCCCGGCGCGCTCCTCACGGGGCGAGCCCTTGCCCGGTCGACGGACGCCCCGTTCGTCGAGGCCACCGTGACCAGGCTGCTCGTCGACCTCAACCGCACGAAAGACGGGGCGGGGCGGTTCTCGGAGTTCACGCGAGAGCTCCCGGAGGACGAGCGGCGACGGATCCTGTCCACGTACCACGACCCTCACTGGCGATCGGTGCGGCGAGCGATCTCCGCGGCACGCCGAGGGCGCCGGTCGGAACTCGTGATCCACATCGCGTCACACAGCTTCACGGCGCATCCGGGACGGATCGGCGGGAAGCCACGTCCAGACCGAAGCTACGAGGTCGGGCTGCTCTACGATCCGAGCCGCCCGGGGGAAAGGTCCTTCGCGGAGCGGTGGCGCCGTGCGATCCTCTCCAGCGATCCAGAGCTTCGGGTCCGGATGAATCTTCCGTATCGTGGGTGGACGGACGGAATGACCAGTGTGTTTCGAGCGGAGTTCGGCTCTGGCTATGTTGGGATCGAGCTGGAGTGCAATCAGGAGACGCTCGCTCGTCCCGATTCAGCGACGCGGCTGCGCCGGGTGCTGTCGTCGACGCTGCCGGAAGTGGTGTCGCGGACATTCTGACACGACACGGCTAGCCTGGACTCCGAAGGGAGACGGGATGGCGATGAAGAAGGCGGACAGATCCCGCCAGAAGGCGAGCACGGATACGAAGCGCTCGTCCGCCAGGGAGATGGCGAGCAAGGAGACGACTCCGATGGCCAAGGCATCGAAAGCGAAGAAGAAGACCACCGGCGCGAAGGCGAAGGCGGTGAAGTCCAAGTCGAAGGCGAGGAAGTCGGAGCCCGCGAAGCCCAAGGCCGCAAAGACGAAAGCTACGAAGTCCAGTGTCGCGAAGCCAGCGCCGACGAAGCCTGCGAAGCCAACCACGACCAAAGCGACCAAGCCGACGAAGCCGAAGGTTGCGAAGCCGACTCCTGCGGCACCGACGGCTCAGGCCGAGCAGAGGACGCAGGACGCCAATGTCGAGCTCGTGGCTTCGACCGAGAACCACGGGCCTGTTCCGCCCCTTCCCGACGTAACGGAGCTCGACCTATCCGCCTTCTCGAGGCAGATCCGTCTTCGCCCCCTGCAGAAGGGCGACTTCGACGCGATCCTGGATCTCCAGAGGCGGTGCTTTCCGGGGATGAACCCTTGGAAGCGCGCACAGTTCTTGAGTCAGCTCGAGATCTTCCCGGATGGCCAGATGTGTGTCGAGTACGAGGGCGTGATCGTCGCGTCCTCGTCCAGCCTCATCGTGACCTTCTCTGAGTACTCCGCATGGCACGATTGGCAGGAGATCGCGGACGGCGGGTTCATCCGGAATCACGATCCGCTGGGCGACACGCTCTATGGCATCGAGATCATGGTCCATCCCGAGTACCGGGGCATGAAGCTGGCCCGTCGCCTCTACGACGAGAGGAAGCGGCTCGCCCGTGAGCACAACCTCGAACGGATCATGGTCGGAGGTCGGATTCCCGGATACGGGCGCTATTCGGACGACCTCACTGCCCGCGAATACGTCGAGAAGGTCATCGACAAGACGCTCTTCGATCCGGTGCTCACTCCGCAGATCTCGAACGGGTTTACGCTCAGGCAGCTGGTTCCGGACTATCTCCCCTCGGATCGCCAGTCTCTCGGCTACGCGACGATCCTGGAGTGGGTGAACCTCGATCACACACCGGAGACGTCGATCGGCTCCCAAGCCGCGAGGATCTGCGTCGTTCAGTACGAAATGCGACGCGTCGAGAGTTTCGAGGACTTCGCCGCGCAGTGTGAGTACTTCGTCGATACGGCCTCGGACTATCGGAGCGACTTCGTTCTCTTTCCGGAGCTGATCACGACACAGCTCCTCTCGATCATCGATGCTCGCGATCCGGCCGAGTCTGCCCGGCGACTCGCCGAGTACACGCCACAGTATCTCGATCTCTTCGGCGAACTCTCCGTGCGGTACAACGTCAACATCATCGGTGGATCCCAGTTCGTCATGGAGGAGGACAAGCTCTACAACGTCGCGTTCCTCTTCCGTCGGGACGGGACGGTGGCGAAGCAGTACAAACTCCACATCACGCCGGCCGAGCGCCGGTGGTGGGGGGTGGAGCCGGGGGATCGGATGGAGGTCTTCGATACGGATCGGGGGAAGATCGCGATCCAGATCTGCTACGACGTCGAGTTCCCTGAACTCTCCCGCGTCGCGGCGGCGAAGGGTGCGCGGCTGATCTTCGTTCCGTTCAACACCGACGAACGGCACGGCTACCTCCGAGTGCGGCACTGCGCACAGGCCCGTTGCATCGAGAACCACGTCTACACGGCCATCGCCGGGTGCGTCGGCAACCTCCCGTTCGTGGACAATGCTGACATCCACTATGCGCAGTCGGGTATCTTCACCCCGTCGGACTTCTCGTTCAGTCGGGACGCGATCGCCGCGGAGTGCAGCGCCAATATCGAGACCGTCATCTTCCACGACCTGGACCTGGGTCTTTTGCCCAAGCACAAGGCCGGCGGCGCGACGCGGAACTGGGACGACCGGAGGGTCGACGTCTATAAAGTCCACTACGAGGACGATGTAGACAGGATGGAGATCTGAGTCATCCTACGCAGGTAGGAGGCCGATGAGGGAGGAAGGGGATCGCTCCCGAGCGGTCCCGACCGCTGAAGCGGTACTCGTAGCGACCAAGGAGGGAGCCAGGGATGACGCAGCCGATCGAATGGTGGTACGCCGAGGGGAACGAGCAGAAGGGCCCGGTCAACCTCGAGGAGATCAAGGAACTGGCTGCCACGGGCGTTGTCGGAGCGGACACACTGGTCTGGCACTCCGGGATGGCCGGATGGACGCCGGCTGGTCGGGTCGCGGAGCTCGGGCTTCGGCCGACCCCTCCGTCCGCCGGGCTCGGCGCGGACGATTCGCTGGACATCGGTGGCTCGAGCGATCCGTCTCCGCTCGGCTCGTCGTCCGGCGTCGGGGGCGGAATGGACGAACCGGCGCGACCCGCGCCGCCTCGCTCCAGCTCCGGAGCTGGGTCCTACTCCGGATCCTCGTCCGGGACGGGTGACCTCGGCGGATTTCCCACCGGCGGGGGCTACGGCCACACCGCGATGCCGATGCGGAACGTTCCGAACAACATGGTCCTCGCGATCCTCTCGACCGTGCTCTGCTGCCTTCCGCTCGGGATCGCTTCCATCGTGAAGGCCTCCCAGGTGAAGGCGATCGCGGAGTCGGGTGACATCGAGCGGGCCGAGAAGGTGGCCGCGGAGGCCAAGAAGTGGGCGCTCTGGGCGATCGGTCTCGGGCTGCTCGCACAGATCCTCTACTTCCTTCTCGTCGGCAGCTCGGCGTTCCTCGGCATGATGGATGCGGGGAAAGATTTCTGAGACTCCGATGAAGGGACTCGGAGCCCGCATCGGCGCGGTGTCCGCGCCCGGCCTCGCGGACGCGAAGAGGCGAGGGAGGGCGTCCGTCCTCCTCGTCTCGGCTGGACTCGTCGGAGTTCCACTCGTCGTCGGTTGGTTCATCGCAGTGTTCGGTCGGACAGGGACCGACCTTCTTCCTCCCTGCCTCTTCCACGAGCTGACCGGCTTTCACTGCACGGGATGCGGCAGCACGCGGGCGCTCCTTGCGTTACTCCACGGGAACATCGCCGAGGCGTGGGGGCAGAATCCGCTGCTCCTGCTCGTCCTCCCCTGGCTCGCCTACGGAGCTTTCGACTGGGGACTCGTTCGATTCGCGCCATCACACGGGCTTTGGCGCTGGAACGTGCCGGGCCGGCTCTATTGGGGCTTCGCGGCTCTGGTCATCGCCTTCACGGTGGTACGGAACCTCCCCGCCGTGAGGTTTCTCGGCCCACTTCCCTAGCGGGGGCGCGAGGTTCGGCTCCTCTACCGCGTCTGCCAGTGTGGTTCACGCGTGGCACAATACGAGGGTGCGGTAGGAATCGCCGCGCAGACGTCGCCGCGCAGACGGCCGTGCGCTCTGCATCCCAGGCGTCCGCGGTTTCTCAGTGACCGTTTCCCGCCAAGGTGTCCCGGCAGTCCGTACAGAACTCGTCTCTCTTGAGGTCGATCTCTTCCGCGACCGCGGAGAAGTGCATCGCGCAATCGGGATCCGCGCAGTGGACCAGGCCGAGCAGGTGCCCGGCCTCGTGCAGAACCTCTCGGCGCATCCTGGATTCCAGGAGGTCCGGGTCGTCGGGGAGTCCGTACAGGGTCGGCCTCAGTCGATGAATCGATACGATTCCCGCGGGGCCGTGAAGTCTCGCTTCCCCGAACACGAACGTGAAGATCGCCGAGTAGAGATCGACATCGGCAAGACCGAGTACGAGACTGTCCGACTCGCCTGCAACCGTTTCCAGCGGGGGAAGCAGTCGTCGGCAGTCGAACTGCGCGCGCCGCGGCTCGTACGCACCCTGGAGGTCGAGTGTGTCGGGATGGATCGACACGGGGAGACTCGTCGCCTGCGCGAGGAACGTCGCCGCCTTCTCGAGAAGACCTGGCGGAAGGGCACCGACGGCGACCAGTGTCCATCCCCGCACGAAGCTAGCCCTTGGTCAGGTGGAGCGTCTTGATCTTGTTGTAGACCGTCGTCCGGTCGACCCCCAGCACCCGCGCCGTCTTCGAGATATTCCAGTCCGTGGCGTTGAGCACGCGTAGGATGTGATCCCGTTCGACCTCGGAGAGCGCACGTAACTCGGCGGGCGTGACACCGTCGTCCTCTTCCTCGATCGCTTCCGGTTCCGTCTCCTGGGTCCCGTTCAGCTTCGAGGTCGTGCCGTTCAGCGTCGAGTTCAGGATGGCGGCCTTCCCGTTCTTCTCCACCTCGATCGGCAGATCACCCACCCGAAGTACGTTCTCGTGGCGTCCACGGAGAACGACGAGTGCACGTTCGAGAGCGTTGGCCAGCTCGCGCACGTTCCCCGGCCACTCGTAGGACTCCATTACCTCCATCGCAGAGGGGTCGATCTCCGGGACGGGTTGGTTCATGGAGCGGGCGACCCGTTCGAGAAGTGCCCGCGAGAGCTGGGGGATGTCGCCGCACCGCTCGCGAAGCGGTGGAAGGTGGATGTTGAATACGTTGAGGCGATAGTAGAGGTCCTCACGGAAGTTGCCGGCCCGAACCTCTGTCATGAGGTCCCGGTTCGTGGCGGCGATGAGCCGGAAGTCGGCTCTCACTGCTTTCGTGTCGCCGAGCCGCGTGATCTGCTTCTCCTCGATGACGCGGAGGAGTTCGACCTGGAGTTTGGGGGAGATCTCGCCGATCTCGTCGAGGAAGAGCGTGCCGCCGTCGGCGAGCTCGAACTTCCCCTTGTGCCGGTAGTGCGCTCCGGTGAACGCGCCGCGCTCGTGCCCGAAGAGTTCGCTCTCCAGCGTTCCTTCGGGGAGCGCGCCACAGTTGACCACGACGAGCGGCATGTACGCGCGTGGCGACATGGCGTGAATGGCCCGTGCGACGAGCTCCTTCCCTGTACCTGACTCACCGGTGACGAGCACGCTCGTCTCCGTGGGTGCGACCGTTTCGATCAGTGCACACGCGCGCAGAATTGCGGGGCTGGTGCCGAGAATCGGCTGCGGCTTGACCACGGCCGCGAGGTGGTCACGGAGGTGCCGGTTCTCCTGTTCCAGGTCCCGATGCTCGGCGATGTTCCGGATGAGGTGCGTGAGCTGCTCCGGGTCGAACGGCTTCGTGACGTAGTCGTAGGCGCCGTCCTTGAGCGCCTGGACCGCGGTGTCGACCGAGGCGAACGCCGTCATGATGATGACCCGGGTCGTCGGCGATGCCTCCCGGACTCGGCGCAGCAGCTCCAGCCCGTCCATGCCCGGCATCTTGATGTCGACGAGAGCGGCATCCCAGGGACTCTCCTTCAGGATGCGGAGTGCTTCCCGCGCATCGGGCGCCGATTGCACCGTGTGCCCGTCCTCCTCGAACCAGCTGGAGAGCGAGTCGCGGACGACGTTCTCATCGTCGACGACGAGGAGCCGCAGTTTCGGCAGGGTCTTCTGCGTCATGATCGATCCCTTTCGGACAAGGGGGCGCTCCGGGCGGGCGACTTCCCGGCGGAGGACTGCCGTGCGTTCGGGACGCGATTCTCGGCACCGTCCCGATCCGGCACGCCGTCCCGTGGCGCGTCGTTGTCGGGGCGCGCGCCGCGAATCCACAGCTCACTCTCCGGAGTCGCGGGCACAGCGTTTGCCGGGTCCGGCCCATGGAGCGGGAACTGGAGACAGAAGGTGGTGCCGTGTCCCACCTGGGACTGCACGTCGACGGTGCCGCCGTGACGCTGGACGATTCCGTACGTGACGGCGAGCCCGAGCCCGGTCCCCGCGCCTTCGCTCTTCGTCGAGAAGAAAGGCTCGAAGATTCGTGCGCGGATCTCCTCGGGGATGCCGATTCCGGAGTCCTGGATCTCGATCGTGATCACTCCGTCCGGAGCTCCGACGTGTCCCGATCCCTTTGGCGCCGGCTTCTTTGCGAAGCGGGTGCGAACCGTGAGGGTGCCGCCGTCCGGCATCGCGTCGAGCGCGTTCAGGATCATGGCGAGGAGTGCCTGTTGGAACTCTGATCGGTCACACACGAGTTCCGGAATCCCCGGCTCCAGCTCTCGCACCAGGGAGACGTTGCCGAGGTCCGCGCGGTGCTGCACCAGCTTCACCGCGCGCTCGACGATCGCATTCACGTCTGTCGGTTCGTGTTCCAGGATACCCTGGCGGGAGAAGAGGAGGAGGTTCCGCACGATGTCGCCGCAGCGCGCCGTTTCGGCTTCGATCGTCGCCAAGGTCTCGTCCACTTCCTTGGCCTTGGTCTCCCTCTCGGCTGCGTCGGACGCGATCAGCTTCGGAAGACGTCTGCGGACCAGCTTCGCGTAGACGAGCACGCCTGCCAGCGGGTTGTTGATCTCGTGTGCGACGATGGCTGCGAGCTTTCCGAGCGACGCCATCTTCTCCGTGAAGACCATCTGGTCGCGCGTACGCTCCAACTCCTTCGTCTTTTCCTCGATGCGTGCTTCCAAGGTCTCGTTCCAGTTCTCCAGCTCGAGCTGGGCGGTCCCGAGCCGCTCCGACATCACGTTGAATGCGGATGCGAGCTCTCCGGCCTCCGCCGGCAAGTTGTTCGGAATGCGGTGGGTATGGTCCCCTGAGGCAAGGGTGTGGATCCCACGGAGTACGGTGTGGAGCGGACGGTGGACGGTCCGCCAGGCCAGCCAGCCGATGACGCCGGAGATGAGGAGTACGGTCGCGATCGCGACCGCGATCATCTGCTTCCGTGCGTCGACGATGGCGGCTTCCAGTTCCGCGGTGGAGAGTTCGAGGTCCAGGATTCCGAGGACTGCCTGGTTCGGCGGGTGGTAGTGACAGCTCGCTGTGGAGCACGAGGTCTCGTTGAGCACCGGAATGCCGAGGCCGAGTGTCTGCTCGCCGCTTGGCAGGGAGTACTGGACCAGCCCATCCCGCAGGCCATCCGGAGCATGCATCCGACCGCCGGAGTGGCACCCCTGGCACACCTGGCTCTGCATGTCGCTCGTCGAACCGATCTCGGCCTCGTCCTGGGAGAAGACGACGACCCCCTTCGGGTTGATGAGACGGAGTGCGCGAACGCTCTCCCTGCGGCCGATGTTCTCCAGGATCTGCTCGAGGTGTCGACGGTCGTTCTCCAGCATCGAGAAGTGCGTGCTGGAGATGATCGTCTCGGCCATGCCGACGGCGCGTTCCTCCAGCATGTTCATGAGATGGGCGCGGTGGAGTCCCAGTGCGAGCCAGTCACTGGCGCCGAGTAGACCGACCAGAGTGCAGACGAGGATCAGGACCATCCGCCATCCGAGCGATCTGGGTATCTCGCGGGCGGCTCGGCCGAACGCACTCGGCGCGCCGAAGGCCCCAGTTCCGCTGCCGCGGGTGGCGGGGTTGTTGCTGTCGGACCCGTTCATCGGACCGGTTCCGGAACCGCTGCCGGGTTCCTTGTCGAAGGTAGCCATGGTGCGCACCTCCGAGGAGTACATCGTCACGATTCCGTTGCGGCGTGACGTTTTCTCTGAAGGTGCATCCGGGGCGGTCGGTTCTGGCGGAGTTCGGTCAGGATCTACAACCCGAAGCTGCAGCTCAGCAACTCACTTCCCCGAGACCGGAACGGGGAGCCCACTCTCTCGAGCGGACCCCCGTGTCGGCGATGCACTCACATCCGAGACTCAGGATGCCTCCGAACGTCCCTCGCGTCACATCAGGCGAAGTACGTACTCGGGCGGAGAGTTACGAACGGACCATCTCCTTGGAGACCCAACCATGCCGGAGACGTCGTCCCACCTCCGACTTCCAGGTCCTCTGCCTTTCTTCCTCGAGCGTGTCCCTCTCGAAGACCGGAAGGTAACGCGCCGCCAGGTAGAAGGCGGTGACGCCGACCGTCACGATCATGAGAGTCACGGCGACTTCGGTCCACGCAGGGATGTAGGTGTAGCCTGAGACGACCTCGAAGCCGGTCACGCTCACGTTCAGTCGGTTGATGATGAACCCGAGCAGAGCGAGCTGGGCGGCGTGGTAGAGCCAGCGGCTGTTCCGCGTAGATCTTCGTGCTGTTGAAGAGCACGATCGGCAGCGCGAACCCGGCCAGGATCTCGAGGATGAAGAACGCGCCTGCCCGATCGAGCGGCCAGAGCGTCGTCAGCACTCCCCGGTGGATGAGGTCCGCGAACCGGACGACCAGGTAGAGCACCATGACCACGGACGCGACCTTCGCCGCGTTCTGCAGCACGTCCGCCTCGATCTCCCGTCCAAAGGCCCGCGCACTGAGGTTGGACTCGATGATCGTCATGACGAGACCGACCGCAATGGCGGAGAGGAAGAACAGAAGAGGCAGGAACGGCGTCCACCAGAGCTCGTGGAGCCGGCCCGGCACGAGGAGGAAGAGGCTGCCGAGTGACGACTGGTGCAGCATCGAGAGACACACCGCCGCCACCGTGAGCGGGAAGGTGAGCTTGTGCGCGACCTTGGTCGAGCGACGCATCTTCAGCTTCTCGAAAACCATGGCCGACGCTTCCGCGGCCAGCACCGTGGTGTAGAGCGTGACGCACCAGGCGACCTCGAACATGACCGAGTGCGGGTTCCACATCACCATCGGATGCCAGATCCGCCAAGGTAGACCGAGGTCGAAGATGAGTCCGCCCACGACGAGCAGATAGCCGATGAAGGCGGTGAGAACGGCTGGACGGGCCAGCGGGCGATACTTCTCGATTCGCAGGATGTAGACCATGGCGCTGATCGTGAAGCCGCCCGCGGCCAGTCCGACCCCGCAGACTACGTCGAACCCGACCCAGAGACCCCAGGGGAAAGTGTCACTGAGGTTCGTGCTCGCACCAAGTCCTTGGGTGAAGCGAAGGAAGGTCGCGTAGAGTCCGGAGACGAGACAGATGAGTCCGATGAGCCGGAACATGGTGAACTTGCGAAGGAATCGATCGGTCATCACACACCTCCCTTCCCCGGGTCACTCGGATCGATCCCGGCTCCAACGCCTTCCTCTTTCAGCTCGAAGCTCTCTGTTCTGTCGTCACCATTCTTCCGGATGCGTTCCGCCGTGAGGGCCATGCGTCGCCGGATGATCCAGTTGACCGCGAGGAGGCCCGTACCAGCGGTGCCGACCGCGGTCGGAATCTGGGAGAGCACCACCCACGTCTTGTGCGGGAGGGACTCGTTCGGGATGCGTGGATCGAAGGCCGCCATCACCTCGGGCGGTCCGATGACGAGCACCGACGTTCCGCCGGCTTCGTTCGTACCGTAGACCTGAGGCGCGTAGCTGTCCGGGTCCTCCGAGATCCGGCGCCACGCTTCGGCGAGGAGTTCTGAGCGCTCTCCGGAGACGGTCGCTTCGGCCGGGCAGGCTTCGGAGCATGCCGTGGGCTGGCCGTTGGCGAGGCGATGCGGACAGAGCTGACACTTGCGAACGCGCGGAGTGACGGAGTTCCACTCGTAGCGCGGGACACTGAACGGGCACGCCACCATGCAGTAGCGACACCCGATGCACTTCTCGAAGTCGTACTCGACTGGGCCGATCGACGTCTTGTGGAGAGCACCGACCGGGCACGCGGATGCGCAGCTCGGCTCGAGGCAGTGCATGCACATCCGGCGCAGGTAAACGTCCCCGACTTCTTCCACGACACAGTAGTCGGTGGCAGAGAGCGCGAGCCCTTCCGTCTCATCCGACTCTGGGAGGCCGTTCTCCGCTCGACAGGCTTCCATGCAGGCTCCGCAGCCTACGCAGAGGTTCGCGTCGAACAAGATCCCGTACATCTTTCCACCTCCTCCTCCCTCGCCGTGTTCCCCTGGGCGAGACCGTTCTGTTTCTTTGTCACTCATGGTGGCGCGCCTTGAGGTGGAGGAACTCCTCCGTCAGCGACGACCACTCTTCCGGATCCAGCGTGCCGCCGATGTCCTCGACCGGCTGGCCACCGTCCTGGATGACGCTTCCGCTCGCCATGCAGAGGCGATAGCGGAACCGATCGTTGGCGTCCTGCATCCAGTGCTCCGCGAGGCTCCCGGTGAGGAGGTTCGAGAGGTCCTGGAAGAGGCGGGGTGACTTCACCTTGAAGAGCCAACCCTTGCCGAAGTTGTCCTTGAAGGCCGCGCCCTTGTCGCCGCGGGCGGCCGGGTTCACGCCGACGATCTCTCCACCGACCGGCGAGAGGAGGTGGGCCGTCTGGCCGTTGCGCTTCACGTGGATCGCTTCCGAGCCCTGGTGGACGTGCATGCCGACCTCGGGAAGGTCGAACTTCGCGTCCTGTCCGATGAGGCGACGGGCGAAGTCGTCGACACCGACATACGCCGTGTCTTCAGAGACCCAGTGCACCCAGGTATGGCCAGGGTGATAGGCGAGGGCCGGAGCGAGCTTGAATCCACCGACTGTCTTGGAATCTACGTTCACGAGCGCTTTCTGGAGCGCTTCACCCTCCGCGAGCAGGACGACATTGCGACGTCTTTCACGGAGCAGATCCACGGTCACGAAGACCGCGAACGTCAGCACTGCGAGCAGGACCACCATGATTCACCTCCGAGTTAGATCTCTTCCGTTTCGTTCGCGGGGCCCCGGTGGCGGTGTTGCCGTTGTCGGAGTTCCCGGCGTTTCCGGGGTGAGAAACGTCACGCAGCGTGCCAATGGGCGGGACGCGATCCGTGATTCGTGCAGGTGACGGGGACACTTGGGGATGCAGTGGCGCGACTGACGTGGAGTGCCGGTCCACGGTCGAGTGCGGCACTGTGGAGGTCTTCGACGGATTCTGCTGTGGTGAGGCTCGGCAGGTGGGTGAAGTCGTTTCGTTCGAGGGCGTTTGGAGGGCAGATCCGGCGATTGTCGGGGTTCTCCACAACCGTCGAGGTTCTCGACAGCCGTTCGCGTGGTCCGGATCGTGCTGGAGGTTTTTCGTGGGCGCCGAAATGACGACGGGGAGACCTGACGAGAAACTATGGCACGATACAGCTCGGGAGCCGATACACTGTACGTAGTGCACGAAACGTACATTACGTACAGTGTAGGAGGTGCCCGGATGGTCCGATTCAGCGTGACGGAGGCGCGAGACAAGCTCTCGGAGCTATGCAACCGGGTCTCCTACCAAGGAGAGAGGATCGTGCTGGATCGGCGAGGGAAGGCGGTCGCTGTCCTCATCTCGCTCGAGGACCTCGAAGTTCTGGAGCGTGCAGAGGACGCGGCGGACCTTCAGTCGGCCAGGGAAGCCGTCGCTGAATCCGAGACCGAGGGGACCGTCTCCCTCGATGATCTTCGCGAGGAACTCGGGCTCTGAAACACAGAGTCGAGTTCACCCCGCGGGCCGCGAGGGATCTGAGAGGGCTCGACCGACGAGAACAACGGCGGCTCCTCGCGCGCATCGAGAGGCTCGCCGAGGAGCCCCGGCCGAACGGTGCGAGGAAGATCGAGGGCGAGGATGGCCTCTACCGAGTCCGTCAGGGTGTGTTCCGGATCCTGTACCGCGTCGAGGACGCGCGGCTCCTCGTTCTCGTGATTCGGATCAGGCACCGTCAGGATGTATACCGCTAGGCTGATGGGGTAGGTTCGCGGAGTACGCGTGTGTCATGGCCCATGCCCGAATCCGGATCGATGGGAGATGCCGTTTGACTCTTCGGCGAGTCAGCCCCTCAGCTCTCTCCGCCTCGCCGACCATGGCCTGGACGGTGTTCGTTTTCAGCCTCGTCATCCTCCACCTGCTGCACGGTCCGACACCGGACGCTCGCGGCCAGACATCGCTGGACTCGGCGATCGCAAGTGACTGGCAGGCGGCAGACGGCGTCGTCCTGGTAACCGCCATCGACACGGTCGCAGTGATCCAGCCACCAGCCGCTTCGCCGGGGGGAGAGCGTGATTTGGTGTTAGCGGCAATCGTGGATTCGACCATCTCTGGGGACTTTCCTTCCGCCATCGAAATCGGTATCCGCTACACGCCCGGAGTCGGGCGTCGTCCGGTCTTGAATCAGCAGTACTTGATGACACTGTGGAACTGCGGTGACGTCTGGCGCATTCTTCCCGGACGCTACTGGCAGACCACTCGAGACTCCGTGAGCATTCCCCGTCTCGGAACCTTCGCGCTCTTCGCCGTCATCGATTCTGTTCGCACTCTCCGATCGCTGTGCAGCGCCGAGGCGCAGTCCGCCGGCAGCGACGCGGTCATTCGTGGCAGGATCGTGGAGGATCTCGAGTACCCATCGGATGCCGCCCCACGCTTCCACCATTGGAACCGGGCGACACTCACGGTCGCGCTCTCCGCTGTTCTCAAGAACACGACTGCTGAGACCTTGGACCTCGCCACACCGGTGGCCATCGAGATTCCGTTCCGGGAGGGGGCGCGTCCGTGGTTCCATGTGGATCACGACTACGTGCTGTTCCTGACTGGAACGGCCTCCGGCTGGATGCTCAATCCCACGGTCTTCTCAGGATGGGAAGTGGTCGGCGATTCCGCGTACGTTGCCCGGGTCACCCCATGTCGCAATCCGGTAAACCCTGGCGGCCGAGCGATCCCCTCGGCGGCTCTCATCGCGATTGCGGGCCAGTGAGAGACCCAGGAGATGGCGTCGCGATCGATGGCACGCACTGAGGGCGCCGAAACTGTGGCGGAACGAGACCCCTGTCCCCGACAACCCCCTCGCCTTCGGCAGGTCGGTTTCCGGCCTTCCCCCGTGCTACCCTCTTCCCCATGACGAGCGACTCCAACATCACGCAGCTCCTCGAGGAAGCGAACCGCGGGGACACCGGGGCGCTCGATGCGCTTCTCGAGGCGGTGTACAGAGAGCTCAGCGTGATGGCCGACCGGCGGATCCGGGCTCAGCGGGAGGAGGGGAAGCCGGTCACGCTCGACCCGACCGCGCTCGTCCACGAGACGTATCTGAAGCTGGCCCAGCAGCGGAGCGAACTCCGCAACCGTCGCCACTTCTTCGCGATCGCGTCCCGGATCATGACCCGCGTCCTCCAGGACCACCTCCGGAACCGGACGGCGGCGAAGCGAGGGGGGCATCAGGTCCAGGTGACCCTGAGCCGGATCGCCGACCTGCTCGAGTCTCCGGATCTCGAGGCATCGCAGCGGCGGGTCGAACGGATCCTCGCCGCGATCGAGCAGTTGGATGACGAATCGCCCCGACGGGCGGAGCTCGCCCGGCTCCGGATCCTCTGGGGGCTGGAACTCACCGAGATCGCCGAGACGCTCCAGGTGTCGCTCGCGACGGTGAAGCGGGACTGGCGGTTCGTCCGCGCCTGGCTCGCGGAGCAGGTGGAAGCTCCCGAGTGACCGACCGCTTCGAGAGGCTCGCGGAGCTCTTCGAACGCTGTTCCGATCGCTCCCCGGAAGAGGTCGCCCGCATTCTGGACGAGGAGTGCGCCGACGATCCCGATCTTCGCGCCGCGGTCGAAACTCTGCTCGCCCGCGACGCGGAGCCCGAAGTGCTGGAGAGCGCGGTTCGGGACGTCGGGCACGTGTTCGAGGATTCCCGTCACGACCACCACGTCGCGCCGGAAGACACACCCGAGGCGATCGGTCGCTACGAGATCATCGGAGTGCTGGGCTACGGCGGGATGGGAACGGTCTTCTCCGCGCGGGACCCGGATCTCGGAAGGCTCGTTGCGCTGAAGCTGCTGCCGCGCGGATGGGAGCGCGAACCGTCGCTACGAGCAGTTCCGTCGCGAAGCAGCTTCCAGCAGCCTACGCACCCTAACATCGCCGTCCTCTACAGCCTCGAGGAGAGTGGTGGGCCGCGCGTTCCTCACTATGGAGCACATCCTCGGCGAGACCTTGGGGCACCGTTTGGAACGCAAACCGCCGACGCTCTCCGAGTCGATCTCCTGGGGGCGGCAGATCGCGGATGCTCTCCAGATGGCGCACGCGAACGGTGTCACCCATCGCGATCTCAAGCCGGCGAACGTGATGATCAGTGATGGTGGCTCGCTCAAGGTGCTCGACTTCGGGCTCGCGGTAGTCGGAGTCGACGCGGGCCGTGGCACCTCGTCGAGTTCCGGCCTCCCGGCCCCGGAGACGAAGGGGGGCACTACTCCGGCCGGAAGTCCCGGATACATCAGTCCGGAGCAGCTCCGCGGCGGAAAGGCGACGGCCGCGGCAGACGTCTGGGGCTGGGGCTGCGTTCTGTTCGAGTGCCTGACCGGCACCGAGGCGTTCCCTGGGGAGACACCGCTCGAGCGGGTTACGAACACGCTCGAGCGCCGGCTGGACGCTTCGCGGTTTCCGGCGGAGGTCCCGGAGAAGTTGGCGGAACTCGTCCTGTCGTGTCTCTCGCCGGACCCGAAAGACCGGCCGAGTTCCATCGACGAGCTCCAGGAGCGGCTGCGCGAAGTATCACGTCGCTCGAGCGATCGACCGTCATCGCGTGTGCGAACGTACTCGGTCGGCCTGGTGCTCGCGCTCCTGGTTGCGGTTGTGTTCCTCTCGTGGCGCGCTGCGGAGGACGAGCGCGCGCGTGGAGGCGCGTCGTCGTCCGGCACGAGTAGCGCTTCCTCCACTTCTCCACGTCGCGTGACCTTCTCCGGGTTCGTCTGGGGATTCGATCTCGCGGGGTCGGGAGATCGGGTCGCGTGCGTCACGAACCCCGGCGACATCGTCGTCGTGGACCTGGGCACCGATGCGGAGCGGGTGCTGCGGAACGATCCGACGCTCCAGGCGGTGTCGTGGTCGCCCGACGGAACCGAGCTCCTCGCGTACAGCCTCGGCAAGGAGAAGGACGGTTCCTTCCTTCTCTCGACTTCGACAGGAGAGATGAGACCGGTCGGGCCGCCGAACTTCCAGGGCCGTTGCTGGTCACCGGACGGAACGCGGATTCTCGGACCGATCTCGAAGACGCACGTCGCACAAGGGCCGGTCTATCTGTACGACGTGGCGTCGGACTCCGTGACCGCAGTTCCGTTGCCGGACGATCTCGCCCACGTCGAGTACGACTGGTCGGCCCGAAACGGTTGGATCCTCGTCCTCGGAACCCGTCCGGGAGAGTCGCGAGGCGCATGGATGGTACCCGAGTCGGGCGGCGAGGCGATTCAGGTCGGCGGAGCGGATACCGATCGGGCACGCTGGGCGCCGGATGGACAGCATCTCCTCGTCGTGGATCGTCCTTCGGACAGGACGGTCCTCAGCGCACTCACGTTGTCGCCGCAGCTGCTCGCTGGCGAGGTCGATCGGCTCGTGTCCCCGGGAACGCGGATCTCGCATTCGACGCGAGTGCTCGAACTCCCCACGACCACGACGGGGTTCCGGGTCGCACGCGACGGACGGACGATTGCGTTGCTCGGACAGATTCCTCAGTCGACGCTCTGGCGCCTGGTCCGGCGCCCGGATGGCTCTGGGTTCGACTCGACGCCGATTTGGGGCGGGACCGTGCTCGCCGGCGGACCGAAGATCCGGCCCGGCGGGGAGGAGGTCGCGTTCCTCGCGGGTCCCCTCGAGACGACCAAGATCCTGCGCCTCCCTCTCGCCGGTGGCGAGCCCGTGTCGATGACGGATGTCGGGCTGGGGAAAGCGTTCCTCGCCTGGTCTCCCGACGGGACGGAACTGGCTTTCGGAGCCGACGACGAGGGGCGGGAGCAGCTGCGGATCGCGTCGACGATCGATGGCAGTGATCGGCCGGTGCCGGGCGCGGAGGGGCGCGCGTACCTCGAGTGGCTCGAGGCGGACCGCATCCTCTATCACTCGCTTCAGGACGACAACCTGAACTTCCGGGTCGTGTCTCCGAGTGGAAACGACCAGCGCCCGCTCTTCGACCCGCCGCGGGAAGGGACACTGTTCCAGGTCGCCGCGTCCCACTCCGGCGATTGGCTCGCCGTGGCGGGCGCGAGGGGAGGTCGCACCGAGATCGACGTGTGGCTGGTTTCGCTCGACTCTCCGGACGATAGGCTGCTCTTCGACGGCACGGCGGTTCCGATCACCTGGTCCGAGGACGACGAGTGGGTCTACCTCGTGCGCGAGACTCGAGAGTCACGGTTCGTCGGCGAGTCCGTCGGGGAGGTTCTGCGAGTGCGCGTTTCAGACGGGACCGTCGAGCCGGTCGTCGCGCTGCCACCCGGCGATCTGCGGCGTTGGACCGACGTCGACATCTCTCCGGATGGCAGGACGGTTGTGTGCGCACTGAGCCAGGATCAGAAGGACGTCTGGATCGCGGACATTCCGAGAGGGGTGCTCGCTCCCTGAAGAAACGGCCCCTGGAGCGGTGAGCTCCAGAGGCCGTTTCGAGTGCGGCCCCTACGGGGTTTCGTGTGTCGGCTGGTTCCTTCGCGGCCCCGTGAGGATCACGGGGCGTACGCGCGGGCTTGCCCCCTACCGGTAGTCGCGCTTCAGCTCGCCCCAGCTGACATTGCGGTCACCGGGCGCAGGGTTCTCTTCGTCGCCGGCGTCGGAGTTGTCCTGGACGACCGTGATCGTGACCGGACGACGATACTCGCCATGGGTCGCGCCGGTGTTGTTCAGGCTACCGAACCATGCCGCCTGCCACGTGTACTGGCCCGCGGCCATCGGAGCCGGTGCCTGTAGTGTGACCGGGAACGTGACGCCGGTGCCCTGTCCGTCGTTGCCCGTCCCCGTGGGGCCGGTGGCGCGGTCGACTTCGTTGTCGTCCTGGTCGTAGAGCAGGCCACGGATCCAACCGCTCTCCCATCCACCGTTCATCGTGATCGTGACGAGTTCGCCCGGGGCGTACTCGGCCTGGTCGGCGACCGCCGTCACGGTGCCGCGATGCTCGTGGCACGCGTTGCAGGTCGGAGTGTCGTCGGTGTGGCAGGTTGCACACACGTTGTTGAAGAAGGTGGGTCGCGCCCAGCTCGTGGAGACGAGTGTGATCGAGGCGAGGATGAGGAACGTGCTCGCAATCAGGAAGCGGGGACGGCCCGAGAGTTGGTGACGATCGAACATGGAGAACCTCCTGCCCACCGTGAGGTGGGTGGCTCGGAAGGTGCGAGCAGACGCTCGGGGCGAACGCCGACTTGCACGCGCTTCAGTGGGCCCCGTCAGGGATAATGCCGACACGCGCGGCCCGCGCCGGACGCAGGTGGTGCTGCGAGCGTTGGCACCATAGTCGTTGGCTGAGATTTGGCGGTAGTCAGGGGAACCCGAAACGGTTCGATGCAGCGTATGGCCGACAGTGTTGGCACTGACTGGGTTTTGGTCGTCGTCCGGTACGCTCTGGCGAACTCTCTCCGCGCGAGGAACCGGCTCAGTCCGAGAGCAGCGCGAGCTTCGACACCATGAAGATACCGCTCTCGAGATGCCCACTCACCCGAGCGCGGCGGACGGTGTTGCAGAAGCCGTCGTCGGCATGGGCATCGCCGTGATCGTCGATCCCCGTGCCGCGCACGAAGTAGACCTTCCCGTCGAATCGGACCGCGAGATCGCATCCATCGCCGGGGAAACCGAACTGGCACTGTGCACACCCGGCTTCGACGATCTGGTCTTCCATGGTGGCGGCTCCTCTCCCGTTTGTCGCCGGAGGCGTGGACACACGCATCGAGTGTCGGCTTCGGTACCGTGACCTGCTCGCAATCGGGAGACGGATCTCGATGCCGAAACGGATCGTTTCATGGCCGATGCAAGGGTGGCTTGGATCTGGCCGTCGTCCAGCCTCGAGGGATCACGGCTAGTTCTCCATTCCGATCGAGAACATGGACTCCAGGTCGTGCTTCGAATAGGCCCGGAAGGCGATCATCGTCTCCGTGTCTTCGATGCCCGGCAGGCTACGCATGTGGTTGGTCACGAGATCGGCCAGGTCTTCGTTCGCGGCGACACGGATCAAGGCGACGAGGTCGAATCGACCGCCGACCGAGTAGACCTCGGAGATGCCGTCCATCTCCGCGAGCTTCTCCGCAACGAGGTTCACCTTGGAATGCTCGACACTCAGCAGGACGATCGCGGTCACCATGGCATTCCCCTTCCGTCGTGGATCCTCGAGGCAAGGCGGGCTGAGAATAGCACACCCTGAGGGGGGCAGCGCCGGATCCCTCTGACGCGGAACCGGTTGCCGCGATTGGCCGTCCCGCCTAGGATGAGTGTCCGACGTAGACGCGGTGCCGCAGCCGGTCAGATCCCCCTGAATCCGAAGGCGTCCCTCCGCGTATCCAATCTCTGGCGGATGGGACGACGACCTGTGGTGCAGGGCGTCGTGCTTGGGCAGTTTCGATACGAGGGTCTGATGGAATCCGGCGACCTCCTCGGACACTACGAGATCCTGGAGAAGCTCGGTCAGGGCGGGATGGGGGTCGTCTACAAGGCGCGGGACACGAAGCTGGACCGTCCGGCCGCCCTCAAGGTGCTCCCTCCGGCCCTCATGAAGGACGAGGAGCGGCGTCGTCGGTTCATCCAGGAGGCGCGGGCGGCGTCCGCCGTGAACCATCCGGCCATTGCCCAGATCTACGGGATCGAGACCGTCGACCAGGTTCCCGGAGTTTCCGGACTGGAGGGTGAAGGGCTCACCTTCATCGCGATGGAGTTCGTCGACGGAGCGACCGTCCGGCAGCTCATCCAGCGAAACGAGCTCGACGTCCTCTCCGCGATCGAGGTGGGGATCCAGGTGGCCGGAGCGCTCCAACGTGCGCACGAAGCCGGGATCGTCCATCGCGACATCAAGTCCGACAACATCATGGTCACGCACGACGGCCATCCCAAGGTACTGGACTTCGGCCTCGCGAAGCTCGTCGACCCGACGGACTCGTCGGCTCCGGGCGAGTCGGTGAACGACCTCCAGACCATGGTCATGCGCACCGGCGCGATGACGCAGGTGGGAGCGGTCATCGGAACGGTTGCGTACATGAGCCCGGAGCAGGCGCGCGGGCTCCCCGCCGATCAACGCTCGGACATCTTCTCGTTCGGGATCGTTCTCTACGAGATGGCGACGGGAACGCTGCCGTTCCAGGGGGAGAGTGCGCTCGACACGATGCATGCGATCGCATTCGGGGAGACGCGGCCGCTCAGCGATCTCCGGGCCGGGCTGCCGTACTCCCTGCAGAAGGTCGTGAACCGCTGTCTCGAGAAGGACGCCACGAAGCGGTTCGCGAGCATGGCAGATGTCGAGTCGGAGCTGCGCGAGGTGAAGCGCGAGCTCGAGTCGGGCGTGACGCGTTCGGCCCCGATGCTCGATCGCGCGATGGACAAGCTGAGAGACCTGACGGGTGGGCGCGCGTCGCGGGAAGGGATCTCGAACAAAGGGCTCGTCTTCCTCGTCGTCTGGTCGATCATCCTCGTGACGCTCATCATCATCGTGCTGGCGAACAACGGTGGGATTGGTGGGGTCGCGCCCTTCCTCGTCATCGGTGCCTTCGTCTACCGGAGGTTCCGGACGAAGCGGAGCCGTTCCGTTCGGAAGTTCTCGAACAAGGCGAAGAAGGACAAAGCGATCCGGCTCATCAGCAGCGATGGCGACACGGTCTTGATCGTGCTCGATCACGCGCCGGCCAAGACGTTCCTCAAGCTGAACTCGCTCCTCGAGTCGACGAACGGTGGGCTCTACTCGGGAGAGCCACTGGAGCTCGAGTTCCGGGAGGGAGTCGACGAGGAGGGGATGCGGGAGCTCCTGACGCGACCCGGCCTACTCTACGTGCGAGACGCAGAGTAGGCCGGTGTCGGTGCGGCCAGTCGTCAACCCCTACTTGACGACAACGAGGCTCCCGCTCGTCCGGGTCTTTCCCGAGGTGAAGACCGAGTAATAGACGCCGGCGGAAACTTCACGGCCGTGATCATCACGTCCGTCCCAAGCGACCAGGTGGTCACCTGCAGCGAAGAAGCCGCTCCGGAGCGAGCGGATCTGACGTCCCATCATGTCGACGAGGACGAGGCTCGCCTCCTGATCGGACGGAAGCTGGAGACGGATCGTCGCGTCCGAACGGACCGGCGACGGGAAGACGGAGAGCTGGACCGAGTTCGCCGCGAGGACCTCGGGGTCGATTCCACTCGTGTCGCCTTCGGGGACGTCCGCGGTGAAGGTGTAGATGTAGTCACCGTTGTTGAAGCCGTTGTTGTTCGCGGCATTCCCGGCGAGGTAGAAGCTCGCGGTGCCGGATCCCGAGGCGGGAGCGGTCCATTCGATCTCCCAGCTCGCGGCGTCAGGCTGCCCCGCGAAGGTACCGGCGGCCCTGTGCTTGATGTAGTCACGCAGGGGGCCGGCGCCTGCCGAGACCTGGACGAGCGTGGGATCGACGGCGGCGAGGTCGCCGGCCTGATCTCCAGCGGCGTCGATCACCGTCGCCTCGAAGCCCCAGCGCGACTGGCCGGGATCCGCGATCATGACCTCCAGCGTGTAGACCGTGCCGGGGGTGTACCCAGCGGGAAGTCCGTTGATGACGAGGGAGCCGTCCCCGCTGTTGAGCTCGAAGGAGTTGTGGCAAGGGGCGTCCTTGCAGGTCTGGAACGCGGGCGGATCGCCGGCCCGGCCGTCGACGGGGCCGGTGGAGTTGGCGAGTAGAGTGGTCGGCGCGAGCGCAGCTACCGCGATCGCCGCAGCGAACGGCACCATGTGTCGGGTCGGACGTGACAAGGTGGGGCCTCCTGATTGCATGTTGTAGTGGGCAGTGGATCAGGGGAGTGCGGGCGTACACGAAATCGGGACGTGGTCCCGAGCCTGAATCTGCAAGCCGATGGATTCGTGTACGAGCTGCTCGCCCGAACCCTAGTCGGAGGTGGACCGGGCCTGATACGGAAAAACTCCGACCGACCCGGAGCCGGGGGACTAGTGGGTTGCTGCCCTTAGGCTTCGGGCGACATGAGGGTACGAGCGCTCCGACAGGGTGAAGGTCAGGGGACCTCGACCGTGACTGTCGTCCGCTCTCCCGCCGCGATCTCGATGTCCTGCTCGAGGCGGTCGCCCCCGATCACCTGGACCTTGACGAGGTAGCTTCCTGGCGGGATGTCGAAGTGCTGCGGGTTGGAGTCCGGGTTCGGACGCGCCCGTCCGGAGCCGATCACGGTTCCGTCGAACGTCGTGACCTTCACGGTTGCGTCCACCAGGGTGCCGTCCGCGCGTGCGACCCGGATCACGGCCTCGCCGCTCGCGAAGTCGTGCATCAGCTCCTGGGTCTTGCCCGCGGCCACCGTGACCGGGCGGAACCGGTGCGTGACGTTGTCTCCCATTTCGATGGCCGTCAGCTCCACGTCGTACTCGCCCGGAGTGATGGAGACGGTTTTCGGGTTGGTCGCGGCGTCACGATACGTGCGGCCTTGCGCCGCGACTTCCTTCGTTCCGCGGACGTACACCTTGAAGAGGACGTCGGAGAGTCGGTCGTTCCGCGTCGCGCCGATCGAGAGCGTTCCGCTCGAGAAGTCGAGCAGCTTCTCGACCGTCGAACCGTTTGCGATCTCGATCCCGAACTCCTGGCGCCGGTTGCCCTCGAGTCCCAGTGCGAGGATGGTCACGTCGTACGCGCCGTCCGCGAGGGGGATCTCACGCGGGTTCGTGGCCGGCGAGCGATAGGTCCTGCCTCCGCCCACTTTGCTCCGGGAGCCACGGTCGAACACCTGGATCGCGACGTCCTGCAGCTCGCCGTCCATCACCGCCTTTACGACGAGTCGCCCGGTGGGGATGTCTGCCGGCAGGGCGACAGCGGTCTCCATGGCGCCGGAGAGCTCCGCGGCATTGTCCGCGGTGAGGTAGAGGCCGTCGCCGGCCTGGGCCGCACACTCGAGAGAGGAGACGTCCTCCTTCGCGACGTCGAAACCGATCACGTGGAGGACGAAGTCGACGCCCGCGGCCTTCGCTTCCTGTACGAGCGCACACGGATCGCCGCCGCAGGTCTCGAGGCCATCGCTCACCAGGATCACGGTCGACTTCCGTCCGCTCGTCCTCGCGATGTCGACGGCCCTTCGAAGGGCGGCCGTGATCGGAGTCTTTCCCTTCGGGTTGAGCGTTTCGATCGTCTTGGAGAGAGCCGCGCGATCGAGCGGTCCGAGAGACGTGACGGTTTCGATATCGTCGCAGTCTCCCTCCGAGCGGTGTCCGTAGGCGATCAGGGCGACGTTGCGATCGTCGCTCAGTTCTCCGATGAGGTCGCCGAGGACCCGGCGCGCGATGACGATCTTGTTCTCGCCCTGGATCTGCCCCCACATCGACCCCGATCCGTCGAGGACGAGGAGGAGGTCCGAGTTCCCGCCGACGGAGGCGCCGAGACCTTGCGTTGCGGCGATTGCGGTCGCCGTCGGCGCAGGGGCCGGCGTCGCGGCCGCGGAGGTCTGGGACGCCAGGAGTGCGGGGAGAAGAACGGACACGCAGAGGGAGACCACGAAGGCCACGGCGACGGCGATGGAGCGTGTGGAGTGGGCAGGAGAGATCGGCCGGGGACTTCCGCTCGATCGACGCATCCGGAACGCCGCGTCGAGTAGTCCGCGACTTCCGTTCGATCGAAGCATCCGGTGGGTCGTGGTCATCGAGCTCTCTCCTCTCAGGTGGAATACCTCGGGGACGGCGCCTCGGAAGACACTTATTGCCTTCGGCAACTCGTTGCCACTACTTTCGTACCCGTCGTCGCCGGGAACACGTTCCGGAGGTGCGCGCCGGCAGCGGGGCGCCTCGAAGCGATGACACAACGACGAGAGAAGCGATGAAGCGTCTGATCCGAGAAATGGGTGGACGACTCCCGTTCACCTGAGCACGTGCCGTCTCGCGGCAGCGTGTCTGCGTGCTTCGTCGAACCCATGGTTTGCTTGGCAATCACTAGGTTCTCGTCGCGGTCCCTGCCGCTCTGATCGTTCGGTCTGTCCGATCTCGAATGTCAGAGTTCTCCAGGCGGGGAAGCCGATGGTCTCCATCGAACGGTCCACCCCTCGTCCTGGCCCGAAGTCTTCCAATCGACGGATAGATCGTCGTCATCGTTCGCGACGCCACCTCATGGGGCGACTGGAGGAAGCAATGACAGGTCGATGGGACGGACTCCCGCCCGATTGGGAGGAGGTGTCCCGCTTCGACGGAGGGGATGGTGGGTGCGGGGAGATGCTTCTCGACCTGCGGATCCACTTCCGACCGCTCGATCCCGGTGTCCGCGTCGCCGTGCTGGCCTCGAGTGAAGGTGCGCCGGTGGAGATTCCGGCCTGGTGCAGGGTCACGGGGCATCACCTTCTGGTCGCGCATCCACCGTACTACCTGATCGAAGTCCGAGAGACGCAACCTGAAGCCTAGCTGTCACGCGTCGCGGGACGGTTCTCGGCGGGGCCGGGACCGGGGACGGCGGAAGCGCCGGACAGCAAACGAAGGAGAGTGGAGATGAGCAACAAGTTCTGTGTTTCGATCACCGAGTGCAAGAAGGACGGGGACATGGCCACGGTCGGGTTCGTCGTCGCGAACGCCGCCCTCGGCAGTGAGAAGGAGACGATGGTCTTCCTGTCCGCCGACGGGGTCTGGTCCGCGGTCAAGGGCGAGTACGAGAAGATCGTCGAGGGCGAGCCGTTTGCGCCGCTCAAGGAGCTGGTCGACAAGTTCGTCGCGGGCGGTGGGAAGATCCTCGTCTGTGCTCCGTGCCTCAAGAAGCGTGGACTCGATGCATCGAACCTGATCGAAGGTGCAACTCCGGCCGGAGGGGCGGCGCTCGTCGAGTTCCTCGACGGCGGTACGCCCTGCATCTCGTATTGAGTCGAAGAAGAAGCGGCTCGACTCGCGGCCCACGGAGATCCAGGTGAGAAGTGACCACGCTCGTCTGGGCCGGGAGGAGAGGGCGTACTTCTGGAGGATCTCCGCATGAGGGGAGTCTGACGAAGGGAGGAAGAGATGGGAGAGTCGATCGATCTCGCGAACATCGACGTAGCTCGGGTCTTCGACGGGGGAGATCTGGACTGCGGTTCCGGGCTCGTGTTGCTCATCCGGGAGAACATGCTCGAGGTGCCGGAAGGTTGTGTCCTCGAGATGCGCTCACGGGAATCCACCGTGGCCGACGACCTGCCGCCCTGGTGCAGGATGGTCGGTCACGACTTCCTCGGCTCGCTTCCACTCGAGACGTCGGGTCGCGGCGATGGAACCGTCCGCTACTTCGTGCGTCGCGGTAGCGGGGCGGCCGCAGCCGCCGAGGCCAAGGCGCTCGAGTCGGACAAGGAGAAGGCGCAAACGTACGAGTGGCGGCTGCGCGTGAGGTCGACGGGCCATCTCGAGAGCACGGCCTATTGCCGGAACTTCTCCTTCCAGGCCGGTCAGCCCGCGAGCTTCGAGGAGAAGGACGCGCATCCGTCTGCGGTCGAACTCCTGCTCGGTTCGCTGGGTGCCGCCCTCACCACCGGGTTCGCGTCCGAGGTGGCGCGGGCCGGGCTCGACGTCGACGACATCGAGCTGACCGTGAAGGGACGGCTCGGGAATCCGCTCGCGCACCTGGGGCTCGGTGAGGGAGATCCCGGACTGGTTGCGGTGGAGGTGAAGTGCTTCGCTTCGACCATGGCGGACGAGTCCGCAGTGCGAGAGGCGTGGCAGCGTACCGTCGAGAGATCTCCTGTCGCGGTCACTCTGGGCCGGGCGACGGAGCTCACGCTCAAACTGGCGATCGTCTGAGAACGACGCATCCAGGTCGAAGGTGCCGCGGTTGCCGCCGAGTGCGCGCTGCGTCACGGAGGTCGAATCCATGTTCGATGTCACACAGGTCGGCAGTTGGCCACGTTCCCGAGAGCTCCTCGTCGCGCTTCGCGATCATCAGAAGGGACGGATCACGAGAGAGGAGTTCGAGCGGATCGCGGACGTCGAGGTCGATCGCTGTGTGGACGCGCAGCTCGAGGTCGGCGCGGACATCATCGTCGATGGAGAGATGAGGCGGGACAGCTTCTACTCGTTCGTCACGAACAAGCTCGACGGCACGCAACTCATGTCGCTCGCCGAGATGCTCGATACGGTCGAGGACAAGGCGAGCTTCGAGGAGATGCTCTCGACGCTCGACGTGCCCGCGTCCGCGATCAAGAACCCGACGTGTGTCGGCAAGCTCCAACGGAGAGAGCCGCTCGCCGTTCGCGAGTACGAGTACGTCCGCGCACGGACGGACAAGCCGGTCAAAGTGCCGCTTCCGGGGCCCTACCTCCTCACCCGGTCCATGTGGGTCGGACAGTTCTCGAAGGCGGGATACGGGGACAAGCTCGAAATGGGCGAGGACGTCGTCCGGATCATGCAGGATGAACTGTTCGAGCTCGCGGAAGCCGGATGTGACTTCGTCCAGTTCGACGAGCCGGTGCTGACCGAGATCGTGATGTCCGAGGAATGCGACCGTCGCACCTTCATGAGCGACCTTGGCTACCCGCCGGGATGCGGGTTCAGAACTCGAATACGCTGCCGACCTCCTCAATCAGATCGTCGACGGAGCCCGCGACCGCGTGACCCGCAAAGGTCTCGTCATGCCGCGGATCGGAATCCACGTCTGTCGGGGCAACTGGAGCCGCGATGAGAGCGTCCTCCTGACCGGGGACTACACGCCGCTCCTGCCCGCGTTCGAGAAGATGCACGTCGACCAGTTCGTGCTCGAGCACTCCACGCCGAGGGCCGGTGACGTCCAGATCGTGGCGCGGGCTCTGGCCGGTCGAGAGCTCGGCCTCGGGGTGGTGAACCCTCGGACGGAGACCGCCGAGTCGCCGGACGAGATCGTCCGCCGGGTCGAGGAACTGCTCGAGTTCCTGTCGCCCGACAGGATCTTCCTGAACCCCGATTGTGGGTTCGGGTGTTTCGCCAACCGGTGCGTCAACGATCACGAAACGGCCAAGGCGAAGACGGCCAGCATGGTCGAGGCGGCGCGAATGCTGAGAGCGCGATACCAGTAGGTCGGAACTCCTTCGGGCTGGTGGAGCCGTTGCGGTCTGATCCGCACGGCCTCCACCGGTGCCAGGCTGTTTTGGCGCGGCGCCTGCGGTCGGCGTAGCTTGGTCCAGCGTGGCTTTGAAGCCGACTCGACCTGTGCGACAATCCCCTCCATGGAGTTTCTACTGGAAGGGATGGTCGGTGGTCGCTACTACCGACGCACACTCGGGGCAGGTCGCTACGTCGTCGGACGCGCGGCCGAGAGTCAGGTTCATCTCGTCGACCGGTCCGTCTCCCGGGAACACGCCGTCCTCCATCTGACCGACAGCTCGTTCGTGGTCGAGGATCGAGGCAGCCGGAACGGGACGTTCGTCAACGATCAACGGATCGAAGGGACGCGCGAGGTCGGGATCCACGATCGGATCCGCTTCGGCGCGATCGAGCTCACCCTGCTGAGCCCTGAAGCGTCGATGCCGAGCGGAACGGGAATCGGAACTCCCAGGATCCGTACCGGCGATGACGACTCCGACCTGGCCAAGACCCACATCTCGCTCGACGACCTCCAGGTTCCGGCCACCGGGCAGGCCGCGCTCTTCCAGGCGATGACGGAAGCGGCCCCGCTGCTGGTCCAGCCGAAGCCGCTCGAGGAGATCTTCCAGGCGGTACTCGATCTCGTTGCGAAGGTGATTCCGTCGCGGCGCACGCTCATCCTCCTTCGCGACACGGAGGACGACTCCCTTCGGCTCGAAGCGTCTCGTCCGTCCGGGCGCGAGCAGGAGGAGCTCATGATGAGCCAGAAGATGCTCCGCACCGTGCTCGAGGATCGGAACGCCCTTCTCGTCACCGATGCCCAGGCCGACGAGCGGTTCCAGGCGCAGGAGAGCATCGTCGCGTTCGACGTCCGTTCCGCCCTCGTAGCTCCTCTCTTCGACAACGAGCAGGTGATCGGACTGATCTACGCGGACCACGACGATCCGTTCGTCCGCTACGACCAGGACCAGCTCCGGGCCTTCACGCTCCTCGCGAACCTCATGGCGATCAAGATCACGCAGACGAAGCTCATCGAGGAGCAGCGGGAGAAGGAGCGCCTGGCCGAGGAGATGGCGACGGCGTCGCGGATCCAGATCGGGCTCCTCCCGAAGTCGACGCCGGACCTCCTCGAATACTCGCTCTTCGCGAAGCAGCGTTCCTGCTATGAGACGGCAGGTGACCTCTACGACGTCGCCCTCCTGGGTGACGGGTCGCTCGTGCTCGTGGTCGGTGACGTGAGTGGCAAGGGGCTCGGTGCGGCGCTGCTCATGTCGAACATCATGGCTGGGCTCCGCGTCCTCTACGAGGAATCGTCCGACCTCGCACGACTCGTGAGTCGACTGAACGACCAGCTCCACGGTTCCACCGAAGCGACCCGGTTCGCGACGCTGTTCGTAGGGAGGCTGGATCCCAGGACGCACCGGCTCACCTACGTGAGCGCGGGACACAATCCGCCGTTCCTCGTCCTCCCCGATGGTGAACATCGCGAACTCGCCGCGACGGGCATTCCCGTCGGCATGATGCCGGGCGTTCCGTACTCGACCGCCGAGGTCGAGATCCCCGAGAACGCGCTTCTCGCCGTCTTTACCGACGGGATCCCAGAGGCGTTTCTCGAAGGGGACGACGAGGAGAAGGTCTTCTACGACGAGGCCAGGATGCTGGAGTCGATCAGGCGTCGGATCTCGGATCCCGTGGAGGCCATCGGGAAGGGGATCCTGGACGACCTGTTCGAGTTCCTCGGCGCGACAGAGCCGGGCGACGACATCACGCTTCTCCTCCTCGGTCGCTGGCGGAACCGGGATCCGGAGCGGACCCGACCCTCGTAGCGCGACTGTCGCCTCGGTGCGCCCGCGTTGTGGGAGCGCACTCGAACGGGTCTCGTCCAAACCGGGAGTCGGAGGAGACCCAGCTCGAATCCTGCGGTTCGAGAAACGAAGACGGCCCCGCGATCGCGGAGCCGTCGAGTCGTGTGGGTCATCTCGAATGCGCCGGACGGAGCGTGGTGCCGTGTCGGCGCATCGAGGGAACGAAGCCTATCCGTTCAGCGCTTCGTGGACCTTTCCGACCATCTCCGGCCCAGGGCGGAGCGTCTTGTCGCCCTCGTCCTTCCACTTGGAGGGACAGCCTTCGTCCTTCTTCCGGGAGAGGTAGATGTTGGCCTTGAACTTCCTCATGAGCTCGTCGATGTTCCGGCCCATGTTGTAGAAGTTGACCTCCGCGTTGAAGAGCGTGCCGTCGGGCGCGATGATGAACGATCCGCGGAGAGCGAGACCGGACCCCTCGTCGTACACGCCGAACAGCCGCGACACGCGACCGGTCGGGTCGGCGCCCATCAGATACTGGACGTTGGCCAGCTCCTTCTCGTCCCGCTTCCAAGCGAGGTGAGTGAACTCGGTGTCCGTCGACACCGTGATGAGCTGGGCTCCCATCCGCTCGAAGCGATCCTGCTGCTCTGCCAGAGCAGCGAACTCGGTCGCTCACACGAAGGTGAAGTCGGCGGGGTAGAAGAACAGGATCGTCCACTTCCCGTTCGCGGTGAGGTTCTCGAGCGAGACCTTGGTGAAGTCGTGGCTCTTGGGGTCGTAGCAGGTGAGCTCGAAGTTCGGCACCTTGTTGCCGACCTTGACCTCGCGGATCTCAGTCATCTCGTCCTCCGTCTGGAATCATCGTTCTCTGGGCCCGGGGCCGCGGCGAGCCCGACGCCGATAGCAAACGAGGATTCTGGCACAGGGGACGCCGTCCCAGAACCTGTGTTTGAACACGGGATTCCACGTACTCGTGACGGTAGCGACCGATGATGAGGAAGACGAGGCTCGCCCGGACTCAACGTTCGAGCGTCACCTTCCGGACCGCGGAGCCGCTCGGCGAGTCCATGCGCAGGAAGTAGATCCCCGCCGGGACCGGGGCCTCGCCCAAGCCGGCTCCATCCCACGTGACGACGTGAGGTCCAAGGTCGAGTGGACCTCGGAGGAGCGTGCGAACCAGGCGACCCTGTACGTCGAAGACCATGAGGGAGATGGCCCCGGGCGTTGCGAGATCGAGGTGCACCTCCGTCTCCGTGTGGAACGGATTCGGCGTGACCCGCGCGATCGTGGCGTCGGTGAGCGCGGAGGGGGACTCGCCGTCCCCCGGCGACGGGATTCCGGCTGGGTCCGGTGCGATCGTCGTGGCGTCGTCATCGAGCAGAAGTGCGAGAGCGCTCCGGCTCGCGGCGTACCCGCCCCACTGGTAGAACTCGTACTCCGCGCTCTCCCCGGGGGCCAGGACGCCGAGCGTCTTCTCGAAGAAGAGGTTCTCCATGTTGCCGCAGCTCCCGGACGGGAAGATCGGGTACTCGCCCGTGCTGTTTCCGAGGGCGGGTTGGCAGAGGAGATGGACGTAGTCCGGCATCGCAACCGCGGTCTCGTCGGGTGCGATCACTCCGATCGCGTAGTAGGACGCGTTGTCGAACGCGGCGAACCAACTGCCCGCGATGCCTGCCGGAGGGAAGCTGAGTTCTCCGCCGTAGTCGATCGGATCGTCCGGAAGGATACCGCGGTCCCCGATCTGTCGGTCGGACGCGCCGTAGAGCCACTGTTCCCGGCCCCAGACGAAGTCGAAGTCATGACTCTGCGTGTCGATGTTCTGCACCACGTAGCGATGCCGGAAGTAGTGTCGATCGGCATAGAACTCCACGTCCCGTTCGACGTGGACCTTCTCGTCCAGGCCGTAGTTCCCGCCGGAGCGGAAGTGGAAGACCATCGAGTCGAGGTCTCCGGACACCGGCCACGCGAGGGAGTCGTCCTGCCACTTGATGTTGCTCGGGTAGGTGCCGGTGCCGTCATTGACCGGTGTGTCGTCGAGGTGGACGGCGACGCGCTCCATACAGTCCACGGTGTGTGGATCTCCGGTGACGAGGTCGGTCACGTGGAGGTCGACGATGCATCCCGGACCATGCGGAGTGGTGAAGCTGGAACCGAGGATCGCCGTGTGGATATACCGGTTCCAGACGAGGTAGCCGTTCCGGAAGTTGCGGAGTCCGATGTCACCGGTCTGGTAACGGTCGACGTGAGTGGCCGCGAGATCACTCGGTGTATCGAACTCGATCGTGACGCGAGTCACACTCGATCCGGTGAGGTCACACTCGAAGGCGATGACGTTCCCTTCCGCCTGCACGTTCGCAACACCCGGGCCGGACACGATGAGTCCGGTGATTTCGTTGGCCTGAGGAAAGACCGGGATCCGGATCTGCGCGTTCGCGACGGAGGTGGATCGGATGAGGCCGAACTCGCGGATCTCGTGATGGAAGCCGCCTGAACCGTTGGGCGAGGCGAAGAAGGCCGTGTAGTCGTCGGACGCATCGGGGAGGCCGGACGTGGTGATGCCGGTCCAGCGACGCACGCTGTAGAGCGAGAAACTCGGTGTGTCGGACTGGCCGACGTCCGCGCCCCGGTACGCGGTGACGGTGGCGGTGTAGGTCCCCGTCGGACGCGCTTCGCCCTCGCCCGCGCCGATGTCGAAGACGCCGGAGTAGATCCCGTCTCCAGGAACCGCGTCGTTGCCGGTGCCGTCATCGACGAGTCGGGCCCGCACGCGTGGGTTTGCCGCGGACACGACCACGACCGAGTCGCAGTCGGTGGCGAGATCGATCCCGTCTCTCACTTCGGCGGTGATTCGGGCGCTCCCGAACCAGGAGTACGACGTGCGATCGAGGCCTGGGGTGACGGTGAGTGTCGCGCGTTCTGCCGGGATCCGGTCCAGGTCGAGGGTCGCGGGTGGGTCCGTGGGGTCGACGATGCCAAGGGGCAGATCGGCCGCCGTGTAGACGTCATACCCGTACGGCTCGGGGCTCTCCTTGTCCCAAGGGTTCCAGGTGGGTGGAGGATCCGCCGCGATGGCCGTGTGGAGAGAGCCGACGAGAATGCCGCCGGCGGCGATGCAGAGGGTGACGATCCTACCGAGAGAGGTGAGAGCGGGCATGTGCGGCTCCGTGTCGTGTCGTGCCTTGGGTGTCAGAGCGGTTTGCCGCGTGCCGCGCCGTTTCCATCGTCCTGTCCCGGTGGTGCGCCGTGGAAGCGCGCCCGGCAGGAAGTGGGGAGTGGCGGGCCGATCCCCGTTACATGGCGAGTTCGTACCGACAAGGGTAGCAGATCCGGCTGGAACAAGACGGCGTTGCCGTGGGAACCGTCGCGGCGTCTCCGGCCGGAACGAAGCGGCGTCTCCGTTGGGGCTGAACCGACGTCGACATCCGGGCAGAAGTCGTGTTCCCGGGCCGGGCCGAAGTGCGGCATCTCCGGTCGGACTGAATAGGGTCAGCCGGGTGGATGCCACCCGGCTGATCCTCGGGTGCGGAGCAGCGGACGTTGCCGTGGCGCTACGTGGGTGTGCCGTTTCGATACGCCGCTCCGTCCACGCACGGGCACGCGTCCAGCGCGCGCGAAGGCGGAGCCGACCGGCGGCCTTCCAGCTCGGTGCCGAATGGACCGAGTGCGGCGATAGGAGGAGCGCCAGCAGCTGGATGAGGGTTCAAAGCCGCCGGCCGGAGTCCAACTCACATTTCGTCGTCGACGCCAGCGTCCGAGTCGATTCTCGATCCCAGCGCTGGTGGGCAGGAGTCTCGTCGACGATCCGAAGGCTACCCAGCAACGGCACCTCAGTCCAATCAGCACGGATCCCGTTCATCTGAGGCGGCACTTATACTTGCGCGGACTCTCGTTGGAACGTCGATGCCCGCCGCGTGCCGGAATCGCGTATGTGGACCGGGACGGGATCCCCGAGCCTGTATTAGGAGTCCTACTCCAGATCCGTCTGGCGACCCGTATGACACGCGTCGTGCATCAGGGATATCCCTCAGTGCAAGTAGGCGATCCCTCTCCCCTCTAAAGATGACTCCGAAGCCTGACGACCACGGAACTGGTCCAGATAAGTTCCCCTTTGCTACGTCGACCGCAGTTCGGTTTGGCGTGGTCCGCGGAAGGAGCGAAGTCATGTGCGGTGCTCGTGCGTTTCGGATTCTCGGTTCCATCACTCTGTCCCTCCTCCTGGCCGTCCCTGCCCTCGCCGACAACGTCAAGATCGGAGTGTTGGCGAAGGACGGTCCGGTCAAGGCACTCAAGATGTGGGAAGCGACAGGTGACTACCTCAACGCCCGCGTTTCGGGAACGACGTTCGAGATCGTCCCGCTTGGGTTCGACGAAGTCTATCCCGCGATCGCGGAAGGGACGGTGCAGTACTTCGTGGTCAACTCCTCCATGTTCGTGGAGGCGCAAGGGAAGTACCACGCGCAGGCCGTCGCGACGATGATCAACTCCCGCCAGGGCAAGCCGCTCCAGTCGTTCGGAGGCGTCATCTTCACGACTCCGGAGACCGGCATCGAGTCGATGGCCGACCTCAAGGGGCACACCTTCATGGCTGTCGACGCCAGCTCGTTCGGTGGATGGCAGATGGCGCTCAAGGAGATGAAGGACGCCGGGCTGGATCCGGAGAAGGACTTCACCAAGCTCGAGTTCGGGAAGAAGCACGACAACGTCGTCATGGCGGTACTGAACGGTGCCGTCGATGCGGGGACCGTCCGCACGGACACTCTGGAGCGGATGGCGGCGGATGGAATGCTCGATCTGTCCGAGATCAAGGTGATCCATGAGCAGCATCACGACGGGTTCCCGTTCGTTTGTAGCACAGCGCTCTACCCGGAGTGGCCGATCGCGGCGACGAGCAAGGCGTCGCCTGAGGTGACGCAGGCCATGGTCGATGCGCTCCAGAAGATGAAGCCCGAGGACGAAGCAGCGAAGTCTGCCAAGGTCGTCGGCTGGGCGCCCGTCCTCGACTACGCACCCGTCGCAAAGCTGCAGGCGACTCTCGGTCTCTGATTGAGGAGGGCCTCGATGGACCTCGGATTCGTCACTCGCTCGATCCGCCCGAAACTCCTCGTGTCCCTCACGGTCGTCCTGGTCGGAGCGACGATCGGGACGAACGTGATCGTCACGCGTCTCCAAGCCTCGAGGCTCGAATCCGGCAGCGTACGGATGGCGGAGTCGATGAGGGCGTCCGCCGAAACGCTGCAGGCCGATCTCACGCGAAATGGTGAGGAGATGGCGACACTGATCGCGGACGAGGCACGGGCCTCGGGCGATGCTCTCACCGACCTACTCGCACGGGTGGCTCCGGCGGCGATCCTCTCGAACGACTTCATGGCCCTCGTCAACTACGTCAAGGGTGTGAACGAGAACCCCGGTGTTGCCTATGCCGCCTTCGTGTCGGAAGACGGCCGTCCGCTCACTCGGTACCTCGATCGGGAGAAACCGGCTCTTCAGCCACTTCTCACGAAGGCCGACGGAAGCAACCGGAACGTGGCCGAGGTGATCGAAGCGAGCCGGAATCGCGAAGGATTCTGGGTGTTCGAGAAGCCGATCACGGTGGAGGGGCGGTCCCTGGGAACCGCGGTTCTCTGCCTGGACCGGAGTCTCGCCGCGGAGCAACTCCGTCGGATCGACGAGTGCTTCGCCAAGCTCTCCGAGACGCAGGAACAGTCGATCACCGACGCCGAAGCAATGGTGCGGGAGACCGGGAAGACCGTTGCCGCGGAATCGGCATTGGTGCTGTGGGTCGGTGCGGCGATTTCGGCGCTGCTCGTACTCCTGGTCGCGCACTGGAACGCCACGAGTGTCCTCCACGGGCTCCAGGGGATCGTCCGGATGCTCCGCGACATCTCGGAGGGTGATGGGGATCTCACGCAGCGGCTCGAAGTGAAGTCGCGGGACGAGCTGCTCGAGGTCGCCACCTGGTTCAACCGGTTCGTCGAGAAGACCCGTGCTCTCGTGGAGGAAGTGAAGGAGGCGTCGGCGGGGCTCGCGTCGATGGCCGAGGAGCTCTCTTCCACGACCGTCCGGATCGCGGAAGGAACTCGCCAGGTGAGTTCGCAGGCGGAGAACGTCGCGACGGCGGCCGAGGAGATGAGTTCCACGGTCGAGGACGTCGCGCGGAGTACGAGCGAAGTAGGGCTCGCGGCATCGAACGCCGATCAGGCGGCGAAGGACGGCGAGTCCGTGATCCTCGAGTCCGGCCAGGCCATGTCGGAGATCGCGAACGTCGTCGGAACGGCGGCCCACACGGTGGAGAGTTTGGGACGCGCGGCTCAGGAGATCACCGTCGTCACTGACGTGATCCACGACATCGCGGACCAGACGAACCTCCTTGCGCTGAACGCCGCCATCGAGGCCGCGAGAGCCGGCGAGCACGGTCGTGGCTTTGCCGTCGTCGCCGACGAAGTACGGAAGCTGGCCGAGAAGACGGTGAAGGCGACCGGCGAGATCAGCGAGCGGATCAGCGCGATCCACGCAGAGAGCGAGCGCGCGGTTGAGGCGATGTCGCGTGGTAGCGACGCCGTTCAACGTGGCCAGGAGTTCGGACACCAGGTCGCGTCCGCGATCGAGGGTATCCGCGCCAAAGTCTCGAACGCCGCAGAGCAGACGTCACAGATCGCCGCCGCCATCGAGGAACTCTCGGTGACGAACCACGAGACCGCACGGAACGTAGTGGAGATCGCGCGAGAGGTGGGCAGCACGTCGTCCGCGGCCGAGGAGATCTCTTCGACATCCGAGGAGCTCTCGCGTCGGGCGGAGGGACTGAGGTTGCTGACCGGTCGATTCCACACCTGATCGTAACGACACGAGTACAGCAGGGCCCCGGGATCCAGCGGATGCCGGGGCCCTTTGCGTTCCTCGAGGTCGCGTTCGCGTCCCTGGCGGTTGCGTTCGCTTCCCTCGCGGTTGCATTCGCTCCTCGCTGTCGCGTGCGCACCCAAGGCGGTTGCGCTCACGTGACTCACGGTCGCCGTCGTGAGCCGGCAGGCCACGGGCCGCCCATTGCCAAACGACCCGCCCGAAACCGATTGGACGATCGTCCGGCTTCCCCGAAAGAAAACGGTGAAGCTTGCCTGGACCGGGCCGATTCGCACCACGGGCACCAGAAGGTTTTCAGGGGAGCTGGGGTTCGCCATGCATTCATGGAACTCGGGTCGCTCCGTGTGCTCTCGGGCGCACACGGAGCCGGTTGCGCGTCGTCTGGTTCAGCGGTCCGTGCACCGTTCGGTTCAGCGGTCGGATCACCGGTCGCGTCCCCTCACGGGTGACACGCCTGTGCACCGTGCGGGAGGTCGCCTCGCGTCCGCGCTCTGGGTGCTCACACTCGGGGCGGTTCTGCTCGCCTCCCCGCTGCTTGCGGACCCGGCGCGAAGCCAACCGTTTCCCAACGAAGACGCCCCACTTGGCGTGAATCTGAGCGGTGTCGTCGACTGGAGTTCGGCGATCCCGTTTACAGACGCATTCCGTCACGCCCGGCCGTGGATCCCTCAGCTGCAGGACAACTCCGTCTGGGACACGGGGGAACCGCTCGACATCGGCGCGAACGGGTACCCGGCTTCACTCACCGAAGGGCAGGCGGCGGGGACCGTCCTGATCACGGCACAGGGAGGGAACTACCCCGAAGGTGACTACGTCTGCCTCTACGACGGGACGGGGCAGCTCGACTTCCGTCTCGATGCGCACATCGTCTCGAGCGCACCGGGTCGCTTGGTCGTCCACATCTCTCCGTCGGCCGACGGGCTCACTCACATGAAGATCCTCGCGACCGACCCGATGGATCCTGTGCACAACATCCGGCTCGTCCTTCCCGGCTACGAGAGTACGTACGAGACGGAGCTGTTCCATCCGGACTTTCTCGCCTCGCTCGCGAACTTCCGCGTTCTCCGCTTCATGGACTGGATGCGGACCAACAACTCGGCCCAGTCCGCGTGGAGCGGACGGTCCTGGCCGGATTTCTTCAGTCAGGGGACGGAACGCGGCGTGTGCGTCGAATACATGGTCGCGCTCTGCAACGAACTCGGAGCCGACCCGTGGTTCTGCATGCCGCACCTCGCGGACGACGACTACGTCACCCAGTTCGCGACCTACGTGCGGGACCATCTCGACCCCGAACTCCGGGTCTACGTGGAGCACTCGAACGAAGTCTGGAACGGCATCTTCTCCCAGGCTGGATACGCGCAGCAGCGCGGGCTCGAGCTCGGGCTCTCGACCAATCCGTACGAGGCGCAGCTTCGCTACCACTCCCGGCGTAGCGTCGAGATCTTTCAGCTCTGGGAAGCGGTGTTCGGCGGGTCCGATCGTCTCGTACGGGTGCTCGCTGCCCAGCACGCGAATCCGTGGACCGGTACGACGGTGATGGATTGGCAAAGCGCCTACCTCCACGCGGACGCACTCGGGACCGCGCCCTATTTCGGCGGATCGCTCGGAACGCCGGGGAACGCGGAGATCACGCGGACCTGGTCCGTCGAGCAACTCCTCGCCGCGTGTGCCGACGAGATCGTCCTCGAACGGGCGATCACGCAGCAGAACGAGAGTGAGGCGTCGAGTCGAGGGCTCGGTCTCGTCGCCTACGAAGGAGGGCAGCATCTGGTCGGCGTGGGCGGCTGGGAGAACGATGCGACGCTCACCGCGCTCTTCCACGCCGCGAATCGGGATCCCGGCATGCGTGCCCTCTACCTGGCCGACCTGACCGGATGGCACGACGCCGCGAACGGTGGCGTCCACGTGGCCTTCAGTCACATCGGGGAGTACTCGAAGTGGGGAAGCTGGGGGCTGCTCGAACGGCAGAGTCAGGACCCGTCGACCGCCCCCAAGTGGATGGGCATCGTCGACTTTCTGGACTCACTCGTGGAGACGAGTGCGGCGGGGGATGGGCGCAATCCGAGCGTCGGCACAGGCACGACGCGCGAGGCTCCGATCGTAGCGTGGCCGAATCCGTTCCGAGGGGAGCTCCAGTTCGCCGTCGTGCGGGGGACGCCATACGAAGAGCCCATTCTCGTCCACGTACTCGGCGTGGATGGACGACGATATCGCACACTCGAGGTCGATGCGGCGACCCTGCGAGGAGTGTGGGACGGTCGGGACGACGGAGGACGGCTCCTTCCGTCGGGTTCGTACTATCTCGACGCAGAGTCGACTGGCGCGGAAGGTCCCGCCGGTCCGGTTCGTCTCGTCCTGGTTCGTTGAGGTGTCGGGTTACTGCCCAGGTGACTTACTCCGTCACGCTCTGCCTCAGGATCTGCGTGACGCCGTCGCCGAGCACTTGGACCCAGTCGCTCGGGAAGTGGTGACCGCCGCGGTGGGTGAACACCTCGTACGGTTGGCCCCACTCCCGCCAGAACGTCTCCGCGTGGGACGCGCTTTCCTGGATCCGTTCGTTGTCGGCCGTGCCGTACACGAGGCGCAACGGATGGGGACGAGTGGGATCGGGGACCCTCTCGGGCCAATCGCCACCCGCGGGTGCGACCGAGAGCACGCCGCCGTAGACATCGGGATACCAGGCTGCGAGGAGGAGCGACCGGATGCCGCCCTGCGAGAAACCACCGACGTGGATCGGGGTGAAGTCGAACCGGGCGTCGCCCAGAAGCGGCGCGAGTTGGGCCTGCAGGTATCTGTGTGTCTCATGGATGTCCGGCCCCCAACTCCGCCGACCACCGCCGAGATCCTGGGGGGCGTCGACGGAGATGGCCACTGCACCTCGACCGCTGACGACTCGTGCGAGATCGTCGAAGTCCTCCTTGTTCGTTCCGTATCCGTGCATGAGGACGAACACGGGCCATCCTCCGCTGGGGGCTGTGCCGTCAGGTATGGAAACGAGGCACGTCGTCGGCACGGTCGACGGAGTCTGTGGTTCCGTCCCGGACGCTGGTCCTGGCCCGATCCAGGGAATGCAGTGACTCCCGAGGATGATCGCGAACGTGACGGCGGCGGCCGTTCTGTGCCCACGGGACCAGTCCCAGAAGAGCAGCTGCGAGCCGGCGTAGAAGCCCACGTGCAGCAGGTAGCTCAGCACGAATCCGTGTGGGCCGGAGAGGATGAGGAGAGGCATGAGTACGGCCGCGACGAGCGAGAAGGCGAAGTAGTACGTGCCGAAGTAGCGGCCGACCAGCCGGGTGATCGGAACGTGGACGAGCCCGAACACCGGCACGGCGAGCAGGACGATCATGGCCCGTCCGAAACCGGCCGCAGCGAGCGCATGGACGAGTGCGACGAGCATCGTCTGCTGGAAGAGGATCTCGAACGTCTTCGAGAACGCGTAGCGCGGATCACCGCGTAGCCAGTAGACGTGCGGTGCGTCCGTGATCCTCTTCTCCGGGGGACGTCCGTTGCGTCGCGCGAACCACACGACCCCGAGTTGGATCCCCAGCCCTACGAGGATCCAAACGACGTCAGCCGGACGAAGGGCCGCGAGCACGGGCTGTAGCGGACCGCGGAAGAGAAGTGCCGCCACGGCGACGCCGAGGGAGAAGTAGACCGAGGTCGTGTGCCAGCCGTGGACGTAGTCCAACCCCTTCCGCACGAGGAGCACGAAACCACCGCCGATTCCCACCCAAACGGCGACCCACGTGAGGACGACGGCCGCGAGGTCGCCCCAGGAGGTTACGGACGGCCACAGAGGTGAGCCGGTCGCGGCGAGAGATAGGCACCCGATCATCGATCAGCCCTCGGACCCGGCGCGGACGCGGGTCAGCCCGTGTTGGGTCAACTGGTCCCAGACGGCCGGACGTACGTCGTCGACGAAGAGCTGGAGGTGGGGGAACGGAATCTCGATGCCGGCCGCGTCCAGTGCGAGTTTGCTTCGCTCGAGAACGTCCGCATAAGTGGCCCGTTCGTCTCCCGCGTCGTCGATCCAAACGCGCACGAGGAGGTCCACGCTCGAGCCGCCGAGGTTCGAGACGATCACGTCAGAAGCGATCTTGCCGATCCCCTTCACTCCGTCGATTGCGGTCAGGAGGACCTCGCGCGCCTGGAGGATGTCCTCCTTGTACGCGATGCCGACAGGAACGTCGACTCGCGTCTCGCCGTGCTTGCTGTGGTTCTCGAGCACGCTGTCGATGATCGTCTTGTTGGGGATGACGACGTACGTGTTCCGAACCGTACGGATGCGGGTCGTCCGCATCGTGATGTCCGTCACGCGGCCGTACTCGTCCTCCGCGGTGATCCAGTCACCGACGACGAACGGCTTGTCCCAGAAGATCATGAACCCGGCGATCGAGTTCGCGATCGAATCCTGGGCCGCGAAGCCGACCGCGATCCCCGCGACGCCCAGTCCGGCCAGTGCCGCCGCGACATTGACCCCCATCTGGTCGAGCGCCATGACGAGACCCAGAACGACGACCACGTACTTGTACATGCTCCCGATGAGCAGCTGGATCAGCTTCTCGTGGACGCTGGCCCGCTGGAGGGCGGCCCGGAGTGCCTTGGAGGAGATCCGGTAGAAGACGATGAACGCGATGAAGATGATGATGCCCACGATGAGGTTGGGCAGGAATGACACGATCTGCGTGATGAGCTCGCTGACGTCGAGCCGCTCGATGATCTGGTTCCACATGCTTCGGAGGTCTCCTTCGAGGCCGGGGTCCATGGGGGGGCCGGTCGTCCGGTGACCGGTAGGGCTGTTTCCGATCCTACCGGAAGTGGGCGGCAGAGGAACCGGTCCTTGGCCTATCAGGGTCCGAAGTGCGACAATCTCCGATCGATCCGAGCTGCGGCCCCGCGAGGGGGCCGCGAGATCCGGCAAGGGTGAGCGTGGCTGAACCCACCGCGAAGACGGTTTCGCGGACAACGGAGCCCGAAGGAGATGGAATGGTGAAGAGTGCGAGCGGCGGTGGCGCGAGGAAGAAGGCCGGAGGGAGCTCCTCCCAGGGCCCCAAGAAGAAGCGGGAAGGTGGGCGTCCGGCGAGAGTGCACGGACGGGTGGTTCGGGGGGCGGGTCGACCCGGCCGTACCGGAAGGCGCGAGGACGCAGAGCCTGCCGTAGCCGAGACACGACTTCGGATCGCCGAGCGCGAGTTCGTCCTCGAGCGATACCCCGCGAGTTCCGATGCAACGCTGCGGGCGTGGAGTGCGGCCGAGGAACACCTGCTCGGGCGGATTCTGGAGCTGGGCGACGACGGCGGTCCGCTGCTGATCCTCGGGGATCCGCACGGAGCACTCACGACCGTCCTCGCCGTCGTGTCGTCCCGTCCTCTCGTCCGGTGGACGGACTCCCACCTGGCCACGATCGCTCTGGAGAAGAATCTCGAGTCCAACGGGGTCGATCGGGGGCGTGTCGAACTCGTGCCCTCGAGCACGGATCCCACTTCGCTCAGCACGAAGTTCGGCACCGTTCTGATGGTGATCCCGAAGACGCTGTCTCTGCTCGAGTACCAGCTCGAGTGGATGAAGCCCTGCCTGACCGAAGGTGCGCGCGTTCTGGCCGGAGGGATGACGAGACACCTCTCGCCCAAGGTCGAAGCGATCCTCGAAGGCCGACTCGGCCCGTCGCAGATCTCGAAGGTCTGGAAGAAGTCCGTGGTCTTCGAAGTGAAGGCCGAGGATCTGGAGCAGGACGAGGATGCGCTCACGCCGTCCTACTACGAGATCGATCTGATGGGCGGGGATGCGGACACCTTCGTCGTGGACGTGGAGCTGGTCGGCGACTCGGATGACGATGCCTCGGGTGACGACGACTCCGCCGGCGAGGACTTCGCTGACACCGCCGATGATGCCTCCGATGAGGACGACGCCCCCGGCGCTCTCCGCATCTTCTCCTTCCCGGGTGTGTTCGGAGGTGGACGTCTCGACCGGGGAACGGAGCTTCTCCTGAGCTGTCTCCCCGACCTGGCCGACGAAACGGACGTGCTCGACCTCGGCTGCGGGAGTGGAGTGATCGGCCTCCTTCTCCAGGTCGGGAATCCCGCGATCCGTCTTCGACTCGTCGACGAGTCTCATCTGGCGGTTGCGTCGACCAAGCTCACGTTCGAAGAGAATGGAGAAGGGACGCCGGACGTCCGCGTCGCCGACGGATGCGAGGGAACCGAGCCGGAGTCGCTCGATCTCGTCGTGAGCAACCCGCCGTTCCATGCGCAGCATGCACTCACCGTGGAAGAGGCGACCCGGCTCTTCCGGCCGATCCGCGAGGTGCTTCGTCCAGGTGGCGAACTCTACGTGGTGGGCGCGCACGGTGTGGATTACGGGCCGACGCTCCGTCGCTTCTTCCCGGAAGTCGAACGGATCGCGACCGATCGGCGCTACGCCGTCCACCGTTGCCGTAGGTAGCCAGGCTTCCGCGACCGGCCGTCACTCCTGCTGGAGGCGTAGCTTGCGACGAATGCGTGGCCCGTTCCGGCCGGTTCTCGTTCCACGATCGTCGGCGAATCTGTCTCGGACGATGCGCGAGCCTGCCTAGTTTGCCCGGTTCGGCCTCAGGAGCACGGCCGTCGCGCCGGCCATCTCCTGCGCTTCGAGGATGTCGCGGGCGATCTCGTAGGTGCGGGTGAGGAGGCGGGAGCGTTGGAGTGTCAGCGTCTCCTCGCTCCGCACGGTCCCATCGCCCTGCTGCTCGAAACGACTCGCAAACGCGACTTCGCGGTTGTGGATGTCGACGTGGGCGGGAACCGCGACGATCGCATACCGGCTCGCTTCGAGTTCGACGGTGATCCGGCGCGTCCAGGTCGCCGGGTAACCGTTTTCCACCGGGTACCGACGCTCCACCTGCCCGATGAGGTCGAGACCCGCATCGAACGGGAACGGAAACGGCGCGAGGCGCGGCAGGACGTCGTCCACAGTCACGCTCTCGGTCTCGAATACGAACGAGAGGAGAGCGCGTCCGGGAGAGGTCTCGCGGATCTCGGCCGACCGAACTTCGGCGTCGGCGTAGGTGGACCGGATCTGCGACTCGCAGTATTGCTGAACCGCGTCACGCCGAGGGGTGTCGTTCCTCTCCGCGGTCGCGTCGAGGGCGGAGAGGAGAAGGGACCCTGGCTCGCCGTCGAGGATCATCTCGACGTCGCCGCGCGTGGCTCCGTCGCTGCCGACGGTCATGCGCACCTCGGTGAGGTGGCTGTTGTGTTTCGCCGCCGGTCTCGGAGTCGTGACGATCTCCGAGGTACCGTCCGTCCGCACCAGGACGGCTTCCACGCCTTCGCAGCGCCAGGGGAGTTCGCCCAGTGGGTAGTGACGTGCGGTCGGATCGATCCAGACCGGGTCGCTCCCGAGCTGGGTGAGAACGAGGATGTGGTTGAAGCTCCAGTTGGGGAATTTCACATCGAGCGGTCCGTGCTCGCGTGTGACGACGAGTGCGGGATCGGCGTCGTACCCTGCTTCTCTCAGCAGTGCGACGAGGAGGATGGCTTTGTCCTTGGAGTCTGCCCGGCCGCGCTCGAGGACCTTCGCCGGTTTCGATGGGGTCAGGCTCCCCTGACCCAACTCGAGGTCGATCGCCGGGAGCTGCTGGACGTAACGCGTGAGTGCGGAGATCTCGCGACGCGCCCGCTCCGATCCGTCGTCCGAGAGCGAACTCCGGCCACTCGACATCGATGCCCCACCTGCCACGAGGATTCCAGGGAGCGCGTCCGAGATCCTGTCGTCCGGCTTCAGGGCCTCCGCCAGGTGGTTCGTCCAATAGGACTCGGTCACCTCGTCCCAGGTCGTCCAGTCGGTGTGAGCGAACCTCGCATAGGCGAGGTACTCCTCGTGCGGCGGCATGCGGGGTTCCGGGACGAACCCGGGGACGTCACGCAGTGTCCACGTGAAGGTCTCGCTGAGGCCGAGCCCTGGGTTCTGCTCCTCCGAGATCACCGGTGCGCCGATCCGAGCGCATCGGTAGTACCGATAGCGCCAGTCCCACTCCCGACCTTCCTCGTCGTAGAGGACCTTGGGTACGGTGAGGCGATACTGTGCGAAGACGACCGGGTCGTACTCCTGCACGGCCCACGAGTCGTAGAGGTACGGCTCTCGTCGGCGCAGGCGGTAGCGGTACTCGTAGCTCGCGCCCGGCACGAGTCCATCGAAGGCGAGTCGCACCGTGTTCTTCTCGATCGACGCGTTCTCGGCGGCGGTGTCTCCCGCGTGCACTTCCGGGAGAGGCACGCTCGCGCGCCCCAGATCGACTTCCTCTCTCCGGATCGGGAGCACTCGACCTTCGGGCGTGTGGATGCGCGCCTCGAGGGAGACGAGCTGCTCGCCGGGGAATAGGTCGATCTCCACGTGGGACCGCGCCTCGACGTTTCGAAACACGCGTACGATCCGGTGGAAGACCTGATCGGTCGCGAGGCCGCGGTCGGTGGTATAGAGCTCGGTGTCCACCGTGGCCAGGACGACGACCGCATCGTGGTCAGGGTACTGCTCGGCCGTGGGTAGCGGAGGGAGATCGTAGAGCCGCTGGATCTCCGCCATGGTGCGGAAGGCAGGACGGCATCCGCCAGTGAGGACCAGAAGGAGAAGAAGGATCCAGAAGGACCCACGGATCGCTGCTCTCGGCTCGTTCGGGTTCGTCATCACGCCTTGTTTCGTTCGGGATCCCTCCGCTCCGGCGTTCTGGAGAGTAGTCGACCGAACCACGGGAATCCAGGTGCGAACCGGACGCGCTCACCGCTACGTCCTCTTCCGCCCTATCGACCGAGCGCCCTCTGGATCGTGTCGGCGACTTGGGTCGTCGGCTCGAGCGCGTGGATCTCCGCTGCGAGCGGAAGGCTCGGATCGGGAATCGCCGCGTGGAGGGGGTTGTACCAGACCGCGGCAACCTGGGCGCGGGCCGCTCCGGCGATGTCGGATACCCAGGAGTCTCCCACCATCACGGCGCATTCCGGACGAACCCCGAGCCACTCGAGAGCGATACGGAAGATCCCGGGTTCCGGCTTCGACACTCCCACCGCCTCGGACACGACGAGTTCGTCGACGAGGGAAGAGAGCCGGAGCGTCCGCATCTTCTCTTCCTGCTCGGCCGTCATGTTGTTCGTCACGACCGCGAGCCTGTAGTTCCGTCGCCGGAGTTCCTCGAGGAGGGCATGCGACCCGGGCACGACCTCACGCACGGCTTGATACGCCTCTCGGTAGTGAGACGCGAGCCGGACGGCATCCTCTCGAGTGGCGCCACCACGGAAGCGCTCGAGAAGTCGGAACATCCTTTCTTCTCGTGCTTCGTCGACATCGATCTCTCCGGCCAGTACACGGAGATGGATCTCCTCGAGAACCTCGCGGTTCGCATGGAGGACGTCGTCCAGCGGGGTCGCCGCGAGCGCGGGCTCCACCTGCCGGATCGCCTCGACTGCCCCTCGGGCGCTGCGCCGATGGTCGAACAATGTGTCGTCGAGGTCGAGAAGGACGGCTTCCGGTCGCTCGGGGGTCATGGGCCGGACAATGAGCGAATCTGGAGCCGGCGTCGAGTTCCGGGTTGGTGCGCCGGGGCCCGGTCGAGCGCAAGGTGTGGTCTACGGATACCGGGAGGGCCGTTCGCTGCTTCAGCGGAGGTCGGGCCAGCGGATGTGCCTTGCAAAGGCCCCATAAGTAGTTATAAAATATCATGTTTACGAGGTTGATAGTGTCCCCGCCGAGATACGCGGAAGCAGCACGGCTTCTTGCGGGAAACCCGCAGTGGTCCGCCCGGGTTGCTCGTGCCAATCTCCGATCTTGGTGGAATCGGCATCCGGAAGGAAGCAGCCCGGACCGGCGGCGGTCCCCATCGACCGCGCCGGACCCAATCGATGACGCAGAGGGAGACAGCATGGCACGCATCCGCCCCTTTCGAGCCCTGAGGCCCTATCCCGAGCTCGCCGCGAAAGTCGCGAGCCCGCCGTACGACGTGCTCTCGAGTGAGGAAGCGCGGGTCATGGCGGACGGCAATCCCGTCTCCTTTCTCCATGTGAACAAACCGGAGATCGACCTGCCTCGGGACACCGATCCGTACGCTCCGGAGGTCTACGCGAAGGGCGCCGAGAATCTCCAGCGCCTCATCGACGACGGTGTCTATCTCCGCGAGGAGAAGCCAGCGCTCTACCTCTATCGCCAGGTGATGGGTGACCACGTCCAGACCGGGATCGCGGTGGGCGCGAGCGTCGAGGAGTACGAGACCGGCCGGATCAAGAAGCACGAGCACACGCGGCAGAAGAAGGAAGACGACCGCACGCGCCACATCGATGCGCTGGACGCCAACACCGGGCCGGTCTTCCTCACCTACAAGGCGCGTCCGGAGATCGACGCGCAGGTTGCGAGGCTCACCGAGGACGCTCCCGTCTACGACTTCGTGGCCCCCGACGGCATCCGTCACACCGTGTGGGTGGTGGACGAAGACGCGGAACGCGATACGCTGGTCCGTGCGTTCGCGGAGATCGACGATCTCTACGTCGCCGACGGCCACCACCGCTCCGCCGCGGCGACACGCGTCTGTCAGGCCCGTCGTGCCCAGAATCCGAAGCACACGGGGGAGGAGCCCTACAACTTCTTCCTCTCGATGATCTTCCCGGACGATCAGATGATGATCCTCGACTACAACCGGATCGTCCGTGACCTGAACGGTCTCTCCGAGGACGAACTGCTCGGGAAGATCGGGTCCAAGTTCACGGTCGAATCGCTCGGCGATGCGAAGGCGAGCCGGACCGACATCCTCCACGACCCGCTCCGGCCGGGCCGGGCGAAGTCGTTCCTGATGTATCTCGGGGGCCGCTGGTTCCACCTCGACGCGCGTCCCGGCACATGGCCGGAGGATCCGGTCGCGCGTCTCGATGTGGCTGTACTGCAGGACAACCTCCTCGCGCCGATCCTCGGCATCGGGGACCCGCGCTCCGACGAACGGATCGACTTCGTTGGTGGAATGCGCGGACTGGTGGAGCTGGAGAAGCGGGTGGACTCGGGAGAGTTCCAGGTCGCTTTCGCGCTCTACCCGACGTCGATCGAAGACCTATTCGCCGTGGCCGACGCGGGGCAGGTGATGCCGCCGAAGTCGACCTGGTCTGAACCGAAACTACGGTCCGGCTTGATCGTGAGACCACTCACGGACTAGAGTGCCCGGTTCGATTTCCAAGGAGACATACATGAAGATCCTTCTCTCCGATTCATTCGACGCCTCGCTCCCGAAGAAGCTCGAGGAGTTCGGCGAAGTCACGAACGACAAGAGTCAGCAGTCCAGCGCGAACGTCGTCCTCATCCGGTCGAAGACGACGTGTGATCGCGAGTACATCGACAAGGCGCCCGAACTCCAGCTCATCATCCGCGGCGGCGTCGGGCTCGACAACGTGGACGTGGAGTACGCGAAGTCCAAGGGCATCCAGGTCTTCAATACGGCCGAGGCTTCGGCCGTGGCCGTTGCCGAACTCGCCTTCGCCCTCATGATCGCCGTTCCGACCCGGATCGTCGAAGGCCACATGGGGATGAAGGAAGGCAAGTGGCTGAAGAAGGAACTCGGCCGGACCGAGCTCCTCGGGAAGACCCTCGGCATGATCGGCGTCGGTAACATCGGCACCGAGGTGGCGAAGCGGGCCAAGGCGTTCGGGATGACCGTGATCGCGAACGATCCACAGAAGGCAACCCACGAGCACGCGGAGATGGTGTCGTTCGAGGATCTGCTCACGCGTTCCGACTACATCTCGATCAACGCTCCGCTCACGGACACGACGCGCAACATCATCCGCACCGAGACGATCGCGCGGATGAAGGACGGCGTCATCCTCGTGAACACGGCCCGCGGCAAGATCGTCAACGAGGTCGACCTGACCGCGGCGCTCGAGTCGGGGAAGGTGCGGAGCTACGCGACCGACGTCTGGTACTCCGACCCGCCGGCGAACGACAGCCCGCTCCTCACGGCGCCGAACGTCATCATGACGCCGCACATCGGAGCGTCCTCGGACGAGAACATGCTCCGTATCGGCGATGTGGTCATCCGGATCATTCGCGACTTCGTTTCGCACAGCGCGTAAGCGGCGCGCCGCCCGGAGCGCGGACGCCGATCGGTTCTTTTTGAGTCCCGCGTGGGCGGGGCGATTCAGGAGGTAGAAAGAGAATGGCTCGCATCTGGAACTTCTCCGCGGGTCCGGCCACCCTTCCCGTCCCCGCACTCGAACGTGCGCAGAAGGAGATGCTCGACTGGGCCGGCACCGGGATGTCGATCATGGAGACGTCCCATCGGTCCAAGGAGTACGAACAGGTCCACAACGAGGCGGCGGACTCGTTCCGTCAGCTCCTGAAGCTGGACGACGACTTCACCGTGCTCTTCCTGCAGGGCGGTGCTTCCCAGCAGTTCGCCGTCCTGCCGATGAACTTCCTCCCGGCGGGTGGTTCGGCGGACTACGTCAACACGGGTGTCTGGTCGAAGAAGGCGCTGGCCGAGGCGAAGGCGCTCGGGAATGCGCGCGAAGCGGGCACGGCTGCGCCGGACTTCACGTCCGTGGTTCGGAAGGGCGGGCTCGAGCTCGACCCGAACGCGGCCTATGTCCACTTCACGTCGAACAACACGATCAAGGGGACGCAGTACTACGAGTTCCCGGACTGTGGCTCGACGCCGATGGTCTGCGACATGTCCTCGGACTTCCTCTGGCAGCCGTTCGACGCGAACCGGTTCCACATGATCTACGCGGGCGCGCAGAAGAACATCGGCCCCGCCGGCGTGACCGTGGTTCTCCTCCGGAAGTCCTGGCTCGAGAAGGCGAACAAGGACATCCCGACGATCTTCCAGTACGGGATCCACGCCGAGAACAACTCGCTCTACAACACCCCGCCGACCTTTGCGATCTACATCGTGCGGAACGTGCTGGACTGGGTGAAGGCCGAGGGCGGGCTCGAGGCGATGGAGAAGCGGAACCGCGCGAAGGGTGACCTCCTCTACTCGGCGATCGAGGCCCACGGTGACTTCTACCGCTGCCCGGTCGAGAAGGACAGCCGGAGCTACATGAACGTCGTCTTCCGTCTCCCGACCGAGGAACTCGAGGCGAAGTTCGTGGCGGAAGCCAAGGCCGTCGGCCTTTCCGGCCTCAAGGGACACAGGTCCGTGGGCGGATGCCGCGCGTCGATCTACAACGCGATGGAGAAGGCGGGTGTACAGGCGCTCGTCGACTTCATGGACACGTTCGCGAAGTCGAACGGCTGATCCTGCTCGGAATCGTCGGCCGTGTTGGGTGGGGTTTGCTTTCGCTGCCCCACCCGGCCGGGCGGGGCTTGCATCGTCACGACGCGCGGACCCGCGGATTTCTGTGTCTGCGGCCGCGGCCTGGCACGACAGATCGTGCGCACGTTTCCGACATTCTGTAGAAGTGTGCTACGATCCCTCTCTTGGCGTGCACATGCCATGGGAGGAACGTTCCCATGCTTCGTTTCCTCTTCGCCTTCCGCCGACCTCGACCTACCGGACGTAGGTTCCCCTCGACACTTCACGGACTCGTGATGGGCCTCGTCGCCTTCACTCTCGTGTCCACCGCTTTCGGCTGCAGTGAGGACGAACTCTACGACACCGCATCCGATCAGGTCCGCCTGCGGGTCTCGCTCGTGGCGCAGGATGGTACCCCGGTCGAGACGGATGTCTCGGCAGTCCCCTATCCGAACTCGAAGGATGGAATCGTCGTGCACGCGATCTCTGTCGGTGGTGTCGCGGAGCTCCTGATCGCGCCGGGTGACTACACCGTCCAGGTCGATGGCGGATACGTGACGCGAGACGGAAAGGTATCCACGTCCCGGGATCTCTATCTCCACCATTTCGAGGCGGGCGACGACGTGTCACTGTCGGGCACGTTCTCGGGTCTCGTCCTCGGTTTGCGGGACGGTGCTACCGGCGGGTGGCTCGAACTGGAGGAGGTTCCGGCTGGCTCGTTCGTCTTCGATGGCCGCGGCTCGTTCGCACACACACCCTCGCTCCTGGAAGACGGGAGGCTGTTCTTCCGCGATCTGGCCGACGACGAGTACGTGCTGGCCTACGAGTCCGCGGGCAGCGAGCCGTTTGCGCCGCTGACCTGGTTTCCGGGCACCGGGGTCCGATCGGAGCGCGACACGATCGAAGTCCTGCCCGGGACCCCTGCCGAAGTGGAAATGACGCTGCTGCGGAGGGGGTATCTCGACCTTTCCTGGACGACACCGTTGCCCGACGGATTCGAGTGTTCGTACGTGCTCAACGAAGCTTCCGGCTCCGATGAACTCGCGTCTGGAGTCGGGAGTCGCGTTCTGATCGCGAATGCTCCCGTCGGCGAGCCGTTCCAGGCCCGCGGTGAGTTCACCTGGGAGTCCGAGGGGGGGACGTTCATCCGGACCTCTTACCTGAGGCTGCCCGAAGTCGTCCTTACTCCGGGAGACACGACCCAGTTCGAGATGGCGTTCCAGGGAGTTCAGGTCGTCGACACGCAATGTGGAGCTGGCTGTTCGCGACGTGTCACCGCGAACACCGTAGGGGCGGCCCTCTCCGAGTTGTCCTACTGCACGGGGCTCGGGATGGACGGCCGCTGGGTGCTTTTCCAGGCACGCGAGGAGCTCTCGCTGGATCTCCGGATCTCGCTCCCCCATGGTGCCGGTTTCGATACGTACTGGCCCGGTGTCGCCGATGCCCAAGATCGGGAGTCGCTCGTGCTCGAGGACGGAGATTCGAGGACGGTTGAGCTCGATGCACTCCTCGGCGGGACCGTGCGGGGCCGGGTCCTCGGCCCGGACGGAGAGCCCCTCTATATCTCGGCTCTCCGGGGCCTGACGATCCGAGTCTCGAAACCCGGCGCTTCCGTGGTCACCGTCTACGTCGAGCCGGACGGTGGGTTCTCGGCGTCCGCGCTCCGTCCGGGGGACTACACGATCTCCGTACAGACGGGCGAGCGTTCCGATTTCGTCGACACCTGGTGGCCCAACGCCGGCACCCTCGAAGAAGCTGAGGTCCTGACGCTCTCGGAGGGTGACAAGGTCCACGGCCTCGACATCCGGATGCGGAGGAAGTAGCGATGAGAGCGCCACGAACCTGGGTGTGGGCTGTTCTCCTCCCTCTGCTCGCACTATCCGGCTTCTCGTGCTCGGACGATGACCCGACCGGCGTGCGCTACACCGCGGCGATCGAAGGCAGCATCACGTTCGCGGAACCCCCGAGCTCGGTCTATGGGCGCGCTACACCTACCTCTGGAAGTGAGAACTCTGGGTCGGCCGAGTTCGACGTCGAACCGGACGGTGAGTTTTCCGTGTCCCTTCCCCCAGGCGAGTACCTACTCGATTTTCGGGTGAGGTTCGGTGATCAGAGTCGCCATCTCTATGTGGGAGACTCCGAGGTGTCCTACTCGGGCCGAATCCGTCCGATCCGGGTCGACGAACGTGCGAGAACGAGAGAGGTGCACGTTTCGCTGGGTTCGTTGGAGATCCTGGTGGAAGCGCTGCCTGAGTGGGAAGGCGACGAGGTGCGACTCGACTCGCCGCTCGAGGCGAAGGTCGGAACGGTCGAGAACGGAGTCGCGACCTTCCTGGATCCCTGTGTACCAGCCGGCAGGTACACGCCCGTACTCCGCCACGGTTCGATCTCCTACTACTTCCCTTCGGCACAGCACTGGTTGGAAGCGGACACGGTCGAGGTCGTCGCCGGATTCGCCACGAGCTGTTCGTTCGACCTGACTCACCCCGCGCGGATCCAGGGGACGGTCGATGGAGGTGAGAGGCGGCGCCATCTGGGCGTTCGTTCGACGGTGAATGGACTGGGTGCTTACTACGAGCTTCCGCTGGACGGGACGTTCGACATCCCGGTCTTCTACGACGGGGAGGTCGAGGTCGCCGTCTCCGACGACACAGGCCAGATCTACACAATCACGGATGAAGAGCATCGGCCGTGGACGTTCCAACTGACTCGGGGAGGTACCACCCGAGTCGACGTTCCGAACTGGGACGTCCGAATCGAGTTCGAGGGCGTGTCTTTCATCGCCGACGTTGCGGGGGGAGTGTCCTTCCGTTCGGTCGACGTCCCGATCTCGTATTCGCGCGGGTGGGGGGACTTGGAGGATGGAATCGTCGGACTCGTGCCGCCCGGTCGCTACAAGGTCGAGGCCGTGGTCGGTGGGTGTGGACGGCCCTGGCTCACGACCTGGTATCCCGACGCGGAGGACAGCTCGTCGGGCACCGTGGTCGAGTTGAACGATGACCCGGCTTCCCGGGTCCTGCGCTTCGAGCTGAGACGGGCACCCAGGATCGAGGGCCACCTTCGGTATCGAGGTACGCAGATCGGGGTCCGGGGTACGGTGTCACTCTTCGAGATCGGATCGGACGACGGCTTGTGTCCCCTGTCCATGTCGGGGCGGGGAGACGGCCGTTTCCTCCTGCAGGGCATCTCTCCAGGTACCTACTTCGTCCGCGCGAGATGGAGCACCCCCGACGGCCTCGCCGAAGTCTGGTATCCCGGTGTCGACTCCAGGGAAGAAGCGACGCCGATCGTCCTGGAAGAGGGCGACTCGATGGAAGGGATCGACCTTTGGGCCGACTAGTCCCTCGACTTCGAGGCTGGCCCGTCGGTCGCATGCGTCATGGGCTGCGGGGACTCTGGCCTCCGCTCGCCCTGCCCCGGGTCGGCCGAGTCAGATCCCGCCCGAAGACTCCGTCTTCGTCCCCCGGAACACGCGCGACACCACGATCGACCCAATGAGAGCCGCGCTTCCGATCGTCGCCACGAACCAGGTTTCGAGCCCGCCCCGCAGATACATCGTGTAGCAACTGATGCTGGACGCGATCCAGATCATCGCGATCGTGACGAGGCGGGCGCGGAGGGGCATCCCTTCCTCGCGGTTCAGATAGCGGAGGTAGGGGCGGAAGATCGGTGCCTTGACGAGTTTGTCTTCGAGCCAGGGACAGCTGCGGGTGAAGCAGTACGAGGCGAAGAGGAGGAAGATCGTCGTCGGGAGTCCGGGGAGGAACACTCCGATGAATCCGATCGCGACCGAGAGAACGCCGAGGAGCGCAAAGGTCCAGCGACGGATGGAACGTCCCGGTGAGATCGCGAGTGCCCGCGCTTCACTTCCGTTCCGGTCCATCTGTTCGTCGCGTTCGTTCATCGGGTCCAGGCGTGTCCTCGGGCCGGTGTCGATCCGTTTCGTCGTGGTTCGATCAGTTCTGCGTCCCGGTCGCCCCGGTTCCGGTGGCCATGGTCCCGGCCGTCTCGGTTCCGGCGCAGCCGTGACAGACGCCGCGGAAGATGACCTGGGCTTCGTCGATCACGGACGCGACGCCCTCGGGAATCTCGAGACAGGGCTTCGATCCCTCGATGCACGGAACGTCGAGCACGACCTGGCACACTCGGCACACGAAGTGGTGGTGCCAGTGATCGCTGGCCTCGTAGAGCGCGCGGCCTGGCCCTGCGTCGGCACACATGACGAGGCCCACCTGCTGCAGGTCACCGACGACGTTGTAGACGGACTGCCGGTGGATGTCCTCGCCCCGGTCGACCAGGATCGCGAGGATCTCGTCCGCGGAGTGGTGCCCGCCGATCTCGCGCAACAGTGAGTAGACGACCTGCCTCTGGCGGGTCACCCGGAGCCCCTTCTCGCGGAGGCGCTGGACTACGGCATCAGTCATCTATGGTCTCGTCTCCGGAAGCGGCCTATCGAGTCTGCTCGTGAGGACAAGGGTCCCCTGTTCGGTTCGGTTGAGTCAAGGATGCGTTTGGACAGAGTCCAAAACGACGCAATTGGCTGTCATCAAGCCAATTAGAGTTTGTCGTGGCTCGCCGGGTATCCGCCCCCAACGAGCGGCGGCCAGCGGGAATCGTCCTGCTGGCCGCCAAGTGCCATGGCTGATCCGGGGGTGTCCGGTCAGTTGTTCTTCTGCATCGCCTTCTTGAACGCCTCGGCCATCGCGGTATTCCCACGGTTGCCGGCGGCCGCGGGAGCCGCCGACTTGCGGTAGCTCTCGAAGCTCGCGCGTTCCTCACCGTCCTGGACGGCCTTCATGCTGAGACGGATCTTGCCGTCCGGCTGGACTTCGATCACGGCGACCTTCACCGGCGTACCGGAGGAGAACCGCTTCTCGAGGTCGGTGCCGCGGCGTTCGCCCGTCTCCTCACGAGGACAGAGCCCGCGCGTGCGCGGCCCGTACATCGGAAGGTCGACGAAGAGTCCGTACGGCTTGATGTTCGCGACCACGCCGTCGACGATGTCGCCGACCGACGGTGTCTTCTCCGGCGCGCTGCTCCGAGCGGCACGGCCGCCGCCGCCCTGGGCGGAACCCTCGCCGGCATCGGCCGCGGCGTCGCGCGGGAGCTGGTCCTTGATGGAGAGCGAGATCCGCTTCCGCTCCGTGTCGACGTTCAGCACCGTCACGTCCACCCGCTGTCCGACCTCGAGCACGTCCTTCGGATGCTTCGTCGGGGTGTGCGCGATCTCGGAGACGTGGACGAGTCCGTCGATGCCGGGAGTGAGTTCGACGAACGCTCCGAAGTCCTGCATGCGAACGACGGTGCCCTGCGTCTTCTTCCCCTGCCAGTACTGCTCGGCGATCTCCGTCCAGGGATCCGGCTGCGCGGCCTTCATGGAGAGTCCGATCCGGAGGCGCCCCTTCTGGTCCTTGTCCATCCGGAGCACCCGGACGCGCACTTCCTGTCCGACCTTCAGTACTTCGTTCGGATCGGAGACGTGTCCGTACTGGATCTCCGACACGTGAACCAGGCCCTCGAGTCCGCCGATGTCGACGAACGCCCCGAACGGCTGGATCCGCGCAACGCGGCCGTCGAGCTCCGAACCTTCCTTCAGCGTCTCGAGAAGCTTTCCGGCCTTCGCCTTCTCTTCCCGACGGAGGAGTGCCTTCCGGGAGACGACGAGGTTCTTGCCGCCATCGCCGATGTCCTGAACGAGGAACTCGAGCGACTGACCGAGATACGCGGAAGGTTCATTGCAGTAGCCGAGTTCGATCTGGGAGAACGGGCAGAACGCCCGCAGGCTTCCGACGTGGACTTCGAGCCCGCCGGCGTTGATCGACGCGACCTTGCCGCTGATCGGAACGCCCTTCTCCTTCGCTTCGCGCACCGTCTGGAGTGCTTCGTCCGCCCGCAGCTGGACGGAGGGTGCGAGAAGGATCTGATCGGTGGCCGCGACGACGAAGAGTTCGATCTCGTCACCCACCGCATACTTCATGCTTCCGTCGTCGGCCTTGAGGTGCTGCGTCTCGACCGCGCCCTCGCTCCGTCCACCGAAGTCGATGAAGGAGGTGTCGTCGCCGATCTGGATCACACGACCCTTCACCTTCGTCCCGACCTCGACCTCGTCACCGACGGACTTGGTCGAATCGAACTGGTCGAGCATCGCGCCGAACTCGGCGCGCTTCCGTGACTCGATCTGCTCTTCTTCCTCCTCGGCGGTGGCCTTGGGTGGATCCGCCTTCGGAGCGTCGGCCTTCGCTTCGACGCTTGCCGCCGGGGCTTCCGTCGCCGCTGGTGTCTCGGTCGTCGCCGGTGAGTCCACCTCCGCCTTCGCTTCCGCCGGAGCGCCCGCCTTGGGCTCTTCTGCGTCCGTCTTCGCTACAGGAGACGCCGCCGAGTCATCTGCGGGCTGCGCGACAGCATCCGCCTCCGTCGCTTTCGGGGTCTCTGGCTCGTGGGTCTCGGATGGCTGACGGTCTTCGGACATGGGACGCACTCCTTCAGTAGTTGCTCGAGGCCGGCACACGATCGACGATGTGCCGAAGCCGAACCGCGAGACTATCGCATCAGGAACGTCCGAGGAAAGGAGGAGACCCGTAGATGTCTCCGAACCTCACGAACCCCGGCCTGCCCTCCGGCGGGGAGGGTCTGGAGGCACCCGTCGCCGTTGGATCGTTGCTTCGGAGCATGGACCGGGGCGCGGAACTCCTCGTACTCGGGGTGGCACAGGATGCGGGCGTTCCCCACGCGGGATGTCGGCGGCCGTGCTGCGCGCGCGCGTGGGCCGATCCGTCCCTCCGACGGGCTCCGGCCTGCCTCGGGATCGTCGACAGCCGAACGAGTGCTCGATGGCTGATCGAGGCGACACCCGAGCTGCCGCTCCAGCTCCAGCGGCTCCTCGACTGGTCGGACTCCGCGGCCATCCGGCCGCGGCCGATCCTCGACGGAGTCTTCCTGACCCATGCGCACATCGGTCACTACTTGGGTCTCGCGCAGCTCGGCCGGGAGTCACTCGGAACGCGCGGGGTGCCCGTCTACGCCATGCCGAAGCTCGGCCGGTTCCTGGCACAGAACGGCCCATGGAGCCAGCTCGTCTCCCTCGGGAACATCGAACTCCGGATCCTCGGCGAAGGGGAGCGGGTCGAGATCGGGCCGGGACTCTCCGTCGAGCCGATCGAGGTGCCGCACCGCGGCGAGTTCTCCGAGACGGTCGCGTTCCGGATCGTAGGGCCGCGGCGGTCCGTCCTCTTCCTGCCGGACATCGACCGCTGGGAGGAGTGGGGGCGGTCTCTCGAGGACGAGGTCGGCCTGGTGGACATCGCCTATCTCGACGCCACCTTTTTCGACGAGTCGGAGCTGCCGAGTCGCGCCCGGTCCGAGATCCCACACCCGCCGGTGGTGACCACGATGGAGCGGCTGGATCGCCTCGGTCCGGATCTGCGGGGGCGGGTCCGGTTCCTCCACCTCAATCACACCAACCCACTTCTCGATCCGTCGAGTGACGCCAGCCGCGAACTCGAGAGACGTGGATATCTATGCGCGGAAGAAGGGGACAGGGTGGAGCTGTGATTCAGTCAATATACTGGTGCGATTGTGGTTACGCGTGAATCCGGCATTGTGGACGGAGTTGTCCACGATGTGGGTATGGATGTGGACAAAGGCGTACTGGTGACACTACTGATGCGACAACTCGTACGAGTGCTGTCACATATGCTGACAATGGTGCTGGTGAGTCTGCCCGCCGAGTGGGTCGCCGGGCGAGATCCCGTTCGCGGGAACCGATAGCAAGGGAGTGACACACACCGCGAAGCACACCTCCTCGTGGAGGCGGGAGCTCTACCTTCTCGGGCTGTTCGTCGCCGTCCTGGTCATGGGGACCGCCGTCATCCTGAACCCGGCAGACGCCTACCTCGGACCGGGGCTCGCGTTCGACCAGCTCGGGCTTCGGCTCGCCGTGGGGCTCGGGTTCGGACCGACCGCGGTCGTGCCGCCGCTCTACCCACACTACCTCGCGATCTTCTACCGGTCCCTGGGCTACAGCCACATGGCCGTCCTTCTGTCCCAGGTGGTCCTGCTCGCCGGGTTCGCGACCTCGGTCTCGCTGATCGTTCGCTACACCGGGCTGAGTTCCCGCTACGCCTGGCTCGCGGGCGTCTTCACCGGCTTCTTCCCTCAGGCGATCGCGCTCCTCCGTCACTTCACGCCCGCGCTCCTCGTCGCGTTTCTCTGGGCGGTGGGCGTCCACGCGTGGATCCGGAATCGTCCCTACCCGTCCTGGTTCGAGACGGTCCTGGCCGGGACGGTGTTCGGAATGGTGCTGCTGGGACGGTTCGGTCTCCTCGTCCCGATCCTCGTCCTCCTGCTCGGTCGCCGGGCCTTCGGGGGGCGCACGTGGGCACCGCGCGGCAGGGCGGCGTCGGCCGTCCGGCTCGCGCCCCGCATCGTGCTGGCGGTCGTGGCGCTCTCGGCCGTCGTGACTCCGTGGATCGTTCGGAACAGCCGGCTCTACGACGAGCTGGTCTTCGTCGACACCACCTGGGCCGTGCGCTGGCGGGCCGCGACGATCCCGGGGGAGCACACGCTGGACTTCGTGATCCCCGGCCGGACCACCCGCGTCCCGGATCACACTCCCATCCTCGAAAACCGACTCGCGCTCGGTGACGTGGTTGGGTTCGCGTGCGCCGAGCCCTGGAAGCTCGTCCGGATCTGGGGACGTCGAGCGACGACGTTCGTCGGGTTCTCGGGGTGGAACGACGCCGTCACGCTCGATCGGTTCCCGTACGAAGGCCCGGCCTACCAGCTGCTCCAAGCGCTCATCTACGGCATCCTGCTCTCGTTCGCGGCGGCCTGGGTGGTGCTGCTCCGCGCCCGCGGCCGGCCGGAGCGCCTTCTCGGGAAGACGTGGCTCGCACTCGCCGGGATCGGCATCGTCACCGGCGGGATCGGCGACGTCCGCGTCTATGCGCTTCCGCTCCTCGTCCCGATCGCGATGCGAGGGCTCTGGGGGCTCCTCGTCCAGCTACGTGTTCGTCTCCGTCCACGGGAAGGAGAAGAGGGCGGACTCCTCCGTGCCTACGAGAACACGGATCCGCTCCCGAAAGGAGTCCGCGCGGCGACCGGGCTCCAGTGGTCGGCGTGGATCTCGCTCGTCGTCTCGGTGTGGGTACTCGGGATCCTGGGCCTGCTCGGGTAGCTCACCGCACTCGCTCGGCCGGGCCCGAGGCGACGATTTCGGACTCTCGCGTAGACGATCGCCGATTCGTGCGTTGCAGTTCCGCGGTCGCGCGAAAGGGAGAGGTCGAGTAGTCTCCCGCGTCATGAGTGCACCAGACGTCATCCTCTATACCGACGGCGCATGCTCCGGAAACCCGGGACCGGGTGGATGGGCCGCCATCCTCGCCAGTCCTTCCTCCGGAAAGCGGGTCGAACTCACCGGCAGCGATCCGGAGACCACGAACAACCGGATGGAGATGATGGCGGTGCTGGAAGGGCTCCGGCAGATCAAGAAGGCTCCGTCCAAGATCCACGTGGTGAGCGACTCGAACTACGTGATCAAGGGGCTCACCGAGTGGATCCAGGGGTGGGAGCGGAACGGTTGGAAGACCGCGAACAAGAAGCCGGTCAAGAATCGTGAACTCTGGATCGATCTGGTCACGGAAGTGCGCCGACACCAATGCACGTTCGAGTGGGTCCGGGGCCACGACGGCCACCCCGAGAACGAGCGGGTCGACCAGCTTGCGGTAGAGGCGTACCAGAAGTACCTCTGATACGCCTCGCAGTGACGACGCGGCCCCACCTACCCGCAGCATCGTGACGGGACGGCTGCTATCTACGCCCCAGCGCCCGACCGACTGGTGCCTGTCCGGCTGCTTGCGCCGACAGGTTCCGTGAGCTCAGTTCGTGATGGAGATGTGCCCGCTTCCCGAGTCGAGCGAGACTCTCGCGTCTCCGTGTCCGACTTCGAGTGCGACCTCCTCCTTGTCACGATGGTGGAAGGTGGCGCCTTCGACGTCGACTTCGACCCGTCCGTTCCCGGTCTCCGCGACCACGTCGGCGGAGGCGTCTTCCGGGAGGATGAGGTCGATCCCGCCGCTCCCCGTGTCGACGACGAAGCTGCCGTCACCCATATGCGCGAACTCGAGCGTGACGTTGCCGCTCCCGGTATCGACGTTCGCATCCTCGGCCGAGAGACCGATGCCGCGGACTCCGCCGCTTCCCGTATCGACGACCAGCTCCTCACACGTCACGTCGCGGAGGGCGACGTTTCCGCTGCCGGTGTCCACGCCGACATAGGGGCCACGCACTCGTTCTGCTTCGACGTTTCCGCTTCCGGTGTCGCAGCGGAGTTCGCCCGTGACGTCTGCGATGTTGATGTGCCCCGCCCCGGTATCGGCCGAGACCTCGCCGGTCACGTTCTCGGCGACGATCGGACCTGCGTTGATGTCGAGCGACAGGTCTCCACGTACGCCTTCGGCTTCGATCCGTCCGATTCCGTGCTCGACCCGGAGACGTCCGCCTTCGGGCACGTAGACGTCGACGTCTGCCCAGACTTCGAGCCCTCGACCCGATCCCCGCACGTGGATCCGGTCACCGCCGACCGAGCCGAGCAGATGACGGAGCCAGCCTTCGCGATGGCTTCCTGTGCTCCGTACCGAGATCGAAGACTCGGAGTGCCCGAGCGGTGGGTAGACGAAGTCCCGTTCCTCGTCGAGGGGGAAGACGATGTCGATCACACTCCTCCGGCCCTCGTCGGACTCGATCCGGAGGAGCTTCCGGTCCGCGTCCTCCCCGCGGACGTGGATGTCGACTCGAAACTCCTTCCCCTCGTGACCGTGAACCTCGATCTTTCCAATGAGGTTCGTCAGGACGACCGACTCGGCGCCCAACTCGAGCGACTGGTCGAACTCCTCGGCGTTCGCCGGTCCGCCGGTCAGAAAGACGCCGGCCGCCGCGCAAACCAAAAGAGCACAAACGGTTTTCATGGACCCTCCTTCGTCACAGGGGTGGCGGGGGCGGTGCTGGTCGCGTCGAAATCATCACGACGCCGGGTTCGTCCACGGTCGGCGGGGATGACGCTGCGCTGCCTGCCCACCCTCCCAAGGAACCGACTCCCCAATTCAGTACGAATTCGGACCTCCGAAGGTTGCAATCGAAGTTCGGGGGAATCACTGCGGGACGGCAGTTCCCTTGCCGTCGGGGCTCAACCGATCTAGCCTCGCGGGTTCGAGGCATGGCACAGACGCAAGCAGTCCCGCCGCCGAGCGGGCCGAGCGATCCGAGAAGAGGTGATCCGAGGAGGCGTCCTCAGGAGACGTCCTCAGGAGACGTGGTCCGAGGACAGGTGATCGAAGGAGAGGAGATCCCGATGCCGAAACACCGTATGCCGTCCATCTGGGCTGGGGCCCTGTTCGTTGCCGCCCTGGCGACGGCCGCCGCGTTCTGGTCTGCCTGTGGAAAGGAAGAGGCCGAGATCGGAGCCGCGACCTCGAAGCAGGCTCCGCCGTCCCAGATGACGACGCAGACCCCGTCGCAACAGATCCAGCCTCCGGCCCCGGGAGCGGGCAACGGGGAGACCGGGATGTCCTGGGAGACCCCGGCAGGATGGACGGAAGAGACGCCGTCGAGCGGAATGCGGAAGGCGCAGTTCTCCGTGCCTGGAGACGCAGGCGCCGCCGAGCTCGTCGTCTTCTACTTCGGGCCTGGCCAGGGAGGCGACGCCATGGCGAACGCGACCCGTTGGGCGGGCCAGCTCAGCCATCCGGACGGAAGTCCCGCCACCGACACGATGAAGACGGAGCAGGCTTCGTTCGGCGGAATGCCGACGCTGCTCACCGAAGCCGAGGGGACCTATCAGAACTCGATGGGTGGGAGCGGGGAGAAGTTCCCTGGCTACAAGTTGCTCGGCGCGATCGTGGAGGGGCCGGACGCGAACTGGTTCTTCAAGCTGACCGGACCCAAGGAGACCGTCGAAGCGAACCGCGACGCGTTCCAGGCGTTTCTCTCGTCGCTCCGTCCGGGATCGTGAGGTCGCGAGAACCCCAGGGAAGGGAGCGGGGTGCGGTGGAGCTGTTGGGCTGGGGTGTTTCGAACTCCGTTCCCCGGGGTTTCGCCTCGAGCCGCTCACGGTGCCACTGCGAGTTGTCTTCTCGGCCCGTGTGATTCGCGACCTCGACGGAAAGGTAGCTCTGACGGCGCGGAAAGACGAGTTCGGGGAGGGTTATCACGGTGTGGTGTTCGTTTGGGGGGGCGGTCGGGCAGCCATGGACCATAGGGGAGGGCGGTTTCGAGGCTTCGTGGAAGCCCTGCCCGCCATCCGCTAAGCTGCCTCGGATGTCCAGGGAAAGGACGAGACATGATCAAGGACCCGCAGGATTTAGGCCCGAGACAGCTCCACGGCCTTCTCAACCGGATCGTGCTTCCGCGTCCGATCGCGTTCGTGAGTTCCATCTCGTCGTCGGGGATCGCGAACCTCGCCCCGTTCTCCTACTTCACGCTTGGCGGTCTCAATCCGCCCGCCGCCGTGTTCTGTCCGGTCAACGACCGGGAAGGCAAGCCGAAGGACACGCTCCGCAACATCGCAGAGACGAAGGAATACGTGATCCACATCGTGACGGAGGACATCGCGAGTGGGATGAACGAGACGGCCGCGCCGGTTCCGCCGGAAGTGGACGAGTTCGAACTCGGCGGCTTCACGGCGGTGAAGTCCGATCTCGTGGCCGCGCCGCGTGCGCTCGAGTCCCCGGCCGCGCTCGAGATGCGTCTCCTTCAGATCGTTTCGCCGGGGAGCGGCCCGATGGCGGGGAACTTCGTGATCGGTGAGATCCTGCGGATCCATCTGGACGAGTCGATCCTGAACGACGACGGCCATCCGGAGCTGGATCAGCTCCGTGTGATCGGGAAGTTGGGGGGCGATGGATACGTCCGCGTCCGTTCCGGCGCGACGTTCGACATGCCGCGGCCGATGTGAGCCGCCTAGAGCCGCGCGAGCGCGCGCACGGCGTGCGCGTGTCGACGGGACGCTGCATCGGACGCAGCGCGTCTAGATCGCCGTTCGCAGCCAGTCGATCACGATCTTCGCGGTGTTCATCCGGACCATTTCCCGGTCGCCGGGCAGCTGGAGACGCTTCGTCTGGAGGCGGTCCGGTCCCGCGATCGCGATGAAGACGGTGCCGACCGGCTTGTCCTTCGTCGCTCCGTCGGGTCCGGCGATGCCGCTCGCGGCGATGCCCCAGTCTGCGTGGAGACGTTTGCGGACGCCCTTGGCCATCTGGCCGACGATCTTGTCGCTGACCGCGCCGAAGATCTCGAGGTCGACGTCGTCGACTCCGAGGAGCTGGACCTTGGAGTCGTCGGAGTACGTGACGCAGCCCCCGACGGAGTACTCGGAGGCTCCGGCACGGTCGGTCAGCATCTTGCCGATGAGGCCGCCGGTGCAGGATTCCGCGGTTGCCACGGTGAGGCCCTTCGCGATCAGCTTCTCGGCCACGATGTCGACGAGGGACATCTCGTCCGTTCCGTAGACGGCGTCGCCGAGCTCGTTCCGAAGGGCGCCTTCGACCTCGTCGAGGAGCGCAGTGGCGGAGGCTTCTCTCGCGCCGACGTGTGCGCTGTCGTCGGAGCCCTCACCAGCGCCGGCCGTACCGTCGCCCAGAATCGCGAGCTTCACGTGCGTTTCCATCCCGACCGCGCGATAGCCGAAGCGAACGCGGTCGCGGTAGGTCTCGACGATGGACTCGACGGCGTCGGCGAGCTTGCTCTCGCCCATCCCAACGGTCTTGACCGTACGTCGGAACACCGCGGGCGTCCCGTGATCGAGCACCTCCTCGAGCCTCTTGTTCATCAACCAGCGCACCTCCCGCGGTACGCCGGGCAGGACGAACACCTTCGCGTTCTCGAGCGTGAAGTGGAACGCGGGTGCCGTGCCGGACTCGTTGATGATGACCTCACCGATCTCCGGGACCATGGCCTGACGCTCGTTGTTCCGGGTCATTTCGCGTCCGAACGAGCGGAAGCGGGCTTCGATCCGGGCGCGTACGGTCTCGTCGAGCCGGAGTCCGCACCCGAGTGCCTGGGCGCAGGCCTCGAGTGTGAGGTCGTCCGCGGTGGGGCCCAGTCCGCCCGAGGTGATGACGAGATCGGCCCGGCCGGCGGCTTCCCGGATCGCCGCGGCGATGGCCTGCGTGTCGTCGGCCACCGTGGTGTGACGGGCCACGACCCATCCCCACGACTCGAGCCGTCCGTCGAGGTAGTTGGAGTTCGTGTCCACCGTCTCGCCGGAGAGGAGTTCGTCTCCGATCGCAATGATCTCCGCAACGGGCAGGCTGCTCATCGAACCTCCTGGAAGGCCCAGATGAGCGTCGGGGCTTCCTTCATGGAGTGGACGCGGGACTTCTCGCGGTCGAGCCGAGTCCGCATGTTGTAGTAGACGGGGTCGAAGCCGGGGTTGAACGGACGCATCCTGCCTTCCGTCCTATCGTAGACGACGTGGATCGGTCCGGTGTCCGGTGTGCGTGGGCTCCAAGGGGAGTCGATCCCATCGTCGGGCACGCGTGCTTCGAGAAGTGCCTGGCGGATGAGTGAAGCGCGGGGGCCATCCCGGTCGACACTTCCACCGAGGATCCATGCCGTCATCTCCTCTCCGGCCCATCCGTTCTGGAGCCTCTGCTCCGTGGCGCGGATGAGCGTCCAACTCGCGTCCGTCGCGTCCATGTTCTCCGTGAGGAGGGCCGCGGCGATGGTCCACGACGGACGGTGGGAGAGGACGAGAGCGATCGAGGTCCCGAGCCCCTGCATGGTGAGGAAGCGGGGCAAGGGGAGGGAGTTCACGACCACGGCTTCGTTCGGGAAGAGGTCGAGGAACGTCGAGTTGAGCCAGGTCTGCGTCGGGTTCCACACCTGAAGGAGGACCCGCTCGTATGGACTGCCTTGTCCTCCCCAGACCTTTGCCCAGGACGCGAGTCCATCGAGGATGCGAAAGGCGGGGTCGCGGCGCTCGAAGGCACTCAGGGCATGGAATCGGTCGAGCTGGTGGGCGACGAGCTCGAACAGCTCGAGATCCGCTCCCGGAAGCGAAGGGTCGACGCTGTCGATGGCAGCGCTGAAGGCATCGCGTCGGGGAATCGGAGGGATCATCGTTCTCTCGGTTACGAACGTTCGTTTGTTTGGACGTGAGATGCCCGGATCCTCGACCCTTCGGGGTCGATCCGTTAGGCTCCCCTCATGTCGCCGGGGCCGTCGATCGAAACGGTCGACGCGCAGTGAGACATTAGAGCATGCGGCGGCCGCTGTCGGCCCGATGGTTTTCCGCCGTCTCAACTCGAATCCCCTGAGGAAGACAATGACGAAGAACCAGCGACTCGGGTTACTCGGTGCCCTCTGTTTGCCACTCGCACTGGGCGCGACTCTCTTCGCCGCCGGCTGCGGTGGGGGAAGCAACTATCCGGAGGATGGCGACGCACCCGCGAAGGAACGATCGTCCGGTAGTGGGTCGGGGTCCGGCTCGGCCGAGGACGCCTACGCCGGCGTGCCCCCCGAGATGGCCGCGGCCGGCGTCACGAAGTTCGACCTCGCCGGCCCCGGCAAGCCGCCCGCGGACTTCTTCAATCCGGACAAGCGTGAGGTGAAGCCGGCGATGGGCGGCCGCGTCATCCAGCACATCGCGAGCGAGCCCCCGAATCTCAACTTCCTCACCGAGAACTCGGCCGTCATCCACTGGATCCACTACGACATCCACTCGTCGCTCATCGAGTTCAACCCCGCGACCTGGGTCTACGACCCCGTGCTCTGCACGAGCTACGACGTCGAGGACACGGTGGTCCTGAAGGGCGGGCGTGGCGACGACAACGCCAACGTCCTCTTCGGTACGGTGACCGAGGACGGTGACGACTACGTGGTGACCTCGGGCTCGAGCTTCAACTCGACGGCGGAGCGGCGCGTTCCGAAGTCCGAAGTCGAGGAACTGGTCCGGGGTTCCGTCTTCACCTTCCATCTGCGCGAGAACGTGAAGTGGCACGACGGCCAGCGGTTCGATGCTGACGACGTCGTCTTCACGATGGAGGCGTTCAAGAATCCGAACGTCGACTGCGACGAGAAGCGTTGGCAGTTCGATCCGGTCATCAAGACGGAGCGTCTGACCGACTTCGCGGTGAGGTTCCACTACAAGGACCAGTATTTCGCCGCGCTCCAGATCTTCAGCGATGGCTTCTGTATCCTGCCGAGCCATCTCTACAATCTCTCCGATCCGGCCAACGTCGACTACGATCCGAACGCGACCGCGGAGGCTCAGGGGACGCACGTCAACGAGAACCCGCACAACATCGACTGGGTGGGACTCGGGCCCTACAAGCTCACGAAGTGGGAGAAGGGGCAGTACCTCGAGGCCGAGAAGTTCGACGGCTTCTGGAACCCCGCCCCCGAGTATGCCGGCTATGTCGACGTGATCCGGTGGCGCTACATCAGCGACGACAACTCTGCCTTCCAGGCTCTCCTCAACAAGGAAGTCGACATCTTCGACCGCGTGAAGTCGGAAGACTTCGTCGGTGAGGCGACCGAGTCCGAGGTCTTCAAGGAGAGCTTCTACAAGTCCTACACCTACGTTGGCTCGATCGGCTTCACGGTCTGGAACACCTACAAGCCTCAGTTCGACGACTACCGGGTCCGGCAGGCGCTGGCCTACGCGTTCGATGCCGACGAGTGGACCCGGACGAACTACCAGGGCCTCGCGCTTCGCGGCACGTTCTCCCAGTTCCGGTTCGGACCGGCCTACGACCAGGCCGTCACGCCGATCCCGTACGACGTGACGAAGGCGGAGGAGCTCCTCACCGACGCCGGGTGGTACGACCGGGACGGAAACGGCATCGTGGACAAGGACGGCAAGGACCTCGTCATCAATGCGCTCATGCCGACGGGGAACAAGGCGTCGGAGACGCTCCTCCAGAAGATGCAGGAGCAGTACGAGCGGGTTGGAGTCAAGATGACGATCCAGCCGCTCGAATGGGCGACGTTCATCGAGCGGATCCTCGATCGCGACTTCGACGCGGCGAACCTGGCCTGGACGCTCAACGACATCGAAGGCGATCCGTACGGCTCGTGGCACAAGGACGAGGCTACCTTCGACCGGCGGACCGGGAACATGGCGGGCTACCGTGACGACGTCGCGAGCGACCTCATCGATCGCGGCCGGGTCGAGCTCGATCCGGAGAAGCGGTACGAGATCTGGCACCAGCTCCACCGTAGGATCTACGACCAGCAGCCGTTCCTCTTCGGTTGGAACGTGCCGCGGAAGATCGCGTTCAACAAGGAGCTCAGAGGTGTGCGGCTCTACAAGTTCTCACCTGGCTATCGGCTCCGGGACTTCTATTATGAGGAAGGTACGCCCGGAACCCGTCCGCTTCCCGGCGCCTGATCCGACCCACGACCCCATTTCCATCCGAACGGCAAGGCGGGCTCCCACGGGAGCCCGAGGAGAACGAGCGTGACCTCCTACATCATCCGCCGGATCCTCTGGATGTTCCCGACTTTGATCGGGATCACCCTCCTCCTCTTCGTCGTGATGCGACTCGCTCCCGGTGACCCCGCGAGCCTGGCCGCGGGCGCGGTCGGAGCCGGGAGCGAGGGGCAGACGATCTCGACCAATACGAACGTGGAAGACGCGGTGACGAAGTTCCGGAAACGGTACCGGCTCGACGATCCGCTCATGGTCCAGTACGGCTACTGGATCGCGTCGGTGGCGAAGCTGGACTTCGGCTACGAATTCTTCCGGCCGAACGTCGCCGTGCGGGACGAGATCGGGGACCGGCTCAAGATCACGGTGCCGCTCTCCCTCATCTCCGTCTTCCTCTCCTACCTCATCGCCCTTCCGCTCGGCATCCTCTCCGCGGTCAAACAGGGATCGGTGGCGGACAAGGTGAGTACGATCATCCTCTTCATCCTCTACTCACTGCCGTCCTTCTGGGCCGGGCTCCTCCTCATCCTCGCCTTCGGTGCGGCGGGGCTCGATTGGCTTCCGGTCCTGGGGCTGCACGACAAGGACGCCGCGACCTTCACGCAGTGGGAGTACATCAAGGACACGATCATGCACGGGATCCTTCCCGTCATCGTGCTCACCTATACGAGCCTGGCCTATCTCTCCCGTCAGATGCGGGTCGGAATGCTCGACGTGATCCGTCAGGACTACATCCGGACAGCACGCGCGAAGGGGCTCGCCGAGAAGGTGGTCATCTTCAAGCACGCGCTCCGGAACTCGCTCATTCCGGTCGTCACCCTCTTCGCGAGCGTGCTCCCGATCCTGATCGGCGGATCGGTCATCGTGGAGACGATCTTCACGATTCCGGGGATGGGACTCTACGCCTACGAGGGGATCGTCCAGCGGGACTACAACGTGGTCATGGCGACGACCACCTTCTCCGCCTTCATGACCCTCCTCGGATTCCTCGTCTCCGACATCACCTACGCCTTCGTCGACCCGCGGATCGCCTATGACTGAGAGCATGGCCACCGTCGCGCCCGAGAGTGTCGCCGCCCCCAAGGCGGCGAAGCGCGAGGTCTACAGCAAGGACTACGTCGACATCGTGCTCGGACAGATCCGGAAGCGGAAGCTGTCCATGTTCGCGCTCTACGTGCTCATCCTGCTCTACGCGATCGCGATCTATGCACCGCTCATCGCGAACGACCGGCCGATCTACTTCCATGGCGTGGACCTCTCCAGCTACCGGAAAGCGCAGCGTGAGTTGCCGCTCGTGGCGGGGGCGCTGGCAGAGAGCGCGACCGGGGGCGAGTCGGGCTACCGCGAGAGCCTGGCCCAAGGGGTAGAGCCGATGCCGTGGCGGAGCGTGGTCGACCAACAGCTCCGCGCCATCGAGCATCGCGTTTCGGTCGTCGGGAGGCAGCTCTCGAAGGACGATCGGGCACCCGTCGACGAACTGTGGGCCAAGGCGAAGTCGATCGCGGCTACCACGCGCCAGGGCGGGACGGCATCGGCCGAGGACGTCTCCAGGCTGCGCTCTCTCGCGGAGAAGGTACAGCGGGAGATGAAGCCGGTCGTGACCTGGTCCGAGGTGAAGGCGGGGCAGACCGTACGCCTCGAGCCGTTCCATGCCTTTCCGATTCTCCAGAACCTCTCCCGGGGCGAGATCTTCTTCATGGTGCTCATGGCCGTGACGCTGCTCTTCCCGATCTGGAACCGGATCGTCAACGCGGCCGTGCTCCGTGGGGATCGCCTCCGGATCCGTCGGGCGCGGAGACGGAAGGCGCTCGCCTTCCTCGCCCTCCCGCTCCTGGCCGCGCTGCTCTGGCAGGGGCAGTCCGCGAGCTTCTTCGTCTCGACCTACAAGACGGGCCTCACGAACGGCGACGTGTTCGCGAAGTACGTGCTCTTCCCGCCGATCTCCTACGGCATCGCGGAGACGAACGGAGACGAAGTCTTCCGGCCTCCGACCTGGCATCACAACTCCGAGATCGACGACGCCGGCTTCTACGTCAACGGGCCCCGGGCCGGGCGTCTCGATCCGACGACGAACCTCCCGCGTCCGGCCAAGCCGGTCGAGATCGAGTTCCTCGAGCCGGAGCGGAACAGCGTCTTCCGGCACTTCCTCGGCACGGACAGCCTCGGGCGTGACCTCCTCGCGCGCATCGTGTGGGGCGGGCGGGTGAGCCTGGCCGTTGGACTCGTCGGTACGGGGATCTCCGTCTTCATCGGGATCATCCTGGGCTCGCTCGCCGGGTACTTCGGGAAGGGAGTCGACATCGCGATCAGTCGCGTGATCGAGATCGTGCAGACGTTCCCGGCCTTCTTCCTCATCCTCATCATCGTCGCGTTCGTCGGCCCTAGCATCCTCAACATCATGGTCATCATCGGACTGGTCGGGTGGACGGGGGTGGCGCGACTCGTACGCGGAGAGTTCATCAGGCTTCGGGGTCAGGAGTTCGTGATCGCGAGCGAAGCGCTCGGAGTGGGCGTGGGGCGGACGATCTTCCGCCACATCCTGCCGAACGCACTCGGACCCGTGCTCGTCGCGGCCACGTTCGGCGTCGCATCGGGGATCCTCACGGAATCCGCCCTCTCCTTCCTCGGCCTCGGGATCCAGCTGCCCGTGCCGTCGTGGGGCTCGCTCCTCATCGAGAGCCGCTCGGCGGAGCACTGGTGGATCCAGATCTTCCCCGGCTTCCTCATCTTCCTGACGGTGATGCTCTACAACCTCTTCGGAGAGGGCGTACGTGACGCGCTCGATCCGCGCCTCAAGGTGACGCACTGATGACGGAACGCACACCGAATCCAGGTATGGGAGACGTGCTCCTCCGGATCGACCAGCTCCAGACCTTCTTCGACACCGAGGAAGGAATGGTGATGGCCGTGAACGGGGTGAGCTACGAGATCCGGAGAGGGGAGACGCTCGGCGTCGTCGGCGAGTCCGGATGCGGGAAGAGCGTCACCGCGATGTCGATCCTCCGGCTCAACCCGGAGCCGCCCACGGTCTATGCGGGTGGTGAGATCCTCTTCGAGGGACGGAATCTCCTGAACGTCTCGATGGACGAGATGCAGACGATCCGCGGAAACGACATCGCCATGATCTTCCAGGAGCCGATGACCTCCCTCAATCCGGTCTACACGGTCGGAGACCAGATCGAGGAGACGGTGAAGCTCCACCGGAAGATGAACGACAAGGACGCACACGCGTACGCGATCGAGATGCTGGGACGGGTCGGCATTCCGTCGCCGGAGCAGCGGGTCGACGAGTATCCGCACCAGCTCTCGGGCGGAATGAAGCAGCGCGTCATGATCGCGATGGCGCTCGCCTGCGACCCCAAGCTCCTCATCGCGGACGAACCGACCACGGCTCTCGACGTCACGATCCAGGCGCAGATCCTGGACCTCCTCCGCGAGATGCAGAAGGAGTTCGGGATGTCGATCCTCCTCATCACGCACGACCTCGGGGTCGTTGCGGAGATGAGCAACCACGTGGCGGTGATGTACGCGAGCAAGATCGTCGAGTATGCGGACACGGTGACGCTCTTCGGGATGCCGCGCCATCCGTACACGTTCGGACTCTTCCAGTCGCTGCCGGAGATGCACGTCCAGGGGAATCCGAGGCTGCTCGAGATTCCCGGAGCGGTGCCGAATCCGCTCGCCTTCCCGAGCGGATGCAAGTTCCGGACGCGCTGCTTCAAGGCGCAACCACGCTGTGCGGAGATCGAACCGAGTCTCAAGGACCATGGCAACGGGCACACCGTGGCCTGCCACTTCCCGATGACCGACGAAGAACTGGCGAAGCTCGGGGGAGGTACGTTCCGTGTCTGATCCGTACTACGGCAACGGCCAACCGCTCGTCAGCGTCAGCCACCTCAAGAAACACTTCCCGGTACGGAAGGGCGTCATGAGGCGGGTCGTTGCCCAGGTCAAAGCAGTGGACGACGTCAGCTTCGAGATCAAGCCAGGCGAGACTCTCGGGTTGGTCGGCGAGTCCGGCTGTGGCAAGACGACGGTGGGGCGTTCGCTTCTCCGTCTCATCGAACCGTCGGACGGGCACGTCGAGTTCGAGAACACCGACGTGCTCAAGGCGAGCAAGTCCGAGCTCCGACGCCTCCGCCGGAACATGCAGATCATCTTCCAGGACCCGTATGCGTCGCTCAATCCGCGCATGTCGGTGCTCGAGATCATCGGTGAGGGACTCAGGGTCCACAAACTCACCTCGTCCACGAGCGAACTGGAAGACCGGGTCGGCGAACTGCTCGACCGGGTGAAGCTCGATCCGGTCTACATCAACCGGTACCCGCACGAGTTCTCGGGCGGGCAGCGGCAGCGGATCGGGATCGCGCGGGCGTTGTCGCTCCGGCCCAAGTTCATCGTCTGCGACGAGGCGGTGTCGGCTCTCGACGTATCGATCCAGGCACAGGTCATCAACCTGCTCATGGATCTTCGCGACGAATTCGGCCTCTCCTATCTCTTCGTCGCCCACGACCTCTCGGTCGTTCGGCACATCAGCCACAGGGTCGCGGTGATGTACCTGGGCAAGATCGTCGAGATCGCCGATACGGAGGCGCTCTTCGCGAACCCGAGACACCCGTACACGAGGGCGCTCCTCTCGGCCGTGCCGGTCGCGAACCCGACGGCCAAGCGCGAGCGGATCGTCCTCCAGGGAGACGTGCCGTCTCCGATCAATCCGCCTCCGGGTTGTCCGTTCCACACGCGCTGCCCGGTCGCGATGGCGAAGTGCAAGGTCGAGGTTCCGCCGCTGAAGGAGGCGGGGAGTGGACACACGTTCACGTGTCATCTCGATGAGTAGCGCACGAATCCGGTCGCGTCGGGGAGGCGTGACCGCCGCGGTCTCGCCACACTTGGAGGGTGCGGCCGGCGCTTTCGTGCCGGGCCCAGCCGGTACGGTTGACACGACGTCTCGGCGCCGGGTCCGGTTCTCGGGGATTCTGCCGATCGCCGTGACGACGTTCGCGCTCGCCTTCGTCTGCTTCTCGCAACCGGGTGCATCTCCGCCTTTCCGCGAGCACAGCGAGATCCACGCGTGGGGGCTGGCGTTGGACACCGAGGGCAACGTGTTCGTCGCGGACGGACGGGAAGAGCCGGGGCGCGTTTGGAAGATCGAGGCCGAGGCGTTCTCGGTGCGCGAGTCGGATCCGGAAGCAGATACGATGTCGCTCGTGCACGAAGTGCTCGTGGCGCCGGGAGTTCGTGACCTCCAGCTTCGTGGACGGGACCTCTTCGTATCCGTCGGCGCCTACGTTCCGATCGTGAACGCCGCGGAGGACAGTGTCCGGATCCCGATGTGTGGATTGGTGCGGATGGACGTCACGAGCCCAGGGCCCCCGCTGATCGTCGAGGCCGATGCTGCGGCGACAATCCCGAGCGACCGGGGCGCGTTCTACATCTCGTGGACGGCCGCCGATTCCCTCTTCGAGGGGCCGTGCTTCCAGGTCGACGAGGAAGGTGGGGTCTACTTCGGCTGGAATGGGCGACTCCGCTACCGCAGTCCCAGTGGTGACGTGACCACGTTCCTCGGCTCCGTCCTCCGGGGTCAGGCGGACGGTGGTGTCGATCGGGCCCGCTTCAACGAGATCCGTTCCATGACGATGTCGGAAGAGGGCGACTTCTTCGTCCTCGATGGCGCGCGGGTGCGTGAGATCTCGCGCGCGGAGCGGAGTTCGGATGCATTCGCGACCGCACTCATCAAGCGGGGCGTCCTGACCGACGTGCGGGACGAGGACGACCCCAAGTTCACGAACCGCGTCTACGGCATCGCCGCGTCCGCGGACGGCGATCGAGTCTGGGCCGCATACTACGGCGGGAAGCAGCTTCTCGCGTCGAAGCGTTCCGGACGAACGGGAACGTACTACGAGCCGAGGCGGTCCGGCTGGGCCCCGGTCGGCGTCGCCTGGACCGAGGATGCGATCTACGTGCTCGAGATCTATGGACGGGTTACGAGGGAACTCAGGGTTACGCGCCTAGGCCGTGACGGCGACGTTACGGTTCCGCTCCCGATGCCCAGGTGAGGTCACCCTTCGAGGCGCTCGGCGAGCTCTTGGGCCCGGCGGCGACTCTCGGCGGCGGCGGTCGTGTCTCCACGCCCCTCCTGCACCCGCGCGATCCTCTCGAGTCGCTCGACCCGGCCCGGTGACGGTGCCGAATTCGTCCAGGCCGAGTCCAGTTGCGCCCACGCCTCCTCGTGCTTTCCGAGTACGGCGAGTGTTCTCGCAAAATCCTCTCGACAGCGGAGAGACGCTCTCGGGTTCTCCGGGACGGCCGCATGGTAGGCGGCGAGGGCGTCTCGGTACCTCGTCTCTGCGTCGTCGTCGGCCCCCAGCTCGCCTGCCAGTGCCGCGTACGCGTAGTGAGATCCCGCTTCCATCAAGGACGGCGATGTGACGTCGTCGTAGAGCTCGAACGCCCGCGAGTACTCCGCTTCGGCACGCGCGACGCGTGGGGGTTCGCAGGCTCTCCAGAGTGCGAAGCCGAGCAGCGCATGGGCCGAGGCACGGCGCGCGAGTGACTCCTCCGTTCCTTCGGCGATCGATTCCTCGAGCGAGATCGATCGTTCGAGGTTCGAGACCGCGGCGCTGTCGCCCAGGAACGACTGGGCGAGACCGAGCGCACACAGGGTCCGTGCGATCTCCGGATCGTGGTCACCCCGCAGTGACTCGTAGAACCCGAGGCTCGCTCGGGCGTGCCGCTCGGTCTCTGCCCAGATCCAGAAGGAGGCGTAGCTTCCCGCGAGCCGTTCATGGATGCGTGCTTTCACTTCCGGCGCCATGTCGCTCTCGTCGTCGAGTCGGGCGGCGGCGCGGTCGAGCAACTCACGGACGGTGAGCCGGTCGTCGCTCGTCGTGGCCTCCGGGGCCGAGAGCACCGTGCCGAGGAACTCCTCGACCTGGCCCGCCTTCGCGGTCTCGCCCTCGGCTCTGCGGTAGAGCACGGTCATGGCGACCGCGAACGACGTGACCAGGACGAACGCACTTGCGATCGCCGCCACGGCCGCTCGGTGACGCGCCAGGACGAGCCAGAGGTCGCCCAACGCGGTCCGTGTGCGTGCCTCGACCGGCTCGTTGTCCCGCACACGTCTCAGCTCGTCACGAACCTCGTCCATCGATCGGTAGCGGCGTTCCGGGTCCTTCTCCAGCATGCGGAGTACGACGGCCTCGAGGTCCGCGGGGACGTCACGCCGTCGGCTCCGGAGACGGGGGGGAAGCGAGGTCTGAATGGCGTTCGCGGTGGCGAGAAACCCGCCTTCGACGGGGTAGGGCATCTCTCCCGTCAGGGCAAGATAGAAGAGGACTCCGAGGGAGTACACGTCCGTCCGGAGGTCGACGCCCTTCCGGCCGGGTCCCATCTGCTCCGGCGACGCAAAGGCAGGCGTGCCGAGGAACTGGCTCGTGCGCGAAAGGGAGCTGTCGTCGAGACTCCCTCGCGCGAGTCCGAAGTCGAGCAGGTGAGGATTCCCGTCTGCGTCGACGAGGATGTTCGCCGGCTTGAGGTCGCGGTGGATCACGCCACGCCGGTGCGCGTGCGCCAGAGCGTCTGCGAGGTCGAGGAACAGAGCGATCTGTTCGCCGAGTCGTCGCGGAGCTTCCTCGTGGGGGCGACACCACGCCATGAGTGGCACACCGTCGACCCAGTCCATCACGAACACGACGTGCCCCTCCAGCCGTTCGACGCCACGCGCTCGGACGATGTACGGATGGTCGAGTGAAGAGATGGTTCGCGCTTCGCGTGCGAGCCGGGAGATCTCCTCGTCGGTCGCGTTCCTTCCGCCGAGCAGACGCTTGAGCGCGACCGGTTCGCCCGTGCGGGGATCGATCGCTTCATAGACGATTCCCTGCCCACCCCGCCCGACTTCGCGTCGGATCTCGTAACGCCCGAGATGGCCCAACGGTACCGGCGCGAGTGCATCCCGGACCGTGTCGAACCAGTCGTCGCCGCTCGGAACGTCGCGGATCAGTTTCGCCATGCGAACTCCCTGTCTTCCACCTCGATCTGGGCACGCACCAGTTCCCGCATCCGGTCGCGGGTCCGTTGCTTGATCTTGTAGACGGCATCCACGCGGAGGGAGAGATCCCGCGCGATCACCTCAGGTGGATCGCCCGCGAGCAGCCTCTCGAACACGCGAACCGACTTCGGGTCGTAGGTCCGCTGGATCTCCGCGAACGCGACTCGGAGATGCCGATGTCGCCACTCGTCTTCCCAGATCTCGTCGAGATGCGAGCCGAGCGAAGTGGTATCGCCGCGTTCATCCAGGTGTTCCGCTTCCCGGGACATCTGCTTCCGTTGGCGCGTCCGGTGGCGGGCGATCGCGTTGGAGACGCTCCGTCCGAGGTAGCTGCGAAAGCGGCCGAGGTCGGGCCGGAACCGGAACCGAGGCAGGGCGGAGGCGAGTCCGATGAGTACGGTCTGTCTCACGTCTTCGGCGTCTGCCAGTTGGAGCCCGGCCCGGAGTGCGACGCGGAGGATCGACTCGCCGTAGAGGCGATCGAATTCACGCCATGCGATCGCTTCAGATGGGTCCGCGAGACGGTGGAGGAGAGAGACGCGGGTCGTCTTCCATTCCATGCCGGTATACACCCCACGACGAGGGAACACGCGACCGGCAGGTAGAGCGGGTTTCTCTGAGGATACTCGAACGGAGTGAGGGCCCGGCGCAAGAAAAAGCGAGCCTCGAGTGTCAGGACGGCTCGCGTGGCCGCCTATACCGGTGTGACGAACTCCCGCCCTCGCGCGGGGCCCTGCCGGGGCACCCGATCGTCCGTATCTCTGGAGGCTCCATGTCCACTTCTGAAATCTCCGTGAAGGCGCCTGGGATCGTGGCCGCTGGCCGCAAGAGGTCCATACGAGGGACGCGCTTCGGCTCGTCGTTTCTCCCGCGGGCGCTCTTCGTCGCAGTGCCCTCACCGGAGGCATCCCGTGCCTCGGTGTTTCTCGTCCTGACAGCCGTCGCCTCGACGCTTCTCGCCGGGACGCTACTCACCACCTCGATCGTGGGGACCGCGCGCGCGCAGTTCATCGAGCCCACGGACCTGCTCTTCAGTTGGGACGGGGAGGCCGACAACGACCAGTTCGGCTTCGTCAACCGTCTCTTCGGGGACATCGACTCGGACGGAACGGTCGACATGGGCGTGGGAGTTCCCAGGCACGACGGAGCGGGAGAAGACTCGGGGAAGGTCTACATCTTCTCGGGTCGCACGGGGCTCCTTCTCCGCACGCACGAGGGGTTTGCCGCGAACCAGTACTTCGGCTACGAGATCGCGAACGTCGGTGACGTCACGAACGACGGCGTTCCCGACTACCTGATCGCTCGTCCTCGGTCGATCAACTTCTCTCAGTATTTCGGGCCGGGGGAAGCGATCCTCTACTCCGGTGCGACCGGCGACTCTCTCCGCGCCTGGTCGACCGCGCAGCTCGGACTCGGAGCGGGTGCGCAAGTCGCGGGCGCTGGCAACTTCGACACCCGTGGCGTCGGGGACGTGAACGCCGACGGCACGCCCGACTTCCTCATCACCGCGCTCATCGCGAGTGGATCCAACGGTCTTGCGGGCAAGGTCTAC
>JAWKQE010000029.1:0-81116 GCA_041390305.1 Candidatus Eiseniibacteriota bacterium
ACGATCGGCCTTCGCCAGGCTCCGGGGATCCCGCTCTTCGAGCAGGTGCAGACGCGGCTCGGGTCGGCCCCCGCGCTGGTCCTCTTCGACAACTGCGAGCACCTCGTCGGACCGTGCGGGGACCTCGTGTCGCGCCTGCTCACCCGCGCCCACCCGCGAATCCTCGTCACGAGCCGAACGCCGCTTCGGGTGTCGGGAGAACAGGTCTTTCCCGTCGATCCGCTTCCGGTGCCCGACCCGAGTGCGGATCCGGGGGGCCTCGAGCAGTGTGACTCCGTCGCCCTCTTCCTCGAACGGGCCGCCGAGTCCGATCCGAGTTTCACACCGGACATTGACGACCTGCGCGCCATCGCGGAGATCTGTCGCGGAGTGGAAGGACTCCCGCTCGCCATCGAACTCGCGGCCGCCCGGATCCGCGTACTCCGCGTGACGGAAATCGCCGGGAAGCTCGACCGGCAGCTCGCGCTCCTGAGGGACGCAACCGGACGGATGGGGGAGAGGCACCGCGCGCTCCAGGCCGTGATCGGGTGGAGCTATGAGCAGCTGAGCCCCGAGTCCGCGAGCGCGTTCCGTTTCTTGTCAGTGTTTGCCGGAGGCGCAACGCTCCCCGCCATCACGTTCGTGGCGGAATTCGGCGATGAGTTCGTGTCACTCGACGCGATCTCGACCCTTCTCGATCGGTCACTCGTGGTCGTCGAACCCGGAGCCACGCCGACGTCCCGATATCGGCTCCTCGAACCGATCCGTCAGTTTGCGGCCGAAGCGCTCGAACGGGCGGGTGAGGTTCATCGCGCCCGCGCGCGCCATCGCGACCACTTCCTCGCCCTCGCGGAGGAGGCCGAACCGAAGCTGACCGGAGCGGAACAAGGCCAGTGGCTCGATCGACTCGGCGCCGATCACGCGAACCTCCTCTTCGCTCTCGACAACTGCTACGCGGAACCCGACGCGAGCCTGCGTGGTCTTCGCATGGTCGCGGCCCTCGGGCGCTACTGGCACATTCGCGGCTACGGAAGTCTCGCAGAGAGCCAGCTCGATCGGGCGCTTGCGGGGCCCGATGGCGCGGGCCCGTCTCCGCCCCGCGCGCGAGCCCTCGTCATCGCAGGCGCGTTCGCTTCGTGGCGGGGCGAACCGCTGGAAGCGATTGGATACCTGGAGGAGGCGATCGGCCTCCACAGGTCGTTCGGAAACACCGTCCAGGAGGCGCGTGCCCACCTCGCGCTCGGGGCCGCGTACCGGAGCCTCGGCGATCGCGGGCGCGCGCGACGCATCTGCGAAGAGGGGCTCGCCCTCTCCAGGACAGCGGGGGACAAGGCCGGCGAAGCGACCCTTCTCCTCAACCTCGGCGTCCTCGTCTCCGAACTGGGTGACCACGCCGCGGCCCGCGAACTCTTCGGCGAGGCCGCCACCCTCCATCGTGCGTCCGGCGATCACGTCACCCTCGCACTCGCCCTGGGGAATCGGGCTGGACTCTCCGTGCAACTCGGTCACTTCGCGGAGGGGGCGAGCGAACTCGGGGAAGCTCTCGCGCTCGCACGCTCGGTCGGCGCGCTCTGGGCCGGAGCTTCCGCGATCTCCGCCGCCGCCACGCTCGCGCTCACACGGGACGACGCTTCGAACTCGGCCTGGATGTTCGGAGCCGCGCGCACCTGCCTCGAGAAGGGCGGAGTCAGCCTCGGCGCGAGAGAAGAAGACGAGATGGAAAGTGTGATCGCGCGTGTGCGGGGCGGTCTCACCCGGGAGGAGTTCGAGCAGGCGTGGCGTGAAGGGAGAGGGATGTCGTTCGGCGAAGCGGCGGATCGGGTATTGGCGTGGGTCGGGGCCCTTGGGGGCGGTGTAGATGGGGCCAGTCACGAGCGTCCGTGAAGATGCCGGATGGCCTCGACGTGCGGCGTCGTCACCATGCGGGAGCCTGGGTGTCACTTCTTCCGCTCGAAGCGGAAGTCGATCGCACGCACCTCTCCCTCTCCAGGTCCCTCGATCCGAGCTGTCATGCCGTCGTCCCCGTTTCGGGTGTAGATGATCCTCTGCGGGAAGTCGTGGTTCAGGTTCTCGAAGACCGCGTGCTCCTCGTCGCATTCTCTCAGGAGGAACGGAGTCGGAAACGGGTTCTCCCTCGGCTTCGCCACGTAGAAGACTTCCTCGCCGAGCCGTTCGAGGCGGAGATACTCGGTCACGTGGATCTCCTCGCCCACCGACACGAAGGCCACGCCTTCCATCGTGTTTGCACTGACGCGGGTCCAGCTCTCCGTGGCCAGGCCACGCTTCGTCTGCCGGACCCAGTCCCCCTCGAGCCAGCCGAGCATGTCGAAGGGAGAGGAGGCTGCGGTGCCACCGGAGGTGACGGTCGAGGCGAGGATCAGGAACGGGAGGGCGAGTAGAACAGGAATCACGTTGGCGCTCCTCAGGTTGGGGTTGCGTACGCTGCGAATGAGTCTCGGCGCTGGAAGTCGCCGTCGAGATATCCCTCAAGCGGCTTGTTATGGAGCGAATCACTCTCAACGTTGAGAGTCGCCGTCAAGAAGAGCCTCGTGTTCGCGACGCGTAGTCCTCCGCTACGGCGATTTCACCGATGGACGACGACGGTTGTCGACAACGTCCGGCGACCCGCGACACGAGCCGTGGCGAAGTAGACTCCGTTCGGGACGAGCCCTCCTCCGGACGAGCGCAGATCCCAAACGAGCTCCCGACGCTCGCCAGACGGGACTGTGCCCCAATCGAGCGTTCGAACCTCACGCCCAGATGCCGAGTAGATCCGGATCGCTCCGGCAGAAGCCACTTCTCCGGCCGACGCCACTTCTCCGGCCGATGTGCGCCCTCCCGCCGACGCCCGATCTCCTCCTGACGCGAGGTCTCCGGCCGCAGCCGGATCGAGCCGCAACACGACCTGGTCCCGCGCCGGTGTCGGCCAGGCCGACAGCCCGTGAACAGCACGCGAACCGTCGATCGGATCTCCCACCTCACTGACTCCGGTGCACGCATCTCCGAACGTCGCGTCGACGATGGCGAGGTCCGCTTCGTCGACGAGACCCGATCCGTCGAGATCCGCGCAGAAGTCATCGGTCCCGAGCTGGGCGACGACGTAGTCACGATCCGACTCCGTCACTTCGCAGTCTCCGTCCACGTCCGGAGACTTGACGCCGGGCCAGGTGGACCTCACAGCTCTCGTTTCCCAAGTCTCCGGCGTACACGGGTCCAACCGCGCACCCTCCTCCTCGGATCGAGAATGTGGCGTATCCGTCCGGATCCGTTGCTTCGGCGACGTGGGGGTGTGGCTGGGTCGAGTCCCAGGTCAAATCACCGTCGACGGAGTCGAGGAAGAGATCCACCGTAGCTCCTTCGATCCCCATGTCGCTGCATTCATCGAAGAAGCGGACACGCGTCGACGGCTCTCCCTGCGGTCCGATCAGGACGGGCGTCTCCGGCAAGCAACGCTTCGCGGTAGCAGTTGACGATCTCACCGGTTCGCGCCCGAAGGACGAGGGAGCCCCCTCTTCCTCGGTCCAGAGCTGGAGAACGCCGTTCGGGAACTCCGGGAAGGCGTTCACATCGATGTGAATCGTCGCACTGCGGACCCAGGACTCGAGTGTGTCGAGCGCGCCGATCCCACAGTTCTCGAATCGACCCACTCGCGTGCCCTGTCCTTCGTCGATCCATGCTGGGACGAACAGAGACGTTCCCGTCTCGAGATTGCCGCAGGAATCGACCTGGAACGTGAATCCTCTGACTCCCGAGGACACCGATGGCACTCCATCGTCGGGCGAGAGCCAGAACTCCTGTCCACACTGATAGAGGTAGCCGTTCACCTCCTGCGCTCCTCCGGTGCCGATCGCTTCGCAGATCAACAGCGTCTCCGTCACGGGCATGTCGAGGACATAGGCCGAAGCGAAGGAGGGATGGCGGCAGTCGAGGTCGTTGTCGAGGGCGACACCTTCGCTGCCCCAGGTATCCGTCAGCCCTCGCTGGCGACGATAGATGTCGCCGTCTCCGTCCCGATCGTCCGACCAGACCAGTGTCGCCTCGGAGCCGGACACGTCCGTTGCAAAGAACGGATCGCGCGCGTTCGAGACACCGTTCCCCATCGTCTCGATGGCGCTCCACTCGAAACTGGGGGGGCTGGATCCTTCGAGAGCGCGGGCGCGAACCCGCCACCCCGTGTCCGTGCTGTCCTCCCATGCCGACTGCGAGCTTGATGTAGAACCTGGCCATCGAGGGTTTCGGAGTCCGCGCCGGCGTCGGACAGTGCCTCCGGCGTCGACCAGACTCCGGTGGAGTGGTCACTGAAGTAGATGGTTGGAAGCCCGGTGCCGTCCGGCTCCTCCCAGACCACGGCGGGCGTACCCAGGAACCCGGCCACGGACGGGTTCTCGGCGCCCGATCCTTCGGGGCGGATCGTGGTCGGCGCGGACCACCCGGAGCCGTCGTTCGAGACCGCGAAGAGGCCGCCGCTACGCGCGTACGCAACATGCCACGTGTCGCCGAGCGACACCGCCGACATCTGCGGCCCGGCTGCATCCACGATTCCCGTGTCGAGTGTTGCGGGTGGATCCCAGGCGAAAGGGTCGGCTCCTGCTTCGGACATCGAGGAAACCGAGAGGCTGAGGACCGCGGACAGGAGTAGGGCGATTCCGGTCGCCACCCAGGCTCGGGAGTCCTGCAAACGCTGGGGCGGACGGATGGGGGACGGTGAGAGGGACGGTGAGAGGAAGGCTCGCAATACCATGTCTACCTCCGGCAATGAGCGAGGGGGACACGATTGCCAACGGCGAGTTTAGTCCTTCTCGGGTGCCTCCGTCACTTTCTTCACCCGGCCCGGTCGTAGGTGTCGCGTTCCCAGATCGGATGACGCCTCCAGGATCGGACACAACCGGAAGGAGACGTCGCGATGAGGCTGTGGGTCACCGGGATCATGCTCGTATGGAGCTTGCTCGCAGTAGGTTGTAGCGAAGGGGAGGCCGTCACCGCACCCGGCGATGACGGCACGACCCTCCCGCCCGATCCGACGGGATGCCGCTCCCGGGGGCGCCGGACGGGAATGCGCTGGACTCGGTCGTCTCCCTCGCGCCCTCGCCCGTTCCCGATGCCGAACTCGACGGCAGCCGGATGACGACGCGGATCCGGGCCGTGCTCGCGCCCAACGCGACCGTCGGAGACGTCAACGGCGTGCTGGAGGCGAACGGCGCCGCCATCGTGAGTATGGACGCCGGCTCCCCGGTCGTTCTCCTGGTCGTCGATCCGGTGGCGAGTGAGGAGGAAGCGCAGGCAATCGCGGCAGCCCTCGCGGACACCGAGCCGTTCCTCGCCGCGTATCCGGGGCGCGTGTTCGGCACATCGGCGGCGATCGACGGCACTCCCGGTCGGGCCTTCGGCACATCGGCGGCGATCGACGGTACTCCCGGACGGGTCGTGGGTAGGTTGGCTGCGCGGGCGACTCGCACGGCGGCGACCGCTACGGCGCGCCACGCCACGGGCAGCTCGATCTCCCTGCCGGGCGGTTGGGATCCGAACGCGGAGATCCCCCACGCGCACCTCGAACTGATGACTCTCCTTCAGACCTGGAAGACGCGGCCGCTTCTCTCGGACGACGTCCCGGTCGTGCTCGCGGACCGGTTCGGTGACCTGCCCGAGCACGCCGAGGTCCCCGGACTCGGTTCCGTCGACGAGTTCGGCGGGTTCCACGGGTCGGATCCGACACCCGACGGAAGCCGCTATCGGGGGAACGACGGGTTCCACCACGCGGGACTCATTGGCGCCTCGTGGGACGGTTCGCCACTCGTCGGCATTCATCCTGACGGAGAGATCGACGCCGTCGTCATCGGTGGACTCGACATGAGCGAAGTCATGCGCGAGATCACGAGTCGGCTCGAAGGACGGTCTGGTTCTCAGGTGCTCGTGACGCCGCTGAACTTCTCGTACGACCCGACCGTGCCGGTTCCGATGGAGTCCGCGATGCTCGCCGCGGAGTGGAAGTTCTATCTCCGGTCCGCCGGCCTCGAGGAGAGAGTGCTCCACATCGCGAGCGCAGGCGACACCGGCCTCCTCTCTCCGCTCTACTCCGTGAGCCACACGACGTCGCCATGGAACCTCGCGACGAGCTACTCCGAGCTGATCGACTACGTCGACGAGAACAATCCGACCGAGTCGGACCGTGCCGAGTTCGTCGAGTTCGAAACGATGCTCGGCATCGGGCTGGGGCTCGATTCGGGGCCGACAGACAACGTTCTCATCGTCGGAGCGAGCGGAGAACTCGGTTCGAACCTACCGTCGAGTTCGACTCTCCCTCATTTGATCACCCTCGGGTTCGAGATCCCCGGTCCGTGTGTCGAAGCCGACCCCGGTGGGGACGCATCGCTCTGCAACGGTTCGGAGGCTCGCTACACCGGTACGGGCGCAGCGGCGTCCCTGGTAGGAGGACTCGCGTCGTACCTCTGGAACCTCGCTCCCGGTCGCACACAGAACGAGATCCGGAACGCAATCGAAGTGGGCTACGCGCGGGGAGGGGGCATCGGCGTCGTCGACGCCTACCACGCGGTCCTCGCGCTCGATCCCGGCCTCGCCGACCCCGCCGTCCGCGAGATGATGCTCGACGTGACCGGGGACCGAAGCGACTACCCGAACCTCGATGAACCGAACGGCATCTTCGACGAGAAGGACATCGAGGTGTTCCTGAACCGGATCCATGCACTCGACGGCTCGAGTCTCCGGGCGGGTGATTTTCAGTTCGACCTCAACGGTGACGACCTCGTCGACTCGGAGGAACGTGCGCCGTTCGATCTCGACGCGGATGGCTCGACCGCCGCCGAGACCGTCCAGATCGACGTGCACGGGGAGACGCTCGAGCTCGATGAAGGTGGAGTCACCGACACCGAGATCCTCTGCTACTACGCACACTCCAGTCTCTACCTCGGGAGTGCGGAAGAGCGGGACCGTCTTCTGGAGTGCGTGCAGTCTACCGGACTGTTCGTGGAGCTTTCGCCGCTTCCCAGTCGGGTCTCGGCTGACGAATCGACCGAAGTGACGGTGACCGCCGCGTTCCGCGGCGAGGACGGAAGCATCGAGTTCCGGGAAGGTGTCCAGATCTCGTTCGAATCGGACGGTGCATCCGTCGAGCCCCGCTTCGGAGTCACGGACGCGGCGGGCGCCTTCCGTGCAACCGTCACGTTCGGTTCCGACGACAACGAGATGACCGTCGGTGTCTGGGCCGAGTCGGACGACGAGGAGGAGTACGCGGAGGAGACCGTGAAGCGACGGAACGAGATCGAGTTCGTCGAGCGATACCTCTACCTCGATGCCTCCGTCTTCTCCGTCTACAACCAGGACGTCGGGATCCCGGCCGTCGACATCGTCCGCCGATACACCTTCCTCGAGGAGGACGGAGCCGCGCGAGTCGACACCGTCCTCACGGAAGAAGGCGAAGGTAGCCGCGTCGGGATGACCGTGCGGGGCAACGTGCGCACGCAGGTGACGACGTCCGTGGAGCTCGGAGGGCAGGGCGGGTTGGAAGGCGTCTCGATCTCCTCGACCTCCGAGGGAAGCATCACGCTCGAGAGCCCGAACTTCGACATCCTCAGCTACCAGGCGCAGGCGGACGGGAACGTCGATCTCTCCGTCGAGTTCCGGGTCTGGGGAGACCCAGCCACCTTCTCGCTCAGCGGCGTCGTCGGTTCGACCGACTCCGAGGTCTATCTCGACGGTCCCGAAGGCGACATCTTCGAGTGTGACGAGGGCAGCGGAGGTTGCGGTTCCATCAACCGGACGGGAACTCTGGCTCCCGGGTACTACACGTTCGCCGTCTACCACTCGAACGGCGGGTTCATCCGATGGTACGAGGACTGCGACGGATGCACGGTGTCGGGGACCCAGTCGTCCCAGGGGCTCCTGGATGTCGAGCTCGGGTTGAGTCACTGATCGCCGGGCGGGTGGGCCAAGCTGAGCCCCCGCTCCGGTCGAGACCACCGGCTCCCGTCCGATGGCCACGTCGATACGGTCCACCAGCGATTCCGCTGGTGAGGACTCCGCGCGCCGGGTAGCGTCTGGGGATGTCGGATTCGTCCCAACACACCTCTGACGGTTCGGATGCGCACGTTCCTGATACGTCTGCTCCTGCGATCGATGGTTCAGCCGCAGTCGGGCACAGCGCGCCGGGCCGCCCCGGCCCCGGCCTGCCCAGGTTCCGCACCGGCCTCGTCGCGTCGGTCGCGGCGGCGCACTTCCTCCATGACGTCTCGTCGGCGCTCCTCGCGCCGCTTCTGCCGCTCCTCATCGACAAGCTGGCGCTGTCGCTCTTTCTCGCGAGCACGCTGCCGGTCTTCATGCAGATGCCTTCGATCTTCAACCCGTTCCTCGGCGTCTTCGTGGATAGGAAACACTGGCAACGCCGCCTCCTCGTGCTCGCTCCGGGGATGACCGGAGTGTTGCTCTGTCTCGTCGGGCTGGCTCCGGACTATGCGGCGCTCGTGATGATTCTGCTCGTGGCCGGATGCAGTGTGGCCGCGATCCATGTGGCTGGGCCCGTGCTGGTCCACAGGTTCTCCGGCCCTTCGGTCGGGCGCGGCATGAGCTTCTTCATGGTCGGGGGCGAGCTCGCCCGGACGATTGGGCCGCTCGTCGCGGTGCAGGCGGTCTCGAGCTTCGGACTCGCGGGGATCTGGAAGCTGGCTCCGGTCGCGGCGCTCTCTTCTCTCGTTCTCGCGCGTACGATTCCGCCGGTGGAAGTGCCGACCGACCGCGAACCGCCGCTGTCCCTTCCCGCGCTCCTCCGTCGGATGCGGGGGCTCTTCACTGCGGTGATCGGGATCCTGCTCGCGCGTGCGTTCATGGTCGGCGCCCTCACCACGTTCCTGCCGACCTACATCTACGGCAAGGGACAGGGCCTCTGGATCGCGAACATCTCGCTCTCGATTCTGGAGCTGGGTGGTGTCGTCGGCGCGCTTCTCTCCGGCACCCTGAGTGACCACTGGGGACGACGAAACGTACTCTTCGTCGCCGTCGTGCTGTCGCCGATCTTGATGCTGTTGTTCCTCGCGACGGACGGCCCAGTTCGCCTCGGCGTCCTGGCCGTGCTGGGGCTCGTCACCCTCTCGACGACTCCGGTCCTGATGGCGCTCGTGGTGGAGAGTTCGGGATCGAGCACGGCCGCGGCTACCGGCACGTTCATGATGATCAGCTTCGCGCTTCGCTCGCTCATCACGCTTCTGGTGGGAGCGGCAGGAGATCTGTTCGGGCTGGACGCGACCTACGTCGGTTGCGCGGTGCTCGCGTCGCTCGGGCTTCCGTTCGTGTTTCGGCTGCCGAAGCGGTCGGTGTGGAGCGCGGAGTAGGGACGCTCAGCTCGAGACGCGTCCGAGTCTGATGTACCAGCTGTCTCCAACCCAGTACTTCGCGAACGGTGGCGCTTTCTGGATTCGCGTGGGCGCGCCCTGTTGCGTGATGAGCGTCAGCTCATAGACCCGCGCCCGCCCCTTCTCGCGGAACTCCGGCTTCGTCACCGCGACCTGGATCGGAAGACCCCAGCTGATGATCCGACCGAAGATGTCTCTCTCGCCCGGCACCCAGTCTCCCTGCACGCCGACTGCGAGGACCTCCGTGCCGTTCTCGTTCCCTCCCCAGTTCGGGTGGCCGCGGAGGAAGGCGAGCCCTTCCTTGGCGAAGGGCGGAGCTCCGCTCACATCACCGGGCCACGTCTTCGCATCGATCTCGGCTTCGATGGCCTCCGCCATGCCGGCGATCTCCGCGTCGAGTGTTGCGAGACGGTCGTTGGCGAAGCTGTTGTTCGGATCGAAGCGGCGAGCGTAAGTGAGGAGTGTCTTCGCTTCCTCCAGCTTCGGGACCTTGAGGTCGACCGGTGTCGCTTTGATCGCACTGGGGCTGTACTGGTTCTGAACATAGGTGCACAGATACTGTGCGTCGGCGAGCCGGGTCTTCTGGACGCTGCTCAGCATCCGCACCAGGTCCCCGTACCGAGTGGAGAGACGGTCGAACTGCTCGGGGAGATCGCGCATCGCTCGCGTGTCTCCTCCCGCAGCCGTCATTTTGAGGTTCTTCTCGATCTGGCCGGCGATGTTCATCGCGTGCTGCGCGGGATCCGGATCGGGAGCGACTTCGTCGGCTGTTGGTCCCCAGAGCTCGGCGACGTGGGCGAGCGTCGACTCCATCTGGGGGAGAGCGCTCTCTTCCAGATGCTCGATCTGCGTGATCCTCTCTTCGCAGAGGCCGATCGTGGACTTCACGTTCGTTCCACTGACCGAGACGTTTCCGTAGATCCCCTCGAACTCGGCCGCGTGCGCGTCATAGAGCGCATGGATGGCCGTGGCGTCGTTGGACGCCTGCTCCGGCGTACGCTCTCCGGCGGCGGGACTTGCTGTGAGGATCGAAAGGGGAGCGGTCAGCAGCCCGAGGAGGGTAGTGACGAGGGTACGGTGGGCGGGTCTCGAGATCATCTCGTGCCTCCACGAAGGGGGTGTGGATCACGGGGGCGGCGGCGTCGCTACCCAGACGAGCGAGCGTCGCAACGGGCGCGCTCGCGTGAAGAGAGCGGAAGGAGTGTCGCGCCACGAACGCGCCGAGGCAAGACCGAGCGTCAACCTCGTTGCGTTGCCTCGTTGCCTCGACCTCGTTGCGTCGACCCCGTTGCGTCGACCTCGTTGCGTCGATCTTCCTCGGCTTCGGACCACCCTTGGCCCGCACACCGATGGCCGTTACAACATGGAGGCGCCCCAGCCGGAGAGCCCGCCCGCGAGGGAGCCCGCAGCTCCGGAAGGCGCGAGCGCCAGGCCTTCGGTTCGTCGAGACGGCAGCTCCCGAGACTCACATCCCCTTTGCTCGGTTGGCGTTGAATGTACGTGCCGTCCGGTGGACCACAGCAAAGGCCATGGAAACTGTCTCTGTTCGTTTTTGTGCGGCTGCACAGGCCGTGGCGAATGTTGCTGTCCACCTCGGACGCGGCGCAGACGGGGCCGCGCGCCCTCCAGGCAGAGGAGCCCGCGGCGCAATCACCGCCTTTCGGCCGCTCCGTCGTTCCTGCGCCGTTGCACCAGAGCCGGCGACGGTCACTCCTCGTGACGCGGCGGCTCGCACCACGCCGTCCACAGTCGACGGACCGAGCCCCACGTCTGCACCGACGGCCGCAGAGATCGAACGGCCGACTCGCAGCCGCTCGATTCCCGTCGCACGTTGGGAGCATCTGGTTTGCACGCCTGCGAGGGCGGTGGAGAGTCTCTCCGCGCGGGGGGATGTGGCTGCGGTCGGGTGCGGGGGATGTCGCAGCGAGGATCGGGCCGCTGCGGACGGCACCTCGAATCCCGACCGTGCGGGCTGACCCGGTGCGGACCGCGCCGGGAATCCGGGAGGCCGGAAGTCCGCGGCTGTTCTGGAAACGGTGAGTCCGGGACGGGACCCGCGCAGCGACGCATCCCGGACCGGGAATCCGCGAGGCCGTAGGTGAGCGGCTGTGGCCCCGGTAGAGAGAGTTTCTGGGGGCTTCGCACCGGCTCGAACGACACCACACATTGTCTCGCTGTGACTTACAGCGGTTTCACGACTCGCCACGAACGCTTGCCGGCGTCCAGAGAGCCGTCCGCTGGGCCACGTCGACACTCTCTTTGGAAGGGACGCCGTCGAGATGGATGTCTCGAGCCTCGTCGGGGCCCGGTGCGCCGGTTGGGACCGGCTCGTCACCGGCGCGGGATATGCTGCGAATCACTCCCAGCGCCGAGACTCATCGTCGACATCGCCGCCGTGCTAGACTTCCTCGAATGCGGCCATCCCTTCTCGTCATCCTACTCTTCCTGGGCAGCCTGCTGGCCGGGCTCGCGCCTGCCTCGTCTTCCGCGCTGCTGGACGGGCGCTTCGCGCACGACGCAGGTAGGTGGGATCGGTCCGCGCTTCCGGCCGAGGATCTGGCCTCGCTCGAACAGTGGAACGATTCCTTCTCGGAGACGGATCCTCCCCGTCAGTCGAAGCTGTTCCCCACGCCCCCGGCCGTGGGCCCGCACCAGGGTTCCGAACCGCCCGCGCGCGTCGCGCCCCCGGCCTTCCGTGCGGCGCTCGGCCGCCCGACCGCTCCATCCAGTCCCGACGTCCCTCGGGCCCCACCTTCCTGCTCTCTCCTCTGACAAGTCGCTCCATCTGACTCCGGGATCGCTCTGATCCCGCGAGTCGCGCAAACGACACGCATTCCGAGGTCACGCAGTGGCGGACCTCAGGAGGAGACTGCAATGTCCGATCAGATCGAAACCACGGAGCCCGCAATCACGAAGACGCACTTCACCCGCCCGTCCTGGGCCGAGAGGCACGCGGGAACGGTGATGCTGCTGGCCATGGGTGGCCTGTTCCTCGTGGTCATCGTCGTGGAGGCGCTGCGGCGCTGAGGAGGCGCTGAGGCGCTGGGGTGTCGACTCTGCGCTGCGACGTCGCCCTGACTGTGCAACGCTGGCGCGGCGACGTTGGCGCGATGTCGATGCATCGTCGTGTTGCCCCGTATCTGCGCAAACGCGCCCCCAAACGAAGGGCGGGAGCCGAGGTTTCGGCTCCCGCCCTTCAGGCACTCTGGCAGACTCGAAGCAGCGGTCAGCGTCTCGCTCCGCCTAGTACGACCGCGCGAACACGACCCGCTTCTTCGACGCCTTCCCCGTGAAGATGCACTTCCCATCTTCCTCTTCCGCGTCCATCGGGATGCACCGCGGTGTCACCTTGAGCCCCTTGAGGATCTCTTCGACCTCCGGCTCCTCGCTCCAGTGCGCGGCGGCGAATCCGCCCGGGGCGTCTTCGGCGAAGTACGTCTCGAACGCCTTCCGGTCGTCGATCCGCACGGTCGCTTCCTCCTTCGCGGCCTTGGCCCGCGCATAGAGTCCGTCCTGGATCTCATCCAACATGGATGTGGCCCGGGCGATGAACTCGGTGCGCGCCATGCTCTCCTTCTCCTTCGGTGACTTGTCACGACGCGCGACGAAGACGGAGTCGGAGGCGATGTCGCGCGGGCCGATCTCGACGCGGATCGGGACGCCCTGCTTGACGTACTGCCAGCTCTTCTCGCCGCCGCGGATGTCGCGGTCATCGAGGAGCACGCGGACTTTGCCTTCGAAGTAGTCCTGGGCGGTGAGTTCCTTGACGAGCGAGTCACAGAACTCCAGGACCTGCGCCTTCTCCTCGTCGTTCCGGTAGATCGGCATGAGCTCGATGTGCTTCGGTGCGAGCTTGGGCGGGACGATGAGTCCGTCGTCGTCCGAGTGGTTCATGATGAGTCCACCGACGAGACGCGTGGAGACACCCCACGACGTGGTCCAGCAGAACTCCTCCACGCCCTCGCTTCCCAGGTACTTCATGTTCTGGGCGCGCGCGAAGTTCTGGCCGAGGAAGTGGGACGTGCCGGCCTGGAGGGCCTTCCGGTCCTGCATCATCGCTTCGATGGTGTAGGTGGAGACGGCGCCAGGGAACCGCTCGCCCTTCGTCTTCTCGCCCTTGGTCACCGGCATCGCCATCACGTTCTCGGCGAAGTGGGCGTAGAGGTCCAGGATCATCAGCGTCTCCTGGATCGCTTCCTCCGCCGTCGCGTGCGCGGTGTGGCCTTCCTGCCAGAGGAACTCGGCCGTCCGGAGGAAGAGACGCGGACGCATCTCCCAGCGGACGACGTTGGCCCACTGGTTCATCAGGATCGGGAGGTCTCTATAGGACTGGATCCACTTCGCGTACATCTCGCCGATGATCGTCTCGCTGGTCGGACGCACGATGAGCGGCTCCTCGAGCGGACCGGCCGGACGGAGTCCGCCGCCCGGCGCCGGCTCGAGACGATGGTGCGTCACGACCGCGCATTCCTTCGCGAACCCCTCGACGTGCTCCGCTTCCTTCTCCAGGTAGCTCATCGGGATGAACAGTGGGAAGTAGGCGTTGACGTGTCCGGTCGCCTTGAACCGGTCGTCGAGCGTGCGCTGGATGTTCTCCCAGATCGACCAACCCCAAGGCTTGATGACCATGCAGCCACGGACCGGCGACGTCTCCGCCAGATCCGCTGCCTTGATCACCTGCTGGTACCACTCCGGGTAGTTTTCCGCCCGAGTCGGGCTGATCGCCGTTTTCGCCTGCTTTGCCATGTTCGTTCCCGTTTCTATGGTCGGTTCGCGGGGATGCCATCGGCTCCTCGCACCCCGTTCGGTCCAGTGTTTCGGGTCTGGCGAACGTCCTGTCCAGACCGGCTGGAGCGGGCTAGCATACACGTTTTGGGAAGGGTCGGTCCCGTCCATCTGGGTTCGTGACAAGGAGTCGTGATGGAACGTAGCTCGTCGCCTCGGGATTCCCGAGGTCCCAACGACACTCCCGAGTTCCGCGCCCGTGCCGCCTCCTACCCGGACGAACCGGAGCTCCTGCCCCGCGTCTTCGCCCTCCTGGACGTCGTGTTCCCGGGGCTCAGCAGCGCGGCGGCCCGGACCGCGGAGATCGGCGCGACGTGGGAGTCCGTCTCCCGGCCGTTCGTGGTGGAGGAGGGTTCACGGATCCTCGCCCACGTCGGCCTGATCGACCTGCCGCTCGTGCTGGAAGGACGCCGCACCCGCGTCGGCTCGATCCACGCCGTCGCCACCCATCCGGACGTCCGCCGCCGCGGGCTCTTCCGCAGGGCGATGGAGGTCGCGGAGGAGGCGTTCGCCGAGTACGAGACCCTCATCCTCAGCACGGAGAACCCGGAGTACTACGAGCCGTTCGGCTTCCGGGTCGCCCAGGAGCACGAGTTCCGCGTCGCGTGGGATGGACGGGGCGCGCCTTCCGCGACCGACGCCGCCCAGGCGGGCAACGCCGCCCAGGTGAGCAACGCCGCCCAGGCGGGCAACGCTGCCCAGGTGAGCAACGCCGCCCGGGCGGGCAACGCCGCCCATGGGGACGCCGCTGCCCACGTGGAGGCCGGAATCCATGGAGACGCTGCCGGACGACGTCGTCTCGGCCAAGCACGTCGGCTCGACCTCCGCACTCCACGGACCTCACCACGCTCTTCCGCCTCCTCGATACACGCGCCTGTATCCGAGGTCTGCGGGATCGTCGCCGACCGCGTGGTCTTCTGCTTCAACGAGTCGCGGAGCCCCCTCTGGTACATCGATGACCTCGACGCGATCTGCATCGCAGAGGTGGGAGAAGGCGCCCAGCGGATCGCGGTGTATGACGTCGTCGCGACGGAGATGCCTCCACTGTCCGCCGTCCTGGAGCGACTGCCGGGGATGGATGCCGTCCGCGAGGTCGTCCTCCACTTCTCCCCGGACAGCGTGGGGTTCGGCGAGAACATCGCCGACGGCCTCGGACAGATGGGCGGAGCGCTCCGTGCCGAGCCTGTGGCGCGGGTGTTCGATCACGACGGCCCGTCGTATCTCATGGTGCGCGGACCGTTCGTCTCCGAGGGCTGCCCGTTCACTCTGCCACGGTCCGCCCGGACCTGATCCGCCCGCGCCCGATCCGCGTCCGGTCCGCCCGGACCTGACCCGAGCGACAACCGGAACCGCTGCTTGTTTGGCCGTGTCGGAGACTTGTACACTCACCGCGCCCTTTCCCCCCGCTGAGAAATCGTGACCCTCGCGTTTGGAGGCCGATATGCAGCGTTCCTCTCGCCTTTTGTCGACCTTGTGCTCCCTCGCCGCCGCCGCACTCGTTCCTTGTCTGGCGACCCTCGCCGCGGCGGGGAGTCCCGTGGTCTGGGGGACGATCGAGACCGTGACCGACCAGCCCGGCGTGCTCCCGGAACGGATGACGGAGATGTGCACGTTCGGACGTCTGGGTGGTGAACCGACCTGGCTCCTCGTCCATGAACGCGACGGGGATGTCTACGTGTCGTCGCGAGACGCGGGCACGTGGTCGGAACAGCTCCTCGTTGCGGGGCCGCATTCCTCGACTTCGCCGATCATCGAAGGAGACGACGTCGTTCACGTGGTTTGGGAAGACGACCGTGGTGGCGACACCGAGATCTGGACGAAGCGTTGGGATGGCGGTTCCTGGACGTCCGAAGAGTGCCTCTCCTGTGAGGATGCGGTCTCTTCCATGCACCCGACCCTCGCGGAGAGCGGAGGCAAGGCCGTCGTCGCCTGGGAAGACGTGGGCGGGGCGATCCTCACGCGCCGTTTCGCGAGCGGCGTCTGGCAGCCGGCGGAGACCTTCCTCGCGTCGGGTGGTTCCTGGCCCGCCGTCGACTCCCGCGACGGAGAGATCACCGGGGACATCGTCGGCCTCGCCTGGCTCGACGATCGGAACGGCGATCCCGATGTCTACTGTGACTGGGCGTTCAACGGTTCGGGACTGTCGTGGAACGGGGAGACCCGCGTCAGTTCGTCGATCGGGGAAGGAGCGCCCCGCGTCCACATGACGGACTGCTGCACGGACAATCCGTTCTACTGGCGGTATGTCTCGTACGAAGGAGGCGGCGGAGTCGAACTCGCAGAGCTCGGAGTCGGCGGCCCGACCTACAGGTCGTTCGGCGGCTCCGGCAGCCCGAGTCTCCACGGCTTCCCGTTCTCCGTGCGGAACTGCTTCACGGAGGGGCCGCTCGCCCGATTCTTCCTTGCTCGGAGTTCCGGCGCGACGATCGAGGTCGGGTACTACTCGTGGATCAACGGGACGCTCGAAACGACCTCCCTCACTTCGAGCGCGCTCTCCGGCGCGGGTGTGCGCACCAATCCCGGAAGCCCCGAGGCCGGGGCGCTCGTCTACTGGGTCCAGGAAGGAGGCACCGGGCCCGCGTTGGTCGCCACCGTGGGGGCGACCGTCGGTTGCAGCGAACTCGCGGTGGAGGGTCCTGCCAGGATCATCGTTTCGCCCGACGGGTACGACAACACGCTGCAGCTCGTCGACCAGTGTTCGGGGATCGCGGAGTCGAACGGAGACGCGATCGTGGTGAACCTCGATGCCACACTCCTCTCTTCCATCTTCCTGGATGAGGACGAGGACGATCCGCCCTACACGCTCTATCCGGCCGGCGACACATACACGCTCTCGATCCGTGCGGGTGGCTGTGCGCAGGCTGGGAACGTGACGGTCAGTTGTGAACTCAACTCAGGGATCGCGACGTCCTACGGTGGCGTCACCTCTCCGGACGTGGACGGAAACTGCACGGTCGACCAGTCCGATCTCGAGTACGTCCAGTCCGCTCTCGGGACCGACGAGTTCTGCGCGGACATCGACGGTTCCGGTCTCGTCGACGAAGACGACGTCGCCATCGTCCTCGCGACGTTCGGCGCGTCCTGCAGCGGGGTCGCGGACGCTCCTGTTCCCGGCGGAGATGCGTCGCGATTCGACCTCGAGATCGCCCCCAACCCCGCGCGGGGAACGCTCCGGCTGAGCTTGGCCGGAACGGATGGTGCCGACTCCGCGTTGAGATTCTTCGACGCGGGAGGACGACTCGTTCGCGGAGTCGAGGTAACGGGCACGGGCCGCGAAGGCGGGGAGGTGCTGCAGCTCGACCTGACAGACGGGCGGGGTTCGCCTCTTACTCCTGGTGTCTATTGGGTGGTCGCTCAGCGAGCGGACGGAGCTGCTTCGAGCGAGAAACTCGTCATCGTCGACTGAGGCTCGTACGCGAGCAAAGAAGAGGGGGCCGGGACCTCGCCCGACGTGAATCGGGCGGGGTCCCGGCCCCCTCTGTCCGACATCTCGAGCGATGGCCGCGAGTATCCCTCGACATGCCGGTCGGATCCCCTGACTCGACCAAAGACCCCGCAAGGGGCGTGCTGGACCTTGGCCTCCTCAGGAGATCGCGAGTGTTGTTCCGCTGACCCGGCTGTCGGGGGGGTGCAAAAGCTAGGGTGAACCCGATCAGCGGAACAAGTTCGCGAAGTACTCTCGGGCCTCCCGGAACGGATCGTCGATCCGAGCGGCCCGTCTCCCGGACTGCGCCGGGATCCTTCGTTCAATCAGTGCATTCCCCAGACCACGACGCGGGCCGGCTTCCGGCTCTTGCCGAGGTTTCCGTACGTGAACTCGACCTTCTCGATCACCCGGTCACCGCCGGCGAGGTCGATCACGCGGGAGCTCGATCCCGGCGCGAACTTGGACCGGACTTCCACGTCCTGGAACGTGCCGTCTCCAAAGTGGACCTTCAGATCGAAGATCTCCATCGGAGCCCGCGCGACGCGGAGCTGGATCTTCTGGAACCGCCCATCGGCAACGGTGACCGGAATCACGTCGTGGTCGACCCGTCCGTCGACCTCACGCACCCCGATCCTCTCCCAGTCCCCGGCCGTCGCGTCGGCGGCCACCGGGAGCGTCAGTCCAATGGCGACGAGGGCGGTGAGGGACACCACGAACGCCGCCATGAGGCGGGGAAACGTGCGAAGGGCTCCTACTGAACTCATGTTGACGACTCCTTTTGACCACCAGAACCGGCGCGCTGTCTTCGCGGCGCAGATCCCCGCGATTCCGTTCGTCAAGGGGCTCGTTCGAGCCAATGTCCATTCATGGAATGGTTTAGAAATAACGGTGCCAGGAGCCGAGTTGGATCGGCCTACCCTTGACGGACAACGAGTTGGAGCGGTCGCGCACACGTCCGGACTGCGTAGGATCGACAGACCGTGTGGAATCTACATGCCCCAGGTTCCGTTCTTACGAACGCCGGGAAGTCTCTCCCCTCGCTGGTCGCCGATCGGGCTCGTCCGGATCGTTTTCGGGGGGGCGTGCCGGTCGGCCTCGGTCGGATCACTTCCCGGCCCGTCCCGGTCGGGGCTTGCCAGGTCGGCACCGCGCGGGTGACACCCATGGCCTCTGTCGGGTCCGATTTGTCAGGGATACCAACGGGACCGTGGAGCTGTGCCATAATCACCCGATACCGAAACTCAAGGCAGTCTCTGGAACCGTGGGGAACGAGTGTGCGGCGCATCATCCTGATCACGACGGGCGGAACCATAGAGAAGACGTACGACGAGTCGACGGGCGAGTTGGCCAATCGCCACTCGATCGTCCGCAAGATGCTGAACCGCCTACGGCTCGAGGACACCGAGGTCTCGATCCTGGAGCTCATGCACAAGGACTCGCTCCTCCTCACCCCGTTCGACCGGGCCAAGGTGGTCGACGTGGTCCGGACCTTCGGCGCGGAAGACACCGCCGGGGAGACGACGGGGATCGTGATCCTCCACGGCACGGACACGCTCCATGAGACGGGTGAGCTGCTGTTCTCGTCGATCGCTGATCCGCAGCTCCCGATCGTCCTGACGGGAGCCCTGCGTCCTTATGAGATGAAGAAGTCCGATGCGCTCCAGAACCTGACGGAGGCGATCTTCGCCGCGGGTCTCCTGAGCCCGGGCATCTACTGTGTCGCTCATGGTCGGGTCCTGCCGTTCCCGGGTGTGGTAAAGGACCGAGCCCGCGGAACCTTCGTTCGGGCCTGAGGGTTGTGGATCGGAAAATGTGCCACAGGCCCGGCCTGGGTCGCGGTTGCCGTTGCCGCTCATACAGTTGCCGGACTCGACCGCACACTTTTGGGCTCTCGGCCAAGACATTGTAGAGAATCGGCTTAGCTGGTTCGTACCATTCTTCAGTCCACAACCAGGGGGTTGGACGTGATTCGGATGACGGAAGCGATTCGGTGGATCGGGGCAGCCCTGCTCGTAGTGGCGGGCAGCCAGAGCGCGTTGGCGGCACAGCGGCAGTTCGACCTCGAGGACCCCATGGGGCGGAACTCGGTCGCCCTGACCATGGAGTCGCGCTACCAGCCGATCCGGGGGATCGCCGAGCAGGTCCGCGGCACCCTGGCCTTCGATCCCGAGACCGGAGCGTGTTCCGGGACCATCGATCTCGCGACCAGCGGCGTCCACTGGGTGGGCGACAATCTCGACGAGGACCTCAGCGGTTCCGCCTGGTTCGATTCCGCGAACCGTCCGAACTGGCCGATCACGATCAAGACCGCGGCCCACGCCGAGGCGCTGGATGACGAGACGTGGCAGATCGCGGCGCTCGGTGCGATGGTCGTCCGGGGCCGCGCGGGTGGCGTGAACTTCCCTGTCACCATCACCTACATCCCGGGTGGCATGACGGAACGCACCGAGGGTGCGGTCACCGGCGACCTGATCGTCGTCCGTGGGGGCCTTTCCTTCGCCCGCAGTGACTACGGCCTCGACCCCGCCTCGGTGGGTGGGGATCTCTACGGCGACGAGATCGAGCTGAACTTCTCGCTCGTCGGCTGGTCGGCTGGGAACTGACGCATGGGGCGTTGAAGATGGAGCCTGTCGCCCGGCATCGATGCCCGGCCATGCCATGGCGCTCCTCATTTGTGGGAGCCTCGGGTTCTCGGCTGCTGCCGCGGCCATGGAAGCCACACCCCAGAACCCCCAGGCTCGTGACGTCTCCGTGGCCGCCTTCGCGTACCAGCTCCAGAACGTCGACCTGGCTGAGGTCGCGGCGAACTCCACCTTCGATCTGATCGTGATCGACTACTCCGCGGACGGTTCGGAGTCCGGTGAGTGGAAGGTGGGTGAGATCGCCTCGGTGCAGTCCAGTGGGAAGAAGGTCCTGGCCTACATCTCGATCGGAGAGGCCGAGGACTACCGCTACTACTGGGATCCCACCTGGGCGACGAACCCGCCGAGTTGGCTCGGCCCGGAGAACCCCGACTGGGCGGGGAACTACAAGGTCCGGTTCTGGGACCCTGGTTGGCGGGCGATCGTGTTCGACTACCTCGACCGGATCGTCGCGCAGGGCTTCGATGGGATCTACATGGACATCATCGACGCCTACTACTGGGTGAGAGTCTCCCGAACAACCGAATGCGGACGCGCTCATGGTCGACTTCGTGACCGCGATCCGCTCGCATCTGACGAACGCGGGCCGGCCGGACATGCTCGTGGTGCCGCAGAACGGGGAGTACATCCTGGTCGAAGACGACGTCACGCCGACGCTCCGCGCGGCGTACCTGAGAGCGATCGACGCCATCGGCATCGAGGACCTCTTTCATCCCGGTGATCTGGACGAGAACAACCCGTTCGGCCCGGATCCCGATCGACTCGCGATGGTGCGTGAGTATCGGGACGCAGGGAAGACGGTGCTCTCGATCGACTACGTCACACAGCCCGCACTGATCGCGCAGTTCAGCAGTGCCGCCTTCGCCGAGGGTTCTTTCCTACGCGACCGTGCGTGCACTGGACGTTCTGACCGACGGCATCCCGTCGCCGAACACCACCGTGCCGGTCGGTTCCGAGACGGTCCGGATGCAGCTGGCGTGCTTTCCGCAGCCGTCGAGCGAGAGCCTCTACCTGGACCTCCACTCGACCGGCGTGGGGAGACCACGATCGAGCTGCTCTCGGTCGGCGGACGCCTCCTCCAAACGCGGCGCACCTACCTGCCGCGGGGCGGAGCCAGATCGACCTGTCGTCGTGGACCGAAGCGATGCCTTCCGGGCGCTACTACCTGCGCGTCGTGCAGGGGAACGCGGAAGAGTCACTGCCCGTCGTTTCGATCCGCTAGCAGGCCGACGAAGAAACCCTCGTCGGCCGCGCAGCCGACGACGAGGGAGGCGTTCTTCAGCAGACCTGCACGCAAGGCTGGATCGTCACAGCGGACACTGGACGTCCGGGTACGTCGGGCGCTCTCCCCAGCAGCACGTTTCGCCCTGGATGGTCGTGAGCTGGCCGACGCCGCTGCTCTTGCTCCAGGCGACGCTCAGCGTTCCGTCTTCTGACGCGTCGTAGAAGGAGACGGCGAGGTCGTCGTCGTTCGCGTCGTAGGTCAGGAGGTCGCCGAATCCGTCGCCGTCGTCGTTCCGATTCTCGAACGTGAGGTTGCCGACGTCCTCGGACTGGACCACATAGGTGGAGTAGAGCGTCTCTCCCACCTCGTCGAGGTCCCAGGGGTCGTAGAACGTCCACGAACCCGAGCTCGCGGCCAGGTTCGAGACGCCCGTGTACCAGACGAAGTCTTCGAGGTCGAGGTCGGTGCCGTTCACGATCATGGTCCACTCGACGACGGTCGCGCTCGCGAGGTGTCCCTCGAAGTCGGCGGTCCATGCGCCTCCGCCCGAACCTCCGGACGCGGACCAACGCCAGGTCTGATCGCCGACGTAGACCGGCTCGTTCTGCACGGTCGCGCCGAGGGTGGCGATCGGGAGGATGAGCGCGGTCGCGACGAATCCGTTTGCGATGGTGACGAGCAGGAAGGACGTCGAGTGGCAGGGTCCGAATGTGGCCGGGCTGCCGCTGTCGTTCAGTTCGCTGAGATCGATCTGCATGCTCGCCGTGGTCGGCGTCTGCCCGGGGAAAGTCGGATCCGGCTCCGGACCCTCGTCGTCGTCGGAGCAGCCGATTCCGGCCCCCAGTTGCGCGGCGAGGAAGAGGCCTCCGGCGAGGAGTAGGGGGGGGCGTCCGGTTCGGTGGATACGCATCTTGCTATGCCTCCGCGTGGTTTCCAAGGATCCCAAGCGCACCCCACGTCACGTCCGGTGCGCACCTCGGGCCTCGCCGAAGCGTACGCGCAGTTCGACCGGTGGGGCCACCCCGGAAGCGGCCCACGAAACGCAGAATCGTCGTCGAGTTTGGGCACGCCAAATGACGCCGTGGGGCGTGTAGGCGACACCAACGGGAACAAGGGGTCCGGCCGTCCGTAGCCCATCCAGAAAGGCTGGCGTGCGGGGGCCGGGATTTCGCTACACTGCCGGTTGCACCGTCGGAGGTTCGGAGCGGGCGCGAGCGAGCCCACCCACTGTACAGACCAACGAGCGCGCTCCACGCAGGGTCCGGCACGCGGCCACGAGAGGCCCGGCGCAGGAAACCGACGCAGGATCAGAGTCAGCCGGGTCCACTCAGAACCCGCATCTTTCGGCCAAGGAGTCCAATCACATGCGAACGTTCACCCGAGTCGGGATCGTATCGGCAGCCGCGACGCTCGTGGCGGTCCCCTGCCTTCTGCCTGGAGTGCCCGCACTGCCCGGGACAGCACTCGCGGCCGACGGCAAACTCCCCAAGGGAGTCGAGCACGTCGTCTCGCTCGAAGGGATCCACGAGTACAAGCTGGCGAACGGCCTCGAGGTCGTGCTCTGGCCGGATCCTTCGAAGGCCCAGACGACGGTCAACATCACCTACCTCGTCGGCTCGATGCACGAAGGGTACGGTGAGACCGGTATGGCCCACCTGCTCGAGCACATGCTCTTCAAGGGCTCGACCAACCACACGAACATCCCGGACGAGCTGACCGCGCACGGCGCCCGTCCGAACGGGTCGACCTGGTTCGATCGGACGAACTACTTCGAGACGTTCTCGGCCACCGACGAGAACCTGGAGTGGGCGCTCGACCTCGAAGCGGACCGGATGGTCAACAGCTTCATTCGTCGCGAGGACCTCGACTCCGAGATGTCGGTCGTCCGGAACGAGTTCGAGATCGGCGAGAACAACCCGCAGGCGATCCTCGAAGAGCGGGTCTACTCGACCGCGTTCCTCTGGCACAACTACGGAAACTCGACGATCGGTGCACGCTCGGACATCGAGAACGTGCCGATCCCGAACCTCCGGAAGTTCTACGAGACCTGGTACCGTCCGGAGAACGCGGTTCTCGTCGTCGCGGGAAAGTTCGATCAGGACAAGACGCTCGGCCTCATCGCGGAGAAGTTCGGGAAGATCGCGAACCCGAGCACGCCGATGCCGCCGGTCTACACGCGTGAGCCCGCGCAGGACGGGGAGCGTCGCGTCAGCCTCAAGCGGGTTGGCGAAGTCCAGGCGGTCGCGGTTGCGTACCACATGCCTTCCGGCGCCCATCCTGATTTCCCGGCATTCGAGGTACTCGCCCACGTCCTCGGTTCCGAGCCTTCCGGCCGTCTCCACAAGTCGCTCGTCGAGGCGGGCAAGGCGACCAACGTGGATGGACGCGCCGATCGGTTCAAGGACCCGGCGCTCTTCTTCCTCTCCGCCGAAGTGCCGAAGGACAAGGACCTCCAGGTCGTGGAAGACGAACTCATCAGCTCCGCGGAGTCGATCGCGAACAACCCTCCGACCGAGGAGGAAGTGCAGCGAGCGGTCAACGCACTGATGCGTCGGTTCGACCAGGCGCAGCGGAACACGTCCTGGGCCGCGGTCGGCCTCAGCGAGTGGGCGGCGATGGGCGACTGGCGCCTCGCGTTCCTCTACCGCGACCGTCTGGCCGAGGTGAAGCCGGCCGACGTGGTCCGGGTTGCGGATACGTATCTCCGTCCGAGCAACCGCACCGTGGGCGAGTTCCACCCGACGGAGATGGCGGAGCGCATCGAGGTCGCGGAGACGCCGAACATCGAAGAGATGCTCGCGGAGTACAAGGGTGGCGAGGGCTCGCGATGGGCGAGGACTTCGATCCGTCTCCCGCCAACATCGAGAGCCGCGTCGAACGAACCGTCCTGGCCAACGGAATGGAAGCCCTCTTCCTTCCGAAGAAGACGCGGGGCGAGACGGTGAACCTCCGGCTCTCTCTCCACTTCGGTACTCTCGAGAACCTGTCCGGCAAGGCCGTGGTCGGGGATCTCACGGGTTCGATGCTGGACCGCGGCACGAAGACGCGCACGCGCCAGGAGATCCGCGACGAACTCGATCAGCTCAAGGCGTCGATGCGGCTGAACGGCGGCTCCACGGGAGCGTTCGCGAGCGTCGAGGCCACCCGGGAGAACCTCCCGCAGGTGCTCGAGATCGTGGCCGACGTCCTCCGGAACCCTTCCTTCGACGCCGACGAGTTCCGTCAGATGAAGGAGGACCGTCGCGTTCGTGCCGAGGAGCGGAAGACGGATCCGCGTTCGGCGGTCTGGACGACCCTCGCGCGGCATCTCGATCCCTATCCGGAGACCGACCCGCGCTACACGCGCACGCCGGACGAGGACATCGCGGCTCTGGAGCCGATCACGACCGGCGACCTCGCGGCGTTCCACGAGGCGTTCTACGGAGCGAACCACGCAGAGCTCGCGATCGTCGGTGACTTCGACGCGAAGGAGATCGAGGCGCAGGTTGCGGGGCTCTTCGGTGACTGGTCCTCGTCGATGCCGTACGAGCCGATCGTGACCGAATTCCAGGACCGTCCGGCGCTCGTCGAGCGGATCCAGATCCCGGACAAGGAGAGTGCGTCGATGGCGGCGGGTCTTCGCGTGGAGATGAGTGACACCGACCCGCAGTACCCGGCCGCGACCCTCGGCAGCTTCATGCTGGGTGGTGGGTTCCTCAACTCGCGCCTTGCGACGCGCATCCGTCAGGAAGAGGGTCTCAGCTACAGCGTCTTCGGTTGGTATCGCGCTCCTTGGCAGGGCAACGATGGGCGGTTCGGCGCGTTCGCGATGTACGCGCCGCAGAACGACCAGCGGCTGATGGACGCGTTCCAGGACGAGATGCGGAAGGCGGTCGAGGTTCCGTTCACGGCCGAGGAAGTCGCGGAAGCGAAGTCCGGATGGCTCCAGCAGCGTCAGGTTTCCCGCGCGAACGACCGGGATCTCGCGGGCCAGCTCACGGAGAACGCGGAAGCAGATCGCACGATGAAGTGGGCCGAGGAGTTCGAGGCCAAGGTCGCCGAGGTGACTCCCGAGGAGATCGCGGAAGTCATGTCGAGGATCATCGTGCCGAGCCAGATCTCGATCGTCCGCGCGGGCGACTTCGAGAAGGGCGCGACGATGACGCCCGACGGAAAGACCTCGTCGAGCTCGAGCGTCGCCAACTGAGGCGCCACGACAGGTGAACGAAGGGGCGGGGCGGCATGAGTCGCCCCGTTTCTGTTTGTGGTTCCCGGGGACGTGGGTCGGGTACGCTTGGGGCCTGCCGGGCGAGTTCGGAGGTTGGATCGATGAGACGGCACCGCCGTGGGATTGCGCTTTGCAGCCTCCTTTTCTCCCTCATCGGGAGCGGCTGGATGGCGGGTGGTTGTTCTGATGACTCCTCGACGGGTCCGGCCCCGGAGTCGCCCTTGCCTGCGGCTTCCTGCGCCGACTACACCGCGCTCCTCCGCCAGGACCGCGAGTTCGCGAGCAGCGGGTTCCTCGGGAGCGTGGCTGTTCGTGAAGGCATCGCATATGCGGCGGCGTCCGACGGTCTCCATGCCCTTCGCGCCAACGGAAACGAGTTCGAGGAACTAGGACGGTTCAGCGTCTACGCCGTGGCTGTTCGGCTCCGCGGTGACTACGCGTACGTGGCGTCGGAACGAGAACTCCATTTCGTCGACCTGACGGATCCCGCGTCGCTCACCGGCGGGACCGCGCTCGAGCTGCCCTTCAGCCTCCGCCACCTCGAGATCGGGTCACGCTACGGAGTTGCGGCGGGGCTCAACGAGTTCGTGGTCCTCGACTTCTTCTCGCCTCAGGAACCGTCCGTCGTCTCCACGACCGACCTCGGCGTCGTGGGAATCTACGATCTCGAACTCTCGGGAAATACACTCTTCCTCGCGACGGATACCGGTCTCCGGATCTATGACCTGTCGGATCGGGCGCACCCCGAAGAGGTCACGCGAGTCGGATCCGATCCAGTCGAGTCCGCCATGCTCCAAGGCGATCTGCTCGCGCTTGCCGTTTCCGGTCGAGGCGTGGCGACCCTGGACGTTTCGGATCCGCTGGACCCGACCGAACTCGCCGCGGCCGGGCCGGAGCTGGAGGAAGTGGCCGCGGTTGCGCTCACGGGCGATCGGGTCTACCTCGGGGCTCATGGTGGCGTCTATGTGTACTCTCACGATTCCGGTCGGCACCTCGTCGAACTTGGGTTTGCGGCGACTGGCGAAGGGTTTCCGACGGAATGGCTCCGGGACGGAGACGATCTCTACCTCGCAAACGGAAGCCTCCGCGTCTTTCGCGAAGGGGAATCCCGCGGCAGTGAGCCTCTCGCTCTTCCGAACGATCTCGACTTCGTGCTCGTGGCCGGCGATCTCCTCGTCTCCGCGGTGTCGAATCGCGTCGTAGGCTACGACCTCTCCACACCGCAGGCGCTCCGGGAGTCGTTCTCATTCGAAGTGGGCGCGCCGATCGGGCAGCTCGCGTTCGACGGGGGGGCGCTCTGGGTCGGGACGCGGAGCGCGCTCGAAGAGTGGCTCGTCGACGGTGACACGATCACGTCCGGTCGCGTCCTGGAGATCGGGCCGCCGATCGATGCCGTCACCACCGGTGGGGGCTTTGTCTACGTCTCGACTGCGACGGAGCTGGCCGTCGTCGATCCTTCGGGGCCGGAGCTGGAGGTGGTTGGCCATGTGCCGACGGCGTGGCTCGGTGGGGAGCTCGTGGCCGCGGACGATGTCGTCTATGTGTCGAGGAATCAGTGGGGATTCCAGGCCTTCGACGTTTCGAACCCCGAGGCGCCCGCCTTGCTCGGCAGTCGGGGCTTCACGCCGAACCCAACGGCGGTCTCCGTGTCCAGTGACGGTCGGGCGGCCGCCGTCGCGGTCGGTAGCGAACTCCGATTCGTGGACCCGCACCATCCAGACGGCGTCGTGGACGTGGACTCCGCGATCCTACCCTTCCGCATCTCGGATCTGGCCTCTTCGGGAGGTACGTCTACGTCGCTACGCCTCATGGAATCGACGTGCTGGAACTCACAGAGGTCGGGGACGCCCGCCGGATTGCGGGGATGCCGTGGCCGGCTGGGTTCAGCGCCGGAAGGCTCTACGCCGACGAGCACCATCTCATCGTGGTCGCGTCCGAAGGCGTCGCCCGGTTTCCGTCCCACTGTGAGTGAGTCCGTCCTACGCGTCGTCCTCGGCGAGCTCGGTGAAGAGCCACGCCCGCGCGAACTCCCAGTCGCGCTGGACGGTCTTGGACGACACGCCAAGTACGGCGCCTGCTTCTTCCAGGGTCAGCCCCGCGAAGTAGAGCAGCTCCACGACCTGCGCCTTCCGACGATCGTTCGACTCGAGCCTGGCCAACGCGCGGTCCAGCTCGACGAGATCGACCGGAGGCTGCTTCGAGGGGAGGCTGTCCGACAGAGGCACCTTCTCGGAGCCCGCCCCGCGCTTCAGCGCACCTCGACGCCTTGCGTAGTCGACGAGGACGCGACGCATCATGGTGGAGGCGAGGGAGATGATGTGTGCGCCGTTCTCCGGGCGGAACCGATCCTGGTTGGCTAGGCGCAGGAAGGCCTCGTGGGCGAGGGCGGTGGGCCGGAGTGTGTAGGCGTCTCTTTCGCCGCGGAGGAGGTAGGCGGCGAGAGCCCGGAGGTCTTCGTAGACCAGCGGGAGGAGCCCGCTCAGATCCCGAGGTTCGTCGACGGTCGCGCGTGCGACGACATCGCGAACGAACTCCTCGATCTGTGCGTTCATCTGCCCGCTCAACGTGCTGCTCCGTGCTCCTTTGGCTCCTGTCGACTCGAGGAGCGTCCTCCAGATGATTTTCGACCGCCGCGCGGGGCTGCTCAACCCATACCTTGTGGCGCGAAGAATGTGTCCTCCTCGACAACACTCTGCATACCAATCAGATACGGGATCCCGGCTGGAGCTGCTCGAGTCGGGCAAGTGCAGGCCGAGTAAGCGGTTACGGGGTGAGCCGAGCCGGGAGGCACATTTGTCGATCCACCCTGCGTCGTCAGCCCCGGCGGCGACGCGGCGGCCGCGTCGTGCCCATGTAGATCGCACCCAGTGCCAGGCCCGCCCCGAGCCACTCCGTCCAGCCCGTCGGTCGTCCGAAGAAGAGGATATCCCAGACGAAGGACAGGGTCGGCTGAAGGAGCAGGATGAGGCCGGCCCGGAAGGTCGGGATGGCTGGGAGTCCCTGGCTGATGAGGATCCAGCCCAAGGCCTGGCATAGGACTCCGTAGCCCACCATCGACAGAAGCGTCGGGCCGCCGGTCAGGCGGAGGGATTCGCCCTCGGTCAGCGCGCCGATGCCCATGGCGGCGGCGGTCACGAGGGAGATGGTCGTGAGTGTCGCGGCGGGGCTGGTGCGAACGGGACGCCGCTGGGAGCGCTGGTACACGATCACGTAGCTGGCGTAGGCGAAGGCAGTGCAGAGGCCGAGGACCACGCCGATCCGCGCTTCGGCGGGTAGGGCGGACCAGTTGACGCCGACGAGCAGGAAGAGACCGAGGAGAGCCAGGGGAAGCGAGACGGCGAACCTAAGTCCCGGCCGTTCCCTGTGGACGATGATCCCGTAGGCGGCGAGGACGAATGCCTGGAAGTTGCCGAGGATGGTGGCGAGGCCGGGGCCGACGTAGTGGATGGACTGATGCCAGAGCCGGAGGTCCAGAGCGAAGAGAAGGCCGCCAGCGGCGGCGAAGCCGAACGGAGCGAGCCCTCTCCAGAGCCGCTCCCTGCGGACGGCCACGTACGCGAGGAGAGCCAGTGCGCCGAAGAACGTCCGATAGAAGCCCGCGGTCATCGGGCCCACGTCGGCCACCCGCACGAAGACCGGCGAAAAGCTGATGATGATCGCGCCGATCACGACGAGGAGAGTCGGCGAGGTACGGGATGGGTCTGTGCGCATCGCGCCAGTCTAGCAGGCTGCGGCAAGATCCCTCGTCGACTAGGGCAATACGGCTCCGTTCCAGGTATCCGGATCGATGCGGCTGGTCTCGTGGTGGAGCCAGACTCTGGCCAGGCTCCAGTCGAGCTTGACCGTGGCCGGACTGATTCCCAGCGTTTGTGCCGTCTCTTCGATGGTCAGCCCGGCGAAGTAGCGCAGCTTCACGATCTCGGCTCGCCGTGGATGCTCACCCTCGAGCTTCTCGAGCGCTACGTTGAGTGCGAGAACACGCTTCCCGCACTCCAGCGCAAGCGCTGCGGACTCTTCGTAGGGAACGCGCTCGACGTCACGGCCGTGCTTCTCGCGGCCCACGCGCCTGGCCCGCTCGACCAGGATCCGCCGCATCGCCTCCGCCGCCGCACCGAAGAAATGGCGTCGATTCTCCCACTGGACGTCGGGGGAGCGGACCAGCCGGAGGTAGGCCTCGTGGACCAGGGCGGTCGGCTGGAGGGTGTGGTCCGAGGGCTCGTTCCGCATCTTCTGGTAGGCCAGACGCCGAAGCGAGGAGTAGACGAGGGGCAGGATTTGCTCTTCGGCACCGGGATCCCCGTTCGACGCGGACCGGAGGAGTCGCGTCAGCTCCACATGGCCAGGCTCCTCGTTCCAGGGGCCGGAGGCGGTTTTGTCGGGACTCATGTGCAGGCTCCGATAGGTGTTTCTGGGCCCCGTGGCATCCGGGGGTTCTCAGAGTGATCCGACCCCAATGCTCATGCGCCGCTTTGTCATGGATTGGCTGGTTCTTTCTTCGCGGACTGGTCGTTCGGTGATGACTCGTCCACGCCGGCAAGGGTGGTGCGGTGGTCGAGGGCGCGGGCCGGGCGCATTCCCACGTCGAAGCTCTTCCCGCGTTCCAATCCGACGCGGCGTGCCACCCGCGGGGGTAGTTGTACGAGCAGCCGCGGAAGACTCCGTTTTCGCTGTCGGTCTCGAGTCGCAGTCCGTCGCTCGGCCGGGTCGGGAGATCGTAGGCGCCTGGGTTGTCGAGGACCCACTCCCAGACGTTCCCGAGAACGTCGTAGAAGCCGAACGGGTTGGGAGCGAAGACTCCCACGGGCGAGGTATGCGCGTAACCGTCGTCGCAGTCGTCCCAGAAATCCCGGTAGGGCTCGATTGCGTGGAGCCTCTGATCGGCGATGTTCTCCTTTCCATAGATCGCCGCGATCTCGACGCCCGCCCAGGTGGGGCCGGTCGTGCCCGCCCGTGCGGCGTACTCCCATTGCGCCTCCGTCGGCAGTGTCAGACCGAGTTTTCGGGTCGTTTCCATGGCGTCGTACCAGGTCAGGTTCTCGACGGGGTGGCGGAGTGTGTGGAGTTCGCCATACAGACTATCCCCGGCTGCACCGGTGCTCGGGTTCGTCACGTTGACGGACAACCACTGCCATTGAGTCGTCTCGTACTTCGAGAGGAAGAACGCCTCGCCGATCCGGACCGTATCGAGTGGAGCCTCTCCCGGTCTCGACAGTGTGTCGACGAAGGGAGAGCCGAGCGGCCGTTCCGCCGTCGGGGGCAGGGACCCCATGATCGCGTCCGCGGCCGGCAGGAGGACGAAGACCATTCCGGTCGAGTCTGACAGCACCAACTGGCCGGCCTCGTTCCGCACCGGCGGGGTCCCGGACTGGAGGTGGGCGAACTCCCAGAATCCCGTCACGGGGTCCGGTCCCAGCGGGACGAGACCGATCTGTGGTGAGATCTCGAGTCCCTCGTAGCGTGGGGAGCGCTCTGGATCCCGTATGGCTTCGATCGCAGCGGACCAGTCGCCCGCGGCATCGATGAGGGAGCGTTGCTCGACCGTTCGGGCGAACGCGATCCGTCGCTCCATCTCCGGGATCGCGCCTTTCGTCTCGTTCGCGAACTCCTGGAGTGCGGGGACGAGTGCGGAGAGGAGACGGTACTCCAGTTGGTCCGTCGGATCCTCGAAGCGCAGAGTCCCATCGTCTCGAGGTCGTCCTCGCGTCTCGAGCGCCCGCAGACGCTCCTCGTGGATCGGGAGTCGGCGGACGAGGCTCGGACTCTGACCGGCGAGCCACGCTTCCATGGCTGGGACGTTCTCCGGGTAGGCCGGCCAGATGCGGGCGGCTTCTTCGATCGCCTGCTCGAGCACGATCTTGTCCGACAGGCGCACGATGTCGTCTCGTTGCGCCTGCGCGATCCGCATGGTCTTTCGGTTCTCGAGGTAGAGGTACGTACTCGTGACCATTCCCGCGGTCAGCGCGAGCAGGATCGCAGTGAGCGTGGCGAAGGGACCCTTGTTCTTCCGTACGGCTTTCTGCAGTCGGTAGCCCAGTGTTGGAGCACGGGCGGTGACAGGTTCACCGGCGAAGTGGCGGCGGATGTCGGCAGTCAGTTCCGACGTGCTCGGATAGCGCCGATCCGGATCCGACTCGAGGCACTTGAGGACGATCGCATCGAGATCACCTCGGATCAGTCGTCGCAGCCGCGTCGAGTCCGTTCCGCGATTGCTCGCGACTGCCTCGAACGCACCCGACGATTCCGAGATGACTCCGCTCGGGCTCCGTGGCACTCCCGCGAGGACACGTGGGGAGAGACGCTCGAACCTCCTCGTCGTGGTCGAGCGGGTATGGATGGCGGATGGAAGCGTTCCGACGAGGAGTTCGTAGAGGAGCACGCCGAGGGCGTAGATGTCGCTTCGAGTGTCGATCGTGCCGAGCGGGTCCGCCTGCTCGGGGCTCATGTGGCCGGGAGTACCGATCGCCATTCCATGGTGAGTGTGTACCGTGTCGTCCGAGAGCGACGCTTCTATCGCCTTGGCCACGCCGAAGTCGATGATCTTCGGAGTGGGCGCGGTCTCCTCGACGACGAGGATGTTGGATGGCTTGAGGTCACGGTGCACGATGCCACGCTGATGGGCATGCTGCACGGCGTCACAGATACGGATGAAGAGGTCGAGTCGCTGACGCAGGTCGAGCTTCTGACGGTCGCAGTACTCGGTCACTCTCGTTCCGTCGACGTACTCCATCACGAAGTACGGACGTCCGGACTCGGTCGCACCCGCGTCATGGACCTTCGCGATTCCGGAGTGGCTCATGAGGGCGAGAGCCTGACGCTCCCGTTCGAAGCGCAGAACGACCTCTTCGGTGTCCATTCCCAGCTTGATCACCTTGAGTGCGACGCGACGGCGGATCGGGGACTCCTGATGAGCGAGGTAGACCGCGCCCATACCGCCTTCGCCGATCCGACGCTCGATCCGGTACGGACCGACGTGGACGCCTGGCGCGAACTCCTCGGCCGGAGCCAAACCATCGTCGACGGAGGCCAGGGGGGCGAAGTCGGGTGCCTCCAGGAAGTCCCCGATTTCGTCGAGGTCGCGCAGGAGCTCGAGCAGCTCATCCCGAAGGTCCGGGTCGTCCGCCGCTTCGCGCTCTACGGCCTGGGCCCGTTGTTCCGGGGGGAGGTCCAGCACGCGGGAGAAGACGAGCTCGGAGCGTGACGGGACCGGTTCGGGCGTCTCGGTACGTTCGTCCATACGGCTCCGGTCTCCACGCTCGTACAAACCGCGATGAGGATTCGCGGACGACTCGGTGATGCTATCCCCCGAACCCTAGCACAATGCGCATGCAGGAGACGCGCCGGACACGGAGACGGAGCCCGACTCGTCGAGCTCCCGACCGTGTGACGAAGAACTCGGTGTTCTCTTCGACCCCCCGGGTGTCGTTCTCCTAGAGTCCCTCGGTCTGCAGGGCCTTTCCGATCTGGCGGCGGCTGAGCGACTCCTGGATCTCGTCCAGGATCTTCGGGTCGTCGATCGTGGAAGGAACGATCACGTTCTCCTTGTCCGCGACCTCCCGGATCGTCTTCCGCAGGATCTTTCCGGAGCGCGTCTTGGGGAGCCGCTTCACGATGACGTTCTGCCGGAAGCAGGCGATCGGGCCGATCTGTGTCCGGATCTTGTCCACGAGTTCCGCTTCGAGGTCGTGTTCGTCGATCTTGGCGCCGTCCTTGAGGACGACGAGGCCGATCGGTACCTGACCCTTGAGATCGTCGTCGATACCGACGACCGCACACTCGGCGACGGCGTCGTGTCCTCCGATGATCTCCTCCATCTCGCCCGTGGAGAGACGGTGACCCGCGACGTTGATGACGTCGTCCACTCGTCCCATGATGAAGACGTAGCCGTCCTCGTCCTTGTAGCCGCCGTCTCCTGTGAGGTAGTAGCCCTCGTACTCGGAGAGGTAGGAACTCTCGAACCGGTCATCGTCGTTCCAGAGCGTGGGCAGGCATCCCGGCGGCATCGGGAGGCGGATGGCGACGTTGCCTTGTTCGTCGGCCGGGAGTTCCCGGCCGTCGGGGTCGAGGATCCGAACATCGTAGCCGGGGATCGGCATGGTGGCGGATCCGACCTTCGTCTCGAACAGCTCGAGCCCGGCCAGGATTGCCGGCGATCGGTCAAGCCTGTCTCCGTCTGCCACCAGTGGTCGATGACGGGTACGTCCATGATCCGGTTGAGCCAACGGTACGTGGGTGGATCGAGTCTCTCTCCGGCCAGGAACAGGTACTTCAGGCAGCTGATGTCGTGCGCGTCGCGGAGGATGGCTTCCGGGTCTTCCTTCTTGATCGCGCGGAACGCGGTCGGAGCCGTGAAGAACGTCTTCACACGGTGGTCTGCGATCACACGCCAGAACGCGCCCGCGTCCGGAGTACGGATCGGCTTGCCCTCGTACAGGATCGAGGTGCATCCCTGGATGAGTGGTCCATAGACGATGTAGGAGTGACCGACGACCCAACCGACGTCGGAGCCGGCCCAGAACACCTCGCCGGGATGCGTGTCGTAGACGACGTCCATGCTGAACTTCATGGCGACCGCGTGTCCGCCGTTGTCCCGCACGATTCCCTTCGGCTTTCCGGTCGTTCCCGACGTATAGAGCACATAGAGCGGGTCCGTGGCGTCGAGTTCCACCGCCTCGACCGGGTCCGCGTCCTCGACCTCTCTCCAGTAGTGATCCCGGCCCGGGACCTTTTCGCACTCGAGCATCGGCCGTTCCTTGACGACCACGTGGGCCGGCTTGTGGGTGGCGAGCTCGATCGCCTCGTCGAGAAGCGGCTTGTACGGCAGGAGGTTCTTGAACTCGATCCCGCACGTCGCGCTGATCATCGCCTTCGGCTTGGCGTCGTCGATCCGGATCGCGAGTTCGTGGGGAGCGAAATCCGCCGAAGACGACCGAGTGGACGACACCCAGCCGGGCGCAGGCCAGCATCGCGATCACCGCCTCCGGAATCATCGGCATGTAGAGGACGGCGGTGTCCCCTTCTCGAGTCAAGCCGGCGGAGACCACCCGCGAAGCGAGGCCGATCGAGCTGCGTAGGTGTAGGTCTCCTTCGTGTTCGTGACCGGGGAGTCGTAGACCAATGCGAGCTGGTCCCCGCGTCCTGCCGCGACGTGGTGGTCGAGGGCGAGGTAGCAGGTGTTGAGCTTGCCGCCGTGGAACCAGCGGTAGAAGCCTCGCGCGTCCTGGGAGAGGATCATCTTCGGTTCCTCGAACCAGGCGATCTTCTTGGCCTGCTCCCCCCAGAACTGGGCGGGGCGACGGATCGACGCTTCGTACATCTCCCGGTACGTACCCATGGGTCTCCTCCCGCTGAACTTGGACTGGAATACCTCTAGAATGGAGGTTGGCTCACGGGCTCGGAAAGAGGCAAGTCGGGGCTTTCCGCTACCCCGAACCCAGTTTGGCGGAGCCAAGGTCGGGCGACGGGGGCGGCTGTGTGGATGGGGCCCATGACGATTGCCGGGCGGATGTTCGGACCGATAGGGCAGGAGGCTCAGTGACGAAGAAGGCGCCGGTGACTCCCGCGGTCCGACAGCTGCGTGCGGCCGGGGTCGCATTCGAAGTCCACCTCTACGACTACGTGGAGCGAGGCGGGACGACCCATTCGGCCCAGTCCCTCGGCGTGGATGAACACATGGTCGTGAAGACGCTGGTGATGGAGGACGACCTCGCGGCTCCTCTCATCGTCCTGATGCATGGCGATTGCGAAGTGTCGCTTCAGAAGTTGGCGAGGTTCCTCGGTGCCCGGAGAGTCACACCCTGTGCCCCCGCGACGGCAACGAAGCACACGGGGTACCTGGTCGGTGGCACCTCTCCGTTCGGGACCAGGAAGCCTATCCCGGTCTACATGGAGGCTTCGATCGCCGATCTCCCCGGATCCTGATCAACGGAGGGAAGCGTGGGTTTCTCGTGAGTCTCGCCGTCAGCGACCTGATCGCGCTGCTGTCGCCCACGCTCGTTACCGTTGCGAACTAGCCTCTGCCGGCGGAGATCGACGGATCGAGGCTCGTAGCGGCGCGTCGGTTCTGCGGCCGGATCAGGCCGCGTTGGCCAGCACCTCGTCGATCGATTCCAGTCCTCGCTGATCGAGGAGTTTCGAGACGTCCAGGAGGATGATCCAGTCTGCCCTCGAGCTTCCCGATTCCCGCGATGTACTGACGCTTCCCCGACGTGACATCGACTGGAGCGGGGTCGACGACGGACTCATCGATACGCAGAACTTCTCGGTCGACCATGAAGCCGATCGTGCGGTCGCTGATCTCGACCACGATGATCCGAGAAGGCTCGTTGCCTCGGTGCACTCCATTCCGAATCGCTGGCGGAGGTCGATGACGGGAACGATCCTGCCCCGTAAGTTGATGATGCCGAGAACTCCCGGAGGGCTCTCGGCGCCTGCGTGATCTGAGTGAGGCGGTTGATCTCCTGCACGGCCAGGATGTCCACCGCGAACTGTTCGTCTCCGACGTGGAACGTCACGAGGATTGGAGCTGGCCTGAGTCCCCGGAGATTCTGTTTCCGTCCCGCATCTCCTGGGCCGTCGACGTCTGGATTTCGGTCATGGTCCCACCTTTCAGGTGCACGCCGGAGCCCCCTTCGAGCGACGCCGGCGTGCTGTCGAGATGCGTCAGGCGATCTTGAAGCGCGCGACCAGGGCCTGGAGTCCTTCGCTCCGGGCCGAGAGCTGTGTCGCCGCGGTCGCCGCCTGGTTCGCTCCGGAAGTCGCCTGGCGCGTAACGGCGGAGATCGACTCGACCGAACGCGAGATCTCCTCCGCCGCTGCCGACTGTTCCTCTGCCGCCGCTGCGATGTCCTGGATCATCCCTGTGACGGCGTCGGAACTGGAGACGATGGAGCTGAGTGCGGTGCCGGCCTGCTGTGCGTGACCGACGCCTTGGTCGACTGTCTCCGTGCCTCGAGTCATTCCCGCGACGGCGCGGGCCGTTCCGTCCTGGATGGCCTGGATCGACTCGGCGATCTCGTCGGTTGCCGTGGTGGTCCGGTCCGCCAACTTGCGGACCTCATCGGCCACGACGGCGAAGCCGCGCCCGTGCTCTCCGGCCCGGGCCGCCTCGATCGCGGCGTTGAGGGCGAGGAGGTTCGTCTGGTCGGCGATGTCGTTGATGACCTCGATGATCGCCCCGATCTGCTCGCCGCGGCGGCCAAGCTCCTCGATCGTGGCTGCGGATTCGCGCACCACCGCTGCGATCTCGTTCATGCCATCGACGGTTCCCTGGACGACGTTGCCGCCGAGCCGTGCCTGATCGGTCGCCTCTCCGGCCGTCGCGGCTGCCTCGGAACTCTTCGCGCTCACTTCGTGGACGGTTGCCGCCATCTCTTCGACGGCGGACGCGACCTGCGCGGTCTGTCCGCTCTGCTCTTCCATCCCCTTCGCCATCTGCTCGCTGGAGGCCGCGATCTCGGTTGCAGCTCCGGCGACTTCGTGCGCGGAATCGGAGACTTCGGCGATCAGAGCGCGGATGGTCGCCACGAACTCGTTGAAGCCCCTGCCGAGCTCTCCGATCTCGTCCCTGCTGTCGATGTGAACCTCTTCGGTGAGGTTGCCGGTCGCGATGATCTTGAAGCTGGCGAGGAGTCGGCCCACGGGGCCGACGATGCCGCGGGTGATGACGATGGAGATGCCGACTCCGAGGACGATGGCGACCAGGGCACCGATCACGATCGTCATCGTCGCCTTCCGCCTGTCGCTCGTGCTCTCTTCCGCCAGCTGGTTCTGCCGGGTCACGATGTCGAGTTTGTAGTCCTCGGCGAGCTGCGTGATCTCAGTACCGAGTTCGGCCAAGGATTCGTCCCGAATCCTGTTTCGTTCCGTGATGGTGGAGACGAGCTTGTCGAAGCCTTCTTCGTACTTCCCGGACAGGTCGTGGGCAGTGGCGACGAGCGCGCGGCGCTCGGGATTCTCGACTTCTGCCTTGAGGGTTTCGAAGGACTTGTCCAGGTTGGCGAGCTCGGCATGCGCCCTTTCGGCCGCGGCGGGCTCATTCGTGGTCAGGTACTTCGCCATGTAGAGGCGCCCGAGAAGCAGGCTCCTCAGCGCTTCTCCGGTATAGAAGGAAGCACTGGCGTCACCATCGCGGAATGCCGACTCCATCACCTGGGACAGCGCGTGTTCCATTTCGGGACCGTCTTTGTCCAGGATGTCGTCGACGATGCGATCCCGTTCGGCCTTCAGCTCGACGATTCGATCGAACTGTTCCCCGTAGGTCGCAAGGTCCTTCTCGATCTCGTGGAGCCGTTCCAACTGCTTCTCGCCCTTGGTCGCGGCGATTGCGTCCGCGAGGAAGCCCTCGGTGGCCCGGAACCGGTCGTGGAAGACCTTCTCCCGCTCCGGAGTTCCCCTGATAGATGTAGTAGACGGCGCAACCCATGCGGGCCATTGCCATGTTCGCCTGGAGGCGACCCGCGGTGACCTCGTTCGTGCTGATTCGGGAGAACTCGCCGAACTTGCTCCCAAGACTCCGAATCGCGTCGAACACTCCCCCTACGATCACCAGCAACATGAGTACGAGGCCGAACCCGGCTCCGATCTTCATCGCGGTGACTCGACGTGGCTTCATCGCGGACATCTGGACCCCCCAATATGCGGACTTGGTCTGAACTGCGGCCAAGGGTTGAGGCGGAGCAGGTATGAGCGTGGCTGCAATCCCGTGTTGAGTGACGGTTACCCGTCATCCCAGCTGCTTCGTCTAGTCGATCGGCACTGGGGGGAGCCCGATCTTGATGGTAGATTTACAATTAGATCGCCTGATGCGTGGAAGAAGTGTGGATGGTGGGCAAGAGGAAGCCGACCGGGAGCCTCCCGGCCGGCTCCTGGGTAAGAAGGGTAGCGGGGGCGGCGGTGAACCGCTCTAGACCTCGTAAGTAGATCTCGCCGCCCTTGTCCTGGAACTCCTTGGACTTCTCTTCCATCGCTTCCTGCGCTGCCCGTTCCACGTCCTTGCCGTAGCCGTGCTCCTCGGCGTAGTCCCGGATCTGCTGGGTGATCTCCATCGAGCAGAACTTGGGGCCGCACATCGAGCAGAAGTGGGCGACCTTGGCGCCCTCCGCGGGGAGGGTCTCGTCGTGGAAGGCGCGAGCCGTGTCCGGATCGAGGGAGAGGTTGTACTGGTCCTCCCACCGGAACTCGAAACGGGCCTTGGAGAGGGCGTTGTCCCGGAGCTGGGCACCCGGGTGTCCCTTGGCGAGGTCTGCGGCGTGGGCCGCGATCTTGTAGGTGATGACGCCCGTCTTCACGTCGTCCCGGTTGGGCAGCCGAGGTGCTCCTTCGGAGTGACGTAGCAGAGCATTGCCGTGCCGAACCAGCCGATCATGGCCGCGCCGATTCCGGACGTGAAGTGGTCGTAGCCGGGGGCGATGTCGTTGTGAGCGGTCGAGCGTATAGAAGGGTGCTTCCTCGCACCACTCCAGCTGCTTCTCCATGTTCTCGCGGATCATGTGCATCGGAACGTGGCCCGGTCCTTCGTTCATCACCTGGACGTCGAACTCCCAGGCCCGGCGGGTGAGGTCGCCCTGCACCTTGAGCTCACCGAACTGGGCGTCGTCGTTGGCATCCTCGAGCGAGCCGGGACGGAGTCCATCGCCGATCGAGAAGGAGACGTCGTAGGCCGCCATGATCTCGCAGATGTCGTCCCAGTGGGTGTAGAGGAAGTTCTCCTTGTGGTGGGCGAGACACCACTTCGCAATGATGGAGCCACCGCGGCTGACGATCCCGGTCCGGCGCTTCGCGGTGAGCGGGACGTGGCGGAGCAGCACTCCGGCGTGGATCGTGAAGTAGTCCACGCCCTGCTCGCACTGCTCGATCAGGGTGTCGCGGAAGATCTCCCAGGTCAGTTCCTCGGGGCGCCCTCCCACCTTCTCGAGAGCTTGATAGATCGGGACGGTGCCGATCGGTACGGGTGAGTTGCGGAGGATCCACTCGCGCGTCTCGTGGATGTTCTTGCCCGTGGAGAGATCCATCACCGTGTCCGCGCCCCAGCGGATCGCCCAGACCATCTTCTCCACCTCTTCCTCGATCGACGACGTGACGGCGGAGTTGCCGATGTTCGCGTTGATCTTCACGAGGAAGTTCCGGCCGATGATCATCGGCTCGATCTCGGGGTGGTTGATGTTCGCAGGGATGATGGCGCGGCCGCGCGCGACTTCGTCCCGCACGAACTCGGGAGTGATCACCTTGGGGATCGCGGCGCCGAAGCTTCGGCCTGCGTGCTGCTGGGCGATCTCGGCGTGCGCGGCCTCGATCTTCTGGTTCTCACGGATCGCGATGTACTCCATCTCCGGAGTGATGATGCCCTGCTTGGCGTAGTACATCTGCGTGACGTGCCGGCCTTCGGCCGCGCGCCTCGGCTTCCGCGTGCGCTCGAACCGGATCGGCTGGAGGGCCGGGTCGGTGGCGCGGGCCCGGCCGTACTCGGAGGTCACGTCCGTGAGTTCGACCGTGTCGTTTCGCGATGCGATCCAAGGCTCCCGGATGGCCGGGAGTCCCTTCCGGACGTCGATCTCGACGCTCGGGTCGGTGTAGGGGCCGGACGTGTCGTAGACCCGGATCGGCGCATTTGGGACCAGGGTCGGGTTGTCCGGAGTACCACTGCGTGTAGGGGTGAGCTCGATTTCGCGCATCGGTACCTGGATGCTGGGGGCGGACCCCTCCACATACACCTTCCGCGAGGCGGGGAACGGGTCTCGCGTGATCAGGGAGTCCTTGCCCGGAATCGCGTGCGATCCGTTCGCACCGTTCGCGTCGCCAGCTCCACGGGTTCCGCCATTCCTCGTCGCTTCTCTCGTCATTTCATCGCTCCTACGAAGTGGGCCGTAGCTTGCGAAGAGGGGAGAGGCCGATGAGGGCGGGTCCTGTTCTTCGCTTCCCTACGCCGGTATGACCCGGATCAGGTTCTGGGGCTCCCGCGGTACATCCGAGAACGGAAACCGCGTCTCAGGGCGTCCTTTCGCCCACACCCAGCGAACGGGTCAATATAGATGGAGGGAGCGGGGCGGAGCAAGGCCGACGACGGAGGGGGCGTGCCGGCTTCTGCTGCGGGAAGGTCACCAGGCGTCCCGGCAGCAGAAGGGTTTCCGGTGCGGGTCTCGCCCTCCTGGTCCACCGACGGGCGTCCCCGCCACCTCGTAGGGCACCTCGAAACCAGGGCCGGCCCGTGGGCCCAGTCGGCGATGAGTCCAGGTGTTGACCGGGAGGTGCCGCCGGCGGGACACTTGCCCAAGTCGTAGTCTCCCCCCTGGCACGACGTCACCGCCTTCGATCGATCGATCCATCATCGGGAGGACCGCGCCATGACTCGCCGCCTTTTGTTCACCGCACTCGCACTCGCCGTGCTCGTCCCGGCGTTCGCAGTCGCCGCCGAGGTCACGAACGAGACCGGGGTCGGCACCGGTACGCTGATCGGCTCGTCGGAAGGAGGCTGCGGAACGCTTCTCTTCAACTCGGACGAGACCTACGAGAACGGATACACCTGGTCATACGGTGGAATCGTCGCGCCTTGCTACGGAGCCTTTGTCGAGTGTTACCGGGGCCGGCGGAAGTCTGCGGCGTGGTTGCGGACCTGACTCCCGCTTCCCCAGGGTTCTGGTATCCCGTCGACGTCTACGTCTTCGGCGACAGCAGCGACGAGCCCGGTGCCGTCATTGCAGGCGGTCTGGGCAACGATACCGGTGGTATCGCGCTCTGGCCGGAGATCAGCCGTCACGCCTTCCCGATCCCGACGGACTGTATCGACGGCACCTTCTACGTCGGTGTCTGGTGGGACGGTTCCTCGGGAATCGATCCGAACCATCGCGGCGGATCTCGATGGCTTTGGTGGCGGTTGCCCACTCACATACATCGCGCCGGGGATCGGTTACCCGACCGGGTGGCAGAACGTCTCGGTCGTGTGGGGGCCGACGCAGGCCCTTGGGCTCGGCGTGGAGCTGAATCCTTGTGAGCCGACTCCCACGGAGGCGTCTGGGGACGGATCAAGAGCCTCTTCTAGGTAAAGCCGCGTTTCCTCACGCAGGGGTGGCGGGATGGGCCCAGCGCCCGTCTTCCTGGCGGAGGTTCGCTCATTTGACGAAACGGCGCGCTCCCAAGGAGGTGCGCGCCGTTTCTCTTTCGCCGCCAATGCAGATACTGCTGTGGCAAGTCAAGGATTCGCGTGCAGGAGTCCACATCACCTCGTGCCCAGACTATGGACGGATGGCCCGCGCGCCACGCGTTCTCACGTCGTCATTGCCCGCAGAGGTCGATCGTACCGTCGCGATCACTCGTGGTCGCGTCGGCCGTGCAGCAGTCTCCCGTTCCATAGTCCAGCTCGGTCACCTGGGTGCTGCCGTCTCCGGTCGCCATCGTGTAGACGAGTACTCCGTCGACCGGGTGTGGGCAGGACGGTGCGAAGACCATCGGTTCATCGATGTCGAGCGCGACGAACAATGGGCCGAGACTGACCGAGCCCGCCGCCGCCCGGTGTCGCGGTGTCATCGCTCAGGTCAGTCGGCGTGCCGTTTCCGTCGAACGAGACTCCGTACTCCATGTCGAGTGAGTAGAGGCCGCCTACGATCCACTGAAACTGTAGATCCACTCCGTGCCCTTGCCAGCCACGCCGAGATTCCCGTCCATGGAGTAGCCTTCGACCTGGAAGTCGTCGAACTGGACGGCGAGGGAATCCTTCACCGATGAGACGTAGAGGGCGATCTCGAGCTTTCCGGTGGCGCTGTACCCGTACTCGGACGTGCAGCCTTCGCCGTAGTCCAGAGCCATCTCGAGTTCACTCACACTGACAGAGTTCACCTGGGCGGTCGGGCATTCGGTCGTGAAGCCGTCGCGGCCCCCGTTCGCGGACACCATCGCCTCTTGTCGGCCGTGTTGAGACCGTCCCGATCGGCAGAGGAGCGCGGTCTGTCCTTGTGGTCATCTGCCGCGACCTCGGCCTCGCCCTCGGTGATCCCGCCCGGGTCCTCGACCACCGGGGTCCGTCGTGCCGTCGTCTCCTGCATCCATACCACGCTGCGGCGGGAGGCGACGAGCCAGGATTCCCGCCATTCGCAGGTTCAGTACTTCATCACAACCCTCCATGCACGGCTCATTCAAGCCAGAGCACCAGTGCCTCTTCCCGAGAGATCCAACATCAGGTCTCGCCTTCTCGCCGTCCTACGCGGCCAGCCCCAAGCTCGACGATCCGTTTCACCTCGTGCACGTCTCTCGATCGCATCCTCGCCGTCCAGCTCCGCGCCATCGCGGGCGCGGCCTCGAGTTCTGCGGCGAGGTCCCGGAGGGGATTCGCGGATAGGCTCGCCGCGGATCCCTTGAGACGATGCGCGGAGGCCTCGATGGGTATGCGGTCGCGGGCCGGAGCGCTGGCCTCGACCTCCTCCTGCATGGAGTCCGGGAGGAGGGAGGAACCTGTTCAGGAGACGTTCACCCGGCCTCCATGCCTGACCCATGTAGCGGCCCACGAGTTCCTCGAAGTCGACAGGCGCGCTCGGATCGGGAGACAGGTCGCGTCGATGACCGAGTCGCGGTCGGACCAGGTGACGGAGGTGCGTCTGACGGCAGCGGTCCCGCGGAGCTTCCGTCCCGGTCTCCTTGTTCCTTCCACGCCTTCGTTCGCTCCCCTGGGGCCCTTCTTCCCTTCCGGCACTCGCCGACTCCCGCCGCTCCCCGTCGTGACCGTTCGCCCACCGGTCAGTGCGCCCGAACCAGTTCTTCCAGGGTCGAGCGGCTTGGTGAGGAAGTCGTCATCCGACCTTGAGGCAGATCTCTCCTGTCGCTGTTCGCATGCGCGGTGAGGGCCAGAATCGGGATGCGCCTTCCCGACGAAGCCTCCACTCCCGGATAAGGATGAGTCACTTCGTACCCGTCCATGATCCCGGCATCTGGCAGTCCATGAGGACCACGTCGAGTCGCGTGACTTGACTGCGTCGACGGCTTCCACCCGTTGGAAGCGGTCGCGCAGCAAACCGAAACGATTCGATGATCTCGCTGGCGGCCTGCAGGTGATCTCGTTGTCCTCGACGAGGAGGATCTCGTGGGCTGTCCGCGACTGTTGGTGCTCCTTGGCCGCGGAGTTCCACGAACCATCGACCGCGGCTTGGCCCGTCGATCCCGGTTGAGCTGATCGAGATCGCGTCGTAGAGGTCGAGGCACGGACCGGCACGGCAGCAGCATCGAACACGCCCGGGGCGAGGAGGCCTCCAGCCAGGTGGCTGAAGCTACTGAGTAGGACGAGACGCATGTGACGCAGTTCGTCGTCCTCCCGGATCGCTCGGGCCAACGTGGCGCCGTCGATGCCGGGCATCTTCCAGTCGAGAATGGCGAGGGCGAACGGCCTGCCGCTCGTGCGGGCAAGTCGAAGCGCGTCGAGCGCGCGGGCGCCGTCCGCGGCGACCTCGACGTCCGCCTTCCAGGCCTGAACCTGCTCGGCGACGATTTCGCGCGAGATCTCGGAGTCGTCGACGACGAGCACCCGCATTCCCCGCAGCTGTCGCACCACCGAGACCGAGCTGTCGTCGAGAGACGCCGCCACTCGGCACACGACTCGGAACGTGAACGTGCTCCCGACGTCGGGGGTGCTCTCGAGTTCGATTCCACCGCCCATCAGTTCGCAGAGCTGGCGGCAGATGGCGAGTCCCAGTCCGGTGCCCCCGTGCTTGCGGGACATGGAACCGTCGGCCTGGGAGAACGCCTCGAAAACCTGGGCTTGTTGCGCGGGCTCGATTCCGCACCCACTGTCCCGGACGACGACTTCGAGCACGACTTCATCGGCCCTGCCGGGAGTCGCGAGCGCCTCCACGAAGATCCCACCACGGTCGGTGAACTTGATCGCGTTGCCGAGCAGGTTCACCAACACCTGGCGGATCCGATCCGGGTCGCCATGGAGACGATCCGGGACGGTCGTGTCGACTCGGTACGCGAGTTCCAGCCCCTTGACTTCCGTCCGTTCCGCGAAGACACGCACGGACTCGTCGAGGAGATCCCGAACCATGAAGTCGGTCAGGCTGAGCTCGAGGCGACCGGCCTCGATCTTCGAGAAGTCGAGGATGTCTCCCACCACGGAGAGGAGCGAGTTCGCGGCGTTGGCCGCGTTCGTGACATATCTCTCCTGCTTCTGGTCGAGGTCGGTTCGGTTCAGGAGGTGGAGCATGCCCATCACGCCGTTGATCGGAGTGCGGATCTCGTGGCTCATGTTGGCGAGGAACTGTGACTTCGCGTCGCTCGCGGCTTCGGCCGCTTCCTTGGCCACGAGGAGCTCCTGACGACCCTCGAAGAGCTCGATTGCCGCGCCCAACGTATCGGCGGCGGCGCGAAGGCTCGTGATCTCCGCATCGGACCACTCGCGGACGGAGTGGCAGTCCTCGAGTCCGATCACGCCCCACCACGCACCCGCGACGCGGACGGGTGCGATGGCGAACGAGCTGACGCCGAGGTGATCGATCGTTTCGATGGGAGCCTCGGTCGTCGGATCGTAGGAACCGATGACAGGAGAGCCCGACGCCAGAGTCTCCGCGATTTCACGGAGACGTGGACCGCCACTTCCCCGCGGGACCGGGAGCAAGTCCTTCGCGGGCGAGACACCGGGTGCCGTCCACTCGTAGAGCCGCCGACCGATCGGAGTGCCGGACTCGTCGACCTGATTCTGGGTGACGTGCGCCCGGCTCGCGTTCGATGCCTGTCCGACCCGCGTCAGGATCTCCTCGATCGAGACCCTCCAGTCTGTGCTCGACAGGAACTCCTGCGCCGCGTAGCGGACACTGTGGAGGATGTTGTCGCGCTGGAGGAGATTCTCGGTCATCTGGTTGAATGCGCCGGCGAGTTCGCCCACCTCGTCTCCCGACCGGACCTCGGCCCGAGCGGAGAGATCTCCCGAAGCCAGGCGCTGCACTGCGTGACGTAGCCTCACGATCGGCCGGGTCAGCTGGCGCGCGTAGAGGATCGAGACGAGAAGACCGAGGACGAGGCTGAGAATCGTCGCAACAGCGGTTCGGCGATAGAGTGCGTTGACGTTCGTCTGGTAGGTCTCGAGGGAGATGCCGACGTGGATCCAGCCCCACTCGATGCCCGAGTAGTCGAACGGCCTCGAGTAGGTGAACACCTCTTTCTCGTACTCGCTCTGAAGCGATATGCCGGAGAACTCTTCCCGCTTCGCCGGGTGCCAGGGCTCGAGGAGTTCCTCGATCCTCCAGCCCGTGCGGTCGTGGACGAGCGAGAACCCGTCGTTCCGCGTCAGGGTGAGGTACACGAGCGATTCGTCCTCGGCGACGATCCTCGTGCAGTGGTCGACGACCGTGCTGTAGTCCTCCGAGATCGCGGCGCTGGCCGCGATGTCCTGGAGCGACGCGCTCACGCTCACCGCCTTCGAGCGCAGGTTCTCCTGGAAAGCCGCTTTCTGCCCCGGCACGACCACCGCGATGAAGATGCCGAGGGAGAAGATGGCGACGAGCCAGGAGAGGAGGGCGGTCCGGAAGAGGATCCCCATCGGGTGCTGGGGTGACTCCGCCGCGGGGTCGGTGTGCCGGGCCTGGCCGCTCATTGTTCGTCTCCGACGAGAGCTTTGTGCGGACCGGCATCCAATCCGTGATAGATCCGGGACCGACCGAGGATGGCGCGCGCGCTGTCGAGATAGGAGGAGTCGATGTCCCCGAATGCCTCGACCTGGAAGAGACGCAGGATCTGTCGACCGGCTTCCGTGTCGGGCACCGAGAGGATCGCCGAGAGCGCGTCGTTCCGGCGTTCCCCGTCGAAGTCCGGGTGGAAGAAGCCCAGACCTGGGACCAAAGGCTCGGAGCGCGCGACGACCTGGAGCTGCTGGCCGATCTGCGGGTTCAGTTCGATCAGGGTCTCGTATCCCGTTTCGGTGACGAGACACGCATCGGCCTGGCGGAAGAACACGGGGAGCGCCGTTCCCGACAGCTTCTTGGTGGGCACGACTCGTCCGAAGTAGTCGGACGCCAGGGGAAGCGACTCATCGAGGAGGAGAACGTCCAGCCAGTCGTTGGCGAGTGATGCGCGGGGGTTGTCGAACACCTGGATCGTGGCGCCGCGCAGGGAAGCGAGGTCATTACGTCCGGAGTCTGCTCGCGTGAGGAGCAGGCACCGGTCGGTTGGATTCCCATCGAAGATCGACCCGAAGAGGGTGACCGATGCCGGGTCGATTCCGAGGGCGAAGAACTCCGGAACCGTGGCTATGGCGACGTCGATGGCGCCAGACTGGAACAGCTCCCCCAGCTCCGCGACGCCCGACACGAGGAACGGCTCGGGCTCGAGCTGCGTTTCGCAGCCCGCGGTGCTGACTCTGCCCAGGCGTTGCCCACCGCGGTCGCGTCGCCTGGTGGGACGTCCCCGAAGGTCGCCTGCGTGAAAGCAATTGGTAGCTCTCTGACCCGGGCTCCGATGGGGGTCGTCGCCGCATGCGGCTGCGCGAACGTGACAGAAGCGAGGAGTGGGGCCGCGAGCACCACGAGCCGGACCAGGAAGAGGCCTGCCCTTGCCACCCTTCGCGACTTCATCCGGCGTGCGGGAATGCAGAGGTAGGGAAGGGGACTCATTGGTCGCCTCCCGCGCCTGCGAGCACCTTCGTGCCGATGAGGTCCGGACGCGAGCCCGGTGCCCGGCCCGAGAGCTCCGTCCAGGCGTTGACGATGTCCCGCGCGCTGTCGAGTAGTGACGGATCGATCCGTATGAGTCTGTCCGATTGGAAAACGGTCAGGAACCGCTTCCTCGCAGGTTCTCGTGGACGGTCTGGAGCGCGTCGATGATCTGCTGCACGCTGTCCGAGTGCCGAAAGCGCGACGGCCGCACGCAGAACACTGCCGGAACGACCGGAGGAGACTCGGCGATGACGACGAGCTGTCGTCCGAGCCGCGTTTGAGCTCGGTCATCGTCTCGAACCCGTCAGTGACGAGACACGTCCACCTGTCCGAAGAACACGGGAAGGACGGTCTGGGAGAGCCGAGCGGCCTCGTATCTCGGAGAGACAGGACGGCGCCAGGCCGAGCCCACGGTCCGCGAGCCGCGGTCGAGCCAGATGCCCGCCAGGGCACATCTTCTCGCCTCTCTGTAGCGGCGAGCATGGACTTCACTCCTTCGCCTGAGAGACCCTTCGGCTCCATCGGATCGCGCGACGACGAGATGGGCCACGTCTCGGTCGGCTCTGGTGCCGGTCTGGGCGGCGAGAAGCGCGTCCCACACGAGATCGGCCCGGTCTAGACGAAGTCGACTGCGTCGACCGCGACCGCGTCCACTTCCTGGTCCGCCAGCGCCACCGCGATCTCGGAGAGCGACCAGATCTTAGGTCTGGATGATCGGGACGTTTCGCTCTTTCGCGATACTGGCGGCGAGAACGCGGACGGAGGCCTTGGCGTCACCTGGGGACGGGGAGGAAGATCCGGAACTTCAGAACGCCATGTAGAACGGATGGATCTCCTCGTCCGGAGAGTTCCGCACGCGCGGACGACGAATCGAGTACCCGATGAGGAGCTGCCAAAGCTGAGGGCGAGCCATGTGCACCGAACGGCGACACCGCCCCAGGAAGCCGGGACGGAGGTGAAGTACGAGGCCGGGCCTCGTGCTGCTGGCCGCTGGCGACTCCCATCTAGGGAGCGTCCATTCCCGGGCGACCGCGGTGCCGACCACCGAGCGCAGGCGGGAACGTTGCACCATGTGGTCGTACCGGATCTTGTAGTGCTGGACCTGCATGAGGGCTTCGACGAGTTGGGCCTGGATGACGTCGCCCGTCTCCACGAGTTCCGCCTGGTACGCGCGGCTGTTGAGGTCTCGGTTCTCCGTCGCGGACTCCATGGCGATCCGCGTGGCCTCGAACTGCTGCTGACTGGCATCGAGGAAGAGGACGGTGTCCTCTCACCCAGAGCCCGATTCCTTCCCGGAGGAGTTCGCCTTCCTCTCGGGTCTTGTAGAGGTGGGCCCAGCTTCCGAACCTGGTTGCGGGTCAGAATCCGCTCCAGAAGATCAAAAAGTCGAACATGCGTCGAGGATCCAGCCATCCCGGTTCTCGTCCGTGGCCAGGCCCGAGCCCAGGTCGTTCCACCACTTGTGAACTTCCTGCGGTGGCAGCGATCTTGGGGAAGTGGCCGCTCTTCGCCGTGCGGAGTGCGCCTTCCAGTGCGCGGAGACCGCCCTCGAGCTGTCCCCAGTCCGGGCTGTTGGAGTATGCGAGCGAAACCAGTTCAGGTAGGTTGAGGTCGACAGGCTCGAACGGAATCTCCGTCTCGGCGGGCTGGAGACTGTTCCGCCACGACAGTCCGGCGGCGTTCGCGAGCGCAGCCTGCGCCATCCGCTCGTTCTTCTCCAACGACGCCACCAGGGAACGGATCGACTCGACCATGATCTTGTTGTCGAGGTAGTCGGTCTTGTTGACCCGCCCGGATCCCTCTCGGTACATCATCTCGGTGAGGTCGAGCGTCGCCTCCATCCGCTCCAGGGTGATCCGTCCGACGTCGTGGATCTGTCCGGCGAGGACGGCGCCGTAGTAGTAGCGGTAGACGGTGTCGAGAATCTGGAGGTCGGTTTGCCGGGCCTGATGTCGACGCAGATCGACCTGGCCGTTCGCTTGCTCGCGGTAACCCTTCCGCATGCCACCGTCCCAGAGCAACCAAACGAGGTCGGCGGAACCGAGGAACGACGTCGGGTCCGAGAGGATGACGTTCTGCTCGGGGACGGGAATGGAGAGGCCGGTGTCGTCGCCCGATGGGTCCGTGGGCGAGGTGCCGGCTGCGCCCGGGGAGAGCAGGGCGGTTGCGGCGGCCGCGAGGTCACCGGCAGCGGCGGCACCGGGAAGCGAGATCGGGATGCGGCTCGCGGGGAAGAGGAAGTTCGGCGATTCGTCCAGCCGCTGGAAGCCGCCCTTGAGGTGGACCTGCGGCCAGTACCCGGCGAGTGCCTGACGATGCTGGGCCTCCGCCATCGCGACCGCGACCGCGAACTCGGAAGCGGCTCGGCGACGATTGTGTTCGAGCGCGGACTCGATGCACTGGCTCAAGGTCCACCGATCGAGTTCCTCACCGGACTGCGCTTCGGACTCACCGTTGGCATGGTCACTGACGCTCGTCCCGGCCTGGGCCCCCTGCTGCGCAAGTGCGGTACCCGCGCCTACGAAGATGAGTGAGAGCGCGAGTACGGAGAGCACGGAGAGAGGGACAGCCGGCTTCGGGAGCCGCTTCGACTCGTCCGAGTAGTGCGTTTGCATTGGGCCTCGACCTGACATCACTTCCTGCGGCTCGTCTTCAAGGGGCTCGCATTGACGCAGGGCCGTCTGCCAACGAGGCGTGCGAACGGAGCCCGGCGGGTTGTCGAGCTAAGTTCTGTTCTTCCCCCGCCTTATGGGCCTATCGGCATTCTGTCGTGACGTCTTTAAGAGGATCGGGCGACCGTGCTTCGGCTTGGCGCTCGGAAACGTCGAGTGCGTCGCCACGGATCGGAGCTGTGAACGCCGTTGGGAGGTTCTCGATCCGAGGCCTGTGAGAGTCCCGGGCGGCGCGGGGCCTGGAGGTCCCTGGGGCGGCCGGCAGTTTCTGCCTACCTTCCACCTCGGGCCGGCGGGGTTTGCCCGACAAACGCCCGGAGCGGTACATTCGCGCTGCTCCTACGGCGCCTCTAGGCGTGTGTCTCCCCTTACGGACGTCCCCTACGTCCCCCACTCCTTGGGAGGTGATTCATGTCTTCGTTTGGTTCGCCCCTTTCCGCGATTACAGCCCTCGGTACCATGGCCCTCTCGCTGACGATCGCGATTCCAACGCTCGCCGCTTGGACAGGAGAGTCACAGGACCAACAGATCAGCTTCGACGACAACGAGTACGCCCGCGGCGTCCAGATCCTGAACGACGAAGATCTCGTCTATGCCTTCTGGGCGGAGGACAGCCCGACGACGCGAGAGATTCTCTTCGCCCGCTCCACGGACCAGGGTGTCACGTGGAGCAGTACCGGCGGAGATCGAGAGATCAGCTTCCCGGACGGGAAGGCGGCCTACGAGGAGCCTGCGGTCGCCGTCGACCCGAACGACCGTCGGTTGGTCGTCGTGTGGAGCGAGGACCTCGTCGGTACGAGGGAAGTCCACTTCGGAATCTCCACGGACCTCGGAGTGACGTTCACCTCCGAGACGACCGAGGCCGTCCTCAGTGATCCGGCGAGCGAAGTCGACACGTTCATCCCTTCCGTCGTGGTCGACGGTGACAGCGACATCCACGTGGTCTGGCATCAGTCGATCGACGGCACGGCCGAGATCTGCTACTCGCGGTCCACCGACGGAGGTGCGACCTGGTCCGGCACTTCCGGCGATCGAGTCATCAGCTTCCCCGACGGCAATGGAGGGTCCGACCCCAAGATCATGCTCGGGGAGGACGGACGTCTCATCGTGGTGTGGAAGGAGGCATCGGATCTCGGGGGCCGTGTGCTCCAGGTCGGAATCTCCGACGATGGGGGCGATACCTGGTCGAGTGAGACCGCGGACCGAGAGATCTCACAGCCGGTGAACCTCATGACGAGCACGGATGCGGCTTCCGGCCTCTACGGTTCCGCCGAGCTCTTCGCGGTCTATGCGGGGAGCTTCGACGTCTCGAGCCCGTTCCACTACGAAACCTACGTGACCATGTCGACCGACAACGGAGATACGTGGACGGGCGAGTCCACGACGATCCCCGTCTCGTGGGACGATGATCACACGCGCAGCACGAGCAACCCCGATGTCTTCTACTCAATGTGCGGCCGCGCGATCGTCGCCTGGGACGAGGCGGAGGATACGGCGGGTAGCCAGGAGATCCATATCTCCGAGTTCATCGGCGGCGCGTGGACCGGTGCGACGGAGGACTACGTGGTGAGTTTCCCTGACGGGGAGAACGGATACCGTCCGTCGATCGCAGGGATCTATGACACAGTCATCGTCCCTGCAGCCGGTGAGGCCGCCGACACCTGGATCGCCTGGACGGAGTTCGAAGGCGGCGCGACGGACAACTACGAAGTGCACTTGTCCCGCACGGCGCGTTGCAGCGTTTCGGCGCTGCCGGAGGGCACGTTCGTGTCCCCGCTGCGTCTCGACGTGCGTCCAAACCCGGCCGATGGGCCGCTACGGATCGCGGTGGAGTGGGCACAGGTCGACGCGGTGCTGCCGACCGAACGGTGTGAGATCGCCGTGTTCGACGCGGCGGGTCGCCAGATCTATGCACGGTCGGCTGAACTCGTCTCCGGGCGTGCGGCGATCGTCTGGGATCCCGCGGAAGCCGCGGCGCCGTCCGGGGTCTTCTACGTGAGGGCTCGGCTCGGATCGGAAGTGCAGGGGCGTACGCTCGTCCTGAAGTAGGAGCAGGGACTCCGGCCGGCCGTGTGGGGCCACGTGCCGGCCGAGACTGCGCCGAACTGCCTGGCGGTGATGGCGGCCGTCAGTTCTCGGGTGACGAGACGGAGAAACGCCGCCTCACCGACTCCCCAACGACGGTGGGGCGGAACGTCCTCCGGTCGAGCGGGCACCACAGCGTGCGCGCCTCCGCGACCGTCTTGCCGTCGGTCCTGCGGACGATCTCGGTGTAGCGCTCGAAGTCACGGTCGAGCGCTTTCCCCACCCACGTGCGCGCGAAGACTTCGTCGTCCCGCATGACCGGCCGCTTGTAGTCGATCTCGTGTCGCGAGACGACCCAGACGAGTGCCGCCTGGTCTTCCGGCAGTGCGGTCGCCGTCCAATGCGCGATCGCCGCCTCCTGGACCCACCGCAGGTAGACGACGTTGTTGACGTGTCCGAGCTGGTCGACGTCGTCGTTCCGAATGTCGATCGGGATCTCGTAGCTGGGGACCTCCGGGTGTGGCTTCGTGTCCATCGTCGTTGCGGGTCTCCCTCGGTTCTGCACGCCTACTCGGACTCCGGCGACAGACGTCAGATCGTCGATCGCACTCCACTTCCGAGACGGGATTGCGTCTCGAACTCACGAAAGGATGCCAAAGGAGGACTTCGGGGGCCAGTCGGGAGATCGCGGACGCAACCGCCTGGCCCGGGGGCGTTGGAGGGGAGGCGGTCAGTTCGTGTAGATGAACCAGCAGAAGGACGGACCCTGCACCTTCTCCGTGGCGGAGAGCTGGGCGACCCGCTCGATCAGATCCGGCTGTCCGACGATCATCGGCCCCACCCAGGCCTGGCCTTCGTGGTTCACAGCGATCCACATGTAGCGTGCGTCCTGGTAGACGAAGTCGAAGTCGGGAGGCAGTCGGTCCGCCATCTCCGGGGGCACGACGCCGAGAGCGCCGGTCGCGGGGAATGTGCCAGTCGCGACCATGTGATCGAATCCGGCCAGACGGATCGTGTTGAGGTCGGACATGACGCTCGACGCGTCGGCACCGGTCCTGACGTTGCGGATGTAGGGGAAGGCGATGTTCACGATGAGACCGATGATCACGACGACGAACGCCATCTCGACGAAAGTGAAACCGTCCTGCGGGATGCGGCTCCGTGTCCGGGTCATCATTGGAAGAGCTCCTCTGCCAACGGCGCTACGACATCCCGCATGTCGGGACGGGGACCGTTCGACCTGTACGTGACCCGTTTGCTGCCGGTGCCAGACGCCAACGTGTACGTGTCGTTCGTGAGGTGCTTCAGTTCGACGTCGATCGGGAACGGATAGGCGTCGGCCAGGTTCGCCGGGAGCTTTCCGGTCGAGTCGCGATACGCTTCGACGGCCTGGATCGCGATCTCGAGTCCGAGCGAGATCGCCGCCTGCCGTTCGGTGACGGTGGTCTTCGGAGGCTCCGGTTGCCGGCGGCCGGGATTCCAGATCGTGAGGGCGACGCAGACAGCGGTGAGAGGGATCAGAACCGGAAGCCAGCTCTTCTGCTTGCGTGGTGCGTCGGCCGCCTTCTGTCTCGCCTTGTTCTCCTGATCGCGCGCGACGATCTCGTTGACCCAGTTCTCCGCCGCACTGGGATCACTCGGCCTTCGGCTGGGTCTGCCATCACATCCTCCGTGAATGGACTGGAGCCAATCGAGGTCGCGCGTGGGGAAACCCGACTCGACCTACGGGGTCTCCGCCCAATATCGGCGGTTCCCCCCGGTCAACTTGAGGGATTTGGCGCAGTCGGGCCGACCGGAGGCCGGAAGGAATCGGCCGGACAGTCGGAAGCTCGGGACGGCAGGCGGAGCCCGGCGGATTCTCCTCGGGCGTGCCCTCTGGTACCTTCTCCGGGTGCCGAAACCCGATCTTCATCCGCACTGCTGACACGACACGTGAAGGAGCTTCACGCCTGTCGCCTCTGCCCGAAGATGCACGCTCCACCGGTGAGCGGCGGACCGGTGATGAGCCCCGTGATGCTGGTCGGTCAGGCTCCGGGCGATAAGGAACCGAAGCTCGGGCGCCCCTTCGCCTGGACGGCGGGGAGGACGCTCTTCCGTTGGTTCGAAGGTGCCACGGGTCTGGACGAAGCCGGGTTTCGCGAGCGCATCTACATGGCGGCGGTGTGTCGCTGCTTTCCGGGAAAGCGACCGGCCGGTGGGGACCGCGTTCCGGATCGGGACGAGATCGCGACCTGTGCGCGCTGGCTCGACGCCGAGATCGAGCTTCTGCGTCCGCGGCTCGTTCTCCCTGTCGGCAAGCTCGCGATCGAGCAGTTCACGCAATACACGCGACTCGAGGAGCTCGTCGGCCGGAAGCTCGAAGCCACCCGCTCAGGTCACGAGTTCGACCTGATCCCTCTGCCGCATCCCTCCGGCGCCTCGCCCTGGCCCCGGATCGAGCCGGGAAAGACGCTCGTCGCGAAGGCTCTCCGACTCGTCGCGAAGCACGAGGCGTTCCTCGAGGCCGTCCGCGGGACGACCCGCGGGAAGCGCCTCACGCCGCCGGGGAAGACTCCCTGACATGCCGCCGTCGCTTCTCACCGGAGTCGTGATGGTCGTGCTGATGGCGACCCACAGCGCGTTCTGGCTCGCGATCCTCTACGTCTTCGCCCTCATTCGATTCCTACTCCCGTTCCGGCCCGTACGTCGTGAGTGCGCAAAGATCCTCGTGCGCATCGCGCAGGGGTGGGTCAGCTCCGATCGACTCCTGATGGACCATGTCATCCGGACGAAGCGGTTCGTCTCGATTCCGGAAGGACTCGATCCCGAGAAGTCGTACCTGCTCTGCTCGAACCACCGCTCTTGGATCGATCCGCTCCTGATCGCGGTGAGTCTCCAGCGACACGTCCCCTTCTTCCGTTTCTTCGCGAAGGCGGGCCTGATCTGGCTTCCGTTCTTCGGTGTCGCGTTCTGGGCACTCGACTTCCCGTTCATGCGACGCTACTCGCGGGAACATCTGCGGAAGAACCCGGAGGACCGGGGAAGGGACCTCGAGACCGCGCGTCAGCTCAGCGAGAAGTTCCGACGGATGCCGACGACGGTGGTCAACTTCTCGGAAGGAACCCGCTTCACCAGGAAGAAGCACGCGGCGCAGGACTCGCCGTACCGGCATCTCCTCAAGCCCCGCGCGGGAGGCAGCGCCTTCGTCATCAGTGCGATGGGCGATCGACTCGCCGGTGTCGTCGACTGCACGATCGTCTACCCGACGGACACGACGAACTTCGGGGACTTCCTCTGCGGCCGGATTCCATGGATGGCTCTCGACGTCAAACTCCGCGAACTGCCGGCGCGATTCCTCGAAGGAGACTACCTCGACGATCCCGTCCACCGAGACGAAGTGCAGGCGTGGATGCGCGACCTCTGGGCGGAGAAGGACGAGACGATTGCGCGGATCCTGCGGGAGCACGGAGCGGCCGGGGGGCGCCGGACCGAAACCGGTGGGGCTTCGGTCCGGCGCGAAGTCGATTCTTCGGACTGACCCGGGAGTCCTAGAAGTCACCGTCCTTGACGTAGGGATGACTCCACAGAGTCACCTGCAGGAGACACGACTTCACCCAGGCCGAATGCATCTTGTCGACGTCGTCGGCAGCGCGGCCGGAGTCCGCCAGGAACGGCTTCAGCGTCGCGGTGATCGGGAAGACCAGGGCGAAGAGATCCCGAAACGGCACGATCGGAGTCGAGTTTGCTCCGTCCGTTGCGTTCTTCCTCGCCCGATGGTGCCTCAATCCGATTTCGTGTTGGTAGTCCAACCAATTCTGGTCGTAGTCCGCCCGGGCCGTGTCCAGGATCCATTGCCCGAACCGCTCCCGAACGCGGGACAGGTACTCCGGGATCGGGTTCCCGCTCGGATCCGAGAACGAGGCCAGGAGATGGGGATTGGCTCCAACGAATCCGTACCAGACGTCGAGGATCTCCTCGACGCGATTCTCGACGTGGGCCAGGGACTCACGTAGGAAGCGGACGTCGTCGTCTCCGAAGAGCACGCTCTGCTTCATCGTTTCGAACTCAGCCGGCGTGACCGGCCCCCGCGCAACCTGCCCATGGGTGTATCCTGGGATCTCCCGAGTCATCTGATCTCCTTTCGCCGACGTTGTGATGGCGTCGAAGAGTCAAACTAGGGCGGACGAGGTCGGGTGTCAGGAATGCACCTTTTGGTAAGGGGGTTACTGGTTGCGCCAGCGGAGCGGAGTGTACGAGCGTGACGTTGCGGCGTCGGATGCGCGAGATCCGGAGCGGCGCGCCGAGGAACGCGCCGATGGGAGTGCCGACGAATCGGCCTCCTCGCCGAAGGTTCGCCTGCCGGCGGTCGCGGAGATGGTGGAGTCCGTGGTTGGCTGCAAGTGGTCGATGCGGGTCCTCGCGCTCTGTGCCGCAGGGACGACCCGTCCGAGCGCGATCCAGCGCGCCTGCCCCGGACTCTCTGCAAAGGTGATGAACGAGCGGTTCCGCAAGCTGATCCGGTTCGGGATCCTGAGCCGGTCGGTTCGTGGCGAGAAGCCTCCTGTCGAGGTCGACTACGAACTCACCCCACTGGGGCGCCGGTTCGTGGGGATCCTGGACGAGGTCGAGCGACTGCAGGAGAGCGTGGACCGAGGGGAGCCGGGCCTGCTGGACCTACCTGACTGACCTGACCTACCGACCCGGCCGGCCGGATCCGGCCCCACTCAGCGAGTCACGAGGCTCCTGCGGCCCGCCGACCCGCCAGCGAGGTGTCCCCTTCCTGTGGTACACTCCCAGCTTCGTCCAAGGGGCAGGTCGCCCCATACGTGACCGGGAGGAAGAGGGAACATGGAACTCTGGAGTGGACTTCGTACGACGGGACTCACGCCCACGCGGCTCTGGCTCAGGCTCGATCCGGAGACGCGGCTCGAAGCGGCGACGGCTCTGTACGAGCATGATTGGGAGGGGGATCCCGTCCCGCACGAGGCCAATCTCCACATCGCCCAGGCGCTCAAGTTCCGTCCCCAGGCCGTCCGCAAGATCGCCCAGGCGGATCGGATCAAGTACCTGGCGAAGGCCGTTCGCCCGGATCGGTCCCTCGTTTCCTCTCTGCTCCTCTCCCTCCATCTCGAGAAGCGGAAGGGCCTGATGGCGACCTTCCTCGATGCGGTCGGCGTTCCCCACGAGAATGGCCTCATCGACGAGGATTTCGAGTTCCCGGAGTTCGAGACGGAGAAGCTGACGGCTGGGATCGATGCGCTCCTCGCGAAGCACGAGGAGCCGCAGGTCGATCTCTACCTGGTCACCCTCTACATGATGGATCCTCGCACCTGGCAGGGTCTGATCGAGGCGATGCGGGGCTACGTCAAGGACGATCCCACCCCGGTCGAGGACTGATGGCCGTGGAGCGGAGAGTGGTACGGCTCTCTGCCCGAGCCCTTCAAGTCGTTTCTGTAAGGTCGGTTACGCGACGCGGGGTCGGCCCGACCGATCCCGCCGAGTGCTTGTGGTTCAAGGTCCGACCGGACCGAGCACATTCTTCGCGCCACTCCCAAGTAGCCAGGGGATGAGGAACAGCGCGACCAAGGTTGCGCCCAGGATCACGCTCGCGACAGCGGGTGCGTCGCGGCCGGCCCGCTGGGCCAGCACCACATTGACCACCGCCGACGGCAGCAGGGCGTAGAGCGTCAGCACGGACCGGAGCGTGCCTTCCGGCTGGAGGATCGTGAGGGTGAGCCAGAGGGCGAGTGCGCCCGAGGCATACCTCAGGATCACCGCGCCGACCGTCACCCCGGGCGCGCGCATCCGCGTCCGCGCCAAGGCGTCCCCGAAGAGAAGCAGCATGAGCGGGACGGCGGCCTGTCCGGCCAGCTTGGGGATTCCCAGGATTTCCGGTGGGAGATGGATACCCGCCAATCTCAGGGCGAACGCCAGGAAGGTGACGGGGAGGACCGGTTCCTTGAAGGCGTCCCTCCACTTTCGGCCCCCGTGGAGGATGGTCGTGCCGACCGTGAAGACGGTGAAGTTCGTGACGAGGAAGCAGACCACGGCGTAGGACAGGCCTTCGGTCCCGAAGTTCGCCAGGACGATCGGGAAGGGGAGGTTCGCCGAGTTGACGAACGCGATCGGGAGCAGGAGTTCCCGCTTGTTCCGCCAGGACGAGAAACGCTTCGAGAGCAGCCAGACGCCGAGCCCGCCCACCGCGAATCCACAGCCGATCTGTGTGAGGGTGGCGAGCACCGCGTCGCGGACCTTGTCCGGCTCGACCTCGGCCTGGAGAACGGAGCTGAAGATGAGACAAGGGATGAAGAGCTGGGCGGTCAGGCGCAGCGTGATCGAGAGGTCGGGGCGAAACCGTCGGGAGAACGCGAAGGAGAGCGCGATCAGCCCGAATACGGGGACGACCGATCCGAGAACCATCCTCGAGGTTGGATCCACGATTCCGTCTTCCCTCCCTGGCCGGTCAGAGTAGGAGACGCTATCCTCGACCTCCAGCGCTTTCGAGGAACGTCAGCCCCGTGTGCGTGCAGCCATGGCCCGACGTCCGAGTCTGCTCGGCCAAGGAGGTTCTGAAGTGAGCCCGCGCGGCACTCGTGCCATCCCTCTGATTCCGTCGAACCTGTTCCTTCCACGAGTCGTCTTCCTGATCCTGCTCGCGATCGCTCTACTCGGACTGCCCGCGTGTGGACGTTCCGGGGACGGGCCCGAGAGTGTCGCCGCGGACTCCACCGGCGTCGACACCACCGGTGAGAAAGCGGATCGGGATCGGTCCGGGGAGGCGGATCGTGGCCGGAAGCGGAACTCCAAGTCCAAGGGTGACGACAAGGGTGGTTCGTCCGAGGACGAGTCCCTGCCGATCGAGGTGACGTTGGTCGGACGTGGCCGGATCGAGGCCGTCGTGCGGTCGGCGACCAACCTCGAGGCTGAGGCCCGTGTCGTCGTGATCGCGGAGGCGGCCCGTCAGGTCCGGCAGCTGTTCGTGGAGGAAGGCGACGTCGTGGAGAAGGGGAAGGTACTCCTGCGGCTCGAGAACGATGAGCAGCGGAGCAACCTCGCCAAGGCCCAGGTCGGCTTCGACCAGGCGGAACGGGAACTGGACCGGCAGAAGCGGCTCTTCGAGCAGAATCTCGCGGCGGAACGCGCCCTCAACGACGCGCAGCACGAGTACGACCGAGCGCGGATCACACTGGAGGACGCGCGGCGGGAGCTCGGGTACACGGAGGTGCGTGCCCCGATCGAGGGGACGATCACGCAGCGGTTCGTGCAGCTCGGGGACCAGATCGGGCTCGGCCAGCAGCTCTTCGAGATCGTCGACTTCGAGTCACTCGTCGCTCGGGTCTACGTTCCGGAAGGGCAGGTCGCCGGCATTCGGCCGGGGCAGACCGCTCGCGTTTCGGCGGAAGCGGCGGGCGACGCCGAGTTCCTCGGCACGGTGGACCGGATCGCTCCGATCGTCGATCCGAAGAGCGGGACGGTGAAGGTCACCGTCGCCGTCGGTGAGCAGCCGGGGCTCCTGCCGGGAATGTTCGTCGACGTCGACATCGTCACTTCGGTGCACGAGGACGTGGTCCTGCTCCCGAAACGGGCGATGGTCTATGACGAGGATCGTGCCTACGCGTTCAAGGCGGCGGCCGGGAAGGCCTCGCGTGTTCTCGTCGTCCCGATCCTCGCGGATCGGGACTGGGTCGAACCAGCCGACGGCTTTGCGCCAGGGGATACCTTGGTCGTCGCGGGGCAGGCGGGGCTGAAGGACGGTTCGAAGGTCGAGATCCTCGCAAAGGACGAGTCGGCGTCCTGAGATCGTTGCGCCCGCGCTCCGGGCATCACGGCTTGCGGCCGATCCAGAGTCCGATCCCCGTGGGGCCACGAGAGTCGTGCTCGACGTCCAGGCCGGCCTTCTCCATCGCCCGTGCGATCTCGCTGTCGGAGAAGAGGCGCATGGCCTGCTCGTCCACGATTTCGACCGGAGACGCGCTTCCGGCCGCCTGACTTGCGCCGGCCGACCCGGCCGCGACGGGACCGATCTCCACGACCGGTTCATGTCCCGCGAAGGACTCCGCACCTGCGAGCGGCTCGTGCCCCACGATCCGATAGGTGAACCTCAGCCGAAGGAACTCTCCCTCGACGCGGGCGCTCGACTCGCGTTCCCATCGGGTGCCGCCGTGACGGAAGTGGAAGCGAGTGGTTTCCGGGGGCGCGAGTCGCTCCGGAGCGATCGGTGGCTCGACGAGGAGTACTCCGTCGTCCGAGAGGTGGGACGCCATTCTCTCGATGGCCCGCTCCAGCATCGACACGGAACGTAGGTAGCCGATCGACGAGAAGAGACAGGTGATCGCATCGAAGGATCGGCCGAGCTCGAAGCTGGTCATGTTCGAGAGGAAGAGGCTCGCGCCGGGGAGCTTGTGGCGCGCGACCGCGAGCATCTCGGGGCTCGAGTCCACGCCGAAGAGCTGGAACCGTCCGCTCAGCTGCGAGAGATGCTCTCCCGTACCGCACGCGACATCGAGGAGGGCCGGGAGTTGCGGCTCGTCGAGTCCGGGAACGATGTGCGTGTGGTGCCGATCCGGCCCGGCGCTGTCGCCCGCGACCTCACTGAGTGTCCGGCGCGCGGACGGGAGTTCGCCTCGCGCGCGTTCGCTCGTGGCCTGCGCGCTGACGCGGACGGACGCCGACGGGCCCATCCAACGCTGGAGATACTCGGCTTCCGCCGCATAGTCCTTGCCCTTGGCGGCGTACACGGAGTCGTAGAGGCTGGCCCACTCCTCGAACATGGCCGGGAGTCTAGCGAACCAGGCGTCTCCGGTCAGGTTAGAATGTCCGGATTCGAGCCGCCTCGTGAGGTTGCGCGGCCAGGGAGGTTCGAGTCGTGCCCAAGTCCCCATCCACCGCCCGCCGCGTCGCCGTGATCACGTCGTCCCGCGCGGACTACAGTCATCTCTACTGGCCGCTACGTGAGATGGAGTCGCGGCCGGATCTCGATGTCCTCCTCATCGCGATCGGCCCACATCTGTCCCCAGAGTTCGGGACGACGGCGGATGCGATCGAGGGCGATGGATTCACGCTCTCCTACCGCGTGGAGAGCCTTCTCAGCTCCGATACGGACATCGGCATGGCCAAGTCGATCGGGATCGCGACCCAGAGTCTCGCCGACATCCTCGGGCGGGAACGGCCGGACCTGGTGCTCGTCATCGCGGATCGGTACGAAATGCTGGCGCCCGCCTCCGTCGCCCTCGCGCTCCGGATTCCGATCGTTCACATCGAAGGGGGAGAAGCGAGCGAAGGTGCAATCGACCACGCGGTCCGGAACGCACTCACGATGATGAGCCACGTACACCTGACACCGACGGAGTTGGCTCGGCGCCGTGTGATCGCGATGGGGGAGGAGTCCTGGCGTGTGCACAGAGTGGGGGCGCCCTCGCTCGACCATCTCATCCGTTCGGAACTCCTCGAGAGGGCCCCGCTCGAGGCGAGATTGGGGCACACGCTCGAGCCGGGAACGGTCGTGGTCGGCTATCACCCGGTCACCCTGGAGCAGGACACGACCGTGGGAACGGACGAACTGTTCGCTGCGTTGTCCGAACTGGACCGACCGCTCGTGTTCTGTTTCCCGAACGCCGACGCGGGGAGTCGGCGGATCATCGAACGAACGCGCGCCTTCGCCGCATCGCGCCACAGTCCCCGGCAGACACCGGTGCACGTCCACGTGAACCTCGAGCCGATTCCCTATTGGAGCCTTCTCCGCTGTGTCGATCTCCACGTCGGCAACTCGAGCAGTGGCATCATGGAGACACCTTCCCTCGGGCTTCCCGCCGTCAACGTCGGAGATCGTCAGAAGGGGCGGGAGAGGGCGCGCAACGTCATCGATGTTCCGGCGGAGACGGAGGCGATCCGCGCCGCAATCGCGCGTGGACTCGATCCGTCGTTCCGTGAGGCCCTGACGCGGCTCGAGAATCCCTACGGGGACGGCCGTGCTTCCGCGCGGATCGCGGAAGTGATCGCGACCGTGCCGCTCGGGAACCGGCTCCTGCGGAAACCTGCGCTAGCGATCGACGAAGAGCGAACGGATTAGCTTCTCGCGGAAACGGGACTTCTCCCCGAACCACGATGCGCGGAGCGCCCGGCCGAGGATGGCGTCGTCGCGAGACACGTCGAGGCGGATGGTGCCGTCGGGCTCGAGGTAGACGGTCCGAACCGTATCGCCGGAGATGTAGTGTGCGAGGACACTCCCCTTCGTCACGCCCGACTCCATCAGCGGCTCGCTCTCTTCGGTCAGGCGAGCGGTGAGCTCTCGGCCTTCCTCCTCCGTGATCGCGCCGGACGCGGCCGCCTGTTCCATGCTGATCCGGAGCCCCTTCTGGAACCGGTCGTAGTCCGCGTCCCTGAGGTACTCCATGGAGAGGAGGATCGGTGCGGACGGATCGAGGATCCACGTCGCGATCTGCTCCTCGGCCTCGTCGCTGCGCGCTTCGTTCCGCACGATCGGTTCGATCAGGGCAGACACGGTCGGCGCGAGGCGGGCTTCGAGCTGCGCGACGTCGAACTTCATGAACGTCACCTCGAACTTCATGCCGAGGCGCGAGGCAGGTTCGTTGCCCAGGGTCGGGGCGAGGTGAGCGAGGAAGAGGTCCGGAGACTGCGCGGCCGTCTCACCGGCCGGAGACTCTGCGTAACTCACGCTAGGAAGAACCAAGAGCCACGATGCCAGTTTCGGCGTGCATGAATCTGCGAAGCCGGGCTCCGTTCGGGAGTCGACGAAGGGGAGACCGACGTGAGCCAGGCCGAGCGTGATCGCCATGCACGACGCGGTGAGGAGTCTTCTCGCTCGTGGTGCGCGTCGGTTGCCGGGTTCCTGCCGCGGCTTTGCCATGCTTGGTACCTTCCTCGCCTTCGGGCTCGAATCGACGCTCAAGAAAGAGGGGGTGACCCCGTCGGGCACCCCCTCTCGGCGTGCGGAGTACGAGCCCCGTACTCCGTACGATCGGGCCGGTCTGGCCGGCCCGTACCACTCGAAGTCGGAGTTCTGCCTGGAAGGTCGCGCCCACTCATCGCATCCTTCCTCCCCGTCCTCGAGTGGAGGAGGAGTCTAGTGTCTCATCTCATTCGTGGCTAGGGAATCCCGTTGTTCCCCCGATCCGCGCCTTTCTCTGCAGCCTCTTGTCTTCCGTACATCAGGCCGGTTCGGTTGGAGTCCCGGTCGCAGCAGGAAGTGCTGCCCACGCACCGCCATCCTGCGTTGCCGGTGATCCTCGCGGGGGAGCGTGCTATCACCGACTGTGTCCGACATACCGCGCACACAGGGGTTGCGCGGCGCCGGTTTCTTGCCCGACGTTCGTCCGGCTCCCAGCAACCGAAGATGGCGTATGGCGTCGGATTGCCAACCTCGACCTTGTCGATTGCAAGCTCTCCGACCGAGGGGTGCGGCCCGGCGAGGTCGGCCCCCGTGCCGGGCCGACCTCGCGCGGCTTTCCATGCCGTACAGACGTTAGCGCCGTAGGTCTCGGAAGATCTCCTTCAACCGTCCCCACGAAGACTCGATCGTCGGCACTGTGAGGCACGGGTCCGGATCGCAGGACGTTCCGTCACCCAGATAGTCTCCGTCCGTGCCGATGCACTCGGGCTCCGTCAGAATCGTGCAGGTCAACCCGTGACAGCACGCACCGACGGCTTCCTGACAAGGATTCGGGTCGCACACCGTGTTGGCGCCCTGGAACTGACCTCCAGAGAGGGCGCAGTCGTCGGCCGTCAGCACTGCGCAACTGCCGTTCGAGAAGCAGCACGCGCCCGTTTCCGGCGGGGAGGAGCACGGGTTCGGATCGCAGACGGTACCGTCACCCTGGTAGCTTCCGAAGCAATCTTCCCGGAGCACCACTTCACAGGATCCATCCTCGAGGCAGCACGCGCCCGGGGTGCTCTCGACCGCGCACGGAACGTTGCCGTCGGTCCGGAAACCGAAGTATCCGAGCGCTGCGATCGGGTCGAGGTTCGACGGGACGTCATCGTCCGCGAAGAACGCGCCCTGCGTCGGGTGCGGAATCAGGTCGAACGTCGCCGAGTCGAACGAGTAGACGTACCCGGCGAACCAGTAGACCTCGGTGAGTGTGCCGGTCTCGGCCGTACCCCAGGTAACCGCGGTGCCCTCGCCCGCCGCCGGCCAGTCCGGAGTCGAGAGTTCGAAGTCACCACACGGCCCCCAAGCCTGCAGGATGATGCAGTCCGCGTAGGAAACTCCGAACGTGACACCAGCGAGTCTGGGGCTCGCGACCGACGGGAACGCGGCGAAGGCGTGCATCAGGACTGTCTCGAACGCTTCGTTCGTGCTGGCGATCGCGTCGGCGCAGTCGAGGAGGCCCGAGGCTCCGCAGTAGGAGTCCTGGTCGGAGGTGTACACCACGCCCGGGTCGGAATGGAGGATCAGCGATCCGTTTGCGTTCGGACCACGAGTCCCCTCGCCAGGTGAGTACGTCGGCACGAAGGGTGGTGTGCAGGGTATTCCGCAGAGTGCGCCCTCGCAGTCCGTTCCGTCTCCCATGAAGAAGCCGCCGATGTCGTCGCATTCGTAGTCTGGGAGTAGCAGGCATCCCCCGCCCGGAAGACAGCATGCTCCGATCTCGGGCTGCGGGCACGGGTTCGGTTCGCACGGGATGGCATCGCCAAGGTAGTTGCCATCCTGGTCGTCACACTCGAAGGAGTCGACGAAGAGGCAGGTGCCATCGATGAAGCAGCACGCCCCGTCCGGCGGTTGTGGGCAGGGATTCGGCTCGCACGGGACGTCGGCACCCAGGTAGGTACCGTTCTGGCCGTTACACTCGAACGAGTCGACGAAGAGGCAGCTGCCGTCGACGAAGCAGCAGGCGCCGTCCGGCGGTTGCGGGCACGGATTCGGCTGGCAGCTCGTCTCGTTCCCCTGGAAGATTCCCCCGTTCCCCTCGCAGCCTTGCTGGTGCGCGACGAGGCACGTTCCGTCCGGGAAGCAGCACGCTCCCGGAACGGGACAGAGGCCGGCCACGCACTCGATTCCATCGCCCTGGAACTCGCCGCCCAGGCTGGCGCAGTAACTCTGGAAGACGATCGCGCACGTACCGTTGTCGAAGCAGCAGGCTCCTGCGGGCGGACACGGGTCTGGATCGCAGAGCGTTCCGTGCCCGATGTACGTCCCGCCGGCCGTCGAGCAGTCGTCCAACGGCACGAAGTGGCACGAGCCGTCTCCGAAGCAACAGGCACCGGAGAGGTCCCCGGGGCAAGGATCGGGAGTGCAGTCGGTGCCGTCCCCTTGGTACGAGCCACCTCCTGCCAGGCAAGCGTACTGGCCGAGTTGCTGGCACTCGCCGGTCGATGGGAAGCAGCACGCCCCGAAGACACCGTTCGGGCACGGATTCGGGTCACACGGCACGTCGACACCGATGAAGATCCCGCTCGCCTCCTCGCAGATCGGGAAGGTCGTGACCTCGCATCCCCCGCCGCCGAAGCAGCAGGCGCCGACGGGATCCTGGGCCGCCGGACATGGGACCACTCCGTCGCGGAAGAATCCGATGCTTCCGAGCCCGGCGATGTCGTCCAGTGTCGATGGCACGGAGTCGTCGGCGAAGAGCGCGCCCTGTGTCGGGTGCGCAATGAGCGCGAACTCGCCTGGTTCCGAGGCGAGTCCCTGGACCTCGAAGGCATAGATCGGTACTGCGTGACCCGTCTGTGCTTCGCTCCACGCGAGCGCCGTTCCGGTCCCCGGAGCCGGCCAGGCCCCATCGGCGATCTCGAAGTCGGCGCACGCCTGCCAGTCGATCAGATCGACGCAGTCCGGGAAGTCGACCCCGAACGTGATTGCGAGGAGTCGGGGTGACGATCCGGTTGGGAACATTGCGAGTGCGTGGATCACGATCGGCGTTTCGACGTCTGCTCTCGCTACTACTTCGTCGCACTGCGGGAGGGAGGCGAGGGCGCAGGTGGCGGCACCCGGGTCTTCGGAGAGGACGAGGACAGACTCCGCGTGCAGTACGAGCGTGCCGCTGCGGTTGGGGCCGCCGCCTTCTCTCGATCCGTCCGCGTCGAACGGGTTCGAGTGCGGCGGTGGTGCGGTCGCGCTCTCGCGTCCGTCGAGCGCGAATGGTGTGCACGGTTGGGGGCACGGGTTCGGTTCGCAGAGCGAGTTCTCGCCCTGGAAGGCTCCGCCGAGAGCATCGCAGAGGACATCGTCGGAGAGCTCGCACGTGCCGAGAGTGAGGCAGCAGGCTCCCGGAATCGGCGTCGGGCACGGATTGGGCTCGCAGGGCGTGCCTTCGCCTTGGAACGTCCCATCGGCCACGACGCAGCTGGTCTGGTCAGAGAACACGCACGTGCCGTCGTGGAGGCAGCAGGCGCCCACTACAGGCTGGTCGCACGGGTTCGGCTCGCACGCTCCGTCCACGAAGAAGTCACCGTTCGCGAGGACGCACTGGAACTCGTCGACCTGTTCGCACGTGCCGTCGCGGAAGCAACAGGCTCCCTGGGCGAGGGGCGGACACGGATTGGGTTCGCATGACGTCCCCTCACCGAGATAGTCTCCCACGCACTCTGCTTCCGCACGGAGGAGGCAACCGCCGTCCGAGTAGCAACAGGCGCCGAACCCAGGTTGATCGCACGGGTTCGGGTCGCAGGACGTGCCGTCCCCGAGGTACTGTCCGCCTTCACAGGCGAAGGCGGTGACGAGAGCGCAGTACCCGCCCGGGTAGCAGCACGCGCCGGGGATCGGCTCGGGGCAGGGGTTGGGGCTGCAGGAGGCGCCTTCGAACCACTGACCCATCATGGATTCGCAGACGTCGTCGTATTCGAGGAGGCAGTCACCTGTCGGGAGACAGCAGATGCCGACTATCGGACAGGGGTTGGGGTCGCAGGTGGCGTCGACGCCCGCGAACGTTCCATCGCAGTCTGTGTAGGTCGTCATGATGCAGCTGCCGTCCGGGTAGCAGCAGGCTCCCGTGACCGAGCCGTCTCCGAACATGACCCCAATACCGATCGCCTGCGTCGGTCCCCACACGAGGGAGACGTGATGCCAGCCAGTGGGGTAGCCGATGCCCGGGGCGATGTTGCTCATTGCGCAGCCTGCCGTTGGGCCGTCCAGGTCCGCGCCGACATACCAACCAGCGAGCTGATCGAGCCACGCTCCCCAGAAGCCGACCCAGACTCGGTCGGTCGCAGTGCAGTTGGGGACCTGGACCAGGTGTCGGCTGAGAGAGGGCCAGAACGCGACTGGCCCAGGGTCGACGTTCGTGATCACGCACGCGACCGGTCCCGGTACGTTGCCATCGTCCTCCCAGACGTACACGTCCATGTTGTGAGCGTCTGCGTTCCCCGTCTGAGTCAGATCCAGAGCGACGCCGCAGACCGGTCCCACCGCCGGGTAGCACTCGGCGAACGCGCCGAAGTAGGGCGGCGTGAGTCCCCCGTACTGCCATGCGTATCCGTTCTCGTAGGTTCCGTCCGAGGTCATGAGTAGATCGCCGCAACCACCCTCGCCTTGGTAGGCGCGTATGGTTCCGTTCCCCGCGCCGACCGAGGCCGCGGGGTCGGCGGCGAAGGCGGGTAGTGCGATTGCGGTGCTCATGCCCGTGAGGAGCGCGATCCTCGCGCCACGGGTCGTGGCGACCTTCGCTGTGGCCGCCATCCTCGCGAGCCGGGCTCGCACGGATTCCACGACGTCGATCGGATAGGAAGAAGTCGTCCGGGCGAACGGGAGCATCGTGAGCCTCCTCTGCCACCGCGTGGGTGAGCGCGGTCTTCGGATCCTTCGGCGCAAGCGGGGCAGTCTCAGTCGCCCCGATCGAGAGTGCGTGAGGCAGGGCGGCCGAGGCAGGGACGCCCGGTACGAGTGCACGGAAGGGGGAATGCGTGCGGGAGGAGTGTAACACAGGACATGCTCTGGTGAACGTCTTCAGACATACACCGGCCGAAGAGCGCTCGTCTCTTCGATACCGAGTGCTCGACGACGAGGGAGCTGGCCTGTACGGAGAGGGGGTTCAGTTTCGACGTGTAACCAACCAGATCAAGGTGGGTGCTCCGAGTGCTGCGGTGAACACACCCACGGGGATCTCACGCCCGGGAACGAGTGTTCGGCTCAGAGTGTCGCAGACCGCGAGGAAGACCGCGCCCAGAACGAGCGACGCCGGCAGGAGGACTCGGCGGCTCGTCCCGAAGAGCCGGCGGGCCAGGTGGGGTACGAGAAGTCCGACGAACGCGATCGGCCCACACCAGGCCACGACCGCCGATACTCCGAGAGCTCCGGCTCCCAGCGTCAGGGTGCGAACCCGCGTGACGTCGACTCCCTGTGCATGGGCGACGTCCTCTCCTCCCACGAGCGCGTCCAGGGCGCGTGTCTGTGAAAGTAGGAGGATCGCACTGATGACGGCGAACGGCGCGATCAGGAGCACGCCGCGGTAGCCGACCTGGGGGAGATGCCCGAGCGTCCAACGGACCGCCTTGGCCAGTCCCACTTGATCGGACGTGAATTGGAGACCGGCCGAGATCGCTCCCGCGGCGAGGGCGATGGCGACTCCCATGAGGAGGACGTCGTCGACCCGTGCCCGATCACTGGCCGAGAGCGCGGTGAGGAGAAAGGTCACGGCGAGTGCGCCGGCGAAGGCTGCGACGGCGACGATCGGGAGTCCGCCCACGGAAGACCCGAGTCCGAAGACGAGTGCGACCAGCGCGCCGAGGGCTGCCCCGGCCGTCGTGCCGACCGTGCTCGGAGCCGCGAGTGGGTTGCCGAGAACGGTCTGGTACACCGCGCCGACGAGGGACAGCGTTCCGCCGACGAGAACGGCCATGAGCGTGCGGGGGACTCGCAGCTGCCAGAAGACGAAGTCTCCCGCTTCTCCCGGCGGCCGTGACCCGACCCACGGGCAGAGGCACAGGAGTGCCAGGGCCAGCGCGATCCACAGGGTCCGCTTCACGGCCGTGCTCCCACGCGCGCGACGAGCAGTCGCCGGACTCCGCCCACGTCCACGGGCTCGAATTCGACGGCGAAGAGATCACTGAGAGCGGGGACGATATCGCCGCTCTCCCACGGCAGCTGGAACCGGATCCGGCCTTCGGAGATGCCGATGACGCGAAGGGACGCGCCCTTCGGAGCGAGCCATCCGATGAGGTCGACGTCGTGCGTCACGCAGAGGATGCCACGCGGCCGTTCCTCCGCCGCCGCACGGCCGTGCACGACCTCTCCGATCCAACGATAGGTTTCGATCTGATGAGCCGGGTCGAGGTGGTTCGCGGGCTCGTCGAGCAGGAGGAGCGGGGCGTCCTGGACCCAGAGGGTCGCGAGCGCGATCCGTTGACGTTCGCCACCCGAGAGTCCGTGCCAGCGACGCTCCGCGAGGTCGCCGATCCCAAACTTCGTCAGCACCGCGCGCGCCGCGGACTCTGACGCGGCCGGGCTCTCGCGGAAGCGGAAGCGCCCCGCAGTGACGAGATCGAGGACGCGGATCGGCTCGCGCACGTCGGCGATCTGAGGGAGCCAGGAGATCTTCCCGGCCCGTTCGACTCCGCTCAGTTCGGAAACATCGCGTCCGCCGACCGTGGCCCGGCCTTCCGTGGGCCGTATCCGGCCCACGAGAGTGCGGAGGACGGTCGACTTCCCTGCGCCGTTCGGTCCGACCAGTACGGCGAGATCGCCGGCGTTTAGGGACAGGTCGACGCCGGTGAGGATCTCCGTCCCTCCCGCCACGACCCTTACGCCTTCGAGGCGCGCCGTGTCGGCATGCGTTGCCACGGTTCCTCCGGGCGTTCCAGGCGCCGGACCCGGTTGTGGAGTCGCACGCGTCCCGCGCGTCATCGAGCCTCCGCTCCGTCCAGCAGTGCGACGCGGACGAGCGCTGCGTGGATCGCTTGGACGAGCTCCAACACCCGCGGTCCCGTGATGTAGAGCCGGTCTCCGGTGACGACGGCGAGTCTGTCCTCGCGCACGGCACGCATGGTGGAGAACGCCCTCCAATCCTCGAGCAGGGACTCCGCGAAGTCGGGATCGACGGAGTCCTGCGTCGAGAGAATCAGGATCGCGTCGGGATCGAGGACGACGACCCGTTCGAGGGAGAGGCGAGGCGCGGCGGGGTCTCCCGGCGGGATCACATTGCGGGCACCCGCGGCCCGGAGCGCGTCTCCATGGATCGTATCGTCCTTGACGTACCACACCTCCGAGAGCTGACCGGGCGAATGCTCGAGGACGAAGAGGACCGCTGGAGACGTTGCCTCCGGCTGGGGGCCGAACAGAACAGATTCCACGCGGGAGGCGAGCTCGGAGCCTTCCTCGTCCGCGCCGAGGAGCTGCCCGATGCGGGAGATGGCGTCCACCAGGTTCCGGCTGGTATCCCAGGGCAGCGAGACGACGCGCGCGAGCTGTTGGAGTTCACCCAGCGGCGCGTCGTGCGCGGCCTGGGTGAGGATGAGGTCGGGTGCGGCGGAGAGGATCGCCTCGTAGTTCGGCGTCAACGCCGTCCCGAGCTTCGGGAGATCGTCCCGGCCGGGGACGGGGGCGCAGAAGTCAGAGACGCCGACCAGGAGTTCGCGCCGTCCGATCTCCTCGATCACCTCGGTCACACCGGGGGAGAGCGACACGACGCGGGTGGGTTTGGAGCTGGAGTCCACTGGGCGTCCGCGGCCCTCGTCCGAGCCTCGATCGCTGAGCACGACGAGCGCCCACGCCACGACGATGGCCAGTGCGGCGGTCCCGGCTACCACGGCGATCGATCGTGCGGATCCGTTCACCGCGAGATTCCCCTGGATGTGACTCGAACGGTCAGGCCCCTGTCCCCTTTAATGAGCTATCGATTCCGTCGCCCGATCGGTACGGGCATTCCGGATGGTGAGGATACACGGTGGCGAGCCCACCGTGTGGTGAGAGGAGGATAGATCGATGGAACCCGATACCCTGCAGAAGATCTGGGACAGCGTCGTGCCGTTCATCACGCAGTACGGTCTCCAAGTGGTTGGTGCCGTGGTCATTCTCGTGGTGGGGCGGATTGCGTCGAACATCGTGGGAGGGGCGGTCGAACGAGCGCTAAGGCGGGGCAACGTCGACGCGTCTCTCCGTGGCTTTCTCGTCAGCATGACGAAGATCGCGATCCTGGCGTTCGCGGTGATCGCCGCGCTCTCCAAGTTCGGAGTGCAAACGACATCATTCGTTGCCGTGCTCGGCGCCGCCGGATTCGCGGTCGGTCTGGCGCTCCAGGGGTCGCTCTCGAACTTCGCGGCGGGAGTCATGATTCTGATCTTCCGCCCGATCCAGGTCGGAGATCTCGTCGAGTCGAACGGCCATCTCGGTATCGTCAAGGAAGTTGGGCTCTTCGTGACGACCCTGGCGACCCTCGACAACCAGAAGGTCATCATTCCGAACGCGACCCTCACGGGCGGCATCATCAACAACGTGAACGGCTATGGGGTCCGGCGCGTGGATCTCACCGCGGGCATCAGCTACGGCGACGAGATGTCCAAGGCCAAGGACATCCTGCTCGCCATCCTCCGCGACCACCCCAAGGTGCTCGCGGAGCCGGCTCCCACCGTGGCGGTCTCGGAACTCGGGGACTCCTCGGTCAACTTCGTCGTCCGCCCCTGGTGCAACGCGGCTGACTACTGGGACGTCTACTTCGACGTCACGCAGAGCATCAAGGAGCGGTTCGACGCCCAGGGCGTCAAGATCCCGTTCCCGCAGCGCGACGTTCACCTGTTCCAGGCTACGAAGTAGCCGTCGGAGCGACCGCTCGGCAGCGTTCGCTGGTCGAGTCACGATCGTGCGGGTCCCCGGGGCATCCCCGGGGGACCCGGACGACGCGGTCCGGCATCGCGGTCCGGACAACGCCCCCCGGCCTCGCGGTCCGTTCTGGCAATCCGCGTCCCGAATCCCTACACTCCCGTGCTGATCTCGCCGACCGGCGACGTCGTCCCAATGCACAAGGAGGATCCGTGGCGCAGCAGTTCATCTATACGATGCAGGGTTTGGGCAAGGTGCATCCGCCGGACAAGGTGGTCCTGCGGGACATCTGGCTCTCCTTCTATCACGGCGCCAAGATCGGAGTGCTCGGCCTGAACGGAGCGGGAAAGTCGTCGCTCCTCAAGATCATGGCCGGGGTCGACCCGGACTTCGTCGGTGAGGCGCGTCCCGCCGACGGCATCAAGATCGGCTACCTCGCCCAGGAGCCCGAACTCGATCCCGACAAGACAGTGCGCGAGAACATCGAAGAGGGCCTCGCCGAGATCCGGGATGCGCTGAAGGAGTTCGAGGAGATCAGCGCGAAGTTCGCCGAGCCGATGGAGCCCGAGGAGATGGACAAGCTCCTCGAGAAGCAGGGTGCGGTCCAGGAGATCATCGAGCACGCGGACGGCTGGGAGATCGACCGAAAGATCGAGATCGCGATGGACGCGCTGCGCTGTCCTCCCGCGGACTGGCCGGTGACGAACCTCTCGGGTGGTGAACGTCGTCGCGTCGCGCTCTGCCGGATCCTCCTCTCGCAGCCGGACATGCTCATCCTCGACGAGCCCACGAACCACCTCGACGCCGAGTCGGTCGCGTGGCTCGAGCGGCATCTCGCCGACTTCCCGGGAACGATCGTCGCCGTCACGCACGATCGCTACTTCCTCGACAACGTTGCGGGCTGGATCCTGGAGCTCGACCGCGGACACGGAATCCCGTGGGAAGGCAACTACTCGTCCTGGCTCGAGCAGAAGGAAGAACGTCTCCGTCAGGAAGAGAAGTCCGAGTCCAAGCGGCAGCGGACGCTGAAGCGCGAGCTCGAGTGGATCCGGATGTCCCCGAAGGCGCGGCATGCCAAGGGTAAGGCGCGTATCACGCAGTACGAGGAGCTGCTGAGCCAGGAAGCAGAGAAGCGTCAGGAGACCGCAGAGATCGTGCTTCCGCCGGCGCCGCGTCTCGGTGACCTCGTCGTCGAGGCGAAGCACGTGAAGAAGGGGTTCGAGGACAAGCTCCTCGTCGAGGACCTGAACTTCCAACTGCCCAAGGGTGGCATCGTCGGCGTCATCGGGCCGAACGGCGCCGGCAAGACCACGCTCTTCCGCATGATCATGGGGCAGGAGGCCCCGGACGCCGGCGAGCTCGTAATCGGCGAGACGGTCCAGATCTCCTACGTCGATCAGGTGCGCGATGCACTCGATCCCGACGCGACGGTGTGGGAGGAGATCTCCGAGGGGCGTGACGTGATGGACGTCGGCAGGCGCGAGATCAACTCGCGGAGCTATGTGGGTAGCTTCGGGTTCAAGGGGTCGGACCAGCAGAAGCGGGTCGGGATGTTGTCGGGCGGAGAGCGGAACCGCGTCCACCTAGCCAAGCTGCTCAAGTCCGGTGGAAACCTGCTCCTGCTCGACGAACCGACGAACGACCTCGACGTCGATACGCTCCGTGCACTGGAAGATGCGCTCGAGAGCTTCTCGGGCTGCGCGGTCGTGATCAGCCACGATCGCTGGTTCCTCGACCGGCTCGCCACCCACATTCTCGCGTTCGAAGGGGACAGCCAGGTCTACTGGTTCGAGGGCAACTACCAGGACTACGAGAAGAATCGGAAGCAGCGTCTGGGTGTCGATGCGGACCAACCGCACCGGATCCAGTACAAGAAGCTGGTTCGCGGCTGAGAGCGAGGCAGCGGCGCGAGCCGCTGCCGGCCGAGCCGCTACGGTCGACTCGCTATCGGTCGAGCCGATACGAGCCAGACCACGGCGGTTCGATCCGCTGCCGGTCGAGCCGCTACGGTTCAGACCACTGTCGGTCGAGTCGACACAGATCGATCCTCCTCAGTTCGAGTCCGAATGGAACGGGGCACGCGAGGGTTCGCGGCCCCGTTTCGATATCGATGGACTGCCGACCTCGCCCGGAGCTACAACCGAGGGCGGGGGCTCCCGCCCGGGAGTCGGGCGGGACGCTTCCTCTCACGAGGCCATTGGTCGCGGAAGGACGGTCACATCATGACGCCCAGGATTTCGGCTGCCGCCACGCTACTCCTCCTGATCGGTTCCTTCGGCTCCGCGCACGCGGAAGTCGGCCTGGTCAACCTCGGACCGGGGATCACCCCCTACGCCGCGAGCGAAGACGGGAGCGTCGTTGCCGGGTACGACACGTCGCATTACTTCTACTGGACGGCCGACGGCGGGATGGTCGGGATCGGCGGGTCGATTCCCGGGGGCGGCGTCGGCGGCACTCCGTCCATCTCGGATGACGGCACCGTCCTCGTGGGAACGGACTTCAACTCCGTGAGCGGGGCGAACGAGATCTCCTACTACGTCATCGCCGACGGTGCGTGGACTCACCTCGGTGGGATCGGTGGCCAGTCCGGCACGGAGATCAGCTCTGGATACGGGATCTCCGGTGACGGCGAGACCGTCGTCGGGCTCGGCTGGATCGATGCGGGCGGCGCCCACGCGGTGAAGTGGCGTGATGCGACCGGCCTCGAAGACCTGGGTTCCACGGTCGAGGGACGGAGTTCCCGCGCCAACGCCGCGAACGGCGACGGCACGTTCATCGGTGGCTGGCAGGACAGCGATACGGGCTTTCGTCAGGGCGCGATCTGGGTCCACGGGTTCCAGGTGCTGCTCTGGAACGATCCCGGAGAGACGGTTCGTCTCGGCGAGGTCGCGGACGTTTCCGGGGATGGCTACTGGGCCGTCGGTTCCGGCGTGAGCGCGAACGGTTGGCAACCCTGGCGGTGGAGCGGTCTCGACGGTGCGGAGTCCCTGGGACATCTCGATCCTGCCTGGCGGGGAGCCGCTACCGCGACTAGCTTCGGTGGCGAAGTGATCGTCGGGTTCGATCGTCCCTTCCCGGGACCGGCGACGTTCGGGCAGGGGTTCATCTATACCGATGACCTCGGACTCGTGAACCTGAACACGTACGCGGCGGACCAGGGAATCGACACGCAGGGAGTCACCCTGGCCTTGCCCCTCGGGATTTCTGCCGACGGGAGCACCGTCGTCGGAATCGGGCGGACCGCGGCGGCGACGGTGGGGTTCGTGCTCACGCTTCCCGTGCCCGCGAGCGATGTCGACACTGCAGCCCAGTCGGTGAGTTCCGGATGGACGCTCTCGCCCAACCCGTTCCGTGACGAGACGGAGTTCTCTTTCTCCTTGGCCGCGCCCGGTCGGGTCCGGGTCGACATCTACGATGCGATGGGCCGCGTCGTGAACGCGCGGCTCTTCGAAGGCTGGGCCGAGGGCCGGGTGTCCGCCCGTTGGGATGGGCGGGACGGATTCGGGCGTTCTGTTCCGGCGGGGACGTACTTCGCCCGCCTTTCGTCACCGTCCGCTGTCGCTGTGCACAAACTCGTTCGGTGCGAGTAGCACCGTTGCGCGACGACCTCAGGCCTGTGTGCTCGTGCCCATGCGCGGCGCGAGCGAGATCCAGTACTTCATCACGGTTTCGATGTGTTTGCGAAACTCTGCGGTACTGACCGGTTTCGTGACGTAGCCGTTCGCGCCGCGGGCGTAACAATCGACGATGTCCGCCTCACGCGCTGAACTGGTCATGATGACGGCGGCTATGCCCTTCATGGCCGGGTTGGACTTGATCGTAGAGAGAAGTGTCCGGCCGTCACAAGTAGGCAGACTCAGGTCGATGAGGACGAGGTCGACTCTCGCACGGGCCTGAACGGCGGTCTCGAGGTAAGCGATTGCCTCTTCGCACGTGCTGATCCGTTCGAACTCGACATCCCAGCCGCAGCCACGGACCCAACGCTCGACGACTTCCGCGTCGGTATCGCTGTCGTCGACCATGACCAGTCGGAATGCTCCGGTGCGCAACGCTCCTCCTACTCGAGCGTGAAATAGAACGTGCTTCCCGAACCCGGTGTGGAGTGCAGCCAGACCGTTCCGCCGTGAAGCTCGATGATTCTCTTGGCGATGGCCAGCCCGGCCCCGGTTCCCCCTCCGAATGCGTCCCGCGGATGGAGACGACGGAACATCTGGAAGACCGACTCCGCATGCTTCCCGTCGATTCCGATGCCGTTGTCCCGGACGTAGAAGACGGTCGTCTCGGGCCGGATTTCCGGGCTTCCCGGGGGGAGGCGGTCCGGACTCTCGACTCCTATCTCGACTTGGGGGACGTCGCTCTCGTTGTACTTGATCCCGTTGGAAATGAGATTGCGAAAGACCTCACCGACCCGCACGGAATCGCAGACCACGTTCGGCAACGGATGGACGGTGATGTGCGCCCCCTCCGTGGAGAGACGGGTCGTCTCGGCGATTTCGCCGACCAGAGCCGAGAGTGAGACATCCTCCGTGTTCGCCTCGATCCGTCCGAGCTTCGAGTAGTGGAGCAGACCGTCGATGAGACGCTCCAGGCGGGTCGTCAGAACCTGCAGCCGCTTCAGCCGACCCTGTCCATCCTCGTTGAGTCGGTCTGCATGATCCTCCAGGAGGATCTGCGACAGGCTGTTGATTCCGCGAAGTGGTTCCTTGAGGTCGTGCGACGCGATGTACGTGAGGTCGTCGAGTTCCCGGTTCGACTTCGAGACGCTCTCGTAGGCCGAACGGAGCTGTGTCTCAGCCGCCTTTACCGCACTGATATCGGTGGTCGTGCCGCAGACCCGGAGCGCCCTGCCGTGTTCGTCCCGGATACACTTGCCCCGATTTCTCACCCAGTGGATCGATCCGTCTGGGTGCACTGTCCGATACTCGTGATCGTAGAGGACATCAGTTTCGAGGTGGGCCGCCAGCCGTTGCTCCATGGTGGGGCGATCCTCCCGATGGATGCAGGAAGACCAAACCTCTCGGGTGACGGTTTCGGTGGTCTCGGGCGGGAGTCCGTGGATTCGAAGCCAGCGCCTCGAGACGAACGCAGTATCGGCGATCGGGTCCCAATCCCAGATGCCGTCCTGCGACCCCTCGATCACGAGCCCGAACCGCTCCTCGCTGTGTCGCAACGCCTCCTCGCTCTCCTTCATCCTCGTGATGTCGACGAAGGTGAGCACGATCCCGTTCTCCCCGAATCCGGACACGTCGTAGGGATGGGAGCGCATGAGGAACCACCGACCATCCAGGGTCTGGACCTCGTGCTGTCCGGGTTTCCGGTCCTCACGGGTCGCCACGAGGTGGGCATAGAGATCGAACGACGTCAGTTCGTTGGAGAGCTGGCGGATCGGACGCCCGACGTCGCTCGAGCGCAGCGAGACGATGTCGGTTGCCGAGTCCGTGAACTTCCGAACGCAGAGGTCGTCGTCGAGGAAGATCGTCCCGATGCGCGAACTCTCGAGGAGCGAGTCGAGGTCGTGCGTGAGAGAGCTGAGCTCCTGGATCTTCTTCTGATACTCCGCGTTGACGGTGTGGAGTTCTTCGTTGACCGACTGTAGTTCCTCGTTCGTGCTCTGGAGTTCTTCGTTCGCGGCCAGGAGCTCCTCGTTCGTCGTCTGCTGCTCCTCGTTCGAGGCGGAGAGTTCCTCGACCGCTGATGTGAGCAAGACGCGAGTTTCCTTGAGCTCTTCTTCGAGTTCGGTCAGGTGATCCTCGACCGAGGCCGGGACCTGGACGGAAGGAGTGGTCGAGCGGGTCGCTTCGTCGACCCGGAACACGATGAGGAACCGTTGGATGCCCTTCCGGTCCTGCCGGTGACGGATGGAGACTCTGACCGCGTGTTCGCCCGAGCCGTTCCCGTCGGAAAGGCGGATCAAGGGGAGATCCACGGTTTCGGGTGTCGTGCTGCTCCTTCGAAGCGCAACTTTCAGCGGGATGCTGAACTCGTCACGAACGAGTCGTGTCACATGTGTGTCGAGATCGCCCGAAGGGAACCTAAGGAAGCGAGATCCATCGCCGTGAATGGACAGCACGTGCCCCAGCTCGTCGGTGAGGATCGCCGCGTGCCCGAAGTTCGGGAGGATCATGTCGACCAGTTCACGGAGGACTTGGGCGTCGGTGTCGCGGCCCCGCGAGGCAACCGGTGGCGCAGCGGCGTGGGAGCCCCGGACCGACAGCTTGAAGTAGTCTCCGAGCTTGACGTCGCGGCGCTTCTTGAAGATCCGCCCCGAGGAGTCGAGAGTATCGAATTCCTGCCGGAGGTCTCCCAGACTCTCGGATGGTCCGAGGAAGAGGACGCCACCTTTCTGGAGCGCCGCGTGGAGTCCAGAGAGGGCCTTCTTCTGTACGACCGGCTTCAGGTAGATGAGGATGTTCCGACACGTGACGAGGTGCATGCGCGTGAGGGGCGGATCGGCGGCGAGATTGTGCTCGAAGAAGATGATCAGGTCTCGCACGGAGCGACGGATCCGATAGGAGTCACCCTCCGCCACGAAGTACTTGTCGCGGTACTCCAGCGGCATCGCCTCGGTCGCCTTCGCACTGAACAGACCCTTGGACGAGATGGCCAGGCTCGTGGCGTCGACGTCGGAGGCGAACACCTTGAGACGGATCGAACGACCGAGTCGTTCTGCCTCCGCCAGAAACATGATGACGATCGAATAGGCTTCTTCACCCGTCGCGCAGGCGGTCGTCCAGACCCGGATCTCCTCGTCCGTCGACCGCTCTTCGAGGAGAGGCAGGATCGCCGTCTCCCGGAGGCGCTCCCAGTAGTTTGGGTCGCGGAAGAAGGCAGTGACCGCGATCATCATGTCCTGACGGACGGCCTGGCGCTCCTCCTCGGAGGCGCTGAGCAGTTCCAGATACGCGTTCGGATCGTTCTGTCCCGTCACCCGCATCCGGCGGAAGAGTCGGCGGGAGAGCGTCGCCGGACGGTACTGGGCCATGTCCAGCTCTTCGCGATCCAGGGCCAGCAGCTCGATGCACCGGTCGAGGAAGTCGTCCGGCAGCTCGACGCCGGATCCCTCCAAGATCTGGATGGAGCCGCCGGTGACGAGCTGGTACACCGTGCTGGCGAGGCGATCCGGTGGGAGTACCAGATCGACGCAGTTCGTCGAGATCGCCTGGATCGGCATTCCATCGAACTGTGCGCTCTTCGGATCCTGGACGAGGATCGTGCCGCCCTCCTGATGGACGGCTTCGATGCCACGGTTGCCGTCCGTCCCCGTTCCGGAGAGGACGATCGCGATCGCCTTCGCACCCCACTCGCGGGCGAGACTCTGGAAGAAGCGATCGATCGGATAGATCGGAAAGGAATCGGTGGGCGGGTCGATCGCGCGAAGGAACCCGTCCTGGATGAGGACGTTCTTGCCCTGCGCGAGGAGGTAGATCGTGTTCGCCTCGATGGGGAGGACGTCCTCGACCTTGCGGATCGTCATCCCCGTCCGTCGCGCCAGGATCTCGTCCATCAGACTATCGAAGTGGGCGGCGAGGTGTTGGACGATGACGAAGGCAGCTCCGGAGTCGTCCGGCATTCCCGAGAAGAATGTCTCCAGCGGCTCGATCCCACCGGCAGACGCGCCGATCCCCACGACGTAGGTTGCGTGAGGCTGGCGTCCAAGTCCCTCGGTGCCCGATCTACGGTCGGGGAGGTGAGTTGCGGGCACGACGTTTCACTCCTCTGGGAAACAGCCACGTGGCTGTGCCTGGGCGAACCGAAGATGGACTTGCCTGTTGGATGAGACGCGAGCATAGAGGGCCCACAGACCACTGCCAACGCGATTCTGATGGGGGCGCGGATCGATCTCGGGGCGGTGAGGCGACCCCGCCCCTTTCTCAGCGGGGGATCTGATTCGCCTTGGCGGCGAAGATGAAGTCGGCTTCTACGAGCCCGTCGATCTTGTGGGTCCAGATCTGGACGGTGACAGATCCCCAAGCGAGATGGATGTCCGGGTGGTGGGCCTGCTCTTCGGCGAGGGCTCCGACCCGATTCGTGAACTCCAGTGCGGTCTTGAAGTCCGGGAAACGGAACTCCCGCTCGAGATGGTGGTCCTCGACCACCTTCCATCCACTGGCTTCGCCGCCCAACTCGCCGTACAACGTGGCTATGTCGGCCCCCTCGAGCTTCGGGACGCCCCCCTGGCAGGGGATGCACTCTCTGGATGCGAGATCGGACACGTTCGTTCTCCCTTCTCGGCCGAGAACGCTCGGCCAAAGGCGCTCGGCTGGGAGCGGTTGGGGCACCTCGCCCAGTCCACCGGGGCCGACTACCCGCCCCCGTTCGGACGCCGATGCGATCTTCCTCGTTGGCGTCCCGTGGATGCCGCTCGACCGAAGCCGTTTCGGCTGGGTTGCGACGGACGGTCCGGAGTAGCACACTGTGGCCGGCGTGAATTCCGGAGCCACGCCTCGGTACTGGCGACAGGAGGTCGTGCTATGGATTTCCTCGGCTTCAGTGGGATGAACCGCTTGGAACTCGTCTTCTCCCTCTGCGCACTCATCGGTGGTGCTCTCTTCGTCCTTCGCATGGTGCTGTTCATGCTCGGCGTCGGTGACGGGGATGGTGACCTCGACGGTGATGCGGACTTCGACGGCGACGGGGACGGTGGCACCTCAGCCATCTCGATCCAAGGGATCACGGCCTTCTTCATGATGTTCGGGCTGGTCGGGCTGGCTCTCCTCAAGACGTCCGGCACCGGGCCGACCGTCGCGATCCTCGGCGGGGCGGCCGCGGGACTCCTTGCGCTCTGGACCAGCTCCCAGCTCTACCGCTTCTTCCGTCGCCTCCAATCGAGCGGCAACGTACGCCTCGAGGGAGCGGTCGGAGAGGAGGCGACGGTCTATCTCACCATTCCGGAGCGGGAGATAGGCAAGATCCAGGTCGTGGTGGGCGGGAGGCTCCGGACGTTCGACGCGCGGGCGGAAGGGCCTGGTTCATTTGCGACCGGCGAAAGGGTGCGAGTCACGAAGGTCGTCGACGGCAACGTGTTCGTCGTGACCGGTTTGGAGTAGCTCATGCTGGAGAGGATCATCGAGTCGTTCCGCCCAGAAGGGGGTGCAGGTATGGATCTGTGGGTCGTCGTCATCGTTGCCGCGGTCTTCCTCTTCGGGTTCACGGCCATGGTGCTCGCGTCGCGGTACAAGCGTTGTCCGTCGGACGCGATCCTGGTCATCTTCGGCAAGGTCGGAAAGGAACAGTCCGCGCGCTGCATCCACGGCGGTGGCGCGATGGTCTGGCCACTCATCCAGGACTACAAGTTCCTCTCTCTCATCCCGATGACCATCGGGATCCCGCTCAAGAACGCACTCTCTCTCCAGAACATCCGGATCCACGTTCCGAGCACGTTCACCGTGGGCGTCAGCACCGACGACAAGATCATGTACAACGCGGCCGAGCGGCTTCTCGGCCTCCAGCCCGCGCAGATCGAAGACATGGCCCGCGAGATCATC
>JAWKQE010000030.1:0-80654 GCA_041390305.1 Candidatus Eiseniibacteriota bacterium
ATTCCACGGAGAGTCGTGTCTGGCTCCAGGTGGGAACCTCGGTACTCGCCGGACTGTGGGACGCTGGCATCCGTAGCTTCCCGCGTTTGGCTGCTGCGACCTCAGGTGCTGCGAGGAGCATTCGACAGGCTCTCGGTGGGACGGACACCGACCACGCGCGGGCTGCTCGGGCCTTCTGTGAGGGCTCTGGACAGAACCTCGACACAGCGCTGGCCGAGATCAACGGCTGGCTCGGCCCGTTCCGGGGAACGGAACTCGCCTCTTCCATGGCGAAGATGGACCTCGATGCGAGCCATCTCTTTGGCCGTCGAGGCATCGTCTACATTCGCTGTCCGGAGTCCAAGCTCGTTGCGTCCCGCATCGCGTACAACCTGCTGATCCAGTGGGTTCTCGACGCGGCGACCGAAGTGGCAGACCGTCAGATCGAAGTCGGCGCGAAGCCGCGGCCCGTGAGCATCTTCTTCGAGGACCTACCCGCCTGGTCCGCGATCCCGGCACTCCCTGATCGTCTCACCACGCTCCGAAGCCGACGCGTTGCCGTGACGGCCGCTATCCAGAGCACGGCATCGCTCCGGCACGCATACGGTGCGGAAGCGGCGGAGGCAGTCGCTTCTTCGTTCGCGACGAAACTCCTTCTCCCCGGGATCGATCACGAAGATGCGGAGCGATTCTCCCGCTCCACAGGTTATGCCACACGCCGGCTCGCGGCCGGAGACGATGGCGACGGCGTCCTGCACCGTGAACCCGTCATCACCGCGCATGCGATCCGTTCGCCAGAATGCAGGCACTTCCTCTTCGGCCCCCCCGTCACATTCCTGTTCCCGGACGTTGCATTCCAGTGCCACTTGGCTCCGGCCTATCGGCGACCGGATCTCTGGATCGCCATGCACCAGTCAACGCGGGCAGGCCGAAGAGACCCTGCCGCACCAGGGACTGAAGCCGAATCGATCGAACAAGCGACCAACCCGGGCTTCGAGAGAAGCTCGCTCGGTGATCCGACACCTCTTGCCTCGGAAGGCGGACCGCCGCGGAACGTCCCATGCGCCGACTCGAACGCCCGACCCGACGGCACGCAAACTCGCGCTCGCCGCATCGTGGGTGCGCAGATGCGATCGGGCCAGGTCGCGGCTCGAGGTCAGACAGGGTTCTGGGTCTTCGATCGGTTCGCCCAGCCTCAATCGGTCGATCAGCCAGTAGCCAACTTCGTCGTCCGCATCAAGGCAGGTGAGCGGTTCCCGTCAGCCCTACCAGGAGGGCTCGAATGCTGGTGGAGAAGACTGCCCTAGCGCCAGGAGTCGGCAAGAAGCCTTGTCCGGTTCCCGGAGCTCACACGTAGATGCAGGTGAAGACGAGCGCGACCGCGCGTCGGTCAATAGCACCAACAAAGGAGAAACCCATGACAAGCATTGTCAACAATCTGACGGATCGCCGTATCGGGCCACAGCGGACGAATGGGGCCGATCTACTGAAAGTTTGCGGCGTGTTGCTGGTTCTGATCGCCGCGAGCGCTGTCGCCCGGATACTCGGTCTCGACGTTTCGCCGGACGGCGCCTTCGTGGTCGCCGCCGGCGTAGCGGGGCGCCCCATCCGGATCGAACACAACGGACACGCGAAAGTCGCCGTGGGACTCGCGGCGTTCGGTGCCGCGATCGCGGTCTTCTTCGGTCTTCGGAACATCCTCGGCTCCTCGACCCTCGAGTCTTGGGTCGTTCCGTTCGTCGCCGCCGCGGTCATCGCCTATACCTTGTTCGCGCTTTGGCACAACGTTCTTCACGTCACCACGACGATCCAGAACTCCAACCGCAAGGCTCTCCTGGTCGGTCTCGCGATACTCCTCACCGCAGTCACGGTCTGCATCTCGAGCTGGTTCATTGCCACCGCGATCGGCAAGGACCCAGCTCTGCAGTACCACATGGTGGACTCCCTAGAACGCTCAAAGACCTCCGTGTCGACCGCCTACGGCAACGGGCTCGGCGCACGCGCGCTCGTACCCGAGATCATCACCAAGGCGGCAGAACTCGAGGCGATGGCTCGTTTGGAACGCCAGAACGGCGCATACACCGGTTCCTCTGGACCGGGTGAGGTCGAATCCGCGCTCGACATGTTCGCGGCCACCCTCCGGACCACGGCGGCCAACATGGAGGCGGCCTACCGTCGGATCGAAAGCCACCACGAAGAGGCGACGCGGCAGATCGGCAAGATGCAACGGCTCGTCAGCAGCAACGAGGGATCGGTCGAGGAGCACCAGCGGCGGTTCAGCGATCTCGCCGTCTCGCTGCAGTCGACGCTGGTAGAGATGCAGAAGGAGGATCCGCTGGAGATTCTGGCCCAAGGTGCGATCGGTGGCCTCGTCACGGTCTCGCGGCGCATCTCTCAGTCGCAGCGCGGAGCGATCCAGGAGCTGAATGCCCAGGTTGCGGACTGGGGCAACGAGCTCCGACGTCGGGCCCGCGACGCCCAGGAGTCGCAGGAGCCGGTCGAACCTGTTGCATTCGTTCCCATGAATCCGGGAATCGCCACCGCCACTTATGCCTCTAAGGTACCCGGGGCCTGGTCAGTTGGGATCGGAATCGACCTCGTCCCGTTCATCCTCTTCCTGATCCTCATGCTGGGACACGCAGAGAGCGGTAGTCGACAGGAGGATACCCACACTGAATCTGAGCCGGAGCCGTCTCGGTCTCGGCGAATGGACCGTAGCCCCGAATCCCGAGGTGAGCGCCGACAGGCACGATCGAACGGCAACCTCCGAGGTAGGTCCACTCGGCTCGAGCCCGTCAGCGTCCGGGGAGAAAAGAGAACGCAACGGTGGTGAAGGTGTCGCTCCTGAGCTGGAGAAACCCCGGTGGCGCAACGCCGCTGGGGTTCTTCGTCGCCAGGAGTCCGAAGCCGCAGCGAGCGGCGGCGATCAATCGGTGGTGCGCCCCGCATTGTCGACGCCGCGACGCGGAACGCGCCCTGTCCAGCGTTCGCAGACTCGAGGAGTTCCCGCAGATCGAACGACGCATCGAGGAGCCGTTTCGTCGCCGTGTGACGGTGGGCTCGTGGGAAGTGATTCGTCATCGGAAGGATCCAGGTAAGGAAGTCGAAGGTCTTGGAGAAGATCGGCGTTTCGACACCCGCCATCCGCGCACCTCCACGAGCACCTGCGCTCGTTCGGTGCCGCGCCTGAGCGCGTCCCCGAACGAGGAAGAATCGATCCAGAGTGTCAGAGATCCAGAGTCCAGAGCATCAGAGCCCAGAGCCAAGAAATGGGGACGCAACCAAGCGAAACCCGAAGCCGACGTCCCTGAAGCCGGGGCGGGGCCCGACGCGGAAGCCGCAGCGCGCGTACCACTGGTCGTACCTGAACGAGCCCCCGCGCACCACGCGTCGCCAGCTCCGAGCGGCCATCTCGTCGTGACGCAGTGGCGCACCCTCCCTGCAAGCCGCGTCCGACGCGCCGGGAAGATAGGCCGGCGTAGGGACTTCCTCGCCCCATAGGCTACGCGTCCACTCCCAGACGCTGCCTGACACTTCCTCGATACCGTAGGGACTTCGTCCCGAAGGAAAGCAACCCACCGACGAGGCCTTTCCAATCCCGGTCTCATAGATGTTCGAAAGCCTCGCCGGATCTCCGTCTTCCAACCGGTTCGACCAGGGCCATTCGCCGCCGCTCGGTCCACGCGCCGCCTTCTCCCACTCTTCCTCCGTGGGAAGCGTGATCCGCAGACAGCCATTGCGGATACCCTCCCGGATCGGCGCAAGATCATCGAGCACGGAAGGATCGAGCCAGCCGGGCGGCTCAGACGCCGAGAGGATCGCCTCGAGCCATCGAGCGTACGTCCGAGCGTCGCTCCAGCGGACTTCCACTGGCGCGTACGCATCCGTCGCCGTTCCGACGAGCGGCGGTCCGCCGAACGCCTCGTAGGCCGACCCAAGAATCTCGGCGCCGTGTTTGAGGAACAGCGCATACTGCGCATTCGTGACGGGAAACCTGGCCATCCAATAGGTGTCGAGGTGCACCGGCCGGACGCCCTCGTACTTCGTGCCGAAGAGGTCGTCATGCGGCCCGCACAGAAACTTTCCGGCCGGGATCTCGATGAAGCCGAGGATCTGTCTGCCGGCCGCGCCGCCAGTCACCACCGAATCCACCGGGAAGGCCGCGTCCTTCGGCAAGTAGAGCCCTTCCGGACCGTGGAATCGCGGGTCACCGATCTGGCCGAGGTTCCGGGCCGCCCTGGCCCGCGTCGGTGGGTCTAGGCGCTCCTCGCGGATGGCGTCTACGTGCCGATCGCGAACTTCGTCGAGGTCCTGCAGACGGCCATCCCTTCCCCCCTTTGAGACCAGCCGGGAGAGAAGTTCGCCTGCAAGGTAGGTCAGCCGCGCGATGTCGCTCTCGTTGTTGGTACCGGCGGGCGCCTCACCCGATCCAGGGACGCGTCGAGGGATGGCGACGATCGCCTGCACCATCCGCCAGACCGCATCGTCCCCGCCTCCGGAGTTCCGCACCTCCTCCTGGTAGTACAGGAACTCGGCGGCGCGAACGAACGACTCCGCCCAGGCCGTCCACCCGTCGCTAGGTTGTAGGAGGAGCGACTCCACTCCTTCCTCCCAAGTTCTGTAGGGAGGTCCCGATTGCGGCTCGTGGCCGAGGTTGTCCTGAACCGGGCGGAGATAGCAGGCGGCGAGAAACTCACGTATGACGTTGTGGGGAAACTCGAACGACTTTCTGGTCCTTGCCAGGAGGATCCCGACGCGATACACCAGATACCGTCGCACGATGTTCCAGTCCGGCACATGATCGCTCGTACAGTGGTACTCGAGGCAATCAACGATATCGCCCTTGGTCAGCTCCATGGGCTGACCATTCACCTTCTTCCGATGGACTTCTGAATGCCATGCGCTCGACAGCGTGTCGGAGCTGTTCGGGCGTGAGCTGAAGCGTCGCAGCGATGGAGGCCAACGGGATCTCGTGCGTGCCTTCGAAGAGCCTTCGCTCCTGTTCCCACTCTCGAATGAGCCGCTCCGTGGCGCGATCGAGCACCCCGGCAATGCTGTGCGGCAGGTAGGACCGTTCCATATCACCTGCGACAAGCGCGTCCTCTACGACCAGGCGAAGGATGAGAGGGACCCGCGCAACTGCCCGTAGCCGCGGTTCGCCGAGGATGCGATCCGCCAGAGATGGCAATTCTCCCGGACCCGTGGTCCCGTCCGTTGCGGCCAGGCTGCGGGCAAGCAGCGCGCCAAGATGAAGCTCGACGAACGCCCGAATCTGGTCGTCTCCCAGCCCGCACAGTGACGTCGAGCAGAACCCTTCGAGGCGGCCAATCTCCCCCAAGTCGGCACCGATCTCCTGCGGCTGGATGAACGCCTCCGGACGGCACGTCACGACGACGTGCGCAGGCGGAGCGCGATCAGGGTCGGGAGTCTCTTCGCCCAGTTGATCGAGCCAATCACTGAACTCCACGATGGCCCTCGCCAGGGACGCCCGCGCGGTCGCGCCTTTGGTCTCCTCGTATCCGGGAATCTCGTCCAAACCGTCGAAGAGCGTGAGGCTCGGATAGGTTTGGAGAAGAACCCCGAGCTTCTCATGCTGACGCGGCCCCTCACCGTCCGCGGAAGTCGGCCGGAGGAGCTCCTCGACGAGGTAGCTCCGGATGTCTTCAACGCAGAACAAGATCTTTGCGAGTTCTTCCGGCTTCGGCTCCTCGCCACCGCCCTGGCGCCGGCGGACCCAGTCCGCAAAATCACGCAGGACCACGCGGAACGGAATCCACCGTGGAAACGCCGAGACGAGTTCGCGGGCCGACGGCGACCAAGCGATGGTGTCTCGCTCCGGATCGTCGCTCCAGGACTTCGAGATGGAGAGGACGAGCTGGCGCGTCACCGTCGTCTTTCCGATCCCTCCCTTGCCGAGGATGGCGAGACGACGATGCGATTTGATCGCGTCGGCCACGGGCAAGGCGTCTTTGGGTGGAGCGTCGAGATCGTCCGGGTCGGGTTTGCTCAAAGCGGGTTGTCTGCCTGCCGAGAGACTCTCATCGCTTCGATCCACCCGGCTCGGGTCCAGCCGATCTGCCAAGGGCGGGCTCACCGGGAGGCATTTTATGCCCGTGAAGAGAGTCTCGAGCCTTGGCACGCGTGTACGCCCTGTCACCGGCGTCTGTGCGACGTGCTTCGACTGCCGCCCGAGGTAGGCTCGGGGCGGCGGGCAGCGGCGCGCCTGTTCGCGGAGAAGATGCGCCTTCGACGGTTGGACACGTCCATCGATGTGTCGTGTCGCGCTGCTCGGCGCAAGAGCGTCGAGCACCTCCAACATCGATTGGTATCGCTTGCCTGGATCGCCCGCGAGCATCTTCTCGATGATCCTGCGCAGTCCGATGTTCTGCCCGGGCGGATCCTTGATCGTCCCGAGCGCAACAGGATCCAGCTCCCCCTGTTCCTGTTGCCGCTTTGCTGCCGCCCGGATCTGTTCGCGACCAAGGCCACTTGGAACCGGATAGGGATCTTCGCCTACCAGACAGAAGTAGAGAAACGCTCCTAGGCTGTAGACGTCGGATGCATACGTCGCGTTCTCCGAAGACGGCACGAGCACCCCGTTCCGCTCGACGAGGAGCTCCGGCGCACCGTAGCCAACGGACCAACCCTGAAGAAGAATCGGCTCGGAAAGATCATCCCCGGACTGAGGAGTCGGAACGGAGAGGCCGAAGTCCAGAACACAAAGGTGCGGCGCGTGAGGATCTCGATACGGGCGTGACCGGACTTGGGTGCGGCTCGGGTTCGTTGGACCGTCGGGATCCCGCGCAACGATGTTCCAATACGCCAGGTCGAGATGCAGATACCCCGCGTCATGCAGCTTGTTGATCAAGTCGGCGAGCCAGATTCCACGCTCGACCACGACTCCCTGCGAAAGGGGATTCCCCTTCACCAGTGAAGTGAAGGTGTTCTGGCCTTCGAACCCCATCTCTACGGTATGGAAGCCCAGCACCGAGGTGCTGTCGCGTACGCTCATCGGGAATCCGGGAGTGCGGTTCATCCTCTTCAGGACGGCAATCTCGAACGGTTCCCATTCGGCACTGACAACTAGCCTGTCCTGCGAGTCGAACCGGAGCCTCGGAAGCAGAACCTTGTGGACCGAGTCCGCCTCCACCTCCAGAAAGCACTGAGCAAATGCCCCTCGGCCCAGGAGACGGATCTCGCCCCTCTTCTCGAGTTCGGACTGAAGGGCTCGAACGACGAGGGAGGCGAGATCCTCCTGGATTACCTGGAGCACCGACTCTTGGAGAACCGCCGGATAGCGCCCAACCAACTCCTCAATGACATCGACGAAATCGGGTTTCGCGAGGCGCGACAACACATCGGAGTGCGCAAGGCCCTCTACGGTGAAACTCTCGAGTTCATGTCGGAAATGGATTGTCACCCCGCCACCCCACACTCGATAACTATCCTCGAGAAGCCAGGAGACGGCCGAGTTCGAGCAGGGCATTCAGCCGTCGATCCACGGTCCTGCGGTTCACTCCGAGCTCCTTAGCGATGACCTCGTTCGACATTTCCTCGTAGAAGCGCATCCCAAGGATGCGATCGACGTCTTGCTCCTGCAGCGTCTCCAGCATCTTCCGGATGCTTTCTCGGTCCCACCGCCCATCGTTGCCCTCATCGGGCGCAGCGATGTCCTGATCAGTGATCTCGACCGGCCGTCCCAAGTTCCTTCGCTGGCTATCGAGCTGCCGCAGTTTGTCGATGAAGTGATTCTTCAAGAGTGTGGCAATCCAGGCTTCTGGATTCTTGTGGCGGCTCAACACATCGAGGTGTGTGTAGATCTTGAAGATGGTCGTACTTGCCAAGTCGCTCGTCTTCAGCTCCGGTGTGCGTAGACTACCAAGCGCCCTCTGCAGATGACCGTGGGCCGCCTTCTCGAGATCCTTTCGGAGCGGATCGAAGTCGCCCTGCTGCGCTCTCTCGACCGACTCGGGCCTGATCCAGGAACGCTTCTTGTCGGCGGAGTTCCTCGGGGCGCTCGAGCGATCGGGTTGATCGGGGGTGTGACACAGGTCCATGGGACTCGTCCTTTCTGCGGGCATGCGTGTGCATTCCTAACGGCAGGTCGAGACGAAGCACATCTTCGTCTCAATTGGTATCACGGGCGTCCTGGGGCACACGGTCAAAAAAAGAAGCTCCAGTCGATGAATTCTCCCGGCGTCGGGACCACACCAAACCCCGAAAGTCGCCGTAACTTCATTGATTTCTACGCAGTGTAGCATCCCCGACAGCCTTGGGACGGGATTCTCGCGCAGCAGCTATGGGCCACGCGGTCCGCCATGTGAGTGCTCGGCATGAAATAGGCCCCAGCCGTGGCCAGACCGCATGCTTCGACACCAAACGTCGCGCCTCACGTCATCGCCGGACGCGAATCCTCGTCGGCTCACCTACCCCCGACTGGGCAACCGATCGCCACTGGCAACCGACCCGGGGGAATCTCCACGCTCGACCGGGACCGCGCTGACGCACGGCCCCGGTCGAGGGCGATCGATCCAGAGTGACAGAGACCCAGAGTTCAGAGCGTCAGAGTCCAGAGCCGAGAGATGGGGACGCAACCAACCGAAACCCGAAGCTGACGAGCCTGCCGCCGGGGTGGCCCCGAGGCGGGAGCCGCAGCGCGCGAGCCTCAGGAGGCCCCCGAACGAGCCCCCGCGCACCACGCGTCTCGCCTCCGGATCTGGGCCCTCCCGACCGTCTCTGACGTCGTACGGATAGTCGCGCAGTTGACTCCGGGTCCACTCGAACAGTTGGCCAGCCATATCTTCCGCCCCGTACGGACTCGCGCCTCGACGGAAGCACCCGACCGGTACGAGCCGATCCAGCTTCGTCTCCACTACGTTTGCAAAACTCGGGAAATCGACCTCGTTCCAAAGCGCACCCGTTTCGTCCCACGGCGCCTCGCGTTCGGGCGCAGGATTGGGTCTGGAACGGCCCATGATCCGGCCCGACCTCAACGGGACCGGAATCTCTTCCCCCCCCCGAGCCGCCTTCTCCCACTCGGGTTCGTTGGGAAGATCGATACGGAGCTTCCCCGACTGAACCAACGCGGCAATCGGGTCGTTGTGCACGTCTGGCGCAATCGATCCCGAACGGAGCTTCCAGTCCAACCACCCGCAGTACTCGCGAGCATCCAGGTAGTTGGTGCACGGAACCGGGTGCGTCGGACGGGCCACCCACCGTTCGACTGCCGATCTCGTGCCTTCGTCGGGGTGTCGGGCCATTCTCCCCACCTCTTCCAGGCGGCTTGGCCACGCTCTCGCCAACCGTCGTCTCATTCGTCGCGAAGGCGAGCCACTGCGCCACGGTCACGGGAAACCGCGCGATGTAGTAGTCATAGCCGATGTTGTAGTCGCGGCCCTCCTGCCCTTTCTCGGTCGGGTCCGGCCCCATCCGGAACTTACCGGCCGGCACAGTAAGAAACCGAGATTCTCCCCCCGCGGGAGACAGAGGCCTTCTGGTCCGTGGAATCGGGGATCGCCAATCCTTGCGCAGGTTCTCGGCCAACTCCACGCGGTCGAACACCGGTCGAATCCCTGGCTCTCGAGGATGTGGACGTGCCACTGGTGGATGGAGCTTGATGCTCCCTTCCGACCCGTCACCGCGCGCGGCGCCGTGGCTCTGGTGTCTGGCTCCAAGTTGATGGCGATGCGGCCCGCCAGGAGAACAGCCATCTCCTTCGCGGCTGGCACCCTGTCACCTTCCTCTGGCGGCTCTCCGCTGCAGAGGTCGTCTACTAGTTCGCGCGCGGCCCGATCTCCGACCCACCCCGGACCGAGAACGGTGGGAACGAGGATGACGGGAACCCGCCAGGCCTGAGGATTCGCCTCGATGAGCTTCGTGACGAACTTCCACTCGCCATCGCGTTCGTACTCCCTGACCAGTGAGCAGGCCGCCATGTAGTCACGGATCTGATTGTAGGGGAAGGCATACCAGTCGTCCCCGGTGCCTCGACGCGGATGCACTGGAGAATCCCGGCGCGAAGATCTGCGTACTCGAGGATGTCCTCCGGGGCGACTCTGCGCCTCTGTACTAATGGACGCAACCGCGCATATAGCCACTCACCGCTCAACGCCTGATCCGGCTGCGACTGTGCGTGGCGGGCCGCGTCGTCGAGCACCTCGCGAAGCCGATCCGGGTCGCTCAAGGCCTCGCGGATCGAGGCCAGCTCCCTTCCGTCCGGCATCAGGCGGCGCCGCTCCCAGCGAAAGAGGAGTTCCTCGATGACGTCCTCATAGATGGCCTTGGGTTCCGAGGGGAGTTCCTCATCCTCCGGCAGGCGACGGAAGACGTCCGCGATGAGAGCCGCCACGAGCGGATTCGTCGCCAGTTCACGCAGATCTCGGCGCCGAGGATCCGTCAGTGCTGTGATGAGCAATGCCGCTAGATGTTCCTTCCGGCACGCACGGAACCAACGGGTGAAGAAAGTTCGAAGCAGCCTTTCGTCGAAACCTTCCAGGGTAGCTGTAGGGAATGGCAGGAGGTTCCATCGTTCGTGTTCCACTGCGTAGGGACGCGCCGTCACCACGATCCGTGCCGTAGTCTGGCGGGAGAGGCGTTCGATCAGGCGGAGCACCGGGGTTTGGAGATCGCTCTCCCCACCGTCTGCGATACGCGGTACGGGAGTTCGTCCATTCCGTCAGAAGAGAAAGAGACCACGAGCAGTTTCGAGCTCGTTCCAGATGGAGTCGAACTCCGGCGCGTCACCCGCTTCGGTCTCGCGCAGGTAGTCCCGGAGAGCGTCCGGGTCATCCAGCGCGTGGTGGCTCGACCCGATCTCGGTCTCGTGTTGCTTGGACCGTCGCTGTTCGCGGGTCCACCATGCGACATAGTCGCGAACGACGACTCGGGCCGGCAGCAGTAGGCGCCAGGTCTCCTGGGCCTCGCCGTCCGCGATGCGCTCCACACCAAGCGTGCGATCGGCCGTTGCCTCCCCGGCCAAACACACGGCGAGCATAGAAAGGAGCGTGCTCTTCCCACCGCCGCCTGGTCCGAGGAGGATGAGGCGAGGCTGCTCCCGAAGGATCTCGAGTATTGGGCGAAGGCCCTGCTTGTCGTGGTCAGCCTCAGGAGTTCGGGGCGATGACGTGTGCCGGCTCAGCCGTGGCCGATGTCGCGCTGCGTGCCGGGCGGCATTCGCTGCATCGTTGGGAGCTTCCTGTTCTCTGACGGCCGAAGTGGTCGCAAGCTGCGGCGTGAACACCGCATCGACGAATGGCGCCAAGCTCTCGATTTCCGACCTTCCAACGACATCCGAGCCCTCCCCGCCGATGGGAAGCCCACGCCCCTTGGCGATTACGGACTCCAAGTAACGCCGTCGGACCTCCGCGGTTCGGTCGAGAACGCCATCCAAGTCTTCGAGGAACTCCTGAACCGTACGATAGCGAGAAGGCTCCCCACTGCGCCCTAGGCTCATGGCGCGTCGGACGACTCGAGCACAACGGCCACAGGCGGCATCTACGTCTGCAGGGGGCCCAAAGAGCCCGGCGAACGCACCAACGAACTGCTGAACCGAAGTCTCCCTCGAACCCGCATACTGGTCAGGCGCACTGAGTACTTGCCGGTCGATGGCGTCCAAAGTCGGTGCGTAGAGTGACACAGCCGAGGCGGCTCCACCGGTGTCCTTTGAGCCTGCGACATCGGGTTCGGCACCGAAGACCGCGGGACCGGGGTGACGGCCAGTCAAGAGATGGTAGAGAATCGCTCCGAGTGAGTAGACGTCGGAACTCTCCGATGCCGATTCTGCCGAGGGACGCGGGTGCCCGGCTTCCGGATCATAGCGCAGCAGCAGTGGATCTGCGTACCCCAGCGTCCCGCCGGGAATCCAGCTCCCGGTCCTCGCATTGGGATCAACCGCAGTGGCGCACCCAAGATCCAGGACGACGAAGGACGGATCGTCGGGGCGTTGCGAGGGCCACGCTAGAAGGACATTCCAGGGCGAAAGGTCGAGGTGGAGATAGCCGCCACTTCCACCCCGAGCATGGCCGTGCATCCGCTGAATGATCCCGGCAATGGATCGGATCCAAGGGACCGCGACGTCAGCCCCACTCCCCGCACGCGTCGCGACGAGCGGACCCAGAAGGGGAACGACCCCGTGGACTGTGTCACCAGAGACGTATCCCATTTCGATCGACGGGAGCCCGAGAGTCCGGAGTGGTCGTGGCCCGGTCGGTATTCCTGGGAGGCCCCGCATCGACGCCATCGCCTCGAGTTCTGCCTGCGGAGACGGATTGACGAACCGCTTCACTCCGCGCTCGACTATGGTCGTGGGGAAGAGCACCTTACGCACACGGGGGCCCGAGTCGAAGTGAACCCGATAGCAGGCCGCGAATCCACCCGTCCCGATGTGTGCCACCTCCGTGACATACTCCTCCGCGCGGATCGCTCGTTCGACCTTGTTGGTAATCGTCTCTCGAAGAATGTCACCTGCGAGCGACAGCGCGGCCTCTCGGTTCTCCGGGCGTGAGAGAAACTCGATCAGATCGAGACTCTCCGTTGGTTCCGCCTCGAGCCGGTCCTGGAGCGACACCCGCTTCGACACCCCACTTCCTCCCTCGGAGTCCCGCGACCGCTCGCGGTATCCCCTCCGCACACCAATCGGTGATCTCACACGTACATGACGGTCCGCCGCCCGGCCATCAAGCACTAGCCCTCTCGACCGCGGCCTTGCGGAGGCATCACTCAGTGTATGGTAGCTCCCTCCGGTAGACTCGGCTCATACCAGTCCCGCGCCCTCCCCCGCACCGCCTGCCGAAGTGTACAGGACATGTCCCGTAGCGGGTTGAGTTCCATAGTGAACTCGCGCCGGACTGTCCCAGACTCACCCGCCCGCCTGTAGACATCGTACGTGAGCATCTCCACCTCGCCAGATCGCCCGTACCGGGGCCGTACTCGGAGGTAGACGTTTTCCCCAGCTTCGACTCGCCGGGCGAGCGCGCCCTCCAGCGCGTTGATGTAGCTTCGGTTGATCCGCACGGACTGGGGCGTCAGGTTCCAAGCCTCACCAGACCCACCAAACTGACGGGCCATGAGATGGCCGCGGTCCCGCCCTTCCTCAATCCGACCCCTCGGAGCCTCACCGGGCTGCAGTCTGAGCCAGCCCTCGACTACGGTCGTTCGTCCCTGCCCATCCACTGAACGCGCGATCTCGCCGGGGCGGAGCTGTTCCTGGCGCGTGAGGGTACGCACCTCCTCGGTCCTCTGAGATTCCGAACGGCCACTCTCGCGCGTTTCCCGCGACTCCCGGGAGGATCGGTTTGCCCGCTCACGGTGTTCGCTCTCCTGCTTGCGACGTTCCTGTCGGCGCTGACGTTCTTCACGCTGCCGAGTCCTCTCCTGTCGCCGAACCTCAGGTCGTTCCACGACAGGGCGTCGTCCCGACGCCGCCCCGGCGGTTTCATCCCGTGTGGGCAGGAGGAGCAAGGCTACCGCCGCCAGGGCCCACGAAAACCTCGTGAGACGCCAAGCGCTGCAGCGGTTCATTGCCCCACCTCCCCGAGAATCCGGTCCAGTGCCTGCTCTAGATCCTCGGGCGTCTCCATGCTCACCGCACCGCGTTCACGGGCACGCCGCAGGTCGGGGCGACAGGCCACCATGCAGTGGCGCAGATCGAGATCGATCGGATCGGGCTCCAGGACGATCCGCTCCACCGGGAAGTCGGACGGGACCCAGGCATCGAGCACGTCCTCCAGCCTGTCCGCTGTGCCGTCGTCCCACTGCTCCGCGTCCGTGAGGAGGATAGCCGCGCCCATGAGATCGTCGACCTGGATGTCTTGGTCGATCACGAGGAGCACCGCTCCAGACTCCGGTAGGCCGACGTCCACGCGACAAGTCTGCTGGTTCGGACCGCAGGATCGGTACCTGACCGCTTCACCTTCCACGGAGACGAGGATCACCTGGATGTCCGGAGGCCCGTCGAGCGAGACCACCAGCGGGGGTAGTCCTGGAAGAGCGGGGAAGGGCGACGTCCGCCGCGTGCCGTCCCACGAGTCGCCGTTCGCCTTTTCCATGGCCTCGATCATCAACTCGAATGGGTATCCGGTGAGCGCATCCTCTGGTCCGGCGTCACGGAGCTCGGAACGCATTCGTAGATCGATCTCTTGGGCAGAAGCGATTCCGAACGGCGTGGCGAGAATCGAACATAGCGCGGCGAGCAGGAGTCCAACGGTGAGCGGTTGCATGGTCCACCTCCGCGTGCGAGAGCACCTCTGGATTGATCGTGGCTACAGGCCGCCGGCATGACGGCTGTCACCTGTGCCTACGTATCAACCGAGGGAAGCGGACACGGAAGGTGAGTGATGTTCCGCCAGCTCTACCGGGCGACTCTCGCGCACGTGGTCCGGTCCACGCTCGAAGACACACCTAAGGGACTGAGGGCGAAGCCAACTAGCTCGAGCTACTAGGCGGAATCGCACCAAGCGGCGCCTGCCACCCCAGGCCTTCGGAGCGGACTACGATACACTCGTCAAGACAGCGATCGCGAAGGGATCGTCGCGGCACATCCTCCATCAATGCGTCCACAACGTATCCGCCCGAGAGAACCTCACTGTGCGAAGAAAGATATGCCAGCAGGGTTGAGGCCATCATCCCGGCGCCCAGGACGGTCAATGCCGCTGCGCTGGGCACAGGCCCGGCCGAAGAACCGATGATATACCCCTCTCGCTCAAGGGCCGTTCGGTCGAGCTCGGGCAGTAGCTCGGCTCGGATCGTCCCCGGATCGAGTGTCCCCCGGCAAAGCAGGCAGGGCAGCCCCGGTCCGATGATCCTCACCTCTGACAGGAGTCCAGCCAAGCCCGCTGGCGTACATCCGATACGACACCCACCATCGATAACCGTCAAGTGAAACGCATAGGAGAGGACATTCATCACCGCACGGCTGGAGTGCGTATCAGTAGCCGAAAACACGACATCATGGTCGAGCAGTCGCTGGAAGGCTGCCTCGGTTCGCACATCCTCCGGTACTGCTTCCACATCCGTCCTCATCCCGATCGAACGACAGTGGTTGGCAACCACTGTCGCCTTGTTGCGTAACCTCCAGGTCCGACGTCTTCGCCCCAACACCCGGCTGATGTTTGACGGCGTGTCCAATCGATCAGGATCCATCAAGGTCAGACGGCGCACGCCCATGCGGGTGAGCGTCTCGGCGAGGGGAGACCCGAGACCTCCGCAGCCAACTACCGCCACGTCCAGGTTACGGAGCCTTGTATTCAGCTCGCCGAGGGCTAGTTGCTGCCGGTCATCGAACAGAGCGGCATGATCAGGCGGGTTGGGGGAGGGATCGAGAACGCGAACACCCCTTCCGGCCGCCGTGACTCGGTCGATGGGATCCCAGTCCGGCCCATGGTATCTTCGCGCTACCCAACCGCGAGGCCCAACGACCGCAGCAACGAACGGCCCGTCAATGAGGTCCTCCAATGCTACGGAAAGCTGACGGAGTGCCTCGTCGTCGACCGAGCTGAACTCCGTGGGATGCCCACTGTCTGGATGTGAGTGCACGAAGAGCACACCCGCGTTCTCTTCGACCGCTCGACTGACGACTTGCGAGATGAGCTGACCACTTGGAACGAGCCGGTGTCGCTCAGCAACCACCCACGCCGAATCGTCAGGCAGTATCAAGTCCCGCGCCACTATTCGAAGTCCAAGATGTGTCCGCATCTCGGAAACAAGAAGAAATGCACCTGTCTCATTTGGTCGGGCACGATCCAAGAACCCGGCGAGTTTGCATACATCGTCGAAGGTCAATGCTAGCCGGATCATTGAAGTCCCTCCTTCAGCCAGCAGGCCTCTACGGTGGCCCAGTGGCTGATAAGCCCATCGACGCCCGGTGTCCAGCGCCCGTTTCGGTGCCAACTCCAGCGGCGCCATCGGCGGCCCAAGTGGTCTTCCAAGTGCCTAGCGTAGCGGGGAATCGGACCATGCAGATGGTGCACATCCTCCTCCATATAGAACATGTCCATCTCGCTCATCGGGTACTGGAAGTCCGTGAACAAAAGGACGTCGGACCTGTCCTTGGAATACGTGCCGACCGGGAGGCGGGCACGTCGCACGAGGACGCAAACTCTTTGTCCATCCGCTTCCACGTCCACTGGACACGCGGTGTAGGCACCGAGTTCAGCGGCGTGTTCCAGGAGGATGTTTGGCAAGCGCATCTAGAGTCCTCCGAAGGTCAGGTCTCCAGGGATCGCCCGGAACCTCATCCCTTCCTCGATGTCTACGACTTGATCGGCGAGAATGAGTTCTCCACCCGTCACGTCCGCCTCGTCGGCCAAGAGATAGAGGTCGTAGCCCTCACCGAACCCCGCGACTGCCAGAATCTCCCGGCCGGTCAGCGGCCGTCCCTCCACTTCGTACGGCCGCCGGTTGATCACGATCTTGACGACAGTTGTCGCTACGCTATCCTTATCGATCATGGCTATCTCCTTGACGCAGAAACCCTTGGAGGCGCCCACGTGAGCTGCGCTCCCACGAGGCACTACGGTTGAAGGCGCTATCCGATTCGTTTCTCTGGTGCCCTTTTGTTTCACCAGCTAAACTCAGCATAGAGCACTAGTGTTTCTTGCGTCCACTAGGTTTTCGTTAATGAAACAAAGGAGGGCCTATGCTCAAACGCCCGCTCGAGAGCCTCGGAGCGGCGGTCCGAAAGAGCAGAGGTGACCGCGGTCTGCGGGATGTTGCGAAGGAGATCGGGATCAGCCCAGCCACACTTATGCGGGTAGAGAATGGACGTGTCCCCGATCTCGCCACGTTCGCGAAGCTCTGCCAGTGGTTGGGCGTCGATCCGGGAGACTACCTCGGGATACCACGGAAGGAGGCGGACACCCCTGAAGGACCCCTTGTCATGTCAGCTCACTTCCGAGCCGAACGGACGCCGTCAAGAGAGACGGTGCAGGCCCTCGCCCAGATGCTCCTGACCGCCGCGGAGCACCAGCCTACGTCGCCACTGGAAATGGACGATGGCGACATTTGACCGCGGGTTCAAAGCGTGGTGCGAGCGCACATCGCGGTCACTTCGACGGGAACTTCAGCTCGGCCCGATGGATCCCGTGGACCCCTTCGCACTGGCCGAGTCATTCGACGTCGTCGTTTGGACTCCGCATGATGTACCTGGGCTATCAGACGACGTTCTCAACCAACTACTCGAGAGAGACCCCTGGGGATGGTCAGCCGTCACGCTCACTAGACAAGGAAGGCCACTTATCATCTACAATCCGCGCCACTCGCCGGCGCGGCGCGTTTTCGACGCTCACGCACGAACTCGGGCACATCCTTCTTGAACACAAACCAAGCACCATTGTGCTTTCAGCAGATGGAACGATGGTCCTTCGGTCCTTCGATGCCAAGCAGGAGGAGAAGCCGACTGGTTCGCGGGGCGCTCCTGCTACCTCGTGAGTCGCTGCTCCTTTGCCGCCGCCAGGAGATGACTGGCGACGAGATCGCTGCACGGTTTGGCACTAGCCAATCACTGACTAACTACAGGCTGCGAATAACAGGCGTGGATACGCAACTTCACGCATCACAGAAACGACGAGGACGAACACCTGGGGAATCGAACTCATCCCCGACGCTCGACTACCGGCAAAGGAAGGCGAAGCAGCAGGCGTAGCCGGACAACGGTTCTGAACCATGTCTAGCCTCACGTCAGCCCCCTGCCAGGGTCGATCGGTCAAGTGCGACACCCAAGGAAGCATAGAACTCCTCGATCTTCGCCTGGAGATCGTCACGGATCTCGCGACTCATGCGCGCCTGCTCAATGGACCGTCCGACGCTCATCGCCGTCCGGTCGATCATCGGTGGCGTTGGCGGTTACCTCGCAGGTCAGCCGATTGCCTCACCGCCCCCGCCTCCCCAACATATCTACCGCCACCGCCGCGACGAGAATCCCCCTTGAGAATCGGCTGCCAAAACGCCTCCGTATTGAGCAGACTCATCCCATTGTCCAGCGACGCCATCACCAACGCCCCCAGCAGCGCCCCCAAACCTTCCCTGCCCACCCAACAAAGACGTCCCGCCAATGACGGCCGCCGCAATCGCATCGAGTTCCATCATCCGCCCGGCATTCGACGTCGCCGCCCCGACCCGCGCGGTGAGCACGACTCCGGCGATCCCACACAGCACATCCCCATCAACGTGAACACGAACACGATCCGCCTGCCGATCGGAATCCCGGCGTAGAACGCGGCTTCCCGGTTCCCGCCGATCGCGTAGAGGTGCCGCCCGAACGTCGTCCGCCGCGCGAGCATCGAGAGCAGTGTCCCGAGCACGAGCACGAGGACGACAGGCACGGGAATCCCCTCGTACGCATTCATCACCGCGGTGAACCCGAGCACGAGCACGGCGAGCCCGAGGTTCCGGAGCCTCTGTGTCCCCCGGGACCGCAGCCCGAACCAGACGAACACGAGCGCTGCGAGTCCGGCGCCGATCCAGCAGAGCATGGGCGGGAGATAGGACTGCCCACCGCGAGGTAAGCACGGGGTGGCGCGATCGACACGCCTCCGGTCACTCGAGCAGCGCTCCTGGAAGACGAGCATCCCTCCGAGCGTCGCGATGAACGGCAGGATCCCGAGCCGTGCCACGAGTCCGCCTTGTACAGCACCGAGCATTCCGCCGAGTACGAGTGCCGCCGCGAACGAGAGCGGTAACGGCCATCCGAATCGGTCGAGCACGAGCGCGGAGATCGCTCTAAGAACCCCGCCATCGCACCGACGGAGAGGTCGATCTGTCCCGCCACGATCACGAGCACCATTCCGATCGCGAGGATCGAGGTCACGGACATCTGCCGCGCGAGGAGGGAGAGGTTCCGTGGGATGAGGAACGTGCCGTGCGTGAGCCAGGTGAACACGACCCAGATCACGAGCAGCGCACCGACCATGGCCCAGGCGCGCCAGGCGGACGACTTGAAGTTCATTCCCTCTCCCCTTCGGAGGCCCGGGATCCGGTCCTCACACCCGAGCCGGAACGAGCACGGACTTCACGTTCACTCGTCGCCGCCGACATCACGGCTTCGGGGGACGCGTCCGCGGCGAGCTCGGCCGTGAGGCGTCCCTGCGACAACACCAGGAGCCGGTGGCTCAGGCCGAGCAGCTCCGGCAGATCGGACGACACGAGCAGCACCCCGAGCCCGCGTCCGGCGAGCGTCGCGATCAGTTCGTAGATCTCGGCTTTCGCACCGACGTCGATCCCCCTCGTCGGCTCGTCGAGCAGGAGAACGCGCGGCTCCGCGAGGAGCCATCTCCCCAGCACCACCTTCTGCTGATTCCCACCGGAGAGCGTCCCGACCGCATAGTCGAGCCCGGCCGTCCGGATCCCGAGCGACTGCACCTGCGAAAGACACGCAGACTCCCGCGCCCCTTCGTCGAGCCAGACGGACTTCGACGCCCCCACCCGCGCACCGGACGAAACGTCCGCACCGACGGTGAACCGCGACATCGTCGCGAGCGTCAGGTTGTCCCGCACCGACCCGGACGCAACGAGCCCGTACCGCTTGCGATCCTCACTCACGAGCGCGAGCCCGGCGGCGATCGCTTCGGAAGGAGAGTGGAAGGGCGGGCGCGTAGGGCCGGTTGCCGCGGTGCCCGATCGGGTTCTCGCTCCAGCCCAACTGCCACGGTCGGCTTCGGGCCCGTCGGCGCTGGCTGCTCCACCCCCGCTACCGCGAGCGTCGCTGGGAGCGTCACGGCCCACGTCAGCACCACTTCCACCCACCGCGATCGTCCCCCGCACCGCACTCCGCGCCGTCCCGAACAGCGTCGACAGCAGCGCCGTCCGCCCCGCTCCCATCAGACCGGCCACGCCGAGCACTTCCCCGGCGTGGAGGTCGAACGACACGTCCGCGAGCACGTCGCGCGACGGATTGTCCGGGTCGCGGAGGCCGAGATCGCGCACGGACAGGACGGTCTCGGACGTCCGCGGCTGGGGCGCACGTGGGTAGAGGTTCTCGACCTCGCGGCCGACCATCGCCTCGATGATCCGCTCCCGCGTCACCTCGCCGGCGAGCGCAGTCATCACGGAGCGGCCGTCGCGGAGAACGGTGACGCGGTCCGCCAACGCGAGGATCTCCTCGATCCGGTGACTGATGTAGATAGAGGAGACGCCCCGCTCGCGCAATCCCCGCAGCACCTCGAAGAGCGTCTGCGCGTCGGACTCGCTGAGTGCGGCGGTCGGCTCGTCGAGGACGAGGATCCGGGCGTCCTTGGCGAGCGCGCGCGCGATCTCCACCATCTGCTGCTGCCCGACGCCGAGCTCCCGGATCGGCCGCTCGGGGTCGACGTGAAGGCCGACCCGCTGGAGCGCGGCCAATGCCTGCTCGTGCTGCGTCTCGCGACGGATCCATCCGCGGGTCGCGGGCTCGCGGCCGAGGAAGAGGTTCTCCGCGACGGAGAGTTCGGGCACGAGCGCGAGTTCCTGCGCGATGAGTGCGATGCCTTGGTCCTCGGCTTCGCGGGGATTCCGGAACCGGCGCACGTCGCCGTCGAGGATGATCTCGCCTTCGTACGTCCCGCTCGGGATGGCGCCGCAGAGGATCTTGATCAGCGTGCTCTTGCCCGCACCGTTCTCCCCGCAGAGAGAGTGGATCTCGCCGCGTGCGAGATCGAAACTCACGCCGTCGAGCGCACGGACTCCGGGGAACGTCTTCCCGATGGCGCGGAGTTCGAGGAACGGCGCGGTCACGGAACCGACTGCCCTACGGGTTCGGCCACTGCTCCCTCGGCACGTCGCGGTAGACGTCCTCGAGCTTCTGGTAGCCGTCCTTGATCACGGTGGTCGGGAGGTTGTCCTTGTCGACCGGGATCGGCGCGATGAGGAGGCTCGGCACCTGCTTGAATCCGTTGTCGAGCGTCCGGTTCGCGTCCGGAATCTCCTCGCTGCGCGCGAGCGCGATCGCGACTTCGGCGCCGCGGGTGGCGAGCGCGCGGATCGGCTTGTAGACGGTCATGCTCTGGGAGCCTTCGACGATCCGGCGACACGCGGCGAGCTCGGCGTCCTGTCCGGTCACGATCACCTTGCCGGTCAGTTTCTGTTCGGCCAGCGCCTGGATCGCGCCGCCCGCGAGGCCGTCGTTGCTCGCGACCACCGCGGCGATGTCGTTGTGATTCCGGGTCAGCGCGTTCTCGAGGATCTTGAGCCCCTCGACCGGCTGCCAGTCGTTCGCGAACTGGTCCGTCACGATCTCGATCTCGCCCCGGTCCACGTAGGGCTTTAGGATGTTGAGCTGACCCTCTCTATATAGATGCGCGTTGTTGTCCGTCGGCGCCCCGGCGATGAGGACGTACTTGCCGGTCGGCGCATGCTCGACCGCGTACTCCGCCTGCATCTCGCCCACCCGGAGGTTGTCGAACGAGATGTAGAGGTCGAGGTCGCAGTCGTTGATCAGCCGGTCATACGCGATCACCGGCACGCCGGACTTGTGCGCCGCCTCGACGATCGTCGCCGCGGACTTCGCGTTGTGCGGCGCGACGACGAGGACGTCCACGCCCTGGGTGAGGAGGTTCTCAGCCTGTGCGTTCTGCACCGCGTCGTCGTTGTTCGCGGCCTGGACGAGGACGGTCGCGCCGAGCTCTTCCGCCCGGGCCACGAACTGGTCGCGGTCCCGCTGCCAGCGCTCTTCGCGGAGGGTGTCGAGGGAGAGGCCGATCTTGACGGCCTTGAGGGCCTTCCCGGCGGGGGCGTTCTCGGATGGGGGGGGTGCGTTGCCGGCAGCGTTTTCGTTGCCGGCTGTACCGGACGAGCCGTCCTTGGCACCGCCGCCTTGGTCGCCGCAACCGCCGATGCCGACGAGGAGTCCGAAGGCGAGGACGGATGCGAGGGTCGAGCTGAGTCGGGGCCGACGGCGGTTTCCTGGCCGGGGCTCCGGGCGAGCCGGCGATGAAGGCGGGGACGGCTGCCCGGCCGAGTGCGTGGAGAACGTGGACTGCGAATGCGTGGGTGTCGCGAGCCGGAACATAGGCGGTTTTCCTCCCGGACGGAGACTAGGGGAGCGCCTTCCGAACGTCAAACCGGTAGGTTGCCGCTGGAAGGGCCGCTCTCCACGTTCGGGAATCCGCATCGACCTGCCCGGCTTCGGCTCAAGCACCTCGAAGCCACCTCCTCCGCCGACTCCAGGGATCTCCGACTCCTTCGTGCAGAAGCTCCGAGTAGACGAGAAGTGGAGTCACCGTGTCGGGCACAGGGCTGTCGAACGCAAGCGACGAGGGGACGTTCAGAAGAATCAGCGGTCCGTCCTTGCCGGAGATCACCCGGAGTCGACGGACGACTTCGGAAGACTGCTTCGTGACGTGCAGGACCGTCTCCTCGCCTCGATAGTGGCCTGTCATCGAAAGGCTGCCGCGGCACCTCAAGGCCCACGGATCCGGCGCACTGACGAGGACGATCCGATCCGACGTTCGATCTCCTCGGGGTCTGATGTCTCGACTCGATAGCGACCGATCACGAGCTATTGGTAACAGACAAGACACTATATGGTCACTCCCCGAGGATGGGACGCGCCACCGCGCCGTTTCAAGGTTTGATCTGATTTCGCAAATATGCGAACCTCCAGGACATGACAACACGGAGAAGGAAGACGACCAGCGCCCTTGAGATCCTCGATCGGCGAGTTCCCCCCACCCCCACCCCGAAGACAGGGACCTCCGCGAGGCCTTCCGTCAGCGTATGGAAGTCGCCGAGGTGATCTACCGGGCGCGCAGTGAGCGCCACCTAAGGGCTCACTCAACGCCAGGACAACGGAAGCTCCCTGTCGCTCGAGCAGGCGAGACGTCGCTATGGGGAGCATCGGCCAGGGTCAGAATACTAGTGCGTCTATTAGTAATAGACAACGCACTATTATGGTCACCACACGTTGGACGGCGGTCAGCGCGTCCAAGTCCGGTTCGTAGCTGAAGGCAAGTGGCCCCTCGAGCACGCGTAAGCGGGGCAGCGCGACAGAACGACGACGTTGTCGGCCCCACGAGCATCCAACACGAGGCTACCCGCAATCGCCTGCCCACAATCCTCGGGTCACTCCACTCGCTCGTTGGTGTTCGTGATCGTGAACCGCCCCGATTCACTCGGATCCGGCGTCACCCGGACGTTCGTCAACTCCCGGATCCGACTCACGAAGTCTTCAGTTTCGAGGTCCTCGAAGATGGGGTCCAGGGGCAAGCGGACCGCGAACGTGGTGCCGGACCGCACGACGATCCATCGCCCGACGGGGTCGATCGTGGTGACCGACGACCGCTCTCCGCTCGGTATCGGGACCGTCCAGGAACGCCCCTCCCGCAGATCGAACACGCGGAAGTGCGGCCACCAACCGGACACGGCAAGGAGCCCGAGGGATGGCTCATAGGATGCCGCGATCGAACCGGATCCTGCCGCACCGAGCGGAATCGTCTCCCCACTGTCCAGGTCGACCCAGGAGAGGACACCCTCTCCATCGACCGCAAGTAGCTTCCTTCCCCAATCGAGGAGGGCGCCAGCTTCGATCGGCCCCTTCCACAGCGTGTCCGGCGGAGCTTCCGGACCGACGGAATCGACGGGATCGCCGCCTCCGCGTGTCTGCCTGGGGCGAGGGTCGACGCGCACCACAGCGTGCCCCGTGAGATAGACCAGTGAGCCGTCCTTTCGGAAGTCTGCGGTCAGCACGTCGTCTCTGGCGGCGTTGAGTTCCTTGACGACGCGTAGGGAATCGAGATCGACGATCCGGAGGAGGTTGTCTTCTCCGTAGCCATCCCCGACGTCCCAGAAGCAGGCGAGATCACCCGAGGGACTGATTCCGCGCATGACATGCGCATTGGTGAAGATGTCGATCTGTCGCGTCCGGCCGGAGTCCGTGTCGATCACGTGGGCCCCTTGCATCGCGATCAAACCACTGTTGTCCGTTAGGAGTCGTGACTGGTCCTCGGAACCTTTCAGGTTGACCCACATCCCGCCGGTCACCGCCGGTGTTCGCGCGATGATCTCCGGAACGGCATTGGGATCACTCGAGGGAACACGGACGACGTTTCCGTTTCCCGTCCAGTAGATCATGCTCGAGCCGTCCGGCGCTGGAATCGGGCGCTGGGCCGGAGTACCGAGGGAGTCGGGAAGGTCGAGGTACCAGTCCACCACCGGCTTCACTCGCCAGTGCGCCACTGGCCCGACGACGAGCCCGTTCCGCGTGGTGATCAGGGTCCCGTCGGGCAGGAACGTCCCTTCGTGCGTCCAATGGGATCGATCCGGCAACACACGCCCTTTGCGAGGAGGCGTGGTCGACAAATCGTAGAGACGAGCCAGGCCCGAACGGTAGGTCGTGAACACATCCGGTCGGTACGGATCCACCCGGATCCAGGTCACGTCCGCATCTCCCGCGAACTGGCGGATCAAACGCGCCGGCTGGGAACGAACATCCCACACTCGAACCACGCCACCCACATCGACAGAGACCGCACGCTCCAGGTTCCGGTCGCAGCCGACACACGCGATCGGATCGTCGTGCCTGCCCACGAACTCGATCCGACCGATGGAGAGTTCGTCCAGACGTTGCACGAACACGTCTCGATCGGCGTACTCCACGATCCGTTCGCCACGGCCGTCCGCGGCTCCCTGATACGCCCGCTGATCGATGCTGTGGAGTCCCAGGGACGAACCGAGGGGCGTGAAGTCGAGCGACTCGACGTCGAGCGCGTACCACTCGGGCCTTTCTCCCCCGGCCGTAGCCGTGACCAGGACCCGTCTGGGATCCTCCGTGGGCAGGACATCGATGTTCGGCTTGGAATCCTCCGACAGCTCATGGAGCAGGTGCGCACCATCGGACACGCGGTAGAGATGCACTCCGTTGGTCGCGGCGGCAACGATGTACTGAGATCCCGCGGTGAACCTCACCGTGTACGTGAATCCGAGCCCGGTTCCGTCCAGCGTCCGCATGCTCAGGTCGTCGAGAGAGTAGATCCCAACCTGTGGATTCTCGGCGCCTGTCCACGCCACGGCACACATCTTCCCATCGTCGGAGGCATCAACGGAGAGCGGGTTCCAGGTACCATCTCGTCGCGGAAGTTCGTCCCGGACCGGCCCCGCAATGAGGGCGCGACGCACGACGTCCCGAGTCGCGCCCTGGTCGAGGATCTCGAGACTGGAAAGGGCATAGGCAATTGCGACGGTGGGATCCTTCTCGATCTGCTCGCGTGCGAGGGAGAGCCTCTCGTTCGCCATCGCGCGATCCCTCTCCGCAGCGATGATCTGATTCTGCACCGTCTGCCAGATGCCGAACCCAACGATGCCGAGGAGCGCGACGGCTGCGACGGCCACCCCAGCGCGGTTTCTCCGCACGAACCTCGACAGCAGGTAGGTGGTGGACGGAGGTCGCGCAACCACCGGGTCGTGGCGCAAGTACCTCTCGATATCGTCCGCCATGTCCTTTGGCGTGTCGAACCGTCTCGTACGATCCTTCTCCAGCGCCTTCATGACGATCCAGTCCAAGTCGTCGCGCAGCTTACGCCGAAGTCCAGGAAGGTCGGTTCGACGACGGCTCACGGCCTCGGTCGCCGAGTCGCCGAGAGACTGAATGCGCGTGCTCGGCTTGACCGGTTGGGCTTCCCGGATCATCCGATGGATCTCTGCGAGGCCAGCCTTCCGCAAGTCCACGGGATCCAGGGGGAGTACGCCTACCAACATCTCGTAGAGGATTGAGCCCAACGCGTACACGTCCGTCCGAGTATCGACATCGAGGCCCGACATACCAGTCTGTTCAGGGCTCATGTACTCCGGCGTTCCGATGAGCACGCCGAGTTCCGTGAAGACAGTTTCCTCTGTCAGCTGCTGCCCAGTGGCCTTGGCGACTCCGAAGTCGATGATCTTTGGGGTTGGGCGTCCATCGACCAAGGCGACGAGGATGTTCGACGGTTTCAGGTCGCGATGAATGATCCCCTTCTGGTGGGCGTGCTGCACCCCAGCGCATACCTGGGTGAACAGGTTGAGTCGTTCGTCGATCGCGAGGCAGTTCTCGTCGGCATACTCCGTGATTGGGGTACCGTCGACGTACTCCATCACGAAGAAGGGACGACCGGCCTGGGTGTTTCCCGCGTCCAGTACGGTTGCGATATTCGGGTGGTCCATGAGGGCCAGTGCCTGTCGTTCGGACTCGAAGCGGGCCAGGACTCTCTTCGTGTCCATACCCCACTTGATGACCTTGACCGCAACCCTTCGCCGAATCGGTTCCCTCTGCTCCGCGAGGTAGACCGCACCCATCCCACCTTCCCCGATCAGACGAAGGAGCTTGTAGGGCCCGAGTTCATCATCGATGCCGGTCTCAGGAAGGAGCCGTCGTGCAGAGACCGCCAGAACCCTCCGTGGGTCGAACTTCCCTTCGTGCGCGAGGAGATCGAGGGCCTCGTTCAGCGTGTCCGGGTGAAGGAGAGCGAGCGCTTCCAAGCGCTGCTCCCGTTCGTCTTCGGAAAGCTGCGCAATCTCGAGAATCAGATGTCGCACCCTCTGGAACCGCTCGGGATCGAGTTCGGCCATGGTTCGACTCCGTTGGACTAACCGTCCTCTCGCTTCCTGGGCTCCGCCGCCCCAGCGGGTGGAGTCCCGCCGAGCTCGCGAGCCAGCCACATGGAGGCGACCTTCCAATCCTCGTGCACCGTCCGCCGGCTCACTCCCAAGGCATCGCCGATCTCCTGCATAGACATCCCGGCAAAGACCCGGCACTGCACGACGACTTCCATCCGCTGATCGAGGTGGCCCAGACGAAGGAGAGCGTCCTCGAGTTCCACGACGTCGAAGGCATCGTCCTTCATCGCTTCGGATGCTTCGTCGAGGCTGACGCGCGCCCGGCGCCCACCCCGTTTCTGAGCCAGGGACTGACGGGCGTGATCGACGAGGATCCATCGCATCGCGCGCGCGGCGAGCACGAGAAACTGGGTTCGCGTCCAGGAAGACGCCGTCTCGACGTGAACGAGGCGGAGGTACGCCTCGTGGACCAACGCCGTCGGCTGAAGCGTATCCGCGTTTGCTTCCGCCTGCAGTTGACCGCGAGCAATGCTGCGGAGTTCGTCGTGAAGGAGGACGAAGAGACGATCGAGTTCGGCCTTGGCGGGTTCGACCTGGTCGAGACCGGACAGGATCGTCGTGAACTCGTCCCGGTTGGGATCGCGTGCTTCTGGGTCATCGGATCCGTCGTGTGAACACATGTGGTCTCCAGCCCCGGAGCCCCAAGCCGTTCGCCTCGGTGGGACCTGTCATATACAGATACGACAGCACGTCCTCCTGGCGGGCGTGATGCTACGCCGCGAACTCCCGGATGGTCAACGAAAGCTCATTCGACGCGAAATCTCTCCTTTCACTTCCCACCTCCGGATTGATTTACGCATTCCCAGTTGGGGAAGCTATCGGCAGCCCCCGCCCGACGCAGGCGTCGGGTCCCACTCGGCTCAGCGCGTCCGGGCATCATCCTCCGTGACGTTCGCCTTGGCGTGTCTCAGCGAACCGTGACTGCTCTCCCCTTCGGAGGTCTACGATGCAACGATACGTCTACTGGTGCTTCCTTCTCTGTGTCGTCGCGGTCGTCGGGTGTTCGGATGAACATCGTTCGACTCCTACCACTCCCGATCCATCTCAGAGTGACTTCGCCGATCCACAAGCCCTGGCCAATGCTCTGATCGACGAGGCGGGGTGGACGGAAGGCGGATCGACGAACGCCATCCCGCAGCGGATGGGCGGAGTCATTCCACTCTTTCACTTCGAGAGGACCCCGATCGTCGATGACGTCGTCCACTACAGTGTCCAGATGCGCGTCGGTCCGGGTCCGTACGACCGGATTGGACTCCATCGCGTCGTCCGGGAGCAGCGCCCATATCAACCGATCCGGACGGATCGAACGCTCTTCCTCGTCCATGGCGACCTGAAGGACTTCACCGGGATGTTCCTACCCGGTCAGTTCTCTCCCAACCGCCCCAACGACTTCGGCGTGGCCGCGTTCCTGGCCGAGAACGACGTCGACGTCTGGGGGATCGACCAGGGTTGGAACTTCGTCCCGCAGGAAGAAGCGAACTTCGCGTTCTTCGCCGACTGGGGTCTCCAGAAGGAAGTCGACAACCTCGCGGTCGGCGTGTCGGTGGCGCAACTCGTCCGCCTCGCGACCGGCAACGGCCACGGCAAGATGAACCTGCTCGGCTACAGCAGCGGTGGAATGACGGGGTACGCCCTTCTCAACCAGGAAGCGCAGCGCCCACCGGTCCTTCGCAAAGTGGGTGGATACATCGCGGCCGACATGGGTGTTCGGTCCGACGATCCGCTCTGGCTCGAGTTCTGGCAGGGTTGGGTAGCGATCTACGAGTCACTCCACCAAGGCGGCCAGTACGAAGATCCACTGATTTTCCGCGAGGCCTCCCTTCTCGCTCGGTCCAACCCTGATGACGCTTCCCCCTTCTTCGATGGATTCACCAACCTCGAGGTCGCACTCTTCTTTGCTGGGGGCCCCGTTTACGCACCGACAGTCGCGCACTATCACGCGCCGATTCTGGAAGACGAGTTCCCCGTGGATCTCCAATTCGTAACCGTTCCGCAGTGGCTCGACTTCCTGGAGGACACCGCAGCGTATCAGCCCATTCTCTTCGCGCTCGATTGGTATCGGATCGCGGCTGGCTTGGACAGCCCGTTTACGGACCATCTCTCCTCCATTGACATCCCCGTGTTCGATCTGGGAGCCGCAGGCGGGATCGGCCCATATACGTCGGCCACGGTCTCGTACCTCGGGAGCAACGACATCACCCAGCTCTACGTTTCGACCGGTGCCTCTGACCAGGCGTTGGACTTCGGACACATCGACCTATTCACGGCGGAGAACTCGCCGGAACTCGTTTGGACCCCGATTCTGGATTGGGTGGCGGCGCACTCCGACTAGGCCGGACTCGTCGAGACTCAGGGGAGGGCGCCCGCCCTCCCCCCTTGATCGCCGAGCAATCCAAGGGATCGAGAGCCTCCCGAAGTCGTGCACCAATCGAACGGAACTTCCGGGTGTCTGACGAGGCCCTGACTTCCTAGCCCCCTCCTCGAACACACCCCGCCAGCCCCTTGCTAACCCTACTTGCCTCATGTATACTCAGTATACACCATCTCACCCAAAGGCACTCCCCTCCCCACACGAATCGGGGGCCCCACTGTCCGTCCGTCACAGCATCCTCGCCCTGCTGGCAGAGGTCCCGACCCATGGCTACGGGCTCAAGACCGCGTTCGAGGAGAGCACGGCGGGGACGTGGCCGCTCAACATGGGGCAGGTCTATACGACCCTCGCGCGACTGGAGCGCGATGGACTGGTTCGGACGGCCGGGATGGGCGAGCCGGATCGACAGACCTGGGAGATCACGGCCGAGGGGAAGGAGGCGCTCGCCGCGTGGTTCGCCACGCCGGTCGATCTCGATCCGCCGTCGCGGGACGAGCTGGCGCTCAAGGTCCTCCTCGCCGTCGCAGCCGACATCGTCGATGTCGACGCGATCCTCCAGGCGCAGCGGACCGCCACGATGGAACGACTGCAGGGCTACACGGGCTACCTGCGGGATGCGGATCCGGAAGACGAACTGCCCTGGGTGCTCATCCTCGACTCGCTCATCCTGAAAGCGCAGGCCGAACTCGCCTGGATCGATCGCTGTGAGGAACGTCTCCGTGTCGCGAAGAGGACGCGGTCATGAGAGACGGGGACGAGTTCATTGACGAAGAGGGCGCGGTCGTGAACGACGAGGGCGAGACGATGACCGGCGGGGACGAAACCACGCGCCAAGCCACGAAGAAACGAGCGTCGACCGGCTCCGCGCTCGGCTTCCGCTCCGTCGTCCGCGTGCACGGCACGGGGCCGACCGCGGTGCGGGCTCTCGGCCCGATCGATCTCGACGTCGCGGACGGTGAGTTCGTCGCGGTGATGGGGCCGTCGGGCTCGGGAAAGTCGACCTTCCTCGGGCTGGCGGGGGCATTGGACCTCCCGACCGAGGGGCGCGTCACCATACTCGGCACGGACCTCGCGCAACTCGGAACGTCCCAGTCGGCCACACTCCGTCGTCGCGCGATCGGGTTCGTCTTCCAGGAACTGAACCTCCTGCCTGGACTCACGGCGCTCGAGAACGTCGCCCTTCCTCTCGAACTGGACGGTGTGTCGTCCAATGAGGCGCGGCGTCAGTCGGTGGAAGCGCTCGCGCGCGTACAGATGGAACGGCTGAGCCATCGATTCCCCGACGATCTCTCCGGCGGCGAACAACAACGGGTCGCGATCGCACGCGCCATGGTGGGCGAACGTCGTCTCCTTCTCGCCGACGAACCGACCGGCGCGCTCGATTCGGTGACGGGCGAAGTGGTCATGCGTTGCCTGCGGGAACATGTGGACCGTGGGCGCACCGTCGTACTCGTCACGCACGACTCGTCCCATGCGGCGTGGGCCGATCGCGTAGTGTTCCTCCGGGACGGACAGATCCTACGCGAGACGCGGTCGTCGCGACCGTTCCTCCCGCGGGTACTCGGGCCACGACCGTGACGCGATCCGAACTCCGCGCGCTCTGGAGGGTCGAGTATCGCGAGCTGACCCGACACCCAGGTCGGTCGTCTCTCGTCGCGGGCCTCATCGCAATCAGCGTCGCCGCTGTGATGGGCGGTGCGACTCTGGCGCGGATCGTGACTCCGACTCCGGAAGAGCGGGCGACACGCTCGATGGGACGCGCCGATCTGCGTATCGAGTACACGGACTATGAAGCGCTCGAACGCGTCGTCGAGGTTCTGCCGGACGGCGCACACACGGAGCGGACGTTTCTCGGGGTCGACGTAGTCAGGGCGAACGGGAAGACCCTGCGCGCACGTCTCCTCGCCGCCGCGCCGTCGAGTTTCCGGAGCGACGGTCGTGACATGCTCCATCTCGAAGCAGGACGCGCTCCCACCCACTCGGGCGAAGTCGCACTCTCGCCGATCCTCCTCCGCGGTCTCGCCGTCTCACTCGGAGACACGGTGGCGCTCGAGTTCGGCCCGTTTCGCGTCGTGACGGGCGTCGTCGTGGATCCCGAAGACCGAGACGCGGCTGTCATCCTCAGGACACCGGCGGCGGTGGAGCATCGCGGGACGAATCTGCTTCTCGTCGAGACGGTGACGACGAGCGGATCCAGTGTGCCGCCCGACGTGAGGAACGGCACAACTCGGCCCGAAGTGGGCGACCGGACCCTCCGAGCCGATGCGACCGAGCCCACGGACATTGCGGGCGTGGCCCGTACGTTGCGAGCACTCGACGGCGTGGCGAAAGTGACGACTCGTTCCGACGCGCAGGAAGGAGACGACGGCCTTGCGAAGATCGTGTTCGCACTCGGCTTGATCGGCTTTCTCGAAGCGGCGCTCGTGATCGCGTCTGCACTGTCGATCGGACTGGGACGGCGACGTCACGAGATCGGACTGCTCGGTGCGAACGGTGCGCCGGTCGCGTCGCTCGCGGTTTGCATGGTCGCGTCGGCTGCCGCGCTCGCTCTCGTCGGTTCGCTCGTCGGCGTTGGTCTCGGAGTCCTGGGAGCCGCGGGCGTCCATCCGCATCTCGACGGATGGAACGGTCGCCTCAACGGACCGTTCGAGGCGAGGGTGGGCGACGCCCTCATCGCCGCGCTCCTGGGCACGGTGACCGCCGTGTTGGGAGCGCTTCTTCCCGTGCTCTTCGCTGTTCGCGTGCCCGTCCGCGAAGCACTGGGCGGTGCGCGTCCTCGCGAGACTCCCGCGCATCGCTGGCTCGGGTTGGGACTCGCCCTCGTTGCCGCCAGCCTCGCGCTCCTCGTCTCCGTCCCGCGCGGAAATGCGGCGCTCGGCGCGATCGCCACGATTGGCGGCCCACTCCTCGGCCTCCTCGGATTCGGTGCGATGAGCCCGTGGCTTCTGGCGTTTCTCGCGGGGCGCGCATCCCGGCTGGGACTGACCTGGCGTCTCGCAGTTCGGGACGGCGGCAGGTTCCGGGGACGGAACGGCCCTGTCCTCACCGCCATCGTCGCGGGAATGTCGATGAGCGTGACCGTCGCCGTGCTCGTCTCGAGCCTGGAAGTCGCGCTCGATCGGATTCCGACGACGCTGCGGAGCGACCAACTCCGCATCGAAGGACCAGGCGCGGACGAAGCCGTGCGCAGGCTTCGGTCGTCCGAGGTCGGCATCGCAGAGGCCGCGCCATTGCAGGCGGCGTACGACCACGGACAACCGCTCTACGTCGATTGGGCCGACAGCTCCTCCAAGGAGTGGATCGCCGTGGGCGACGCATCACTTCTCCATTGTCTCGGCGTGCAGGACTCGGTCGCTGCGTCTCTCGCTGCGTCAGGTGTCGTCTTGCGCCTTCAGAACAAGGCGGGAGGGAGCCCGGCGAGAGGTGGGCGGGGAGCAGACTTCGAGACGACGGCTGTGGTGACAACCGGACTGACGTCGGGATCCTCGCGAGCCTCGCGCGGATCGCTGTGGCAGCGCGAAGGCGATGAATCACTCGCATACGCCGGACTCCGGATGTGGCTGGGTGATGAGATACTCGCGAAGGTTCCAGTGAGAACGGTCGAGGTCGACGAGAACGTGCGCGAGCCGCGCTACTTCCTTCACGAAGACGCGCTCGCGAACCTCGGGCTCGAGTCCGGCCCACCGATCCGAAGCGCGCTCGTCCCGTGGATCGTCAGGCTCGAATACCCCCTGACGAGAGACCGTCTACGTGAGGCCGAGTCGATCGCGGCGACGATCCCCGGGACGACGATCGACGCGCGCATCCTCTACGAACGGCCGGCGCGGCGCTTCTACCGCTGGATCCTCGGCGTCTCGCTCGTGACCGGCATCGTCGTGGTGTCACTCGCGAACGCGCTCTCCCTCGCGGAATCGGCGGGGGACGTGCGTACTCTTCGGTCGGTCGGTGCGTCTCCCCGCTTCCTCCGGAGCCATGTCGCGTCCCGGGCGGCCTACCTCGCGCTGCTCGGCTGCGTCCTCGCCGTTCCGGCCGGACTGTTCCCGGCGCTCGCGCTCTTTCGCGCCGCGAACCTACCGCTCGGGTTCGTGATGGTGCCGTGGCCCTGGGTGTTGGTGACGGTCTTCGGTCTTCCGGCCCTCACCTATGGTGGGGCGTGGATCCTCGCGGAGCGGATGGCCCTGACGATTCGGCTCCCTGGTGTCACCGCTGCTCTTGCCATCGCTCTGTGGCTCGGTGCGCTGCCGGGAAACGCTGGCGGACTGAGTCACGACGGTGCGCGTGATGGGCTCAACCACGAGCGGGACGGGTACGAACGCACGGCTACCGTCACGGAAGCCATCGTCTCGCGGAGAGCAACGCACGCGGATGGACGGATCGCTGAGACGCAGATCGAGTGGGAACCGTTCGTCGGACGCGCGTTCGATGGGAGTCCACTCGACGCCGAACTCGGGAAGATACGAGTCCCCGAGAATCACGACGTGCCTGAGGGTCGCTGGATCGAGCTGTCGTTCGTCCGGTACCGGACGTCGCATCCAGACCCGGGGCCACCGATCTTCTACCTTGCCGGAGGACCGGGTGGGTCCGGGGTGGAACTTGCGTCGCTCGAGGCCACGCATCCGCAGATCCGTCTCCTCGAACACGCGGACGTCATCGGCCTGGACCAGCGCGGAACGGGACGGAGCGTGCCGTCGTTCGTTGCGGACTCGAGTTCGATCTGCCCGTTTCCCTACGATCGCCCTCTCGACCGCGCAACGGTGATCCAAGGGCTTCGTGCTGCGGTCGCGAAGAGCCTGGGGACCCTCGAGGCCCGTGGGTACGATCGCCGGGCCTATGACACGAGGCAGAGCGCGGAAGATCTCGAGTCGCTCCGCATCGCGCTCGGCGCACCCAAGGTCGTGCTGTGGGGAACGAGCTACGGATCGCACCTCGGTCTCGCTTACCTCCGCCGCCATCCCGAGTCGGTCGAGCGCGCACTACTGCAGAAGGTGGAAGGACCGAACGACACGTTCAAACGTCCCGCCGTGACTCAGTCGATGCTCGAACGACTCGCTGAGGAAGTGCGAGACGATCCGCGGGTGGCGAGCCGCATCCCGGATCTCCTCGCGTTGGTGCGGTCGCTCCTCGAACGACTCGGCGAAGCTCCCGTCACTGCCCAGACCTCGAGCGGAGACAGCATCGTTCTCGGTGCCTACGACCTCCAAGTCTACGTCGCGAGGCGTCTCGCGGAGACTCCGGAACGAAGAGAGCTCCCGCAGACACTCCTCGACATGGAGGACGGAGACTGGACCGATCTGGCGGACGCTTCCTATCCGGACCGGCGGTTCGAAGTGCCGCTGCTCGCCGTCCTCATGGATTGTGCGTCCGGAGTGACCGAAGAGCGGCGCACCGAGATCGAACGGGAGACACAGGATCCCTCGAACCTGCTCGGGGACGCACTCTCCGCCCCGCTGCACCTGGAGATCCTCCGCACGCCCGGGCTTCCCGACCTCGGGGACGGATTCCGGCAAGCGTTCCAGTGCGACGTCCCGGTGCTCTTCACGTCGGGAGTACTCGACGCACGCACCCCACCCGAGAACGTCGAGACCTTGCTGCCTGGGTTCCCGAACGGAATCCACGTCATCGTGACTCAGGCCGGACACGAATCCCGCGAGCTCATGTCGACCGAGTATCGGACAATCGTCCAGTCCTTCCTCCGGGGCGAACCGGCAGCCGGATGCGTCGTCGATCTGCCGCGAGTCCTACTGTCGGCCGGTCGGTGACCGCTTCGTCGTCGAAAGGACCGAACACTTGGGCCCGGAGCTTCGTCTACTCTACGGTTGGGCGACTTCCACCACACGCAATGCAAAGAGTGTGACGTGCATCTCCAAGCCAACTTCATCCGCTACCGCCGCGGCCTCCGAATGCCGTCCCACATCGACGGCTGTCGCCGCCTCAGCATCCTCGTCTCGGGAGCCCTCCGCGAAGCCAGCGAGGGACATTGCGAGGATTCCGCACCGGGAAGCGTCGCGCTCAAGTCACCGCAACTCGTCCACCGGAACCGGTTCGGCCCCGACGGAGCCACGATCCTCTCCGTCATCCTCCCGGACGTGGCCCTCCGCAGGATCGGCGTCGGTCCGGATCGGCTGGTCGACTGGCGCTGGCGACACGATGGGACGAGTTCGCTCCTCGGCCTGCGTCTCGCATGCGCGCTTCGTCTCGAGGCCGGCGCGTCTGTGGAAGCGGAGCTCATCGCCATCTGTCGCTGGTTCCAGAGGGAGGCAGCACTCCCACATCCGCCTGGGTGCGAGAGCTTGGGGCGGGACGGAGCCGACAAGGCGAGTTCCTACCGAGACTCTCTCAGGGCTCCGTCCGCCTCCCGCTGGCATCGGGTCCGTCGAGCCCTCGAAACTCCGGGCCCGCCTCCCGACATGGACGCGCTCGCACGCGTGGAAGGCGTCCATCCCGTCACGCTCGCCCGACTCTTCCGCCAGCGCTTCGGCTGCTCTCCCACGCGGTACCGCCAGCGTTGGCGCGCACTCTCCGTGGCCCGAGAACTCCTGGGGGGAGACGACGACCTCGTGGCCGTCGCACTAGACCACGGATTCTCGGACCTCAGCCACATGAGCCGCGTCTTCACCCGCGAACTCGGGCTGCCGCCGGGGCGGTTCCGTGCCCTCCTCAACCGGCGTTCGGCCGAGCCGTCCCCGATGTTGGAATCGTTCAAGACGGAGTGGTCGGTCCCGCTGTAGCGTCTCCTCTTCCGCGCACTCGATTCTCGCTCCGACGGAAGGAGACATCATGGCCTTCGATCATCAGGCTCGCGTCAACGAACACGCGTCCTCTGCCACTCCTCGGCGACGAGGTTTCACGCCGGCCGAAGCACCCTTCCTGGCTCGGCCCCTCGCCCGGTATCGCTCGATGATCGAGTTCATCGGGACCGTGCGGGTCTTCGCGATCCTCATCGTCGCCGCGAGCAGTCTGGCCGTACCGCCTCTCGGTCGAGATGTTGCCTTCGCCCAGATCGCCGGGGCGCCCACGCCGAGTGGGAACGAGTCTCCGAACGGCGAAGACGTGTCGCGTCGTCCCGTGAGCGCAGGTCCCGAGTTCGCGCGCGAGGCGGACGCTTGGATCTCGGATGCGCTCGCGCGACTCGAAGTCGTGCCGGGACTCGCGGTCGCCGTCGTGGTGGACGACACCGTCGTGCTCGCAGGCGGCTGGGGGATGGCCGACCTCGAAGCTGGGATTCCCGCCACGGAAGAGACGGTCTTCTACATCGCATCGGCCACCAAGTCGTTCACCGCACTCGCCGGCGCGATCCTGGACGCCGACGGACGCGTCGACTTGGGTTCCTCCGTCGCGTCCCATCTGAACGGTGTCACTCTCGATCCGGCGATCCGCGCAAACGAGGTGCGGCTTCGCGATCTTCTGACCCACACATCCGGCATCGACAACGATCCGATTCCGATCCGTCTCGCCTACACCGGGGAACACGATCCTGAAACGTTGTGGCGACTTCTCGGTGAGTCGACTCCGAACGAGGACGCGCCGCTCGGAACGTTCGACTACACGAACTTCGGCTACAACCTCTACACGATGTTCACCGATCGCGAGTTGGGCGTCCGCTGGCAGGACATCCTCGCGCGCGAAGTCTTCGGACCGATCGGGATGGAGCATACGAGCGCCTACACCTCATTCCCGAAGGAGAAAGGCTGGCCGGTCGCGATCCCGTACAACGGTCTCGGTGTTTCCGGCGTGGAACCGGTCGGACTCGACAAGACTGACGCGACGATGCAGTCCGCCGGAGGAATCGTCACGACCGCCAAAGATCTCGGGCGCTGGATTCGTTTTCAACTCGGGAACGGGCGGATCGACGGCGTCCAGGTCACTGGCACCGATGTCGTGAAGCACACTCACGAGCCTCTGGTCGAAGCTTCGGGCAGGCCGCCCTTCGCGTGGCACCACTACGGCCTCGGATGGGGACACGGCGACGTGCACGGACGTACCCTTCTCCATCACTCCGGTGGCTACCCGGGCTTCCGGTCCTTCGTGTCGTTCAGCCCAGATCTGGACATGGGTGTCGCGATCGTCGCCAACGAGAGCATCGTCGGATCCTCGCTCGTCGACGTCCTCGCCTCCTGGATCTACGACTGGTGGCTCAGCACCGCAAACATCGAGGACTCCATCGCTCCTCTCCTGGAACGGCGCGACGAGGTCCGGAAGCGCTTCGAGGCCAGCCGGGCCGAGCGCGCGACGCGACAGTGGGCACTCGGCAGGCCTCGCGCCGACTACGCTGGCGTGTACGAAGACCCGATCTGGGGCACCGTCGTCATCGAAGAGCAGGACGGAGACCTCGAAGTCCGGGCCGGCAATCTCCACTGCATCGCAACCGCATTCGAGAAGCCGGAGACCATGCGCGTCGAGCTGATCCCGGGGCAGGGCTACATCGTGCGCTTCTTCCCCGAGAACATCGATGAAGGGCCTGTTCGCGAAGTCGAGATCGACGGCGTTTTCTACAAGCGCGCCAAAGGTCGATAGGCAACGCCATCGAGACCTGAAACCGCTATCCTCACCGGGCTATCAGCTCAGGCGCCCTTCCGGCGCCGAACCGTAGCGGGTTGCGATGACGAGCCGACGGCGGATCCCGGGTGGGTCCGTAGGCACGTTCGGTCACGGATCCGCCAGTGAGGTACGAGTTTCATGGAGCGATCCGTATCCGCCGTCGTCGGCTTCATCGCGGCGTGGTCAGTTTCAAGGCGCCCGGCTGCGGCGTTCTCCGTCCCCGGGGTCTCCGTCGGGGTGTCCCTCGCCATACTCACCGTCGCCGCCGCGTCAGCGGGCGCCGCGCCCGTCGACCTCGTCGACCCGTTCATCGGTACGGGCGGCCACGGCCACACCTTCCCCGGCGCGACGCTCCCGTTCGGGATGGTCCAGCTCTCGCCGGACACGAGGCTCGAAGGCTGGGACGGCTGCTCCGGCTACCACTACAGTGACGACCGGATCTTCGGCTTCTCCCACACCCATCTCTCCGGCACCGGCATCCCGGACTACGGCGACATCCTCCTCTACCCCTACGTCGGCGAGACGAAGTGGACGTCCGGCTGGTACGAACCGGACACCGGCTACGGCTCGCACTTCGAGAAGTCGACCGAGACGGCATCGCCCGGGTACTACGCGGTCACGCTGGAGGGCACAGGCGTCCGCGCCGAACTCACCGCAACGGCCCGCGCGGGGATGCACCGGTACACCTTCCCGGCAGTGGGCACGGCGGGATCCGGCAACTCCGGCGGCACTGGATCTGATCCGTCCAGCGGCTCGAGCGGATCCGCACGGACCTCCAACGACAACGACGCACCAGCCATCCTCATCGACCTCGCCCACCGCGACCAGGTCCTGGACGCCGCCTTCGAGCAGGTCTCGGACCGTGAAGTCGCCGGCTTCCGCATCTCCAGGGCATGGGCGCAGGACCAACGCGTCTACTTCGTCGCCCGCTTCTCCCGCCCGATCCGCGAGATCACAGAACCGACGGACGAAACGTTCCCGCCCCTCCACATCGTCCGCGCGCTCCGCTTCGACTCCGCGGACGAACCGCTCCTCGTCGAGGTCGGCATCAGCCCGGTCTCGATCGCGAACGCGCGGGAGAACCTCGAAGCCGAAATCACGGACTGGGACTTCGATACCGTCCGCAACCGAGCCAAGCAGACATGGAACGACGCTCTCTCCCGCATCGAGATCGAGGGCGGCACACCGGAACAGCAGACGATCTTCTATACGGCGCTCTACCACGCACTGCTCCAGCCGAACCTCTTCACCGACGTGAACGGTGAGTACCGTGGCCACGACGGCCAGACGCACAACGTCGACTCCGGCCCGAACGATCCGAACGCCGTCACCGACTCCGGCCCGCTCCAGTACACCGTGTTCTCCCTCTGGGACACCTTCCGCGCCGCGCATCCCCTCTACACCATCCTCGAGCCGACGCGGACGGTCGACTTCATCCACTCGATGCTGCGGATCTACGACCAGGGCGGCCTCCTCCCGGTGTGGGAGCTCGCAGGCAACGAGACGATGTGCATGATCGGCTACCACTCCATCTCCGCGATCGCGGATGCCTACGCGAAGGGGATCCGTGGGTTCGACGCGGGCCACGCGCTGGACGCAATGGTATCGAGCGCGAACCGTGATCATCTCGGGCTCGCCGAGTACCGCCGCTTCGGCTACATCCCGGGGGACCGGGAGAGCGAGTCGGTCTCGAAGACCCTGGAGTACGCGTACGACGACTGGTGCATCGCCGAGATGGCAACGTCGCTCGGAAGGCAGGACGTCGCGGATGAGTTCTCCCGTCGCGCGCGCAACTGGCGGAACATCCTCGATCCGGAGACGGGCTTCATGCGGCCGAAGTCGGACGCGCGCTGGAAGACGCCGTTCCTCCCCACCGACGTCGACTTCCACTTCACCGAAGCGAACAGCTGGCAGTACAGCTTCTTCGTCCCGCAGGACGTGAACAGCCTCATCGACGCGCAGGGCGGGAACGACGCCTTCGTCGCGAAGCTGGACGCGCTCTTCACGGCGCCGACCGAGACCACCGGTCGCGACCAGGCGGACATCACCGGACTCATCGGACAGTACGCGCACGGCAACGAGCCGAGCCACCACATGGCCTACCTCTATGCCTATGCGGGTGCACCCTGGAAGACGCAGGCCCGCGTCCGCGAGATTCTGGACACGCTCTACGCAGCCGCACCCGACGGCCTCGCCGGCAACGAGGACTGCGGACAGATGAGCGCCTGGTTCCTCCTCTCCGCGCTCGGCTTCTACGCCGTCACTCCGGGACAGGACCAGTACGTGATCGGCACGCCGCTCTTTCCCCGGGCAACGATCCACCTCGAGAACGGCAACGCGTTCGTCATCTCGCGGAGCGGGGATGGGAACGCGCTGTACGTTCAGTCCGCGACGTTGACCGCAGCAGGTTCGGCCTCGGGCGGTTCGGGGACTTCAGGCTCCTCTGCACCATCGACCGCGACCCCGCTCACCCGCTGCTTCCTCTCCCACGACGAGATCACGCGCGGCGGCGGGCTGCACTTCGAGATGGGCACGTCGCCCAACCACGACTGGGGTGTCGGCCCTGGGAACGCACCGACCTCGCGAATCGACATCGCGAACCCGGCGCTCCCGGTCCCCTACGTCGCATCCGGCGGCATCTCATTCCGCGGCTCGATGGACGTAGCCCTGGCTTTGCCTTCGTTCGCGATGGGGTCGATGGAGCCGCAGATCCGCTACACCTTGGACGGCACCGCCCCCTCCGCGTCGTCTCCGATCTACTCGACGCCCATCCACATCACCGAGACGACCCACCTCCGCTTCGCGACCTTCCCGGACGGTCTCGTGCAGGAAGCGACGTTCCGGAAGATCACCGGCAACCGGAAGGTCGTCGGGACGACCGAACCGTCGCCGACCTACCCGGGCGGAAGTGCGGAAGCGCTCATCGACGGCATCCGCGGTGGCCCAGACTTCCGACTCGGCGCGTGGCAGGGGTTCGAGGGCAAGGACCTGGTCGCGACCTTCGACCTCGGCGAAGTGATGCCGCTCCACCGACTCGCACTCGGCTGTCTCCAGGACGAGAACTCGTGGATCTTCATGCCGAGTTCCGTGGACTTCGAGATCTCTACCGACGGGAAGACGTTCAACCCAGCAGGATCGTCGTCCAGCGGAGTCGATCCGAAGGATCAGGGCGGCATCCTCCGTGAAGTGGCAGTCCTGCTCGACGAGACTCCGGCCCGGTTCGTACGCGTCCACGCCCACTCGCTCCGGGTCTGCCCGGACTGGCACAAGGGCGCCGGGAATCCCTGCTGGATCTTCATCGATGAATTGCTTGCGGAGTGACGACGCGTTGCTCGAGGAGTGACGGCAGAGTGCTTGCCGAGTGACGGCAAAGGTGCTTGCGGAGTGACGGCAGAGCAACGGCGGAGCAACCACGAAATGGTACCGGAGTGATGGTGACTACCGAGGAAACAACTGCCCGAACGCTGCACGCGATCGTCGGAGACGTCCACGGAGAGCTGGAGTCTCTCCTCTCTCTCGAGGAGCGGGTCCACGCGCTCGCCGCACACCACGGGTACGTGCCCCACTTCGTGCTCGTGGGGGACCTGGTCGACCGTGGACCTGACTCTGCCGGCGTCGTCGAACACGCCCGGAAGGGAGTGGCGGCGGGCACGCACTCGGTGATCCTGGGGAACCACGAGGAGGCGATGCTCGCCGCGATCGACACGCACGCGCCGGAACTCCTGGCGGAAGCGGGCTGCGCACTTCCACCGACCTTGCAGACCTATGAAGCGAGTCAGAAGTACTCCCGGAGTTCGGCGAGACTCTTCCCGGACGAGGTCTTCGGCATCTACCGGGTGCTCGACTGGTTGGCCCAGGGCGGGTTCGCGACGATGCGGAGCTACGGCAGCACGGAACCGACCGACCTCCGGTCGTGGCGGATCCCGCCGGAACATCTGCGCTTCCTCTGCGGTCTGCCGCTCCTCTGGACATCCGATGACGTCATCGTCACGCACGCAATCCCGGATCCCGGTGCGCTCGAGGACCAGCACGACACGGACCCGGACGTCCGTCGGGCCGCCATCACGTCCATCCTGTGGGGCCGACGGGTTCCGAAGTCCCGTGTCGACCCGTCACGCATCCACGTCTCGGGACATTCGCCGCAGAAGGGCGTGCGGCGAAGGATGCGTCTCGGGATGGTGCAGGTCGACACCGGAGCGACGTACGGCGGCCGGCTGTCGGCGTGGTGTGTGGAGCTGGATCGTGTCGTCTCGGCTCTCGGATCGCAGGGATTGCGATAGCACGTTACAACGATCGTGGACGGCACCATGCCGATGTGCCCCCGTACGCTGTTTCGCCGAGTAGTCCATCTACTCCGGCGATACGGAACAGTTCACCGATAGGGAAGTCGAGAAAGCGATACGCTGATCGAGTCCTACACCTCGGCGGTTGGGCCAACCGCCATTACGCGCCTGAGCATGATGACAAGGAGGCGCTCATGCATTTCGGCTCATGTTCCGTCGGGACGTCCGGTCCCCGGCGCGAACAGACTTGCCGCCCCGGCCCGATCTGGATCCTCGCGGTTGCACTCTTCATCCTCGCTCTCACTCCCGCGACTTCGACTTCGGTTCCGATCTACTTCGACCAAACGGGGCATTACTACGACTTCGTCGAATACAGTCAGATCACCTGGTCCGCAGCGAGCACGGCCGCATTCGCGATGGACTACGGCGGCATGGGAGGTTGTCTCGCCGTCGTGACGAGCCAGGATGAGAACGACTTCATCTACCAGAACTTCGGCCACCACTTCTGGGAAGCGTGGCTCGGCGGGTATCAGGATCCGAACTCTCCTCCCAATGAGAACTGGCACTGGCTCACGGGTGAGGAGTGGAACTACACGAACTGGGCTTCGGGAGAGCCGAGTGGCCCTAGCGGCTCGCCTTTGCCCGGACACGTGCAGATGTGGGGAACGAACTCGATCGCACCTGGACACTGGAACGATGATCCGATGAATACGGACATCGCCGCTGTCTCGGGCTATCTGGTCGAGTTCGGCGACACGACCGTGCCGGTTCCGGAACCCGCGACACTCGGTCTCCTCGGCATGGGAATGGTCCTCGCGGCGATGGTCAATCGCTCGAGGAAGTGCCAGCGGGATCGTACGTAGAGGTTCGCCATCCGGCCGGTAGATCGATCCGGACGCTGCGGGATTCCGGGTCGACGCCGAGCCAACCGTGGCGACCGTCCTCGGGAAGGAGCGCCTTCCACACCACGTCGCTTCGCGACGAAGCGGCGCGGTGGATGGTGAGCGTGAACCGCCACTCTTCCTCGTAGTTGGTCGGATGCCTGTCGGGTAGACCGTTCATCCAGACCACGCCGTGGAAGACAGGCATCGAGTCTACGATTGCGAACGAACGCGGGGAGACGCCGGAACAAGCGAGGTCCGGTGCCTCCCCGATTCGTAATGCGCGCAGCTCACGGGAGAGTCGGTACTCCAGGTGAGCGAAGAAGTCCCGTTCCGTCATCCCGCGATCGCCGTGCTCACGAGTGTACCAGTGCCTCCTTCGCCGCATGCTGGAGCTGCCGACGGATCTTCTTCAGCTCCTTGCGCGCGACGAGCATCTGCTCACGGTCCTTCGATTCGATCGCAGCCTGCCGGTCTGCCTTGAACTTCCGCAGTCTCTGCTTGATCTCTGCCTTGCCGGACAGGACGGCGACTTTGTGTGGCTTCTCGATGCCGAGCGCATCGGCGAGGCGGTCGACCAGGTCTTCCTTGTGGAGTCCGGAAACCCCGGTCAGGGACGTCTTCTCCTTCGCCAGCTCGCGAAGGTCCGCCACTCTCATCTTGTGCAGCTCGTGATAGTCCATGGTGCCTAGCCTCCTTCGAGATTCGGTGTCCATGGCCCCGATCCCGTCACCGGAAACCGACGATCGCGCTGGAGGACAGCGCGGGACTCGGGATCGGGACGTCGAGTACGCGGAGATCATAGCGAGGTTGCCTGGGCCAGGCCAATGAGATCCGTCGCCGCCCACAGGATCGAAACCCAAGTGGTGGGCGTGCCACGCCCGACTTCACGCACGCCGATCAGCGGAGCCCTCGAAGGCGATGCGGTCGACACCTGGCGGCCTGGATCGTTTCGCTTTCTCGAGTCCGCATTCCCGGTCACAATCCGTGACTCGACGGATGGTGTCGGAGTCGATCTCGACATCGGAAGGGGCCGGCGACGAGTCGGAGCGACGGAGTCTGGAGGCAGACTCTCCAGCGACGGTGTCGAGACAAAGACTCGAGCGGAGGAAGCGGAAGTGAGCGGCGAGAGAACCTGGATGCTGCGCGCGGAGGCCGCCCACCGGGACGAGTGCATCGCCTTCGGCCGGTCCGCCGAAGCACTCTGGCCGGACTCGGCCGCCGGCGTACTTACGGTCGGAACGGGCGCGGCAGTCTTCATGGGCCCCGGCATGTACGTGAACCGCGCGATCGGGCTCGGGCTGGAACCGTGCGATCCGGATTCGATCGATCGCGCGTCCCTGGAGCACGCAGTGGCCTTCGGAGGCCAGCTCGACGCGGTCGAAGAGTTCTACGCGCGCCTCGACGTCGGGCCGGTCCTCCAGACCTGCGAAGCCACCGATGAACGGCTGCTCCGCGAACTCACCGCACGAGGTTATGTCGTCGAGTCGAAGCGCAACGTCCACATCTATGATCCGGACCCGGTCATGACAGACGCTGGCCCCAGGGACGTCACGGACCCGGGAGCCACGGACGCGGGCTCTACGGACACGCTCGGCTCGGCCCCATCGGCGCCCGCCTCCAGTTCGGCGGTATCGACCCACGCAGACGAACTGCGTATCGAAACGGTCGACGACGCACTCTTCCCCGTCTGGAGGGACGTACACGGCGAGGGGTTCGTCCGGGACTCCACGGCCCGAAGGACAAACGACCGGTTCTGCGAAGCCGCACACGCCGTTCCGACGGCCGAGGACTTCATCGCCTTCTGGGTAGACACCCCCGTCGCGGTCGCCTCGGTCATCACGAAGGACGGCGTCGCCTGGCTGGGAGGAATGGCGACCCGACCCGACTTCCGTGGGCGCGGATTCCAGGCTGCACTCCTCCGCCACCGAGTAGCGCGGGCGCTCGCCGCCGGATGTGACCTCGTGGTCACGACGACGGACCCGGAGAGCGGCTCAGAGCGGAACGTCCTCCGAGCCGGATTCCGGTTCCTGATGGTCAACGCGACCTACGCTCGGCCGTAGCGTCTCCACCTGAGGGGCGGGCGGCTCGGAAGCAATGGAAGTGGCGGGCTCCAGCCGCACGCGGACTCCACCGATCACGCCCGCAAGCGCGTTGTACACGATCGCGAGGAGGCTCGCCAGGAGCGCGCCGAGAAACGCGCACAGGATAGAGATGAAGAACGCGCCGACCCAGACGACCCACGGGCCGACCTCGGCTCCTTCGGACTGGAGTTGCGCCTCGAAACCGGCAGGGTCGAATCCGGATGCGAATCGGTAGAGTCCCAGAAGAACGAGACCCACGAGAACGCCACCGATCCAGGACAGGAAGAACGAGATCCTGGCCACGGTGCCGACCTCGATCCGCTTCAGTTCATATCGCATCCACCGCCCTCGTACTGGATCCGTCACTTGTCCCTGGCTGCGACTCGGTCACGACCGTTCCGGGCTGCGGCCACGACCCGCACGGGACTCGCGGTTTCCACTCCCGGCCCGTGACCAACCGCGCCCTCTGCTCCCTAGTGTAGACGCTGCCCCGCACGGAATCGACTGACACACTCGCTCCGCCTTGGCGGCCCCGTCCCCCGGATTCGCCAGCACCGCTCACTCCCGGCTTTTGCTACTGTCTTCCGCGCCGCCTCCGTCGCCACGGAGTAGTCACGGGAGGTCACCTCCCTCCCTGTTGCCTCGACAACCTCACTGGGAGCTCCGCGAATGCCTGCCTCGCAGAACTTCGGACGGACCGTGAGCCGCGCCCGTCGGCTCGTCTCTCTCACCTTGGTCTCGATCGCCGCGACGATGCTGACGACACGCCCAACGCACGCGCAGCCGAACCCGGGGCCGTACCTCGACGACATGTCGGGACCGCGGGTTCACGCGATCGTCGGCGCGCGGATCGTCCCGGAAGCGGGCCGCTCGATCGAGGACGGCACCGTGATCGTCCGGGACGGCACGATCGAAGCGGTCGGCCAGGGCATCCCGATCCCTCCGGACGCGCGCGTCTGGAACGCGTCCGGCTACACGATCTATCCGGGACTCATCGATCCTTACGTCCGTGTCTCCCGAATCACCGGCGTCGAGACGAAGGCGGCGCCACCCCATGAAGGACCGTCGGACGAACCACCCGTCCCTGGGAACGGGCACCCACACCCGCGTGTCCACCCGGAGACGTTTGCAACCGACGGCGTCGACCTCACGGACGCGCAGGTCGCGGACTTCCGGGAACTCGGCTTCACCGCGGCCTACCTCGTGCCGGAGGACGGAATCTTCCGCGGTCGCGGCGCGCTCGTCTCTCTCCGCGCGGGCAGGTCGAGTGATCTCGCACTCTCGCCGCCACGCGGACAGTGCATCGCCTACGACGTCGGCGAGGGAAAGGACGACTACCCGCGCTCGATCATGGGCGTGGTCGCGCTCCAGCGGCAGACCTTCCTCGACACGCGCCACTACCTCGACGCGACCCGGATCTACGACACCTATCCGGCAGGCCTCGAGCGCCCGGAACGGAGCCGGTCGTTCGATGCACTGGCCGCGGCGGCCACGGGCCGGGAAACCACGTTGATCGAGGTCGACGACGTGCTCGCCACCCTCCGGGCGGGCAAGCTCGCACGCGAGTTCGGCCTCTCCGCCGTCCTTCGCGCGAGCGGCGAAGAGTACGTCTACGCGGAGGAAGTGAAGGCGCTGGGCTATCCGCTCATCCTTCCGATCGCGTTCCCGGACGCACCCTACTTCGAGGACGACCTCGCCGCGTACGATGTCTCACTCCGGAGTCTGCGCGTCTGGAACGAGTACCCGTCCAATCCGAAGGTGCTGGCCGAACTCGGCGTCCCGTTCGCCCTCACTACGGACCGCCTGCGCAAGACGAGCCTCCTCCCGCGTATGGTGCGCGCCGCGATCGACCGTGGACTCAGTGCGGACCAGGTGCTCCGGAGCTTCACGATCGAGGCGGCCCGGATCCACGGCGCGGAGGATCGCGTCGGCACGATCGAGAAGGGAAAGGTCGCGAACCTCACCGTCACGGACGGCGAGCTCTTCGCCCTCGGCACGACCGTGCGGCAGGTCTGGGTCGACGGAACGCCGCACCTCCTCGAGGAGAAGGAGTCGCAGCAGGCAACGCCTTTCGGATCGTGGCGGATCGAACTCGCCGGCAGCTCGTGGCTGAGCACACCGGACGAGGTGGATTCGCCGCTCCACGGCTCGTGGCTCGTCGTCGAAGGCGAAGCGGATTCGCTCGTCGTCACCTGGATCCCTGGATCGGGGGACGTAGTCACGTCCGGTCGGGGTCAGGGCCTCGCGGCGAGCGAGGTTGCCATCGCCCACACCGGGACGGACACGCTCGACGTCACCTGGAACGAAAACGGTTGGGGGCTCCACCGTCTCTTTTTTCGCGACTCCTACCTCCCCACCCGCGTCGGCTTCGCGGAGCTGAACGGAGAGCAGATCGAGATACGCGCCGAGAGACGGCACGGGGCGGAGCCGTCCGAGAAGGAGCGCGAGAAGGAGTCCCGGCCACCCCTCGTCAAGGCGCCCTTCGCGCCGGGGCCGATCGAGTCACCGAGTGAAGTGCTCGTTCGGAACGCCACGATCTGGACCTGCGGCCCCGATGGCATCCTCGAGTCGGGCGACCTCCTCGTCCGAAACGGCAAGATCGTACAGGTCGGGCAAGGCCTCGTGGCCGGGCCGGCCGCGAAGGTGATCGACGCTGCCGGGCTCCAGGTGACGCCTGGTCTCATGGACTGCCACAGCCACTCGATGGTCGTGGGCGACGTCAACGAATGGACGCTCGCTTCCTCCGCAATGGTCGGCATCGAGGACGTCGTCGACAGCCGCACGCCGACCATCTACCGACACCTCGCCGGCGGGCTCACCCTCGCAAGCCAGCTCCACGGCTCCGCGAACCCGATCGGCGGCAAGAACGCCGTCGTGAAGATGCGTTGGGGACAGACGCCGGACGGGCTTCTCGTGCGAGGCGCTCCTCCCGGCATCAAGTTCGCACTCGGCGAGAACGTGACGCAGACGAGCTGGGGCGAGGCCTACACCACCCGCTATCCCAAGTCGCGGATGGGCGTCGAGCAGTGGGTACGCGATCGCTTCCTTACCGCCGCCACCTACGCGGAAGAGTGGAAGGCATATGGATCGCTCTCTCCGTCCAAGCGGACACGCACGATTCCGCCGCGGCGTGATCTCGAGCTCGACACGCTCGTCCAGATCCTGAACGGAGAGCGCTACGTCCACTGTCATTCCTACAGACAGGACGAGATCCTGATGCTGATGCGGCTCGCCGAGTCGCTCGGCTTCCGGATCCGAACGTTCCAGCACATCCTCGAGGGATACAAGGTCGCCCCCGAGATGGCGGCACACGGCGTCATGGGATCGACCTTCAGTGACTGGTGGGCGTTCAAGCCCGAGGTCTACGATGCCATCCCCTACAACGCCGCGCTCATGACCGAGGCCGGAGTCAACGTGACGATGAACTCCGACAGCGCGGAGCTGGCCCGCCGCATGAACCTCGAAGGAGCGAAGGCGGTCAAGTGGGGCGGAGTGGACCGCGAAGAGGCGCTCAAGATGATCACGCTCAACACAGCGATCCAGCTCGGTCTCGACCGCCAGATGGGCAGCCTCGAACCCGGCAAGGACGCGGACTTCGTCCTCTGGAGTGGTGATCCCCTCTCGACCGGCTCGATCTGCCTCGAAACGTGGATCGAAGGAAAGCTCTACTTCGACCGCGACACGGACATCGCACGCCGGGCCGAGACGGAAGAACAGCGTCAGAAGCTCCTCGCCCTCGCCCGCGAGTTCGGAGCCACCGGAGGCGACGAGGGACAAGGGCCACCCACGATGACGAGCTACGACATCAGCGAAACGGAGCAGTACACGTGCGGCCACGACCACGGCGACGGATCCGATGCGCACTCCGGATCGGTCGGGATCAGCGAGTCCAACAGCGGATGGAAGGGAGGTGCCCGATGAAGCGCATTGCCGTGATGCCGGGCCGTTTCGCCACCATCGGCCGACATGCCCTCCTCTTCCTCTCGCTCCTCGCCACGTCGCACGCGGCGCTGGCCCAGGTCCCCGTGCCTGCAGCTCCTCTCGACCCCGGCACGATCACTGTTTGGACCGGCGGAACGATCCACACGGTGTCGGGCGACGTGATCGAGAACGGAACCGTCATCGCTCGGGACGGAGTGATCGAGGCAGTGGGACAAGGCCTCACCATTCCGTCCACTGCCAACGTGATCGACTTCTCCGGAAAGGAACTCTACCCGGGGCTCTTCTCCGCCCACACCGCACTCGGTCTCGTCGAGATCGGGTCGGTCCGACAGAGTACGGACCACACCGAGGTCGGGACGTACAACCCGAACGTGCGCGCCGAAGTCGCCCTCAATCCGGACTCCGAGATGCTCCCGGTGACGCGCGCAAACGGGATCCTGACTGCACTCACGGTTCCGCGCGGCGGCCGGATCAGCGGCACCTCGGCCGTGATCCAGCTGGACGGATGGACCTGGGAGAGCCTCACCGTGAAGGCTCCCGTGGGATTCCATGTCAACTGGCCGGGCGTCAGGATCACGAAGGCACCGGGCGGGGCACCGAATGTGAAGAGCATCGACGAGCAAGCCCAGGCGAGACGGGATGCGCTCGCCGAACTCAATATCCAGTTCGACGAAGCGCGTGCCTATGTCCGGGCCCGCGGTTCCGCCGGACTCGCAGGCGTTCCGAAGCCGGATCCGGATCCGCGCCTGGAAGCGTACGTTCCCGTCCTCCGGGGTGACCTCCCGGTCATCATCCGGGCGGACGACGCGGCGCAGATCGTCTCGGCGCTCGACTGGGCGCGTGATCAGGGACTCCGGATGATCCTCTTGGGTGGACGCGATGCCCCGCTCGTCGCGGATCGTCTCGTCGAACAGGAGGTTCCGGTGATCGTGACGAGCACTCTCGCCATACCGGCCCGTGACTACGAGCCGTACGACTACCGGTACACCTTGCCGGAGCGTCTGCGCGCGGCGGGAGTCGAGTTCTGTATCGCGTCCGAAGGGGGTGCAGCCCATGAACGCCGTCTTCCCTATCACGCCGCGATGGCGTGGAGCTACGGCCTTCCGCATGACGAAGCCGTCCGCGCAATCACACTCTATCCCGCGCAGATCCTCGGGATGGGAGATCGTCTCGGTTCGATCGAGGTGGGAAAGGACGCGACTCTGATCGTGACGGACGGCGACCCGCTGGAGATCCGGACGCACGTCGAGCGCGCGTTCATCGCAGGTCGGGAGATCTCACTCGAGAGTCGGCACACACGCCTCTACGAAAAGTACCGCCAGCGGGTCGGGCAGAACTAGCCACGGACTCGCCGAGCCAATCGGGGCCGGCGCACCGAGTTCGACGGGTCGATCGGATCGCGCCGGGGACTGCGGCATCGCGACTCGGGAACGGGCTGCGTACGTTTCACGAAACGACGCAGCCCGTCTCATTCGTGTTCGCGAACGACCTGGAGCAGTCCGTCGCCGTACTTCTCGACCTTCGCGGGCCCGATCCCGTGGACGAGCGCGAGATCCGCAAGTGACCGCGGACGGATCGTGGCGATCTCGCGCAGAGTCCGGTCGCTCGCGACCACATAGGGCGGCACCGACTTCGCCTTCGCGATCTCGAGTCGATGGTGACGGAGTGCCTCGAACAGCTCCTGCGCCGCGGGATCGAGCACATCCCCACCGGCACTACCGGAGCCACCTCCGGAACGGGCGCCGGACGCACCGTCGCCGCCGGCACCAGAACCACCTGAACCGCCGTCGCCGAAGCCGCCCGCGCGTCCTCGCTTGCTCCCGCCGCGTCCGACTCCGCGACCGACCGGCTTCAGTTCCCCCGAAGGCAAGAGGAGCCGAGCCGGGGAGTCCCCCATCACGACGTCCCGACCCTCCCGGGTCAGCACGACGACAGGACGATCCCCGCCGGTGAAGTCGACCCATCCGGCCGTCACGCACCGGCGGAGTAGCCTCAGGATCCACTCCTCCGAATGCTCACGGAGTGCGCCGAACGTCTTCGTGTCGTCGAGACCGGAGAGACGGAGGCGTTCGTCGTTCGCGCCACGAAGGAGCTTGCCCGCGAGCTGGATCCCGAACCGTCCTCGGATCCGCGCAACCGCGCTCAGCGCTTTCCGGACGATGACGCTCGTCTCCTCGGGATCCTGGCCGCCCTCGTTCGCGAGGTCGAGGCAGACGTCACATCGCCCACACCCGGACAGCGTCTCCTCTTCGTCACCGAAGTAGCGGAGGATCGCATCGTGTCGACAGCTGCCGCCTTCCGCCCACCGCATCAGCTCGAGGAAGAGGTTCCACTTGTGCTTCACGGTCTCGGCATCGGGCGTGAACTCGAATCCGTCCCCTTCGATGAGTCGACGACGAAGCGCCATGTCCCCGGGAGACACGAGCAGCAGTCCGACGGCATCCGCGCCGTCCCGCCCCGCCCGTCCGACCTCCTGGTAGTACGACTCGACCGAACTCGGCGGCGCGAGGTGGACGACGGCCCGAACGTCCGGCCGGTCGATCCCCATCCCGAACGCGTTCGTCGCGACGACGACGTCGAGATGTCCCCCCGCGAACACGCTGTGGACTTCGTCGCGCGTCTCCGCCGCGAGCCCGGCATGGTAGGCGCGGGATCTCCAGCCTGCGTTCACCAGACGCTCCGACTCCGCCTCGGTCGTCTTCCGCGTGGGCGCATAGACGATCGCCACACCCTTTCCGCTCCGCGGCTTCTCCAGGGCTTCGTGGAGCGTGAGGTCGACGAGCAGCTCCCGGTCCTTCTTGCCCCGCACTTCGCGCGCGCGAAGGGAGAGGTTCGGCCGCGCGAACCCGCGCACGAGCTGCGGAGTCTCGGGCCCGAGGCCGAGGCGGACGAGGATCTCGTCCCGCACGATCGGTGTCGCGGTGGCAGTGCAGGCGAGGATCCGCGCCTTCGGGAGGCGGGAGATGAGGTCGCCGATCTGGAGGTAGTCGGGGCGGAAGTCGTGCCCCCATTCGCTGATGCAGTGCGCTTCGTCGACCGCGACGAGCGGTACGTCGAGATCCATGATGAGAGAACGGAACCCCTCGAACGCGAGGCGTTCGGGCGCGACGTAGAGTAGGTCGTACCGACCTCTCGCCACGTCGCGCATCCGCTGACGCATCTCGAGCCCGTCGATCGTCGCCGCGAGGAAGGTGGCGGAGATCCCGAGCCGCTCGAGCGCAAGAACCTGATCGTTCATCAGCGACACGAGCGGTGACACGACGAGAGTCGTGCCGGGAAGAAGACTGGCCGGTAGCTGGTAGATGAGGCTCTTGCCACCCCCGGTCGGAGCGACGAGCAGGAGGCGACCGATCGCGAGCAGTGTCTCGATCGCTTCCCTCTGCCCCGGCCGGAAACTCTCGAATCCGAAACGCTCGAGTCCGCGATCCAGGTCGATCGACCGAGATCCCGTCCGCCCGCGTTCCAGGCCCGTGTCGATCTGCCCGTCCATCCGTGGAGTTCTCGCCATCTGCCGTGTTCGTGCTGCGCCTAGTGTGCCCGCTCCCTCGTTGCCACGAGCAATCGCGGGAAGGGAGAGACTACAACGACGACGCGGCCCAACGAAGGAAACAAGCGCGCCGATCGCCCTTGACTGAGGTTTCCCTCGGGAGGACGCTTCCCACGTCGGAGGAGAAACCATGGATGGATTCTTCGACACGCAGACCCGAACGCAATCCAACTCGCGTCGGGCCCCGGGTGTGCTCACCCTCGAGGCTGCCAAGCAGTTCTTGAAAGGCCTTCCCTACCCTGCGCTCTGGATCGACCCGACCCGCTGCATCCGCTGGCGCAACAAGGCCGCGTCCGTGGCCTATGGCGACGGCTCCGAGCCCTGCTTCCGTGCCATCCACGGGTTCGACGCACCCTGCCCGGAGTATGGAGACCGCTGCCCGATGGTCGATCCGGCGCCGGGCCCCTGCCCCACTCTCCGTCACATCCACCGCACCGGAGCCGGGCCCCGCTTCTACCTCGTCGCCCCGCTGCCGGTGAAGGCGGAAGGCATCCTCGTGGTGCATCTCCCGATCGAGGACACTCTCCTCCGGGACTGCCTCACCCATCTCTACACGCGCACCGCGTTCGAACAGCTCGTCGAGATGCAGATCCAGCTGCTCCATCGACTCCACCAGGGCTACTCCGTCGTGATGGCGGACGTCGACCATCTCAAGATGATCAACGACCAGTTCGGCCACGCCGCCGGAGACTCCGTCATTGCGACAGCGGCGAGGACCATCGCCTCGTCACTCCGCGCGACGGACTGCGTCGGCCGCTGGGGTGGAGACGAGTTCTGCTGTCTCCTTCCGTCCGCCAGTCTGGCCGACGCCCGTCGACTCGTGCGGCGAATCGCAGCGACCTTCGAAGACGTGCGTGTTCCGGAGTTCCCGGCCATCCCGGTGCGTGTCAGCTTCGGCGTCGCCGCGGCGACTTCGAGCTACGACCTCAGCCGAGTCATCCGCCGCGCCGACCGGGCGCTCTACCGAGCGAAGCAGAATCGGATGAACTGACGTGCGCATGCCGCATGAGCTACGGACCTCGCCTCCGCGAGGGCGACTCATCCGACCGCCGGACCTCGAATCCGCGCGAGCGCCCCGTAGGGCCGCCGGAACTCGCATCCGCCCGAGCGCCCCGTAGGGCCGCCGGGACTCGCATCCACGCGGGTGACCCGTCCGGCCGCTGCCCTCACTTCCCTATCAACGCCTCGTATGCGCGCTTGATCTCTCCCCAACTTCGCTCGAGCACTTCCGGACTCGTCCCGTCGTCGGGAAGCGCCGCCGGAATGCAGCCTTCCTCGTCGCCGACCGTGTAGTTCGCGAACCCGATCGAGCACTGGAGCGGGAAGAACGTGTCGTATCCCCCGCAGGTGTAGAAGTCGTACCCATCCGCGGGTGCACTACCGTTGGGACAGTCTCCATAGCAGGTGTTGCGTGGCTCCGGGGCCCCGTACGTGCTCTTCTGGAAGATCCTCGTGCCGTCGGGAGCAAAGAGATCGACCCGGAACGCCGTGGGAAGGTCGAGTGCGTCGTCGAGCGTGATCCCGAGGTAGTCTCCGGCGGGCACCACTCCGGTGAGCTCCTGCACCTCGAACGCGGTCGAGAGCAGGTATCCGTCGGAGAGATCGACGTCCCCTCCCATCGTGAACGCGACGGGTGGATTGCAGAGCTCGATCGCCGACGCCAGCGTGACCTGGGGATCGGCGAGCATCTCGTTGATGCAGAGGCTGCTCCCGAGGTTCGGGTTCGGAACGTCGTTCATCGCTCCGAACGTCGAAGTGAAGTCCAGGGTCCAGAACAGTTCGTCCGCGTTCGGAATGAGCGGCGGTGCCGGGTTGTTGGATGCATCGGGAGACCGCGACATCGAGACGGCAAAGCTGGTCGACGGCGGCGCGGACGGAGCCCCGCCGAAGACTCCATAGCGCACGCGATCCCGAATCGTGCCGGATCCGACGTCATCGAGGAGCCCGACCAATCCACCGATCGGCTCGAAGATCCCCCCGAGCGACACGAACAGCTTGTACTCGCCCGGGTTGATCGTCGTCCCGGACGGGATCACGTACTCCCCGAGGGACCCCTCGATCCTCCAGTTGCTGAGGTCCACCACCGACGCACCGCGGTTGTAGAGTTCCACCTGCGCTGGTGTGATCCTGATCTCGTTCAGGTAGATCTGCGCCTCGACCGCTCCTCCCAGCAGGAACAGCATCGAGACGCAGGCGACGATCACGGCCCTGATGAACGCGCTTCGGCTTTCCATGGTGTCTCCCCCTCCGAGTCTCGAGTCGGGGGCGCCTTGGGCGCCTGACCCTTTCGATGCGGCCTAGCCTCTCGCAGTCGGACCGTTTGAAATCAGTGGATCCAGTCGGACGAAGGTCCGTGTGCGGAACCTGCTCGTCTCGTAGTGCTTCCCGCCTTGCTTCTCGCCCTGCTTCTCGGCTTGCGCCTCGTCTCACCATCCGTCTCGCCGGCACGTCGTCCCGCACCGTTCGCATTGCGGCTCCTCGTGTCGGTCGTCCTGCCGTCTCCGGGCCGCCGGAGGTCGAATCGGCGCATCTTGTAGCGCATGGTCGACTCTTTGAGTCCGAGTCGACGCGCCGCGCGGGTCTGGTTCCATCCGCATGCGTCCAGCGTCCGCCGGAGAATCGCCCCCTCCACGCTGAGGAGACGAGCCTCCAAGGTCTCGCCGCGCCGAAGAGACAACGAGACCGCGCCGTCGCTGTGATCGAGAGCTTCGCGAACTCGTGCGGGGAGATCGGCCGGCGTCACCGGCCCTTCCGCGCCATGCATCGCGAGCACGTACTCGACCACGTTGCGAAGCTCCCTCACGTTTCCCGGCCAGGAGTAGCTGGAGAGCGCATCGATCACCGCGCGGTCGATCGGCGGCACGTCTCCCGAGCCGATGGAATGGAGGAAGTGGGCCACGAGCGGGGGGACGTCCTGGATCCGTTCGCGTAGCGGCGGAATCTTGAGCGGGACGACACCGATCCGGTAGTACAGGTCGAGTCGGAAGCGACCCGCCGCGATCTCCGCCTCCAGGTACCGACTCGTCGCCGCGAGCACCCGGATGTCGACGCGAATCGGTTCACGTCCTCCCACTCTGAGGAACTCGCGTTCCTGGAGGAACCTCAGCAGCTTCGTCTGCGTCGCGAGGTCCATGTCGCCGATCTCGTCGAGGAACAAGGTACCGCCGTCGGCGGCTTCGACCTGCCCTCGCCGCTCCATCGCTGCCCCCGTGAACGCACCCTTCTCGTGTCCGAAGAGCTCGGCTTCGATCAACTCTCTCGGTATCGACGGACAGCTGATGGCGACGAACGGTTTCCCCTTCCGGTCGCTTCGCTCGTGAATGGCGCGCGCCACGAGCTCTTTCCCGGTGCCACTCTCTCCCAGAACCAGCACGCTGGCATCACTCGGCGCGACCCGCTCGACCGCGCGGAAGATGGCCCGCATCTCCGAACTCTCTCCGACGATCCCTTCGAACGGAGCCGTCTCGGGAAGAACGACGTTCGCGATCTCGCGTTGCGTCGGCAGGAGACTCAGCACTTCGGCGAGAACGGGAAGGAGCTGTTCGAGCCCCGCTCCGTTCATGGGCGCACCGGGAACGGATCCCAACGTACGGGTGACGCAGAGCAAACCGCGGGGACCGGACTCGTACGGCCCGGCACCTTCCGCGCCTTCGCGCCCCTCTGCATCGAGCTGCGGCGAGGCCGCGGGCCGCGCGATCGGGGCGAAGATCGACTCCCGTCCGTCCGACACCGATCGGGACAGGGCGTCGATCCGACCCACGCCGGACGCCATCCTCGAGGTGGGCCCCGACGTAACCCCCGACGCAATCGCCGAGGCATGACGCACTCTCGCGCGTTCCAGAAGCTCGTCACTTCGTCCCCATGCCCACACCGATGTCCGTCCGTCGTCGAGTAGCAGTGCGGCGCCATCCAGCCGGATCCGCGCGCCCAGGAGCGCCAGCCACGTCTCTCCGACGCCCAACTCCCGAAGCCCGCCGACGAGTTCGAGAAGGCACGCCCGCTCCACCCCACCCAACTCGGATCCGCTTCCCGTCGCCCCGTCGGACCACCACGGACGCTCGACGATCCGGGTGCGGGCCGCATCGACTTCCGCGACGAGGTCCACGCGCTCCGCACCTTCCGCCGCCTCCCGCGCGTTCTCGAGATAGCCTTCGACGTCGCCGCCGCCGCGGGCGGCATCGACCTCGGCCATGAGGATCCAGCTTCGACAGAGATGGGGCGCATGACGGAGACGTTGGAACACCTCCTGCGCCTGCCGAACGCGCCGTAGCGCCGCATCGTACGCCTCGATCCGGAGGAAGAGTGCGCCGAGTTCCACGCGGACGAGAGCGAGGTCGTACACGTCGCGGAGCTGCACGAAGAGCGACTCCGACTCCGTGAGTGCGTCGCGCGCTGCGTCGAGATCGCCGACCAGTACCTCCGAGCCGCCGAGGAGACGCAGAGACTCGGCCCGTTGCCGGAGCGCGTTCCCGGCGGACGCGGACTCCGCGGCACGCGTCGCGAGATCCCGCGCGCGTTCCGCTTCGCCACGGGCGAGACAAAGGCTCGCTTCGAGGATCAGCTCCTCGCTCTGGATCTCGCCGCTCTCGCTCGAAGAGCTGAGTCGCTTTGCTTCTTCGGCCGCCCGCTCCGCTTCCTCGATCCGCCCCAGCTCGAGGTTCGCCCGCGCGACGTTGAGCCACGGCTTCGTCGCGCCCTCGACGTTTCCGAGTTCCTTCATGTACGCGGCGGACTGCTTCCCCCACGAGATCGACTCCTCGTACCGAGCCGATGTGAGGTAGACGAGCGCGAGGTTGTTCGCGTAGATCGCCTGCCCGGCCAGGTCCCCCTGCTGCGCGAGCGCATCGATGCTCGCGAGGAGCGCGGGCTCCGCCTCGACCATGTTCCCGAGATACGTGTGGGCGAGGCCGAGGTTGCCCGTGGCCCAGGCCAATGCGCGCTGGTCTCCCACGTCCTCGGCGAGATCCCGTGCTCGCTGGAAGCTCGAAAGCGCCGCCTCGTAGTCCCCGCGCTGGAGATGCACCGCGCCCAGGTTGTTCGAGACGATGGCCGTGCCGTTCCGGTCTTCGAGTTCCTGATAGATGACGAGGCTGCGTTCGTAGTGGCGCACTGCCTCGTCGAGCTCACCCAGACGAACGTGGATGTTCCCGATCCGGTCGTGTCCGGCCGCAACCCTCTTCCTGTCCTTCAGGGACTCACGGATCCGCAGCGCTTCGGTGAGGTGGTCGAGAGCTTCGCGCGGCATGCCGAGTCGCCGTTCGATCGGACCCAGCTCTTCCAGCGCCAGCGCACGGACCGCACCAGGCTCACTTCGCGCCGAAAGACGGAGGCTTCGGAGGAGATGATCCCGCGCTTCCGCAAACCGGGAGTCCTGCCGGTAGGCCCGCCCGATGCAGGCCTCGAACTCCGCCGCCTCCAGCTCGCGGCCTTCGGCGAGACACCTGGCCGTGCAGTCCTCGAGGATCTCCCGAGCCTTGGCTCGCCGGCCGGCCGCGTCGTGGCCTTCGGCCAGAATGGAGAGCGCCTGGATGATCACATCGCTCTCGGCTGCCTCGGAGGCAATTCCAACCGCCCGTTCCGCGCACTCACACGCGGCCTCTGCTTCACCGGAACGAAGGTGCGACTTGGCGGCGTCGAGAAGAAGACGGACCCACCCTGACGAGTCACCGGAGATCTGGCCGTTGGGCTTGGAGGTCGCCATCGAGCACTCGCTTCCACCAGAGGGCAGGGGTTCGGGACCAGGTGGGGCGAGCCTAGCACGGAGACTCGAAGCCGCAACGTACATTCGCAGAATCACTTCCATCGCAGTTTCTTGTGCATCCACAGCACGCGGAACTACAACCTTATACGGAGATTCGCAATTTTCTGCGTTGTGCAACTTTCTCGGCCAGGGCGTGGCTCTCCCGATGGGAAGCGGAGCAGGCCCGACGAGAAGACGCCATCGCCGACGGCATCAGGGTCTCATCGTGATGCCGCGACTTCGCTTCCGGGCGCGACCCAGGTAGGACCTGCTGCCCACCCGACTTCGGTCGCGTTCGCTGGCACGGAACCGGCACGAGCGCCCCGCAGAACCACGGGGAAGCCGCGGGGAAACCGGGCGATCGGATCAGTCCGATATGAACCCAGCCTCCGCCCTAGCCCGCATCAACGTGACGCCTTGGGAGAATTCATGCGCTATACCCATTCGTTTTGCTATGCTCGTTTCAGCGCAAGTTCTTCCCAAAGCGTGACGAGACCTGGAATGAGCTGAGGTCCCCCTTCCAGCTCCGCCAGCGGAACCGACTCCGCCGGCTTCCGGGAAACCTAACGGGGCCGTCCTCTATATGGAGGGACAGTCCTGAGGAGGGTCGTCCGCATGAAGCGACACCTACTGCTCTCCGTCTCCGCATTCGTCGGCCTGGCCATGGCCACAGGCATCGCGTCTGCCGGCCCGAACGCCGGTGGAACTCTGATCGTCCATGGTGATCCCGGCGTCCTCTTCACGACCGACATCGACGACTACACAGGAGCGGGCCCTCTGCCCGGCGGATGCGCGACCGCCGAAACCAACTACCCCGCGGATGAGCACTTCGTCTGGTGGGTCAAGGCCGCCTTCCCCGAGAGCGCTTCGCCCCGGCTACTCGGCGTGACGTTCGGCATCGACTATGACGAAGGCGCCATCGTACTCGAGGGCTTCGGTCCATCCGGCGACTTCGAACTCGCGGACTCGGAGTGGCCGGCCCCCGGGGCGGGCACGGCCGTCACGTTCCAGAACGCGCAGACCGCCTCGCTCGTCGATCTCTACTGGTTCGCCGGCTACAACTACTCCGGCTACGGAACCGACGTGAGCTTCGACATCGTCGCGAACCCGAGTCAGGGTGCGTTCTTCGCGGACGACGACGTCCCGTCGACCCTCGATCCGATCGAGGACCTGGGCAGTCTCGGCTTCGGAACGGATCCCGGGTACCTGCCCTGCCCGACCGGATCTCCGGCCCACGGCGCCTGCTGCTTCCCGGACCTCTTCTGCTCGATGTCGACCGAGGACGAGTGCTCGGCCGAGGGCGGCACCTATCTGGGCGACGAAGTCCTGTGCGAACCGAATCCGTGTGAGGGCGAGCCGATGACCGGAGCCTGCTGCTCCGACAGCGGATCCTGCTCCTACCGGACCCAGGAAGACTGCGAGAACGCCGGAAGCCACTACCTCGGCGACGATGAACCGTGTTCCCCGGATCCGTGTCCCAAGCCGGGCGCCTGCTGCTTCGGCGAGGAATGCACGTTCATGGGTCAGTTCGACTGCGAAGACGAGGGTGGCGTCCCGCAGGGATCGGAGAGCTCGTGCGACCCGAACCCTTGCTCGGCTCCGACCGGAGCGTGCTGCTACGCCGATGGCAGCTGCCGCTTCCTCAACGAGTCCGACTGCGACGCTTCTCAGGGCACGTATCAGGGCGACGACACCACCTGCGACCCGAACCCCTGCCCGCCTCCTCCGACCGGCGCGTGCTGTGCGGAAGACGGAACCTGTCAGGTCCTGACCCTCGTCGAGTGCGAGAGCGCGGACGGTCAGTACCTGGGTGACGACGTCTCGTGTGAGCCCAACCCCTGCACGATCACTCCGACCGAGGAGCGTTCGTGGGGTCAGATCAAGAACAGCTACCGGCCGGAGTAACCGCTCCGGATCGATGCCCGAGCGCGGTCGGTCCTCCGGCCGCGCCGGCGACTCCCCAGGCGCAGATCACAGCCGGCCTTCGATTCAGGCCCTCGGACCTTCCCAGTCCGGGGGCCGTTTCGTTGGGTCCGACACCTATCCCTTTGAGCCGCATCGGAACACCAGAACCCTCCGACCGACCGTCCGCCACACGGGGAGACCGATCGCAACATGACCTCTCATCCCGACCCACGACAGATCCGGACCCTCGGCGCACTCCGCGAGAGTGGGTGGCGGTCGCGTACCGTGAAGGAGGAGCTCCGCGAGAACCTCCTCGCTCGGCTCTCGACGGGAGAACCCTGGCTCTCCGGCATCGTCGGCTACGAGGAGACCGTACTGCCGCAGCTCGAGAACGCGATCCTCTCACAGCACAACTTCATCCTCCTCGGCCTCCGGGGACAGGCGAAGACCCGGATCGTCCGCCAGCTCGTCGGCCTCCTCGACGAGTGGATGCCGGCCGTCCTGGGCTGCCCCCTGCGGAGTGATCCGTTCCACCCGGTGAGCCCGCAAGCCAAGCGCCGGGTGGCGGAGCAAGGGGACGACGCCCCCATCGAATGGATCTCGAGGCAGGAGCGCTACCACGAGAAGCTCGCCACACCGGACGTCACGATCGCGGACATCATCGGCGACGTGGATCCGATCAAAGCCGCGCGCGAGAAGATCGATCTCTCCGACGAGGGTGCCCTCCACTTCGGGATCATCCCCCGCTCCAACCGCGGCCTCTTCGTCATGAACGAACTGCCGGACCTGCAGCCGCGCATCCAGGTCGGCCTCCTCAACATCCTCGAAGAGAAGGACGTCCAGGTGCGCGGATTCCCGATCCGGATCCCGCTCGACATCCTCCTCTCGTTCACGGCGAACCCGGAGGACTACACGAACCGCGGCAACATCATCACGCCGCTCAAGGACCGGATCGACAGCCAGATCCTCACGCACTACCCGCGCACGGTGGACCAGGCCATCGAGATCACGAAGGCCGAAGCGTGGACGGATCGTCACGTCGAGATCGCGGTGCCACGCTTCGTCGACGAGATTCTCGAGCAGATTGCGTTCACCGCCCGCGAGAGCGACTACGTCGATCAGAGTTCGGGTGTCTCGCAGCGTCTTCCCATCCGCGCGCACGAACTGCTCCACAGTGCCGTCGAAAGACGGATCATCCGTCGCTCCGGCGAACCGCCCGTGCCGAGGCTCGCTGATCTCGCCGCGGTGGTCCCCGCGATCACCGGACGCGTGGAGCTCGTCTACGAAGGGGAGCAGGAAGGCCCACAGATCGTCGCGCACAAGCTGGTCGGACGGGCCATGCTCAAGGTGTTCGAGCGGACGTTCCCCAAGGTCTACACCGCGAGCCGCAAGAAGCCCCGGCGCGAGACGTTCGGATTCGAGGACGAGCCGAAGAGGGAGTCACAGCGCGAGGTCCCGTCCGACTATCGGGAGATCCTCTCGTTCTTCTCCCAAGGCGGGCGGGTCGAACTCTCCGACGACATGGACTGGAAAACCTACCAGGCAACACTCGGAACGGTGCCCGGACTCGGAAAGCTCGTCGACGCACACAAGGATGCGATCACGAAAGGCCACCCCTCGCTCGCGGGTGACAACTACTCCGCCGTCAAAGCGCTGGCCATGGAGTGGATCCTCGAGTGTCTCCACCAAGTCAGCCTGATCGCGAAGCAGTCGAAGGACGGCACGATCCGATTCGCCGACATGCTCGCGAACATGCTGGGCGGCGACGAGGACTGAGGCGGCGATGGAATACCGTTTCGAGAAGTTCGACGAGTCTCTGAAGGAAGCACTCGAGAACTTCAAGACGTTGATGGAGCTCTTCCAGAGCCTCGTGCTCCGCACGAACGGCGACGTCGAACGCGCGCTCGAGTTCCTCCGCTCCATGCAGGCCCAGGGCTACATCCCCGACGATTGGGACCTCGACGAGTTCGAACGCCAGCTCGAGAACGAGGAGTTCGTGCGCCGCACACCCGAGGGGCGCGTCCTGACGAAGAAGGCCGAACGGACGATCCGCGCCTCGAGCCTGGAGCAGATCTTCGGAAACCTCCGGATGGGCGGCGTGGGAGGACACCCCACACCGCATGAAGGCATGGGAGGAGCGGAGTCCCAACCGGAGCGACGCCCGTACCAGTTCGGAGACGAACTCCGGAACATCGACTTCTCCGACTCGATCATGAACTCGATCCGGCGCACCGGCCTCGGCGAGTTCGACCTCGGCGAGCAGGATCTCACCGTCCTCGAGACCGACCACCATACCTCGTGCGCGACGGTGATCCTCATCGACGTGTCACACTCCATGATCCTCTACGGAGAGGACCGGATCACCCCGGCCAAGATTGTCGCGATGGCGCTGTCCGAACTCATCCTCACCCGTTTTCAGAAGGACTCACTCGACGTCGTCCTCTTCGGGGACGAAGCGATGCGGGTGGAAGTGAAGGACCTCCCCTACATCGGTGCCGGTCCCTTCCACACGAACACGCAGGAAGGCCTCCGCTTCGCGCGCCGGATCCTCGAGCGTCGTCATCAGGCGAACAAGCAGATCTTCCTCGTCACGGACGGCAAGCCGACCGTGATCCGTCTGGGAGACGGCCGCCTCTACCGGAACGTAGGCGGTATGGACCCGATCATCGTGAACCGGACCCTCGACGAAGCGGTCATGTGTCGCCGCCGTAGGATTCCGATCACGACGTTCATGGTCGCCGAGGATCCCTACCTCCAGCGGTTCGTACAGCAGCTGACGGAGCGGAACCGAGGCCGCGCGTACTTCACGTCCGCTGACCAACTCGGAAGCTACGTCCTCGTCGACTTCATGGAGAACCGGCGACGACGCGTGCGGTAGGCCCGGTCGGCCGGACGGCACTCTTCACTCGTCACTCGTTCAGGTAGAGACATCCGCTTCGCAGGTCGAGCGTTGGCGACGTTCGGGAGAGGAAGTCGTAGCCGAGGATTCCGCTGAAGTCCGGCTGGCCCAGGGGGAGCCTGAGGAACGTCTGCCCCTCGAACACGCGATCGCCGAGCGTCAACGTATGCGCTCGGTAGGCGGAGTAGCCGCTGAACGTCTCTGTCTCTCCGAAGAGGCTCTCGTCGAGAATCGAGTGAGTGGCTCCGGAGTCGACGAGAAGACGATGGCGTTCCCCATCGATCTCGGCATCGACGAGAATCGGACCACTCGGATCGAAGGCGACGCACTCTCCCGTCCGCCCGGTCTCGCGTCTGGCGGAAGGACGAGATTCGTCGACGAGAATCCGACCGTTGCGATAGTCGAGTGTCAAAGTGGCGTCCGCGAAGAATGCCCGGCCCACGGCTCCGTACGGATTGGGGGATGGGTTCTCCGGATCGTAGACGTCCTCGCTTCCCTCCACGCCTTCCCAGGTACGGCCGGCGATCCGGACCGAAGGAGCAACGAACCTGCGCGCCTGCAACATCGTTCCCGCGTAGTTCGTGAACAGGTCGACTCCTCCGGTGAACTCCACGCCGGCACTGTCGAGCACCGCGGAGGAGAGGGAGAAGGCACGGAAGTCGCCGAGATCGAGCATGAGAGGAAGGACCCGTCCACCGACTTCGCCGTCGACTTCGACGTCGATCGTGATCAGATTGTCGCGGATCTCGAACGGGATCGAGAGCGTCCCCTCCAGCGGCGGTTCCGCGGCGAGGAGGCCACTCGGTGCGAACAGCGCGAAGAGGAGGAGAAGCAGAAAGAGCAGCTCGAATGCGACGAGTGGCGACAGCGACCGAAACCGACGCATCGGTCCGCGCCGTCCGGGACGAGTGCCGCAGTCCGTGTCGTTGGCCGTATCGGCACGCTCCGCGTCCTCAGCGGCGCAGCTCAGTTCACTCAGCACGCACTCGTCCAGTCTACCGTTCTCGAACGCAAGCACGCCGCCTCATCTCCTTCCATCGAGGAATCGCATCCTCACATCGCCACTTTGGGATCCCCGCAGACTTCATGACAAGTCGCGCACCAACACGGCGCGCGACTCTCCGGAAACGTGCAAGAGGTTGGTAGCGTGGAAGCAAGAGCTGCGGGTCGTGCGTGAGCTGCGAGCGAAGGACGGACCAGTCGTGAGTGATCGGCCTGCCTACCGGGCCGTTCTGGCCCTCCTACTCCCCATCTGGGGCACTCGTCTGCTCGGTTCGTCCACTCGCGGGGGTCTCTCCCATGAACTCGCGGAGAACGATCGTTGCGTAGGCACCCGCGGGAAGCTCGAAGCTGACGAGCACGCCCTCGTCATCGACCAACGCCTTCAGGTTCCGCGGCCGCACGAGGAGTGGACGGCGGGCTCCAAGGAGGAGCTTCCCGTGTCCATGGAAGGCTTCCGGCGTGAGGCCTGCCTGGTCCAGGATCCGCGCCTCGCGATCCGCGGCGGGGCCGTTCGGACCGCGCATCTTGCGGCCGAACATCGGCCCCGTGAGTAGGATCTCCCCCTGTTCGAGTCGACTCCGCTCCCGAGCCACGTCCTCGACGGTGAAGAACCCTCCCGCAGGTGCCACCTGCATCAGGTCCCCCTCGATCACCTGATGGAGCAACCGATCGGAGAGCCGTTCGAGCAACACACGGTTGAAGAGGACCGACTGAACCGAGGAGAGCGCGAGACGGAGCAAGTTCCGTCGCACCCGTCGTCCGTCATCCCGCTTCAGGAGAAGCTCCAAGCCCAGCTGCACGGTCTGCCCGTCCCACCCGAACCGTTGTTCACCGTAGAAGTTGGGAATCCCGTGCGCCTCGATCCGTTCGGCCGCCCGTGGAACGCGGACCGCGGCCTCCGGATGCACGTCGCGAATCCGGATCTCGAACCGGTTTCCGTGGAGATGTCCGGTCTTGAGACGATTCCCGTGGAGCCCGGCGGACAGGACGTGGATGTCCTCGCCGAGGGAGACGTCCGAAGGCTTCGCAAGACCACCCCCCTGCGCGAGGCGGGCGCGGGCCGCGGCCCACGGTACGGAAACGTACTGTCGCGTTACCGCGTTGCGATCCTTCATCCCCGCCGTGCCGACGTCCTGATCGGAGATCGAGAGGAGTTTGGCGAGCGCCCGAACGACGTCCTGCGTGTTCTTCCCCTTCTTCTCGATCCAGAGGAAGAGATGCTCTCCGTCCCCACTCGGTTCGTAGGCCGGAATCTCCTCGACCAAGAAGTCCTCGTCCCGCACCCGAATCCGGCCGCCGACCGCATCGTCATCCGCAACGACTCTCGGCAGCGGTTCCGCCAACCACGACTTCCAAGGCTCGTCCATCGCACCCTCTATCGTTTCAGCCCGCACATCCCTACGAACCGTTTGCGCTCGTCGAAAGTCTCACTTCTGGAGCGCTCCACGCCCCCCACCATCAGCGGACTCACCTTCGCCCGCTCGCGCACAGCGCGCGAGCAGTTCCCTCGTCTCCGCCGCCAGCTCCTCGCGATCAGGATCCGTGGGATCGAACAAGGTCACCGTGCGCGAAGCAAGAGGCGGTTCCGCCCGCTCCTGCCGATTCCCTTCCATCGGCTGGAACGCGAAGACGACATGTTCCAGGTAGAACGTTCCGTCTCCACCCCCGTATGCGTCGTCACCGATCAGCGGCGCACCGAGCGAGGACATCATGGCGCGAATCTGGTGATAGCGACCCGTACCGAGCTCGATCACCGCATGCGCACCCCCACCGGGCGCGTCGTGCACACCGAGAACGCTGAGGAAGGACGGCTGTCCCCCGCTTCGCACGACCTCCATCCGGTTGCCGCGCCGCTTGAGATACGCTTTGTGCTCACCCAGGAGCGCGGCGTGACGGGGCGCCGCACACCGAACGCGCGCGAGGTAGACCTTCCGCCAGCTCCGTTCGCGGACACGTTCATTGTGAAAGCGGATCGCGTCCGACGTGAGTGCAACGAGGAGGAATCCACGCGTACCCCGATCGAGTCGGTGCGGAAGTCGCGCCTCGGAAAGGCCTGCGTCCACCATGCGGGAGAGAAGAGACACGCGCTTCGGGTCGCTCGTCAGCTCGGAAGCGATCCCCGCGGGTTTCACGAGGACGACTTCGTGTTCCGTCCGAAAGGCGACCGGGATTCCCGCGATCCGATCCGGACCTGGCCCGCCGCTACTCAAGGATGTTCGCGATCTCCGGAACGAGTGGCCGCGTCGAAAGCGACTTGAGCGCGAAGTTGCTTCCCTCGCCCACCCGGCAGACGAAGAGGTCCCGGTTGTGCCGAATGAGGCCGAACTCGTCGAGACAGGAGACGCCGCCGCAGATGTCCATGCCGAGGATCGCGAGCTCGGAAGCCCGACGCGAGCACTCGATCTTCACCTTGGCCGCCGACTCGCGCCTCATCGTCCCGGCGTCGTACTCCTTGACGAGATGCAGGAGCCAGGTCACGCCCTGATGGAGCGCGATGTCCATGTCGAGCAGCACGTCCTGCACCCGCTGGAAACGACCGATCGGCTTGTCGTCGAACTGGATCCGCTCCTGAACGTAGGTGCGGCACTTGTCGAGCATGAACGCGAGCGAAGCCAGAGAGAGTCCGGCGATGAAGAGCCGCCCGCCGTTGAGCGTCGTCGCCATCACCTTGAAGCCTTCGTTCTCTTCACCGAGGATCGTGTCTCCCGCCACCTCGACCTCGTCGAACGCGATCGAGCCCGTGGACGACTGGAGCCAGACCTGCTTGCCTTCCATCTCCTGGTAGTGGACGCCCGCGGCATCCATCGGAACGATGAAGCAGGTGGAACGGTAACCGGGCCGACCGTTCGGGTCGGTGAGGGCATGGACCACGACATGGCTCGCCCAGCGCGCGTTGGTCGACCAGCACTTCTCGCCCTTGAGCACCCAGCCGTCGCCCTTGCGGACGGCCACGACCTCCGGGTTGGTCGCGTCGGAGCCTCGTCCGGGCTCGGACAGTCCAAAGACGAACATCCGCTTCCCGGCCGCGAGGTCCGGAAGGTGTGCCTTCTTCTGGTCGTCCCGCCCGAAGAGCTGGAGCGGCTTCGTCCCGAGACTCGAGGCCGCCCCCGGCGTGATCGCCACGCTCTGCGAGTGGTAGCCGAGCGCCAACCCCATCAGGATGAGGTCGAGATGGCTCCCGCCCTGTCCCCCGAACTCCTCCCGAACGGTGAGCCCGAAGAGACCCAACTCGCCCATCTTGCGGAGGACGTCGTCCGGCACGAGGTGGTGCTCGCGCTCCCAGGAGAGGAGTTTCGGCGCGATCTCCGCATCGCCGAAGTCACAGACCGCCTGATAGAAGGCGAACCGTTCCTCGTCCAGGAGGGGTTCGAGATAGGTGTCGATCTGTCGGGCCATTCGTACTTCCACCTCCGTCGGGGGTCTTTGGGGCAACCCGACCATGGTAGCGGATCCCAAGACCTCCCTGGAGTCCGACGTTTGTGGATCGAAGAATGTGCCCCGCTACTGAGGTCGGTAACTAACCCGTTGCAGGACAATCACTTGCCCGGCGCATCCCGCCCAGCCCGATTGCGGCCGTAGAGCCTTGCACCACATGGACTTACCTGCCCGAGAGAGCTCCCGGCACATTTTCCGATCCAACATGCAACCTTCGCGACCGGGATTCGTACGGTTCAAGTGGGGAGAGGCGCACTTCGGATTGCTCCAGCCAAGCGGCGCCCAAGGTACAGCCCAGGGTAGGGACGGCCGGCCGGGTCTTGAACATTCCAGGATTCCGGCGCGTCCAACTCCCCGGGGAAGAGACGCGAGATGCCCGCTTCATGGCTCAAAGACTAGACCGGTCCGCAGGTTCCTTCGGCATGCCCCTCTCCCCAAGCCACGGAGCTTGCGGGCCGGTCTTTGTTCTATCGTGAATCGTCCCCTTGGTACCCGGTACCATGTGCGGCCGGCCCGGGATGATCCGGACGGTCGTCCTCAGGAGGAAGGAATGAGTACCCCACTCAGGATGCTATCGCTCGCCACACTGCCCCTCGCCATCCTCGCCGTCGCGACGTCTGCGGACGCCGCGGACTGGAAGGGCACCGAGGAAACCCGAGACGGCGTGGTCCACGTCATGAACCCAGCGCAGCCGATGCTCCCTGAGGTCACGCTGAAGCCCCAGGAACTCTGGCGGATCGGCGGGGACACGGACGCCGAGGGTGAGTTCTTCGGAGTCATCAACCAGGTCACCACGGACTCGGATGGAAACATCTATCTCCTCGACCTGCAGCTGAACGAGATCAAGATCTTCTCACCGGACGGCGCCTACATCCGCACGATCGGACGTGAAGGCGAAGGCCCCGGTGAGTTTCGCGCGCCGACCGGTCTTTTCTTCGTTCCGTCCGGAGAGGTGGGCGTGCTCCAGGCCGCGCCGCTCAAGATCGTGCTCCTGACCAAGACCGGTGAACCCGCCGGCGAGTACCCGACGCCGAAGATCGAAGGCGACGGCTTCATCACCGTCGCGGGCGCCAGGCTCTCCGGTGACCAGCTCGTCTGCCTCGCGATGGGGAACAACTTCATCCAGGAGAAGGGCACGTTCATCCAGACGATCATGCTGCGCGGGATCGACTCGAAGGGGAACATCGTTGCTTCCTACTACGACGAACCGCGCGTGCTGGACTTCGCGAGCCCGGTGTTCCACGAGAAGGACTGGGACGGAATCCAGAACCGGTGGGCGGTGAGCCCGGACGGCCGCGTCTTCGGGGCCACGAGCCCCGGGAACTACGAGATCACGACGTGGAAGCCGGATGGTACGGTCGACCGCGTGATCCACGCGGAGCATTCGCCTCACAAGCGCACCGCGGAAGAGCACGAGTATCTCCAGAGCATCTGGTCGGTCTTCACCCGCCAGGCACCCGGTGCCTCCGTAGAGATCGGTGACTACGATGCCGCCATCGCGACGGTCTACACCCGGGACGACGGGTCTCTCTGGGTCATGAACAGCAACGGTAGCCACCCGAAGGACGGCGTTCTCGGCACGTTCGACGTCTTCGACCGAAACGGACACTTCGTGAAGAAGGTGACGATCGAAGGCGAGGGCAAGCCGCGGCAGGATGGATACTTCTTCGTCGGCGACCGGCTCTACGTCGTCACCGACTTCCTCGGCGCGTTCCTGGCGATGCAGGGCGGTGCCTCTGGAGTCGAGACCGACGAGGAAGCGGAACCGATGTCCGTGATCTGTTACAAGCTCGACCAGGGCCAGATCGCGCTCAAGTAGTCCTCTCCGCCACTCTTGGGCCTGCTCCTCTCTTGCGCCGGACGGGGAGCAGGCTACTCTTCCAACGCGCTTCTCCGCTTCGAGTCCCGTCCAGGAGGCCCCGGCAATGGTCACTCTCTCCCTCCCTTCCCGCAGCACTCACACGGGGATCGCCCCACGCATGCACATGGTGCTCGCAGTGCTCGCCGCCTTTCTCGTCGTCTCACTCGGACTCTCCGGTTGTTCCGGGGACGGCGGCGCGGGCGGAGCGGGTGCGGACAGCACTGCGGTCGCGGCGGGCGGAGAGTCCGGAGACTCCGGCGACGACGGATCCAAGTCCGGCGCGGAGGAAGCCAAGAGCGCGTCGGGCGAGGACGAAGCAAGCGACGAGTCCGGAGACGACAACGGCGACGAGGACCGGAAGGCCCGTGAGAAGACGACGACGATCAACGCCACCGCGTGCGTGCGCGGCGATCTGATCGTCCCCGTCGTCGCCGAGGGCAGGATCCGGGCCCGCCGCGAAGCGGAGATCCGGGCGGAGATCAGTGGCCGACTGGATCGCGTGTTCGCGGAAGAGGGCCAGTCCGTGAAGCGGGGTCAACTCCTGGCCCGGATCGACGGCCGTGAGTATCAGGTCGCCATCGACGAGGCCCGCTCCCGCTACCTCAAGGCGCTGGGCCAGATCCTGATCGAGGAAGAGAAGGTCGACGGCGAAGCCCCGCAGGCGACGATCGAAGAAGAGCTCGAGGAGCTCTGGTCGGACGAACGGGCGGGACGCATCTCCCGAGACGATCGGATCACGAAGCAGAGGGAGATCGAAGTCGAGGCCCTGAAAGAAGGCAGTTTCCGGCGCGACCTCGTCGAGGCGAGGACCGGCCTCTCCGCCGCAAAGGCGGACGAGGAGCGGGCCCGTCTCAACCTGGAACGCACGGAGATCCGGGCGCCGTTCACTGGCGTCGTCACGGGACTCACCTGGGTGAGCGGACAGCGCGTATCGGCCGGCGAGGCGGTCTGCTCGATCGTGGACAACGTCGAGGTCGAAGCAGAAGTGGGAGTCCTCGAGTCGGATCTTCGTGGGCTCGAAGTCGGGGACCGCGCGCTTCTCATCGTCCCGGCCCTGGCCGAAACACTCGACGCCAAGGTCGACGTGATCAGCCCCCGGATCGACTCGACCACGCGCACGTGCGAAGTCCTGATCCGCTACACGAGCGAAGACGGGAAGGTGCGGCCGGGCATGTTCGTCCGCGCCTCGATTGCGGGCGAAACGCTGGAGGACCGGCTCCTCGTTCCGCGGGAGGCGATCCTCACCCGCGACGGACGCCCCCTTCTCTTCCGCGTCGACGGAGACCGTGCGAAGTGGGTCTACGTGACGCTCGGAGAGCAGAACGACTACGTCGTCGAGATCAAGAGCGTGCTCCAGGGTGGGCCGCTCGACCCGGGCATGAAGGTGGTCGTCTCCGATCACCTGACCCTGACGGACGAAGCGAAGATCAAGATCAGGAAGACCCTGCCCATCTCGGATCCGTGGAGTCGGACGGAAACGGAGAGCTAGATGCTCCGCGGAGCGATCCAGCGGCCGATCGCGGTCGCCATGCTGTTCCTCGCCCTCGTGCTCATCGGTGGGATCAGCTACAACAAGCTACCGGTGGACCTCCTTCCATCGATCGTCTACCCACGTCTCACCGTGGTCACGGCGTACGAGGAGATCCCGGCCGAAGACCTCGAACGGATGGTCACGCAGCCGATCGAGGAAGTCGCGACCGCGCTCACCGGCGTTCGTTCCGTGTCCTCCCGTACCCGCGAAGGCGTCTCCATGGTCACCGTGGAGTACGAGTGGGGTACGCAGATGGACTTCGCGAACCTCCACCTCCGCGAAGCGATCGACCGCGTCTCCTTCCGGGACGACTTCCCCGAAGACGCGGAACGTCCACTCATTCTGCGCTGGGACCCGACTTCGCGACCGATCAGCATCCTCGTCCTGGAAGGTGACGGACCGATCCAGCAGCTCACCGAGTTCGCGACCGAAGTCGTGAAGCCTGCCCTCGAACAGGTCGACGGAGTGAGCCAGGCCGAAGTCGTGGGTGGCGCGGACCGCGAGATCCTCGTCGAGCCGAAACTCGACAAGCTCTCGGTCTACGGAGTGACGGTCGAACAGCTCCGGCAGACTCTCGCCTCCAGCAACGTTTCCTTCCCGGGCGGACAGATCCGGCAGGGCCCTCTCCACCTCTCTCTCCGGATCAACGGAGAGTTCGAGGACCTGGACCAGATCCGCGAGACGGAGATCCAGCGCGCCGGCCTCTCCGGCATCCGCGTCGGCGACGTCGCGGACGTCCGCGACACCACGAAAGAGCTCGAGGGCGTCACGCTGCTGGGCGAACACCCGGTCGTCTCCATCCTGCTCTACAAGGAGCCCGAAGCGAACACGATCTCGGTCTCCGAGCAGGTCGACGTCGCACTCGGCGTGCTCGCCGACGACTACCGGGACTTCCAGTACGAGTTCGTCTACCGGGACGCTGAGTTCGTCCGCGCATCGTTCCAGGGGCTCACGACCTCGCTCCTCTATGGTGCCGTCCTCGCGTTCCTCGTCCTCTTCTTCTTCCTCGCGGACATTCGCAGCACGATCGTCGTCGGGCTCTCCATCCCGATCTCCGTACTCGTAACCTTCGCACTCCTCTACTTCGCCAAGGTGAAACTCAACCTCATGTCCCTCGGTGGGCTCTCGCTCGCCGTCGGTATGCTCGTCGACAACGCCATCGTCGTCCTCGAGAACATCACGCGACACATCGCGGAGGACCCAGTCGCCGAAGGGGAGACGGGTGGGGAGGCGGATGTGGGCGCGGCGGTGGCCACGCATCCGAAGACGGCGCCGCAGGTAGAGGTGGCAACAGACGCAGAGTCGGCAGTGGTCACCACGGCTGCGACTCACGCAGCGAAAGCGGATGTGGCCACGGCGCAGTTCCGCCTGAACCAGCGAATCGCTCTCCAGTCGGCATCAGGTACGGAAGAGGTCGCCCGGGCCGTGGTCGCGGCGACGCTCACGACCGTCGCCGTCTTCTTCCCGGTCGTGTACGTGCCCGGAATCGCGGGCGCGTTCTTCCGCGACCAGGCGCTCACGGTGACATTCTCCCTCCTCGTCTCGATCGCGACGGCACTCCTCCTCCAGCCGGTCCTTTCGGCCCGCGTGCTGCGCCCGAACATCCGGACCGCCGGTGAGCGGCCGTCGCTTCTCGTGCGGGCGAGCAATGCCCTCGTGAATCCACTACTGCGAGGTTTCGACCGAGGTTTCTCCGCCTTCCGGCACGTGTACCACCAGGTGCTGGTCGCGTCGCTGGAACACAAGTCCGTGCTCCTCGGTCTTCTCGTCCTGCTCCTGGCCGGCGCGGGCATCGCGGGCGCACTCCTTCCGCGGAGCTTCATGCCGGAACGCACATCCGGTGACCTCCGCGTGGAACTGGAACTCGCGGCGGGCACGCCGCTCGAAGAGACGACCACCGTGACCGAGGAGATCGCGTCGTGGCTCGAAGGTGACCCTGCGGTGCGAAGAGTGTTCTCGCAGGTGGGACGGACGGAGCGGACGCTCGCGGCGATCCAGGACTACACGGCACCGCACACGGCGCGGATGCGGATCTTCATCGAGCCTGGGCGGCACGCGTACCGGGAAGGTCAGCGCATCCGTTCGGAGCTGACGGACCGGCTCACGGCGATCCCCGGAATCGTCTTCGCTTTCCGCGAGGAAGGGGTCGGACTCACGGAGATCCTCTCCGCGGGCGGCGCACCGTTCTCCCTCGGCGTCATCGCAGAGAAGCAGAACGACGCCGTCCCCGCCGCCGAGGCGATCGCGGAACGGCTTGCACGAGTCGACGGTCTGCGTGACATCCAGGTGGACCGCGTACTCGGAACACCCAACGTGGTCGTTCGTCTCAATCGGGAGGAGATCCTCCGGAGCGGGCTCGACCCCGATCAGATCGGCCGGGAGCTCAAAGGCCGGATCGCCGGATCGCTCGCGACCACGTTCAACGAGATCGAGCAGAGGATCGACATCGCGGTCCGTCTCCCCGAAGCGACGCGGCGGGACCTCGCGTCCGCCCTCGCCACACCGGTCGAGATCGCGGAAGGCCGCACCCTTCCGCTTCGGACGTTCGTCGACATCCGCGAGGAGCAGCCGGTCCGCGAGCTGATCCGGAAGGACCAGAGGCGGATGGTTACCGTCTCCGCGAACGTCGAAGGACGCTCGCTCGGTTCCATTTGGAAGGAAGTCGATGAAGCCGTCGACGCGATGGAACTCCCACCGGACGTGACGACGGTACGCGCCGGCGAGGACGTCGAGATGGCGCAGAGCTTCCGCGACCTCGCGTGGGCCCTCCTCCTCGCGGTCGTACTCGTGTACATGATCCTCGCCGCGCAGTTCGAGTCGTTCCTCGATCCGCTGCTGGTCGCGGCGGTGCTCCCGATCGGCGTCGCCGGCGCGGCGCTCGCGCTCGTCATCAGCGGAAGCACGATCAACATCATGTCGCTCATCGGTCTCATCGCGCTCCTCGGGATCGCGGTCAACGACGCCATCGTCAAGATCGACACGATCCGGCGACTCCGCACGGAAGGCCTCGCTATCCGCGACGCGATCTTCGAGGCGAGCCGCCTCCGTGTCCGCCCGATCCTGATGACGACCCTGACGACGGTACTGGCCATGGCCCCGATGGCCATCGGCCTCGGAAGTGGAGAGCAACTGCAGCGTCCGCTCGCGATCACGATCATGGGAGGGCTCCTCCTCACGACCGCGCTGACGCTCATCTACACGCCTCTGCTCTATGAACTTTGTCACCGGGAGAGCAGGCAGGCGTAGCCCAGGGGACCGGAGGACGGACCCATGACTCGATTCTTCGTTCGGCATCCCGTCTCGACCTGGATGGTCTTCCTGGCCTTCGTGGTCCTCGGGATCTACTCGTTCTTCCATCTGAGCGTGGAAGCGATCCCGGACGTCTCCCTCCCACGACTCAGCATCGTGACGAGCTGGAACGGGGCGTCGCCCCAGGCGATCCAGCGGTCGATCACCCTGCCGATCGAGGAAGCGGCCCGCCAGGTCCATGGCGTCGAGTCGGTCGTCTCGCGGAGCCGGTCCGGGCAGTCGGTCGTCGAGGTCGAGTTCCGGCGGAACGTCGACATCGACTTCGCGCGGCTCGAGATGAACGAGCAGCTGGGTGGAGTCAGGCGGGACCTGCCGCAGGGCGCGGGCCAGCCACAGGTGCAGGCGTTCGTCCCCGAGGAGTTCCAGACCGAGCAGTTCTTCACCGTGAACCTGGAATCTCCCCTCTCGACGAACGAGCTCCGGGAGCGCGCCGAGATCTGGGTGCTGCCGCGGATCCTCGCCGTGGAAGGCGTGGCGGACGCACGGATCCAGGGCGGCGCCCGCCCCCTCCTCAAGGTGGAGCTGGATCGCCGGCTGCTGGACCTCTACGGGATCGAGGCCGACGAGATCTTCCAGGCCCTCGAACAGCTCGACGACCTCTCCGGCGCCGGTGTCATCGCGCGGTCCGGGCTCGAGTTCACCGTCTCCCTCCGCTCCCCGGTGGACCGGCTCGGGCTGGAACGAGCCGCCGTCGCCCGCTCCGGTGGACGCACCTTCCGGCTCGACGAACTCGCCGTCGTCACGTCGAGCTTCGAGGACCCGCAATACTTCGTCCGGGCGAACGGACAGAACGTCGTCCAGATCGCGGTCGAAAAGCGGAGTGGCTCGAACTCGGTCTCCGTGAGTCAGTCGCTCCGTCGGGAACTGCCCAAGATCGAGGCGGATCTCCCCTTCGACGTCTCCTTCTACGTCGACTCGGACGAGGGGCGTGACCTCGAAGAGAAGCTGGAGGAACTCATCCTCCGCTCCCTCGCCATCCTCGGCCTCCTCTTCCTCCTCCTCGCGCTCTCGCTCCGGGAGTTCAGGCTCACCGCGATCGTCGTCGCTTCGATCCTCTTCGCGATCGTGATCTCGCTCTCGCTCTTCTACTTCTTCAAGATCTCGGTCAACTTCATCACGATCAGCGGCCTCACCGTCTGCTTCGGGCTCATCCTCGACAACTCGATCCTCGTCGTCGACGCGATCTCGCGCCGGGTCGAAACCTGGAAGCGGACGGGGAGCCATGGCCTCAGTCGTGCGGCCAAGCTCCAGGTCGCGGCCGAGGCCGTGGTCGGCGGAACCCGGGAAGTCACCTTCCCGATCATGGCGACGACCCTCACCACCGTCGTCGCGTTCGTCAGCTTCATCTTCCTGTCCGGACGACTCTCGCTCTACTACGTGCCGCTCGCGATCTCGGTGACGATGGCGATGGCGGCCTCCCTCTTCGTCGCGTTCGGGTGGCTTCCCGTCGTCCTCAACCAAAGGTGGGCGGGATCTCTCGCCCGGCGCGAGGAGGATGGGGATCGTGAGATCGCGCCGGAAGAGGTGGCTCACCTGGTCGACGAGATGCCGGACCTCTCGACTCCACCACGCGGCCTCGAACGGTTCTTCTACGGGCTCCAACGCGCCTGGTGGATCTTGGTCCCGGTACTCCTCGGGCTGCTGGTCTGGAGCGGCTACCTCTACGACAAGAAGGTCATCAAGGGTGGCTTCTGGCAGATGCCGAGTCAGGAGGAACTCTTCCTCTACATGCGTCTCCCCGAGGGAACGGACGTCCAAGTCACTTCCGAGACGCTCGCGCTCTTCGAGGAACCTCTGCTTCCGATTCCCGAGGGCGCCCGGATGCAGACGCAGGCGTTCGGCTACCAGGGATTCATCCGGATCACCTTCGACGACGAACTCCTCGCCTCGCCCTACCCGCTTCTATATAGAGAGCTGCTCACCGAGCAGGCGGACAAGACCGGCGGATCGGGGATCTTCATCCGTGGCTTCTCCTCCCAGCCCTACATGAAGGGAACGTTCGGGGGCGCGGGGCTCAACTCGCTCATCAAGATCACCGGATACAACTCCAAGACCCTGATGGAGATCGCCGACAACACCCTCGCCCGCGTGGACCGGAACCGCCGCGTGCGGAACGCCCGGATCACGACGAGTTCGGGCTTCCGATCGAGTGACCAGGAGGAAGCGGTGATCCGGCTTCGGCGGGACAAGCTCGCCGAACACGACCTCGGCGTCGTCCAGGTGGTGGGGCACATCCGGCGGATGCTCGGGGTCGACACGCCGTGGCGGATGTTCGTCGACGGCGAACGCGAGCAGATCCAGTTGATCTACGAGGATTCCGAGTCGATCCAGTACGGCGACCTCGCCGATCGCGTGATCCTGAGCCCAACCGGGGAGAAGGTCCGGATCGGTGACCTCGTCTCGATCGACCTCGAGCTCTCTCCGGGAGACATCACGCGCGACAACCAGCGCTACTCCGTGCAGGTGAACTGGGAGTTCGTCGGCACGGAGAGGATGCGGAGCGCCTACCTGAAAGACATCCTCGCCGGAATCGAACTGCCCTACGGATACACGGCCGAGGAGTCGGAGCGTCAGTTCTTCACGCCGGAGGAGGAGGAAGAGTTGACCCTCATGGTCGTACTCGCGGCCGTCTTCATCTTCATGATCCTGGCGGCGCTCTTCGAAAGTGCGTCGCTCCCGATCCTCGTCATGCTCTCCCTGCCGATGGCACTCGTCGGTGTGGTCGTCCTCTTCTGGCTCACCTCGTCGGACTTCGACTCGTCGGCCCGGATCGGGCTCGTGCTCCTCTTCGGGATCGTGGTGAACAACGCCATCCTGCTCGTCAGCCGGTTCCGCCACGAGGCCGAGTCGATCCTGCGGCTGAAGCTCGGGGGGGAGCCCGCCGTGTCCCGCTCCCTTCTGCCCGGCCTCCGGAAGCAGCTCGGCGGCTCGGACCTCGGCGTCTTCCCACCGTCGGAGCGCGTCGACCTACTCCGTCGCGCCGTCGCGCGCGGCACCCGGATCAAGCTGCGCTCCATCCTTCTCACTACGGGAACCACGCTCGTCGGCCTCCTCCCGCTTCTCCTCTTTCGCGATGAGACCGAAGGACGAGACATCTGGGTGAACCTCGCACTCTCCTCCACCGGCGGCCTCGCGTCCTCGCTCGTCCTGATCCTCCTCATGGTCCCGGTGCTCTACACGATGTTCGTTCGTCTCGGATGGGACGCTCGGGTCATGAACGGAGTCAGGGTCGGGACCGTGTTCGGGATCGCCATCGGAGCGTTCGAGGCCTGGCGGCAGATCACGGGCAGCTTCCAGGGAGAGTGGCCTTCGGACCTCGCCATGCCCGTGTTCGTTCTCGGACTCATCCTCGCGCTGGCCATTCACAGGTCACTCTCGAACTCGGTCCGGTTCGGCGACGGCTGGATCGTGGGCCTCTGCTACACCGGGATGGCGGCCGCCCTCCAGCTCGGCATCGTGCGCGGCGCTCTCCAGCTGCTGGACGAGGAGACGCTCGAGACGATCGCGGAGCGAACGAAGAATCTCTTCGAGCAGCTCACGAGCAGCCACGCCTGGATGGAGAAGCTGATCGTTCCCGAAACGGTCGCCCTGCTGATCGCGGGGACGTTGCTCTCGCTGCTCCTCGCGGCGTTCTTCCAGAAGCGGGGCGCGGTTCCGTCCGGCGATCTCGGGGAGACCAGTCCTCAGCTCGGCTCACCTTCCGGGCCGTCGGCATGACCTCCCGGGCCTGGCTCGTGTTCGGCCTGATCGCGCTCGTCCTCGGTTTGGGTGTGGTCTGGCTCGGGTACGCCGGTTCGGTCGTGTACCAGAACGAGCGACAGGAGTTCGTACAGGGCGCGATCAGTGATGCAGCCACCGCCGCCGGTGATCCCGCCCGGTTCGAGAGGGAGCTCGCCCTCCTGCGCGATGCGCTCCGGGATGGAGATACCGGCCTCTCCCCGGAGTCGAAGCTCGATGCGGAGCGAACGGTCGAGGCGCTGATCGAGGACATCGGCAAGGTAGACTCCACGGACGCCAGGCTCACCCTGATGCGGCTCGTGGCCCGGGTCGACGACTTCGAGGAGGCTCCGGACCGAACGGTTGGAAGGGCCGGAGTCCTTCTCGTCGTTGGAGCGATTGCGATGTTCCTGCGTGCGGCTGCCCTGCGCTCCGCGGCCCGGCGAGGATCTTCGGTTCCGCGCTGAAGCGATCGTCCCTCATGAGCGGCCGGCTGGACGTATTCGGAGGGATTCGCTTCGAACGGATCGTAGGGCCTCAGCGTCCTACGGTCTTGGTGGCCCGCCGCTCACGAGCGCCCACTCGCGCCGCGAATCGCACTCCGTGGAGGGTCTCCTCGCCTCCCCGAGCCCGGACCCTGAGATTTCTTCCTTTCGGGTTGGAACCTTCTGACTACAGCAGTAGTATTACAGCAGTCGTCAAGATGTGGGCACCCATGGAGGAACCATGAAACCCGATCAGATCAGTGAGTTACAGCATTCGATCCTTCAGGTGCTGTGGGACCGGGAAGAGGCCACCGTCGCGCAGGTCCAGGATGATCTCCGGCTCGCGGGACGGGATCTCGCCCTCACCACCGTCGCCACGCTCCTCAGTCGGCTCGCACGAAGAGGACTCGTGGAGCACCGCTCCCGAGGCCGTCTCTACATCTACCGGGCCGCGGTCTCGCAGCGGGACATCCGCCGCTCGATGGTACAGGACCTCGCCGACCGGATCTTCGGCGGGGAGGTGTCGGCCGTGGTCGGGCACCTCTTGGGAAGCGACGACCTCGATCCGGATGAACTCGCCAGAGTGAAAGAACTCGTCCTCCAGAGAGAGCGCGAGTTGGAGGACAAGCCATGATCGCGAACTGGGTACTCACCTACGCCGTCTACAGCACCGCCCTCCTCGGTCTCGCCTGGATCTGCTCCCGCCTCGTCCCGGACCACTGGCACGGGGTCAAGGAGGCGGTCTGGAAGTCCGCGATCGTCATGGCGCTCGTGTCCGCAACACTCGGCAACCTAGGCGTTCTGGATTCCCTGGGTCAGCTCGGGACGACCGGAAGTGCTTGCGGCCCTGAGCCTGAGATCCGGCCGGCGGCGGTGACGACGATCGGCCCCCTCGCCTCGACTCCCCTCGTCCGGGTTGCCGACGCCCAGGCCAAGGCGCTCCTGCCCACGGAGACACGAGCCGACGAATCGGAACGCACGGCAGGGGAATGCGGAACTGCGGCGTGTGGGTCGGACACCTACTCGTGCGTCGCCGAAGCGGGGCCGATCTGCGTGGACGCTTCGACCGCCTCGATTCTCTCGGGGGGCAGTCTCCGCGGCACCACGATTCCGGTCGCCGCATGGGCTTCTGCGCTCCTGACGGCACTCCTCGTCCTCGGCGGAACGTTCGGTGCATATCGCGCCGGCTTGTCGTGGGTCCGGATCCGACGTCACCTGGGACGCCGCCTGGAGATCGAGAACGGACCGGCTGCGAACGAGCTTCGCGAACTCTGCCGGCTCGCCGGGCTCCGTCACCCGATCCGCCTCACGGATACGGGCACCGGATCGACCCCTCTCGCCCTCGGACTCCGAGAGATCTGCATTCCGGAACAATCCTTCCTGGGACTTCCGGAGAGCGAGCGTCGCTCCGCGCTCGCCCACGAACTGGCGCATCTGGTTCGCCGCGACCCGCTCTGGTTCACAGCGTTGCACGTTCTGGAATCCGTGTTCTTCTTCCTTCCGCTCCACCGAGTCGCCCGGCGGGAGGTGCAACAGTCCGCCGAGTTCCTGTGCGACGACTGGGCCACCGTCCTCACCGGAAGCCGACTCGACCTCGCCCGATGCCTGGCCAAGGTCGCCGAATGGCGGTATGACCCGGCCCCCGCACCCGCGGCGTCCATGGCAGGAGTCTCCCCGTTGTTCGCCCGTGTGAAGCGACTCGTGGAACCGGAACGGTCGACACCCCGTGGTGGACGTCCTGGCCTCGTGGCCGCCGTGACGCTCGTCGCACTCACGGGGGTGCTCTTTGGCCCGCGCTTCACCACACTTGGAACGGCCACAGCGGCGGTGGAGGGAGAGCCCTACGGCGAGGACCCGGACCGTCTCGTCGAGTATGTGGTTCGGAGCGCCAGGCCGGCCGCGCCCGTCGCCCCTCTGTCTCCAGCGCACAGGGTGATCGAACTCCCACCGTCCGCGGCACCTCTCGTTCTCGCCGCCCCTGTCGGCGAACCACCGTTCGTCCTCGACCTGGCCCCGCTCGGGGCCGAAGGCCCGATCGTCCTCGAGGGGCTCGAGGGACTCGAGGATCTGGACCTCGCGTTGGGGCTCACCGACGGCTCCGTCGTCGTGGATCTGTCCGACGCGCTGTCGACCCTCGATCTCGCCTTCGTCGATCCCGACGCCGGTGAGGTGCTGTTCGTTCCGGAAGACGATCTCGAGGATCTCCGGAACGGCCGCATGACAGTCCGCGTGGAGGGAGACGACCACGACGTGATGGCGCGGATCGAAGATGGAAAGCTCGTCGAGGTCGAGATGGACGCGGAAGAGATCCCGCTCGATCGGTGCGAGTACGACGGAGAGGTCCTCACCATCTGGGACGAGGACCACGAGAACGAGATCTACTCCACCCGCGTCCCGATGGACCGGCTTCGGGAGATCGGCCCCGAGCTGATCGAACTCCGCACGTCGCGCCTTCCTGCCCTGCGGCGGGAGCTCCCCGAACTCCAGGAGCGGCTCCGTCGCCTCCAGCGGGAGAAGGGAACCTCGGCCCTGGAGAGCAAGGAACGACTCGAGGCGATGCGCACCGCCCGCGAGGCGTATCAGGACGCGTAT